>CAWDAI010000006.1:0-506074 GCA_963800275.1 uncultured Chloroflexia bacterium
AAAACCTGTATGTGAGCCATTTTACAGCCGGGCGATGGAGCGCGGTGGAAGCCCTGCCCGATCCGGTGAATTCCCCCTGGGATGAGACGCACGCCTGCATTTCAGGCGACAAACGAACCTTGTGCTTCACCAGTAACCGGCCCGGCGGAGAAGGGGCCATGGACATTTACTTCTCCACCCGCATGCCCGACGGCAGCTGGTCCAAACCGGCAAATGCAGGCAAACCCGTGAATTCACTCTACAGTGAGGAGACGCCCTTCCTGACCGAAGATGGTAAAACTCTCTATTTCAGTTCGATGGGACATGCCACCATGGGAGGCTTCGATCTTTTCTATTCCACCAGGCTACCTTCGGGCTCCTGGTCGGTCCCGGCAAACCTCGGCTTTCCGATCAGCACATGTGACGACGACTTGTTCTTCTTCCCCCTCGGCGATGGCACCTCGGCGCTCTTCTGCAGTGCCCACCAACCCCTGCCGGAAGGAAGGGTGGAATGGATCCGTTTTGACGCCGGAGGACCGGTGCGGAATTACCGTATCGATGGCACCCTGACCGCCGATGACAACAGGGAACTCAGCGACAAGACACGGGTCGAAGTCATTAATAATGACAGCGGGGATACGGTTTCCACCCTGACTCCGGAACCCCGGACAGGGAAATATACCGCTGAGGTCAACCCGGGCGACTACCACGTCGTGATCACTTCCGACCGGTATACGGCTGATACTCTCGGTCTGAGCATCAAACCCGGGATGGGCCGCGGTACCATCCCGCTGGAAACGCACCTGACCCCCCAAACGGTGACCGGGGGAAAATACATCCTGGTCAGAAACGTGCTGTTCGGTTTCGACAGCAGTGAGATCAACGACCCGGCCAGGTTCGAACTCGCGAAACTCTGCCGGGTGATGACCGCCTACCCCGACCTCTACGTTCAGGTTCGCGGGCATGCCGACTCCAAAGGATCCACCACGTATAATCTCAATCTTTCACGCCAGCGTGCCCGGTCGGTTGTTGATTTTCTCGTGTCAAACGGCATCAGCCGGGAACGGTTTATCTCATCCGGCGTCGGGGAAAACGAAAATGTAGCCCGAAATGAAAATCCCGACGGGACAGATAACCCGGAAGGACGGAGACTGAACCGGCAGGTGGAGATCACCCTGATCAACAACCATTACGGCAATGTCAGCATCCGCGAACTGGAGGTTCCGGAAAACCTGAAGCCGATGCGCGACAGGCGTTACTATATCCTACTCGGGAAGAAGGCTGACCGTGAGCCCTCCTTTCCGGCAGAGGTATCGGGAATGAAAGTGAAGCTCTTCGAGACGGAACACGGCTTCCTTTATACAGCAGGCGCATTCGCCGGCAAAAGTCAGGCTACCGGCTATCTGAATACCGTGATCGATGAGGGTTTTCCCGATGCGATTCTCTTGGACGAGCCCGCCTTCAAGCGGATGCTTGCCGTCAGCGATCTCAGTCCCGGTGAAATGAATGGTCCCTTCACCATCCAGATCCTGGCCCTCCGGAACGGGACCATTTTTCCCGATTTCCCCGATCCGGCTTCCATCCAGCTTTTTGAAGGACAAGACGGGTTTCATCGTTACGTCACCGGTGTTTTTGAAACTTACGCAGAAGCTCACTCCTTGCTGGGACGCTATGTGGAGGCCGGCTACACCGACGCCTTTGTCATGCCGCTTTCAAAATACACCTCCCTGACGGGTGAAGGAACGGACGGTTCCGACCCGGAGTTTTACTTCACCATTCAACTCACCGCTGTAAAGAGCAGGCCAGACAGCTGGATATACAGTCAGATTGCCGATGTCAGGATCACACGGGGGAAGGACGGGTTTTACCGGATTTCCAAGGGCATCTTCCGGGATAAGAGCGAGGCGGAACAGACACTGATCCTGATTCGCGGGGAAGGGTTCCCTGATGCCTTCATCCGGAAGATCAACAGACAACTCTCCCCGGCCAATACCAACGTGGAAACCAGGTAGCCATTACCGGTTTACCCTGAGGTAGTCAGGCGGTTTTTTTCGCCTGTTTCTGCCCGAACCATCTCCTGAAAAACCGTCCCGCCGGAATGCCGGTGAGCATCCCCGAAAGATTCAGGGTGAGATCCACCGGGTTATAGGCCCGTCCCGGCACCCAGATCTGCTGCACTTCAGCGGCGACGGCATAAAAGATCCCTGCTGCGATGAGAAAAACCACGGTCCGCGTTGACTTCAATTTCATTCCGGCCCCGCCGGAAAGTATCAACAACACCGGGATGAGCATGAACAGGAAAAAATGTTCAAGATAGTCCCAGCGTATGGGAGAGTCGGAAAATTTCTCGGGTCCGGGGTTTCCGGGAAGAGCGGTGAGGATGTAGAGGGCGACCAGCCAGAGGTAGAAAGCGGCGGTCATCCAGGTGGTATATCGGATTTTATTCATGTGGACCGTTGTTGGAAATGCAAAAATGTGGATTTTCATTCAAACATCCACCGCCAGTTGCGAAAACTTTCGGCATTTTGAAATGTTTCCGCTTCTGACAACCCAATCCCCGTTTCCTGGTCGATCTCCCGCACCATCAGTGGAAAGAAATGCCGGTGCCCGGTGAGGGAGCGTTCCGGGACCGGCCGAAGGAGAATATTTTTACCAAAAATAAGGCGGTGCCTGGACAACGGCAGGGCTTCGTGATTACATTTGACGCGTTTTTCAACCAAACCGACCATTATGTTTATCACATCTCTCATTGTTGTTTTCATTGCGGGATACACAGCCATTGCACTGGAACACCCGCTACGAGTAGGAAAAACGGCTATTGCCCTGTTGATGGCCGTTGCGCTGTGGGTTATCTTTTCGTTGGGGGAGTACGATATTCATGAAACCGTAACGAGCCTTTCGGAAAACCTGGCAGACATCTCCCAGATCCTCTTCTTCCTGCTGGGAGCCATGACCATTGTGGAAATGATCGATGCGCACAAAGGGTTCAAGATCATCATCCAGTGGATTCACACCAAGAACAAGGTCAGCCTGCTTTGGATGACAGGATTTGCCACCTTTTTTCTTTCCTCCATCCTCGATAACCTGACGACTTCCATCGTGATGGTTTCGCTGTTGAGAAAGCTGATCGACGACAAGAAAGACCGGGTCATGTTCGCGAGCATGGTGATCATTGCGGCCAATGCCGGCGGTGCCTGGACGCCGATCGGGGATGTGACCACCACCATGCTGTGGATCGGAAACCGGATCACGAGCTGGAACATCATCAAGGCCCTGTTCATCCCGAGTGTGGTGACGCTGGCCGTGCCGCTCATCCTGGAATCGTTCCGGGTGAAAGGAGGGCTGATGATCAGTGAAAAGAAAATTGAGGAAAACTCCCGGACCGAGCCCGGAGGCATCTTCGTCCTGTTCCTGGGGATCGGCTCCCTGATTTTTGTGCCGGTTTTCAAGACCATTACCCATCTTCCGCCTTACATGGGCATCCTGCTGGGAGTGGGGATCATGTGGCTGGTGACCGATCTGATGCATTCACGTTATGAAGAGCGACGGCACCTGAGACTCTCTCATGCCCTTTCACGGATCGACATCTCGAGCATTCTGTTCTTTTTAGGCATCCTCCTGGCCGTGGGGGCCCTTCAATCGGCCGGTATTTTGAAAAGCCTGGCTGCCGGACTCGATCATGCCATCGCCGATAAGCGGCTGATCATTTACATCATCGGGCTGATGTCGGCGGTGATCGACAACGTTCCCCTCGTGGCCGCCGGGATGGGCATGTACGATATCTCCCTTTACCCTGTAGACAACGGCATCTGGGAAATGCTGGCCTTCTGCGCCGGTACGGGCGGAAGCGTCCTGATCATCGGTTCGGCCGCCGGGGTTGTCGTGATGGGCATGGAAAAAATCGAATTCTTCTGGTACCTGAAGCGGGTCAGCCTCCTGGCCCTTCTCGGGTACAGCGCCGGATTTATCACCTATATCTTCATGTACACCTGAAGGTAAGTTCCCGGCAGGACAAAAAAACGACCGGCCCCGGCATCGGATCAATCTTCCGCCGGGGCCGGTTCCCATATTCCCACTTATCACCTGTTCTAATCGCTGCTTTTCCTGCCGAGGTAATGCAGAAACTCATTCCGGATCGCGGGATCAAGAAATTTGCCGTGGTAGGAAGCTGTCAAGGTTGAACTGTCGGTGTCCCTCACCCCGCGCGTGATGACACACATATGCTCGGAATCGATCACCACCGCCACATCTTCCGTGTTCAGAATGCTTTTCAATTCCAGGGCGATCTGCATGGTCATTCTCTCCTGAACCTGGGGCCTCCGGGCAAAATAATCGACAATCCGGTTGATCTTCGACAAACCGATGACCCTTCCTGAAGAGAAATAGGCGACATGAGCCCTCCCAATGATCGGGACAAAGTGATGCTCACAGTAGGAATGCACACGGATATCTCTTTCCACCAGCATCCCGTCGTAACCGTACTTATTTTCAAACAGGGTGGCCCCGGGCTTTTTCTTGGGATCGAGCCCGTAGAAAATCTCATCAACGTACATCCGGGCGACACGATCGGGCGTTCCGCGCAGACTGTCATCTTCCAGGTCGAGACCCAGCGTTTCCATGATCTCCCGGAAATGAAAGGCGATCTTTTCCTTTTTTTGGTTATCGGTCAGCTGAAAGGCATCCACGCGCAGTGGCGTGGTAACAGTCTGACCCTTATGTTCGTCACCGAGAACCGTCAGTTCTCCAAAGCCTGAAAAACCATCTGAAGCGTTTTTCAGCACAGTATTCCCTTTAATTTCCATTGGAAAATCAGGTTATTAAGATTTTTAGATGTGTTTGTCTTTTATATGGGGAAAAAATTTTAGCTGTAATCTTTCAGTGATTCCATCAGCTTTTTCCGGGTGAAGAAAATCCTGCTTTTCACGGTGCCGATCTTCAAATCAAGTTTATCAGCGATCTCTTTGTATTTATACCCTTCTGTATGCATCGTAAAGGGGACTTTGAAATCGTCGTCGAGGTTTTCGATGGCTTTACGGATCTCTTTCATCCGGATCTCGGAATCGGGCTTGACCAGCTGGGATTCTTTGGAGTTATTGAGATAATACAGATCTTTGGTGTTGTCGACTTTGGTATTCTCCCGCATGGCCTTCCGGTAGTTGTTGATGAAGGTATTCTTCATGATGGTGTAGGCCCAGGCTTTGAGATTGGTAAATTCGACGAATTTTTCCCTGTAGGTCAGGGCTTTGAGATATGTTTCCTGCAACAGATCCTTGGCTTCCTCCCGGTTTGAAGTCAGGCTCAAGGCAAACCTTTCAAGGCTGTCCTCCATGTTTATTAAGGCGGTGCTGAATTCTTGTGCTGTCATGGTGTGAAGGTTTTTGGTTATTTTTTTTGTTTAACAAATATACGGCGTTATTCAACAAAATTGCAAATTTAATTCTTCGAGTCATGATGGATTCTCGTATCTTTCAAAATAACATAAAGCGATTTCCCTTGTACTATTAGGTATTTTCGGATTATTTCATCTTTTATTCTAAATAATATTCAAACAAAAATATATCGTTTAACGGTGTTAATTTTACGTTAAACAATCATTCGTGTCCGGTAAAAAATAAAACCCACGAAAACACGACCTGAGTTTACCAGCACGGCTCGGTGGCCGCCAACCGGTCCGCCTTTGGCGGAAAACTCATGAATCCAGCAGGGATGAATCAAATGCTGCGTGCCCGTTGGCCATATGGGTAAAGGCCGGGATGATTTTGGCTTGATTTTGCGCCACCGCTCAGTCCTTCCCAAAAGACTTCGGCCGGCGGTGAAAGCTAAGGCATGTCACGATTTTGTTTACTTTTTTGATCAAGCAACCCAACCGTTGTAGGCGGTGAGCTAACAATGTATAAGCCATCCCCCCTTTTAAACCCTTTTCCGGTTACAATTTTTAAAAATAAAGATTAAAATATATCAATTTGTAAGTATTTTAATCTTTTAACTTATTTTTTGTTATTTTTTTATGGTTATTAATTACATATTGTTTATTTTTGAGCAATATTGATAACAGATAATAAGATTTGAAGTCGAAAAAACCAAAATGTGATGACTTATGTGTGGATTTACGGTATATACAGGGAAGGACAAAAAGTTGAAGCTCGATGTGGCGCATGATTTCATATCGGTTAAGCACAGGGGTCCTGATAATTCAGTGACCAGTGATTTTGGTCCGGAAGGCTGGATGGGATTTCACCGTCTCAAGATCATCGATGTCAGTGACGACGGCAATCAGCCGCTTCAATACGGACACATTCACCTGGTATGCAACGGGGAGATTTACAATTACCATGAACTGCATGAGGAGTATGAAGACCGGTTCCCTTTCCAGTCGGAAAGTGATTGTGAAGTGATCATCCCCATGTTCCTCGAAAAGGGAATGAAGCAGACTGCCCTGGAACTGGATGCGGAATTTGTCTGTGTCCTCTACGATGCTAAGCAAAAGAAATATTTCGCCGCGCGTGACCCGATTGGGATCCGGCCGATGTTTTACGGCTATTCCGCGCAGGGCGACATCATGTTTGCCAGCGAGATGAAGGCCCTCACCGCATCGTGCAAAATGGTGAAACCCTTCCCCCCGGGGCATTATTTCGACGGGGAGCAGATCCTGCCCTACCGCGATGTTTCGGACGTTAAAAGCTTCAGGGAAGACGACCTCGATACCATCTTCAGGAACATCAACCGCCTTCTGACCCGTGGCGTGGAAAAGAGGCTCCATGCCGATGTCCCGGTTGGATTCCTCTGCAGCGGCGGCCTCGATTCGAGCCTGGTATGCGCCATCGCCGCCCGGATGATGGACAAGCCGGTCCGCACCTTTGCCGTGGGCATTGAAGACGGTCCCATCGACACCAAGTATGCCCGCATTGTTGCCGATTATCTCGGAGCCGACCATACCGAAGTCCTTTTCAAAAAGAAGGATATCTTCGATACCCTCAGCTCCCTCATCTATTACATCGAGACGTGGGATATCACGACCATCCGGGCCTCCGTGGGAATGTACCTGGTATGTAAGTACATCCGCGAAAATACCGATATCAAGGTCCTGATGACCGGCGAAATTTCCGACGAGATCTTCGGTTACAAATACACCGATTTCGCCCCTTCACCGGAAGCGTTCCAGGAGGAGGCTGAAAAGAGGATCAGGGAAATCTACCTGTACGATGTACTGCGGGCCGACCGCTGTATTTCATCCAATGGACTGGAGGCCCGCGTCCCGTTCGGCGACCTCGACTTTGTCGATTACGTGATGAGCATCAGCCCGGAGAAGAAGATGAACTTCACCGGCATCGGGAAATACCTTCTGCGGAAGAGTTTCGAAGGCGACTACCTGCCTCATGAGATCCTTTACCGCGAAAAGGCTGCCTTCTCGGACGCCGTCGGACATAGCGTGGTTGATTACCTGAAGGCCTATGCCGAAGATCTCTATTCCGACGAAGATCTTCTCATCGCCCAGGCGAAATACAAACATGCGCCTCCCATCTCCAAGGAATCTCTGATGTACCGCGAGATTTTCGAGAAACATTTTCCGGGAAGGGCCGAAGTGGTCCCATCCATGTGGATGCCCAATAAGCAATGGAAGAACTGTGACGTTAACGATCCAAGTGCCCGCGTTCTGCCCAACTACGGTAAAAGCGGCGAATAAAACAGGGCCTGTGATAGTTGAAAGCGAAACAGGCGATTTTGGTTTATAAATTGAAAAAAAGCTGTCTTACGGAGGACAGCTTTTTTTTTGAAAGCCCCACACGAATCCTTCCGGAACAGAAACGCTTCCCGGTGGAAGAGCCAATGCCGGCATCGACTGCCAGGTTAAAGTTTATTTTGAAATTCCGTATCTCCGGTTTAACTTGCAACAACAACTCACCAAAATAACATCCTATGATACCATGTTTTTTCGGAGTAGGGGGCGTTCTGAGCATCCTCTTCATCGTCTTCTTCATTGCCCTCTTCCCCCTCCTTGCCCTGATCGACGTTGCGACCGGGCGTTTTGAAGGTAATGACAAGATTGTCTGGGTTCTGCTGATCATCTTCCTGCCATTTCTCGGAGCCCTTCTCTATTTTCTCATCGGCAGGGACAAACGGAGCTGAAATAAAAAAACCATGGCCCGTAAAACAAAGCCATGGTAAAAGAGCGTACCCGGAGCCGGGATCGAACCGGCACGGCCATTTCTGGCCACTGGATTTTAAGTCCAGCGCGTCTACCTATTCCGCCATCCGGGCGGATTTATTTGGTGATTTGGTGATTTGGTGAAGTTTTGATGTTTTGATGTTTTAATGTTTTGATTTTATGAAGTTTTGATGTTTTGATGTTTTGATGTTTTGATTTTATGATTATCACTATCATATTCGAGAAATTCGAAATATTCGCTAGAGTTAGTATTAGCCTCTAAAGTAACAAAATTATGGATAGAACGGATCTTTCCGAGCGAACAAAATTGTTCGCGTTGGAGGTTATAACGTTTTATCAGAAGCTACCACATACGGGTGCAGCAAATGTTATGGGAGATCAACTACTGCGGTGTGGAACCTCAGCTGCCGCTAACTACAGAGCATCCCGCAGAGCACGCTCGGACCGGGAATTTTATTCAAAATTATGTATTGTGGTCGAAGAAACAGATGAAACCGGTCTCTGGCTTGAACTCATAAAGGAGTCTGGAATTTCAGATGACCCTTCACTGATAACCCTGATGAAAGAAGCGCAGGAACTCCTCTTTATCTTCTCATCCAGTCGCAAAACATTCAAAGATCGTATGGATACTAAAAGAAAATAGGTAAACAATATCATTCTAAATACAGTTTACCTATCCTTAATATTCTTACTGGAATCCATCCCTTCAAAACTCCCCCTCTTCAAAACCTCTCCTCTTCATCACCTCACCCCTTCAAAACTTCCCCTCTTCAAAACTTCACCAAATCACCAAATCACCAAATAAATAAGAGCGGGAAACGGGACTCGAACCCGCGACCCCGACCTTGGCAAGGTCGTGCTCTACCAACTGAGCTATTCCCGCATACTGTCAATGGACGAATACCCTCGGCATTCTCCCCGATTGGGATTGCAAATTTAAATGAATTTTTGATTTCGCAAAAGAAAAACAGTTTTTTTGCTGAATTTACGGCGGCGTCAGCTGCCGGTAAAGGCCGAAAACAGCTGCATCACCTCGTTAATGTAGGTCCTTGAAATCGGCAGCGCCTGACGTTCCGGAATGTCCAGTTCAAGCACCAGACCGTCCTTCTCCCTCCGGATGATCCTGACCCGCTCAAAATTCACCATATAGGACCGGTGGCACCTGAGGATATGGGTTTCGGGCAGGTTTTCTTCGATATTCTTCAAGCTGTTCCGAATGACGTAACGGGAACGTTTCGTCCCGTCCATGTAATGAACGACCACATAATTATCGGCCGCCTCCAGGTAAAGAAGGTCTTCATTCTTCACCGAAAACCGCAGTTCTCCCTTCTCATCGCTGAAGGAGATCATGATGGGCTTGGAAGCCCTGGGTTGTCCGCTTTCCGACAACTCGGCCAGCTTCCGGTTTTTCTCCTGCCATGAAAAATAGAGAAAAGTCAGGGTATAAGGAAAAAGGAGGACGAGTGAGGTCACTTTAAGGGATTCCTTAAAGGCGGCCAGCACGTCATCGATCTGTGAGACGAAAAGAATCCGCAGTACAAGGTAGACGATGGCAAGGCTCACGATCTCACTTACGATCCAGACGATGTACCCGCCGGTGGTCAGAGGCCGGCGAAGGGTGACCCGGAGCATGATGATGCGGCTCAGGGCGATAACCAAAAGACCGGTGAGGATAACCAGGCTCGAATAGAAAAACAACTGGGGGGTGGTCACCCCATACCAGGTATTTACCCCGAAAGGGGAGTAGAGGTTAATAAAAACAAGAGCGAATACGGCAGTGAAAACGATCTGCCGGACGGTGTTCTTCTTGTCGGTCAGAAAGCCCGGTATCCGTGTTTCAAAAAATGTCATCAACTCCCATTTTCAAACAAATGTATTCATTTTATACGAATATTTCACCCCGCACTTTTCATTCCCATCCGTTATTCACCCCACAGGCGTAAATTTCACCCCTCATGAGCGAATTTCACCCCTGGAAAGGCTCCCAAATCCCAATTCTTTGCTTCGCATTCATTCCCCTCCTAAATTTGCAGAAATAATGAACCGGATATGCACTTCTCTGAACGCCAGGAAACCCTTTTAAAAGCTTTTGATCCGTCCGTGAACATCAATAAAATTGAGGATTCCGGTCTTACCATCCATTTTCTCCCCTTTCAATCCGGGGAAAACAATGGCACCCTCGAATCCAGTTATCTTCCCCTGATACGCCGGTCCATCCCTGGTGCGGGATCGGATGAGGAGATCGGGCAAAACAAGCATTTCGTCTATCCCGTCTTTATGCCCCGGGAAAGACAGGGCAACCGGGTGATCATCATGCTTCACGGCCTCAATGAGCGGAAATGGGACAAATACCTGGCCTGGGCGCATTACCTGGCGGAGGAGACGGGAAAGCCGGTGATCCTCTTTCCGACATCCTTCCACATCAACCGCAGCCTGCCCGACTGGCTCGATCCTCATCATTTGAATGCCCGGGTGATTTTCCGTCGCCAGGATCTGGGCCTCGATCCGCATCTCTCCACCTTCGTCAACCTGGCCCTCAGCGAACGCCTGACGGAAACGCCGGAACGGTTTTTTCTTTCCGGGCTGCAGACCGCCAACGACCTCCAGCTATTACTCAGCCAGCTGATGACAGGAACACATCCCCTGTTTCCAAAAGGGACGGGGAGTGATTTTTTTGCCTATTCCATCGGCGGCCTCCTGGCGCAGGTGATGCTGATCTCCAATCCCGGCGGTCTGCTGACAGGATCGAAAGTGTTCCTGTTCTGCGCCGGATCACTCTTTAGCCAGATGAATGGAATATCGCGCGTGATCATAGACCCGGCGGCCAATGAGCGGATCCAGAATTACTACAAAAACGAGTTGGAAGAAAAGATAAAAACATCCGGTGTCTTCGCTGAGTTCTTCAATGACAGTCAGATTGGTATGGCTTTTCGCTCGATGATCGCCCCGGACCGGTTCCAGAAAATCCGGGAGAAGGTCTTCCGGAAACAAGCCCGGCAGATCTTTGCGGTGGCCTTGAAAAACGACAGGGTCATCCCCCCTGAGAGCATCATGTCGACCCTCTCGGGCAGGCAAAGGCTTCCGGTGAATATGGAAGTGTACGATTTCAACTTTCCCTATACTCACGAAATGCCTTTTCCGTTCAAGATGACCCATATCAGGGATCTGGTCGATGAAGCCTTTGAGAAGGTTTTCCGGAAAGCCGCCGTTTTCCTGGGTTGAAAAAGCCGGCCGTGTTTCTCATAACCCGGTCAGTTTTTTAATTTCATACAGCTTGTTCAGAGCCTGAACGGGGGTAAGGTTATTGATGTCGACATTTTTGATCTCGTCACGGATTTGTTTGAGGACCGGGTCATCGAGCTGGAAGATGCTCATCTGGTATCCTTCACGATGTGAAGCCAGATCGGAAACGGGCTTGGTCAGCGTTTTCTTTTCATGCGATTTTTCCAGTTCCGTAAGGATTTCATTTGCCCTCTTCACCACCGAACGCGGCATTCCTGCCATCCTGGCCACATGGATCCCGAAACTGTGCTCACTGCCTCCACGGACCAGCTTCCGGAGGAAGATCACCTTATCGTCAAGTTCACGGATGGCGATGTTGTAATTTTTGACCCTGGGGAAGGAGGTTTCCATCTCGTTGAGTTCATGGTAATGTGTGGCAAACAGCGTTTTAGCCCTGAACTTCGGATTTTCATGAATGTATTCCACCATGGCCCATGCGATAGAAATGCCATCGTAAGTGCTTGTTCCCCTGCCGATCTCATCGAGGATGATGAGGCTTTTCGCGGAGAGGTTATTCAGGATGCTGGCGGCTTCCAGCATTTCGACCATGAAGGTGGATTCGCCGAGGGAGATGTTATCGGAAGCGCCTACGCGGGTGAAGATCTTGTCGACCATGCCGATCTGCGCCCCGGCGGCGGGGACAAAGCTGCCGACCTGGGACATCAGGACGATCAGGGCCGTTTGCCTCAACAGGGCGGATTTCCCCGACATGTTCGGCCCGGTGAGGATGATGATCTGCTGATCATTGCGGTCGAGAAAGATATCATTGGCGATATAGCTCTCATCCAGGGGGAGTTGCTTCTCGATGACAGGGTGGCGGCCCTGCCGGATATCGATGATGTCCGAATCATTTAGACCGGGTCTCACATAATGGTTTTCCCGGGCCAGTATTCCAAAGGACAACAGGCAGTCGAGCCTGGCCAGCACCGTGGCGTTAACCTGTATGGCAGTGACATAGGCGGCGACGTGATTCACAAGATCCTGGAAGATCTGAAGTTCGAGGGCCAGGCATTTTTCCTCCGCACCAAGGATTTTCGATTCATATTCCTTCAGCTCTTCGGTGATGTAACGTTCGGCGCTGACGAGGGTTTGTTTGCGGATCCATTCTGCCGGGACCTTATCCTTGTGGGTATTCCGCACTTCAATATAATACCCGAAAACATTGTTGTAGGCCACTTTGAGGGAAGAGATGCCTGTCCGTTCGCTCTCCCGCTGCTGGAGTTTAAGCAGGTAATCCTTGCCCGAATGCATCAGTTCCCTGAGTTCATCCAGTGTGGCCGATACGCCGGCCGCGATCACACCGCCCTTGTTTAGTAGATTCGGGGGATCATTGACCACCTCCCTCGCGATCCGGCTTTGCACCTCCTCGCAGGGATTGAGTCCCCTGCTAAGTCCAGCCAGGGCTTCAACGCCAGAATCGCGGCACAGGTCCATCAGCGGGCCGATGGTCGAGAGGGCCGTTTTCAGCTGGATCAGGTCACGCGGGGTGACTCGCCGCAGGGCAACGCGGGAGATGACCCTTTCCAGGTCGCCCACCACCCTGAGGCGTCCCCTGAAAACTTCCGCCTGATCCTCATGGTTGAAAAAATACTCCACCATATCGAGCCGTTCTTCGAGGGGCGGGATATCCTTAAGAGGAAGGGCCAGCCAGCGCCTGAGTAGACGCGAGCCCATGGGGGTGGTCGTGCGGTCCATGATATCGATCAGGGCTTTGCCTTCATCATAGATCGCCCTGAAAATCTCAAGGTTGCGAATGGTGAACCTGTCGAGCCATACATAGTGCTCTTCTTCAATCCTGGAGAGTCTCGAAATATGTCCGGAATGGTGATGCTCGGTGATTTCGAGGTATTGAAGGATGGCCCCGGCCGCGATCACGCCATACTGGAGATTGTCGACGCCGAAACCTTTGAGGGTAGACGTTTCAAATTGTTTCAGCAACCGTTCACTGGCATTCTGTTCCGTGAAGACCCAGTCGTCGAGGGACGAAACATAGTATTGGTTCCCGAACACTTCCCGGAACTGGTTCTGTCGCCGTTTCTCGATTAGCACTTCTTTCGGCTGAAAGCTGCTCAGAAGTTTGTCGATGTATTCGAAACTGCCCTCGGCGGTCAGAAATTCACCGGTGGAGATATCGAGAAAAGCCACCCCGGCGGTTTTCTTCTCCATAAAGACACTTCCCAGAAAATTATTTTCCCGATGTTCGAGCACGTTCTCATTGAGGCTCACCCCGGGGGTGACCAGTTCGGTGATGCCACGTTTGACGATCGTTTTCGTCTGTTTGGGATCCTCAAGCTGGTCGCAGATGGCCACCCTCTGCCCTGCCCTGACCAGTTTAGGGAGATACGTGTCGAGGGCATGGTAGGGGAAACCGGCCAGTTCAACATAGGATGCAGAACCGTTTGCCCGCCGGGTCAGGGTGATCCCAAGGATCTCGGCAGCCTGGATGGCATCGTCGCCGAAGGTCTCATAAAAATCACCAACACGAAAAAGCAGCACCGCATCAGGATGTTTCGCCTTGATATTGAAATATTGCTTCATCAGCGGTGTGTCGACGTATTTTTTCTTTGAATTCTCAGTCACGGGAGTCTGCTTTGGATAACAAAAATAGAACTAAATGACGAGTTTCTGAAAAATGCAGGCGGTATTTTGGGAGACGGAGGGAGTACGTGGGGACGGGGGGACGGCGGGGCTTTGAACGGATCTATTTGACTTGTCCTGAAATAGGTTTACAAAAAATGTAAACAAAAAACAGGACTATGAAACGAAAAGTAAATGTTTATTCGGACGAGTTTAAGTTCAAGGTCCAGGAAAAAAAATCCCGCTGATACCGCTGATGTACGCTGAAGTCTTAAATTGTTTCCGCGTCAATCCGCGCGATCTGCGGGAAAACATTTATCGAAGCATTACCTGGAAAAAAATTCCCGCTGATGCCGCTGATTTACGCTGAAGTTTTCGATTCTTTCTGCGGAAATCCGCGCGATCTGCGGGAAAACATTTATCGAAGCACGACCAGGAAAAAAATTCCCGCCGATGCCGCTGATTTACGCTGAAGTTTTCGATTCTTTCTGCGGAAATCCGCGCGATCTGCGGGAAAACATTAAGCGAAGCATTACCTGTAAAAAATTTCCCGCTGATGCCGCCGATTTACGCTGAAGTTTTAAATTGTTTCCGCGTCAATCCGCGCGATCTGCGGGAAAACATTTATCGAAGCATTACCTGGAAAAAAATTCCCGCTGATGCCGCTGATTTACGCTGAAGTTTTCGATTCTTTCTGCGGAAATCCGCGCGATCTGCGGGAATACATTTATCGAAGCATTACCATACTCGTCGAGCAGGCTGGAGTCGGTCTGGCGGACCAGCGCGCCCAGCCACTCGACGATGTCGTCGACCGCATCGGTGCGGGCGGTCTCCGGCACCCCCGAGTGCAGGGCCCGGTACGCGTCGGTCAGGTACCGCAGCAGGGTGCCTTCGCTGCGCGAGAGGCCGTAGAAGGAGACGTACTCGGTGAAGGTCATCGCGCGTTCCCACACGTCGCGCACCACCGACTTCGGCGACAGGTCCTCCTCGCTCAGCCACGGGTGCGTCTGCCGGTAGATGGCGAACGCGCCCGAGAGCAGATCCGCGAGCGGGCGCGGGTGGCTGACGTCGGCGAGCAGCTCCATCCGCTCGTCGTAGTCGATGCCCTCGGCCTTCATCGCCGCGACCGCCTCGCCGCGCTCCTTGCGCTGCTGGGCCGACAGCACCTGCCGCGGGTCGTCCAGGGTCGCCTCGTACACCGACACGACGTCCAGCGGGTACGTGTCCGAATCCGGGTCGAGCAGCTCGAGCGCGGCCAGCGCGAACGTGGACAGCGGCTGGTTCAGCGCGAAGTTCACCGGCAGCTCGGACACGAGCCGCACGGTGCGGCCCTGCTCGTCCGGGACGTCGAGCCGCTCGACAACCCCGGCGGCCAGCAGGGCCCGGTAGCCGCGGATCGCCTCACGGACCAGCCGGCGCCGCTGCGGCAGGCTGCTGTGGGTGGCCTCGACCAGGGCCCGCATCGCGGCGAACGCGTCGCCGGGGCGGGCGATCACGTTGAGCAGCATCGCCGGGGTGACGGTGAACTGCGGCACCAACTGCTCCGGGGCACCGGTCGCGCAGCCGCTCGTGGGTGTTCTGGCTCCACGAGACGAAGCCCTCCGGCGGTTTCTTCCGGACGACCTTGCGGCGCTTCTTCGCGTCGTCGCCGGCCTTGGCCAGCGCCCGGGTGTTCTCCACCTCGTGCTCCGGGGCCTGCACCACGACCGTGCCTGCGGTGTCGAACCCGGCGCGGCCGGCGCGGCCGGCGATCTGCAGGAACTCGCGCACCTGCAGCTGGCGCTGCCGCTGCCCGTCGTACTTGGACAGCGCCGCGAACACCACCGTGCGGATCGGGACGTTGATGCCCACGCCGAGGGTGTCGGTGCCGCAGATGACCTTCAGCAGCCCCGCCTGGGCGAGCTGTTCGACCAGCCGCCGGTAGCGGGGCAGCATGCCGGCGTGGTGCACGCCGATGCCGTGCCGGACCAGCCGGGACAGGACCTTGCCGAACCCGGCGGTGAACCTGAACGCGCCGATCGCCTCGGCGATGGCGTCCTTCTCGGCGCGGGTCGCGACGTTGATGCTGGTCAGCGACTGGGCGTGCTCGAGCGCCGCGGCCTGGGTGAAGTGCACGACGTAGATGGGGGCGTTGCCGCCGGCGAGCAGGTCGCTGATCGTCTCGTGCAGCGGGGTCAGCGCGTAGTAGTGGTGCAGCGGGACCGGCCGCTCGGCGGCGGTGCCGACGACGCGGGTGTCGCGGCCCGTGCGCTGCGCGAGCTCGGCGGCCAGGTCGGTGACGTCGCCGAGGGTGGCCGACATCAGCAGGAACTGCGCGTTGGTCATCTCCAGCAGCGGCACCTGCCAGGCCCAGCCGCGGTCGGGGTCGGCGTAGAAGTGGAACTCGTCCATCACGACGACCCCGAACGGGGAGTCGGCGCCGCTGCGCAGCGCGAGGTTGGCCAGGATCTCGGCGGTGCAACAGAGGATCGGCGCCTCGGCGTTGACGGCCGCGTCGCCGGTCATCATGCCGACGTCGGCCGAGCCGAAGATGTCGCACAGCGCGAAGAACTTCTCGCTGACCAGCGCCTTGATCGGCGCGGTGTACACGGTGCGCGTGCCCGCGGCGAGCGCGAAGTAGTGGGCGCCGACCGCGACCAGCGACTTCCCGGAACCCGTCGGAGTCGCGAGCACGACGTTCGCACCGGTGGCCAGCTCGAGCAGCGCCTCGTCCTGCGCCGGGTACAGCGTGAAGCCCTGCCCGGCGACCCACTCGGTGAACGTGGCGTAGGCGGCGTCGGGGTCGACACCGCCCGCCGACCGGTCGAGGGTTTCGGCGAGCGTGGCGGTGATCGGGGACGGCATGTCCGGTCCATGGTGCCTGGTCGGGTGCGACGGGGGATTCGCGGGACATGCGGCTGTTGTGCTGTGAGTATCTCCGGCGCACGAGCGCCGGGCGCGCGACCGGGTGATGATGGGCATGTTGGTGAAGGCGATGCATACGGTGTGTCGGCTGAGCCTGGAGTGCCGTGCACGCGAACCTCGCGCCCCGGCCCGTCGACGAGTCGGTGCGGTCGAAGTTCCTCTACGACTCCGGCAGAGGCGTGCACTATGCCAAGCCTCTGTTACGGGGCTGGATGCACTTGATCTTCTTCGAGGCGTCGCTGGTCGTCGGTACGTTGCTGCTGGTCTCCGTCCACGGCGCGCTGCGAATCGCGGCGGTGGGCGTGTACGTCGGATCGGTCAGCGGGCTGTTCGGGGTCAGCGCCGCGTACCACCGGGGCAACTGGGGGCAGGCGGCCAGCAGACTGCTGCAACGCCTCGATCACGCGATGATCTTCGCTTTGATCGCCGGCACCGCGACGCCGAGCCTCTTGCTCGCGCTACCGGGCGCTCTTGGGCTGGCGGGCATCGTGGCGCTGTGGTCGCTCGCCATCGTGGCGATGATTGCGCACCTGACCTGGATGCACGCGCCGGAGAGGCTGGTCGGCGCCACCTACATCGGCCTGGGCGCCCTGGCCGGGTCGGCGATCCCCGCCGTGTGGATCGCCGGCGGAGCGGCGGCGGGCGTCCTCATGACCGCCGGCGGGCTGCTGTACATCGCGGGCGCGTTGTGTTAGCACCGCCGCCGGCCTGACCCGGCGCCGTTGGTGTTCGGCTACCACGAGGTGTTCCACGCGTACGTCGGCGTCGCCGCCACCTGCCAGTTCGTCGCGGTCGTACTGCTCACCTGGTCGGTCGCCTAGCGGGATCAGCCGGCCGGCTCGGGATGCGCTGCGACCGCGCGGGCGAGCACGTCGGCGGTCGACAGGGCGTTGCCGGGCGTCGCGGCCATCTGGCTCGCGGTCCGGGCAACTTCCTCCGCCGTGCCCGGCGGTACGACGAGCAAGCGGAGCCGGCGGTGGTGGTCGAACCGGGCGACGACGAGGTTCGCTTCCGCCAGGCCGTACCACGTGATCTTCGTCCGCCCGATCTGCGCAAGCTGGAGCGTCAACGGGGCTCCGGGCCATTCGTTGCGGTTGAGCGCGACCCCGAGCACGGTTCGAAAGCGGTCGGTCAGAGTGCGGAGCAATGGGGTGATCTCGGAGTTGACGTTCCTGCTGCGCGGCCACCAGGCACCGTGCAGGTGATCCCCGTGCACGAGCCGATGCGCGATCATCAGCCTCGGTTCACGGACAGCTAGGGCGTCGCGCGGCCGATCTGCGGAGAGATTCATGTGACGGTCCGGCTTTCGGTCCTCGCCGACCTGCTGGGTGCGCGCCGGATCCCAACCAGCATGACCGCTGAGCGCGAGCGGCGCCAGGCCCACAAGCCGCGAGCCCGCTCAACGCGGGCGGTCGGGGGTGCCGACTCTGCTACCGTGAGTAGCGGTTGTCAGCACTTCCTCCTTCGGCCAAATGCGCGACGCAGGATTGTTGCAGTTGCGTTCATCGCCTTTCAGTTCCATCGAGAGCCGTCACCGCAAAGACCGCGTCCGCGCGCACGGTGCGCGCGGACGGCAATGGCTCCACCGAAGGAGAGCATCGAAAATGGCACAGGGAACTGTGAAGTGGTTCAACAGCGAAAAGGGCTTCGGCTTCATCGCACCCGATGACGGCAGCAAGGACGTGTTCGTCCACTTCTCGGCGATCACGGGTGACGGCTACAAGAGCCTCGAGGAGAACCAGCGCGTGGAGTTCGACCCGGGCCAGGGTGCGAAGGGTCCTCAGGCGGAGAACGTCCGGCCGATCTGAGTCGCCGTCCCGGATGTAGCAATGGACGAGCCGCTCCATCAAACGCAGGTTGTCGGCCTGGGCGAGGGAATCGCCCAGGCCGTTTGCGTCTGCGGATGGGAAAGCATCCGCTTCGGCCAGGACAAGCGGCTCGGGACGATGGATGCCCTGCAGGCCGCGAGGGACGCTGCCGACGTCCACGAGTGGGACCGCTCCCTGGACGCCGACAACTAGGCCGAAACCCCGTTACGGGGCGGCTTGCTGCGCGTTGCGCGAGCCGGCCGGGCCGGGCACGCGATCGTCGGCTCTCACGCCGTGATCGGGGCGGTGCCGTGGACCGATAGAGTCGGCCCCAACCTGACGTGCACGTAAGAATTCGCCTGGGCGAGCGGGATGGGGTGTCGATGCGGCTGCACCGGATGGACTACAAGTGGGTGGCGCTGTCGAACACGACGCTCGGCATGCTGATGGCGACCATCAACGCCTCGATCCTCCTGATCGCGCTGCCGAACATCTTTCGTGGGATCGGCATCAACCCCCTGGCCCCGGGCAACACCAGCTACCTGCTGTGGCTGATCTTGGGCTTCATGGTGGTCATGGCCGTTCTGATGGTCAGCCTCGGCCGGTTGGGCGACATCTACGGCCGGGTCCGGATGTTCAACCTGGGCTTCGCCGTATTCACCCTCTTTTCCGTGCTGTTGACGGTGACCTGGATGCACGGCCAGGCCGCGGCGCTATGGCTGATCGTCATGCGGGTGGGGCAGGGCGTCGGCGGCGCAATGCTGTTCGCGAACTCGAGCGCGATCCTGACCGACGCCTTCCCGCAGAACCAGCGGGGCCTGGCCCTGGGCGTGAACTCGATCGCGGCCATCGGGGGCTCGTTCATCGGGCTGGTGCTCGGCGGGGTGCTCGCGCCGGTGGCGTGGCGGCTGGTGTTCGCCGTGTCGGTTCCCATCGGAGTGGTCGCGACGGTGTGGTCCTATCACTCGCTGCGCGAGGTCGGCATCCGCAGGGCCGCGCGCATCGACTGGTGGGGCAACGTCACGTTCGCGATCGGGCTGGTCGCGGTGATGATCGGCATCACGTACGGCATCCAGCCCTACCACGGCTCGACGATGGGGTGGGGCTCGCCGTTCGTGCTGGCCACGATCGTCGGGGGCGTGGCCGTGCTCGTGCTGTTCTGCCTGATCGAGCTACAGGTGCCCGAGCCCATGTTCCACCTCGAACTGTTCCGCATCCGCGCCTTCGCGGGCGGAAATATCGCGGCGCTGCTCGCGGCGATGGGACGCGGTGGCCTGCAGTTCATCCTGATCATCTGGTTGCAGGGCATCTGGCTCCCGCAGCACGGCTACGACTTCGCGCAGACCCCGCTGTGGGCGGGCATCTACATGCTGCCTCTGATCGGCGGCTTCCTGGTCGCCGGTCCGGTGTCGGGCTATTTGTCCGATCGCTTCGGCGCCCGGCCGTTCGCGACCGGGGGGCTGCTGATCGCGGCCGCGAGCTTCGGGTTGCTGATCGTGCTCCCGGTCAACTTCTCCTACGCCTGGTTCGCGTTGGTCCTGGCCCTGAACGGGATCGGGATGGGCCTGTTCTCCTCGCCGAACTCGGCCGGGGTGATGAACAGCCTGCCGCCGCACCAGCGCGGTGCGGGCGCCGGGATGCTCGCGACGTTCATGAACTCCGCGATGGTGCTGTCGATCGGCGTGTTCTTCACGCTGATGATCGTCGGTCTGGCCGCGAACCTGCCCCACGCGATGCAGACCGGGTTGGTTGCGCACGGCGTACCGGCGGGCGACGCGCTGCGGGTGTCGCAGCTCCCGCCGGTGGCGACGCTGTTCGCCTCGTTCCTGGGCTACAACCCGATGGCCACGCTCTTGGGCCAGAACACGCTGCAGGGGCTGCCGGCGGGACAGGCGAACGTGATCACCGGTCGCAGCTTCTTCCCTCAGCTGATCTCCGGGCCGTTCCACTCGGCCCTGGTGTACGCGTTCGTGTTCGCGATCATCGCCTGCCTGGTGGCGGCGGTGGCTTCGTTGCTGCGCGGCGGCATCTATCACCACAGCGAGGACGATGCCGCCGATGATGTGCTCGACCAGGTGACTGTTCCGGCAGGGGCGACCACCGGTGCCGAGCCCGTCGAGCCGGGCACGTCCACAGAAGGCAACCCGCAGACGTGACCGCCGGCTCGGACGGGGACAGCATGAGCGCCGAGCAGCGGTTGCGCATCGGGGCGGTTGCCGAACAGGTCGGCCTCAGCGCGCGAGCCATCCGCTACTACGAGGAGCTCGGGCTGCTGGATCAGCAGGGTCCGCAGGACGCGCGGGCCAAAGGCAGGCACCGCCAGTTCACCCAGGCCGACGTCGAGCGGCTGCGCGAACTGATCCGCCTGCGCGACCTGCTCGGCCTGTCTCTCGAGGAGCTGAAGCAGCTGGCCGAGGCCGCGCAGGTCTCCCAGTGCCTGCGGCAGCATTGGCAGACCAGCACCGAGGCGCGGGCGCGGGCCCGCATCGTCCGGGCAGCGATCCCGAACGTGCAGCGGCAGCTGGACCTGGTCCGTGGCCGACAGAGCCAACTCGCCGACTTCGCCACCGAACTCGAGAACAAGCTCGAGCAGCTGACCGCTCTGTTGAGCGAGCTTGTGGACGGCACGGCCCGGCTGGGATAACGTCCCGACTTCCAGCACGCGCTCGAGATGGGGACACGCGGACGGCACAGGCATGGGCGGGCAATCCGAACCGACGGTCCTGGTGGGCATCAAGCACCTGCCCGGCTCCGCGCCGCTGCTGCGCGAAGCCGTCCGGGTCGCCGCCCAGCTGGGAGCTCACCTGATCATCGCCATGGTGCTTCCGCGCCTGACGCCCGTGCTGGCTGACAGCTGCGTCGCGCTGCTGGACGTCGAGGGCGCCGCGGCGGACGACATGGCCGCACAGGTACTGCCCGAGCTCGTCGAGCAGCTCGTCGGCTGCCCGGTGTCGTGGGAGCTGGCCACGCTCACCGGAAACCCGGTCACGCAGCTGGCGTCGGTGGCGCATTCACGCAACGCGAGCGTGATCGTCGTCGGCGAGCCGTGCCGGGGATGGCGCCACCGGGTGCGTCGGCTGCTGACCGGCTCGGTGCCCGCGCTCCTGCGCAACCCGCGGACCTGGCTGGTCGTCGTGCCCACCGAGCCGCACCTGGCCCGGGCCTGACCAGATCTTCGAGCTGCGGAGAGGTCCGCGAAGTTGTAACGTCCACGTTAGGGGTTCGCTACGAGCGGTGGGGGCGGATACATGGTGGGGGATGCACTGGCGGATGCGCCGGGGAACGCGCTGGGGAATGCTGCCCAGTACCGGTTGGTGTTCCGTCCTGACGGCGAGCTGCTGGCGCGCACCAGGGCATGCGAGGCCGAGGTGTTCCTTCAGGTCTACGGGAACACCGAGCTGCAATGGATCGCCGAGTACGGCCCGTACGAGGACGCGTCGCACTTCCTGGCGCTGACCGATCATGAGGGCGGTGTCGTCGGCTGCTGCCGCCTGATCGTTCCCTCGCCTGCCGGGCTGAAGACGGTCAAGGACGTCTCGCGCGCGCCATGGGGGATCGACGGCGCCCGCGCGATCCGCGCCGCAGGCGCAGACCCGTCACGCACCTGGGACGTGGCCACGCTCGCGGTCCGCAGGGACCGTCGCGACGTGACGCCGCTCGCGTCCGCCGCGCTCTATCACGGACTGGTGCAGGCGATGCGCGCGAACGGCATCCGCTGGATGGTGATGCTGCTCGACGAGCGGGTGCGGCGGCTGCTGGCGATGGCCGGCGTCGTGCCGCGCCCGATCCCGGGCACCGCTGCCGCGCCGTACCTGGGCTCGCAGGCGACGGTGCCACTCGTCGGCGACCTGGTGGCGATGGCCGAGCTCCAGCGCAGGCAGAACCCGGAGGCGCACCGCCTGTTGAGCAACGGCGCCGGCCTGGCGAACGTTTCGGTCCCGCCCCTGCCGGAGTGGGTCATCGCCGATGGGGATGCACTACCGCTGCTCGATGCGCCAGGACTCGGACGGATCGCTTGACCTGCTTGCCGGGCTGACCGGCCCACACGTCGTCCGCGTCCGCGGACCCGCCCGGCGCGCCGAGGCGGCGCCAGGTCGCGGCCCAGCCGGGGATCTCGCTCGGAGGCATGGGCCGGGCGAAGTGGTAGCCCTGCAGCTCGTCGACGCCCAGGCTGCCCAGCTCCAGCGCGGTCGCCGCATCCTCGACGCCCTCGGCGACCGTGCGCATCGCAGCGCCGCGGCCATCTGCACGGTCGAGGCGACGATCATCCGGGTGCGCGGGTCGGTCCGCATCGAGCAGACGAACGAGCGGTCGACTTCAGCTCGTCGACGGGCAGGTCGCGCAGGTACGCCAGCGAGGAGAAGCCGGTGCCGTAGTCGTCGATCGAGATCTGCAGCCCTGCGCCGCGACGTCCTGGAGCACCTGCCGGGCCCGTTCCGGCTCGGCGATGAACGACGTCCTCGGTGACCTCGACGACCAGGCTTGCCCGGCGGCAGCGTGCGGAGTCGGCAGCCGCGGCGAGCAGCCGCGGCAGGAACATGCCGCTGAGCAACTCGGGCGGCGCGCAGTTGATCGCCACCCGCACGTGTCCCGCCGCCCGGAGGCCTGCAGGTCGCGCGAGCGCGAGCTCGGCCACCGCGTCTGAGATCGCCGGCATCAGCCCGGCGCGCCGTGCTGCGGGCAGGAACGCGATCGGGCTGACGAGCAGCCCGTGACCGGGTGCCGCCAGCGCACCAGCGCCTCGAGGCCGCACGGGCCTGGGTCGCCGCGTCGATCTGCGGCTGGTACCAGAGCTCGAACTGGCCGTGGTCTGGATCGCCTCGGCGCAGCTCCTCGGCGATCCGCAGCTTGGCCTTGGAGAAGTCGTCGTGGATCGGGTCGTAGAGGGCGATGCCGAGCCGCGGCTGCTTGGCCTGGTACATCGCGACGTCCGCGCGGCGCAGCAGCTCGTTGCTGCTCGAGGCCCTGCTCCGGCAGCGGCTGCGATGCCCGATCGAGCGCGCTGGGCAGCGATCTCGATGCCGTCGACTTGCAGCGGCAGGCGGAGCGCCTCCAGCAGCTCGTGGGCGGTCTCGAGCATCGCGAGATCGGGTCGGTGTCGTGACGATCAGCGCGAACTCGTCGCCGCCGAGCCGGCGCGACGTCGACGCGTGCGCCGGCGCGGCCTGCGCAGACCGGTGCGCCATGAGCCGCAGGACGTCGATCGCCGGCGGTGTGGCCGAGCGTGTCGTTGACGTCCTTGAAGCCGTCGATGTCGAGCAGCATGAGCGTCAGCGGCCGCGCCGCCTCGACAGCGCGGCGTCCATGTCGGCGTGCAGCGCCCGGCGGTTGGGCAGCATGGTGAGGTCGTCGGTGCGCGACAGCGCCAGCGCCTCGGCCGCGCCGTGCGCTTCGCGCAATGCGAGCACCAGCCGGCCGCCGGCCCCGAGCAGCGTGACCAGCGGCGGCGGATCGTCAGGTACAGGCCGATGCCGTGCAGCGGAGCCAGCGTCAGCACGGTCATCGCGATCGCCGCGGCGATGACGGTGGCGGCCCTGGGCCGGGGCAGTACCCGGGCGGGCCCGGTCGGCTCGGCAGGCGGCGTCGACGATAGGGCGAACCCGAGCCCCAGGCCACGTCGCTGACGCGGAGAAGTGGTACGTGCCGTGCGCGAGGTCGGTGACGAAGTTGCGAGTCGGCGAAGGCGAACAGCAGGAACGCGCTCGGCAGAGCGCGGTGTCGGCGAGGCTCTCACGCAGCCGCAGCAGCCCCTGGCCGATCACCAGCACGGCCAGGGCCAGGTCGACCAGCGGGTAGAGCAGCGCGAGGAACAGCCCGAGCGCGTCATGGCCAGGCCGCCGCCGACCGGGCCGAGGAGCAGGCTGCCGCAACGAGACCGTGCCACCGCAGACCACGTGACGTGCAGCCACGTGACCAGCGGAGCGGCACGCCCGGCTCGGCGCTCGAGATCAGATAGCCCGCCATCGTGATGAATGACGCGAGGAACAGCCATTCGCCCCGGTGCCGGGAAGTGCGCCAGGTCCGGCCACCCCGCCGGCGTTGACAGGGCCACGGCCGGCGGCCCAGGAGCAGGTCACCGAGGCGAGCAGGAACAACAGTGCCGTACGCCGCTGGCGGGGCGCTGCCCGACCGCGATGCTCAGCCGGAGCAGCTGCGCGAGCGAAGAAGACCGTCAGGCCCGATACCAGGATCAGCTAGAACGTCACGGTCGAGCCTCGCCGGTGAAGAAGTGAGACACGTACGACCGTGAGCATCCACGGCCGAAGCCACCGGACGGAGCGCACGGACAGGCGATCGCAGGAACGCGAGGGCGCGTTCGCAGCGACAACCACCGTTCCCCTCGTATCAACAGGCTCGGCTCGCGCATCTCACGACCGGCATTGGGGCACCCACGGCCTTCTGGGCCGAGCCGCCGGCGCGTTCACCTGCTACCCATGCGCCGCGGGTATCGCGACACCTGAGCCAGCTGGCATCTCGAAACACGTGATTGACGGGATCTGTTAGCCGATCCTGGAAACCGACGCCGAATCAGAAGGACGCGCTCGAGGATCAGTCGACGTCCGCGTCGGACGTAAGCGGGTTGACGAAGCAGAACCGCAGGGCGGGCCCGCCGTCCACGATGGTCGGGCGTGACCAGCCCGAACCCTCGCTGCGCGCCGCGTGGGACCACTCGTCGTAGGCGGCGGCGGACCAGCCGGCCCGCCGGAAGGCGACCACGGACAGTGCGGCGGTGCCGCCAGGCTCAGGCAGCCGCTGTCCGCGATCCGCTCGACCGCGTGGTCGGCCAGGTCCAGGCAGGCCGTCACCGAGCGCGCGTAGGCCTGCCGGCCGTGCGCGACCAGGGACATCCACAGCGGCAGGCCGCGGGCGCGCCGGCTCAGGTGGAGCGCGTAGTCGGCGGGGTTGTCGTAGTGCGGACCGGCCACCACGTCCAGGTACGGCGCGCGCTGTGCGTGGCTGGCCCGCGCCAGTTCCGGGTCCCGGTAGAGCACCGCGGCGCAGTCGAAGGGCGTGAACAGCCATTTGTGGGGGTCGATGGTCACCGAGTCGGCGTGCTCGATGCCGGCGAACAGGGGGCGGGCGCGTTCGGCGAGCAGGGCCGCCCCGCCGTACGCGGCGTCGACGTGCAGCCAGGCGCCGAACTCGGCGCACACCCCGGCGACGCCCTCCAGGTCGTCGATCACGCCGGTGTTCGTCGCCCCGGCGGTCGCGACGATCCCGACCACGTCGTCGGCCTCGACCGACTGCAGCGCGCCGCGCAGCGCCTGCGCCCAAACGGCCTGTCGACGTCGCCCACCCTGAGCAGCCGGCACCCCATGACGCCTGCGGCGGCCTCGACCGAGGAGTGTGCACTGGCGCCGACGACGATCAGCCCGGGCTGGCGGCCGTTGCGCCGAAGCGCGGTGTCGCGTGCCACGACCAGCGCGCTCAGGTTGGCCATGGAGCCGCCCGCGACGAACGCGCCGTGGGCGGCGGCGGGCAGGCCGACAAGGTGCGCGAGCCACCGCAATGCGGTCCGTTCGGCGGCGACCACGGCGCCGGCCTCGAGTTCGGACCCGGCGTACACGCCCGCGGCCGAGACGGCCATGTCGGCGAGCACGGCGAGCACCGACGGGGCGCCGGCGACGAAAGCCAGGTACCGGGGGTGGTCGGTCGCCCGGGCGCTGGCCAGGACCTGATCGCGCAGCGCCGCCCAGGCGCCGGAGACCCCGATCCCGGTCTCGGTGATGGCAGGCAGCCGCTGGTCGCTGCTGCGGGCATATCCGTCCCGGTCGGCGAGTCGGTTCATCGCCCACTCGGCGATGCCTGCCGCCGTGGCGCGCTGCTCCGGGTCCGGCGTGTGCATGTCCGCCCCAGTCTGGCCCCGATCCTCGCCATGGCCCGGCGGCTCGCCCGGAGACGGCGGCCTCGCCGCTCGGTTAGTTCTGCGTGAGGGCACGATGCAGAAGCGTAGCGACGGCACAGCGCTCGGCGGCAGCGGATCGCCGTCGGCGCGCCGGGTCACACGGCCGGGGTGGGGCAGGTCACGGTGTGATCAGCAGGTGGTGGCGCGGGTGCTCAGCGACGACGTGCTCAGCGTGCTCGCCGACACGGTGGTGGCGCTCAGCCTGACGTCCTGCAGCACGATCTCGGACGGGAACGGCGTCGTCGGCGGGGCGGCGGCCGTGAACGTCAGAGCGGTACCGCCGACGGTCACGGCCAGGCTCGTCGCGTCGAACGTGCTGTTGCCCAGCGATGCCGAGGTCGCCGACGTGACCGTGGTGACGCCGCCGGTGCACGCCCGGGTGAGCTGCAGCCCGGTGAGCGAACCGCTCGTCGTGGTCAGGCGCAGCACCTGGACGTCACCGAGGGGCCGGGAACGGTGACGGTCCCGGCGTAGGCGAGCCCGACCGCGTCGAAGCTGCGCGCGGTCAGGGTGAGGTCGGCCGCCGCGTCCGCCGCGGCGGTGCTCGCTTGCCCGGCCAGCCGCGGCGCCGGCGTGGGCGCTGTGGGCACGGTGGGCAGGGTGGCCGTGGACGTCGGGGGCGCGGGCGGTTCGGTCGTGCCCTGGTCCGTCGACGGCGTCGCGGTCGGGCTGCCTGAGGCCGTCTGGCTGGGCGCCGGTTGCGTGGGAGCTGTCTGGCTGGGAGCTGTTTGGCTGGGAGTTGCCGACGCCGGGACATCGGTGGGCGTGGGCGCGCCGCTGGGATCCGTGGACGCCGCCGCCGCGGCGATGCCGGTCGGGTCGCTCGCGTAGCCGACAGCCACGCTTGTCGCCATGGTGCACACGGCGGCAGCCAGCGTGGCGGCTGCGAGCGCGCCGACCCGTGCATAGGGTCTGGCCCCGGCGGCGGCGTCCCGTTCCCGGTTCATGGGTTCAGTCGCCCTGGACGTCGTGGAGGTGGGCGTTGTGCCGACGGGCTCGCCGCCACCAGGTCCGATGGCGGGTACCGGTTGCGGCGGGCTCGGTGACGTGCGCCGCGCGGTCCTGCTCGGGCTCGTCGTCCACGGTTGCCGGCGCGGCCGGACGGTCGGTGCCGTCGGTGCCGAGCAGGTCGGTGGTGAGGGTGGGTGTTGCCTCAGTCAGCCCGGCGTTCGCGATCTCCCCGGCGTCGGCGGTGTCCGTGACGTCCTCGGGGGCCGCTTCGGGCGGGACGACCGTCGCCGCGGCGAGGGCGGGCTCGGCGCTCTGCGCCAGTTTGTGGGCGCGCCGCCGTTCCCGCCAGGTCACCTTCGTGGGCACCCAGGCGAGCGCCAGCGAGCCGCCGACCAGTCCCATCAGCATGCCGACGAGCAGTCCACCGAAGTCGGAGGTGAGGAACGAGGCCAGGGACAGCAGCAGGATGAGTACGCCGAGGACCACCCGAAGCGGGCGGGCGAACCAGAGCATCAGGCCGAAGAAGCCGACAAGCGCGCCGACGAGGACGCCGATGATGAGTGACGAGTTGGCGACGAGAAACAGTTTGAACGCGGTCGCCGGGACGTAGGCGATCAGCGCGCCGCCGAGGATCGCCCACACGCCCGCCCAGAAGGACGGGTATGCCGCCAGGCGCGGAAGGCCAGACGCGCGGAGCGCAGCCGATGGTGGCGCGCGGCGAGCGGTTCGCACTGCGGCAGCGTCAGCGAAGTGCGTCGCAGAGTCCTCTCTGCGAGTCGCGGTCGCCGGCCAACTATCGCCGGCCGGGACCGCAACGGATAGAGCTGTGTCGATCAGTACGGGCAGGTGGACGACAGCTGCGCATTCAGGCGCAGGTTGGTGAGCTTGAACGTCCCTGCCTGGGTGTAGACGGCCTGCTGCGTCGAGGGTGTCGATCGCGACGCCGTCAGCCGTCTGGCGCGAAGTTCCCACGCGCATTCGGGTCCGGGACGCCGTTCGGGGCGGGCACCCCGATCTGGATGTTGTGGAACGTCGCCGTCGCGCCGTTCAGGCTGGTCGCGTCGACAACCAGTCCACCGGTGGCATCGGCCGAGTCGGCCTTCAAGGTGACCACCAGGAACGCCATACCGCCCGGGAGCCGGTCCGGCCGCACACGGTCTGGTCCAGGTTGGTCAGCACCCCGCCGGCCGGCAGGTCGGTCACAGCCACACCGGTAGCACCCGCTGCCGCCCTGGTCGACGTACCCGTACTGGATGAACGCCGGTCCGTGCGCCGGTGGGTGGGCTACCAAGCTGTCAGCTTTCACCTGGAAGACCGTGCCGGAGATCGTCACCGGTGCTGCGAGCACCCCCGTGGCCATCAGGACCAAAACCGTGGCGATGGCCCGAAGGAGGCCCCGAACACCAGGGCGAACCTCCGCCACCGCGTACCGCCGAAGCGAACGCGGTTATTTCAGTCGACATTGCGCCTCCCCTGACGCTAGTGCGGCGCAAGCCGGTAGGTCGGCACCGTGCAACCCCCGCGTGAAGCCGACCCTTCGGCGGTCTCGTGGACCGGTCCTCAGGTGCCGACTTGCCACCGCAACTTCTCGATCGCCGAGTCTTCGGTGCGACGCACCGACACAGCCAGAAGCGAACGGTTCCGGTGGGCAGGGTTGCCGTCTCCACCGCGAGCCAGCCCTTCGTCCTCGGTCTCGGCCGCGTCGGGCGAATGCCGGACGGGCCGCGAACCCGGCCGGATCTTGAGGACTTCGGACACTGGCCGGCACGCTCGCCGGTCTGCAGGGTCGGCGGTAGCGGACCATCAGGAGGGGGCCATGGCCGTCATCACCGTACCCGGCAGGCACTTGCGAGCCGTTCCCGAGGCGCAGCGCTACCGCAGGTTACGTGCCTTCAACGTGATCGCGTCCGTGATCCTCGCGGCCGAGGGCCGTTCATGCTGGTGGCGAGCAACGGCCTCTCGTTGCCGGTGACCGCCTCGTTCCTGCGCGACGACCCGGTACGGTCACCGGAGCGACCGCTGCCGGAGACGTTGTTCTCGCTGCGCATCGGGCCGGCGGTCGCCTGCTTCCTGCTGCTCGCGGCGCTCGACCACGCGCTGGTCGCCGCGCCGGGCTGCACCGGCTGGTACGAGCGGGGCCTGGACCGACGCGCCAACTACGCCCGCTGGATCGAGTACTCGGTCAGCGCGTCGATCATGATCGTGCTCATCGGCCTGTTCGTCGGGATCCGCGACCTCGCGGCGGTCGTGGCGCTGTTCGCGGCGAACACCGCGATGATCCTGTTCGGGCTGCTGATGGAGCGCCAGCAGCGGCCCGGCACCGCCGACTGGAGCGCCTTCTGGTTCGGCTCGCTGATCGGCGCTGGTGCCCTGGGCGCTGATCGCGGTCTACCTGGCGCAGCCGCCCACCGTTCCGGGCTTCGTGTACGCGATCACGGTCGTGCAGTTCGTGCTGTTCTTCAGCTTCGCGGTCAACATGGCGCTGCAGTACGCGCGAGGTCGGCCGGTGGCGGGACTACGTCACGGCGAGGTCGCCTACATCGTGCTGAGCCTGACCGCGAAGTCGCTGCTGGCCTGGCTGATCTTCGCCAACGTGCTGCGGACCTGACGGCTACTCGACGGAGGGGCCCTCGATCTGCCCGGCTCGCGCCGCGATCACGCCGGCCTGGAAGCGGCTGGTCGCGCCGACCTGGGACATGTAGTCGGCGATGTGCCGGCGGCAGGTGCGCACCGAGATCGACAGCCGCCGCGAGATCGCCTCGTCCTTCTCTCCCTCGGCCATCAGCCGCAGGATCGCCGCCCGGGTCTGGTCCAGCTCGGTCTCGTCGCTCGCTGCCGGATGACGACCTCCTCGAGCGGCGTGGCCTCGGACCAGAGCTGCTCGAACGTAGCGACGACCCAGGCGATGACGTTGCGGCTCCCGGACCACGGCCAGGCCTTGCGCGCCGGGTTCGTCGCCGGGGATGGGGAGCAGTGCGACGTCGCGGTCGATCACCAGGCTGCGACCGGGAACCGCCGCCGCAAACCGGATCTTGGCCCCGTTGTCCGCGAGTTCGGTGAGGTACGAGCGGGTGTGACGGTCGCGCGCGGCCGTGTGCTGGTACAGCGCGCGGGTCTTGATGCCCCGCCGCAGCCGAGTACAGGTTCGCGATGCGCGTGCGGGTGTCGATGCGCGTCTTGGGCAGCCGGCCCGGTGCCACCGACAGCAGTTCTTCGCGGCACTGGTCGGCGTAGTGCATGAGCACGTTGCCGATCTGCGCGGGATCGGCGATGACGTCGACGGCGGTGTCGCGCACGATGGTGGTTAGCGCGGTGTTCCAGTCCGGAACCAACCGGCGGATGGCGTTGCGCCGGGCTTCCAGCGCGGCCCGCCGGGCGGCGAGTTCGAGGTCCTCCGCGCCGAGGACGGTGGCTTCGGCCAGCATGGGACTGATCGCTTCCAGTCCGCCGCGCGCGTGCGATCGGATCAACCCCATGGCGCGCAGGTGATCCAGCAGCTTGTCCACCTCGTCGGCCGGTCGGCCCAGCAGCGCCGCGAGTTGGCTCGCGGTCGGCCGGGCGCCGTCAGCAGCGACCGATAGAGCGCGACCTCGAGGTCGCCGAACTCCTCGGTCTCGCCCATTCGTGCCGTCCGGTAGTTCGTGCCAGGCAACTAGCTGCCACTTGGAGGATTTGTCATGTGCTCCGCCCCATTGAATCCTATGAGTAGTGCGTCTTCGCGGCGCCGGCAGCGCGGGGAGGTAGATGGCCCAAGACCGCGGCCGTCCGGAACGAAGGGGACGAAAAGTGACACATTCGATCCTACGCAGGATTCTTGCCGCAATGGCAATGGTCGTTGCGTTCGGCATTGCCGCTGTCTCTTCTGCGTCCGCAGCGACCGCTGCCTCGTCGACGCCGACCACCGTCGTCACCGCGAGTTCGTCCAGCGGGTCGTCCGGGACCGCCTCGAGCGGGCCCACGATGACCGCGTACGACTGGTGGTGGTGACCTCAGGCCCACCTGCAGGCATGTTGCGACCGTAGTCCTGGCGGCCGCAACATCCGATCCGGTCCCGCCCTCGACGCGCGTCCGACTCGAGTCCGTCGGTTCGAGCAGACGCCAGAGGGCGGGACCGGTCACTTAATCGCCTCGGGTCCGCACCGCGCCCGGCGGCCGCGTGCGCGATCGGTGCGCAGGCTGCGAGGATCGGGACGTGAGCGCTCTGCCCGACGGCCTGACCCACCTGCACAGCGGCAAGGTCCGCGACCTCTACCGCACCGGCGACGGCCGGCTGCTGATGGTCGCCAGCGACCGGATCTCCGCCTTCGACCACATCCTGGCCAGCCCGATCCCCGACAAGGGGCGCATCCTCACCGCGATGACGGTCTGGTGGTTCGGCCGGCTCGCGGACCTCGTCGCCGCAACCACCTGATCAGCGTGGACGATCCGCTGATCCCGGCCGAGTGGCGCGGCCGCGCGATGGTGTGCCAGCGAGCTGGAGATGATGCCGGTCGAGGCGTCGCCCGCGGCTACCTGACCGGGTCCGGCCTGCTCGACTACCGGGCGACCGGCGCGGTGTGCGGCATCGCGCTGCCGGCCGGGCCTCGTGGACGGCGACCGGCTGCCCGAGCCGATCTTCACGCCGGCCACCAAGGCCGCGCTGGGCGAGCACGACGAGAACGTCTCCTTCGAGGCGGTCGGCGGCCACGCGTCGGGCGCCGAGACCGCCGACCGGCTGCGCGAGCTGACGCTGCGCATCTACAGCCGCGCCGCCGAGATCGCGCCGACCGCGGCATCATCCTGGCCGACACCAAGTTCGAGTTCGGCCGCGACCCGGGCACCGGACGAGCTGGTGCTGGCCGACGAGGTGCTCACCCCGGACTCGTCCCGGTTCTGGCCGGCCGACGAGCTGGCAGCCGGGCCGGGCGCAGCCGAGCTTCGACAAGCAGTACGTGCGCGACTGGCTGACTCTCGCCGGCGTCCGGCTGGGACCGGGGCGGGGACGCCGCCCCCGCCGCTGCCCGAGCGACGTCGTCGCGGCGACCCGCGGCCGCTACGTCGAGGCGTACGAGCGGCTGACCGGGCGGTCCTTCGCCGACTGGCCGGGCGTGTCGCTGACCTGAGTTGCGCACCCCGGGGCGGCCTGCCCAGGTGTCCGGCACTTCTCGCCGAAATGGGCGATCACCGTCTCACAGATCTCGGTCAGGGAGGTGATCTGCTCCGGCGTCAGCAGGTCGATCATGTGCTCGCGGACCGACGCGACGTGGTCCGGCGCGGCGCTGCGGATCGCGTCCAGGCCCCGCTCGGTGACCACCACGAAGGCGCCCCGCGCGTCGGATTCGCACCCGGCCCGGCGGACCAGGCCGCGCTGCTCCATCCGGCTGACGTGGTGCGAGAGCCGGCTGGGGGACCATTGCATGTTGGTGGCGAGTTCGGAGAGCCGGCAGCGCTGGTCCGCGGCCTCCGACAGTGCGGAGAGCACCTGGTAGTCGGGCATCGACAAGCCGCTGTCCGGGCCGAGGTCCCGGGCGACCTCGGCGTCGACCGAGCAGCACCATGCGCCGGTACGCGCGCCAGGCGCGCTGCTCGTCGTCGCTGAGCCATCGGGTCATGGGCCCAGCATACAGATTCTTGACACGTCATGTAGCTATGCTAAGTTTGACGCGTCAACGTTAACGACCCTGGGAAGGACTCCCCATGCCGAGGCTGCAGGTCATCGTCGCGAGCACCCGTCCGGGACGGGTGGGCCCTGTCGTGGCCGACTGGTTCGTCCGGCTGGCCGAGGAGCACGGGGGCTTCGACGTCGCCGTCACCGACCTCGCCGAGCTGGCGCTGCCGCTGATGGACGAGCCGAAGCACCCTCGGCTGCGTCAGTACGAGCACCAGCACACGCGGGAATGGAGCGCGCGGGTCGAGGCTGCCGACGCCTTCGTGTTCGTGATGCCCGAGTACAACTACACCTTCACCGCGCCGGTGAAGAACGCCCTGGACTACCTGCACAGCGAGTGGGCCTACAAGCCCGTCGGCTTCGTCAGTTACGGCGGGCTGTCCGGTGGCCTGCGGGCGGTGCAGTCGCTCAAGCCGGTCGTCACGACCCTGAACCTGTTCCCGCTGCCGGGCTCGGTGGCCCTGCCGTTCGTCTCCAACTCGATCGTCGACGGCCGGTTGCAGCCCGACGAGCTGGCGGTCGGCTCGGCCAAGGCGATGCTGGACGAGTTGCTGCGCGTGAGTCAGGCGCTCGCGCCCCTTCGCGCGGCCAGCTGACCCTCGACCTTGTGCGGCCCAGGGCCGCTGGGCCGCCGGCGTCCACGGCCCTGCCCCGCACAAGGTCGGGCGGGACGTGGGTGGACGCGCTACTGAACGTGGTTCACTATGGAGGGATGACCGCTGTCGAGCCCCAGAAGGACCGCATCGCGACCGGCCTGCCCCCGGTCCTGGCCAACGGTGCAGCGCGCCGGCTGCTCGATCAGGTCCGGTCGAGCTCCACGGACACGCTGACGACGCACGCGCCGTACACCGGTGCCGAACTGGCCACGATGCCGCAGTGCGGCGTCCCGACGACGTCGCGGCGGCGTTCGTCCGGGCCCGGGCCGCGCAGCGCGCCTGGGCCGCACGGCCGGTGCGCGAGCGCGCGCGGTCTTCCTGCGGACTGCACGACCTGGTGCTCAACGCCAGCGACGAGCTGATGGACCTGATCCAGGCCGAGAACGGCAAGTCCCGCCGCGACGCGTTCCTCGAGGTGGCCGACATCGCCAACACCGCCCGCTACTACGCGCGAACCGCGCCGGGCCTGCTGCGCCCGCGCCGCCGCACCGGCCTGGTGCCGGGCCTGACGTCTGCGCGCGAGCTGCATCACCCCAAGGGCGTGGTCACCGTCATCTCGCCGTGGAACTACCCACTGGCCCTGGCCGCCGGCGACACCATCCCGGCGCTGCATCGCCGGAAACGCCGTCGTGCAGAAGCCGGACAACCAGACGGCACTGACGGCGCTGTGGGCGCTCGCGCTGGCGCGCGAGGCCGGCCTTCCCGCCGACGTCTGGCAGATGGTGCTGGGCCGTGGCTCGACCATCGGCGACACGTTGATCGAGTACGCCGACTACCTCATGTTCACCGGCTCGACGGCGAGCGGGAAGAAGGTCGCCGCCCAGGCCGGCTGCCCGGCTGATCGGCTCTCCATGGAGCTCGGCGGCAAGAACGCCATGGTCGTCCTCGACGATGCCGACCTGGACCGGCGGTCGAGGGAGCCGTGCGCGCGTGCTTCTCCTCCTGCGGCCAGCTGTGCATCTCGATCGAGCGGATGTACGTGCAGGACGGCATCTACGACGCGTTCGTGCCCCGATTCGTGGAGGCCGTCAAGGACGATGAGGCTCGGGGCCGGCTACGACTACGGCTACGACATGGGCTCGCTGACCTCTCCCGAGCAGCTCGAGGTCGTCACTGCGCACGTCGAGGACGCGCTCGCCAACGGTCGCGACGCTGCTCGCCGGCGGCCGGCCTCGCCCCGACCTCGGACCGCTGTTCTACGAGCCGACGGTGCTCACCGACGTCCCGCCGACCGTGCGCTGCTTCGGCGACGAGACGTTCGGCCCGGTCGTATCAATTTATCGATTTAGCGACCTTGATGAGGCGATCGAGCGGGCCAACGCCTCCGTCTACGGCCTGAACGCCAGCGTCTGGTCGAAGAGCCTGCGCCGGGGACGCGAGGCCGCGGCGCGGCTGCACGCCGGCACCGTCAACATCAACGAGGCGTACGCGGCGGCCTGGGGTTCGGTCGACGCTCCCATGGGCGGCGTCGGTGAGTCCGGCCTGGGCCACCGGCACGGTGCCGAGGGCCTGCTCAAGTACACCGAGCCGCAGACGCTCGCCCGGCAGCGGCTGATGAACCTGGCCCCACCGGGCAAGGTGGGCTACGAGCGCTTCGCCCAGGTCATGACCGCCTCCTTGCGGCTGCTGCGCCGCACCGGCTGGCGCTGACCCGCGCGGCTGACCCGGTCCCGCGCCCGGTCCCGCGCCCGGTCCCGCGCCCGGTCCCGCGGCCGGCGCCGACCCGCGCGGGCGGGCGATTTTCGGCTCACGGCCGACCCCGCCGGACTTACGCTGGCGTAGCGCTCGCGGGCGAGCGCCCGCACGAGAGGGGGGCGACGCGGTGACAACGGTTTCGCTGCACGGACGGCTGGGCGGATTCGCCACGGACTCCTCGCGGCTCGGGCCGATCGATCGGGCCAAGCGGGTCTGGGAGTACCGCAGGATGCTCTTCCTGCTGGTCAAGCGCGACGTGAAGATCCGCTACGCGGGCTCGGTGCTCGGTTACGTGTGGACGGTGCTCGAGCCGCTGCTGATGAGCTTTGTGTACTTCATCGTCTTCACGAAGATCTTCACCCGCGGCAACCCGAGCTTCACCGACCCGTTCATGGTCTTCCTGGTCTCGGGGCAGCTGTCCTGGTTCTGGTTCTCCGGCGTGGTGAACGGCAGCACCAAGTCGCTGCTGAGCCAGGCGCAGATGGTGCGCTCGTCGAACGTGCCGCGCGAGATCTGGGTGCTGACGACCGTGTTGTCCAAGGCGACCGAGTTCGTCTTCAGCCTGCCCGTCCTGGCCGTCTTCGTGATCGCCTACATGAAGCCGGTCAACAAGTGGATCGTGCTGTGGCCCGCCGCGATCCTCACCGAGGCGATCCTGCTCACCGGACTGGCCCTGATCCTGGCTGCGGTGAACGTCCTGGTGCGGGACATCGGTCAGATCGTCGGCGTCGTCGTCCGGGCGCTGTACTTCGCATCGCCTGTGCTCTACAGCGTCAACGAGCCGCGCATCCACCAGTACCGGCACGTGTTCGACGTCAACCCGCTCGCCGGGATCTTGGACATGATGCGTGTCGGGCTGTTCCCGAAGGAGATGGACGTGATCCGGATGTCGACGTCGGTCGTGGCCAGCCTCGCCGTCCTGGCGCTCGGCGTGTTCGTGTTCTCCCGCCTCGAGCGCCAGGTGCTGAAGGAGATCTGACGTGGACGCGGGTGACGTGCGCCCGGCCGCCTCTCCGGGCGAGCCGGTGATCTCGCTGCGCGACGTCGGGATCTTCTTCTCGAAGAACCGCCGCCGGCGGCGCACGCTGCGCGACCTGCTGATCCACCGGTCCCCGCCGCCGACGACAGGGGAGTTCTGGCCGCTGCGCCACGTCGACCTGGACATCCGCCGCGGCGAGGCGATCGGCGTTGTGGGCCGCAACGGCCAGGGCAAGTCGACGCTGCTTCGACTGATCGCAGGGGTGTTGCTGCCCGACGAGGGCACGGTCGTCGTTCGGGAGGGAGTTGCCGCGCTGATCGCTATCACCGGCGGCTTCGAGAACGAGTTGACCGCCCGCGAGAACATCCACCTGGTCTCGCAGTTGCACGGGATGACGCCCGCAGAAACCGACGAGGCGTTCGACGAGATCGTCGACTTCGCCGAGATCGCTGACTTCCTGGACACGCAGTACAAGCACTTCTCCTCGGGCATGAAGGTCCGGCTTGCCTTCTCCGTCGTCTCGCGCATGCGCGAGCCGATCCTGCTGGTCGACGAGGTGCTCGCCGTCGGCGACAAGGCGTTCCGCGCCAAGTGCTACGCGCGGATCCAGAACCTGCGCGACGACGGCCTGACCCTGTTCCTGGTCTCGCACTCCGCCGGGAACCTGCGGCGGTTCTGCACGCGCGGCATCTACCTCGCCGGCGGCGGCATCCGTGCCGACGGCCCGCTCGATGACGTGATCAGGCGGTACGAGATGGACACCGACACCTACGAGGACCGCCCGGTGGCAATCGGTGCGGACGACGAGATGGACTGAGACGGCGGGCCGACAGGGCCGGCACGTCCCGTTAGGCTGACGGCGTCTGTCGTGCAGCTGTGGGACGGCTGCAGGAGTGGCCGCACAAGCGAGGAGTTGCCGTGGCCCGCGTGGTCGTCGATGTCGTGCTCAAGCCGGAGATTCTCGACCCGCAAGGTCAGGCGATCGCCGGAGCGCTGTCGCGGTTGGGCGTGCACGGGGTCAGTTCCGTGCGCCAGGGCAAGCACTTCGAGCTCGAGGTGGACGACACCGTCGACGACGAGGCGGTGGCCAAGATCGCCGATACGCTGCTGGCGAACCCGGTGATCGAGAACTTCACGATCCACCGCTGAGCGCGGTCATCGCCCCAATCGGCAGCCCGTAGACTTGCGGCCGTGCCGCGCATCGGTGTCGTGACCTTCCCTGGCAGCCTCGACGATCGGGACGCCGCGCGCGCCGTGCGGACGGCCGGCGCGGAGGCGGTGCCCCTGTGGCACGCCGACCCGTCCCTGCACGACGTCGACGCGGTGGTGCTGCCCGGCGGTTTCAGCTACGGCGACTACCTGCGCTGCGGAGCGATCGCCCGCTTCTCGCCGGTCATGGACACCGTCGTCGCCGCCGCCCGGGACGGCCTGCCGGTCCTGGGCATCTGCAACGGGTTCCAGGTGCTCTGCGAGTCCCACCTGCTCCCGGGTGCCCTCGTCCGCAACGACAGCCGCAGGTTCGTCTGCAAGGAGCAGCGGCTGCGCATCGAGAACGCGGCCACGCCCTGGACGTCCCGTTACGCGAAGAACCAGGAGATCGTGATCCCGCTCAAGAACGGCGAGGGCGGCTACGTCGCCGACGCCCGCACGCTCGACGAACTGGAGGCCACCGGCCGGGTGGTCGCCCGCTACCTGGACGGCAACCCGAACGGCAGCTACCGCGACATCGCCGGGATCTGCAACGAGGCCGGCAACGTGGTGGGGCTGATGCCGCACCCCGAGCACGCGATCGAGGCGCTCACCGGCACCGGGACGGACGGGCTGGCCTTCTTCCTGGGCGTCGCCGGCGCCGAACTCGCCGGAGCGGACGCATGACGACCGACACCGTCGGCACCGCCGAGAGCACGCCGGAGCAGCCGCAGCCGTTCGCCGAGTTGGGCCTGGCGCCCGACGAGTACGCCCGGATCCGCGAGATCCTGGGCAGGCGGCCCACGTCGTCCGAGCTGGCGATCTACTCGGTCATGTGGAGCGAGCACTGCTCCTACAAGTCCTCGCGGGTGCACCTGAAGCAGTTCGGGGAGAAGGCGCCCGAGACCGACGCGCTGCTGGTCGGCATGGGTGAGAACGCCGGCGTGGTCGACGCCGGCGACGGCTGGGCCGTCACGTTCAAGATCGAATCGCACAACCACCCGTCCTACGTGGAGCCCTACCAGGGCGCCGCGACCGGCGTGGGCGGCATCGTGCGGGACATCCTGACCATGGGCGCCCGGCCGGTCGCGGTGATGGACTCGCTGCGCTTCGGCGGCTGCACCCGGCCCGACACGCACCGGGTGCTGCCCGGCGTGGTCGCCGGCGTCGGCGGCTACGGCAACTGCCTGGGCCTGCCCAACATCGGCGGCGAGGTCTACTTCGACGACTCCTACGTCGGCAACCCGCTCGTCAACGCCCTGTGCGTCGGCGTCATGCGCTCGGACGGGATCAAGCTCGCCAAGGCCGACGGGCCGGGTAACCACGTGGTGCTGTTCGGTGCCCGCACCGGCGGCGACGGAATCGGCGGGGCCTCGGTGCTGGCCGTGCCACCTTCGACGAGACCGGGCCGGCCAAGCGGCCCAGCGTGCAGGTCGGCGACCCGTTCGCCGAGAAGGTGCTCATCGAGTGCTGTCTGGAGATCTTCGCGCAGGACCTGGTGGTCGGCATCCAGGACCTCGGCGCGGCCGGGCATCTCGTGCGCGACGACCGAGCTGGCCGCCGCGGGCACCGGCGGCATGGACGTCGAGCTGGACCGCGTCGCCGCTGCGCGACGAGACGCTGGCGCCCGAAGAGATCCTGATGAGCGAGTCGCAGGAGCGCATGATGGCCGTCGTCGAGCCGGCCAAGCTCGAGGCGTTCCTGGACGTCTGCCGCAAGTGGGACGTGCTGGCGACCGTGATCGGCACCGTCGACCGACACCGGCCGGCTGCGGATGCGCTGGCACGGCGAGACGATCGTCGACATCCCGCCGGGCACGGCGGCGAACGAGGGCCCGGTGTACCGGCGGCCGATCGAGCGCCCGATCGACCAGGACGCCCTGAACGAGTGCGACGGCCACGGCCTGCCGCGCCCGCGGACCGCCGAGGCGCTGCGGGCCACCGTGCTGCGGCTGGCCGGGGCCCCGAACCTGGCCGACAAGTCCTGGGTCACCGACCAGTACGACCGGTTCGTCATGGGCAACACCGTGCTGGCCCAGCCCGAGGACGCCGGGATGATCCGGCTGGACGAGTCGACCTCGCGCGGCCTCGCGATCGCCGTCGACGGCAACGGCCGGTACACCCGGCTCGACCCCTACCGCGGCGCGCAGCTCGCGCTGGCCGAGGCCTACCGCAACGTCGCGACGACCGGCGCGCGGCCGCTGGCCGTCACCAACTGCCTGAACTTCGGCTCGCCCGGAGGACCCCGCGGTGATGTGGCAGTTCGCCGAGGCGGTGCGCGGGCTGGCCGACGGGTGCCTGAGCTCTGGCACGCCGGTCACCGGCGGCAACGTCAGCTTCTACAACCAGACCGGCACGACGCCGATCCTGCCGACGCCGGTGATCGGCGTGCTCGGGGTCATCGACGACGTCACCCGCCGCACCCGGCAGGGCTTTCCACGCGACGGCGCGCAGATGCTACCTGCTCGGCGACACCCGCGACGAGTTCGGCGGCTCGGAGTGGGCGCACGCGGTGCACGGCTTCCTCGGCGGCCGGCCGCCGGCGGTCGACCTCGAGCGCGAGCAGCTGCTCGCCGGCGTGCTGATCGACGCCGCGCGCGACGGCCTGCTCGACGCCGCGCACGACCTGTCCGAGGGCGGGCTGGCCCAGGCGCTGGTCGAGGCGTGCCTGCACGGCGACGCCGGCGCGCACGGTCGAGCTGCCCGAGGGCGCCGACCCGTTCGTCGCGCTGTTCAGCGAGTCGACCGGCCGCGCGGTCGTCAGCGTGCCGCGTCGCGCGAATGACCGGTTCGTCGAACTGTGCGCCGAGCGCGGGCCTGCCGTGCACGCGCCTCGGCGTGGTCGACACGCTCGACGCCCGGCTGGACGTCCGGTTCACAGGCGGGGCGTTTGACATCCCGCTGCGGGAGCTGCGGGCCGCCTGGGCGTCCCCGCTCCCGACGGCCTTCGAGTGACCCGCTCCTCAATTCGAGTGCCCCGCTCCACGAACCGCACCGCCCGCACGAACCGCACCGCGCGCTCGCGAGGAATTTCGTGGTGACGGCCCGGCGTCTCGGCGCCGAGCTGGCCGTGTACCAGGCGCAGTGCGAGGCGCTGGCGGACCGGCTCGCCGCGCTTGCAGTCGAGGCCTTCGCCGCACCGTCCGTGCTGCCGGGCTGGGACCTGCGCACGGTGCTCGGGCACGTCCTCGCCAGCAGGGACGGCCTGGTTCACGGGCTCACGACCCGGGCGGCGGGCCCGGCCGTACCGATCGCCGAGTACGTGCGCGCCTACGCGCCGGCGGCGGCGGACATCACAGCTTCATCCTCGTGCCTTCACTCTGGTCGGAGTGGATCACGGCGCTGGTGTCCGACATCGGGATGCCTGTTCCAGGAAACGCGATCGCTGCTCCGCTCTGGCTTCGCCTCGCCGCCGCCGCCGCGTCGTGATGTGGGGAGCCCGGACAGACCGTCGCTGGACCGTGGTGGTCGCCTCGATGGTGGCGATGCCCGTCCTGTGGTTCGGAGCCTTCGCCATGCTCATCGGGGCTGATCCCGGAACTCAGGCGGCGGACGGCCAGGGCGCCGGGCCAGGTCGATGCCCTGCGGCAAGGCTGGCCTTCAGGCAGGAAGTCGGATGAGCACCTACGCGGAGACCGGGTGGGCAAGGGCCATCGCGCACGGCTTGGTCTTCGCAGGCCTCATCTTCATGGCCTACTTCTTCTTCCTGGTCGTGCCGAACGTCCACTCCGTCGGCATCGATGCTCTCGCCTACTGGACGGTGAACGTGCCGGACGCCTACTCGATCCCACATCGCGCAACGGCCTCGTTTCCCTACTCGCCCCCGGCCGCGATCGCAGCCGATCCGTTCGGGCTGATCCCGTTCTGGCAGTTCCTGTGGCTGTGGCTGGCGTTGCTCGTCGGGTCGGTCATCTGGATCGGAGGAAGCCCGGGCTGGATCGTGGTGGCGTTCGCCATCCCGTTCGTCAGCCTCGAGCTGTACTACGCCAACATCCACATCCTCCTGGCGGTGGCGATCCTCCTCGGCTTCCGCCATCCGTGGACTTGGGCGTTCGTGTTGCTGACGAAATTTACCGCGGGCGTCGGGCTGCTCTGGTTCGTCGTGCGCGGGGAGTGGCGATCACTCGCGATCGCGCTTGGCGCGACTGCCGGGACGTGCGCGGCCTCGTTCCTCTTGTTCCCCTCGATGTGGCCTGCCTGGATCGACTACGTGCAAGTGGCGATGCGCATCGATACGGACCCGACATGGACCAATCTCATCCGGGTGCCGTTGTGGATCCGGCTCATGCTCGCGGCCCTACTCGTGACCTGGGGCGCCAGGACGGACCGTCGCTGGACCGTCCTCGTGTCCGCGATGATGGCGCTTCCCGTTCTCTGGGTCCACGGGTTCGCGATGCTTGTGGGTCTGATCGCCGAGTGGCGTCTGCTGCGCGCTACGACTCCCACCCTCGCCGCGAGGGCGCTGGCTCGAATGGGCGCAGCGATACCCCTCTGGCTCTATCGATGGCTACCGCTGATGACCCCGGCCGATCGAGGCGCCGGCGTTTCCGATGATGCTGCCGGTGGGCATTTGCGTTGACGCCGAGCATGATCGACTGGCGCTGGGCGCTGCCGCGGATCCTGGCGGTCTTCCTGGTCACGCGCCTGCTGGTGCTGGCAGTCGCCATCACCGTGGAGACGACCCAGCCGCCGCCGCCCGAGGACGTCATCGTCGATGCTCGTCCGATCCTCACCAGCCTGACCTCCTGGGACGGCCGCTACTACACGAGCATCGCCGCCGACGGCTATCACGCCGACCCGAGCTACGGGCCCGACTATGCCTTCTACCCGGGCTACCCCATCGCGGTCCGGGCGCTCTCCCTGCTCACGCTCGGTGACATCGACCTGGCCGCGGTGCTGGTCGGCGAACGGAGCCTTCCTGCTCCTGCTGGTCGCGCTCTACGCGCTCTCCGTGCGCTATCTGGACCGGGAACGGGCGCTGCTCGCCCTCTGGTTCTTCGCGCTCGCCCCAGGAGCCGTGGCCTACGGGCTGGCCTACTCGGAGAGCTCTTCGTGCTCTGCCTGGTCCTGGCCTTCCTGGCCATGGAGCGACGTCACGTGTGGCTGGCCGGGATCGCCCTCGCCCTGGCCACGCTGACGCGTGTGCCCGGCATCCTCTTCGGGCTGCCGCTGCTGATGCTGCTCGTCGTCGCAGGACGGGTACCGGCCGACGCGCCGCTGGCTGCCGTTCCTGTTGGCCCCGGCCGTGCTGCTGGGCCACTACGCCGTGCTCTGGTGGGTCACCGGCGATCCCTTCGCCGCGGTCTCGGCCCAGGCCTACTGGCACGCGGACCCGGTGCTGGACGAGACCGGCGCGCTCGTCGAAGGCGCGGCGCCATCGGCTGCGTTCGGATCAGAGCATCTGGCCCTGGGCGTCGCCCCGCCGTGGATGATGCCGCTGTGGCTCGGTGTCCTGGGGTTCTACACGTTCCTGCTGGTCTACTTCCGCCCGGACCGGATCCCGCTTCCGTATGCGACCGTCGCGGTGCTGGCGATCGCCACGGTCTTCCTCTCGACGTCCTGGATGTCCAGCCCCCGGTTCCTGGCGGTGGCCTGGCCGTTCGCGTGGGTGCTGGCCAATCGACGGTCGCGGTGGGGGCGGGGAGCGGTGCTGGCCGCCTTCGCCCTGGGCCAGGTCGTGCTGCTGTGGCTGGCGTTCAGCTGGCAGCTGGCCCCCTGACCTTGACCGGCACTGGTCGGACCGGGTCAATTCCGATAGAATAGGTCAGGATTAACCCCGAGACCCCGCGGGGAGCGTCAAACGCCCGCGCGGTGGCCAGCCACCGGCCGCCGCCCGCGGACGCCACTATCGACTCAGACAGCCTCCAGGAGGCCCCGATGGTCAGTCAGCCACAGATCAAGGATCGTCGCGCCGAGTACGGCTTCCACGACGACATCATCTATCTCCATGAAGCCAAGCGCGGACTGACGCGTGGGACGGTCGAGGAGATCAGCGCCATCAAGGGCGAGCCCGAGTGGATGCTGCAGCACCGCCTGCGCGCCTACGAGCACTGGCTCAAGCGGCCCATGCCCATGTGGACCGAGGGCCTGGACAAGATCGATTACGAGAACATCATCTATTACCGCAAGCCCTCCGAGCGCGAAGAGAAGTCGTGGGATGACGTGCCCGACCAGATCAAGGACACGTTCGAGCGCCTGGGCATCCCGGAGGCAGAACGGGCCTTCCTCTCCGGCGTGGGTGCGCAATACGACTCCGAGGTCGTGTACCACTCGGTCAAGGAAGAGCTCTCCAAGCTGGGCGTGGTCTTCATGGGCACTGACCAGGCGCTCAAGGAGTATCCGGAGATCTTCCGCGAGCACTACGGCACCGTGGTGCCACCGGAGGACAACAAGTTCAGCGCGCTCAACAGCGCCGTCTGGTCCGGTGGCTCCTTCGTGTACGTCCCGCCGGGCGTGGAGGTGCCCCTGCCGCTGCAGGCCTACTTCCGCATCAACGGTGAGAACACGGGCCAGTTCGAGCGCACGCTCATCGTCGTCGACGAGGGCGCGTCGGTCCACTACATCGAGGGCTGCACCGCCCCCATCTACGCCACCGACTCGCTGCACGTGGCCGTAGTGGAGGTCATCGCCAAGGCTCGCTCCAAGGTCCGCTACACGACCATCCAGAACTGGTCCAACGACGTCTACAACCTAGTGACCAAGCGGGCCCACGCCTACGAGGACAGTCACGGTCGAGTGGATCGACGCCAACACCGGCTCCAAGAAGACGGTCAAGTACCCCAGCATCTACCTGCGTGGACGCGGGGCCAAGGCGGACATCATCTCCGTGGCGGTGGCCGGGGAGGGCCAGCACCAGGACACCGGTGCCAAGGTCATCCACCTCGCGCCCGACACGCGCAGCCGCATCGTCAGCAAGTCCGTCTCCAAGGACAACGGCCGGGGCACCTATCGTGGCCAGGTCAAGGTCGTGCCCGGGGCCACCAACGCGGTCGCCAGCATCCGCTGTGACGCGCTCCTGCTGTCTGACCAGAGCCGCAGCGACACCTATCCCTACATCGACATCCAGGAAGACGATACCTCGCTCACGCACGAGGCCACGGTGGGCAAGGTCAGCCAGGACCAGGTCTTCTACCTGATGAGCCGAGGGCTGACGGAGAACGAGGCCCAGAACCTCATCGTGCAGGGCTTCCTGGAGGTCTTCACCAAGGAGCTGCCGATGGAGTACGCCATCGAGTTCAACCGCCTCGTCAAGCTGGAGATGGAGGGATCGCTCGGGTGAGTGTCGCCCCGCTGAGACTGGACTGGGCCACCGAGACGCATGTCCGGGGGACCTCGTCCGCACTTTCCGAGCCCGAGTGGCTGACCCAGGACCGACTGGCCGCGCTCGCGCTCGTGCGTGAGCTGCCGGCCGAGCCGAACCAGCTGTTCACGACATACCTCGACCTGCGCGCGGTGGACTTCGGGGCGATCGAACCCTATCCGCCGAGGCCCGCGGCAGAGGATGTCGCCGAGGTCGAGCTTCCGGCCGGGGCCGCCGCCCTCGTCCACGTCGACGAGCGCGCCGTGGTGGGTCGCGTGCTGTCCGAGGAGGCCCGCAACAAGGGCCTTATCGTGAGCTCGCTCGCGGAGGCCGCGCAAGAGACGCCCGAGCTGGTGCGCGACCTCATCGACGGTGGCGGTTCCCTGCCCGCAGACGACACCTTCGGCCAGGTCGCGCGCGCGTTCCACTCACTGGGCCTGTTCATCCACGTCCCGGCCGGGGTCGTGCTCGAGTCGCCCATCGTGGTGCGCTGGAGCACCGGCGCTTCCGGGTTCGGGCTCATCAGTCGAACGGTCATCTCGCTGGGCGAGGACGCGCAGGCCTCGGTCTTCGAGGAGCAGGTGGCCTCGGCCGCCGCGAGCGGCACGGTCGGCGCCAAGGCCGACTCGATCTGGTGGGGCACCACGGAGATCGACCTGGGCGACAACGCCACGCTCGATTTCGCGGGCGAGCAGGGCTTCGGTCGGGGCACGGCCGCCTTCGTCACGCGCCAGGCCCGGGTCGGGGCCTCGGCCACGATCAACTGGGCCGTCGCCAGCGTCGGCGGCCGGCTCCATCGCAGCCGCATCGAGAACCTGCTGGAGGGTCGCGGCGCGACCGTCAAGCAGGCGGAGGTCGGCTTCGGCGACGGCAAGCAGCTGTTCGACCTGACCTCCTACACCCGGCACATCGGCCAGGACGGCACCAGCGACCTGCTCAGCAAGGGCGTCTTCACCGATACCGCCCGTGGCTACATCAAGGGCCTCATCGACATCCCCTACTCGGGACGCGGCACGGACAGCTTCCTGGGCGAGTTCAGCATGCTGCTCCAGCGCACGGCGCGCTCGGTCACGATCCCCAGCCTGCAGATCGACCAGCCCGACTGCCGTCGCGCGATGCACTCGTCCTCCGTGGGCCCCATCGACGAGACACAGGTCTTCTACCTCATGAGCCGGGGCCTGTCCGAGGACGCGGCCCGCAAGGCCATCGTGATGGGCTTCCTGGAGCCGGTCGTGGCCCGCATCCCGCTGCCGGAGGCACGGGATCGCCTGCGCGACCTGCTGGAGCGCAAGTGGCCTGCCTCCCGACAGGAGCGCGCCGTCGCCTGAGATCCGCCACTCGTGGCCAGTACGATGTGGCGCGGAGGGGTCTGGCGTGCGGAAGCGATGTGCGTGACGTGGGTTGCGCTGGAGCGCAAGCGCGCTAGGCTATCGACATTGCGCACGGGTTCGTCGCACGTGCCACGAGTGGGAGAGGACAGCACATGGATTTCACACTGGACGGCCTGCTGGTCGGGATCCTGGCCATCGCCATCGGCCTGGCCTTCTGCTTCTGGGGCTTCCGGGTCTTCCTGATCCTGCTGCCCATCTGGGGTTTCTTCGCCGGCTTCCTCCTGGGTGCCAACGGCATCACCTACCTGCTGGGCGATGCCTTCCTGGCGACCACCCTGGGCTGGGTCACCGGCTTCCTGCTGGGGCTGCTCTTCGCGGTCCTGTCGTACCTCTACTACTGGGCGGCCGTCATCCTGCTCGGTGGCGCCTTGGGCTACCAATTGACGCTCGGCCTGCTCCACTGGATCGGCTTCGAGGCTGACGGCCTCATCGCCTTCCTCCTGGCCATCGCGGGCGGCGTCATCTTCGCGGTCGGCTTCTTCCTGCTCCAGATGCCGGCGGTCATCGTCATCGTGGCCACGGCCATCAGCGGTGCGGGGGCCACCATCGCCGGTGTCGCCATCGCCCTCGGGCTGATCCCGCTCGAGTCCCTCAACGGCGGCGTCTTCGGCTCCTACTCCTTCAGCGACATGGGCTGGCTGGGCATCATCGCCGCCATCGCCCTGGCCTTCGCGGGTGCCATCTACCAGACGAGGACCATCTCGGACATGGCCGCGAGGATCAACCAGGATTTGTACATGAACCCGGGCCTGAGCGCCGACCTCAACCAGCGAGGCGGCTTCAGCTCCTAGCCTCGAGGGCCCGTCCCTCCGATCTGACCGACGGCCGGCGCATCGAGCGCCGGTCGTCCGATTCCGGGGCGTCGGTCGCGACTCGCGGACCACGGGCCGCGCGCTTCCCGTACCATGCTGCCGATGGAATCTGAATCACGTCCCGCCCGCCGCGTCCCCGTGGCGAAGGCCGCTGACCTCGAAGAAGGCACCATGCAGATGGTCGAGGTCGACGGCGCCCTCATCCTGCTCGTTCGCCAGGAGGGGCTCTTCGCGCTCCAGGGCACGTGCTCGCACGAGTACTTCGAGCTGGACAAGGGCTTCCTCAGCGCTGACGCGGTGACGTGCGCGCTGCACCTGTCGCGCTTCGACCTGGCGTCTGGTGAGTCGCTCGATCCGCCGGCGGAGCTGCCGCTCGCGACCTACCCGGTGAGCGAGGAGGATGGCCAGATCATCCTGGAGCTGCCCGACGGAGACGTCCCCATCAACGAGTAGCGCCAGGCCCCCCGACGCCCGCGAGCCTGGTGCGCCCGGCGTCGGGCAGCGGCGGCTGCGGACCCCAGCCGTCAACGCGGCAGCATCGTCCCCCGACCGGCTGCGGCTGCACCGCGCACGATGGCGTCGGCGAAGACGACGTCAGCGAGGCCCACGCCGAGGTGCGAGATCAGCACGCGGCCGGCGGGTCGCGGTGTGCCCGCCGCGATGGCCTCGCCGATCATCGCGCCCGGCTCCGGGTAACCCTTGAACTGCGTCTCCGTCCGGTTGGCCAGGAACTGGTCGCGGTCGTCGGTCAGGAACAGCGCCGCACCCGAGGCCACTGCCGCGGGCACGCACATGTCGTAGTCGACCGCCACGATCGTGGCGTCGTCGCGGAAGGCCTCCGCGGGGATCGACTGGCGTTGCGGTCCGAACGAGACCAAGGTCAGCGCCAGCGCCGCGCCCTCGACGGCTCGAGCGGCCACGGTCGTCGTCTCTACCGACCCGAACGAGCCGTGGTCGCCGCGCTCCACCTCCTGCGCCAGCGCGTCCACGCGGCCACGGTCACGATCGCACAGGCAGAGGGACACGCCCGGCAGCAGTCGTGCCACGATCGGCAGGTGGCTGCGCGCCTGCACCCCGGCGCCGATGATCGCCACCGGCCCGGGCTCATCGGGACCCCAGCGTGCGATGGCCACACCGCTGACGGCGGCCGTGCGCAGGGCCGTGATGGACCCGGCGTCGAGGATCGCGGTCGGCAGCCCGGTCAGCGGGTCGCTGAGCAGCGTGGTGGCGCTGATGACCGGCAGGTCGCGGCCCGCGTTGCGGGGGAAGCCGACGACCCACTTGAGCCCCAGCAGGTCTTCGCTGCCGTCGGCCGCATCGCCGCGCATCCAGGCGGGCATGGCATGGGCGAAGGAATTGACGGGCGTGGGTTCGACGCCGATCTTGGGCGGCAGCTGGGCGCCGTCGACCAGGGCCAGCATCGTCTGCTCGGCGAGGGCCAGGCGTTCGTCGATCGTCGGCACCGCAGCCGCCACGTCGGCCGCAGCGAGGTAGCGAAGCGGGGGTGTGTCCATGCGTCCAGTCTAGGTCCACCGCGGGCCCGCACGATGGCGGACCGCCCCGGTGTGGTCCCCGGCCGCCCGATAGGATGGAGCGGTGACGACGAGCGAACCGAATGCCGCCGAGGTCCAGCATTGCCTGGCCAATCTGAAGCTGGAACGAGACACCGTCCAGCTCTACGACGAGCTGGCCCGGATCGAGCAGGACCCGGTGCGTGCCGACGCCTTCCACGCCATCGCCAGCAACGAGCGGCGGCACGCCTTCGTGTGGGCTGCGCGTCTGCAGGGCTGCGGCGCGGAGGTGCCGGTCATGGAGCGGCCGCGCTGGCGAGTCCGGGCTATCGTGGCCATCGCCCGGGTCTTCGGCACCAGGGCGGTCTCGGGCATGGTCAAGGCCCTCGAGGGCGATGAGGTCTCGCTCTACGAGGGTCTCGACGGGCCGGAGATGGCGGCCATCGCCGCCGACGAGCGTGAGCACGAAGCCATCTGGAAGCGACTCGACATGGGCATGCCCGGCGTGGAGCCTTCCAGCCCGGAAGCGGCTGCCGCCGCCGAGATCGCGGTGCGCGACGAGTCGTGGCATCGCGCGGCCGGCAACAGCGGCACCCTGCGCGCGGCCATCTTCGGCATCAACGACGGCCTGGTCAGCAACCTCGCGCTGGTGATGGGTGTGGCCGGGGCGGATACGGGCAACGACTTCATCGTGCTCGCGGGCGTCGCCGGCCTCCTCGCCGGCGCCTTCAGCATGGCCGCCGGCGAATACATCAGCATGCAGAGCCAGAAGGAGCTCTTCCAGCGCCAGATCGAGCTGGAGCGCGAGGAGCTGCGCTTCATGCCGGACAAGGAACGGGAAGAGCTGGCCGCGGTCTATCGCAGCAAGGGCCTCTCCGAGGAGGAAGCGGAGATGGTCTCCTCGCGGTTGATGCAGGACCCCGAGACGGCCCTCGACACCAAGATCCGCGAGGAGCTGGGGCTCGATCCCGATGAGCTGGGCTCGCCGTGGGGCGCTGCCGGCTCCTCCTTCGTGGCCTTCGCCATCGGTGCGGTCATCCCGCTCGTGCCGTTCCTGCTGACTTCCGGCAACGCCGCCATCGCCATCTCCGCCGTCCTCGCGCTCATCGCCCTCTTCATCGTCGGTGCCCTCGTCAGCCTGCTCACCGGGCGCAGCCTGGTCTTCAGCGGGCTCCGTCAGTGCGCCATCGGCGGCGGCACGGCTGTCGTGACCTTCATCGTGGGCACGGTCATCGGGGTCAACGTGGGCTGATGTCAGAGACGCAGCTGCGGGCGCGGCTCGCTGCGGAAGGCCTGGAGGCGAGCGCCTGGGGCAACGGCGCCGGCGACGTGTACGCGGAGCATCGGCACCCCTACGACAAGGTGCTCGTGGCCGCCGCCGGCTCGATCACCTTCCACCTGCCCGAGCTCGGCCGGGACGTGCTGCTCACCACCGGCGACCGGCTGGAGCTGCCGCAGGGGACGCTCCATGGCGCGACGGTCGGCAGTGCGGGCGTGACCTGCCTGGAGGCGCATCTGCCGGGCGGCTCGTTCGGGGGCACGCCAGAGCACCGGGTCGGCTGGGCCGACGGGGCGAGCTCGCGAGGCTAGTGTCCTGTCGACCGTCTCGCGCGTCGCGCGTCTAGTTCATCTCGCGACGGCCCCGTCCCACGCGTGGTGTGTCCCACGCCTCGTGCGTCGTGTGTCTCACCCAGGACGCCAGTCGACCGTCGGGACCGGTCCCATACCCTGGTCGTCTCACCCAGGACGCCAGTCGACCGTCGGGACCGGTCCCATACCCTGGTGTCTCACCCAGGACGCCAGTCGACCGTCGGGACCGGTCCCATACCCTGGTGTCTCACCCAGGTCGCCAGTCGACCGTCGGGACCGGTCCCATACCCTGGTGTGTCTCACCCCGGACGCCAGTCGACCGTCGGGACCGGTCCGAAAACCGGCGATTCGCCGTTCTCAGGGCTGATTGGCGCTCTGGGTGAGACGAACGACCGGTGCACCCACTCCCTGTGTCCACCGACGAGATCCTCGCCGGCCGATTGGCCCACGGAGTGAGACAGGCCTGGGTCACGGGAGTGGCCGGGATAAGGACCCAGCAGCAGCGCGGACCTGCCGGCGGCGGACCTGCCGGTGGCAGCTCAGGCTAGATCGGCGGACCTGCCGCTGGCAGCTCAGGCTAGATCGGCGGACCTGCGGGCGCTCAGGCTAGACCGGCGGGCCTGAAGGCGGCGGACCTGCGGGCGGCTCAGGCTAGACCGGCGGCCTGAAGGCGGACCGCCCGGTGAAGGCGGACCCCCTGGTGGCGGCGGACCCCCTGCTGGCGGCGGACCGCCCGGTGGCGGCGCACCCGGGCCCGGCCGGCGCCCGCCATATCCCGGCGGCGGACCGCCCGCTGGCGGGGCCATCGGCGGCGCTGCGGCCGGCTGCGCCATGACCGGTGGACCGGCCGGCGGCACCGGCGGGGGCGCGGTCCCCGGTGGCGGTCCCGGCACGCGCGACGCCCGCAGATAGGCCTGGTGGAGGTCCAGCACCTCCTCCACGAAGGAGGCCGGGGCCACGCCGCCCTGGCGCTCGATGGTGGAGGCGATCCAGCGTGCTTCGACCGCGTGTTCGGCAGGGCCGACGTCGTCTTCGCGCCGCGGCAGCCGCCACAGCAGCACGGCCGTCACCGCCACGCCCACGGCGAACCCCAGCAGCACCAGCCACAGGCCGGCATCCTCGATCATGGGCCTGAGCATATCGCGAGGCCCGATGGCGTGGGCCGGTCGTCGGCTATCCTCGCGCGGTGGTCCCCGTCGTGCCCGCCCTGATCGAGGTCTTCCCGCCGTCGAGTGTGCCCCTGGGCCCGCTCAACGTCGGCTTCTACGGCATCGGCTACGTCATCGCCATCGCGGTGATGCTGCTCGTCAGCCGCTCCGAGGCGCGCCGGCGCGGCCTCGACCCGGACCTGGTCACCAACGCCATCCTGGTGGTGGGCGTCTTCGCCCTCGTCGGCGCCCGCCTCTACCACGTGGCCGGCGAGCTGGATGTCTACGCCTCCGATCCGCTCAAGATCGTGCTCCCACCGTATTCCGGGTTGGGCCTCTACGGCGGCATCATCGGCGCGGCCATCGGCATCTGGGTCTACCTGCGCGACAAGGACATCCCCCTGGGCCGGGCGCTCGACGTGGTCGTGCCCGGAACGCTCTTGGCCCAGGGCATCGCGCGCTGGGGCAACTTCTTCAACCAGGAGCTGTACGGACCGCCGACGGACCTGCCCTGGGGCATCACCATCGATTGCGCTCACCGGGTGGCCGAGTACCCCTGCCCCGTCTATCCGCTCGCGACCACCGGCTTCCACCCGCTCTTCTTCTACGAATCGGTCCTCACCATCGCCGGCGGCATCCTCGCGCTGGTGCTCGCCCGCCGCTACGCCGCGCGGTTGCTCGACGGCGACCTGGCCTCGTTCTGGATGGTCTGGTACGGCAGCGTGCGCCTGGTACTGGAGACCTTCCGCGAGGGCTGGAACTGGACCCTCTTCGGTGTGCCCACCGCCATGCTCATCGGGATCGTGCTCATCGCCGCCGGCCTGGGCAGCGCCTGGTGGCGCCACCACCGCGAGCACCAGCGCCCCGCACCCGCCTGAAGGCCGGGCGGTGATGAGCCGCTCGTTCCGTCAGCGCCGGTAGAAGGCGATGAGCTGCGTGGGGCCGCGTGCGTTGTGGCCGTTGAGCACGAGGAAGTCGTCCAGCCCATTGCTGTCGTGGTCGATGGCGTAGACGTCGTCGCCGGAGCCGGCCGAGACCTGGGGGATGGTGACCGACGTCCAACGCTTGGCGGCGCCCTGGTTGAGCAGCATCACGTCGGGGTAGTTGCGCGACGCGCTGCTGCGCACGAGGTACAGGTCCGGCCGGCCATCGCCGTTGGCGTCACCGCTGGTGAGGGCGTGGCCCTCGGTCAGGTTGCGCTCGAAGACCTTGCTGAACTTGCCGTCCTTCTGCAGGCTGACCATGAGCTTGACGTCGGAGATCTGCACCAGGTCCAGCCGGCGGTCTCCGTTGAGGTCGACCAGCTCTGCGTCGAGCTCGTCGAAGTGGCGGATGCCCATCTTGCGCGTGACCTCGACGAAGCCCTTGCGCGTGTTGCGGTAGAGGTGCGTGCTGCCGGGTTCGGGTGACTGCGGGCCGCCGGTGACGAGCAAGAGGTCTTCGCGGCCATCGCGGTCGAAGTCCGCGGCCTGGATCGCGCGCGCACCCATGCGCGGGGCGACCTTCGGGTTGGGCTGTTCGCTGAAGTCGCCCTGGCCATCGGCGCGGAAGAGCCGGGTGATCGAAGGCAGGCTGTCGACTCGAGTGGGCGAGTTGGTCAGCACCAGCTCCAGGGCGGGCTTCTTGCGAGTCGCCAGGAAGGCCACCAGCCGTCCGCGTCCGGCCGGGTCCGCCAGGCCGGTGCCGGGACCGACCTCGACCGGGTTCGGTCCGCCCGGATCGAGCCAGAGCTCGTTGGACTTGAGGCCTGATCCGCGCCGGCCACCCACCGCGCAGTAGAGATCCGGCAGCCCCGAGCCATCGACGTCGGCCGCAGCGCAGCCATGGCGGTCGCTGGCGCTCATGTCCAGGGCCTCGTGCTCGAGGAAGACGCCGTCGCGGTCGAGCAACAGTCGCCCCTTGCGTCCATGGCGCCCGATGAACAGGTCGTCCACGCCGTCTCCGTCGAAGTCCTCGACCACCGCGTCGTAGGTGCCGGTCTCCTCGAACACGCCCGCCGCGCGCGCCACGTCCCGGGCGAAGACCTGCTTGTCCGGTCGCGCCGCCGGCAGGGTGCCGATCTGCTTCTTGAGCGACTTGGGCTTGCGGCCCGGCTTGCGCTGCACGCCATCCGAGCCCGGGCTGTCCTCCTCGTAGCTCTCCAGGTCGTCCGCCTCGGGGTACTCGGGATCGTCCGCGTTCGCGCTGAGGTCGGGCGACTGGAGGTCCACGCCGGCCGCCTGGTCGGTGCTGCCGAACACCCCCGCCAGCGGTGAGTCGCAGACATGGACCAGGCGGGCGGAGCCGTCCGACCGGCCCACCGCCCAGCCGTCGCCGCGCAGCGAGCCCACGACGTCGTTGAGCTCGGTGCCGCCCGCCGCGCCGCGGGTCACGTCCCAGGCGTGACCGTCCCACCAGGCCGCCACTGATTTCGAAGTCGTCGCGGGTGTCGTTCCAGGCCGTGCCCACCACCCAGATCCCGCCCGAGGGGTCGGCCGAGACGCTGCTCAGGAGCACGTCGGTGGAGTCCACGACCGGGGCCTTGGCCCGTCTCCAGGCCTTGCCGTTCCAGCGCAGGACGAGGGGCACGGTGAAGCCGTCGCGTCGCTCGTAGCCCACGGCCCAGCTCTCGTTCCGGCCGGTGCTGACCACGTCGGTCAGCACGCCCTCGCCCTTGAAGGCAGGGACCTTGTAGCGCTTCCACTTGCCCGCCCGGCGCTCGTAGATGACCGGCTTGACCTGTCCGTTCTGGCCGCCGTGGCCGACGACCCAGATGGCCCCGGGACGGCCGGGGCCGACGCCGGTGAGGCTGATCAATTCCCGCGGCCCGAGGGCCATCGGGATGCGGGTCCAGCGCGGCCCGTCGCGCCGGTACACGAGGGGGATGCGACGGCCATCGCTGGCCATGCGATAGCCCACCGCCAGGGGCCGGCCGTCACCCACGATGTCCACGTCGCTGAAGAGGGCGACCGAGCCACCCATGGCCGGACGGTCGATCCTCCACTGCTGACCGTTCCAGCGCATGGCCAGGGGCTTGATCTTGCCGCTGATGGTGGTGAAGCCCACGGCCCACGTATCGGCTCCGCGTCGCGAGGCCACGGCCATCAGCCCGTCCTCGTCACCCGGCCCGAGCGCCGACACGCGCGACCAGCTCTCGCCACGATTGATCAGCGCAGCCGGCGTGCGGATCCCGTTGTGGCCGGGGGTGCGGCTGCGCATGTAGCCCACCGCGATGGCGCCCTTGGGCAGCAGCGTCACACCGTGCAGCGACATGTCGTCCCGATCGGCCACGTCCACGAAGCCGCCACCGCAGACCACCGCGTCAGCCGCCGGCGTCGTGGCCGGGGTGCGGGCCTTCTGCGACGCACCCGCCGCAGGCTGGGCCGAGGACAGGGGAGCGCCGCCGGGCAGCAGGAGCAGACTGAGACCGAGCGTTGCGATCACGGCTCGCAGCGCTCTCGGATGGGATGACATCGACGAGTCAGATTAGCCCGCCCGCGACCAATCCGCAGATACGGCTCAGGGGCCGGCCATCGCTCGCGCCCTCGGCCCGCGCGCCGCTAGCGGCGGAAGGAGGCCAACAGCTGGACCGGGCCCTTGCGACCGCGGCCATTGAGCACGACGAAGTCGGCCAGTCCATTGCGGTCGTAGTCGAGGGTGATGACGTCGTCGGCGGTGCCGCGCGAGGTGTTCGGGATCTTGACCGAGACGAAAGCCTTGCCCTTGCGCTTGCTCACGAGCAGCCGATCGGGCTTGTTCTTGCGGTCGTTGCCACGCACGATGAAGATGTCCGCCCGCTTGTCGCCGCTGGCGTCACCGGCCGCCACGGCCCAGCCGTCGGTCAGCGCGGCCTCGTAGATGGTGCGGTAGCCCCTGGGCGTCCACTTGCTCACGCGCAGTCGCCTGGGGGCCAGCTGGATGAGGTCCTGGCGGCCGTCGCCGGTGACATCGGCGAAGGTCACGTCGATGTCACCGATGGGTGAGATCCGCAGGGCCTTGGTGCGGTCCTTGAGCCGCCCCCCTTCGTTGCGCATGAAACGGATGCCCGGCGGCCGCCCGCCGAAGCCGTACTGGCTGCAGTACACGAGGTCCTCGTCGCCGTCCTGGTCGACGTCACCGGCCACCGCGCAGGTGGCGCCCTGCGAGGTGTCGAGACCCATGCCCGGAGCGGGCACCATGCGTCCCTTGACGTTGCGGTAGAAGCGGTTGTAGCCGGGGAACCCGTCGTCCCGGTCCGGCGCGTTGCCGATGAAGACCTCCGGGTACTTGTCCCTGTTCAGCTTGAACACGGCGGCCACGCGACCGCGACCGAAGGGGTCGCTGATGCCGAGCGCCCCGCGCACGAGCGCGCGCCCCTTGGTGCCGGGGGCCAGCGACAGCTCGTGGCGCTTCACGGCCTTGCCGCGCGAGGCGCCCACCGCGCAGAGGATGTCCTGGTTGCCGTCGGCATCGAGATCGCCCGCCGCACAGCCATGCCGGTCGACCGAGCCGAAGGCTCCCGTGGGGGCACTGCTGAACTTGCCGCCGGCGTTCACGGCCAGGCGCGGCATGATGCCGCCGTGGCGGCTGTAGAAGATGTCCGGAGCCCGATTGCCGTCGAAGTCGGCGGTCAGGCCGCCGTAGGTCGGGGTCCAGCTCTTGAGGCCGGACTGCTTGGCCATGTTGACCACGCGGAAGGCCTTGTGGTGGATGGGTGTCCCGGCGATCGTGGCCACGCGGACCCTGCCGTCCGTGGCCAGCCCGACCCCGCGGGTGGCCGGGGTATCGAGGGCGATACCGGCCGGGTCGTGGTATTCGTGCTCGAACTCGAAGTCCAGCGCTTGGGTCGCGCGGCGCCGCTGCATCTGGCTCACCTGCAGCTTGCGGCGAGTGACCTGCTTGCCTGACTTGGTCGCGGCGGCCGCCACCCTGGCGGTGTTCTCGCCGCAGGCCTGGAGCACCAGCAAGGAGGCGCCCACGTTGGCGGCGGCCACGGCCCCGTCATCGGTCGCCAGGACGGCCATGACCTCCGAGCGCAGATCGTCGGTGGTGCCGAGCGTGTCCACGCGCCACACGCCGTCCCTGCCGTGGGCCACGAAGCCGCGCGGCTCCCGACCATCGGTGGCGGTCTTGGTGCCGGCGATCCAGACCGTGCCGTCCCGGCCCAGCGAGACCGACCGCGGCAGGCCCTCGAACTCGCCGGCCCAGGGGAGGGCGACCCGCTTCCAGCTGCTGCCGTCCCAATGCTGCAGGAACACCCGGTAGGCATCTGCGCCGCGGGGCGCGACGTAGCCGACGGCATAGCCATCGTTGCCTCGACGGAAGTCGACGTCGGTAAGCACGGCGTTGCCGGCGGCGACGCCGCGGATCGGGTAGCGCGTCCACTTGCTGCCTTGCAGGCGGGCCGCGAAGGGACGCGGCGTGCCCAGCGACGACTCCTTCCAGCCCACCGCCCAGACCGCACCGTTGAAGGCGCGGTCAAGGCCGAGGAGGCCGGCACCACTGCCCGAGCCCGGCTCCGAGCGTTGCCACTTGCGACCGTTCCAGATGACGGCATACGCCCGCAGGCGACCGTTCTGCAGGCGGCTGCCGACCGCTGCCGCCCGTCCCTTGGGCAACGCCACCACGCCCGCCAGGGTCGCCCGGTGGCCCGGCGGCCGAGGCACGCTGCGGCCTCGCCAGTCGTTGCCGATGATGCGTCCGCTCGTCGGGACCATGGAACCCTCGCCGTTGCCCTGGTAGGGCCGGAAGTAGCCGACCCCCAGGAGCCGCCGGTCGCCGATCGCCACCGCGCCGTTGAGACCGCGATGGCCGCGCGTCTCGGTGGCCGTGGTCTGCCATCCTCCGTTCACCCAGCGCAGTGACAGCACGCCGCTGTTGGTGCCACCCACGATCCAGGCGGCCCGGCCCTTGCGCTCGACGATGTCGAAGGGCGTCGAGATGAAGACGCTCGCCGGGGTGGACATCTCCTGCCAGCCGTTCACGCACGAGGCACCGACGGCTACCTGCTCAGCAGGACCGGCGAGACTGACGGTGCCAGCGATGACGGTGGCAGCGACGAACGTGGCGATGGACGCCCGGATGCTGGAGATGGTCACGGCAGCGCGACGTTAGCACGCCTCCGGAACTTGGGCAGAGCCGATACGACAGCCTGTCGTGTGCGCCCGCTCAGCGGCCGGGCGAGTCCCCGTCAGCGTCGTCGGCTCGGCCCCAATCGAGATCCATCCGCAGGTAGTGCGCGAGCTGCTCGTTGTAGGGGCCATAGAACTGCCGCAGGCGCTCGATGACCGCTTCGTCGAATGGTTCGTGGGGCTTGTTGCGATTGCGCATGACGCGCGGCAGCGCCTCGCGCCGGGGCAGGCCCAGGTAGTCGCAGACCTCGTCCATCACGCTGGGCGGGTCACGGAACCAACGCTCGCTCTGGATCACCAGCAGCTGATCGTCGGGAAAGTGGGTCAGCCAGCGCTCGAGCTGGGGCTGGTAGATGCCTCGTCGGACCACCAGCGGGTCGTTGGGGCGCTTGTCCGGCGGCACCCTCAGCCCACGCTCGTCGCCCGGCGGCCCGATCTCCGCCTCCACGGCCTCGCGGAAGGTTCGCGTCTCGCCACACTGGCGCAGGCACCAGGCCCAGTGGGAGGCCGCGCGCAGCGCGGGGTCGCGCAGCAGCACCAGCAGGCGGGCGTGGGGCACGGCCCGCGCCACCCGGGCCGGCGCGTTGGGCTGGCTCAGGTAGGACGGGCTCGACTCACCGGTGAGGACCGGATGGAGGCCCTCGTGATAGCGCCTTCGGCGAGCCTTGTTGGGCGGGAACCGCAGTCGGTACCAGCCGGTGCCATAGGTGTAGCGATGGGTATCGAAGAAATGGGTCTCGGCCGGGCCTTCCAGCACGTTGGGGTGGGCGTTGAGCTGGCCCAGCAGGTGCGTGGTGCCACTGCGCGCCGCGCCGATGATGATGAAGTCGGGCAGCAGGTGGTTCCGGCCCAGGACCCGGCCACGCAGCCGGCGGGCGCCCCGTCGCCCCAGCGATCGCTCGAGCGCGCGGTGCAATCTGGCCCCTGGTCCCATGGGCCTGAGTATGCCAGCGCCACCGGCGCGGCCCGGGCTCGCTATGCTCAGGCCCATGGAGCCCAGCCCCGAGGCGATCCGTTCGATCACCCATGACATGCGCAACCTGCTCACAGCCATCCGCGGCCATGCGGAGCTGGCCCTGCGCGGCATCCCACCCGAGGACCCCGCGCGTGAGGACGTGGCCCACTGCGTCGTCGTGGCAGCCGCGCTCTTCGACCTCATCGACCAGCTCGACGGAGCAGACGCGAGCGATTCCCTCATCGCGGTCAACCTCGACAGCAGCGTGGGCGCCATGCGTCGCCTCCTCGACGCGCTCCTGCCCGACACGCTCGAGCTGATCGTGGCCACCGACGCCGTCGGCGCCTACGTCGGCATCCCCAAGCTGCGCATCGAGCGCATCGTGCTGAACCTCGCCCTCAACGCCCGCGATGCCATGGACGGCGGCGGCACCCTCACCATCCGCACCGACCGGCCCGCCGACGACCTCGCCCGCATCATCGTCTCCGACACCGGGGAGGGCTTCAGCGACGAGGCGCTCGAACACCTCTTCGAGGAGGGCTTCACGACCAAGGCCGATCGCGGCGGCAGCGGCCACGGGCTCTCTGCGCTGGCGCCGTTCGTGGACCGGGTCGGTGGCTCCATCGAGGTCAATTCGGTCAGCGGCGAGGGCGCCACCATCACGGTGTCCCTGCCCACGGCCGATCCGCTCCACATCGGCTGAAGCCCATCGCGGCCCGGGTCCGCGCACCCGTGGGGGACCGGTCCGCGCACTCGTGGGGGAGTAGCATGGGCGCCCGAGGAAGGACACATCGGAGGAACCCCCGCCCCATGGCTAACCCGCTCGTCACCGTCATCGGCGCCGGCAACGTCGGAGCCACGACCGCCCAGCGCATCGTCGAGCAAGGACTTGCCGATGTCTGGCTCGTGGACATCGTGGAGGGCCTGCCCCAGGGCAAGGCGCTCGACCTCGCAGAGGCCGCTCCGGTGGCCGGGCACGACATGGTCGTGCGGGGCACCAACGACTACGCCGATACCGCCGGCTCCGACGTCATCGTGGTCACCTCTGGCCTGGCGCGACAGCCGGGCATGAGCCGCGACGACCTCATGGCCAAGAACGCCGGCATCGTGCGCAGCGTGGTGGAGCAGTCGGTGGCCTACTCGCCAGAGTCCATCGTGGTCGTGGTGACCAACCCGCTCGATGCCATGTGCCACGTGGCCCTGGAGGCCAGCGGCCTGCCGTCGGACCGCGTGGTGGGCATGGCCGGCGTGCTCGACACCAGCCGCTTCCGTACCTTCGTGGCCATGGAGCTCGGCGTCTCGGTGGTCAACACCTGCGCCTTCGTCCTCGGCGGCCACGGCGACACGATGGTGCCGCTGCCGCGCTACTGCACCGTGGGCGGCGTGCCCATCACCGAGCTCATGTCGACCGAGCAGATCGAGCCGCATCGTGGAGCGCACGCGCAACGGCGGCGCCGAGATCGTGTCCCTGCTCAAGTCCGGCAGTGCCTACTACGCGCCGGCCTCCTCGGTCGCGATCATGGTCGATGCCATCATCAACGACCGCCACATGATCCTGCCCTGCGCGTCCTACCTGGAGGGCCAGTACGGCTACGACGGGCTCTACGTGGGCGTGCCCACGCGTCTTGGTAGTGGCGGCGTGGAGGGCATCGTCGAGATCGGTTTGACGGGCGAGGAGCGGGCCATGTTCGACAAGTCCGCCTCCGCGGTGCAGGGCCTGGTCGAGAAGCTCGTCTCGATGGGGGCGCTGCGCGCGCCCGAGCGCTAGCCGGCACCCTCGAAGCGGCGGTGACCGGCGACCGGCGCCGGCGGCACTGACTGCCCCGGGGCGGCCGAGGCTCACCCGGCTGCGGGCCGTTCGGCAGGGGAGCCGCTCGACATCATCGATTATCGTAGGCAGTACACACTCCCAGACACGAGGTCCGCACATGACGCAGACGATGGAGCCTCAGGCGACTGAGGCACAAGGGACGCTCCCGAGGGTCAGCCACTGGATCGACGGCAAGGTCGTACCTTCCGCCTCCGGCCAGAGCCGGCCCGTCTACAACCCCGCCACCGGGCAGCAGACCAAGACGGTCGACATCGCCAGCGTGGAGGAGATCGACCAGGCCGTCGCGGCGGCCAAGGCCGCCTATCCCCGGGTGGCGCGCGACCTCGCTGGCCAAGCGGGCGGACATCATGTTCCGCATCCGCAACGCCTTCGACACGCACCGCGACGAGATCGCCGCGATCATCACCAGCGAGCACGGCAAGGTCCTCAGCGACGCCGCCGGCGAGCTCGCGCGCGGCATCGAGAACATCGAGTACGCCTGTGGCGTGCCCCAGATGCAGAAGGGCGAGTTCAGCGAGCAGGTCAGCGGCGGGGTGGACGTCTACTCCATCCGCCAGCCCCTCGGCGTGGTCGCCGGCATCACACCCTTCAACTTCCCGGCCATGGTGCCGATGTGGATGTTCGGCAATGCCATCGCCACCGGCAACACCTTCGTGCTCAAGCCCTCCACGGTCGACCCCTCGCGTCTCGGTCTACCTCGCCCAGCTGATGCAGGAAGCGGGGCTGCCCGACGGCGTCTTCAACGTGGTCCAGGGTGACCGCGTGGCCGTCTCCGGCCTGACCGAGCACCCCGACATCGCCGCCGTCTCGTTCGTGGGCTCGACCCCGGCGGCCCGGCGCATCTACGAGACCGGCACCCAGGCCGGCAAGCGCGTGCAGGCGCTCGGCGGGGCCAAGAACCACATGCTCGTGCTGCCCGATGCGGACATCGGCCTGACCGCCGATGCCTGTGTCAGCGCCGGCTACGGCAGCGCCGGCGAGCGTTGCATGGCCATCGCCACCGTGGTCACCGTAGGCGACGTCCACGACCCGCTCATCGAGGCCATCAAGGAGCGCCTGCCGCAGGTCGTCATCGGCGACGGCACCGACCGGAGCCCCAGATGGGGCCGCTGGTCACCAGGACCCACCGGGACAAGGTCGCGAGCTACATCGAGGCCGGTGCCGCCGACGGTGCCAAGGTCGTCGCCGACGGCCGCGAGCACCCGCTGTACAAGGAGTCGGACGGCTTCTACCTGGGCGTGTCGCTCATCGACGACGTGACCCCCAACATGTCCTGCTACAAGGACGAGATCTTCGGCCCCGTGCTGACGGTCGTACGCGTCGACACCTATGAAGAGGGCGTGCAAGCTCATCAACAGCCACGAGTTCGGCAACGGCACGGCCATCTTCACCCGCGACGGTGGAGCCGCCCGCCAGTTCCAGTTCGACATCGACGTCGGGATGGTCGGTATCAACGTGCCCATCCCGGTGCCGGTCTCGTACTACAGCTTCGGCGGCTGGCGCGCCTCGCTCTTCGGCAATTCGCACATGTACGGCCCCGAGGGCGTCAAGTTCTACACCAAGGGCAAGGTCGTGACCTCGCGCTGGCCTGACCCGGCCACCTCTGAGATCAACCTGGGTTTCCCGCGCACCAAGTAGCCACGAAGCCCGGCCCTCCTCGGGCCGCTGTCCACCGCTCGGTCGAGCCGGTCACCGCGTCGATGGTGTCCGGCTCGTCTGCTGCCCACGACCCGGTCCGCTGCGGCCGGACCACGATCCCGGGAGGGGAGCCCCGTGCCAGAGCTGCGCGTCGCCGCTGTGATCTTCGATATGGACGGGGTCGTCATCGACTCCGGTGACATCTATGCCAAGCACTGGCGCCTGTGGGGAGACCAGCACGGCATCGACTTCACCACCCGCATCGCCGCGGTGCACCCCGGCCGCCCCCCGGTCGAGACGATCCGGCTGGTGGCGCCCCATCTGGACGCGGAGGCAGAGTCGCGCGTCTTCAACGATGCGCTCGGCGCCGACGACGGGGTCGCCATCGCCGCCATGCCCGGCGCGCGCGATCTGCTCGAGAGCCTGCCCCTGGGTCGCTGGGCCATCGCCACCAGCGCCTTCCGGGACATCGCCGAGGGTTGGCTGGAGGCGACCGGCCTCCCACGACCGGCGGCCTTCGGTGACGGTGGACGACATCGAGCACGGCAAGCCCGCCCCCGATCCCTACCTCCTGGCCGCGAAGATGCTGGGCGTGGACCCCGCACGCTGCGTGGTGGTGGAGGACTCGCCCGGCGGGCGTGCAGGCGGGCAAGAGCGCCGGCGCGCGCGTGCTCGGCCTGCGCACCACCCACGCGGGTGCGGAGCTCACCGTGGCCGACTTCGGCACCGCGGGATTGCAGACCATCACCGCCGCCACCGATGGCGAGGACATCGTGCTCAGCTGGGAGCCAGCGTCGGACTGACTCGGGGGGCGATCACTTGAGGTACTCGCGGGCCACTTCGCGCTTGAGGAAGCGTCCGGCCCCGGCCTGCCCCTGCCACTCGCCGTCTTCCACGATGACCTTCCCGCGCGAGAGCACGACATCACTGCCGCCCTGGACCTCCATGCCCTCGTAGCAGCTGTAGTCGACGTTCATGTGGTGGGTGGAAGCGGACAGGACGTGCTTGCGGTCGGGGTCGTAGATGACGACGTCCGCGTCGAAGCCGGGGGCGATCAGCGCCCTTGCGGCCGGCGAGGCCGAAGATCCGCGCTGCAGCGGTGGAGATGACCTCCACCCAGCGCTCCTTGGTGTAGCGGCCCGCGACCACGCCCTGGAACATGAGGTCGACGCGCTCCTCGACACCGGGCAGGCCATTGGGGATCTTGCGGAAGTCGCCCCGGCCGAGCTCCTTCTGGCCTTCGAAGTCGAAGGGGCAATGGTCGGTGCCGACCGTCTGCAGGTCGCCCTTGACGAGGCCGCGCCAGAGGTCCTCCTGGTGGTCGGCCGGCCGAAGCGGTGGGCTGCACACGTACTTGGCGCCCTCGAAGCCATTGCCCATGTCCTCGAGCGAGAGGAACAGGTACTGGGGACAGGTCTCGGCGAAGGCCATGGCGCCGCGGTCCCGCCCGCGGACCACTTCCTCCAGTGCGTCACGCGAGGAGAGGTGGACGATGTACACGGGCGCGTCGGCCGCCTCGGCGAAGCGGATGACGCGGTTGACGCATTCGCCCTCGAAGATGGGCATGCGCGAGACGCCGTGGTAGTAGGGATCGGTCAGCCCGGCCTCCGCGTTGGCATTGGCCACGATGTCGATGGCCACACCGTTCTCGGCGTGCATCAGGATGAGACCGCCGTTCTCGGCGCTCTGGCGCAGGGCCGCGAAGATGGCCCCGTCATCGGAGAGGAAGACGCCCGGATAGGCCGTGAACAGCTTGAAGTCGGTGACGCCCTCGTCCACGAGGACGTCCATCTCCTTGAGCGTGGCGTCGTTGACGTCGCCCATGATCATGTGGAGGCCGTAGTCGATGGAGGCCTTGCCCTCGGCCTTGGCCAGCCAGGTGTCCAGGCCCGGACGCAGGGCCTCGCCCTTGCCCTGCACGGCGAAGTCGAGGATGGTGGTCGTGCCGCCGAAGGCTGCTGCGCGCGTTCCGGTCTCGAAATCGTCCTTGGAGTAGGTCCCGCCGAAGGGCAGGTCGAAGTGCGTGTGCGGGTCGATGCCGCCCGGGATGACCCACCGGCCGCGCGCATCGATGACCTTGTCCACGGCCAGCTCGGAGGGCGCACCGGGGATCGCACCCACGGCCACGATCTGCCCGTCCTCGATGAGGACGTCAGCCCCGAATGAGCCGTCCGCGTTGACGACGGTGCCGTTGGTGATGAGCGTTCGCATCGATCTCTCCGTTGGTCGGTTACCTTCTCGACTGGTCAGCGGCTCGGGGGGTCGCCGTGATGGCATGGTAGACCCGCCAGCACCCATGACGCAGGTCAGGACGGGTACGGTCGGAGGTTCGGCTCAGGAGCCTTCGTAGACGCGTTCGAGGTCGAGCACGATCCGTCCCGCCGGCTTGCTGGCCTTCTTGTTCCAGCCGTTGGAACGCATCCGGGCGCAACTGTCCTGGCTCAGGCCGATCACCGTTCGGACCTTGCCATTGCGCTCGAACAGCTGGACCCGCTTGATCTGGTCGACGCCGTCGGCCTCGAACTGATCCCGCTCGATGGTCTGATTGGTGTCGAGCGTGATCGGGCCGTCGAAGGTCACGAGGATGGCGCGGTCGCCGCCCACGCGCTTGATATCAAAGCGCTCCTGCAGCTTCTTGGGCGTGGACCACTGCATGCTGACGGTGGTGGGCGCATCGCTCTTCTTGTCCGTGGTGCGCTGCAGGTCCCAGTAGATCTGGTCGTACAGCGAACCATCGTCGGCGGTGCGCGTGCGCTCGCTCACGTCGGTCAGGAACCATTTGCCCCGGCTCAGGTCCTTGATGGCGGCAGCATCGCAGGTGTAGTCGAACTTGGTGCCCTTGGCCTCCGGGGTCGGCTCCTCCTCGATGATCTCGGCCGTCGTGCCGGAGTCCTGCCCGGTGGTCCCGGGCAGCGTCTCGGGTCCAGGGCTCGGCGACGGGCTGGCCGCCGCCCCGAAGAAGCGACCGCCACCGCTGAGCAAGCCGTTTCCGCCGGTGAAGGCGAGGCTGCCTCCGACCAGGAGCAGCGCGATGACCAGCACGAAACCGATGGTGGCGGAGACACCCGACCGCTGCACCTTGGGCAGCTCCACGCGACCGGGTGCGACGCCACGCACCGGATCATCGGCCGCGGCGATGGGCAGGCCGCAGTTGCGGCAGGTGCGAGCACCGGGCTCGTTGGTCAGTCCGCAGGCAGGGCAGGTGACTCCCTGCGCGGGTGCGCCCGACGTCCACGGCTGGCCTGGTGCGCTCCCGCCCGGGAGACGATTCGCTGATGTCATCCGCGCCGATGGTGCCACAGGCCCCGGATTTCCGGGCAGGGCGAGGCGTCCAACCATGTCTGCATCAGGTGGTACCCGTCCGGGCTGGCTCGGAGGGGCTCGGTCAGCCTTGGCCGACCGCAGCCCGGAAGGCCGGGATGACGTCGCGGCCGTAGGCCTCCAGCTGCGCTTCCTCGTCACCGTTCATGAGGTACACGTTGAACTGGTCCACGCCGGCTTCGTGCAGCTCCAGCAGGCGGCGGACGTGCTCCTCGGGCGGGCCCACGATGCTGAAGCGGTCAGCCACCTCGTCAGAGACGAACTGGGCATTGTCCGAGCCGACCTCCGCGTGGTGTCGGTAGTCGTAGCCTTCCCGGTCGCGGATGTAGCCGGTCAGTGATTTGGGCAGCTGCTCGCGGGGATACTTGTTGACCAGGTCCACGACGTGATTGCTGACCAGGGCCGGGAACCAGCGGACTCGCTCACGGCAGGCATCGATCGGCCCGACATGGGCCGGCGCGGCGGCCTGGACCCTGATCTCGGCCGCGTCGCGGCCGATGGCCGCGGCCGCCTCACGCATGATGCCGATCAGCCACTTGATGAGGTCGACGTCCGCCAGCTGGAGGATCACGCCGTCGGCGACGCGCCCGGCCATGCCCAGCACCATCGGTCCATAGCCGGCGATCCACACGGGCAGGTCGTCGCCGGGACTCCAGGTCAGCTCCAGCTCGGTGTCCATGTAGGTGGCGCTCCGGCCCTCGACGAGGTCCTTGATGGTGCGCACCGCGTGGTCCAGCACTCTCGTCTGCACCGGGCCCTTGCCCAGCACGCGCTGGGCGCTGTCACCGCGACCGATGCCCAGGTCCATGCGGCCGCCGGAGATCTCGTCGAGCGTGGCCAGCACGCTGGCGGTGACGGTGATGTCACGCGTGGCGGGATTGGTCACGCAGGTGCCCAGGCGCATCCGCTCGGTGTTGACGGCCATCAGCGTCAGGAGCGGATAGACATCCTTCCACAGGATGTGGGAGTCGAAGAGCCAGCCATAGCCGAAGCCCGCAGCCTCCGCCTGGCGGGTGAGGGCGATCGTGCGCTCGATGCTGTGTTCGGGCTTGAGGGTAAATCCGAAGTCCATGAGCGGGCAGCCTACACGCACCCAGCCCTATTGGGGAAGCCCGGCTGCATCCGCGCCGGCCACAGCGGCGGGTCGCCCACGTCGCTCGGGCAGGACGAACAGGAGCCCGAGCGTGAGGAACAGGGGCAAGAGGGCCACGACCGAGGGCAGCCAGGACAGCAGCAGCACCAGCAGCACCATCGGACGCCAGCGCTGGGCCAGGAGCGCCAGCGGCAGGGCCAGCATGATGAGGTAGTACTCCCACATCAAGGGCACCATCAACGCCGATGCGGTGAGCGTGATCATGAAGCCCGACTCGCGGTCACGGCGCAGGCTCAGCAGCACGAGCGCGCAGCCGAGCAGGATGCTGCCGAGGCGCACGAGATCGATCCAGCGCTCGTCGAGGCCGAGTGTGACCGCGGTGGTGCCGAGGTCCCGGTTCTCCGAGCCGAGGCCGGGCGTGACCATGTTGCCGAGCACCGAGAGATAGTCGCGGTACCCCTCGATCCCGACGAAGAGCGCACTGACCACGATGAGCGTGATCCCGGCGCCGATGGTCCACCCCGCCGCCCTCCAGCGTCGCCGGAGCAGCTGCCAGATGAGCAAGGCACCCGTGCTCGGCCGGACGGAGATGGTCAGGGCCAGCGCGACCGACCCCAGGGGCCGGTCGAGCCAGCGCCAGGCGACGGCCATCGGCAGCACCAGCAACACTCCGACGTTGCCCAGGACGAGGTCACGCATGGCCCAGAAGGACAAGGCCACACCCACGAAGGTGAGGGCGCGGATGGGCAGGCGCACCGGCATCAGCAGGCAGCCCAGCAACAGTGCCGCTGACTTGAGGAGGTACCAGACCACGGAGCTGGCCGCCTCCGGCAGCTCGCTGAGCGGGACCATGGCCACGCCCAGGGGCGGTGCATAGTGGTAGTAGTCCTTGCCGCCCGGCAGGAACGGACGCTCCACCTGCGAGCGCAGGTAGAGCGACCCGTCGTCGACCAGGCGGGCGGCGGCGCGCACGTAGGCCTCGATGTCATAGCCCCAGTGGTCGCCCAGGACATGGACGGTCTGCCCGTCGACCTGCTCGGTCTGGCTGAACACCAGCAGGATGCCGAGCAGCCAGGCACAGCCGAGGATGAAGCCGGCGAGAGCGATGCCGAGCTCGGCGCGACCGTGACTCACGACACCGAGGCAGCCGGCTCGAATGCCTGGGGTCGCCCCCGCGGTCCGGTCCACCGCGACCGAAGTCGGCTCATGCCGACGCCGCGCTCGTGCCAAGTGGCGCAGGGGCAGCCTGCGCCGCGATCGGTCCGCGCGCCACGAACGGCAGCCAGACCGCGGCCAGCGCCACGAACGGGTAGAGGTCGGCCGGCAGCCACGAGGCCAGAGGCAGCAACAGCCCCCAACGGTGCCCGCGCGCAGCCAGGAAGGCGGCGGGCAGGAGGAGCATGGCGAGGTAGTGGTCCCACATGAGCGGGGACAGCAGCAGCGAGGCTGAGGCCGTGACCACGAAGCCCAGGTCGCGGTCGCGGCGCAGGCTCAGGCCGATCGCGGCGATGGCGAGGGCATAGCCCACGAGCAGCGCCAGGGTGGCCACAGACTCGCTCAGCCCGAGACGCAGTACGGTGGAGCTCAGGTCATGGTTCTCGGCCACGCCGGTGGCTCCCTCCAGGTTGCGCAGCACGGTCAGGTAATCACCGTATCCGTGGATACCCACGAAGGGCAGGGTCAGCAGCACCAACACGATCCCGGCGCCGACGGTCCAGGCCACGGCCCGCCACTGGCGTCGAAGTAGTTGCCAGATGAGCAGCACGCCCAGCATGGGCCGGACCGAGATGGCGATCGCCTGGGCCACCGAACCTGCGGGACGGTCCAGCCAACGCCACGCGGCTGCCAGGGGCAGGAGGAGCATGGAGCTGACGTTACCCAGCGAGAAGTCCTTGGTCACCGCCAGGCTGAGGGCGGCGATCCCGAAGGCGGCGAGGCGGATCCAGGCCGGGACCGGCAGCAAGGCGCAGGCCACCGCCAGCAGCGATAGATGCAGGAGGTACCAGGCCACGGCTGCAGTCTCGGCATCCAGGCCTCCGAGCGCCGCCACGGCCACGCCGAACGGTGGCGCATACATGTAGAGGCCCGACGGACCCGGACGGTACGGTCCTGCGAGGGTCTCCGCCTGGTACAGGCTGCCGGTCTGCTCCAGGCGCTGGGCCGCATCGGCGTAGGCGGTGTAGTCGTAGGCCCAGCCCCGGCCACCGGGCAGCACGGCCAACCCGGCCAGCAGCCACAACGCGCCGACGGTCGCGAGGACCACGCCCAGCAGTGGCAGCCAGCTGCGATCGGTGCTCGCGCCGTCCGTCATGCCGGCACCGGTACCGGCTCCGGCCCGGGCGTCCTGCGATCGACCAGGAACGGCAGCAGCATCGTGGCCACGACGAGGATCGGTGCGCCCACGGGCAGCCACGACAGCAAGGGCAGCAGGATGAGCGGCCGCCACAGGCGCTGGGCCAGGAACGCTGCGGGCACGACGAGGGTCGCGAGGTAGTGGTCCCAAAGCAGCGGCACCACCAGCAACGACGCTGAGAGCATGACCATGTAGCTCGCCTCACGATCTCGGCGGAGGCTCAGCAGGACCGCAGCGCCCGCCACCACGATGCTGGCGGTCCGCGCGAAGGAGACGGCCGCCTCGCCGGCCCCGAACCCGAGCAGGAGGCTGCCGAGGTCGCGATTTTCTGATGCGCCGACGGGGATCGTGAGGTTCCGCAGCACCGCCAGGTAGTCCTCGTACCCATGCAGCCCCACGAAGGGCAGCGTCAGCAGGATCAGCACGATGCCGCCCCCGATCGTCCAGCCCGCGGCGTGCCAGCGGCGCCGCAGGAGCTGCCAGATGAGGAACAGACCGAGGCTGGGCCTGACCGCGATGGCCGTGGCCATGAGCAACGAACCGGCCGGCCGGTCCATCCACCGCCACGCTGCCACCATGGGCAGGAGCAGCAACAGGCTCACGTTGCCCAGGAGCGAGTCCTTCAGGCCGGGGAGGCTGAAGGCCACGACCGCGACGGCGGCAGCACGCAGCGGGACGGACACTGGCATCAGCGCGCACGCCGTCAGCAGGGCGCCGACGCGCAGCAGCCACCACAGGTCCGCACTCTCCGTCAGCGGTACTCCGGTCAGAGGCAGCACAGCCACGCCGAGGGGCGGAGCGTAGTAGTAGAGATCGGCCGGACCTGGCTGGAAGGATCCGGCGACGAGATCGGCCGCGTAGAGCGATCCCGTATCGATCAGGCGCTGGGCCGCACCGACATAGGCCGCGAGGTCGAAACCCCAGGTCGGCTCGTCAGGGACCCAGACTCCACTGACCCAGACCCCCTGCCGGTATTGCACCGCGAGCATGGCCAGCCAGGCCAGCCCAAGGAGCATGGCCAGGAAGGCGAGGGGGAGGACGATCCCCCTCGCGCGGGTGGTGGCGGCGGGCTCGCCTTCGCCGCTCGAACCCGTTCGACTAGGGCTGGACGAGGTCCTCGTAGGCATCGGGTCGGCGGTCACGGAAGAACTGCCACGTGTCGCGCACTTCCTTGACCTTGTCGAAGTCCAGATCGCGGACCATCAGCTCTTCCTCGTGGGCATCGCCGATCTCGCCCACGTACTGGCCGCGTGGATCGCAGAAGTACGACTGGCCGTAGAAGTCGTCGTCGCCCAGCGGTTCGATACCGACGCGGTTGATGGTGCCCACGAAGTAGCCGTTGGCCACCGCGTGCGCGCGCTGCTCGATGTGCCAGAGGTACTCGGACAGGCCGCGCGAGGTAGCGCTGGGAATGAGCACGATCTCCGCCCCGTTGAGGCCCAACGCCCGTGCGCCCTCCGGGAAGTGGCGGTCGTAGCAGATATACAGGCCGAACTTGGCGATGTCCGTCTCGAAGACCGGGTAGCCCAGATTGCCGGGACGGAAGTAGAACTTCTCCCAGAAGCCCTGGACGTGCGGGATGTGCGTCTTGCGGTACTTGCCCAGGTAGGTGCCGTCGGCGTCGATGATGGCGGCGGTGTTGTAGTAGATACCCGAGGCGCGGTCGTCTTCCTCGTACATCGGTGCCACCACGACCATGCCGGTCTGCTTGGCCAGGTCGCGCATGCGCTGGGTCGTGGGTCCGTCCGGGATGAGCTCGGTGTAGTCGTAGTACTGGGCGTCCTGCACCTGGCAGAAGTAGGGCCCGTAGAAGAGCTCCTGGAACAGGATGAACTGGGCGCCCTGCTTGGCCGCCTCGTAGGCGAGCTCCTCGTGTTTCTGGATCATCGACTCCTTGTCGCCCGTCCAGGTGGCCTGGACGAGGGCGCCGCGAACGATGCGAGTCATGCGCAGACCTCCAGCAGTGTGGCTCCGATCGGATGGTCGGAGCGTACACCGCGGTGACTGATGCTTGGGCGGCCGGATGGACGGAGAGGATGGCAGGACTCCGCTCGGTTCGGTGACGTTTCAGTCGCCAGGCGGTCGCTCACGAGGTCGGCACCCACCGACGGTGTCGCCGCCCTCGTTCGCGCAGGCCCCGGACCACCGTCTGGGACGTGCCTGGCGGCGCAACCGTGACACCGCGGCCCGTGGACCGTCCACCGCACGATGGTCCTGCCGGGGCTGTCGACTCCGTCCGTGCTCAGCGCAGGATGAAGAACCCCTGGAAATCCACCCGCTCACGGCTGCCGATCGGCTTGACCACGACGGTGCGCGCCTTTCGGCGGGGGAAGTTCTTGGCCCACACGAGCTTGCGCCGGTTCGGCGAGATGCGCTCGAGATCCACCACCCCGACGCGCCGGCCGTTGATGAGGATCCTGATCGAACCGGTGCCTGGTCCCGTGCGGGCGACCACTGCCACCGAGCGGCCCTTGAAGCGGACCTTGACGCGCTTGGAGCGCACGGCCGACGTGCCGACGATCCCGGCGATGGTGGTCCCGGCCGGACCCTTCACCGCAGCCTGTCGGCGACTGCTGTACGACCAATGGCCCCAGTTGCCCTTGCTGTCCACGGCTCTGACCCGGAAGCGGGTCCCGGCATCCGGCTTGACATAGGCGTCCGTCTGGCCCCGCGCGGGCCGCTTCAGCTCGACTTCCTTCCAGCGGCCCCCGTCGGACTTGCGCTGGACCCGATAGCGCTGGATGTTCGAGCGCTTCAACGCTGGCTTCCAGAAGACCGTGGCGGCGCCCCCGCCGACCGTGTTGCCGGCCTTGAGCCTGACCTTGGGGGTGGAGAGGCCAGGGCCGATCTTGTCGGACCACACCAGTGACAGGTCGGGGCTGAGGTACTTCTTGAGGATGCGCCGGAAGCCCCAGCCATCTGCAGCGCAGGCCTCCACGCTGTTCTCATAGAGCTTCCAGCCGTTGGCGTCGGCGGCACAGGTGCTGCTGGCACCGGTGCGATAGCCGGTGAGGAAGAAGCGACCGTTCTTGCGCAGACTCAATGCCCACGTCTTGTCGATCGCCCGCCACTGCCGGTCTGTGGGGCGTGCGGAGTCGCGGTAGAGCTGGTCGTGCGTGTCATCACGGACATCGAAGCACCCGTCCGCGGCCACGTTGAAAGAGCGGTGGTGCCCCTGCATGGCGTAGTACCAGGCGTATTGCTTGGTCGCGAGGGCGCCGGCCTCGAGCGTGGCCATGCGCAGCCTGCTGGGCCACTCGCCGGAGGCCATGACGCGGGCGACGTACTTGCGGAAGGGGACGGTCTCCACCGTGCCTGTTCGCGTACGCAAGACGCGGATCTTCGGCGGTGGGACCTGCGTGCTCGTCCAGCCGGTGCACGACGATCCGGCAGCGGCAGGACTCGGGCTGGAGAGCTGCGGCACCGCCAGCAGCGAGAGTGTCGCGAGCGCACCGACGGCGATACGGGTGGCGCGGCCGGCGATGCCGGAGCGGGAGCGCCGTGCGGTCGTGGGCACGCGTTGAGGTGATGGATATGGCAACAGATCGCCTCCTGAGCCGCGCGCGAACACTGGGGTGGACGCGAGCGGTAACGCCGCTCAGGGGCAGGACGAAGTGGATGATCCGGGGTCTGGGGATCCCGGATCAGCGTCGATGCGCGTGCTGACACGCGTCGGTCGAACGAGTCGCGCTCCCACCTGGGGATGGGATCGGCTCGAGGCGGTCGAAGGGGCGTGAGCCCTCTCACGGACCGCGAGCCCTGCCGCTGGGGCGGCGGGTCTTTGGTTGCAGGCCTCGTTGGCTGTTCTTGAGGCTTCAGCCTATCAGGCCATCGCGGGCGCTGCATAGCCCGATGTTCACGCTCAGTCGAGCCGTTTATCCACAGAATCGAAGACCGGGTCGCATCTGATGCGACCCGGTCCGCTTCGCGCTGAAGGTGCCGGCAGGTAGCCGGGGCTCCCTAGCGGGTACGGAAGACCTGCCACGCGCCGACGAATGCGGCCACGCCCGAAGCCCAGAAGCTGAGGCGACCCAGCAGGTGCAGGAAGTCGACGGAACCGCCGCCGAGACGGGCCCAGGCCAGCAGGTTCATCAAGGCCAGGACCGCCAGCGACACGCCGAGGGCGGCCACCAGGATGCGGTAGCCCGTCCCGAAGTCGTAGTGGCCCCAGCGATGGACCCAGATGGTCAGGACCGTGAGGACCGACAAGAGGACCGTGAAGTCGCTCAGGACCCGGTAGTCGAGCAGGAACTCGAAGATGAAGTAGGAGACGACGACGATGACGAGAGCAGCCGCGAGCAGGAACTGCTCCCCGGCGATGAGCTTGGCCCGGACGTCGCTGAGCGCGGCCGTCGCTGCGGCCGTGGCCTGCTGCGTCTGTGATGGGCCGCTCGACTGCTCGGGCTGCGGCTCGGGGGCTGTTTCCGCAGGGGTCTCTTTCTTGGGTCCGGACATCGGTGATCCTCCTAGCTGACAGGCGTGTGGCTGACTCTAGCGCGTTCCGTCCCTGCCGCGATGGGCTCTGCGGTCCCAACCGGGACCGGGACCATCGGCGTTCGTGGTGCAGTATCGCGCAGCCGACGGGTGCTGCTCAAGCCCGCGCGAGTGTCGAAGTGGTCGCGCCGTCCCACACCTGGTCCGGTCGCGACGGGTTGGGAGCAGGCCGGGGGTGGTCCGGGGTGGTGGCCCCGGTACCGTCGGCCCATCGCTCGCACCGCCGACATGCCGATGCCCATCGGCGCCGCCGCCACCTAGCCTTCGCCACAGCGCCGGTTCCGCTCAGGCAGGCGAGCGGCCGGCGCCCTTCTGCCTCGCTCTGCGATACGCGGCAGACTGCGCAGATGCACCTCAGCCCGGCGCTCATCGCCGCGGCCCTCTCGGTCGTGTCGGTGGTGTCCGCTTCCGCCCTGCCCAGTCCCTCACCGGCGCCGCTGACGATCCCGGCGCCGTACCTTTCCTGGCACGAGGTCTCGCGCGTCAGTCACGATCCGAGGGCCTTCACGCAGGGGCTGGTCATCGACGAGGAGGGCCGGATGTTCGAATCGACCGGCATCCGGGGCGAATCCAGCCTGCGCGAGCTTGATCGTGAGGATGGTCGCGTCACCCGCTCGGAATCGCTGCCGGGGTCGCTCTTCGGTGAGGGCCTCGCGCTCGTCGGTGACAGGCTCGTGCAGCTGACCTGGAAAGCCGGTCAGGCCTGGCGCTGGGATGCCGACACCTTCGCCTTCGAGGGGCTGTGGACATACGATGGCCAGGGTTGGGGGCTGTGCCATGACGGCGAGCACCTGGTCATGAGCGACGGCAGCGACCGGCTCACCCTTCGCGATCCAGACACGTTCGAGGTCCGCGCTGTCGTGTCGGTGACCCTCGACGGGCGGCCGCTCGCCGATCTCAACGAGCTCGAGTGCGTGGGTGGTGTGGTCTGGGCCAACGTCTGGCACCGCGACGAGGTCGTGCGCATCGATCCGGGCGACGGACGGGTGACGGGACGGCTGGACCTGAGCGGCCTCCTCCAGCCGAACCCGGCCGACGAGGATCCCGAAGCGGTGCTCAACGGCCTCGCCTGGGATCCGGCCAGCGAGACCATGTGGGTCACCGGCAAGCGCTGGCCGCAGATGGTGGAGCTGCGAGTGGTGGAGCCGTCCGGGCCCGGGTCCTGAGTGCGCCTCGCTAGAAGCCGGGCACACCCGCCTGCTTGAGCTCGTCGAGCAGGGCATCGACGGCCCGGGCCTCGTGCGCGTCCAGCGTGCGGGCCGGTGCCCGCAAGAGCTCCGTGGAGAAGATGCCGCTCCGCCGCAGGTGGCGCTTGGCCGTCAAGAGCAGCAGCTCGAGCGACGAGCTGGCCAGCGACAGGTACGGCAGCACCTGGCGGTAGCGAGCGCGGGCTTCATCGTCTCGCCCGCTCCGAACGGCGGTGTCGATGGCCTTGAGGGCGGGCGCCAGGTCACAGCCGGGGAGGCAGCCGACGGCTCCGCGCGCCACCAGCTCGAGATAGTGGAGGCCGCCCCAGCCGGCCACCAGCCGGAGGCCCGCCTCACCGACAGCGCTGGCCTTGGGACCGGCACCGGGGATCTCCGACTTGACCGCGACCACCAGCGGGTGCGCCCGCCGCATCCGCGCCAGCAGCGACACCTCCAGCTGGACCCCGGTCACCTGCGGCGAGTCCTGGACCATCAGCGGCAGGCCGGCAGCATCGGCCACGGCCACGTAGTGGGTGACCAGCTCGTCCGCGTCCGCGCCTCCGCGAGGCGGCAGCACCATCAGGCCCGCGGCGCCGGCGTCCGCGGCTCGGCGCGCGCGATCCACCGCGACGGCCGTGGCGCCGTCGATCCCCACCACCAGCGGCGCCCGGCCGGCACAGGCCTCGGCCGCGATGGCCACCACCCGATCTCGCTCGGACTCGGTCAGGGCCCACGCCTCGGAGGCGAGCTGGGGCACCGCCAGGCCATCGACCCCCAGGGCCAGCATGCGCTCGGCGAGAGCTGCCAGCTCGTGCTCCAGGATGGCCTGCTCGAGCGTGTCGGCGAAGGGGACATGCAGGACGGGCAGGACCCCCTCGAAGGTCATCGGGCGAAGGGGGTCGCCTAGCCGGCGAACGGGACGCGTGGCTGCCCGGGGACCTCCACGCGGGTGTGGAAGAGGCTGCCCGCGAGCGGTTGCTCGGCGTGCTCCTTCTCTGACAGCAGCTCCCAGGCCGTGGTGATCCAGGCGTCGCGCATGTCCGGTCCGCCGAGCTCGATGCTCGAGACGTTGGAGACCGGCAGGGGGATGATCGCGTCGAGCGTGCCATCGGGCAGATAGCGGTGGACCCCGTAACCGGGCCAGGTCGCGACCCACACCGCGCCCTCGCTGTCGACCGTCAGGCCGTCGGGGCGGCCGCCACCGTGGCGGATGGTCACGAACTCGCGGCGATCGGCGATGGCGCCGCTGACCGGATCGAAGTCGAAGCGGTCGATGCGCATGGTCGGCGTGTCCACGTAGTACATGGTGCCGCCGTCGGGACTCCAGCCCAGACCGTTGCTGATGGTGATCTCGTCGAGCATCCGGGTGACGGTGCCGTCCGGGTCCAGTCGGTAGAGCGCGCCCGCACCCGGCTCGGCCTCCCAGCCCATCGTGCCGGCCCACAAGCGGCCCTGGGGGTCGGTCTCGCCGTCGTTCATGCGCGTGGCCGGGTCGTCCGCCTCGACCGGGGCGATGAGCTCGGTCTCGCCCTCGTCGGAGAGGCTGTAGAAGCCGTCCTGCAAGGCCGCCACATAGCCCCCCGCGGCCCGCGGCAGGACGACGCCGACCGACTGGCCCAGCTTGCGACTGGTGGTCTGGCCATCCCCGGGGTCGGTGCTGAAGACGCGTCCGTTGGGGATATCGACCCAGATGACGCGACCGATCCGCGGGTCCCACATGGGTCCCTCGCCCACGTAGGCGTCATGGCGGCACAGGATCTCCGGGTCGGGCAGCGTCCGATAGGTCACGATCTACTCCACATCATGGTCACCATCATGCCTCTCTCCGAGCGGACGTGCCGCCAGGTCCGGGTGGGCGAGCCTGATCCGGCGCATCGCCACCGACGCGATGCAAGGGAGTAGGGTCAGCTCATGCGGATCAGCGGAGTCCGGACCTTCCTGGTGGGCAACCCGTGGAAGAACTGGCTGTTCGTGCGGGTGGACACCGATGAGGGTCTCTACGGCGTGGGCGAGGGCACGCTCAACGGGTTCAGCGCGACCGTGGAAACGGCCGTGCATGAGCTGCAGGATGCCTACCTCGGCCAGGATCCCAGCGATATCGAGCTGATCCTCCAGCGCATGACGCGGGACATCTACAGCGAGGGCGGCCAGATCCACGGGTGCGCCGTGGCTGCCATCGAGGTCGCCTGCTGGGACCTCATGGGCAAGTCGCAGGGCCTGCCGGTGCACCGCCTGCTGGGCGGCGCGATGCGCGACCGGACCCGCGCCTATGCCAACGGCTGGTATCGCACCGAGCGGCAGCCCGAAGCCTTCGCCGAGCAGGCCCGCCGCGTCGCGGAGCGTGGCTACACGGCCATGAAGTTCGATCCTTTCGGAGCCGCCTGGCGCGTGCAGGATCGCCGCGAGGAAGACCTGTCCATCGACATCGTGGCCGCCGTGCGCGAGGCCGTGGGCGACGACGTGGACCTGTTCATCGAGGGCCACAACCGGTTCAGCGTGGGCACCGCCCTGCGGCTGGCCGAACGGCTGGCGCCCTTCCGCCCCGGCTGGTTCGAGGAGCCCGTGGCCCACCAGAACGTCGGCGCCATGGTGGAGGTCGCCCACCGCTCGCCGGTGCCGGTCGCGACGGGTGAGTCCTTCACCTCGCTCCAGCAGTTCGCGGAGCTGCTCAAGCACGATGCGGTCCACATCCTCCAGCCCGAACCGCTGTACCTGGGCGGACTGTGGCGCACCCGCCAGGTCGCGGCCATGGTGGACGCGCACTACGGCGTGGTGGCACCACACAACGCGCAGGGGCCGGTGTGTGCCGCGGTCAGCGCCCAGCTCGGTGCCTGCATCCCCAACTTCTATGTGCAGGAGACGTTCGAGGACTTCAATGCCGGCTGGACGCAGGAGATCGTGGACCAGCCCATCCTGGCCGAAGATGGCTACATCGCCGTGCCCCAAGGGCCGGGCCTGGGCATCGACCTGGACTGGGACCGGCTGGCCGGGCATCCCTACGAGCGCGCCAACCTGCTGCCGCTGTTCCACCCCGGCTGGGAGAAGCGGCGCGAGACCGAGGAGTAGCCGAGACGATGGAGCGAGACCCGGCCGGCCGGCCGCTGGTGGTCACCCTGGGCGAGATCATGTTGCGCCTGAAGCCGCCGGGGCACGAACGCCTCTTCCAGGGCGCGACCCTGGAGGCCACCTTCGCCGGCGGCGAGGCCAACGTGGCCGTCTCGGTGGCCAACTACGGCCTGCGGGCTCGCTACGTGACGGCCCTGCCGGCCAGCCCCCTCGGCGACGCGGCCGAGCGGGCGCTGCGGGCCATGGACGTGGAGACCGACCACGCCATCCGGCGAGCCGGGCGCCTGGGCCTCTACTTCGTGGAGGCCGGCGCCGCCCAACGAGGGTCCAGCGTGGTCTATGACCGCGACGGGGCCGCCATCGCGGCGGCCGCACCCGACGAGTTCGACTGGGCCGCCATCTTCGCCGGCGCTCGCTGGTTCCATGTCTCGGGTATCACGCCGGCCCTGTCGGAGCGGGCCGCGAACCTCACCGAGGCGGCCTTGCGGGCGGCCAGGGCGGCCGGCGCCACGATCTCGCTGGACCTCAACTTCCGGGCCAAGCTGTGGAACTACGGGAGGTCCGCGCCGGAGGTCATGCGACCGCTGTTGGCGCTCGTGGACGTGGCCATCGGCAACGAGGAAGACCTGCAGCGGTCGCTCGGGCTGGAAGCCGCCGCGGACGTGACCGGCGGGCACCTGCAGCGGGAGGCGTACGAGGACCTCACCCGGCGCGTCCTCGACGAGTACCCGGCACTCTCGGCCGTGGCCATCACCCTGCGCGAATCGCGCAGCGCGGACATCAACGGCTGGTCCGCCTGCCTGCGCGACCGGCAGGGCTTCCACCTCAGCCGGCACTACGACATCCACGACATCGTCGATCGCGTGGGCAGCGGCGATGCCTTCGCCGGCGGGCTCATCTTCGCCCTCGTCGACGGTCGCCCGGCGTCAGCGGCCCTGGAGTTCGCCGTTGCCGCCAGCTGCCTCAAGCACTCCATCCCCGGCGACTTCAACCGCGTCAGCCTGGCCGAGGTCGAGAAGCTCATCGCAGGCGATGCCTCGGGCCGCGTCAGCCGCTAGGAGAGACCATGACCGAACGACCATCGATCCCGGACCTGCTGCGCAGGCACAAGGTCATCGCCATCGGGCGCAACATCGCGGCCGCGCAGGCCCCACGGGTCGGTGAGGCCCTCGTCGCAGGCGGCGTGCACGTGATGGAGCTGACGCTCAACGAGCCCGAGGCTGCGGCTCTGCGCTCGATCGAGGCGCTGGCCGGGGCCGCCGATGGCCTCGGTGCCCTGGTGGGAGCCGGCACCGTCCTGTCGGTGGAGGCGGCCCGGCGCGCCGTGGACGCCGGTGCCCGCTTCATCGTCTCGCCGCACACCGATCGCGAGATCGTCGCGTGGTGCGCGCAGGCCGGCGTGCCCGTCTTTCCCGGCGCCCTCTCACCGACGGAGATCCACGCCGCCTGGAGCGCGGGCGCCAGCGCCGTGAAGCTGTTCCCGGCGGCGGCGGTCGGTCCCGGCTACCTCAAGCAGATCGCCGGACCGTTCCCGCAGATCCCCTTCGTGCCCACCGGCGGCGTCTCGGCCGAGACGGCCGCTGACTGGTTGGCCGCAGGCGCGGTGGCCGTGGGCATGGGCGGCTGGCTCATCGGCGACGGCGAGTCGGGCGGGGTGACCGAGCGGGCACGGAGGGTCGTCGCGGCCATCTCGGGCTGAGCTGACAGGTTCCCAGCCTGCTGCCCGCCCGGGGAGAGGCTGCGCACGACCCTCTTGCGAGTGCGTTGCAAGTCGTCGGCGGGGGTCGACGCAAGGACGCGGCTTGGGCATGCTGGATGACCGAAAGGTGCGCCGATGCCCCTGCAGGTCGAAGAGGATCCTGATTTCAGTCGACTGGAACGACGATTCGCCAGGGCGGGCTTGGTCGTGCTGGTCGTGCTCGTGGTGTCGGCCGCCCTGGGTCTGCTGGGCGACGGCCCGCTGAACCCGGCCAGGGTGGAGCAGGGTGACCTGCGGGTGGACTACCCGCGCTTCGCGCGGCAGCGGGCAGAGGCGGTATGGCGCGTGTCGCTGGCGCCGGACGAGTCGGCCGCGGGCGTGGAGCTCGTGGTCGCACGCTCACTCCTGGATCCCCAGGCGCTGGAGCTGATCTGGCCCCAGCCGGACGCCGTCATCTACGACGGGGAGGCGATCCGCCTGCGCTACCTCGCTCGGCCGGGCCTGGTCGTCCTGCGCTTGCGACCCCAGAGCGCCGGCCTCTTGAGCGGTGAGATCAGCCTGCCTGGGCGTCAGGTGCGCGTCAGCACCATCGTCTACCCCTGAGCCTGAAGGAGCCCCCATGGAAACGGTCCTCGCTGCCCTTACCATCTACTTCGTGCTCATGGTCGTCTTCCGCATCTCCGGGAAGCGCGCCATGTCCCAGATGACCACCTTCGATCTGATCCTGCTGCTGATCATCAGCGAGGCGACCCAGCAGGCCCTGCTTGGCGACGATTTCTCGATCGCGACCGCGGTGACGGCGATCCTGACGCTGGTGACCGCGGACGTCGGCATGGGCTGGCTTTCGCGCCGCTATGCCACCATCGAGAAGCTCACCGAGAGCGTGCCCGTCGTGCTCATGCGCGAGGGCGTCCTCTTCCGGGACCGCATGCAGAAGCAAGGCGTGACCGAGTCCATGATCCGTGAGCAGGCACGGTCTCGCCAAGGTCTGGAGAGCCTGGAGCAGGTCAAGGACGTCGTGCTGGAGACGTCGGGGGGCATCTCGATCATCCCGTATCGGGGAACTCACTGAGTCCCAGCAGGCGATGGGGCCAACCAGGAGCCCTCGATGGCGCGATCAGCGCTGCGGCAATGACGTCGTCCCTGCTGCGACGCCGTGGGCCGTCAGGCGGACCGCTGCCAGGTCCGCCAGTCGCAGTACCGCTTCGAGATGCTCTGGCCGAGCTTCCAACAGGCGCTCGAAGCACCTGCGCGCAGCGGTGGCCTGGCCGCGGCCCAGCAATGCCAGGCCCTCCAGATAGAGCGCCTCCTGCCGGAAGCGCAGGCTGAGGTCGTCGTCGAAGAGCAGGAGCGTCGGCAGCGAGGTGGCGAAGTAGGGGCTGCGCACCTCTGCCTCGGCCTGCGTCGCGGCAGCCCGGGCGAGGCCGGCCAGTCGCTCATCGGCCGCAACCTCGTCGCCCAGCGCTCGCAGGGCCAGCGCCTGCCAGTAGGGTCCGTCGGCGGCGGGCGCATCAGGATCGCCCTGCGGCTCGGCGGCACGGGCGAACCACGCCAGCGGCCTCGGCTTCCGCGCCGGCCGCGGCCAGGCACTGCCCCAGCAGCAGCTGCAGCTCGTTCTCCGCGGTGAGCAGATGCTTGCCCTCGCCCAGGTTGGGGGGGTAGGACATGGCCGTCCGGGCCAGCTCGGCGGCGAGCTCCGGGTCCCCGCCCCGCAGGGCGTCGCGTGCCAGCTCGCGGTGGGCCACGACCCACTGGGCCGACACCAGCCCCTCGCCGCCCTCCCACGGGTGGAAGCGTCGCCGGGACAGCAGGTCAGCGGCTTCGCGGTAGCGACCGTCCAGGTCGAGCAGGGTCACGAACTCGACCGTCAGATCGTCGCGACCGAGCACGACCTCACGCCGGCGCTCGAGCTCGCGCAGCCGCGCGGCGGGATCGTGTCCCAGTCGCTTGCGCAGCTGGTCCAGCTCGTAGAGCACGCGCGCGTCCGAGGGGTCCGCGCGGTAGGCGCGTCGATAGGCGGCCAGCGCGCGCTCGGGCCGGCGCAGGACGTTGAACTCGGCCATGCCCAGGTTGCGCTGGACCGTGGGGAACGAAGGATCGAGCCTGGCCGAGCGACGCCAGCACTCGATGGCCTCGCCGTAGCGGCGCCGGTCGTAGAGCAGGCAGCCAAGGTCGTAGGCAGCTCGCGGGTCGCGATCGTCCTGCGCCAGCGCCCACTCCAGCACCTCGATCTCCTCCAGCCGCGACGGCAGGGCGTGGGTCGGCGCACCCGAGATCGCGGCCCGGCGATGGCGCTCCGCGGCCCGCCGGTCGCCGCGGCGCCATTCGAGCCAGGCGAGCGTGTAGCGCAACAGGGGCCCGTCTGGCGATGTGGGATCGGCGGCCAGGGCGCGCTCCAGCGCGTCCACCGCCTCCGCCAGCAGACCGGCGCGGGCTTCGTCGTGGGCCACGTCGAGGGCCGTCTGCGGGCCCCCGGGCAAGGGCGCCGGGTCGGCCTCGAGCAGGTAACGCTCGTGCACAGCACGAACATCCAGCGGGTCACGCCGAAGCATGTCCGCGACCACCGCTGCCGCCTCGTCGATGCGCCCATCGCGCCGCAGGAGGGCGGCCTTGAGGGCATGCGCGCCCGCTTCGCTGCGGTTGCTGTCGAGCGCCCGCTCGAGCCAGCCCAGGGCCTCGTCCAGCCGTCCGGCGGCCGCCGCCAGCTCGGCGCGCGCGGTGTGGGCAGCGGCGGTGTAGGCACCGTTCCAGCTGGCCTTGCCGAAGGCCTCAGCGGCCTCATCCGGCCGCCCGGCCAACCGCAGCGTCAGGCCCAGCAGGTAGCTGGTCTCACCATCGCGTGGGTTGGTGTTGCGGAGGGAGAGGCGCTCGAGGGCCGCTCTCAGGTGCCGCTCGGCAAGCTGGTACTCGCCTCGCCGCAGGTGCCATTCGCCGAGGGCGGTGTTGCTGCGGCTGTCGCCCGGGTCGCGCCGCAGCGCCTCGCGGTAGTACGGCTCGGGGCTGCGGCTGGCGTGGCGGTACTGCTGCAGGTGCATGCCCGTCAGCCACAGCTCCTCGAGCGAGTCGATGGCGGCGGGCGGCGGTGGCTCGGTGGCGGGGGGTGGCGGGTCGCCACGACGCCGCGCCCTGGGCTGGTAGCTGATGACATCGTCGGCGCCATCGCTCACGAGCAGGCGCAGGTCGGTCGTGCGCGTGCCTGGTGCGAGGCAGATGCCATCCGCGCGGAGGGGCCGTTCGGGAGACAGGTCGGCCGTCTGCTCGAAGACCGTCCGGTCAGCGCAGACCAGGCGGACCGTGAGGCCGGTCCGGGGGCGGGTGACGGCCACGCCCAGGCTGGCGCCGCCGCGCTCGCGTGCCAGGTGCAGCGCCGCCTCGAGGTTGGCCGCCTGCGCCGGGCCGATGCCCACCAGCGGGTACCACGACTGGCGGAAGGTCCGGACCTCGCCCGGCAGCAGGAAGCCGAAGTCGGGCTGGTTGTCGGTGAAGACGCCGGCCATGAGCTCGACATAGGGACCGTCAGCGTCGGTCAGCTCACGGTCCCAGGCGTAGCCGAACTCGTGGTTGCCCCAGGTCCACAGCTTCTTGCCCGGGCTGATGGTGTGGTCGGCCCAGTGCACATAGCCCTCGCCGGCGGCGTGGTCGTAGCCGCCGAAGAAGTCCTCCTCGTTGCCCAGGCACATGTACGACGTGGGCACCGGGATGTTGCGGTACCAACGCAGGTCCGCGTCACGGGCCGGCCGCGCGCCGTAGTCGACGCCGTAGTAGTGGCCCCGGGCCACGGGAAAGGTGCTCATGGCACGCCTGGCGTGGTCGGCCACGTAGGTCACGTCGGGTGGGAAGAAGGCTTCGTAGTCGTCGTGCACGCGGACCGCGACGTTGGCCCACCACAGGAAGGTCTGCACCATCGGCGTGCGGTTCGTCAGGCGCGCTTCGACCTCCAGCACCGCCGAGCCCGGTCGCAGCACCACCCCGTGCATGCCGCGCATGCGCTGCGTGGGCTCGTGCTCCGAGCACCAGGCCACCCTCGATCCGTCGGCTCGCTCCTCGATGGCCCAGTCGGTGGGCATGTAGGTCGAGGGCCGGTGGTGCTGGGGCCAGTTGAACTCGACACCACCGGAGATCCACGGGCCGAGCAGGCCCACCAGTGCCGGCTTGATCACGTTCTGGCGATAGAACAGGTCGTAGCCGGTCTTGCGGTCCTGCACCACGTGGATGCGCCCGCCGATGGCCGGCAGGATCATCACACGCAGGTATTCGTTCTCGAGGTGGAGCGCCTCCCAGCGCACGGGCTCGGGGGCGTCCGAGAGGTGGTCGGTGACGGGCAGCGGGTAGACCCGCCCCGACGAGCCCTGGTAGACGCGCTTCTCGAGGAACAGCGGGTTGCGATCGGGGCCGGGCAGGGGATAGGTCTCGATGACCACCGGCTCGGACCAGGCGGCCACGGGAGCGTCCCGCAGCCCGGCCGGCCGCGGGGGCAACTCGAGTGGACGTCCCGCTGGGCTCATCGATAGCTCCTCCCCGCCGCGCGTCAGCCGGTGCCGTCTGGCCGTCCAGCATGTGGCCGACGGACCTGTGCGGCTTGCATTCCATCCCCGACTGTAGAACAATCGAAGGCGATTGGTCCTGACCAATCGTACCTTTGGTCGCTGGGCGAGGAGGAGGAACCCCAACGTCGGAACGAGCACGCCCCACACCCGCCAGCAGGCCTGGTGGTTGAAGCCGTGCCGGACCGCCGGCGAGGGTGACCCGGTCCGGGCCCCGATCCACGATCTCTCGGAGGAATGGAGGACAGGCACGTGGTTGATTCCCGTTACAAGAAGGCCCTCGTCGCGATCGGCGGGGCCGCCCTGCTCACGGCTGCAGCATTGCCGGCAGCCGCGCAGGACGAGGCGCCCCTGCTCTACGTCATCAACAAGAGCGCCGATCAGCAGTACTTCATCGACTTGCAGACCGCGTTCGAGGACACGGCCGTCTCGTTGGGCGCGACGGCCCTCAAGGCCGACGCCAAGCTGGACCCGGCGCTCGGTGTGAACCTGGTCAACGACGCCATCAGCGCGGGTGCGGCAGGCATCGCCATCACCGTGCCCGACCAGACCATCGGCCCGGCCATCGCAGAGGCCGCGGCAGCAGCGGGCGTGGCCCTCGTGGCTACCGACGACGCCATCGTCGACGCTGACGGCAACCCTGTGCCGTTCGTGGGCTTCAGCGGCCCCGACATGGGTGCCAAGGTGGGCGCGGAGGCTGCGCGCCTGCTGACCGAGGGTGGCTGGCTCGATGACCCGGCCGTGACCCTTGGCGTGCTCTCGACCGAGGTCCAGACCCTGTCGGTCTGCGAGGACCGGACCAACGCGGCCAAGGAGGCCATGCTCGCGGCCGGGGTCTCCCAGGATGCCATCTTCCAGGTGCCCTACACCGGTGAGACCCAGTCCGCGCAGGACGCTGCGGGTCCCGTCATCACGGCCCATCCGGACGTGACCAACTGGGTCGTCTTCGCCTGCAACGACGAGGGCGTCCTGGGCACGCTCAACGCGCTCGCCACCCAGGGTGTCTCGCCCGACGCCATCATCGGTGTCGGCCTCGGCGCTTATGAGGCCTGCAAGTTCTGGGCCGCCGACCAGCCATCCGGCTTCAAGGCCGCGCTGTTCATCTCCGGTCTCGACGTCGGCGCCTCCGCGGCGACCGTGCTGTACGACAACATCGTCAACGGCGTGGAGCTGCCGGCGATGACCGTCGCCCCGACCACGATCGTCGGTCCCGATACATACACGGATCTGATGGATCCGATCTCTGTCGGGAACTGCTCGCAGTAGTCACGACAAGCTGATCAAGGTGTGCGGGGGCTGGTCTCGGCCAGGCCCCGCACATCCATGACCGGGCCTCGACCCGAGGAAGCAGACATGACCCTGACCGCGGCTCCCGACGCCTCCGCAGCCCGACCCGAGGGCGGTTCCGGTGTCCTCGAGATCCGCAATGTCAGCAAGGCCTTCCCCAACGTCCAGGCGCTCGATGACGTCTCGCTCGACGTCCGGCCCGGAGAGGTCCTGGCCTTCCTGGGAGAGAACGGCGCGGGCAAGTCCACCCTGCTCAAGATCCTCAGCGGCGACTACCAGCCCGACGTGGGCACGCTGACCATCGACGGGCAGGAGCTCCACTTCACCAACCCGCGCGAGGCGCGCGCAGCCGGTATCCGCGTCATCTACCAGGAGCCGGAGATCATCCCGGGCGTGGACGTGGCCGAGAACATCTTCGCCGGTGAGCTACCGCGCCGCGGGCCCTTCGTCGACCGAGGTGAGCTCGACCGGCGGACCGAGGCCGAGCTCCGTGAGTACGGCTTCGAGAAGGTGCTCCCGCGCGATCGCATGGGCAACGAGCTGTCCTCGGCACAGCGGCAGCTCGTCGAGATCATGCGGGCGGTCAAGTCCAGGATGCGCATGCTGGCGCTTGATGAGCCGACCTCCTCGCTGTCGGACGACGAGGTCGAGCAGCTCTTCGCGCTCGTGCGTCGCCTGCGCGGCGAGGGCGTGGCCATCATCTACGTCAGCCACCGCCTCCACGAGATCATGCGGATCGCCGATCGCGTGGCCATCCTGCGCGACGGCAAGCTGGTCCTCGTCGAGGAGGCCAGCGAGCTGACCGACGAGGACATCGTGCGCAACATGGTCGGCCGTGACCTGGGCGAGGTCTTCGACCGCCATCCGGCGGCCACCGATCAGGTGATGCTGCAGGTGGACGACCTGACCAGCGACATCCACCACGGCGTGTCGTTCCACGTGAACGCGGGTGAGATCGTGGGCTTCGCCGGACTCATCGGGGCGGGCCGCAGCGAGCTGGCCAAGACCATCTTCGGCGATTTGCCCATGACCGGCGGCAGCGTCCGTGTCGATGGCCGGGTGATCCACGTCAGGCAGCCCAGCGACGCCATCGCAGAGGGCATCGGCTTCGCGCCCGAGGACCGCAAGCGCGAGGGGCTCGTGCTCATCCGCAGCGTGCTGGAGAACACGACCCTGGCCATCATCCGCCGGCTGACCCGCTTCCGCATCGTCCAGCGCGGGCGGGAGCGCCAGCTTGGAGCCGAGTACGTCGCGCGCCTCAACGTGCGCACGCCATCGCTCGACCAGGTGGTGGGCAAGCTCTCCGGCGGCAACCAGCAGAAGGTGGTCCTCGCACGCTGGCTGGCGGCCAAGCCCAAGGTGCTCATCCTCGATGAGCCCACCCGCGGCATCGACGTGGGCGCGAAGGCGGAGATCTACCGGCTGATCGACGCCCTCGCCAACGAGGGCCTGGCCATCATGCTCATCTCGTCGGAGCTGCCCGAGGTGCTGGGCATGTCCGACCGCATCTACGTCATGCAGGGCGGCCGCATCACCGGTGAGCTGCCCGGACCAGGAACGACAGAGGAACAGGTGCTCGAGCTGGCCATGCACGAGCAGCTCAAGGCCAGCCGAGCCGCCGCCCATGCAGCCGCGGCAGGAGGGGAGGACGAATGAGCCGATCGCAGAGCAGCCCCGCCGTGCCCGATGGTCCCGGCACGAACGTGCCCTTGGCCGGTGACGAGCAGGTGGGCGTGGCGCGGCGCATCGTCAAGGCCATCGGCGTCGACAACCTCTCGCTGCTCTTCGCCCTGGTCCTCATCGTGGCGGTGGTGGTCTGGCTGCAGCCGCTGTTCCTCTCGTGGCAGAACCTGATGAACAGCCTGAGCCAGTCGATCGTCATCGTCGGTCTCCTGGCCATCGGCGAGACCGTGGTCATCGTGGCCGGCATGCTCGACATCTCGGTCGGCTCCATCGCCTCGGTGGCTTCTGTGACCGCGGCCACCGTCATCGTGACCGGCAGCCTCAACCTGCCCGGTGACATCGCCATCCCGCTGCCCTTCCTGCAGGGCTCGATGCAGATCGGCATCCTCGTCGGCATCCTGACCGGCGTGGCCCTCGGCGTGGTCAACGGGCTCATCGTGACCAAGCTCCGCGTCAACCCCATCATCGCGACCCTCGGAACCCTCGCCGCCTTCGCCGGTCTGGCCTTCCTCATGGCTCCCGGCGGCAAGCCGGTCGGCGTGGTCACCCAGCCCGACTTCACCTGGCTCGCGACTGGCCGTCTCTTCCCCGACCTGGCGGTCCCCGAATTGGCCGGCGGGCGGCCGTGGACGGGCGTGCCCATGCTCTTCCTGATCTTCATCGTGGTGGCCGCGATCTACCACGTGATCATGAAATACACCGACTTCGGCCGCTCGGTCTATGCCATCGGCGGCAACGACGTGGCGGCCAGGCTCGCAGGCATCAACCTGACCCGCACCAAGATCGCCATGTACATGCTCTGCGGCGCGACCGCCGGCCTGGCCGGCGTGCTGCTCACCGCCCGCACCACGTCCGGCAACCCCATCAACGGGGTAGGCCTGGAGCTCCAGGCCATCACCGCCGTCTTCCTCGGTGGTGCCGCGACCACCGGTGGCAGAGGCACGATCGTGGGCACGGTCCTCGCGGTGATCCTCGTGGGCGTGCTCAACAACGGCATGAACCTGGTCGGCGTGGGCACCTTCTACCAGCGCGTGGCCCTGGGCGTGCTGCTGATCGCGGCGGTGGCGCTGGCCCAGTGGCGGCAGGCGCGGTCAGAACGCGCACGAACGCGCTCGGCCGCGGCCGGATGACCCGGCCGGCAGACCGCAACAGCGACGGCATGGTCCCAGCGGAGCTGACACATCGGACCTGGGGCGAGTGGCCCTCGGTCGTGCTCTCGACCGCCGCGGTCGAGCTGGAGGTGGTGGCGGAGGTCGGTGCGCGCGTCGTCTCGTTGCTCGACCGGCGTTGTGACCGCGAGTGGCTGGTGCAGGGCAGCAAGCCGCGCGAGCTGGAGCAGATGGCCTGGGCCTCCGAGGACGCCGTCTTCGGTGGCCGCGAGTCGTTCGGCTGGGACGAGTGCCTGCCCACGACCACGCCCTGCGCCGACCCCCTCACGCCCGGTCGCGACCTGCGCGACCACGGCGACCAGTGGGGCCGCGGCACCTACCTCCGGCTGGACCCTGCAGCCGGTGCGGTGGAACACACGTGGAGGGCAGCGCGCTGGGGCTACCGGCTGCATCGCCGCCTCTCCTTCGCCGATGAGGCGACCCTGCTGGTGGAATACCTGGCCCAAAGCCTGACGGACATGCCACTGCCCATGGCCTGGGCGCAGCATCCCGTCCTGGGTGTCGAGCCCGGCAGCCGGATCGACCTGCCCGGCGTGCGCGAGGCGCGCTGCTCTTGGCGCAACGGCATCGACCTGCCCGACGCGCTCTCCTGGCCGCTGGCCACGCTGCGCGATGGCAGCGAACGCGACCTGGCCGAGGTGCGCACCCGCGAAGGCTGGGCCGCGGTGCTCTACGCCGATGCCGCGGCCGGGGCGGGTGTGCGCACGCCCGACGGCGCGCGCCTCGATCTCGAGTGGGACCGTGCGTTCGCCCCCGCCTTGCGGGTGTGGCTGGCCTACGGTGGCTGGCCGCCCGATGACCAGCCGTCCGAGCAGATCGCGCTGGAGCCCTGCACGTCGATGCACGACGACCTCGCGGGCGCGCTTGACGACGGCGCCGAGCGGGTGCTCGCCCCGCACGGCGAGCTGCGCTGGTGGGTGCGGGCGCACCTGACCGAGGCCGCGCGGTGACCGGCCGGCGCCTGGAGGGCGAGGTCGCCATCATCACCGGTGGCGGGCAGGGCATCGGGGCTGCCATCAGCCGCCTCTATGCGCAGGAGGGTGCCCGCGTCGTCATCGCCCAGCGTTCGCTCGACGCCGGAGAGGCGCTCGCGAGCACCATCCGGGCCGAGGGTGGCGCGGCCGTGGCCCTCGCCGCCGACGTCGGCCGCGCCGCCGATATCGCAGCGCTCGTGACCGGGACGGTGGACGCCTTCGGGCCGCCGACGGTCCTGGTCAACAACGCCGGGATCGCCGTCTTCGAGGATCCGCTCCAGCTGAGCCAGGAGCAGTGGGACCGCTGCCTGCGGGTGGATCTCGAGGGTGCCTGGTGGATGAGCCAGGCCGTGCTGCCGCACATGCTCGCGGCGGGCCGGGGGGCCATCATCAACATCGCCTCGTCGCACTCCTTCCAGATCATCCCGGGCTGCTTCCCCTATCCGGTGGCCAAGCACGGTCTCATCGGCCTGACCCGGGCCCTGGCCGCCGAGTACGGCGCCCGTGGCGTTCGCGTCAACGCCATCTGTCCCGGCTACGTCGACACCGATGGCCTCGAGGCCTACCTGGCCTCCTTCCCCGAACCTGCCGCGGAGCGCGCGCGGGTGGGCGGCTTGCACGTCATGGCCCGCATCGGCACGCCCGCGGAGATCGCCGGACCGGCCCTCTTCCTGGCCTCGCGCGAGGCCTCCTTCATCACGGGTGAGGCGCTGGTGGTCGATGGCGGCATGACCATCGTGACCAACGGACACGGCCTGCCCTTCGTGGCGGGCGAGGGTCCCAGCGGCGTGACCAGCGGGGTCGACACCTCGGGCGCGCCCTCGGACGCGGGCCCGTGAGCCACGACCGGCACGCGTTTTCGTCCGGCCTGGCCGAGCTTGCCCGAGCACGCACCGGCCGGTACGACCACCACATCGGGCCGTCCGGCCCGGGGAGTGCGCGGTCAGGCGCGCGATGCTGGAACATCGACGTGGAGTGGAGCAGAGCCGCCCCAGGCTCTTGATCGGAGGTATTCGAACCATGGCTGACCTAGCTGCCCTGACCGCCGCCGTGGAGGCGGGCGACCGCGCCACCGCCGTGGCCATCACGCAGGCCGCGATCGACGAGGGCCTCGGGCCCACCGAGGTGCTCGACGCCATGACCGTGGCCATGACCGAGGTCGGTCGGCGCTTCGCCTGCAACGAGGGCGTGTACGTGCCCGAGATGCTCATCGCGGCCCACGCCATGAAGGAGGCCAGCGCCCTGCTCGAGCCGCTGCTCGCAGCCAGCGGGGTCAGGCCCGAGCACACCGCCGTCATCGGCACCGTGCAGGGCGACCTCCACGACATCGGCAAGAACCTCGTGGGCATGATGTTGAAGGGCGCCGACTTCGAGGTCATCGACCTGGGCACGAACGTGGCCCCGGCCGCCTTCGCCGCCGCGGCCACCGAGCACGGGGCCGACCTCATCGGCATCAGCGCCCTGCTCACGACCACGATGGTGGGCATGCAGGAGGCCGTCTCGGCGGTCCATGCCGCCGCGCCCGGGGCCAAGGTCATGGTCGGCGGGGCCCCCGTGACCGACGAGTTCGCGGCCGAGATCGGCGCCGACGGCTTCGCCAAGGATGCGGCCACGGCCGCGAACGTGGCCCGCCAGCTGCTGGCCTAGGACCGTGCCCCTCAGCCACCGCGAGCGGGTGGCCCTGGCCCTGGCCCGCGAGGAGCCGGACCGCTGCCCCATGCAGATCAGCTTCACACCCGAGTTCGCCGACCGGCTGCGAGCCGACCTCGGGGTCCGGGGGCAGCTGAACGTCGCACGGGGCGGGGAGCACAACCCCCATGGCGGGGGCAACACCTACGAGCTGGAGCGAGCCATCGGCTCTGATCTCATCCTGACCTCGGTGGGCTGGGCCAACAACTACTATGCCGGCCACGGCCGCTACACCGACGACTGGGGCGTGACCTGGCAGGAGCATCCCTACGAGACCCCGTTCGGCACCGGCCACTACACCGAGATGGTGGGCTTCCCGCTGGCCGAAGACGAAGCCATCGACGAGTACGTGCCGCCGGACCCACAGCGGCCTGAGCTCTATGCCGATGCCGCACGGGTCATCGCCGAGTACGGCGACGAGTACTGGATCGTGGGGGTGACGGTCACCACCATCTTCGAGACCGCCTGGGCCCTGCGTGGCTACGAGCGGCTGCTGATGGACCTGGTCATCGAGCCGGAGCTGGCCGACCGCATCCTGGAGATCCCCTTCCGCTATCACCTGGCCGCGGCGGAGAAGCTGGCGGCCATGGGCGTGGACATGATCTGGACCGGCGATGACATCGGCTCGCAGAAGGGCATGCTCTTCCACCCCGACACGTGGCGTCGCTTCTTCAAGCCGCGCATGGCCGAGCTGGTCCGGCGAGTCAAGGCCATCGACCCGGAGCTGAAGGTGGCCTATCACACCGACGGCGATGTGCGCGAGGTCATCCCCGAGCTCATCGAGATCGGCATCGATGTGCTCAATCCGGTACAGCCGGCGTGCATGGATCCAGCGGAGCTGAAGCGTGACTACGGGGACCGCCTGCTCTTCTGGGGCGCCATCGACGAGCAGCACACGCTGCCCTTCGGCAGCCCCGACGACGTGCGCCGCGAGATCGAGCTACGCCTGCGCACGATCGGCGCGGGCGGCGGGCTCATCCTGGGCCCCACGCACCACGTGCAGCTCGACACGCCGCTGGAGAATTTCTGGGCCATGATCGAGACCATCAGGGACACGTCCTACTAGCCGTAACCCGGCTGCTGTCGTCGTGGCGCAGGCCCAGCGGGCGTCCCGGCCGGCTGGCCTGACCCTGCGCCCAGCGGGTGGTGTACACGCGGCCCCTCCGAAACGGGACCGATGGCCCCGCATCCCGCGCTTGGCCCTTCCTAGAATGAAGGAGCACGGCTCCTCTCCCGAAGGTTCTGCCCCCGGACCGCAGGCGGGCAGGGACGTGCGTCGTCTGTCTGTTGAGCGAACCCGAAAGGGGCGTATGCCGATCCCGTACCACAAGCCAGAACCACCCAGCGATGACAAGCGCTGGAAGATCGTGGCCACGCGTATGCGACGCCTGGGCGATCGTCCGGAGGCACTCATCGAAGCCCTGCACGCGGCACAGGAGGCCTTCGGCTTCCTCGATGATGATGCCCTCGAGTTCGTCGGGGATACGCTCGGGGTCCCGCACTCCCGTGTCTTCGGTGTGGCCACCTTCTACTCGTTCTTCACGCTCAAGCCGCAGGGTGAGCACACCTGTGTGGTCTGCACCGGTACCGCCTGCTACATCAACGGCGCCGCCGACATCATCGGAGCCTTCGGGCGTGAGCTGGGCGTGAAGCCCAAGGGCACGACGGCGGACGGCAAGATCTCCCTGCTCACTGCGCGCTGCATCGGTGCCTGCAGCCTGGCCCCGGCCGTCGTCGTCGACGGCGACATGCGAGGCAAGGCCAAGATCGACGAGCTCATGGCTGAATTGGAGGCGATGTGAGCGAGAACGCCGCAGCGGTACGCGCCATGCGTCACCGCACCATCACGATCGACGAGAACGCCGGCCCGGCACGCGCGACCGCGCGCGTCTGCGAGGCAGCCAGCTGCATGAGCGGTAGCGCCAGCGACCTGACGGCCCGTCTGCGCGAGCTGACCGAAGGGCGCGAAGGCCTGGCCGTCAAGCGCGTCGGCTGCCTCGGCCTGTGCGCCGCCGGGCCGCTGGTGGAGATCGCCCAGACGGGCCAGATGTTCGAGCACGTCAAGCCGGCCGATGCCGAAGACATCGTGGCCGCGCTCGACGGCGTGCCCGCCGGCGCCCAGCGCGAGCCGCAGGGCGCCTTCTTCGAGAAGCAGGTCAGGGTCGCCACCGAGAACTTCGGGGTGGTCGATCCCGAGGACCTCGACGACTACATCGCGGCCGGCGGCTTCAAGGCCCTCCGCCGCGTGCTCTCCGAGATGGCCTCCGCCGAGGTCCGCGACGAGATCACCGAGTCCGGCCTCCGTGGTCGCGGTGGGGCCGGCTTCCCGACCGGCCTCAAGTGGACCACCGTGGCCAAGGCCAACGGCGAGCGCAAGTTCGTCATCTGCAACGCCGACGAGGGCGACCCGGGCGCGTTCATGGACCGCAGCGTGCTCGAGAGCGACCCCTACCGGGTGCTCGAGGGCATGGCCATCGCCGCCTTCGCGGTCCACGCCAGCGAGGGCTACGTCTACTGTCGCGCCGAGTACCCCCTGGCGGTGAAGCGACTGCAGACGGCCATCCGCCTGGCGCAGCGTGCCGGCTACCTGGGCGAGCACATCCTCGACACCTCCTTCGCCTTCAACGTGCAGGTCCGCCTCGGCGCGGGCGCGTTCGTGTGCGGCGAGGAGACGGCCCTGATCGCCTCGGTCGAGGGTCGTCGCGGCACACCCCGGCCACGCCCGCCGTATCCCGCGGTGGCGGGCCTGTGGGGCAACCCCACGCTCATCAACAACGTCGAGACCTTGGCCAGCGTGCCGACCATCCTGCGCGAGGGCCCCGAGCGCTACGCGCAGATCGGCATCGGCAGGTCGAAGGGCACCAAGGTCTTCGCGCTCGCCGGCCGCGTGGTCAACACCGGCATGGTCGAGGTGCCCATGGGCATGACCCTGCGGGAGATCATCTTCGACATCGGCGGTGGCATCATCGACGGCCGCCCCTTCAAGGCCGTGCAGACCGGCGGACCGTCCGGCGGCTGCATCCCGGCAGAGCACCTCGACACGCCGGTCAGCTACGAGTCGCTCATCGAGCTCGGCTCGTTCATGGGCTCCGGCGGCATGATCGTCATGGACGACACCTCGTGCATGGTCGACGTGGCCAAGTACTTCCAGGACTTCTGTCGCGACGAGTCGTGTGGCAAGTGCACGCCCTGCCGCGTCGGCACCACCCAGATGTACATGCTCCTGGACCTCATCACCCGCGGTGAGGCCACCGTGGACGACCTGGCCCAGCTCGAGCGGCTGGCCGGCATCGTCCAGCGGATGTCCCTCTGCGGCCTGGGCCAGGGCGCGCCCAATCCCATCTTCAGCACGCTGCGCTACTTCAGGGATGAGTACATGGCGCATATCGTGGACAAGACCTGTCCCGCCGGCGTCTGTACCATCTCCCAGCCAGCCGAGGTAATGGCATGAGCGACGTCTTCACCCTCACCATCGACGGCAGGGACGTCGCCGGCAACGAAGGCCAGACGGTGATGGAGGTGGCCGAGGAGAACGGCATCGACATCCCCGGCCTGTGCCACCTCGAGGGCATCACCGATCGCGGTGCCTGCCGCCTGTGCATGGTCGAGATCGCCGGCTCTCCCAAGCTGGCGGCGGCCTGCATGACCAAGATCGCCGAGGGCATGGAGATCACGGCTCACTCGGAGAAGCTGCTGGAATACCGGCAGGCCATCACCGAGATGATGTTCATGGAGCGTAATCACGTGTGCGCGGTGTGTGTGGCCAACAACCACTGCGAGCTCCAGAACATGGCCGATGAGCTTGGCATCAAGCACTTCGATCTGCCCCGCATCAATCCCCAAGTCGATATCGACGCCAGTCACAAGCTGTTCGCCATCGACCACAACCGCTGCATCCTCTGCCTGCGCTGCGTGCGCGTCTGCGACGAGATCGAAGGCGCCCACACGTGGGACGTCATGCACCGCGGACTCGAGACCCGCGTCCAGACGGACATGGGCCAGCCCTGGGGCCATTCGACGACCTGCACCAGCTGTGGCAAGTGCGTCCAGGTCTGCCCCACGGGTGCACTCTTCGAGAAGGGTCGCCCGGTCGCAGCCGGTAGCAAGGACCGCCGCCCGTTCCTGCCGTGGCTCAAGGTGGTCCGAGAGGAGCGCGGTCTATGAGCAAGAAGCCAACCGAGCCCGACAAGCCGACGGTCGCCACCGTCTGGCTCGACGGCTGCTCGGGCTGTCACATGTCGCTGCTGGACATGGACGAGCGGATCCTGGACATCTTCACCCGCTCCGACCTGGTCTATAGCCCGCTGGTCGACTTCAAGGAGTATCCCGACGCAGTCGACGTGTGCCTCGTGGAAGGTGCCGTCTCCAGCGAGGACGACCTCGAGAAGATCAGGCTGGTGCGCGCGCACACCAAGACCATCGTGGCCTTCGGGGATTGCGCGGTCACGTCCAACGTGCCCGGCATGCGCAACCCCATCGGCGTGGACCCCATCATCGAGCGGTCCTACCACGAGAACGTGACCCTTAATCCGATGACCCCCGACCAGGTCGTGCCGCAGCTGCTACCCATGTCCAGGCCGGTCCACAAAGTAGTCAAGGTCGATGTGTTCCTGCCCGGCTGCCCGCCCTCGGCGGACCTCATCTACACCTTGCTCGACGACCTCTTGTCCGGCCGCGTCCCCGAGACCGCCGGATCGCGGTTCGGTCGCTAAGGGAGCCCCCATCCGATGAGCAGAACCATCACCATCGATCCCATCACCCGGATCGAGGGCCACTCCAAGATCACCATCCAGCTCGACGAGCACGGTGAGGTCTCGGACGCCCGCTTCCACGTCACCCAGTTCCGTGGCTTCGAGCGCATCGTCCAGGGCCGGCCGGTCCACGAGATGCCCTCGATCATGGCCCGCATCTGTGGCATCTGTCCGGTCAGCCACCTGGTCGCCTCGGCCAAGGCGGTCGATGACATCCTGGCGGTCGATCCGCCGCCGACGGGGGCCGACCTGCGGCGGCTCATCAACCTCGGCCAGATCGTCCAGTCGAACGCGCTCTCGTTCTTCCACCTCTCCTCGCCGGACCTGCTGTTCGGCTTCGATGCCGATCCGGCGGTGCGCAACATCGTGGGCGTGGCCAAGGAGAACCCGCAGCTGGCCACCGACGGCATCAGGCTGCGCAAGTGGGGCCAGCAGATCATCGAGCTGCTCGGTGGCAAGCGCATCCATCCCGGCGGCATCGTGCCCGGCGGCGTGGCCGATCCGCTCAAGCCGGAGGTCCGTGACGAGATCCTGGCCGGTGTGCCCGAAGCCATCGCTCAGGTGGAGCGGGCCATCGCCTGGTACAAGACCGACATGCTCAAGTGGGAAGAGGACGCGGCCACATTCGGCAACTTCCGCTCCGCCTTCATGGCGCTCGTGAACGAGAAGGGCAACGTCGATCACTACGACGGCGACCTGCGCATCGTCGATGCCGACGGCAAGGCCCTCGTGGATCGCGCCGATCCCCGGTCCTTCAACGACTACATCGGCGAGGCCGTGGAGCCGTGGTCCTACCTCAAGTCGACCTACTACAAGCCGATGGGCTATCCCGACGGTATCTACCGTGTCGGTCCGCTGGCGCGCCTCAACGTGGCCGAGGCCACCGGTACCCCGCGTGCCGACGAGGAGCTGCAGAAGTTCCGCTGGCGTGTCGGCCGGGTGGCGGGCTCGTCCTTCCACTTCCACTACGCCCGACTCATCGACACGCTCCACGCGGTCGAGAAGGTCGAGCAGGTGCTGCGGGGGCCGGACATCCTCTCCACCCACGTGCGAGCCACTGCCGGCATCAACCGCAACGAGGGCGTGGGGGTCTCCGAGGCCCCGCGTGGCACGCTCATGCACCACTACAAGGTCGATGACGACGGGCTGGTCGAATGGGCCAACCTGGTCATCGCCACCGGCCACAACAACATGGCCATGAACCGCTCCGTGCGGCAGGTGGCCCGTCACTTCGTCAAGGCCGACAAGATCGAGGAGCCGATGCTCAACCGGGTCGAGGCGGTCATCCGCTGCTACGACCCCTGCCTCAGCTGCTCGACCCACGCCCTCGGCGACATGGCGCTCGACATCCAGCTGCTCTCACCCGACGGCGAGATCATCGACCGCGTCAAGCGCTAGGGCCATGCCGTCGGGCCTCGATCCGCACCACCAGGGCGCCGCTTCCGGAGGAGGGAGCGGCGCTCCTTCGCGTCGTGTCCTGGTCATCGGCTTCGGCAACACCTTGCGGCGCGATGACGGGGTGGGCGCGGTGGTGGCCGAGCGGCTCCTGGACGAGCCTCGCCTTCCCGGCGGCGTGGAGGTGCGCGCGGCGTACCAGCTGTTGCCGGAGATGGCGCTCGACCTGGCCGAGGTCTCGTTGGCGGTGTTCATCGACGCCGACGCAGCCGGGCTGCCCGGCGCGGTCGAGGTGCGCGAGATCGACCCGGAGCATGCCGCGCGGGAGGACGCCGATGCCCGCGGCGAGCCGGGAGCGTCCTCGCATCACGTCGGTGGCGGTGAGCTGGTGGCGTTGGCGGCGACCCTGGTCGGTCGCGCACCGCGATCGGTCGCGGTCGGCATCGGCGTGGCCGACCTGGAGCTGGGGGAGGGGCTAAGCCCGGCCGTGGAGGCGGCGGTGCCCCGGGTCGTCGAGGTCGTCGTCCGGTTGGTGGAGCAGCACCTGGGCCGGGGGCGAGTAGGGCCGGTGCCGGCGGTCGGCGCCGGCTGAAACCTCCGGCGGTCGGCGCCGGCTGAAACCTCCGGCGGTCGGCGCCGGCTGAAACCTCCGGCGGTCGGCGCCGGCTGAAACCTCCGGCGGTCAGGCGCCGGCTGAAACCTCCGGCGGTCGGCGCCGGCTGAAACCTCCGGCGGTCGGCGCCGGCTGAAACCTCCGGCGGTCGGCGCCGGCTGAAACCTCCGGGGGCTCAACTCGACGTGCCGGTCCGCGTACTCGCAAGCCTCAGCCCTCGGGCGGCTCAAGGCGGCGGATCGAGTCCTCCGGTGGCGCAAATCCACAGGCCGGGCTGCAGCCGGGTCGTGATGAGCCCTCGGGTGGCTCACCGCGCTAGAGCCGGGTCGTGATGAGCCCTCGGGCGGCTCACCTGGCAGACGCTCGTCGGAGCAACGAAGATGAGGCCGAGATGACGACACCGATGTGTTGCTACATCTCGGTGGCTGTGCAGCCTAGGCCAACGGGCAAGTGGCCGAGCACGGCAAGTGGCCGGGCACAGGCAAGTGGCCGGGCACAGGCAAGTGGCCGGGCACAGGCAAGTGGCCGTGCAAAGGCAAGTGGAGGACCGCTCCGCCGCGCCGCTCCGCCCGCCGCCCGCTGCGTCGCTCCGCCCGCCGCCCGCCGCCCGCTGCGTCGCTCCGCCCGCCGCCCCGCCCCGCCCCGACCTGCGCCTTATGCGGCCTCGTCCCACCAGCGCAGGACCCGCAGGGCCTGGAGGGTGATCCATCGGGACGGCTCGCCTTCGCCGTCATCGACGTCGAACCAGGTGCGGCCCGTGGGGTTCCAGTCGAGCGGCCAGCGGCCGTCGTCCAGGCGGCGGGAGCGGAGGTGCTCCACGGCCTCGGACAGGCGCGGGTCAGGCCGGGCACCTGCGAGCATGCCGACCGACCGGAAGTAATCCAGCCCGCGGAGCACGTGGTAGATGTAGCGCGAAGGATGGATGAGCGCGAGCATCCGCTCATCGGCTGGCTCGCCCGTGCTCAGGCGTCGGAACAGTCGCCGCTCCAGCAGGTACTCCTCTCCACCTTGGCGCGCGGCCGTGACCGCGTCCGTGCCCCGGCCCGCACCTTCGTGCTCCAGCAGGCCGTCGAGCACGTCGATGGTGGTGTGGAACGAGGATCGCACCGAGCCGCGCTCGGCCTCGCAGTTCCAGCCGCCGTCCTCCAGGCGCTCGCCGACGAGCCGTTCGACCACCGGTGTCATATCGAGACCGAAGTAGCTGCCGTTGGCCACCGCCTGCCCGTTGATACAGGGCTCGACCTCGCCGTCCCAGTAGGGCAGATCGTCGTACTCCCAGCGCACGTTGCGGCCGATGAGGGCGATCGCCCGCTGCATCCGTTCGCTGTCAGGCACGATCCCGAACTCGCGCAGCTGTGTCAGCGAGTGCGATGTCGAGGTCCACGGCTGGCCTGGCTCATCACCCCAGCTGAAGCCGGCGGGGAAGTGCGCACCGCCATCCCACGAACCGTCTACGGATTCGAGCGCCAGCAGGCGGGCACCCCAGCCCTCGGTCTCGATCGTCGATCGTTCTGCGGTCCATTCGTCCTCCGCTGCATCGAGCAGGTCTCGCATCACCTGCCAGCGGATGGAGGGGTCTGAATCCTGCGGGTCCAGGAGCCAATCGATGACGGCGGGTTCGATGCGCATCGGCGCAGAGTACAGCGGGCCGCGGGCGCTGCACAGCGCGCTTCGGTGACCCCGGCCGCACCAGCACGCCCCGATGACCCACACCCCGATGTCCCACGCCCCGGAAGGCGCGCCCGGATGACCCCTGTTACGACCAGCACGCCCGGATGACCCGGGCCCAGCTAGGCGCGCCGGATGACCCACCTCCCGCGGGCGCGCCCTGATGCTCCCAATCGTGCCTAGCGGCGCGCCGACTCCGACAGCTCCGAGCCGTCGGGGAGGGGCACCTCCACGGCCGTGGAGGACGCAGCCCCGGCCCTCCGCTGCGCCAGCAGCACGAAGACGATGCCGGCCGTGGTGACGATGACCCCGGCGAGGTCCAGCAGGGACAGCGCCTCGCCGAGTATGAGCAGGCCCGCGATCACGCCCACCACCGGAGCCCCGAGGTACCCGATGCCGGTGGTCAACGGGCCCAGGTCGCGCACGATCATCTGTGAGGCCCAGAAGGCGAAGGCTGTCGCGAGCGGCCCCGAGTAGAGGACCGCCAGGGCCGTGGGCAGGTCCCAGTGGACCTGTGCCAGGTCACCCCGCTCGAGCAGGAGCATGAGCAGGGCGATCGGCACGAGCGCCACCAGCAGCTGCCAGATCTGGGTGTCGAAGGGGGTGCCGCGCCAGGGGTGGAAGCGGACGTGGATGAGCGCCAGCGCCCCGCCCATGGCGCCGATGACCAGCAGCAGGCTGCCGAGCAGGGCGCCTTCCGCGCCCCAGTCGATGGCGACGGGGTTGAGCAGCAGGGCCAGGCCCGCCAGTCCCAACACCAGGCCCACCGCCTCTCCGCGTGTCGGGAGCGTCCGGGCCAGCAGGGCCATGAACGGCACCACCCACAGCGGGATGGTATAGGCCAGGATCGACGAGCGGCCGGCCGGGATATGCGGCAGCGCCAGGTTCATCATGGTGATGCCGAGCGCCACCGCCAGCAGGCCGTAGCTGATGACCACCGGCCAGTCCGAGCGCGGCGGCAAGCGCAGCCGGCCGGTGGCCACCATCAGGAGCGCCAGGACCACGATGCCGCCGATGAGCCGCATCACGCCGTAGGTGAAGGGCGGGATCGTCTCCAGGCCGACCTTCACCACCACCCAGTGGCTGCCCCACACCACCACCAGGGCGAAGAGCAGGAGCCATGAACGTCGCATCGGCCGTGGGGTGGCTAGCTGGCGGAGGCGCCGGCGCCGTAGGTCAGGGCCGTGTCGAAGGCAGCCTCGATGTTCTCCGGGGGCACGAAGGCCTGGATGTTGTGAACCGTGGCGAAGACGAAGCCGCCGCCGGGCGCGAAGTCGTCGATGCGTCGCTTGACCTCGTCGCGCACCTCCTGCGGCGTGCCGAAGGGCAGCACCCGCTGGGTATCGACGCCCCCACCCCAGAACACGATGTCGTCACCGTAGGCTCGCTTCAGCGCCCCTGAGTCCATGCCCTCGGCATTGACCTGCACGGGGTTGATGATGTCCACGCCGATCTCGATGAGGTGCGGGATGAGCTCGTAGACCGCGCCGCAGCCGTGATAGAAGAGCTTGGCGTCGGTGCGCTCTTTGATGGCCGCGAAGAGTCGCTGCTGACGGGGCTTGATGACCTTGACATAAGAGTCGGGGTTGATCATCCAGCCCTGCTGGGTGGCCACGTCGTCCCAGAAGGTGAAGACGTCGATGAGGCCGCCCACCTGCGCCAGGTAGCGGTCCACCGATTCGATGTAGATGTCGGTGATGCGATCGACCAGGGCATCGGAGAACTCGGGTGCGGTGAGCATGGCCATCATGAACGGCTCCATGCCCATGACCCGGCACGATTGCTCGAAGATGCCGCCGCCGATGACGCCGGAGCCGACGAGGGCATGGTCACCGGAGGCGCGCAGCTCCTCGGCCCGGGATCGAAGGCCGGCGATGAGCTCGGGCGGATCCGGCTCGGGCCACTCATAGCGATCGAGGGCGCCGAGCGTCGTCTCGGTGATGGGGAACTCGACCCAGTCGTAGTAGAGCGGCTGCTCCTTGGGCATGCGCATCTTGGCGCCCCAGCGGTCCCACATCGCGTAGTACTCGCCCTCGTCCACGATCTCGACGCCCTGGACGTGCGTGGGTGGCAGCTGGACCATGCGCGTGTCCACCCCGAAACGCTCGAGCACGTCCTCGCCCACGTAGGGCAGCTGTTGCACCTCGTCGTAGACCACGACCTCCTCCGCCGGCAGGCCCAGGTGGGCGCGCAGCGGCTCGTAGGCCGCGCGCGTGATGGAGGTCACGATGGAGCTGCCGAGGTCGATGGGCACCCGATCGCTCTCGCGATGATCGAGCGCGGCGAGGATCCGTTCGCGTGGTGTCATCTGTCGTCCCCCTCTTCGTTCAGGCGTGCGCGGTGCCGAAGGTGAAGGCGCCGCGGGGCACATCCACGAACAGGGTCTGCTGCTCGTCGTCACCGAGGCCGCGCTCGCGCATGAGATCGCTGAACTCGGCCAGCAGGTAGGCCCACCCGGGTGCGCCTCCGAACTGCGTCCAGTAGCCCTGCCGCGCGGCATCGAGCCCCAGCGTGACGTGGCCCAGGATCCCATCCTCGGCCGCCCACTCGAGCAGCTGCAGGGTGCCGTTCTGGCTGTCCTGCCAGCGGAAGCCCTGGTCGTACTCGACGCGGGCTCCGGTCTCGGCGATGGCTCGCTGGTACCCGCGGTCGACGACCTTGTCCACGTGGCTGAGCACGATGTGCGCGGGATCGCCACCGTGCTGCACCAGCCATTCCACCTGCTCAAGGGCGCCGGTACCGCCTTCACAGTGGGTCAGGATCGGGCAGCCGCTGCGATGCTGCGCCATGGCGGCCGCGGCGAAGATGGGCCGGTCGCGCTCGGAGAGCCCGTCGCTGGAGCCGGCGATCTTCATGACACCGGCCTTGTGCTCGGTGCGCTTGACCACGGGACCGTCGTAGTCCAGCTCATCGATCCCACTCTCGATGTCGGCCACGAAGAGGTCCGCGATCTCCTCGGCCGAGAGGCGCACCGACCAGTGGCGGTCGTGGTAGTAGCGCTCGTGGTGCAGGCCGGACGGAGCGATGACGTTGACCCCGCTGCGGCGGGCGATCTCGGCGAGCATGAGCACGTCGCGCCCGCAATCGGCGGGCATGGCATCGACGACCGTGCGCAGGCCCAGCTGCTGTGCCGGAGCCAGCTCGGCGACGGCCTTCTCCACGTCGGCCAGCTCGAAGTCGGGAAACAGCTGCACCGGTCGTCCGCCGTGGATGACCAGGTGCTCGTGGGCGTAGACGATCCCCAGCTCGTCGGGGCTGATGTCACCGAGGACGGTGCGGGCGAAGGACATGCTGGCTCCTTTCGAGCGGGATTGGCTGATGGTTTCAGGAAGACGTGGCGGTGGACGCATCGTCGGCGCCGACGGCCTGCATCACGCGGGCCACGGCACCGAGCACCCCGGCATGGTCGGAGCGCTCGGCGCGCAGGATGGGGATGATGCGTCCCTTGGGATAGCGGAAGGCGTAGCGGTCCACGTAGGCCTGCACCTGCGGCACGAAGTGGTCGGCATGGGCCATGGGGCCACCGGCCAGGACCACCACCTCCGGGTCGTAGGCGTGGATGGCGGTCACGATCGTGGCGCCGAGGTCGCGACGGAACTCCTGCATGACCTCCACGGCCACGCGATCCCCGGCGTCGATGCCCTCCACGAGTGTGCGGAAGGTGATGGCCCCGGGGTCGCGCAGGTGGGCGTCGGTGATCATGGAAGGCACGCGCCGGGCCACGTACTCGCGCAGCCGGCCGGCGACCGCGCTCGCAGACACGAGCGTCTCGGCGCAGCCGATGTTGCCGCAGAGGCAGGTGCGCCCGCCAGTGGCGATGGTGGCGTGCCCGAAGCTGACGCCGCCGGCGAGGTTCCTGGTGGCGAGCGGCCGACCACCCACGATGGCGCCGGCACCGAGGCCCGTCCCGATGGTCAGCCCGACCACGTCATCGTGGCCCCGGGCGGCGCCGAACCGCCACTCGGCGAGCGTGGCGGCCGCGCCGTCGTTGACGCATCGCACGGGCACCCCGAGCTCGGCGCCCAACCGTTCGCTGAGCGGGAAGTCCTCGATGCCCGGGACCTTGCCCGGCAGCACCCGCACGCCGAAGCCGGGATCGACCAGCCCGGGTGCGGCCACGCCCACGCCCGCCAGGCCGTCACGGCCCTCAGCCTCGATGGCCTCCCGGGCGTAGGCCAACAGGCCCTGCCAGACGACCTCGAAGGGCTGATGGGCGGTCTCGTCCATGCGCGCCCGGCGCACCTCCCCGGCATCGCTGACGACGCCTGCCTTGGTGCGCGTGCCGCCGATGTCGAACCCGAGCCACCAACGGTCGCCTGTGGCTGCCTGCTCCACCATGCCCTGACCTTACCCGGCCACGAGCAGCGTCACCGCGGGACCTCGAGCACCGCGCCATCGGCGCGCAGCTCATCGCGCAGGGCCGCGGTGTCGATGTCGCACGGCGGACGCCCAGCCGCGCTGGCCATGGCCGCGGCGGTCCCCGCCGCCTGGCCCATGGCCATGGTCTGGGCCATGGAGCGGACCGAGGCGTGGGCGTCGTGCGTGGCGCTGAAGCATCGTCCCGCCACGAGCGTGTTGAGCGCATCGCGCACGAGCAGCGCGCGGTAGGGGATGCCCACGACCTCACCCTCGGGCAGGTAGCGCCACGTGGTGTCGGCACCGGGGTGGTGATCCTCGATGGGCGCACCACAGAGCCCGACCTCGTCGTCGAACCGGCGCGCCTCCAGGACATCGTCTCGGGTCAGCCGATAGTCGCCATAGACACGCCGGGTCTCGCGCACCCCGATCTGGCTGGACAGCGCGACCAGCGAGGCCTCCTCGTAGCCGGGCACCTTGTCGCGCAGGAAGCGGGCGTACTCGAAGGCCTGCTGCCGGCCGGCGATCTCGGCCGCGCTCAGGAGCTCGGGATCGGTGGCATTGACGACCGTGCCGTCTTGCTCACGGAAGGACGGCAGGCGCGTCATGATCGTGGCGATCATGCCCGCCACGGGGGTGATGTGGTCGGAGCCTTCACGGCGCGGCAGGTCGTATGCGCCCGATTCCGCGGCCTCGCCCATGAGCTCGTGGAAGCGGGCGGTGCTGATGGCCCGGCGCGCCGCGGTATCCACGTTGACCATGCGGAAGGTGGTGGTCAGCGTCTGGGCCGGATCGTCGACCCCCGCCAACTCGTAGCCGAAGCCCGCGTGGTGGACCAGGTCGGCATCACCGCTGGCGTCGATGAAGATCCCGCCCTCGACCCGCACCAGCCCGGCCTTGGTCGCGACCACCACCGCCTCCACCCGCCCGTCCTGCACGATCGCAGCCTGCACGAACGCGTGCAGCAGGACGCGCACACCGGCCCCGGTCACGAGCCGTTCCCAGACCAGTTTGAGGTGCTCGCTGTTGTAGGTCACGCCCGTGCCGGCGCCGTAGGTATTGGGTCGCTCCAGCACCGGCCCCAGCTCGCGCAAACCGGCGACCACGTCATCGGAGACGCCGCCCGCGATCTTGAGCGAGCGGCTGCCCGGAGTGTAGAAGCCGTAGAACGTGTCGAGCACCGCGGTGCTGGTGCCGCCGAGGAAGGCCTGCTTCTCGATCAGCGTGACCGTGGCCCCGCGCCGGGCGGCAGCGATCGCGGCACTGGCGCCGGCCGAGCCGGAGCCCACGATCACGACGTCGCTGGTCGCGAGCCGTGGCACGTCGAAGGTGAGTCGCTGGTCGGTCACCTCAGGCGGCTGCCCACGACTCGGGCACCGCGATCGCCCCGTCCGCGTCGTAGGCTTGCTTCACGCGCCGGAAGTACTCCTCGTACACGCGCTCCAGCTGCTCGGCGCCGACGTCGCTGCCCACGAAGTGGGGGCTGGTCAGGACGGTAGGCACCACGCCCCGCTCGACGAGCAGCTCCGCCGTCCTCGTCTTGAGCGCATTGACCACGGCGATGGCGCCGATGGAGCTGACCGGGCCGACCCTGAAGGGCACGCCCTCGATCTCCGTGGCCGCATCCCCCGGCGGGCTGCAATTGTCGATGGTGATGTCCGCGATCTGGGCCAGCTTCCTGCCCGACGGATGCCGGGACGGCGTGGCGGCGGTGTGCTGGAGCGAGGTCACCGCCACCACCGGCAGGCCCATGGCCTTGACCAGCAGGGCCAGCTCGATGACGGTGCCGTTGATGCCGGTGGAGCTGAAGATGAGGAAGCTGTCACCGGGGTGGATCTTGAACTGCTGCAGGATGACCCGGGCGAAGCCGGGCACCTTCTCCAGGTACATCGCCTGGCGCAGGCCGTTCGGTCCGACCACGCCGACATGGTTGGAGAGGGCCAGCTCGGCGATGGGATGGAAGCCGGGATAGGAGCCGATGCGCGGGAACATCTCCTCGGTGTTCATGCGCGAATGGCCGGAGCCGAAGACGTGGACCAGTCGGTCGTCGCCGATGGTGCGGGCGAAGACGGCGCTGGCGGCCTCGATGGCCTCGGTCTGGGTGTTGGCCACGGCCTCGAGCGTGTCTCGGGCAGCGGCCAGCCAGCGGTCGGAAGCGGTCACTCGGTCCCTCCTGGTGTCTGACTCGATCGGCGGCTCGTGGGACGTTCCACGGTCCGCGTGTAGAAGTAGCTGGAGCGATCGCCCCGCAGCAGGACGTGCCCCAGGGCCACGACCACCCCCTCGGTGTCGGAGGTGATGCGGCGCGTGAGCAGGGCGGTGGTGTGGGTGGGAACCTCCAGCAGGTCGCACTCGCGCGGTGTCAGGATCACCGGCTCGAGCGTCTCGCGGGCCTCGGCCAGGGCGCGCCCGTACTCCTGCTCGATGACGTCGTAAAGCGAGTGTCGCGTGAAGTCGACCCGCTCCAGGCCGGGGAAGAGGTCGGCGCGCAGGTGGGCTGTGTCGAGCACGATGGGCTCGCCGTCACCCACGCGCAGGCGCTCGAGGAAGATGACCGGGTCGCCCGGCAGGCAGCCCAGGTCCTTGGCGATCTGGCGGCTGGCCTCGATGATCTCGATGGAGAGCACGCGCGTGGTGGTCGTCATGCCCCGCGCGACCATCGCGTCCCGGACGGAGAACACGCCCTCGATGGGCAGCCGCAGCCGCGGCTTGGTCACGAACGTGCCGCGGCCCTGGTGGCGCGTGATGAGGCCTCGTTCCTCGAGCTCGCCGAGGGCCTGGCGAAGCGTCGCTCGAGAGACGCCGAACTCCTTGCACAGCTGACGCTCGGGCGGCAGGCGCTGACCCTCCTGCCACTGGCCGGAGGTGACGAGCGCCTCGGCTTTGCTGGCGATCACGGAATAGAGTGGCTCGACGGGCATGAGCTGGCGGTCCTCCTTCCCGGCGCCATGCTAGCAGATTGGTGTTATTGGTACGTACCTTTGTCGCGATGGCGCCGGGCGAACGGTTAGCCGTTCCGCAGCCAGTCCAGGACCCTGTCCACCATCGCAGTCCCGTCCCTGCGCTCACCTTCGGCCACGAGCGTCGCGCAACGAGCGGCCCCAAGCCGCTCCTGGAGCTGCCGTGCGACGGCCTCGTGGAGCGGCTCCCGCGGGATCAGCACGGGCACGGTCAGCTCGGTGGCCATGGCCCGGCCGAGGGTGAGTGCCGCCTCGGCGTCCAGCCCGGCGGCAGCGAGGACCTTGGCCGCGGCGTCGAGGTCGAGCGGCGTGTGGACCTCGGCCATGGGCAGCAGCGGCAGCGCCTCGATGGCATCGGCCAGGGCCTGTCTGGCGACCTTGGGCTCGCCGCGGTCGGCGTCGATCGTGGCCTTGCGCCGCAGCGCGGAGGCCCAGCAGTTGAGGTCGCCCATCGCCTGCAGATCGACGGCCGCGTCGCCCAGCTGCCCAGAGGCCTCGTCCAGCCGCCCCTGCCGGCCCGTCAGCGCGCCCAGCACCAGGAGCGCATGTCCGCGCCAGTAGGGTACGCGCATGTCGCCCAGGATCTCGACGGCGCGTTCGACGTTGGCCATGACCCAGGCATCGTCGGCCTGCCCCAGGAGGCTCGCGGAATCGGACAGCGTGGCCGCCAGCAGCGCCTGGTCGCCGACCGCCTCGAAGGCCGCCAGCGCCGTTTCCACGTGTTCGCGCAGGCGCTCGTCCTCGGGCGGCAGATAGGCGGCCAGGATGAGGTTGACGAGCCCACGCTCCCACTCCGGCTCCCACCAATAGGGCTCAGGGTGAGCCTCCAGCAGCCGGCGACCCTCAAGGAGGTGCTCGAGGTACTCGGGATCGGTGGTCGAGTGGTTGATGGCCGCGCCCAGCTGCAGCTCGAGGCGTCCGATGGCGTTGGGGTCGCCCGCGCTCCGCGCCAGAGCCAGTCCCGCGCGCGCATGCCCGATGGCCGTCGGGTCGGTGATCTCGGCGCCCAGCCCCGCGGTCACGAACCAGGCCTTGAGGCGCACGTCCACGTCCGCCGAGTCGGACGCCCGACCGAGACCGGCCAGCAGGGCGGCGATACCCTCGACGTGCATGCCGAGGTGCATCCAGTAGATGAAGAGGTCAAAGCCCACCGCCAGGTAACGCTCCACGTCGCCCGCGTCGAGGAGGCTGGCCAGGGCCACCCGGATGTTGTCGTACTCCGTCTCCAGGCGGCGCTCCCAGGCCATCTGGTCCGGACCCCGTGTGTGAGGCGCAGCCTCGGCCACGAAGGCCGCGTAGTGGACTGCGTGGGCCTGGCTCGTCGCCGCTGACTCGCCCGCCTGCGTGAGTCGGTCCAGGCCGTACTGGCGGATCGGCTCGAGCAGGCGGAAGCGCGTGGTGCTGCCCATGAGCGCGAGCACGAGCGACTTGTCCACCAGCGAGCCCAGGTGCGTCAGCACGTCATCGGAGCCGACGTCGCCGCAGATCGCTTCCGCCGCGGCGATATCGAAGCTGCCGGCGAACACCGAAAGCCGACGGAAGACGGCTCGCTCGGCGTGGGTCAGCAGCTCGTACGACCAATCGAGCGTGGCCTCGAGCGTTCGCTGGTGGGGCAGCGCCACCTTGGACGCCGAACCCAGCGTGCGGAAGGTGGAGTCAAGGCGGTCGGCCAGCTCGGTCGGGGAGAGCGTGCGGATGCGTGCCGCGGCCAGCTCCAGGCCCAGGGGCATGCCCTCCAGCCGTCGGCAAGCCCGGACGACGGCAGCCAGGTCGTCCTCGGAGACGACGATGTCGGGGCGCACCGACCGCACGCGATCGAGGAACAGGCGCACCGCATCGGATCGGTCCGCACCCTCGTCGGCGTCAGGCAGCGGCAGCGGAGGCACGCGGTACTCGGTCTCCCCGGGCAGGCCCAGCGTCTCGCGTGAGGTCGCCAGCACCGACACCTCCGGGGCCCCCGCGAGCACGTCTCGCAGCAGCGTCGCCGCCGCGTCGCGGACATGCTCGCAGTTGTCGACGACCAGCAGCAGGTGCCGGGTCGCGAGGTAGCGCTTGACCACGTCCTCCAGCGAGCTGCCCTCGCCGGCACGCAGGCCCCACACGTCGGCGAGCTCATTGATCACCAGCTCAGGTGACGCGATCGGTGCCAGCTCGACCAGCCACACGCCGTCGGGGAAGCGACCGAGCTGCCGGGAGGCGATCTCCAGCGCCAGCCGTGTCTTGCCCGTGCCGCCGGGGCCGAGGAGGGTCACCAGGCGATGCCGTTCGATGAGCTCACCCAGGCGCGCCAGGTCGCGAGCACGGCCGACGAAGGATGTCGTCTCGTGGGGCAGGTTGCTTGGCGTCGTCTCCGCGGATCGCAGCGGCGGGAAGCGCTGGGGCAGCCCGTCGCCGTCGACCTGCACGACCTCCATGGGCTCGTCGAGATCCTCCAGGCGGTGACGTCCCAGCGGGCGCAAGGAGACGCCCTCCGGCGGCGCCGCTGCCACCAGCGTGGCCGTGTGGGCCGAGGTCAGCGTCTGGCCGCCATGTGCCAGCGCTTCGAGGCGCGAGCTCTCGAAGAGGACGGCACCGTAGTAGTGCCTGCTTCGGCTCTCGACCGGACCACTGTGCACAGCGATGCGCACACGCACCTCGCCGATGTCCTCGAACCGCTCCGCTCGTAGCTGCCGCTGGATGGCGACGGCGGCAGCGAGCGCGTCCGCGGGCTCGGCAAAGGCGCCGTACACCGCGTCACCCACGGTCTCGAAGACCACGCCCGCATGGTCGGCGATGATCCCGGCGAGGAGCTCGTGATGGCGCGCAAGGGCCCGGCCCATGGCCTCGCGGTGCTGCTCCAGCAGGCGTGTGCTGCCCTCGATGTCGCTGAAGAGGAAGGTGACCACGCCCTGCGGCAGGCCGGGCTCGAGCGCAGATGGGCCCGTGGCGATCCGGCCGCTCATGCGCGAGCCCGCCCAGCCAGCGCTGGCTGGGGTCGTGATGCGCGTCCGATGGGGGCGACGTGGCGCTGCACGCGGCGCAGCATACCCAGCCGCAGCCGAGCCGGTCCAGCGTTCGGTCGATGGAAGTGGCCAAGGCTGGCCCAGGGTCCCGGCCGGGCGGGTCCGGCAAGAGGCTGCCGTATGATGCAGCCACGCTGCGGTGAGACGGTGCCGGGTGGCGGGACAGGACGAGGATGAGGACGAGCACGGTGACCACAGCGAGCGCGGATCCCAAGGCAGCGCGACGAGCGCGCACGGCCGGCCTGGAGGCCGACCTGGCCACGCGCATCCTGGTCAAGGACGGCGCCACCGGCACCCTCCTGCAGGGCCGCCAGCTGAGCGAAGCCGACTTCCGCGGCGTACCCTTCGCTGACCACACGCACGACCTCCAGGGCGCCAACGACGTGCTCTGCCTCAGCCAGCCGGAGGTGGTGCGCTCGATGCACCACGACTATCTCGCGGCCGGCGCCGACATCATCACCACCAACAGCTTCAACGCCAACCGCCTGTCGATGGCCGACTACGCCCTGGAGCCATGGGTGGTGGAGATGGACCGGGCTTCGGCCCGACTGGCCCGTGAGGCCTGCGACGAGGCCGAGTCGGGCGACGGCCTGACGCGCTATGTGATGGGCTCCCTGGGCCCCACCAACCGGACCGCCTCGATCTCACCCGACGTCAACGACCCCGGTGCCCGCAACGTCGGGTTCGGCGAGCTGGCCGAGGCCTACCTGGAGGCCGCTCGCGCGCTGGTCGAGGGCGGCGCCGACTGGCTGGCCATCGAGACCATCTTCGACACGCTCAACGCGAAAGCCGCCATCTTCGCGGTCGAGACGCTGTGGGACGAGCTCGGCTTCCGCCTCCCGCTGCTCATCAGCGGGACCATCACCGACGCCTCCGGACGCACCCTCAACGGTCAGACGGTGGGCGCCTTCTGGAACAGCGTGCGACACGCGCGGCCGTTCGCCGTGGGCCTCAACTGCGCGCTCGGCGGCGACCAGCTGCGGCCGTACGCGGAAGAGCTCAGCCGCATCGCCGACACCTACCTCTCGTTCTACCCCAACGCCGGCCTGCCCAACGCCTTCGGTGGCTACGACGAGACGCCGGCGCAGGGTTCGGCCGTGCTCGGGGGCATGGCTCGGGACGGGGCCTTGAACATCGTGGGCGGTTGCTGCGGCACCGGCCCCGATCACGTGCGCGCCAACAAGGAAGCGGTGCGGGGCCTGGCCCCGCGCGTCGTGCCCGAGGTGCCCCGCGTCACCCACCTCGCGGGCCTCGACGCCCTCGATATCGACGAGGACTCGCTCTTCGTCAACATCGGCGAACGCACCAATGTCACCGGCTCGCGCAAGTTCGCGCGCCTCGTCGCCGAGGGCGACTACGAGACGGCGGTGGAGATCGCCCGCGAGCAGGTCGAGAACGGCGCCCAGATCGTGGACATCAACATGGACGAGGGCATGCTCGACTCGGAGGCCGCCATGCGCCGCTTCGTGCGCCTGCTGGCGGCCGAGCCCGACATCGCTCGGGTGCCCTTCATGATCGATTCGTCGCGCTGGTCGGTCATCGAGGCCGGCCTCGGGTCCGCCCAGGGCCGCCCCATCGTCAACTCCGTCTCGCTCAAGGAGGGCGAGGAGGAGTTCCTGCGACAGGCGCGCCTTGCCCACCGCTACGGGGCCGCCGTGGTGGTCATGGCCTTCGACGAGGAGGGCCAGGCCGAGACGGTCGAGCGGCGCCTGCAGATCGGTCATCGCGCCGTGCGCCTGCTGACCGAGGAGGTCGGCTTCGAGCCCGAGGACATCATCCTCGACCCCAACATCTTCGCCATCGGCACGGGCATGCCCGAGCATGATCACTACGCCCTCGCCTTCATCGAGACGGTGCGCCGCATCAAGGCGGAGCTGCCGGGGGTGCGCACTAGCGGCGGCGTCTCCAACCTCTCGTTCTCCTTCCGTGGCAACAACCCCGTGCGCGAGGCCATCCACGCGGTCTTCCTCTACCACGCCATCGCCGCGGGGCTGGACATGGCCATCGTCAACGCCGGCGCCCTGCCGGTCATCGACGACCTGGAGCCCGACCTGCGCGAGCGCGTCGAGGACCTCGTGCTCGACCGTCGGCCCGATGCCACCGACCGCCTGCTGGAAGTGGCTGACCAGGCCCGCAGCACGGCCATGGGCAAGGAGAAGGACCTCGCCTGGCGTGCCTGGCCGGTGCAGGAGCGCCTGACCCACGCGCTGGTGGAAGGCATCACCGACTGGATCGTGGAGGACGCCGAGGAGGCGCGACTGCAGGCCGCTCGCCCGCTCGACGTCATCGAGGGTCCGCTGATGGCGGGGATGGACGAGGTCGGCGATCGCTTCGGCTCCGGGCGCATGTTCCTGCCCCAGGTGGTCAAGTCGGCGCGGGTCATGAAGCAGGCCGTGGCGCACCTCGTGCCCTACATCGAGGCCGAGCGTCTCGAGGCCGGCGGTGCCGACGACGGCCGCCATTCCGCCGGCGTGATCGTCATGGCCACCGTCAAGGGTGACGTGCACGACATCGGCAAGAACATCGTGGGCGTGGTCCTCGGCTGCAACGACTACGAGGTCATCGACCTGGGGGTGATGGTGCCCTGGACCCGCATCCTGGAGACCGCGCGCGAGCACCATGCCGACCTCATCGGGCTCTCCGGCCTGATCACGCCCTCGCTCGAGGAGATGCGCCTGGTGGCCGGCGAGATGGAGCGCGCGGGCATGACCACGCCACTGCTCATCGGCGGTGCCACCACCTCCAAGGCGCACACCGCGGTCAAGCTCGAGCCGGCCTACTCGGGGCCGGTGATCCACGTCGATGACGCCTCACGCGCAGTGGGGGTGGCCGGCGCCCTGGTCGACCCCGCCGCCCGCGAGGCCTTCGTGGCCGAACGACGCGCGGAGTACGCCCGCGTCCGAGAGAGCTACGCCGGTCGTACCTCACCCGATCGTCGCGTGCCGCTGGCGCAGGCGCGAGCCTCACGGCTCCGGCTGGCCTGGGCTGACCCACCGCCACGGCCGAGCTTCACCGGCACGCGCGCCTTCCGCGACTACCCGCTCGACGAGCTCATCGAGCGGGTCGACTGGTCACCGTTCTTCGCGACCTGGGAGCTCAAGGGCCGCTACCCGGCCATCCTCGACGATCCCGTCGTCGGGCCGGCGGCGCGCGATCTCTTCGCCGACGCCGGCGCCATGCTCGAGCGGGTGCGTTCCGACGGGCTGTTGCGGGCTGACGCGGTCCTCGGCTTCTGGCCCGCCAACGCCACCGATACCGACGACATCGTGCTCTGGACTGACGACGGCCGGGCCCGGGAGCTGGCCCGTCTGCACACCTTGCGCCAGCAGGTCGCCCGCCGTGATGGTCGCGCGGACCTGGCCGTGGCCGATTTCGTGGCGCCGGCCGGATCGGGCGTGGACGACTTCATCGGCGCCTTCGCCGTCACGGCCGGCCATGGGCTGGCCGAGGCCAGGGCACGCTTCGAGGTCGCGCACGACGACTACTCGGCCATCCTGCTCACGGCCCTGGCAGATCGGCTGGCCGAGGCCTTCGCCGAGCACATGCACGAGCGCGTGCGGCGTGAGTGGTGGGGCTACGCGGCTGACGAAACCCTCGACAACGCGGCCCTCATCGCCGAGGCCTACCAGGGCATCCGTCCGGCACCGGGTTATCCCGCGCTGCCGGACCACACCGAGAAGGCCACGCTCTTCGCCCTGCTCGAGGCTGGGTCAGGGGCCGGCATGGAGCTGACCGAATCGATGGCCATGCTGCCCGCGGCGTCGGTCAGCGGGCTCTACCTCTGGCACCCCGAGGCACGCTACTTCGGCGTGGGCAAGATCGACCGGGACCAGCTCGAGGACTATGCCGCCCGCAAGGGCTGGACCATCGAGGAGGCCGAACGCTGGCTGGCGCCGAACCTGGCCTGACGAGCGCGCAGAGGCCCTCCTGCTCGACGCCGGCTGCCCCAGGATCAACCTGCAGGTGCCCGACGGGAACGCGGCGGCGCGGTGTTTCTACGAGGCCATCGGCTACCGTCTCGAACCCGTGGTGAGCTACGGCAAGCGCCTCATCCGCGACGAGTAGCCATCGCCGTCCGCAGCCAGGCCACATAGTCGGCGGCTTCCTCGTCGCGACCCAGGAGCGCCCACGAGTTCGTGCCACCGGCGGTGGAGATGGTCAGGCTGGACGGCCCTGCGCCGCCCGCCCGCCACTCCACGCCAGTCAGGTTGGCCAGCGGCATGAACGTCTCGCGCCGACCGTAGACGCTCTCCCAGCGGTGCGCGTAGCTGCGGCCGCGGTCGAAGACGTGGAGCTCCAGTCCGTCGGTCAGGTGCATCGACTCGAGCAGCCGTCGGTCGATGATCCCGAAGACGATCCGGCGCCAGGCGTTCCGCTCGGTATCGCGTAGTGATCGCTGGGGCTGCCTCAGGGTCGCGACCACCTGCGGGTCGTCGGATCGCTGCTCCTTGAGCAGGTGCTCGAAGGCGAAGCTCAGCGCCTCGCCGGCCTCGGTCGACGGCGGCGCGACCAGCCGCTCGGCCCGTGGGCGGTAGCGCTCGCGGATGATCCCTGCCACCCGCGCGATGACCTCGTTGGACACGGTGTTGAAGGGAAGCGCCAGTGGCGTCTGCGGGAGGCCCAGGTGGAGCCGGCCTCGCAACAGGTCCTCCTGCACCGCCAGCTGCCTGATGTCGGTGTAGGCGATGGTGCGCTTGCGGACCTCCTGCCCGTCGCGCTCGAGGACCACCATCTCGCCTCCGTAGAGGGTGACCAGGTAGTCGTACAGGTCCATGCCCGGGTGGGCCTCGCGTCGGGTGATCTGCCGTGGCACCTTCAGCTGCAGGATGGGCTCGTCAGCGAGGGCGCAGTGAGGTGCGAAGAGGGGCGGCACCGGATCGTCTGCCGAGACCTCCAGCAGCCACGGTCCGAAGCGGTCGTACTCCCGTTGCGCGGCGTCGTCCCGTCGGGCGCTCACAGCTTCCCCAACGCCTGGCGCAGGTCCGCGATCAGGTCAGCAGGATCCTCCAGCCCGACGTGCAGGCGTACCAGGCGGCCGCTATCGGGCTGCGGCTCGAGTCCGCGCCGGGCGTGGGGCAGCGCCGGCAGGACGAGGCTCTCGAAGCCGCCCCAGCTGGCGCCCAGGCCGAACAGGTCCAGCGCCTCGATGAAGCGGGTGTAGGCGGCCTGGTCACATGCTCGCAGCTCGAAGGAGAAGAGCCCCGGAGCGCCGCTGAACTGGCGCTGCCAGAGCTCGTGGTCGGGATCGCTCGCGAGCGCCGGGTAGAGCACCCGCGTCACCTCCGGCTGCCGCTCCAGCCAAGTGGCCACCTCCAGCGCGCTCGACTGGTGTCGCTCGAGGCGCACGCTCAAGGTACGCAGGCCACGCAGCCCCAACCAGCAGACATCGGGCGCGACCGTGGAGCCATGGCGCACGCACCACTCGCGCGTCGGCTCCAGGGCTTCGTAGCTGCCCGTGGTCAGCCCCAGCATCAGGTCGCTATGGCCGCCCACGTACTTGGTCGCAGCGTGGATCGAGATGTCCACGCCCAGGCCGTGGGCGTCGAAGAAGCGCGGCGTGCCCCAGGTCGAGTCACAGGCCACCGGTGCGCCCACGCGTCGCGCGATCGACACCACGCGGCCGACATCGATGACCCGCATGGTCAGGCTGGTGGGCACCTCGATGAAGACGAGGCTGGTCTCGCGGTCGGCCAAAAGCTCCAGCTCCTCGACGGTGTCGAAGAACCGCACCTCTGCGTGCCCGGTCAGCTCCCGTTCGGCGAAGTTCCGCGCCGGCTCATAGACGTCGCCCTGGATCAGCACCCGGCTCCCGGGAGTGGCGTGTGCGGAGAGCGTGGCCGCGATGGCGGTGAGCCCGCTGCCGGTGGCGATGCAGGAGTCGGCAGCGCAGAGCTGGGCCATGGCCGTCTGCAGCTCGAAGGTGGTGCTCGTGCCGTAGATCCCGTACCGAGGGGTGTCGTAGGGAACAGCAGCGCGGGCCTCGTGCAGCTGGGCCAGCGACTCGAAGAGCACGGTACTCGCACGAGCCAGGGGAGGGTTGACGGTACGGGCCGCGTCCGCCGACGTGCGCCCGAGGTGGACGAGCTTGGTATCGAAACGGGTCATGCGGCGCATGATGGGCCAGGCACAGGATCGAGACAGCCGCCGATGCGCGCGACCGCCCGGGCCGTTCGGCAGGATGGCAGCTCTGCGCAGCCGGTGCTCGCGGTTCGCACGCGGCCCGCCCGCGTACCATCTGGCCATGACCGGCACACCTCGCGATCCCGCCGCCCGCCTTGACGAGATCAGCTTCCTCGCTGACGTGGCCCACCTGGCGGCGAGCGCGCGAACGTGGGAGGACCTCATGGGCACGGTCATCGACCGGGCTCGGGCCGCCTCGCGTGCCGACGTCTGCTCCCTCTACATCACCGACCGGGACGGCAGCGGCCTGACCCTGGCTGCCACCAACGGGCTGGACCAGGACGCCGTCGGTGTGGCGCGCATGGAGATGGGCCAGGGCATCACCGGTCTTGCGGCCCAGACGCGCCTCACGGTCATCAGTCCCGACGTCCACCAGGACGAGCGCTTCGCCTGGATCCGCGGCGTGGACCAGGACCGTCTGACCTCGTTCTGCTCGGTGCCACTGGTGTGGGAGGAGCAGGTGGTCGGCGTGCTCAACATCCAGACCGCTGAGCACCGTGACTTCCGTCCGGCCGACATCGGCTTCCTCGAGGCGCTCGCGGGCATGCTCGCGGGTCTCGTCGAGAAGAGCCGCCTGCACGTGGAGGCCGAGCGCCAGCTGGAGCAGCTGCGGGCCATCGACGAGGCTCGGGCCAAGCTCGTGGCCGTGGTGACCCATGCCCTGCGAACGCCCCTGGCGGTGGTGCGTGCGTACGTGGAGTTGCTCGGCAGCGCCGCGCGTGAGGGCGGCAGCGCCGCCGCCACCGACTGGGAGGTCGAGGCCCTCAACCAGGTCGATCGACTCGACGAGACCGTCGACGACATCCTCGAGAGCGTGCGCGTCATGCCCGACGTGCCGACCGAGCTGGTGCCCATCGACCTGAGCGCTGAAGTCGCCAAGGTCATGCGTGAGGTGGCGCCCATGTTGCGCGGGCGGAGCCTGGAGCTGAGCATGCGCGACGAGCCGCTGGTGGCCCTCGCCTCCAGCGAGATGCTCGGCCGCCTGTTGGGCTACCTCCTGGAGAATGCCTCCAAGTACGCCCCCGCCCGGGGCTCCATCAACATCTATGGCTGGCGCGAGGGCGACTCCGCCTTCGTCGCGGTCACCGATGATGGGCCGGGCATCCCCGAGCTCCAGCGCGAGCGCATCTTCGAGCCGTTCGTGCGACTCGACGACTCACCGCGCGGCGCCGGCATCGGCCTCTTCGCCGCCCGCCGGCTGGCGCGCTCCATGGACGGGGAGCTGACCGTCGAGTCGCGTGCGCCCTACGGCTCGCAGTTCGTGCTGCGCCTGCGCTACGTCGGCTCCGCCCGCTAGGAGGGGGTCGGGTTTACAGCCCCGGCTCGGCCACGCTCGCGGGCAGCGTGCCGTCGACGGTCCCGGCCCACGGCACGTAGGCCGTCTCGCCGTGCACGGACACGTCGAGCCCCGCCTGCTCGGTCTCTTCGGTCACGCGCAGCCCGATGGCCACGTCGATGACCTTGATGATGACGAAGGTGCCCACGCCGGCGAAGACGACGGTGAAGACCGTGGCCACGATCTGGATGAGGAGCTGCTGCGGGTCGCCGTCGATGAGGCCGGACACGCCACCGACCGCGGCGACCGCGAAGACGCCCGTGCCGATGGCGCCCCAGATGCCGCCGACACCGTGCACCGAGAAGACGTCGAGCGAGTCGTCGATGGCGAGGCGCTCGCGCAGCAGGGTGATGCCGAAGCAGAGGGCGCCCGCCACCAGGCCCAGGACCAGCGCGCCGCCGACCTCGACGTAGCCCGCAGCGGGAGTGATGGCCACCAGCCCGGCGACCGCACCGGCGGCGGCGCCAACGACGCTGACCTTGCGGTTGGTCAGGTAGGAGACGCCCACCCAGGTGAGCACGCCGGCGGCGGCCGACACGGTGGTGACCATGAGGGCCTGCGCGGCCTGCTCGTTGGCGCCAAGGGCGGAGCCGGCGTTGAAGCCGAACCAGCCGAACCAGAGCAGGCCCGCGCCCAGCACCGTCATGGGAACGTCGTGGGGCTCCACGTGGTGGCCCCGCAGTCGGCGGCCCATGACCAGGGCCACCACCAGGGCTGACACGCCCGAGGCGATGTGGACCACGGTGCCGCCGGCGAAGTCGAGCGCGCCCAGCTGGGCCAGGATGCCGCCGCCCCAGACCATGTGGGCCATGGGCGAGTAGATGAGCAGCGACCAGGCCACGGTGAAGACGACGAACGCGGCGAAGCGCTTGCGCTCGGCGAAGGCGCCGCTGATGAGGGCCGGTGTGATGGCCGCGAACATCATCTGGAAGGTGGCGAAGAGGACGAAGGGGATGGTGCTGCCCTCGGCCGGGGCCATACCCACGCCCTGGAAGAGGACGTAGTCGAAGCCGCCCACGATGCCGAGGTCGCCGATCGAGGTGCCGAAGGCCAGGCTGAAGCCGACGACCACCCACACCACCGTCACGATGGCCAGCCCGAAGAAGCTGTGCATGATGGTCGAGAGGACGTTGTTGGCGCGCACGAGCCCGCCGTAGAAGAGCGCCAGCCCTGGCAGCATCAGCATCACCAGTGCTGTGGACATGAGCATCCAGGCGGTGTCGCCAGTGTCGATCATCGAGATGGTCCCTCTTGCGTGGGGTCAGCCCCTTGAGCTCACGGGCGTGGTCTGCCCGCCCCTCCACACCGGACCTTAGGAACCCGCGCAGGTCACGTCAGCAACAGGAGGGTCCGGATGCGGTAACCCGGCGGTGCACCTTCGGTTGCGGGCGAGTTTCAGGCGTCGAGTCGGTAGCCCACGCCGCGTACGGCCAGGGGCACGGGCGCGCCCGCGGCCACCAGCTTCTCGCGCAGCCGTGCCAGGTGCGGTTTCAGCCACAGCGGATCGGGATCGGGCACGTCGGGCCAGCCGGCCGCGAGGAGCTCCTCATGCGGCACGACCTCGCCCAGCCGCTCCACCATCGCCTGCAGCAGTCGATACTCGGTGACGGTCGTGGGCAGGGCCGTACCCTGCCAACGGATCTCGTGGCGTCGTCGGTCGAGCTCGTAGCCGGAGGGATCGCCCTTGCCGCGCTCGCCGCGGCTGCCGCTGGCGCGGCGGGAGACGGCCCGGACCCGGGCCAGCAGCTCCTCGGCACGAAATGGCTTGCGCACGTAGTCGTCGGCGCCGGTGTCGAGCAGCTCCACGGTCGCTGCCTGATCATGCTCGCCCGAGACCACGATGATGGGCGTGTCACTCACGTCGCGGATGCGGCGGCAGACCGTGGCGCCATCCATGCCCGGCATGGCCAGGTCCAGCAGCACCAGGTCGGGCTCATCGTCGCGGAAGCGGCGCAGCGCCTCGTCGCCGTCGTAGGCGGCGATGATCCGATGACCCGCCTGGCCCAGCAGCGCACCGAGGGCACCGACCATGGCGGGCTCGTCGTCGACCACCAGGATCTTGAGCGCTGGCCCGGCCGGGCTCTGGCCGGGCTCTCCACCTGGCATGGTCATGGTCTGCTACCCCTCGTCATCACCGTCGCTCGCAGCGCCTCGAACCGGGCCAGCCACTCGTCCAGACGGCCCGCATCCGCGAACAGCACCAGGATGGTGTTGTCGCCCGCGAGGGTGCCTTCCTGCTCCTCGAAGCTCAATTCGTCGATGGCCTGGCCGATGGCGTTGGCCACGCCAGCCTCGGAGATCAGCAGCAGCGTCAGTCCCGAGCGGCCGATCCTGATCGGATACTCCGCGAGCACGCGACGCAATCGTTCGTCCCTGTCGTCCGCAGGCAGCGCGCTCAGGTCGCCTGGCCACGCGTAGATGTGACGCCCATGGTAGGCCACCTTGACCAGTCCCAGCTCAGCGATATCCCGGCTGACCGTAGCCTGCGTCACCGCGAACCCCTGGGCTTCGAGCAGGCTCACCAGCTCATGCTGGCTGGCCACCACCCGGGACGACACCAGCTCCCGCAACGACCGTTGCCGGGCTCGCTTGAGAGCACGCGCGGACGTCTCGGTTCGGGCGGGGTTCATGGTGAGTGAGTATACAGACCCCGGGCGTATCACTATGCAGTCCTGAGCGTGAGGCCGGGCCGAGGGACGAGCACATCATGCATATATGAGTAGCGGCCTTGTCATTCCTCCCAGGAGCCTGCTATGGTTCGCGGTGATGCAGCCGCACGGTACTCGCATGGCGATGCCCGAGGCCCCGCCGGGATCGGTCGGGGTCTGAGGGAGCGCGCCCACGAGCGACGCCCATCAGACCGGATCCCCGGGGCCGCGACCGACGCACGAAGGTCGCGGCCTTCGTGATTCCTGAGCAGCCCAGGCCGAGTTCGGCCGCTCATCGACCGAGAGGATCCCCCCTGATGACGCAGATCGCTACCCGCCCGCAACCCCTCACCGGCGACGCCCACACCGGCCCCTTCGGGGGCCTGAGCCAGACACCCGGCGGCAGGGTTGACTTCGTGCCCGGCTATACGGGCCTGCGCTGCCGCGCCTGCGGCACGGACACACCCGACGGACCCGTCTTCGTGTGCAGCCGTTGCTTCGGCCCGCTGGAGCCGGTCTATGACCTTGCCGCCATCGGCTCCCGCCTGAGCCGGGACGTACTCGACGCCCGCGAGGCCACGGTCTGGCGATACGCCGAGCTCCTGCCCGTGACCGAGCTGCCGTCGGGCGGGCTGCGCGTGGGGCAGTCCCCGCTGATCGAGGCTCCGCGCCTGGCGGCGCGGATCGGCCTCGAACGCCTGTGGGTCAAGGACGACTCTCGCAACCCCACGCTCTCCTTCAAGGACCGGCCCGTGTCGGTGGCTGCGGCGCGGGCCAAGGCCTGGGGCTTCCACACGCTCGCCTGTGCCTCGACCGGCAACCTCTCGGCGGCGGTGGCGGCAGCTGCCGCGGCGCAAGGGCTGCGCGCGGTGGTCTTCATCCCCGCCGACCTGGAAGCGGCCAAGGTGGCCCAGGCCCAGGCGCTCGGGGCCACCGTGGTGCGTGTCGACGGCCCCTATGACGATGTCAACCGACTGTGCCTCCAGCTGAGCGACGAGCTCGAAGGCTGGGCGGTGCTCAACGTCAACCTGCGTCCCTTCTACGCCGAGGGCTCCAAGACCATCTCCTTCGAGATCGCCCAGCAGCTGGGCTGGCGCGCACCCGACGTGCTGGTGGCGCCGCTGGCCTCGGGCTCGATGTACACCAAGCTCAAGCGCGGTTTCGCCGAGCTGGTGGCCGTCGGACTGCTCGACGACGAGTCCGTGCGTTTCTTCGGCGGGCAGGCCGACGGCTGCAGCCCCATCGCCACGGCCTTCGCGGCCGGCAGCGAGATCGTCCGCCCCGTGGAGCGGCCGGACACCATCGTGCGCTCGCTCGCCATCGGATCCCCGGCCGACGGCAGCTATGCCATACGCCAGGCTCGCGACAGCGGCGCCGCCATCCTGGGGGTACCCGACGAGACCACCACCGACAGCATCCGCCTCCTCGCCGAGACGGAGGGCATCCTCACCGAGACCGCCGGCGGCGTGACCCTCGCTGCCCTGCGGCGGGCCATCGACGAGGGCTGGATCAGCCGCAAGGAGGAGACCGTGCTGGTCATCACGGGCAATGGTCTCAAGACGCTCGACGTGCTCGCCGGCACGGCTTCGGACGCCCGGTCCGAGCCGATCGCCCCGACCCTCTCGGCATTCGAGGCGTGGTGGGGCGATAGCGACGAGGCGTCCGCGCCCTCGTCCCGGTAGCGGGCGAGGAGCCGGCGGACCGAGCGCACCGAGAGGTGCGGATAGCGAGCGGCCTCGGCCGCGGCCAGCTCGCCCGCGAGGATGTGGTTGAGGACATACAGCCGCTGCTGTGCTCGCTGGTCCAACGTGATCGCCTCCCTCGTCTCCATGTGTTCGAGGGCGACGAAGTCGCTGGCCCCTTGGAGCTGACAGTTACGCTGGCCGTTCACAGGGCTCCCGTCCCGACTTGACGTGGCCGCGACCGTCCGCCACACTGCGTCACCTGATGACCCATCTGTGGTTCCCCAAGCCGAAGCACGCGCGGCCCTGCCTGGAGGCAGTGGCCTAGGCGACTTCGCTCGGGAGACCGACTCGGGGCCGCCAGGCCGGCTCCGAGGGCCGCAGACACCGATCGAGGTGACTGCGGTCTTTTTGTTTGGCTCGGAGCCGGTCCCGCAGCGCTGACACCCACCATCCGACCGACGACGAGGACTTCGATGATGCGAGCACTGATCACCGGCAGCGGCAACATGGGCCGGGCTATCGCGAGCGGACTGGCGCCGCGCGGGGACGAGGTCGCGGCCGTGGCCGGGCGAGCGTCGGGCTACCCCGCAGCGTCTGAGGTCGGGCCGGTCGACGTCGCCTTCGAGTTCAGCCACGACTCCACCCTGCTCAGGCATATCAGCCTCGGGCTCGAGGCAGGTTGCCGGGCCTTCGTCATCGGCACCACCGGTTGGACCACCGACACCGAGACCGGCCGCCGGCTCGTGCGCCTGATCGACGAGTCCGGCTCGCGTGCCGTCGTCGCTCCCACCTTCAGCCTCGGGGCCGTCCTTTTCGGCGAGATCGCGGAGTACGCGGCCCGGCTCTTCGGCCCCTTCACCGATTACGACCCCTACCTCTTCGAGCAGCACCGGGCGGCCAAGGCTGACCGGCCCTCGGGGACCGCCTTGGCCGTGGCCAACCGACTGGTCCCATTCCTGAAGGCGAAGCGCGAGGCGCGCCTGGCCGACGGGTCGGGTGTGCCGGATCCTGCCGTGCTGGAGATCGTGGCCCTGCGCGCCGGCAGCCACCCCGGGACCCACACCGTCGGCTTCGACGGCCCCGGCGAGTCGCTGCAGGTGCGCATCGAGGCCCGCGACCGCAGCGCGTACGTGGCCGGAGCCCTGCTCGCGGCGGACACGCTCATGGAACAGCCCACGCGCACCGGCATCACCGCCTTCACCGACCTGGTCCGGGAACGGACCGCCTGAGCTTCATCGAAAGGAACACGACCATGGCCACGACCCCGACCCTGCACGGCGCCATCACTGCGCTCGTCACGCCCATGCACGCCGACGGCTCGCTCGACGAAGAGACCCTCGTCGCGCTGGTCGAGCGCCAGCTCGACGCCGGTATCAACGGACTGGTACCGGTGGGCACCACCGGCGAGTCGCCCACGCTCTCCGCCGAGGAGGACCAGCGCGTCATCGCCCTGACCGTGGAGACGGTCCGTCGCCGCGGCCTCGCCGGGACCGTCCCGGTCATCGCCGGCACCGGCTCCAACGTCACCGAGCACGCCATCACCTACACGCGGGCGGCGGCCGCCCTGGGGGCCGATGCTGCCCTCGTGGTCTCGCCCTACTACAACAAGCCCGACCAGCGCATGCTGGAGGCCCACTACCGGGCCGTCGCCGACGAGGGCGGCCTGCCGGTCGTGGTCTACAACGTGCCCGGACGCACGGGCGGCAACGTCGCGGCCGCCACGCTCATGCGCCTGGCGGAGCATCCGGGCATCGTGGCCGTGAAGGAGGCGTCGGCCAACATGGAGCAGATCATGACCATCGTGCGCGAACGCCCCGCTGGCTTCGCGGTCCTCTCGGGTGACGACAGCTGGACCCTGCCCGTCATGGGTGTCGGCGGCGATGGCGTCATCTCGGTGGCGTCCAACGAGGTCCCGTCCGCGATGGTCGAGCTGTGTGCCGCCGCCGCCCGTGGCGACATGGTCACCGCCCGCGAGATCCACTACCGCTACCTTGACCTCATGCGTGTCAACTTCATCACCACCAGCCCCTCGCCGGTGAAGGCGGCGATGGCCGAGATGGGCCTCATCACCGATGCCCTGCGCATGCCCATGATGCCGCTCGACGAGGCCAACCGAGCCCAGGTCCGCGCTGTCCTGGCCGATCTGGGCCTGCTGCAGACGGCGACCGAGGCGGTCGCATGACCATGGAGGAGAGCGAGCCGGGCTCGCCCGACCGCGCCGGGCTGGCGGCCCGGGTCCGAGCTGCCGACGTCGCCTGGACCGAGGCGGCCGGAGATCCGCCGAGCGACCTGCTCGAGGAGGTGCGCGTGCTGGTGGCGGAGCTGGTCGAGGCCCTCGAGGCCGGGTCGATCCGCGCCGCCACCCCGGACGCGAGGGTGGGTGGTGGCTGGCGGGTGGATCCGTGGGTCAAGACCGGGATCCTGCTCGGCTTCCGCCTGCCCGGCATGGCCGACCTGCGTGATGGACCCATCCTGGCCGCCCGGGACAAGGCGGCCTACGGCCTGCTCGACCTGCTCGACAGTGCTCCCGCACGCCGCGCCTCCGCGGCCGGCGCCCCCTGGCGCGTGGTGCCCGGCGGGACGGCCGTGCGCAGCGGTGTCCACCTCGAGCCGGGTGTCACGCTGATGCCGCCGTCCTACGCCAACATCGGCGCCTGGGTCGGGCGGGGGACGATGATCGACTCGCATGTGCTGGTGGGCTCGTGCGCGCAGGTGGGGGAGGGGGTCCATCTCAGCGCCGCGGTCCAGATCGGCGGCGTGCTCGAGCCGGCCGGCGCACGCCCGGTCATCGTGGAGGACGGCGCCTTCGTGGGTGGTGGTGCGGGCCTCTACGAGGGCATCACCGTCAGCCGTGCGGCCGTGGTCGGAGCGGGCACGATCCTCACCGGCCAGAGCCGCCTCTACGACCTCGTGCACGAGCGGGAGCTGGCGGGCACGGCTGACGATCCACTGGTCGTGCCAGCGGACGCGGTCGTGGTGCCGGGCACGCGTCCGGCCCCGAGCGACTGGGCCCGCCAGCGCGGCCTGGCCCTGAGCACCCCGCTCATCGTCAAGTATCGAGACGCAGGCACCGCCGCGCGGGTGGCCCTGGAGGCCGCCCTGCGGTGAGCCATCCGTCCCAGCGCGATGGGCTGGCCATCGAGGTCGGCGCCAGGGTCGCGGGTCACGATCCGGTGGCCCTGGTCGAGGCCCATGGCAGCCCCCTCTACGTCTACGACGGGGCTGTCTTGCGCGCCCGCGCGGGTGCCCTGCGCGCGGCCCTGCCGGGGATGGTCGAGGTCGCCTATGCCGTCAAGGCCAACGCCTCACCGGCGGTGCTCTCGGCCATCCGGGCCAGTGGCCTCGGCGCTGACGTGGCCTCGGGCGGCGAGCTGCGGGCCGTGCTGCGAGCTGGGTTCAGGCCCGAACACGTCGTCTTCACCGGCCCCGGCAAGACCGACGCCGAGCTGGCCGCGGCGCTGGCGGCGGGCGTACGTGCGATCACGCTCGAGTCGCTCGAGGAGCTCGACGCGCTCATCGGACTGGTCGGCAGCGCCAGGACTGGCCAGGGCCTGCTGCTGCGCCTGGCGACCGAGGGGGAGGCCGAGGGCCTGCCCATCATCAGTGCCCCCGGCAACGTCAAGTTCGGGCTCACCGACCGCGAGGCCCACGAGGCCGTGCTGCGACTGCGAGCGAGCCGCGTGCTGGCACCCGACGGCCCCTTGGTCCTGCGCGGGTTCCACGCCTTCGGCGCCTCCAACGTGCGCGATGCGGGCCTGCTGCTGGCGGGCGTGGCCGACCTTGCCCGGCGCGCCCTGGCCATCGCCGCCGCCCACGACATCGAGATCGAGCTCCTTGACGCCGGCGGCGGGCTCGGGATCCCCTACGCCGCCGCCGAGGCCGAGTTGGACCTGGCTGCCCTGGGAGCCGGCCTGGAGCGAGAGCTCGAGGGCTGGCGCGGCCGCCCCGCCCTCCGGGGCGCGCGCCTCCTGCTCGAGCCCGGCCGCTGGCTGGTCGGCCCCGCGGGCGTCTATCTGTGCCGGGTCGTGCGCACCAAGGAGCGAGGTGGGCGCGTGGTGGCCATCAGCGACGGGGGCGTCCACCACCTGCTGCGCCCACGCCTCGTGGGCCAGGATCACCGGGTGGTGGCCGTGGGGGCCCCAGCCGAGCGGCAGGCTGATGCGCGGATCGACCTGGTGGGTCCGCTGTGCACCGGGCTGGACATCCTGGCCGCGGACGTCCCGGCCCCACGCCCGTCCGCGGGCGACCTCCTGGCCGTGCTCGACGCGGGCGCCTACGGCTACAGCGAGTCGATGCCCTTCTTCCTCTCGCACCCCGTGCCGGCGGAGGTCGTGCTCGACGGTGGGGGCGTGATCGTCTCGCGGGAACGGTCCGAGCCCGCCTGAAGGCCGGGCCGCGCGGGATCCGGGGTCAGCCCTTAGCCGGCACCGGGCCCGCGGCCCGCACGGCCTCGTTGGCACCGTCGGCGTAGGCCTCGAAGTTGGCCTGGAACATGGCTGCCAGGCGGTTGGCCGCCTCGTCGTAGGCTGCCGGGTCGGACCAGGTGCGGCGCGGGAAGAGCTCGTCCTCCGGCACCCCCGGGACCTGCGTCGGGACCGCCACGCCGAAGACGGGGTCGGTCACCATCTCGACGCCTTCGAGGGTGCCGTCGAGGACCGCGTGGACCATGCTTCGGGTGTGCGCGATGTTCATGCGCTGGCCCACGCCGTAGGGGCCGCCCGTCCAGCCGGTGTTGATGAGCCAGACGGGCACGTCGTAGCGCTCCAGCCGCTCGACGAGCATGCTCGCGTAGTCACCCGGGTGGCGGGGCAGGAAGGGAGCGCCGAAACCGGCGGAGAAGGTGGCTGACGGCTCCTTCACCCCGACCTCGGTGCCGGCCAGCTTGGCGGTGTAGCCGCTGATGAAGTGGTAGGCCGCCTGGTCGCGGGTGAGCCGGCTGAGCGGGGGCAGCACGCCGAAGGCATCGGCCGTCAGGAAGATGACGTTGCGCGCACCGCGCGCCACTCCGCTCGGCTCGGCGTGGTCGATGAAGAAGAGCGGGTAGGCCGCGCGCGTGTTCTCGGTGAGGCGGTCCGAGTCCAGATCGAGGACGCGCGTGTCCGCGTCCAGGTCGGTGTTCTCCAGGATGGTCCCGAAGCGCTCCGTGGTGGCGTAGATCTGAGGCTCGTAGACCGGGCTCAGGCGGATGGTCTTGGCGTAGCAGCCGCCCTCGAAGTTAAAGCTGTAGCCCTCGCCCCAACCGTGCTCATCGTCCCCGATGAGCTTGCGCTGCGGGTCTGCCGAGAGCGTCGTCTTGCCCGTGCCTGAGAGGCCGAAGAAGATGCACACGTCATCCTCGTCGTCGCCCACGTTGATCGACGAGTGCATGGGCAGCACGCCCTCGTCGGGCAGCAGGTAGTTCATGACCGTGAAGGCCGACTTCTTGATCTCGCCCGCGTAGGCGGTGCCCACGATGATGATCTCCATCCGCTGCAGGTGGAGCAGGATGGCCGTGCCCGAGCGCGTGCCTTCCGTGGCCGGATCGGCCTCGAAGCTGGGCACGTCGATGATGGTGAAGTTGGGCTCGAACCCCTCGAGGTCCGCGTCCGATGGGCGGCGGAAGAGATTGCGCGCGAAGATGCTGGCCCAGGCCGACTCGGTGTAGACGCGCAGGCTGCGCTGGTGGTCCTCGTGGGCGCCGATGTAGAGATCCTGCGCATAGAGCTGCTTGTCCGCCAGGTACTCCAGCAGGCGAGCGCGGAGCCGGTCGTAGTGCTCCTCGCTGATCTCGCTGTTGACCGGGCCCCACCAGATCTTGTCGTGGCTGCTGGGCTCGGCCACGATGAACTTGTCCTTGGGCGAGCGGCCGGTGTGGGCGCCGGTCCGCACCACCAGTGGACCGCCGGCTGCGATCATGCCCTCGTCATCACGCAGCGCGCGTTCGTACAGCTGGGGCACCGAAAGGTTGGGGATGACGGTCCCGCCGATGTCGTGGCTGGGACGAGCGGAGGTCAGGGTCACGTTCGGGTCACCTCAGGCTGCTGCATGGACCGGTACTCGCCTGACACCCCTCGCGGGCCCCCCGGGGCGCGGCGGTGGACCTCCGCGCTCAAGGTGGCGAACCGATGGCCTCTCATTCTAACGGCCCGCCTGCCGGGTCGACCGCGGCATCGAGGCCCAGGCGCGTGGCCGCCGCATCCAGCTCGGCCTGGACTCGAGCCGGGGCGGTCCCGCCGATCACATCCGGTCGGGCCAGCGCGTTCTCCAGCTCCGCTGCTGCCCGCAGCCGGCTGGCCACGGCCGGGTCCGCCCCGGCGGACCGCGCGATGGGGTCGTCGGCCGTCGCCAGCACCTCGGCGATGTCGCGGTCGGAGAGGCCGGTGAGCTCGATGCCGGCCGCCTCGGCGCGAGCCACCAGTGAACCCACGATGTGGTGGCCCTCGCGGAAGGGCACGCCCAGCTCCACCAGCTCGTCGGCCACGGCGGTGGCGGTGGTGTGACCCGCGGTGGCAGCGGCCAGCATGCGCGCCTCGTCCACCTGCAGCGTGGCCACCATGCCGGCCATCACTCGCAGCGATGACTCGAGCGTGGCCAGGGCGTCGATCAGCGCTGGCTTGTCCTCCTGCAGGTCACGCTGGTAGCCAGCGGGCAGGCCCTTGATCAGGGTCAGCACCGTGAGCAGGTGCCCGCTGACCCTGGCCGTGCGCCCGCGGACCAGCTCGGCCGGGTCCGGGTTGCGCTTGTTGGGCATCATCGAAGAGCCGGTGGACCAGGCGTCAGCGGGCCGGATGAAGCCGAAGTTGGGGTTGGCCCACCACACGATCTCCTCGGCCAGGCGCGAGAGGTGGGCCATGGCCAGGGCCGCCGCGCTGATCGTCTCGACCACCGGGTCACGGTCGCCCACCGCGTCGATGGAGTTGTGGGTCACGCCGCTGAAACCGAGATCGGCCGCGGTCGCCTCGCGGTCGAGCGCGAAACCCGCGCCCGCGAGCGCCCCCGAGCCGAGCGGCGAGAGCGAGGCTCGAGCGAGGGCATCGGCGAATTTGCCGCGGTCGCGCTCGAGCATCTCCACATAGGCCAGGAGGTGGTGGGCGAAGAGCACCGGCTGAGCCGGCTGGACGTGCGTGTGGCCGGGCATGACCGCATCACGATGCTGCTGAGCCAGCCTGACGAGCGCCCCTTCGAGGCCGGCGATGGCGGCGTCGAGGGCATCGATCCGGCGGCGCAGGTAGAGGCGCAGGTCGGTGGCCACCTGGTCGTTGCGCGAGCGACCGGTGTGAAGCTTGCCGGCCACGGGGCCGATGCGCGAGGCGAGCTCCATCTCCACGTTCATGTGGATGTCCTCGTGGGCCGGGTCCCACGCGATCGTGCCGGCACGCACGTCATCGGCGATGGCGCGCAGGCCATCGCCGATGACCCCGGCTTCGTCGGCCGTCAGGAGGCCAGCGCGGCAGAGGCCGGCCACGTGGGCCAGCGAGCCGGTGATGTCCTCGATGGCGAGCTCGGCGTCCACCTCGATGGAGCGCCCGAAGTCGGCCGCATTCGCGTCAGGTTCCGCCGCGAAGCGGCCGCCCCAGGCTTTCATCGGTCAGACCTCGACGGGAGCTTCCGCGACCTCCACCGGCAGCTCGCCCAGCATCGGCTCGGTCCAGGTCCAGGCCGACTCGTGGCGGGCCGCCTCGGTGCGCAGGGGCAGGCCGAAGATCTTGATGAAGCCCACCGATGCCGCGTGATCGTAGGCATCGTCGGAGTCGTAGGTGGCAAGGGTGCGGTCGTAGAGCGAGTCATCGCTGCGCCGGCCGACCACGTAGGCATTGCCCTTCTCCAGCCGCATCCGCACCTGGCCGTTGACCACGCGCTGGCTCGAGGCCACGTACTCGCGCAGGTCGCGGTGCAGGGCGCTGAACCAGATGCCGTCGTATGTCGCCTGCGCGGTCTCGTCGGCCACGAGGCGGTTGAAGCGCAGCTGCTCCTTGGAGAGCGTGAGCCCCTCGAGCGAGGCGTGCGCGGCATGCAGGATGGTCGCCGCGGGTGCCTCGTAGATCTCGCGACTCTTGATCCCCACCAGCCGATCCTCGACGTGGTCGATGCGGCCGACGCCGTGCTTGCTGCCCAGCTCATGGACCTGCTCCACCAGCTCCACCGGCGAGAGTGCCTCGCCGTCGAGCGAGACGGGCACGCCGCCCTCGAAGCCGATGGTCAGCTCGGCCGGGATATCGGGTGCGTCGCTCGGGGCCACGGTCCACTCGTAGGCGTCCGCTGGCGGGGTGATCCAGGGATCTTCCAGCACGCCGGTCTCACAGGAGCGTCCCCACAGGTTGACGTCGATGGAGTAGGGCGATTCCTTGGTGATGGGGATCTTGATGCCGCGGGCGATGGCGTAATCGATCTCCTCGTCGCGGCTCAGGCCCATGCCCACGCGCATCGGCGCCACCACCTCGAGTCGCGGGTCGAGCGCATGCACCGCCACATCGAAGCGCACCTGGTCGTTGCCCTTGCCCGTGCAGCCGTGCGCCACCGCGTCGCAGCGCTCCTTGTCGGCGATCTCCACGAGCAGCTGGGCGATGAGCGGGCGAGCCAGCGCGGTCGCCAGCGGGTAGACCCCCTGGTACAGGGCGTTGGCCTGGAGGCTGGGCCACACGAACTGGCGCACGAAGCGATCGCGACCATCGATGACGTAGGCGCGGCTGGCGCCCGACGCGATCGCGCGAGCGGCCACGCTCTCGCGTAGCGAGTCGCCGCCGAGGTCGACCGTCAGGGTCACGACCTCCGCGCCGTACTGCTCCTTGAGCCAGGCTACCGCGACCGATGTATCCAGCCCGCCGGAGTAGGCGAGCACGACCTTCTTCACTTCTGCCTCCAGAACCGAGTGTGAACTGGCCCGCGACGCCCCTGCCGGAGCGTGATCGGACCGAGGGGGGCGGGGGCGCTGTGGCGGATCGCAGTCCTGCATTAACATGCGCCTGAAACCAAGTATTGCATAGTCATGCAATCCATGCAGGCCGCGGACCAGGATACGTAGCCGACTCCGGATCCGGCCTGATGGAGTCCGCACCCGGTGCGTGCGGTCCGGGCCTCCGAGGACGACCGTTGCCTGGATGCACAGTCCCAGGCCGCACTAGCGGCATCAGCCTACTACCCGTCGTCGAGGCTTCCTGTTGAAGTGGTGGTCAGTCATCAAGGGAGCAGCCACCATGGCCAGTCACGCTACGACCACCCTCGCGGCACCACCATGGGCTGGTGTCGGGCCTGTCCGCCGCCTGGCCGGTGCCATCGTGCGTCGGCCCTGGGCACGCCCGGACGTTGCCGTGCGCCTGCGTGGGGCACTACCGCTGCGGTATCCGTTCGACTCGTCCGATCCCTTCGCGGACGCGACCTCCGGCCTGGGCAGTCAGCGTACCTTCGTCACCGCGCTCGAGCAGCGGGCGGAACGTTGCCGTCGGGATGGCACGCCCTACAGCCTGCTGCTCATCGACGTCGACATGCTCGCCCGGGTCAACGCCAGGTTCGGCCCATTGGCGGGCGACCGGCTGATCGGGCGCCTGGCCGGGATCCTGCGCGACGCTGCCCGGTCCGAAGTCCGCAGCTTCCGCATCGGCAGTGACGAGTACGCGGTGCTCATGACCGGTGCCGGTCCCGAAGAGGCGGTGGCCTTCGCCAGCACGGCACTGGCCGCCCTCGAATATCCCTCGCCCGACGAGCAGGCGGGCACATTCTCCGCCGGTGTGGCCAGCGCACCATCGGCCTCGCGGGACCCCTCCGATCTCTATCGCATGGCCTGGGCAGCATTGGCGTGGGTCAAGCGCAATGGCCGCTCGAGCATCGCCGTCTTCGAGCCCCAGACGCACGGCTCGCTCGTCGTGACCGAGACGTGGCAGGCCGACTTCGTCGAGAAGGTCCTCTCGGCGCGGCACCTGCGACCAGTGTTCCAGCCCATCGTGGAGATGCATACAGGGCGGATCGTCGGCTACGAGGGCCTGGTGCGCACTGACGCGGCGCAGGCGGGCATGAGCACCCGGGAGCTCTTCGCCGCCGCCGCCGCCACGGGCCGCGCAGCCCAGCTGGACCTGGCCTGCCTGGAGGTCGTGGTGCGTGCGGCGCGCCGGGCGAGCCCGAACCAGAGCCTCTCGCTGAACCTCTCCGCGCGGACCCTGGCGGGGCGGGAGTTCGAGGCTGGCTGGCTGGTCCACAGCCTCGTCGAGGCCGGCATCTCGCCCAGGCGTGTCGTGGTGGAGGTCTCCGACGGCGAGCCCGTCCACGACCGGGAGCGATTGGACCACACCTTGGCGGAACTGCGCGCATCCGGTCTGCGTCTGGCTGCGGATGACGTCAACGCTGACGACCCGGACCAGCGGTTGCGGCGACACGTGCCCTTCGACATCGTCAAGATCGACCTCACCCAGATGTGGGAGGGGGCCAGCAGCGGGCCGGTCCTGGCCAGGCTGCGGGATACCGCCCTCAGCCAACATGCGCGCGTCGTCGCTGAAGGCTTGGAGACGCCCGAGCAGTTCCTGGCCGTTCGTGACCTCGAGATCGGTGTCGCGCAGGGCTATCTGCTGGCCCGACCAGACGCTTCGCTGAGCGATCGCCTCATCGATGTGCGCCGCATCGAGACGGAGGCCGAAGCCGAGGGAACCTTCCCCGCCGCAGCTCTGCCCAGGGCCATGAACATCGAGCCCATCGAGGTGGCACCTGGCGACGAGGCGGTGAGGGAGCGCCTGGCTGCGTTGCTACCGCCCGCGGCCGGTGCGCCCAGCGTGGTGGCAGGAACCGCCTAGCCTACGACAGCCGGAAGCCCGTCCCGGCACCCTCGTGGAGGGCGCGCTGGAGCGCACGCTCGGCGCGACCGTCGGCGATGACCGCTCGTTCGGCCGCGGAGCCCGGGGCCAAGGCCCGCAACGCTGACGAGACCTTGGGCACCATGCCGCCGGCGATGACGCCGGCGTCGATGAGCCGAGCCGCCTCGTCCCGGGTCAGCTCGGGGATGCGCTCACCGTGGGCATCGCGGACGCCATCGGTGTCGGTCATCAGCACCAGCTCGCCGCCGAGCGAAGCGCTCACCGCGGCCGCGGCATCGTCGGCGTTGACGTTGCAGGTGCGGCCATCAGGGTCGAGCCCCATGGGCGCCATCACGGGCAGATAGCCGGCATCGAGCAGGGTCCGGAGCAGGGCGGCGTCGGCCACCGGCTGGCTGATGACCAGTCCCAGGCCGGTAGCCCGCGGCCCGGCGATGAGTCCACCGTCGATGCCGCGCACGCCCACCGCGTGGGCCCCGAGACCGCCCAGCGCCTCGGTCAGCTCGGCGTTGATGACGCCCCCGATGACGCCCAGGAAGACCTCCAGGGCGGCCTCGTCGGTGATGCGGCGGCCGTCTTGCCACATGCTCTGCACGCCCATCCGCTCGAGCCACTCGGTCAGGCGCTTGCCACCGCCATGCACGACGACCAGCGGCCGGCGGGCGCGCTCGTCCACGATCTCGCGCAGGACGTCCTGCTGCTCGACGATGGTGGTGCCGCCGAGCTTGACCACGACCGGTCCGGCGCTCACGTCGAGTAGGCCGAGTTCTCGACCACGTAGGCCTCCGTCAGGTCACAGCCGAAGGCCTCGCCGAGCCCTTCGCCGAGACCGAGGTCCACGCGGATGACGATCTCTTCTCGCCGCATGCGCCCGGACAGGTCCGGCTTGTCGAACTCGAGGGGCACTCCCGCGAACACGGGTACACCCTCGATGTCGATGCGCAGCCGGTCGGGCTCCAGCTCCACGATCCGGCCGGCCCGCGCCTGCGCCTCGGCCGGCTCCAGGCCCGCCGCCTCGAGCGTGCTGGCGGGGGCCAGCCGGGCGTTGCCCACGGCCATGGCGATGCGTCCCCAGTTGGGGTCCGCGCCGTGGACGGCAGCCTTGAGCAGGTCACTCGAGACGACCGCGCGTGCGGCGGCCCGAGCGGCGGCGTCATCGGTGGCGCCGCTGACCACGCAGGTGATGAGGGTGGCCGCACCCTCGCCGTCGGCTGCCTGCTGGCGGGCCAGCGAACGAGACACGGCCTCGAGGGCTCGGCTGAACGTCGTCAGCGCCTCGGCGTCGGCCCCGAGCGGCGCCGCCCCGGCAGCACCAGAGGCGACCAGCAGCACCGAGTCGTTGGTCGACTGGTCGCCGTCCACGCTCGTCTGGTTCCAGGTCCGAGCCACGATGGGCCGCAGGATCCGGCTCAGCAGCGCCGGCTCCACCGCCGCGTCGGTGAGCACGAAGCAGAGCATGGTGGCCATGTCCGGGTGGATCATGCCCACGCCCTTGGCGACGCCGCTGACGGTCACCGGCGTGGGCTCTCCGATCGCGTCGGGCAGCTCCAGGCGGACGGCCGCCATCTTGGCGCGCGAGTCGGTCGTACGCATGGCCTCGGCCACGTCGGCGAAGGCTTCATCGTCGCTGCGGAACGAGCCACCCAGGGCGCTGAGCGCGCGGGCCACGCGTGCCACCGGCAGGCGCGTGCCGATGAGCCCGGTGGACATGGCCAGCGTGCGCTCGAGCCTGGTTCCCGCATGCGCCGCCAGCGTCGCGGCCAGGCTGCGCTGGTCGGCCAGTCCGGCATCACCGGTGGCCGCGTTGGCGCAGCCGGAGGTGCACATCATGGCGTCCACCCAGCCGTAGCGGCCGTGCCCCTCGGGCGCGGTGGCCGCCAGGTGCTCACGGTCCATGCGCACCGGCGCTGCCGGCAGGCGGTTGGTGGTGAAGGTGGCGGCCACGGCGGCCGGGCCGTCGGTCGCCAGCACGATGGCCAGGTCGGGCGCGCCGGAGGCCTTGATGCCGGCCGTGGTGCCCAAGGCCTCGAAGCCGCGCGGCAGGCGTGCCGCGTACTCGACGGCCGGCAGGTCGGCCGACAGTGGTGGCAGCGGCTTCACGGGACGATGGGGAGCTGCTCGAGACCGGTCGGCTCGGGCAGGCCGAAGACGACGTTGAAGGCCTGGATGGCTTGTCCCGCGGCGCCCTTCACGAGGTTGTCCTCGACCGAGATCGTGGTCACCCGCCCGGTGCGCTCGTCGAAGCGGGCGAAGACGCGGGCGAAGTTGCTGCCGCGCACGTGGCCCGTGGCGGGCGCCTCGTCGACGACCTCCACGAAGTACTCGTCGCCATAGGCTTCGTCGTACAGCCCGCGCAGCTCGGCGTTCGTGAGGGGGTGTGTCGGGCGCACGTGGCCGGTGGCCAGGATGCCCCGGTTCATGGGCACCAGGTGCGGCTGGAAGCCCACGCTGTCCGCGCCCGGGTTGGCTGCGGGCGTGGCCCCGGCATCGCGGATCTCCTGCACCAGCTCGGCGGTATGGCGGTGCCCGCTCAGGCCATAGGCCTTGAGCGAGTCGTTGACCTCGCTGAACATGAGATCCGCCTTGACCGAGCGGCCGGCCCCGGAGACGCCGCTCTTGGCGTCCACGACGACGTCCGCGATCAGGCCCGCCCGCGCCAGCGGATAGAGGCCCAGCATCGAGGCCGTGGGGTAGCAGCCAGGCGAGGCCACCAGCCGTGTGTCGGCACCCTCGAGCGCCTGCAGCTCGAGGCGGTGCTGCTCGGGCAGGCCGTACACCGCGGCTTCGAGCAGCTCGGGGAAGGGGTGGCGGTAGTCGTACCAGCGCTCGTACTCGGCGGGGTCCTTGAGGCGGTAGTCGGAGCCCAGGTCGATCACGGCGATGCCCTGCTCGAGGAAGTCGGGCACGAGGGTCGCGGAGGCGCCGTGCGGGAGGGCCATGAAGACCGCGTCCACCGGCGGCAGCGTGGTCTCGATGAAGTGGCCGGTCCGCCCCAGCTGCGGCTGGCTCGCGCTCAGCGGCTGGTGATCGCGATCGCGGCCCTGGAGACCGGCGATGGTCACGCGCGGATGGCGCTCGAGCAGGCGCACGAGCTCACCGCCGGCGATGCCGGCGGCGCCGATGATGCCGACACGGATGGTGGCCTTGCCACCGAGCGCAGGGCTGGCTGAGGTCAGGGTGCTCTGGGTCATGGTCCTCCGACGATACATGCCCCGGCACCGGCGAGTCGAGGCTATGCCATAGTGATGCGCGCCCATGAGTACGCACGACGACGCCCACGAAGAAGATAGACCCGATCCGTCCATCCCGAGCGGCGCCAACGTGCTCACCGCGATCGAGGTGCGCGCGACCGATGCGGCCGATCTGACGGAGCTGCTGCTGGCGCTCCGCGCAGCTGGCGCCGACGTGGTCACCATCAATTCCTTCCCGGCCACCAAGAAGGGCGAGGACGACGAGATCACGCGTGTCTTCGACATCGAGCTGCGCGACCTCGGCCCGGTGGAGGCACTGGCGGCGGCGGAGACCGTGTCCGGCGTCTACTCGGCCGGCGCCCGCCCCACCCTGGGCCAGGTCTTCGGCAAGCGCGTCATCGTCATCGGCGGCGGGGCCCAGGTGGCCCAGGTCGCCCTCGGTGCCGTCTCCGAGAGCGACCGCCACAACCTGCGCGGTGAGCGCATCTCGGTGGACACCATGGCCCTCGTGGGCGAGGCCGAGATCGCGGCGGCCGTGCGCGCGGTCGCCGACCTGCCACGTGCCCACATCCTGGTCCTGGCCGGGTCGCTCATGGGCGGCGAGATCACGCGCGCGGTGCGTGAGCTGCGCCAGCTGGGCATGCCGGTCGTGGCCCTCTCCATGGCCGGCAGCGTCTCGGCCGAGGCCGACCTGGTGGTGAGCGATCCGGTGCAGGCCGGCACGATGGCGGTGATGGCCATCGCCGACACCGCTCGCTTCGACCTGGCCAAGCTGCGGGGCCGCCGCTACTGACGAGCGACGTGGGCTGCCCGCGCCTCGTATGCTGGAGGGCATGACCGACAACGCTCCTTCCATCCAGGAACGCTCGACCGCTACCCTCTCGCCCATCCTCGGCCGCTATTACGAGAAGGCCTGGGTGCGGGGCGAAGGCCACCGACTCTTCGATAGCGACGGACGCGCCTATCTCGACTTCGCCAACGGCATCGCGGTGACCTCGCTGGGTCACGCCCACCCCCGGGTCAACGCCGCCATCCACAAGCAGGTGGACGAGCTCATCCACGTGTGCAACGGGTTGGGACATCTCGTGCCCGTCACGCGACTGGCCGAGATGCTCGTGGCCGAGCTGCCCGATCCGCTCGACACGGTCTACTTCGGCAACTCCGGCTCGGAGGTCGTCGACGGCGCCGTCAAGCTGGCGCGCCGTGCGACCGGGCGGACCCACATCATCGGCTTCAGCGGCGCCTTCCATGGCCGCACCTACGCGGCCACCAGCCTGACCAGCTCCAGCCTCAACTACCGCTCCGGCTACGACCCCCTGCTGCCGGACGTGCACATCGCGCCCTTCCCCCGCGCCTACCGCGACTTCGGCGGCGACGAGGAGGCTGCCTCCGCGGCCAGCCTGGACTACCTCGAGCGGCTCTTCGCCGAGCAGCTCCAGCCCTCGCGCACGGCGGCCTTCATCATCGAGCCGGTCCAGGGCGAAGGTGGCTACCTGCCCGCACCGGCCAGCTTCCTCCGCGGCCTGCGCGAGCTGGCCACGCGCCATGGCATCCTGCTCATCGCCGACGAGGTCCAGTCCGGCTACGGTCGCAGCGGTCGCATGTGGGCCTTCGAGCACGCCGACATCGTGCCCGACGTGGTGCTCGTGGCCAAGGCCATCGCCAACGGCATGCCCCTGGCTGCGCTGGTGGCCCCGCGCGAGCTGCATGAGCGCTGGGGTCGCGGCGCCCACGGCTCGACCTACGGCGGCAACCCGGTCTCGTGTGCGGCGGGCATCGCCGTGCTCGAGGTCATGCACGAGCAGGGCCTGGTGGCCAACGCCGCCGAGCGCGGCGCCGAGCTGACGGCCGGCCTCAAGGCCTTGCAGCTGGAGGACCCTCGCATCGGCGACGTGCGCGGCCCCGGCCTGATGATCGGCGTGGAGATGGTCAAGGACCCGGACAAGCCCGACATCGCCCTGGGCAGCGCGCTCAGCGAGGCCTGCCTGGAACGCGGCCTGCTGGTGCTCACCTGCGGCGCCGGCAACGTGGTCCGCTGGATCCCGCCGCTGGACGTGCAGCGCAGCGAGCTGGAGGAGGCCCTGGGCATCTTCCAGCAGTCGCTGCTGGCGACGCGCTAGGGGCGCCCGCGCGGCCAGCGTCTCAGGCGCGTACCTCGCGGCAGGTATTGGTCAGGCGACCGATGCCCTCGACCTCCACGGTCATGACGTCGCCATCACCCATGAGCACCCTGGGCCCGCGAAAGTAGCCCACGCCCGACGGCGTGCCCGTGGTGATGACGTCTCCCGGCTCGAGCGTGAAGGCAGCCGAGCAGAAGGAGATCAGGTAGGGCACGTCGAAGATGAGGGCGGAGGTGTCCGAGTCCTGCATCAGCTCGCCGTTGCGCCAGCTGCGGACGGCCAGGTGGCCGGCATCGCCGAGCTCGTCCGCCGTCACCAGCACCGGGCCCATGGGACAGAAGGTGTCGAGCGACTTGCCGCGCACGAACTGGCCGTCGCCGTACTGCAGGTCGCGGGCGGTGACGTCGTTCAGGCAGGTGTAGCCGAGCACATGGTCGAGTGCCTCGGCCGCGGACACCCGCCGGGCCGTGCGACCGATGACGACAGCCAGCTCGGCCTCGAGGTCCACGGCTGCGGTCAGGCCCGGGTCCCACACCACGTCGGCGCCGTTGCCCACGACCGAGGTCGGGAACTTGGCGAAGAGGACCGGTGTCGCGGGTGCCTGGAGCTTGCCGCCCTGCTCTGCCACGTGGTCGCGATAGTTGAGCCCGACCGCGATGATCTTGCCGGGCCGTGGAACGGGCGCGATGACCGACTCCGGGTCCACCTCGCCAGGGCGTCCTGCCGCGGAGGCCGAGCGGGCCGCCGAGCGCAGGGCCGCGAGCGCGGTCTCGCCACCCGCCACCAGCTCGGCCATCGAACCGGGCAGCCCAGCCCCCAGTGAGCGGCTGGACCAGATGCGGCCGGCGGCGGCCTCGATACCGAGCCGGTCGCCGGCTCCATCGCTGAATGAGACGAGTCGCATGCTGGCTCCCCTGTGTCCGTGCTCAGGCGTCCTCGGTGGCCGTGGCAGCCACTCTACCGGGTCGGCTGGTCTCAGCGAGGATCACCGCGGCGATGACGAGGGCGCCACCGGCGACCTGCATCGCGCTCAACCGCTCCCCGAAGAGGAGCATCGCGAGGGCCACGGTGTAGACCGGTTCGACCGTGCTCACGAGGGACGCCCGCGCGCCGCCGATCCGGGCCACGCCCGCATAGAACGCCTGGATGGCGACGGCCGTGGCCACGAGGCCCAGGCCCAGCAGCGGCAGCCACACGCCCGGGGGCACCGCCGCGGGTGAGACGGAGCCTCCGCTCGCGAGCAGGAGCAGCGCGTAGATCGTGGCCGTCGCGGTCGTCATCAGCGCCGCGGCGGGCGAGGGGTCAGGGCCCTCGAACGCGGTCTCGGCATCGCCGGGCGGCAGGTTCATGGCCGGTGCTTGCCAGCCGCGGTCTGACGGCCGCTCGCCGGCCAGGCGTGCCTGCAGGATGATCCAGGTGGCGTAGATGACCGGGTTGGCCAAGGCCAGGGCCAGGCCCCACAGCGGTGGCTGCTCGCCGCCGGGGATACCGCCCACGGTCAGCACCACGCCGGCGCTGGCGATGCCCAGCGCCAGCCAGGCCCGCCGACCCTCCAGCCGGCGCAGGAAGCGCGTGGCCATGACGGCCACGATGGCCGGATAGAGGTAGGCCATGATCGAGGCCAGGGTGATGGGCACGACCTGCAGCGAGGCGATGAAGGCGTAGCTGTTGCCGACGTAGAGAATGCCCAGGAGCAGCAGCAGCAGGACCCGGCGCGGGGGCAGGGAGCGGAGCGCCAGACGCCGCCGGGCCGAGATGAGCAGGAAGGCCCAGCCGAAGAGCGCTGCCGTGGCAAAGCGCCAGAAGAGCACGGCCAGGGGCCCCATGCCCGCCCCAAAGAGCGGCTGCACGAAGAGGGCGCCCGATCCGAAGCCAGCCGCCGAGACCAGCACCAGCAGCAGCCCCAGGCGCCCATCCCTGCGCGCGGCAGGGCGGCGCGAGGGCGGGTCCGGGCTCATCTGGCGATGCTAACCGGGCCGCCTGCGCGCCGATGCGGCCGCACGATCTCGCTGTCAAGGGCCGAATGGCCACCCGCGTTACACTGACCGCACAGCGGCCAGCGGTTCGTCGGCCGGGCCGCGACACAGGAGCCCGCCCCCGCGTGACCACAGAGACAGATCGACATCCCCCCGTCCCCATCCAGGAGCTGGAGCGCGTCACCATCCGCTTCGCGGGCGACTCCGGTGACGGCATGCAGCTCACGGGCAGTCAGTTCACGCGCACCGCGGCCGTCTTCGGCAACGACATCGCGACGCTGCCCGACTTCCCCGCCGAGATCCGCGCACCGGCCGGATCGCTGCCCGGTGTGTCGGGCTTCCAGATCAGCTTCTCCTCGGCCGACATCCACACGCCCGGCGATCAGCCGGACGTGCTCGTGGCCATGAATCCGGCCGCCCTGCGCACGAACGTGGGCGACGTCCCCCCCGGCGGCGCCATCGTCGTCAACGAGGACGCCTTCACCAAGCAGAACCTGGCCAAGGCCGGCTATGCGGAGAACCCGCTGCGCGACGGCTCGCTCAACGACTTCACCGTCTTCGAGATCCCCATCAGCAAGTTGAACGCGCGTGCGCTCGAGGGCCTGGACATGTCTACCAAGCAGGTGGACCTGACCAAGAACTTCTTCGCCCTCGGCATCATGTTCTGGCTCTACGAGCGGTCCATGGACCCGACGATCAAGTGGATCGAGAAGAAGTTCGCGGCCCGGCCGGTCATCGCGGAGGCCAACCTGCGGGCGCTCAAGGCAGGCTACGCCTTCGGCGAGACCACCGAGATCTTCCACACGCGCAATCGCGTCAAGCCCGCGCACCTGCCGGCCGGGGTGTACCGCAACATCACCGGCAACGAGGCCACCGCGCTCGGGTTCGTGGCGGCCACCAAGTTGGCCAAGCGCGAACTCTTCTACGGCTCCTACCCGATCACACCCGCGAGCGAGATCCTCCACCAGCTCTCGACCTACAAGCACTTCGGTGTGCGGACGTTCCAGGCGGAGGATGAGATCGCGGCCATCGGCTCGTCGATCGGGGCTGCCTTCGGCGGGGCTCTCTCGCTGACTGCCTCCTCGGGGCCGGGCATCGCGCTCAAGGGTGAGGCCATGGGGCTGGCGGTCATGGTCGAGCTGCCCCTCGTGATCGTCAACGTGCAGCGTGCCGGTCCCTCCACCGGCATGCCCACCAAGACCGAGCAATCGGACCTGCTGCAAGCCATGTACGGCCGCAATGGTGATGCGCCCTTACCGATCGTGGCCCCGGCCACGCCGGCGGAATGCTTCGAGATGGCCATCGAGGCTTGTCGATTGGCCCTCAAGTACATGACCCCGGTCGTTCTTCTCTCGGATGCTTTCCTGGCCACGGGTTCCGAGCCATGGCGGGTACCCGAGCCCTCGGACCTGCCGGACATCTCCGTGCCCAACCACACCGACACGGCCACCTTCCACCCCTACGACCGCGACCCCGACACGCTCGCGCGACCGTGGGCCATCCCCGGAGCGCCGGGCCTGGAGCACCGCATCGGGGGCCTGGAGAAGGCCGACGTCTCCGGCACCGTCTCCTATGACCCCGACAACCACCAGCGCATGACGGACCTGCGAGCCCGCAAGATCGCCGGCATCGCCGACGACATCCCGGAGCTGGAGGTCTTCGGGCCGCCCCAGGGGGACTTGCTCATCCTCGGCTGGGGCAGCACCTACGGTGCCCTGCGCACCGCCGCCGAGCGCCTCGGGCGCGCCGGCGCATCGGTCGCACATGCCCACCTGCGCCACCTCAACCCACTGCCCCGCAACACCGGCGAGGTGTTGGGCAACTACCGCCGGGTGCTCATCCCGGAGATGAACACCGGCCAGTTGCGCCTGCTCATCCGCGGTCGCTTCCTGGTCGATGCCGTCGGGCTCAATCGAGTCCGCGGCAAGCCTTTCCCCGTGCCCGAGGTCATGAAGGCCGCGCGGCTGCTCCTCGACGAGGACGAGAACAGATGACCGATACGACCAGCCCGGCCACCACCGCCGAGCCCCTCAAGCTGACCCGCAAGGACTTCGTCTCCGACCAGGAGGTGCGCTGGTGTCCCGGCTGCGGCGACTACTCCATCCTGGCCCAGACGCAGCGGGTGATGCCCGAGTTCGGCTATCCGCGCGAGAACATCGTCTTCATCAGCGGCATCGGCTGCTCCGGCCGTACGCCCTACTACATGAACACGTACGGCTTCCACTCCATCCACGGGCGTGCGCCGACCCTGGCCACCGGGCTCAAGATCGCCCGCCCCGACCTGATGGTCTGGGTCATCACCGGTGACGGCGATGCCCTCTCCATCGGTGGCAACCACATCCTGCACACGATGCGCCGGAACGTGGACATCAAGGTCGTCATGTACAACAACCGCATCTATGGCCTGACCAAGGGCCAGGCCTCGCCCACGTCCGAGTTCGGCAAGCGCACCAAGTCCACGCCGGAAGGGACCATCGACCAGCCCGTGGTCCCACCCTCGATCGCGCTGGCGGCGGAGGCCACCTTCGTCGCCCGCACCATCGACACCTACAGCAGTCACATCCAGGAGACGCTGGAGGCCGCTGGTCGCCACAAGGGCTCGGCCTTCCTCGAGGTGCTGCAGAACTGCAACATCTTCAACGACGGTGCCTGGCGCGACTTCACCGATCGCGATGTGCGCGAGGACCGCACCATCGAGCTGAAGCATGGTGAGCCCATGATCTTCGGCAAGGAGCGTGACCGCGGCATCCGCCTGAACGGAACCAAGCCGGAGGTCGTGACCCTGGGGCACGGCATCGAGGAGTCTGACCTGCTCGTGCACGACGAGACCGACGACATGCTGGCCTACATCCTCTCGCGCATGTTCTGGCCGGAGTATCCGGTGCCCATCGGCGTCTTCCGACGGGTCAAGAGGCCGACCCACCACCAGCTGGTCGCCGGACAGATCGAGCTCGTGCGCGCGGACAAGGGCGAGGGCGTGCTGCGGGACCTGCTCTTCACCGCCGATACCTGGGAGGTCTCCTGACCGCTCCGGTGGTCGTCGTGGCCGACGACCTGATGTGGTCGACCCGCATCATCGAAGCCGTCCGCCGGGCCGGTGGCTCGGCGGTACCGCTGACCTCGCAGAGCGAGCTCGCCCTGGCCCTGGAAGCCTTCGAGCAGGGGGACGTGCACTCGATCAGTGGTGCCGTCGTCGATCTCGCGGCGCGGCGCCTGGACGGGGTGGCCGCGATCGCGCGCATCTCCTCGGCTCGACTGCCGGTCATCGCGGTGGCCGAGCACGACGACCAGCTCACGCGCAAGCGCGCGCTCGAGGCGGGCGCACTGCGCGTCTTCTCCTATCGCAAGTTCTTCGAGGATGGCACTCGGCTGGTCCAGGGCTGGCTGGCCGCCAACGCGGTGAGCCAGGGCTGAGATGGGGGACCACATCCCCGCGGCCCGCTATGCCGATCGGCTGGCTCGCGCGCGAGCCAGCGTCGTCTCAGCCGGAGCCGCCGCCCTGCTCGTCGGGGTCGGGCCCGAGCTGGCATGGCTGACCGGCTATGCCGCCATCGGTGGCGAACGCCTGAACCTGCTGGTCATCACCGCCGACGGTGACCCAATCTACGTGAGCCCTCGCCTGGAGGCCCCGGCGGCGGCTGCTGCACCCGGCCTGGCGCAGGGCTCCGTGCCCATCGTGACGTGGGAGGAGACCGACGATCCCTATGCCCTCGTGGCTGCGCTCCTCTCGCCCGCCGCCACCGGCCCGTGCCTCATCTCCGATGGCGCCCGGGCGGCCTTCGTGCTGGGCCTGCAGATGGCGCGACCGGATGCCGCGTGGGCCTTGGCGTCACAGGTCCTGGCCCCGCTCCGCCGGGTGAAGGACGAGGACGAGGTGGCGCTGCTTCGAGCGGCCGCCGGCGCTGCCGATCGGGCCATGGAGCGGATCGTGAGCGGTGCGCTCGTGGACCGCACGGAGGCCGACGTAGCGCGTGAGGTGCGCGAGGCCCTGGTGGCCGAGGGACACGACAGCGCCGAGTTCGCCATCGTCGCCTCCGGACCCAACAGCGCCTCTCCGCACCATGAGCCCGGCGCCCGCGTCATCGCCCCGGGGGAGCCGCTCCTGCTCGACATCGGTGGACGACTCGCGGGCTACCACTCGGACATCACCCGCACCATCTGGATCGATGACGAGAGCGGTCGCGGTGCACATCCCGACTTCGCCGCCATCTACGAGCTGACCGCAGCGGCCCAGGCGGCCGCGCGCGCCGCCGTCCGGCCGGGCATGACCTTCGAAGCGCTCGACGCGGTGGCACGGGACGCCATCGGCGCGGGTGGCTTCGGCGAGCGCTTCATCCATCGCCTGGGCCACGGTATCGGCCTGGAGGTGCACGAGGCGCCGTACGTCGTGGCCGGCAACCGCGACGTCGCGATCGTGGGCGATATCTTCAGCTGCGAGCCCGGCATCTACCTTGACGGCCGCTTCGGGGTGCGCATCGAGGACGTCGTCCGGTGCACCGCCGAGGGTGGCGAATCGCTCAATCACAGCCCGCGTGAGCTGCGCGTGGTAGCGGGTCGCTAGACCCGGCGGGCCGGGCCGTGGCGGGGGCTTCCCCGCGGCCGGGTGTATCATCCGCCGACCGGATGTCGCACCACGCGACGCCGATTCGCATCGCACATCACACGCGGCGCTCAGGCGCCGGTCGCCATCGCCTCGGGACAGGCGATCGCGAGGGAAGCAATGACCATGGCTGAACACTCCGGCAGCCGCAAGGATGGCTCGTCCGCGGGCCATGGCTGCACCCAGGCGCAGTTGCGCCGCTTCATCAAGTCGCGCGCCTACGTGCCCATGCACGAGCTGCGCCGCCGCTTCACCATCAACGGCGACGCGGATGACGTGCGCAGCATCGAGACGCGCGACGGTCGTTTCTGGGCCGGTCTGCCCGAACGTGAGTGCGGCCTGCTGGCAGAGCTCGTGGACCGGGGCGAAGTCGGTTTCGAGCTGTGCCACGACCCTTGCGTGGACATGATCATCGGCGTCTACGCCATCCGGCCGGTCGGCCGCTAGGAGCCTCCCCGATGACGACACCAGAGCCCATCGAGCTCTCGGTCGGCGTGGAAGGCATGACCTGCGCTTCCTGTGTCAACCGCATCGAACGCTACCTGCGCAACGCCGACGGCGTGGCCCAGGCGAACGTGAACCTGGCCACCGAGCGCGCCACCGTGCTGCTGGACCCGACGGTCGCCGGCCGCGCAGAAGTGGAGGCCGCCATCGCCGCCGCCGGCTACGACGTGCGCCCAGAGCGAGCGAGCGCGGCGACGCAGGCCCTCACCCTCGACGATGCGGACCCGGACGCCGATCTGCGCGCGCGCGAACAGCGCGACCTGGCGGTCAAGGCGATCGTCTCGCTGGTCGTCGCCGCGGTGATCATGGCGCTCATGCTGTGGCCGGGTGGCATCGGCGTGCCCATGTCGGAGCTGAACTGGCTGCTGCTGGTCCCCGCGACCTTCGTGCAGTTCTGGGCCGGCGGAGTGTTCCTTCGCGCGGCCCTGCGCCAGGCGCGTCACAGGACCGTCTCCATGGATACCCTGGTGGCGCTCGGCACCCTCGCTGCGTGGGGCTACAGCGTGGTCGTCACGCTGCTGCCGTCGCTCGTGACCGAGGCCGGCATCGAGCCGGTGACCTACTTCGACTCCTCGGCCATGATCATCGGGCTCATCCTTACCGGTCGCTGGATGGAGGCCCGGGCAAAGGCCCAGGCCAGCGGTGCTGTGGCCGCCCTGGTGGGCCTTGGTGCGCGCACCGCCCGTCGCGTGGACGGGGACCAGGATACCGACGTGCCCATCGAGGACATCCGCGTGGGCGATCTCGTGCGCGTGCGCCCGGGCGAGAAGGTGCCGGTGGACGGCATCGTGGTCGCGGGCAGATCCGACCTCGACGAAGCCATGCTCACCGGCGAGCCGATGCCGGCCCGGCGCGGCCCGGGAGACGCGGTCATCGGCGCCACGGTCAACGGCGGTGGCAGCCTCGTCGTGCGGGCCACGCATGTCGGACGTGACGCCGTGCTCGGTCAGATCGTGCGCATGGTGCGCGAGGCGCAAGGTTCGAAGGCGCCCATCCAGCGACTCGCCGACCGTGTCACCGAGTGGTTCGTGCCCATGGTCATCGTGCTCGCCGGGATAACGTTCGGGATGTGGTGGCTGCTCGGGCCTGAGCCCGCTCTGACCAACGCCCTCGTCTCGGCCGTGACCGTGCTCATCATCGCCTGCCCCTGCGCCATGGGCCTGGCCACGCCGACCGCGGTGATGGTGGGCACGGGCCGGGCGGCCGCGGCCGGTGTGCTCATCCGTGGTGGCGCCGCTCTCGAACAGGCCGGCCGCGTGGATACCGTCGTCTTCGACAAGACCGGCACCCTCACCGTGGGCCGGCCCACGGTGGAGACGGTGCGCCTGGCCCCGGGCTTCGAGCGCGCGGACGTGCTCACGGCCGCGGCGGCCGTCGAGCGCGGATCGGAGCACCCGCTGGCCGCTGCCATCGTGCGGGCGGCCACGGCAGCCACCCTGCCGGCCACGAGCGATTTCGACTCGACCGGCGGTGGAGGCGTCCGCGCGACCGTCGACGGGCAGGCGGTCCTGGTGGGCAGCCGGGCCTTCCTCCTGGCCTGGGACGTCGAGCCCACCGCGCTCGATGCCCTCGTGACCCCCGATGCCCAGCGCTACACCACGGTGTTCGTGGCCATCGACGGCGAGGTCGCCGCGGCCATCGACATCAGCGACGCCATCAAGCCTGAAGCCGCCGCGGCCGTGGCGGGGTTGCGGGCCCACGGCCTGGACGTGCAGCTGCTCAGCGGCGACGGCCGCGGGGCAGCGGAAGCCGTGGCGCGGGAGGTCGGCATCGAGCACGTGACCGCCGAGGTCTCGCCCGCTGGCAAGGGCGCGCAGGTCGAGGCACTGCGGGCGGCCGGCCACATCGTGGCCATGGTCGGCGACGGCATCAACGACGCACCGGCCCTCGCTGGCGCGGACGTGGGCATCGCCATCGGGACCGGCACCGACGTCGCCCTCGAAGCCAGTGACATCACACTCGTCGGTGGCGACCCGCGACTCGTGGGCTCGGCCATCAGGATCTCCCGCTCCACGCTACGGGTGATCCGCGAGAACCTGGCCTGGGCCTTCGGTTACAACGTGCTGCTCATCCCCGTGGCCATGGGCGTGCTGTATCCCGCGTTCGGGCTGCGGCTGGACCCCATCCTGGCAGCGGCGGCGATGGCCTTCAGCTCGGTCAGCGTCGTGCTCAACTCACTGCGTCTGCGGCGATCACCGGTGCGACCGGGAGACGAACGGGCGTGGTAGCCGGCGAGGCGTCGTGTCGCCTCGGTGGCACGGCCGCCCGCTCGCTGCGCGCGCTGCCGCTGTGGCTGCTCCTGCTGCTCGTGCCCCTGGTGGCGGGCGGCTGCATCAGCGTCGAGAGCGACCTCATGGCCACGCCCACGCCCAAGCCGACCGTCGATCCGGCGGCTGCCTCGGCCACGGCGGCAGCGCTGGTCACGCCCTCGCCCTCGCCGACACCTCGATCCACGCCCGAGCCGGTGGAGGCGGAGGTGCTGGGCTTCGTGCCCTACTGGCAACTGAACGCGGCCGCCGATTCCATCGATCCTGACATCCTGACCATCGCCGCCTTCCACAGCGTGGAAGCCTCGCAGGACGGCAAGCTGGTCTCGCGCAAGCCCAACGGCAACGTGCCACCGGGCTGGGCCATGCTCGGCAGCGATCGCTTCAAGCAGCTCAAGAACAAGCTGCAGAAGGCGGGCCTCAAGGTCGTGCCGGTGGTGCAGCGCACGGCCTGGACCGAGGGCACGCGCAAGCGCATGGTGACCTTGTTGACCAAGCCCAAGAACCGCCGGTCGCTGGCGCGGACGATCGCCGACTATGTCTCCAGCCAGGGCTTCGACGGCGTCAACCTGGACTTCGAGCCGCTGCCTCCCAAGGTCGCCGACAAATACGTGCTCTTGGTGCAGGAGCTGCGTGCCGCACTCGACAAGGTCGACCCGGAGCTGCACCTGAGCGTGGACGTCGTGCCCGGTCTGGAGAACTACGACCTCGCCGCCCTCACCGCCGACGATGCCGCCGACCTGGCCGTGCTCATGGGCTACTCCTACCGCACTCCGGCCTCGGGCCAGACCGGCGCTGTGGCGCCGCTGGAGGACACGGCCCCGGCCGACCTCTGGAGGACGGTCGAATCGGCGCTCCTGCGCGCCCCCGCCGAACGGCTGCTGCTGGCGCTGCCATGGTATGGGGTCGCCTGGTCCGCCGAGTCCGATGCGGCGGGCGCGACGACGCTCAAGGGCAAGGACGTGGTCGCGGCCGGCACCGTCGACTACGACGACGCGGTGGCCCAGGCCGCCCGCAGTGGACGCGCCTACGAATCCGGCCAGGCGTCGGCGTGGAGCAGCTACGTCGCCAAGGGCTGCGACGACTGCGCTGCGACCTGGCGCCAGCTTTGGTACGACGACCCGGACAGCTTCGGAGCCAAGATCGACCTGGCCATCGACCAGGGCCTGGCGGGGGTGGGCATCTGGGCCCTGGGCATGGACGGTGACCGTGACGAGCTGTGGTCCACGCTCCAGGGCCGACTGCAGCCGGGCTGGGACGAGGTCCCGCCGGGCGGCACCCCAGCGCTCGACCCGGACACGGTGAAGGAGGGGAGCGATGGCCGCCCGCGAGTCTCCGGCAGCGCCGATCTGCTGCTATATGCAGCCGATGAGCCCGGCGGCAGTGGCCTGGGCTACGTGCGCATCGGGCTCGATGAGGCGCTGGACCAGGACGGCCAGCTGATGCTCGGCCGCACCTATCCCGCGGTGGAGCGGATCCGCTTCCCGCTGGGCGATGCGTCGACCGGTGGCTCGGCCGAGGGCGGGCTGCGTCGCATCCACGTGCAGTGGCGCGACCTCGCCGGCAACTGGTCGGTGCCACTGGTCATCGAAGCCGACGTCACCGAGCCCGACGTCACGGCCACCCCGGCCGACCGCTAGCCAACGCGCGCGACCCGGCGCGGCGCGTCAGCCCTCGTTCACCCGCAGCACGAGGAAGTGCGACAGTCCGAAGTTGTGCAGCGGCGTCTGCTCGGCCAGGTAGAGCGCTCGACGGAGCACGGCCCCTGCCCGCCGGTGGCGGGCAGCGATGTTGTCGAAGCCCGGGTAGATCACGCGGTGGTGGACCAGCTGCACCGGCTGGCCTGCGAACAGGCGCTCCAGGCCGTGCATGGTGTAGGCACGTACGTGGGGTGCGAAGCGATCGCGCAGCGGATCGGGCAGCCAGTTGATCAGCGGGATGTTGCCGAAGACATAGCGCCCGCGGAGGAAAGCTCCGTGGGTCTCGAAGGGATAGAGCCGATTGGGCGCGAAGGCCACGATGGCGCCCCCGGGCCTGGTCACCCGCACCATCTCCGCGGCGGTGCGACGGTCGTCGGCCACGTGCTCGATGACCTCGTTGGAGAAGACGAGGTCGAAGCGGCCGTCCGGGTAGGGCAGGTCCTCGCCGTAGCCTTGCACGATGTTGGGCAGGTCCGCGCTGGCCTCGGCCACGCGCTCGTCCTCGACCTCGATGCCATGCACGTCGTCCGAGTACTGGCGGAAGCGCCGCACGAAGGTGCCGATGCCGCAGCCGACGTCGAGGATGGCCGCATCCTCGAGATCGACGTAGCGGCGCACCATCTCCAGTCGGCGGTCCTGCCCGTGGCGCCAGGAATAGCTCGGCCGCCCACGTTCGATGGAGGTGGCGGAGGTCTTCTCAGCGGTCTGGCCCGGGTGGGGCAGCGGTCGGTCGGTGGCATTCGTCGTCGGCATCGAAGCCAACGGTACGGCACCGGCGCCACCTCTGCCCACGGGCGCGGCAGGGCAGCGCTAGCATCGCCCCATGACCCGCTCGCGACCACTCGACGGCGACTTCCGCTACCGCCATGCCATCGAGATCCGCTACAACGACACCGATGCTCTCGGACATGTCAACAATGCGGTCTACTTCACCTACTTCGAGGCTGCTCGCGGCGGTTACTACACCGCGGTGGTGGGCCATCCCTTTGGCACCGGACCTGCGGCCGAGACGCGCACCTTCGTCATCGCCGAGGCCCACATCACCTACCGCGCGCCGGCCTTCTACGGCGAGCCCCTCTCGGTGGCGGTGCGCGTGGCCTGGGCCAGCCGCTCGGCCTTCAGCCTCGAGTACCTCGTGGAGGTGGCCGACTCACCTCTCGGCGAAGCACGCCTGATCGCCGATGGCTCGACCGTGCAGGTCTTCTACGATCTGCGGCGGGGCCGGCCCATCCGCACGCCGCCGGAGCTGGTGGCCGCGCTGGTGGCCTACGAGGGACGGGAGCTGCCGGCGCGCCCCCACGAGTGAGCGCTACTCAGGCCTCGAAGCGCTTGAAGACCGCCACCGCGTTCTGGCCACCGAAGCCGAAACCGTTGACCATGGCCGTGTCGACGTGGGCCTCGCGCGCCACGTTGGGCACGTAGTCGAGGTCGCACTCGGGATCGGGCGTGGAGTAGTTGATGGTGGGTGCGAGCACGCCCTCGCGGATGGCGCCGATGCCCACGAGGGCGGCCACCGCGCCGGCGCCGCCCAGCAGATGTCCGACCATGGACTTGGGCGACGAGATCGCCAGCCTGTCGGCGTGGTCGCCGAAGGCGGCCCTGATGGCGCGCGTCTCGGTCACATCATTGAGCGGCGTGCTCGTGCCGTGCGCCACCACGAACTCGATCTCGTCGGCGGCCAGGTCGGCATCCTCGTAGGCGCGCTGCATGGCTCGGGCGGCGCCGCGGCCAGAGGGATCGGGCGCCGAGATGTGGAAGGCGTCCGCGGTCAGGGCCGCGCCCACCAGCTCGGCGTGGATGGTGGCCCCACGCCGCAGGGCATGCTCCGCCGTCTCGATGACCGCGATGGCTCCGCCCTCCCCGAAGAGGAAGCCATCGCGCGTCTTGTCGAACGGCCGCGAGGCCGTCTCGGGCGAGTCGTTGCGCTTGGACAGGGCACCCATGTTGGAGAGGGCCGCGAAGCCCATCTTCAGCAGCGGCGCTTCGCTGCCACCCGCGAGCAGCACGTCGACCTCTCCTCGCTCGATCAGGCGCAGCGCGTCGAGGAAGGTGATGACACTGCTGGCACAGGCGGCGACCTGGGCCTGGACCGGGCCGGTGAGCCCGTACTCCATGGACAGGAGGCAGGCCGCCATCGAGCCCGAGAGGGCCGGGATGGCGAAGGGGCTGACGAAGCGAGGCCCCCGCTCCATGGTCGTGACGTGGCCGTCGATGACCTCTTCCAGGCCACCGCCGCCGGTGTTGACGATGACGCCCACGCGATCGCGCTGCTCCGGCGACCAATCGCTGAAGTCGAGCCCCGCGTCAGCCACGGCCTCCTTGCCCGCAGCCATGGCGAAGTGGATGAAGCGGCTCATGCGCCGGGCCATCTTGCGATCCATGCCCGTGGTCGGGTCGAAGTCCTTGACCTCAGCCGCGATGCGCACGTCCAGGTCGGAGGCGTCGAAGTGGGTGATCGGCCCGCCACCGCTGACCCCGGCCTTGGCATTGGCCCAGAAGGTGGGGTAGTCGTTGCCGATGGGCGTCACCGCGCCGAGGCCGGTGATGACGGCACGGCGCGCGGGATCGGAGGATGGCACGGAAGCGAGCTCCTGTTCAGTGGCGTAGGTGGATCGTAGCCCAGCCGTGTCGTGATCGCGCGTCCCCGAGGGAGGGGCGTCGGGTCCGCCGCTCCGCAGCTCGTGCCTGGGGCATGGCCCGCCAGCTCCGCGGCAAGCAGCGGAGCCAGGCATGGAGACCGGTCCCGAGCGCGCGAGCGGCGAGCTCGTGCCCCGGTCCCCAGGCGATCCCGAAGCCATCACGGACCGAGGCCGGCAGCAGGCCCAGCCCGGGCAGCATCGCCAGGTCCATGAGCGGTCGCGGCAGGTAGGGAACCGGTGGATGCAGGATCGAGCCCGACAGCCGCAGCGCCGTGTCGGTGACCACCACCGGGCCGCCCGGCGCAAGCTGCGCCTCGAACCACTCGACCAGGGCGGCCCAGTGGGGCGGACTGCTCTCGAGCGGGATGCCCAGGAGCTGGCCCGTGCGGCGGGTCTCCTGCCACAGGCGCTCGCATCCCTCCGCCGAGAGGGGGCCGACCCAGCTGCGGTAGGCCCGCACGCTCATGATCACCAGCGTGGTCTGTACCCAGAGCAGCAACTGCGGGTCCAGGGCACGGTAGCGGTCGGCTCGGCTGGCGATGCGAGCGGCCGGATCGCGGACCTCGCCCTGGACCTGCGCGTGGACCGCGTTGAGGCGTCGGACCGCCCGTTCGGCGGTGGGTCCGTCCCCGAACACCAGGTCGAGGGTCGTGCGCAGTGTCCGCCGCAGCCGCCCGAAGGGATCCGCCTCGTAGTCGCTGTGCGCGGCCACACCTTCGGCCACGAGGGGATGGGCGATCTGGAGCAACAGCGCAGCCGGGCCTGAGCCCAGCAGCACCGCCTCGCGGTTGACCCGCCACATCATGCTGCCCGGACCATGCAGGCCCGAGCGCCGATCGATGGGCGGGTCGGTATCCGGCACGCCGGCGCGGGCGCGCGGCGCGTCAGTCTCCGAGATAGCGCTTGAAGATGATGGCGCCGTTGTGCCCGCCGAGGCCGATGTTGTCGCTCATGGCGTAGCGGATCTCCTGCTCGCGCGAGTCGCCGGCGACCACGTCGAGGTCGATCTCGGGATCGGGCTCCAGGTAGTTCTGGGTGGCAGGGATGACCTGGTGGTGCACCGAGAGGGCCGTGAAGACGCCCTCGATGGCGCCGGCCGCGCCCATGAGGTGGCCGGTCATGGACTTGGTGCCGCTGATGCCGATCTCGCGATAGCGATCGGGGAAGACGGCCTTGATGGCCTCGGCTTCGCGCAGGTCACCAAGGGGGGTGGAGGTGCCGTGGGGGTTGATCATGTCGATCTGTTCGCGGGGCACGCCGTGGCGCTGGAGCGACCACTCCATCGCCCGCCGCACGCCGTCCCCCTTGTCCACCGGCTGGATGAGGTCCCAGGCATCGGCCGCGTTGCCGTAGCCGACGACCTCGGCATAGATGGTGGCGCCGCGAGCCTTGGCATGCTCGAGATCCTCCACGATCGAGCGCACCCGCGCCCTCGCCCAGCACGAACCCGTCGCGTGTGCGGTCGAAGGGCCGCGAGATATCACTCAGCGGCCGGCCCTCGCGGGGCGTACCCATGCCGCGCATGTTGCTGAAGCCGACGTAGCCGACCTCGTAGAGCGGAGTCTCGGTCGAGCCGCAGACGGCCGCGATGTAGTCACCGCGGCGGATGCCCTCGGCCGCCTCGCCGATGTTGTGGGTGCCGGTGGAGCAAGCGGTCACGATGGCCATGTTGGGGCCCTTGGCACCGAGCTCGATGGCGATCTGGCCCGAGGCCGTGTCCGGCAGCATGTTGGCGATGAAGAAGGGGCTGACGCCCTTGGTGCCCTTGGTGGCGAGGGACTCCATGGCGTCGGCCATGAGTCCCGGACCGCCGACGCCGGAGCCGAAGATGACCCCGACCTCCTCGGCCATCTCCTCGTCGATCTCGAGTCCGGCGTGGGCCACCGCCTGCTTGGCTGCAGCCACGCCGAAGACGACGTTCTTGTCGGTCCGCCGGACGGCCTTGAAGTTCATCCATTCCTTGGGATCGAAGTCGCTGACCTCGCCGGCCGCGTGGCACGGTGTGATCTCCGGGTCCCAGCGAGTGATCAGCCGAAGGCCGCTGACACCGTTCACGAGGTTGTCCCAGGCGGTCGTCACATTGGTGCCCACGGGGCTGATGATGCCGAGGCCGGTGACCGCCACACGGCGGTCAAAGTCAGGTCGACGCATTGGTGTTCGCTGTGCTCCTGTGATCGGTCAGGCGGGCAGTTCGAGGCCGCTCTCGGTGGTGATGTCGTCGATGGCGACGGTCGTGACGTCCTTGTCGATGCGCCGGACGAGACCGGTCAGGACCTTGCCCGGGCCGACCTCGATGAACGTGTCGGTCCCGGCCGCGACCATGGTCTGGACGGCCGTGACCCAGTCGACGCCGCGGGTGAGGTGATCGATGAGCTCGTCCCGGCAGGCCTCGCCATCGCTGAGGACCATGGCGTCGGCGTTGGCCAGCAGGGGGGCCGCGGGGGTCCGGAATGAGACGTCCGCGAGCGCCTGGCGCATGCCCTCGGCCGCGTCCGACATCAGGGGCGAGTGCGCAGCCACGCTCACCGGCAGCACCATGCCCCGGCGCGCGCCGAGGTCCCGGGCCGCGGCCGCCGCCGCCTCGACGGCGGCGCGTTGCCCGCTGATGACGATCTGGCCGGGCGAGTTGCGGTTGGCCACGGTGATGATGCCCTCGACCGCGCCGATCGCGATGAGCTCCGCCTCGCGCTCGTCGGGCAAGCCGATGATGGCAGCCATGGCCCCGTCGCTGGAGGTTGCCTGCATCAGCCGGCCTCGTTCCCGTACGAGGCGAACCGCATCGCCCAGGTCCAGCACCCCGGCGGCCACCATGGCGCTGTACTGGCCCATGGAGTGGCCGGCGTAGAAGCTGGGTGTGCCATAGGGGCCGGGGGCACCCCCGAGCGTCGCCTGCAGCGCCCGCTGGGCGGCGATGGAGGCGGCGAGCAGCGCCGGCTGAGCGTTGACGGTGAGGTCGAGCTGGTCCGCCGGTCCTTCCCAGGCCAGGCCGGAGACGGGCTCGCCGAGGGCATCGTCGGCCTCGGCCCAGACGGCCGCGGCGGCAGCCGAGACAGCGGCGAGGGCGCGGCCCATGCCGACCGACTGGGAACCCTGGCCGGGATAGATATAGGCAGGCATCGCTCGATGCTCCCCTCGTTTCAAGTCAGGAGCGCCACGGCCGATCCTGGGCGCGGCAGGGCGCGTCACCGGAGACGGTAGCAGGCATGGCCACGAGACCGGCGTGTTTGTATGCAACCATGCACTTGATGGATGACTCACCGCTGTCGCCCGTCGTGGAATCCGCCCGCGATGAGCTGCAGAACCCACGGATCCTCTCCGATCGCATCGCGGTCGGCCGGGCGCTATGGCGAGAGCTGGTCATCGGCTTCGCGGCGCAGCTGGGCACGCTCGACCTGGGCTTCACGCAGCTGGCTGCGCTCTACGCCATCGCTGGTCCCACCACCCTCACCATCGGTGACCTGGCCGAGGCGCTCGGGCGCTCGCCCTCGGCGACCAGCCGCCTCGTGGCCGGACTCGTCGAACGGGGCTACGTCGAGCGGGAGGAAGAGATCGTCGACCGGCGACAGCGCGTGCTGAACCTGACGCCGGACGGCCTGGCCGTGCTCGCGTCGGTCGATCGCGACCGCGCCGACCAGTTCCTCTCGGTCGTCCGCCCCATGCCCACCGCGGAACGAGCCCTCGTGGCCATGGGCGTGGCCGCACTTGCCAGTCACGCCATGACCCACCGGGGTGCCCTGCGCCACGGGCGCTCGCGTCGCTGACCGATCCAGACCCCCGGCGGCACAGCCAAAGCGCCCGGCAGCACGAACCGAGGCGGCGATGTAGGCTCGGCCGTGAGAGGGAACGAAGAGCGTAGGTGAGCCCGCGTAGGAGGAACACGCCATGGTCGTCAAGCGAGGACTCCTGCTCGCCGTCGGATCCGCACTCGCGCTGGTCCTGACGGCAGCGACACCCCTGGTGACGGTGGGCCGGGAGGCGCTGCCGAGCCCTCTGCGCGCGGCCAACCTGCTGCGCGTGAAAGCCATCGCGACCAACGGCGTCATCAAGCCGGGCATCGTGGCCGTGGGTTATCAGGAGGCCAGCAAGCCTGGCCAGCTCTACGTGGCCTGGAGCAACGACCGTGGCACTGACTTCCGCAAGGCCAATGGCAAGCTGCGCCGCTACCGCGTCGTCGGCGACCCCTCACGGGGCATGTCGCTGGCGATCTGCGCCGGTCGCATCTGGATCGGCACGGCCTGGCACCGCCCCGGCGACAAGGCCGGCGATTCGGACGTCATCCTCACGAGCCGGACCATCAAGGGTGGCGCGGCCCAGGCGCTGATGACGAGCACATCCGGAGATCACCGCGTCAGGGACGTCTCGGTCAACTGTGTCAGCGGCAAGCTACTGGCGGTCAGCTGGCTGGAGAAGAGCGGCAGCCAGACCAGGGCCCGGCTCCTGCTTCGCAGCGTCGAGCCCCTGGGCACCACGCCGGCCTATGAGCAGGTCATCGACCTCGGCCCGGCCGACTTCCGAGGCGGCCTCTCCGCGGCCTCCATCCCCCAGCAGGTCGCTGTCGCCTACGTGCGCAATGGCGACCTCCGCCTCTACCGCCAGGCGGTGCAGGACAACCAGGCCGGTGTGGGCAGCCAGAAGACGATCGTGTGGAAGGGGGTCAAGAACCCCAAGATCGCCGCGCGCCGGAACCGTCTCGCCGTCACCTACTCGGACGCGGGCAAGGTCAAGGCCAAGCTCAGCCGTGATCGAGGCGTGCGCCTGAGCAAGCCATACCTGCTGGCGCGGACCGGTGGCACGCGCCACCCCTCGATCCCCTGGTCCATCGACGTCGTGGGCGGGAATGTCGTGGCCACGGCTTCGGTCTACACGCCGTCGACCGGCAAGTCCGCCCCCAAGCGCATCAGCACCTCCGATTTCGGTCAGACCTGGAGAACGCGCGACTACGGCAACCGCGGGGCCCGACTTGACGCGTTGCTCAAGTCCAAGAAGCAGCCGGCCCGCCTGCTGGAGGCCTGGCACAACAACGCGCCCAAGGGCCGGGCGGATACCCTGCGTGCTCGCTACGAGTAGCCGCGCGCCTCGCTGACGGCGGTCTGCGCAGGGAGAGGTTCGCCGTTCAGGGCCAGCGCGGACGCGTCACCGCACCTTCGCTGGCGGAGCTCACCAGTGATGCGTACTTGGCCATGACGCCGCTGCGATAGTGGGGCTCGGGCGCGGACCAACCCGCGCGACGCTCCGCGAGGACCCCTTCGTCCACGTCGAGGTCCAGCCGGCGGCTGTCCACGTCGATGGTCACGGTGTCGCCGTCTTCGACCAGGGCGATGGGGCCGCCCAGCGCTGCTTCCGGTGCCACGTGGCCGATCATCAATCCGCGCGTGCCACCGCTGAAGCGCCCGTCGGTCAGGAGCGCGATCGACGTACCCAGCCCCTCGCCCACGATGGCCGCCGTGATCGCGAGCATCTCCTGCATGCCCGGGCCGCCGACGGGGCCTTCGTAGCGCAGGACCACGACGTCACCGGGCTTGATCTCCTGCGCCTTGACCGCGGCGAAGCACTCGGCCTCTGAATCGAACACCCTTGCCGGTCCGCTGAAGTGGCGGGTCTCGTGACCAGCCAGCTTGATGACGCAGCCGTCGGGTGAGAGCGAGCCATGGAGGATGGCCAGGCCGCCGGTGGCCTTGATGGGATCCTCGATGGGACGGAAGACATCCTGGCCTGGTGTCTCGACGACCTCCGCGGCGATCTGGGCCAGTGTCTGGCCCGTCACCGTGTTGGCATCACCGTCCATCAGGTCCGCCTTGAGCAGCTCGCGGATGACGATGCCGATACCGCCGGCCCGGTAGATGTCCGCTGCCGCATAGCGTCCGCCAGGTCGCAGGTCACCGATCATCGGGGTGCGGGTCGCGATGTCGTGGAAGTCGTCGATGTCGAATTCGATATCGAACTCACCCGCGATGGCCAGGAGGTGCAGCACCGCGTTGGTCGAGCCGCCGGTCGCAGCCACGCCCGCGACCGCGTTGTCGACCGAGGCGCGGGTCACCAGCTCCCGGGGGCGCGAGTCGTTCCGGACGAGGTCCATGACCAGCACGCCACACTGTCGGGCGGCATCGTCCTTGGCGGGGTCCTCGGCCGGGATGCCATTGAGCCCGGCAGGGGAGAGGCCCAGGAACTCAAGGCACATGCTCATGGTGTTGGCTGTGAACTGGCCACCGCAGGCCCCGGCCCCGGGGCAGGCCGCCTCCTCGATGGCGTACAGCTCTTCGGCCGAGAGCTTGCCGGCGTTGTAGGCGCCGATGGCCTCGTACACGCTGACCACGTCCTGCGGCTGGCCCTTGTAGGTGCCCGGGTAGATGGTGCCGTTGTAGAGGATCACCGAAGGGATGTCGAGGCGCGCCACGGCCATGGCCGCACCCGGATTGGTTTTGTCGCAGCCGGTGAGGATGACCATCCCGTCGAAGAGGTGACCGCGGGCCACGAGCTCGATCGAATCGGCCACCACCTCGCGGCTGACGAGGCTGGCCTTCATGCCCTCGGTGCCCATGGCCACGCCATCGCTGACCGCGATGGTGTTGAACTCCATGGGTGTGCCGCCGGCAGCGCGGATGCCTTCCTTCACGTACTGGGCCAGGCGCCGCTGGTTGAGGTTGCAGGGCATGGTCTCGATCCACGTCGTGGCCACGCCGATGATGGGTTTGGCCAGGTCCTCGTCGGTGAAGCCCACGGCCTTGAGCATGGCCCGTGCGCCGGCCCGGTCGGGGCCGTCGGTGAGTGCTGCCGAATGGCGCTTGGCGGTATCAGTGGGCTGGTCGTAGGGCGATGCCATGGTGCTGCTCTCCGGGGACTATGGGTTCTTCCCATCGAGTGTATCGGCTGCCTCCGCCGTCGTGAGCGGGTTCCTACCCGAGCGTCTAGCATCGGTCCGTGACCGGCGCCGGCAGCCGGTCGGTCGTCACCCCACCGAGAGGTCCTGTGCAGCTCACCTGGCCGCTCGCGACCATCGCGGGCATCGCCCTCACCAGCGCGTCCCTGGGCGCTCCGAGCGCAGCGGAGCTGCCGGTCACGCCGTTCCGCGGGGAGGCCGCAGTCGATCCGGCGGCGGAGGGCAACGTCCGGGTCCAGGGCACGGCCGGCGAGCGACCTCCCGACATCGTGATGTTCTACATCGACGACTTCGCCCCGCGCCCCCGCTCTCTCTGGAGTGACCCCGAACGTACTCCCCAGCTGGCTCGCTTCGTGAGCCACGGCGTGCGCTTCGACAACGCCATCGTGTCCACCCCGCTCTGTGGCCCGTCTCGGGCAGGCCTGCTCACGGGCCGCTATGGGCACGAGAACGGCGTCATCGCGAATGACGCCGCGCCATATGACCCACAGCACGACCTGGCCCAGAAGATGCAGGCGGCTGGCTACCGCACGGTCTTCGTGGGCAAGCACCTCAACCGCCTGGCGCACGCTCGCCGCACGCGCACGCAGATGGACCAGCTGGCCGAGCATTGGGATGCCTTCGATGCCATGTGGGAGGACCAGGGCAAGTTCTACGATTGGTTGCAGTACCGCAAAGACGCGACCGTCCGCTACGGCAGCGACCCGGGCGACCACTCATCGCGCATCGCGGCTGAGCGAGCCGCGGTCCACATCGACGAGACCCCCGAGGAGCAGCCCCTGTTCCTGATGATCTCGCTCACCGACGGGCACGTGCCCATGACCCCGCTCAAGCGATTCGAGGGGTCCGCCGCGTGCGCCGACGTGGAGCCCTGGATGGGTCCGGCCTTCAACGAGCCGGATGTCACGGACAAGCCCTCGTTCATCCAGGCGACCCCGCAGCTGCCGCTCACCGACTACGACCTCGTCGATCGCTGCGAGCAATCGCAGACCATCGACTGGGTCATCAAGCGGGTCAATCGCAGCCTGCGCGATGCCGGACGCCTCGACGAGGCGCTCGAGGTCCTGACCGCGGACAACGGCTGGCTTATGGGCGATCACCGCATCGTCGGCAAGACCTATCCCTATGCCACGCCCGTGCCCGCGTACGTGCGCTGGCCGGCCGAGCTGGGCAACCGCCAGCGGGCCATCGAGGAGCCGGTGACCAACCTCGACTGGCTGCCGACCTTCTGCGACCTGGCCGGATGCCGCGTGCCCAATGCCGACGGCATGAGCCTGTTGCCGCTGCTGCGCGGGGAGACCGATCGGCTCGACCGCAAGTTCCTCTTCGTGGAGCTGCTCTACGACAATGCCCACTACCCCGATGACCCGAGCGCCCGCCCAGCCTACACGGGCGTCGAGACCACGCTGGGCTACTCGGATACGCGTTGGGCCTTCACCCGCTACAGCAACGGCGAGGCCGAGCTCTACGACCTGAGTGCGGACCCCGACCGACTGGAGAACCTCTTCGGCCAACCTGGCTACGCCAAGGTCACTCGCGACCTCCAGCGCTTCCACAAGTCGGTCAAGCGCGAGCACGACGTGCAGTGGCAGCCGGCCCCCGACTTCGGCCCCGGCGCACACGATCCCGACGACTGAGCGGCGATGCCGGGCGACGACTGAGCGGCGATGCCGGGCGACGACTGAGCGGCGATGCCGGGCGACGACTGAGCGGCGAGCCGGGCGCGCGGCCGGTCGCCCTTCGTTGGCGGTGGACGATCAGCGGGTCAGGCGCCGACCGGACGCGTGTCCACCCGGGCCGGGTTCGCCGCCTCCCAGGCGTCGATGGCTGCGCTGCGCTCCAGCAGCCAGCCGATCTCGTCGGTGCCCGCGAGCAGCATCTGGCGAGCGAAGGGGTCCACCTCGAAGGCCACGTCCTGGTCGGACGGCAGGTGCACCAGCTTGTTCCTCGAGGTCCACGGTCACCACGGCGTCCGGGTGCTCGCGGACGGTCTCGAAGAGCTGGCGGTGGGTGTCCTCGTCGAGCACGATCGGGAGCAGGCCGTTCTTGAGCGCGTTGTTGCGGAAGATGTCGGCGAAGCTGGTGGAGAAGATGGCGCGGAAGCCCCAGGAGGTCAGCGCCCACGGTGCGTGCTCGCGCGACGAGCCGGCCCGAAGTTGTCGCCGGCCAGCAGGATCTGCCGGCCCTGCATCTCCGGGGCGTTGATGATGAAGTCGGGCCTGGGCTGGCCGTCCGCGTCGTATCGCCAGTCGTAGAAGAGCGCGTCCGCGAGGCCCGACTTCTCGGTCGTCTTGAGGAAGCGTGCCGGGATGATCTGGTCGGTGTCGACGTTCTCGGCGGGCAGCGGGATGACCGCGCTACTGAAGGTGGTGAAGGGCTCGGTCATGGCTACTGCTCTCCGGCGGCTGCGGGGTCGGCCTCGACGTACGGGCGCGGGTCGGTGACGACGCCGGTGAGGGCGCTGGCGGCCGCGGTGAGGGGCGAGGCCAGGAACGTGCGGGCGCCCTTGCCCTGGCGTCCCTCGAAGTTGCGGTTGCTGGTGCTCATGACGTACTCGCCGGCTTCACCCTGGTCGCCGTTCATGGCGATGCACATCGAGCAGCCTGCCTCGCGCCAGTCGGCGCCGGCCTCGCGGAAGACGTCGGCGATGCCCTCGGCTTCCGCCTGCGCCTTCACCTGCTGGCTGCCGGGCACGACCATGACGCGCACCCCGCTGGCGACCTTGCGGCCCTTGAGCAGCGCAGCCGCCTGGCGCAGGTCGCTGATGCGGCCAGTTGGTGCAGGAGCCGATGAAGACCGTGTCGATCTTGTGACCGCGCAGTTCCACGCCCGGCTCCAGGTCCATGTAGTCGAGCGCGCGCACGAGGGTCCGCATCTCGGCTTCGCTGGCCGCTGCCTGCGGGACCGGGATGGGCTGGTCGATGCCGATGCCCAGGCCCGGGTTGGTGCCCCAGGTGACCATCGGCTCGAGCGTGTCCGCGTCGATGGTGATGCGTCTTGTCGAAGGTGGCGCCCGGGTCGGTCGGCAGCGTGCGCCAGTACTCGACTGCGCGATCGAAGGCCTCGCCCTTGGGAGCATGGGGTCGGCCGGACACGTACTCGAAGGTGGTTTCGTCGGGGGCGATCAGGCCGGCACGCGCACCACCCTCGATGGACATGTTGCAGATCGTCATGCGCTGCTCCATGGTCAGCGCTTCGATGGCCTCGCCGCGGTACTCGAAGACGTGGCCGGTCCCCCCACCCACACCGATGCGCGAGATGAGGTTGAGGATGATGTCCTTGGACGTCACGCCCGGCCGCAATGTGCCGGTGACCCTCACCTCGTAGGTCTTGAGCGGCCGCTGCAGGAGTGTCTGCGTGGCCAGCACCATCTCGACCTCTGACGTGCCGATGCCGAAGGCGAGCGCACCGAAGGCCCCATGCGTGGCCGTGTGCGAGTCGCCACACACGATGGTCATGCCTGGCTGGGTCAGGCCCAGCTCGGGGCCGATGACGTGGACGATGCCCTGCTTGTCCGAGCCGAGCGGATAGAGGGGCACCCCGAACTGCTGGCAGTTGGCCGCGAGCCGCTGCAGCTGGAAGCTGGCCTGCTGGTCGAGGATGGGCAGCGACCGGTCGTGGGTGGGCGTGGAGTGGTCCGCGGTCGCGACCGTTCGCTCTGGATGGCGGACGTCAAGGCCCCGGCGACGAAGTCCCTCGAAGGCCTGGGGGCTGGTGACCTCGTGCACGAGGTGGAGGTCGATCCCGATGACCGTGGGAGCCCCTGGCTCCTCGAGGACGACGTGGTCGTCCCAGATCTTCTGGACGAGTGTGCGCGGTGCGCCGGGGGTGCTTGACATGCCGATGAGCGTAGCAGAGGAAGACGTTCCGACCGTCAGCGATAGAGGTCCGGGCGAGGTCCCACCGATACGGCCTCGCGATGGCCCGACTGGAGGGCGCGCACCAGCGATTCGGCGACCACCGTGGCGGCGAACCCATCCCACGCGCTGGCTGTCGGCCGGCCATCCTGCAGGCTGCTCACCCAGTCGGCGATCTCGGCGTCATAGGCGGGGTGGAAGCGCTCCAGCCAGTCGGCCGGGAAGCCCTGCTCCGGCGCGGTTTCCGCGGTCACGAGATCGAATCCCCGGGGGCCCATGGCGGTGTAGCCCTGCGTCCCCAGGACCTCGCAGCGCACGTCGTAGCCGTAGCCTGCGTTGGAGAAGACTTCCACGTCCACGCGTACGCCGTGCTTCGACTCCAGGCGCACGAGCAGGGGATCGGCCAGCTGGCGGGTCACGCTGGGCCGGTACCGTGGCTTCTCCAGGGCCACGCTCACCATCTCCTCGTCGAGCAGCCAGCGGGCGACGTCGATCTCGTGGATGACCGTGTCGGTCAGCGTCTGGCGGGTGGCGTACGTCTGGGGCACCGATGGGTTGCGGTGGATGCAATGGATGACCAGCGGCTTGCCGATCGTGCCCTCATCGACGGTGGCCTTGAGGCGGCCATACTCGGGGTCGAACCGACGCATGAAGCCGACCGTCGTGTAGCGACGGCCCGCCTTGATCTCGGCGTCGAGCACGCGTTCGCAGCTGGGCACGGTGATGCCCAGCGGCTTCTCGCTTATCACCGGCTTGCCGGCGGCGATGCAGGCGAGCACGAACTCCACGTGCGTGGCGGTGCTGGACGCGACGATGACCGCATCGACCTCCGGGTCGTCGATGAGCGCCTGATCGCTTGCGGCGACCCGGGCCCCACAGTCCGCGGCCACACGGGCTGCCAGCTCCTGGTGCACGTCGTGAACGGCCACCAGTCGCGCTTGCTCGCCGAGTGAGCCGATTCGGCGGGCATGATCGCTGCCCTGCTTGCCGGTGCCGATGATGCCGATGCCGACCACGTCGTCATCCTCCTGGTAGTTCGGGGTTGGGGGGAGTGGGAGTCGTGCCGTGGTCATCCTGCCACGCCCGGCGCCCGACGGTGATACCGCGCGGTGGCGTCGACCTGATGATGGCCCGGCCGGTCGTGGTGTCGGCCCAGAGCAGGGCCGGGCCTGTCCAGCGCGCTTCTCCACGCAAGGCGGCGAGGGTCGCGGCGACCGGAGCCGGGTATGCGGAGGCCACGGTCTCCTGGTGGGCCGCTACCGCCGACCGGTTGGCGCGGGTGCAGCGCAGGAGCAGCAGTCGGGAGGCGGGCCGGCCACGCAGCTCCGCCAGGGCCCTGGCCTTGGCGCCGGCCCAGCGGACCTGTCGCTCCAGGCGCCGCAGCTCAGACTCGGCCTCGACCGCCACCAGCGGTTCGTTGCCGCGGTCGGGCGTGAGCTCGAGGTCGATGACGCCCCGCGCCGGCTCCGTGACCCAGACCTCCGGCGCGCTGCGCCAGCGTGGGTGCAGTTCGCGCAGGAGCGCCTCCAGCATGGCCGCCTGGTGGTGGTCGCGGAGATGCGGACCCGTGCCCGGGTACAGGCGTAAGGCCAGGTCCATCCCGAGGGCCTCACCCACGCGCGCGAGGACCTCCGTGGTCGGGTCGTGTGTCGCGCGCTCGATCGAGGCCAGGGTGGCGTGACTGACGCCGGCAGCTCGCGCGAGACGGCGCAGGCTGAGACCGGCGTCCTCTCGAGCGGTGCGCACGTCGAGCGCGACTCGTTCTCGCAGGCGGCGCGCCCTGGCAGACCCTCGTCTCGTGATGGCGGTCCGTGCCTGTCGTGGTCGCATGAGGACGATCATGACCGTCGTCGTCTTGGTGTCCCTTGTTCGGCATTTGGCTCGGACTTCGCCCGGGGTCGACGCTGCCTTGCCGCGGCGGTGGGGCTCGAGGCAGCTCGGCCGCTACCGTGCGCGCCGGGCCCGATGCGTCGCCCGGTCGATCGATCGACCGTTGGCGACACGTAGGTCGGTCTCGGCAACGCGCCCGGGCCGGAACGGAGTCGCCCGGTCGATCCATCGGCCACTGGCCAAGCGGCGACGGTCTCGGAGTCAATGGCCAAGTGAAAGTCCCCACTGGTGGCCAAGAAAAGTCCCCACCCCTGATAGGTGGTCTCAGGCCTTCGGTCGGTAGCCCACCTCCTCGCTGTCTGGCTTCCTTCATGCGGTAGGAGTCACCGACGTGACGACGGTGGTGGCGTGATGGAGGAGGCGATCGAGCATGGCCACCGCGGTGGTGTGCTCGGGCAGGAAGCGGCCCCAGGACTCGAAGGGCCAGTGGGAGGCCACGCCCAGGCTGCGGTGCTCGTAGGCGGCGGCCACGAAGCGGAAGAGCAGGTCGCTGCCGACATCGTCCAAGCGGCGCGAAGCCGAGGTCGTCGACGATGACGAGGTCGTGGCGCAGCAGGCGCTCGATGACCCGACCCACCGAGTTGTCCGCGAGCCCGCCATAGAGCGTCTCGACGAGCGCGGCCGCGGGCAGGTAGCGGACCTTCCACCCCCGCACCACCGCGGCCTCGCCGAGCCCGAGCAGGATGTGTGACTTGCCGGTGCCCGCGGGTCCCACGAGCACGACGTTCTCGGCGGCGTCGAGCCAGTCGAGGCTCGCGAGGTGGTCGAAGGTCGCCCGCGGCACCGAGGACTCGCCGAGGTCGAAGTCCTCGAGCCGGCGGGTCACCGGGAAGCCCGCGGCCTTGCGCCTGGCGGTCTCGTTGGAGGCATCACGCGCGGCGATCTCGGCCTCGACGAACGTGCGCAGCAGTTCCTCGGGTGGCCAGCGCTGGACCTTGGCCGTCTTCAAGACCTCGGGGGCCATCCTCCGCACCGCGGCGAGCTTCAGGCGCTTGAGGCCGGCTTCGAGGTCCGGGCTCGAGCAGCGCGGCCGGCCGGGGGCTCACGAGGGCTCTCCGACCGCATAGGCCGCGAGGGGTCGGACCGGCACCGCCGGCAGCCCGGTCAGCGCCGTCCCAGCCGCCCGTGGCCGGCTGACACGCCAGGACCGGCCGCGAGGATGGCCCGGATATCGGCGGCCCGGAAGCGGCGATGGGCGAGGGCCCGCTCGAGCGCCGCGGTGAGGGCCTCGCGGCCATGGGCCCGCTCGAGCTCGACGATGATCGCCGAGCTCGGTCGGGCAGCTTCGTGGTGCCCGCGGCGGCCGCGGCCCGCAGGAAGGCCTCGGCCACCGGGCCGAGGTCGAGGAAGGCCAGCTCGGCGGGGGTCCGTGGTCGCAGGGCCCGGGATGGCTTCCTGGCCGGACCGCCATAGTGGGCGTCGTCGAGGCTGAGCTCACCGGGTCCCACGAGACGATGCCGGGCGATCTCGCGTGCCCCGATGGCGCGATGACCAGCTCGGGACCCTCGAGGTGGAGTCTCGACCCGCTCGACCGATGACCGAGCCGGGCACGCTGTATCGCGCCGAGCGGAAGCGCACCGTGCGCAGCTTGTCGACGGTGCGGGTCTCGACCGCGCCCGATGGCCGGACGCACCGAGGGCAGCGCGCCCAGCAGCGTCCGCTCGACAGCAGGCGCTCGATCGGGCACGGCCCTGGTCTCGCTGTGGAGCCGGGCGTTGACCTCGGCGCACCAGGCCGCTGCCGCGGTGTTCGCCGTCGTCGATCGTCGCCCAAGGGCCCGAGGCCCGACGAGCAGGTCGGACTTGGCATAGCCCACGAGGTGCTCGACGACCCCCTTCGATTCGGGGTCCCCGGCCTCGCAGAAGTCGAGCCGGAAGCCATAGTGGGCGGCGAAGGCGACATAGCCCGGTGCCGGCACCATGACGTCGGCCACGACCCCGCCCTTGAGACAGCCCATGCGGTCGGTGAGCAGGACGCCGGGCACCCCGCCGAGCAGCTCGAAGCACTCGGCCAGCAGCGCCAGCGTCGTGGCCTGGTCCTGTCGCTCGGCGAAGCGCACGAAGCGCCAGCGGCTCCAGGCGAGCACGGCACAGAAGACCTGCAGCCCGTCCTCCTCACCCCAGTCGAAGACGAGGTGCTCACCGGGCACGGGCTGCCAGGGTCGATACGTGCGACGCTGCCGTCGATGCTCGGCCTTGGCCTCGGCCACGGCGCGACGGAGGCTGCGGGCCGAGCCGGTATAGCCCTCGGCCCGGCACAGCGGCAGCAGGCGCTTGGCGCTGATGCGGCCATCGGTGGCTTCACCTTCGCCGCGATGAGCTCGCGGACGGGGTCGGTGAGCCTCGGCCTGGCCGGGCGTTCGGCGGCTGGTCGTGCCCGGCGCTCGACGACCCGGCGCACGGTCTTGTGGGTCGTGCCGCAGAGCGCCGCGGTGGCGCGATAGCTGCCGAGCTCGGCATAGGTGGTGAGGATGTCCAACTGTTCCCTCGCAGTCTTCACAATGGGAGTCCCTCGGGGTGCGCTGGTGGTGGCTTTGACATCGCCACTGTGCCGCCCCGGGGGCTCACCCGGGTGGTCAGGATCGGTCGAGGGGTGGGGACTTCTTGGTGGCCATCAGTGGGGAGACAGCAACGGTCCAGGCCGCGACACGGGGTCGCACCGGTCGATCGATCGGCCGTTGCCAGGCACGGCGATCGGTCCCGGCGACGTGCCCGGTCCGGACCGGCGCGCGCCCGGTCGATCGATCGACCATCCTCGCCGGGGTCGGACCAGGCTCGCCACATGCGCGCCGCGGCCCCAAACGGCACGATCGGCCCCGCGCAGACGCGATCGGCCAAGGGATGCGACTGCTCAGGGCGGCCAGTCCGCCCGCGACCGTTCGCAGCCCGCTGACGGCCCGGCGTACGGTCGTCTTCGAGTCCGTGCGACCTGCTCGCGACCCCACCAGACCCACCCGGACCATCGCAGGTACGGGGCAGGACCAACGGGTGCGGTGGACACGGTCGCGCCCGAGCGTGTACAGTCGGCAGCACATCTCCCCGGAAGGAGTCTTCTCGACAGATGGGCCAGACGCACCGGCAGCGCCAGTTCGCCGCTCTCGCGGTCCGCGAGGACGGCCGCCGCATGCCCGTGAACCTGCCCCAGCCTGTAGTGGTATCCCTTCTTGGCAAGCTCGAGTCTGTCGTACTCGAGCTTATCGGCCTCATTACCGGCTCCCGGTGGGAGTCTGGGGACAGGCGGAGATAGCGCCACAGGGCGCGACGGACGTCGAACCACCCAGGACCCTCGCCGGGAACGGCGAGGGTCTTTGTTGTGTCAGCGACCGAAGACACGAGGCACAGGCAGCAGCACCGAGCAGCGAACAAGGGAAGGGCAGCACGTATGACCACCGAGAAGATCCCTACCGCCGCGGCCCAGCCGCAGACAGGAGCGCCACCACAGCGTGGTCGTCACCTGCCCAATCCCGGCTCTGCCGAGACCGAAGCGGTCGAGAAGGCCCGCGCCGACATGCTCCAGCAGGGACGCATCACGCATCGCGACCGCATCGGCGCGGATGCCCTCTGTGAGGCCCTCATCCACCAGGGCGTCGATGTCATCTTCGGCTACCCCGGGGGCGTGATCCTGCCGCTCTACGACGTCTGGGCCGACTACCCCGAGCTGCGCACCATCCTGGTCCGCCACGAGCAGGGAGCCGCCCACGCTGCCGACGGCTACGCTCGTGCCAGTGGCCGTGTCGGCGTCTGCCTCGGGACCTCCGGCCCTGGTGCCACCAACCTCGTCACGGGCATCGCCACCGCCCAGCTCGATTCGGTGCCGATGGTCGCGATCACCGGCAACGTGCCGGGCGCGCTCCTGGGCAAGGATGCCTTCCAGGAGATCGACATCAGCGGCATCACGCTGCCCATGACCAAGCACAACTACCTGGTGCGCAACGCTGACGACATCCCGCGCGTCATCGCGGAAGCCTTCCACATCGCCCGCACCGGTCGCCCAGGCCCGGTCCACGTCGACCTCACCAAGGACGCCCTGACCGCCGAGACCAGGGCCCAGAACCCGACGGTCCTCGACCTGCCCGGCTACAAGCCTCGCTACGAGGGACATCCGCGCCAGGTGAAGCTGGCGGCCAAGGCCATCACGGCCGCCAAGCGCCCCGTGATCCTGGCCGGCCACGGCGTGCTCATCGCCGGCGCCAGCGACCAGCTCAGGGCCTTCGCCCACAAGGCCCAGATCCCGGTCACCCACACCTTGCTCGGCGTGGGGGCCATGCCCGAGGATGACCCGCTCTCCTATGGCTACATGGGCATGCACGGCTGGAAGCACGTCAACAAGGCCATCCAGTCAGCTGACCTGCTCATCGCGCTGGGCATGCGCTTCGACGATCGCGTCACCGGCGCGGTCAGCACCTACGCGCCGAATGCCCAGATCATCCACGTCGACATCGACCCCAGTGAGATCGGCAAGAACGTGGCCGTCGATATCCCCATCGTGGGCGACGTCGGCAGCGTCCTGGGCGACTTCATCAAGGCCGTCCCCGAGATCGATCCGGCCACCCGTACGGAGTATTTCGCCGAGCTGGCCGAGTGGCGCACGGAGTCCGAGGCCATCTCGTGGCACGGGTCCGGCGGCTGGAAGCAGGGACTGCTCACGGCCGACTACGTGATGCAGCGGCTGGGCGACATGACCGACCACGACGCGACCCTCGTCTCGGACGTGGGGCAGCACCAGATGTGGCTGGCCCGATACGCCGGCTTCCGGCGCCCTGACAGCCACCTCTCGTCGGGTGGCCTCGGCACCATGGGCTACGGCCTCCCCGCGGCCATGGGCGCTGCGCTCGGACGGCCGGACAAGCAGACCTGGGCAGTGGTCGGTGACGGCGGGCTGCAGATGACCAGCCAGGAGCTGTTGACCGTGGTGGTCGATCACATCCCGGTCAAGATCGCGCTCATGGACAACAAGAAGCTGGGCATGATCCGTCAGTGGCAGGAGATCGTCTACGGTGGCAACTACCACTCCAGCGACCTGCCGGCGCCCCAGTGGGACAAGCTGGCCGAAGCCTACGGCATGCCCACCTTCCGAGCCGACTCACCCGAGCAGGTCGATGACGCCATCCGCGCGGCCCAGGCCCACGACGGCCCCGCCCTGGTGTGGTTCGAGATCGAGCAGACGCAGAACGTGCTGCCGATGATGCCGGCGGGCAAGGGCCTGTCCGACCTCATCGACGACATGGGCCAGGATCAGCCGCGCGCGCACACGAATGCGAACGGCCAGGCTGGGCCGGCAGGAGAGGAGCGCTAGTCATGGCCATGAACGATCCCATCAGCGCTCCGGTCAAGCACGCACCCAAGGAGCGCTACGTGCCCGGCACCGGCCAGCAGCACCGCCACGTGCTGGTCGTGCTGGTCAACAACCAGCCGGGCGTGCTCAATCGAGTCGCCAGCATGGTCCGCAGCCGCAACTTCAACATCGAGTCGCTGGCCGTGGGCCACACCGAGCGGCCGGACATCAGCCGCATGACCATCTCGCTGCGGGGCGACGACTTCGCTGTCGAGCAGATGGGCAAGCAGCTCTATCGGCTCATCGACGTGCTCAAGGTCCAGGACCTGCCCGAGTCGGGCGTGGTCGAGCACGAGCTGGCGCTCATCAAGGTGCGCGCCACCGAGTCCAAGCGGGGCGAGATCCTGCGCATCATCGAGCTCTACAAGGGCCGGGTCCTCGACGTCGGCCCCGAGACCGTCATCATCGAGCACAGTGGCACCGAACAGGAGATCGACTCGCTCGTGGCCCTGCTCGGTGGGTTCGGCATCAAGGAGATGGTCCGTACCGGCACCATCGCCCTCAGCCGGGGGTCCGGCGCCATCGATCTCCAGGCCATCCTTCGCGCCGGCCCGGAGCCGGCCGTCGTGCCCACCCGTCAGAAGACCGCCGAGTAGAAGAGGAACGCACACATGCCCGCACGGATGTACTACGACAACGACGCCGATCCGGCCGCGCTCGAGGGCCAGACCGTAGCCGTCATCGGCTACGGCAGCCAGGGCCACGCCCACGCCCTCAACCTCCATGAGAGCGGGGTCAAGGTCGTGGTCGGCCTGGCGCCGGGATCGAAGTCCCGCGCCATCGCGGAGCGGGCCGGCCTGCAGGTCATGGACGTGGCCGATGCGGTCAAGGCCGCCGACGTGATCATGATCGCGGTCCCCGACACCATCCAGAAGTCGCTCTACGACTCCGAGATCGGCCCCAACCTGCGGGCCGGGCAGCTGCTCATGTTCGCCCACGGCTTCAACATCCGATTCGGGCGCATCGTGCCGCCGGAGAACGTCGACGTCGGCATGGTCGCGCCCAAGGGTCCTGGCCACCTGCTGCGGTCGGTCTACGAGGCCGGCGGTGGCGTGCCGGCGCTCTTCGCGGTGGAGCAGGACCCCTCGGGCACCGCCCGGGCGCGGGTCATGGCCTACGCCCGCGGCCTCGGCAGCACTCGCGCCGGCATCCTCGAGACGACGTTCGCGGAGGAGACCGAGACCGATCTCTTCGGTGAGCAGGCCCTGCTCTGTGGCGGCGTCAGCGCCATGGTCAAGGCTGCCTTCGAAACCCTGGTCGAGGCGGGCTACCAGCCGGAGCTGGCCTACTTCGAGACGATGCACGAGCTCAAGCTCATCGTGGACCTCATGTATCGCGGCGGCCTCAACTACATGCGCTTCAGTGTCAGCGAGACCGCCGAGTACGGCGACTACGTCTCGGGCCCGCGCGTGACCGAGGGTGCCAAGCAGGCCATGCGGGACGTCCTCGCAGACATCCAGTCGGGCGCCTTCGCCGAGCGCTGGATCGCCGAGTACGACTCGGGTGGCGCCGAGTTCGAGCGCATGCGCAGCGCCGACCATGACCACCAGATCGAGCAGGTGGGGGCACGCCTGCGCGGCCAGATGGCCTGGCTCGACCCGGTCGAGGTCAGCGCTGGCCAGGCCCAGGCCACGACCACCGGGGCAGCCGCGCCCGCTAGCGGCAAGGGGGGAGCCTGATGACCGCCGACGTACCAGTACGCATCTTCGACACCACCCTGCGAGACGGTGAGCAGGCACCCGGGGCCGGCCTCACCGTCAGCGAGAAGATCGAGGTCGCCCGGCAGCTCGCCCGCCTGAACGTGGACGTCATCGAGGCCGGCTTCCCGGCCGCCTCGCCCGGTGATTTTGAGGCTGTCAACACCATCGCTCGCGAGACCAAGGGCATCGCCGTGGCCGGCCTGGCCCGCTGCAAGGATGGCGATCCCCAGCGCGGTGTCGAGGCGCTCTTGCCGGCGGAGAAGCCGCACCTGCACCTGTTCATCGCCACCAGCGACATCCACCTGGTGCACAAGCTGAAGATGTCGCGCGAGCAGGCGCTCAAGGCCGCGGTCGAGTGGGTCGCCTATGCCCGCAAGCGCCTGGGACCCGATGCGGAGATCGAGTTCAGCGCCGAGGACGCCAGCCGTACCGAGCACGACTTCCTGCTCAAGGTCTACGAGGCCGTGGTCGACGCCGGCGCCACCACCGTCAACATCCCTGACACCGTGGGCTATGCCATCCCGGCCGAGTTCGGCGAGCTCACGCGCAAGGTCGTGGACCGTGTCGGCAGCGGCGCCGTCATCAGCGTCCACTGCCACAACGACCTGGGCCTGGCCACGGCCAACACGCTGGCCGCGGTCCAGGCGGGTGCACGACAGGTGGAGGTCACCGTCAACGGCCTGGGCGAGCGCGCGGGCAACGCCTCGCTCGAAGAGGTCGTGATGGCGCTGCGCACACGGCCCACCGAGTTCAAGGTCGCAGGCCACCGCATCAACACCGAGCAGATCAGCAACGCCAGCCGGTTGGTCAGCTACCTGACCGGCTTCACGGTCCAGCCCAACAAGGCCATCGTCGGCCGCAACGCCTTCGCCCACGAGTCGGGCATCCACCAGGACGGCGTGCTCAAGAACGCGCTGACCTACGAGATCATGACGCCCCAGTCAGTCGGCCTCAGCGGCTCGCGGCTGTCGGTCGGCAAGCTCAGTGGTCGGCGAGGCCTGCAAGGCAAGCTGGCCCAGCTGGGCTACGACCTCTCGGGCGAGCAGCTCGACAAGGTCTACCAGCAGGCCATCGCCCTGGCCGACACCAAGAAGGAGGTCACCGACGCCGACCTCACCGCCCTCGTCGAAGCCCAGTCCACGAGCGCGGGTGCGGTCGAGGAGATGGCCTCCGACTCCCCGGTCAAGCTGGTCGACTGGTCGGTCAGCTCGGGCAAGGGCGGCATCGCCAAGGGTGCGGTCTCCCTTCTCGTCAAGGGCCAGGCCGTGGAGGCCATGGCTGAGGGCAACGGCCCGGTGAACGCGCTGTTCGTGGCCGTGGACAAGGCCGTCGAGCCAGTCCTGGGCTGGTATCCACGCCTGGCCGAGTACGAGATCCGGGCGGTCTCGGGCGGCGAGGACGCCCAGGGCGCAGTGATGGTCCGCGCCCGCCGTTCGGTCGATCCCGAAGACACCGCCGAGACGGTCAACGGCCACGGCCTTTCGACCAACATCATCGAGGCCTCTCTGGAGGCCTACCTGGCCGGACTCGAGAAGCTGCTCCGGCATGAGACGGCCTCCCTCGAGGCGCGGAAGGAGACACTCGTTTGAGCCCTGCCGACAAGCCCACCTATCAGGTCGTCAAGATCCCCGGCGATGGCATCGGACCGGAGATCGTGGAGGCCTCGCTGACGGTCCTGGCGGCAGCCCAGGAGCGCTTCGGCTTCGACATCGAGTGGACCGAGGTCAAGGCGGGCGGGATCGCCATCGATGCCTATGGCGAGGCCGTCCGTGACGAGGACCTCGAGCTCATGCTGGAGAGTGACGCCGTCTTCCTCGGCGCGGTCGGCGGTCCCAAGTGGGACGACCCCGCCGCCACGGTGCGTCCAGAGCAGGGCCTGCTCAAGATGCGCAAGGTCCTGGGCCTCTACGCCAACCTGCGCCCGGTATCGGTGGAGCCGTCGCTGAAGGAATCGTCGCCCCTGCGAGCAGACCTCATCGAGGGCGTGGACATGATGATCGTGCGCGAGCTCACCGGGGGCATCTACTTCGGGGCGCGCAAGGAGGCCTTCGACGGTCCCAACGGGCGCGAGGCCTACGACACCATGTCCTACACCGAGCCGGAGGTCCGCCGCATCGTCGACCTCGCCTTCCGCCTGGCACAGGGGCGTCGCAAGAAGCTGACCAGCGTGGACAAGGCCAACGTCCTCGCCAACAGCCGCCTGTGGCGCGCCGTGGTGGAGGAGGTCGCACCGGCCTACCCGGACGTGGAGCTGGAGCACCGCCTGGTCGATTTCGACGGCCATGTCGCTCATCACCAAGCCGGCCTCCTTCGACGTCATCGTGACGGGCAACATGTTCGGTGACATCCTCAGCGACGAGGCCTCCGTCCTGGCCGGCTCGCTGGGCATGCTGCCATCGGCCTCGCTCGGCGAGCGCACCACCGCCCACGGCACCACCGGCATGTACGAGCCCATCCACGGCTCGTCCCCGGCCAAGACCGGGCTCGATATCGCCAACCCCACCGCCACCATCCTGTCGGCGGCCATGATGCTGCGCTGGTCGCTGGGCCAGGCCGAGGCTGCCACGGCCATCGAGAACGCCGTCCGCTCCACGCTCGACAGCGGCACACGCACCCGGGACCTCATGGGCTCCGAGGGCGAGGCGCGCGGCTGGCGCAGCGTGGGCACGGCGGCCTTCGCCGAGGCGGTCGCAGCTCAGCTTCGTTCCGCCCAGCAGGCACAGAGCACGGGAGATCGACGTGAGTAACGACCAGGGGGCGGCCGTCGACCAGCCGGTCGTCCTGTATGACACGACCCTGCGCGACGGAACGCAGGGCGAGAACATCACCCTCTCGCTCGCCGACAAGCTGCGCGTGGCGCGCATGCTCGACGAGTACGGCATGCCCTTCATCGAGGGCGGCTGGCCCGGCTCCAACCCCAAGGACATCGAGTTCTTCGCGCAGGCCAAGAAGATGACCTGGAGCAATGCCAAGCTGGCGGCCTTCGGCTCCACGCGGCACCGGGCCAACACAGCCGCCGAGGATCCCTTCCTCAACGAGTTGGTGCGGGCGGAGACGCCGGTGGTGACCATCTTCGGCAAGTCGTGGGACCTGCACGTGACCCAGGTGCTGGGAGCGACGCTGCCCCAGAACCTGGACATGATCGCCGAGTCCGTGGGCTGGGTCAGCGAGCACGGGCGCACCGTGGTCTACGATGCGGAGCACTACTTCGACGGCTACAAGGCCGATCGCGACTACGCGCTCGAAACGTTACGGGCCGCCCGCGAGGCCGGCGCCCGAGACATCGTCCTCTGCGACACCAACGGCGGCACCCTCACCACCGAGCTGGTGTCCATCGTGCAGGACACCATGGCCGCTATCGCGGCCGATCCAGGCGCTCCGGCGGTGACCTGGGGTATCCATACCCACAACGACGCTGAGCTGGCCGTGGCCAACACGCTGGCCGCGGTCGCGGTCGGTGTGCGCCACGTGCAGGCCACGATCAACGGCTACGGCGAACGCTGCGGCAATGCCAACATGGTCAGCGTCATGGCCAACCTGGCCCTCAAGACGGACCTGGCGCTGGCGCCGGTCGGCGGCGGTGACATCAGCCATTTGACCTCGCTCTCCCGTTCGGTGGCAGAGATCGCCAACGTCACGCCTCTGGACTACCAGCCATTCGTCGGCCGCTCGGCCTTCGCCCACAAGGGCGGGGTCCACGGGGCGGCCGTGGCCAAGGTGGAGCGCAGCTACCAGCACGTCGATCCCGTTCGCGTGGGCAACGAGAGCCGGTTGGTCGTGTCCGAGCTGGGCGGCCGCGCCAACACGCGCATCCGCGCCGAGCAGCTGGGTCACAACCTCGAGGGCGTGATCGATGCCAAGGTGCTCTCCGAGACCATCAAGGAGCTCGAGAACCAGGGGCTCGCGTTCGAGGGCGCGGAGGCTTCCTTCGAGCTGCTCATCCGGCGCAAGAGCGCCGACTACGTCGCGCCCTTCGAGATCCTCGACTACACGACCCTCTCCGAGCAGCGTGTGGGCCGGGACTTCCTGGCCGAAGCCACGGTCAAGGTGCGCGTCGATGGGGAGGTCCTCCATACCGCCGCCGACGGCAATGGTCCGGTGAACGCGCTCGACGCCGCCCTGCGCAAGGCCCTCGGTGCCTTCTACCCGGGGCTCGAGTCGATGCGCCTCGTCGACTACAAGGTGCGCATCATCGACGGCTCGTCGGCCACAGCTGCCCGCACCCGCGTGATCATCGACTCCATCGATGGCGACCGCGAGTGGTCCACGATGGGCTCGGACACGAACATCATCTCGGCCTCGGCTGCAGCCCTCGCGGATTCCTTCGAGTACGCCATCTGGAAGCAGTCCCAGGCGGCCAGCGCGTAGCCGAACCGGCGCCAGCGGTCCGGCCCCGGACGGTAGGCTCTAGCACATGAACCCGGACGAGCCCCTTCGAGTGGCCTTCGCCGGCGCACCCGGCTCCTTCGCCGAGGACGCGGTGCTGGCGGCCTATCCCCACGCGGAGGCGGTGCCGGTGCCGCTCTTTCGAGATGTCCTGTCCGCGGTCGCGGACGGGCGCGTTTCAGCCGGCGTGCTGCCCATCGAGAACGTGGTCGGCGGCGGCGTGCACGAGGTCTATGACCTGCTGCTGGAGTCGGAGGTGACGGTGGTGGGCGAGGTCATCGTGCCCGTGCGCCTGTGTCTCGCGGCCCTGCCCGGCGAGCGGCTCGAATCGATCGCACGGGTCTACTCGCATATCCAGGCCCTGATGCAGGCGGAGCCATACCTGCGTGGCCGCGACTGGACGCTGTTGGCGGCCACCAACACGGCCGGGGCGGGACGGGAGATCCGCGAGCACGGTGAGCGCGGTTCGGCGGCGGTGCTGTCGCCGCGGGCCGCCCAGCTCCACGGACTGCAGGTGCTCGCCACCGACATCCAGGCCGAGCGTCGAAATCGCACGCGCTTCCTGGTCCTGGCCCTGCCCCGGGCCGGTGGCACCGGCGGCACGGGACCGCCGACCGCGGCCACCGCCGTATCCGACGGCCGGCGGCGCAGCAGCCTCGCCTTCTCCGTGCTCAACGAGCCGGGGACGCTGGTCCGCGCGCTGGGGGTCATCGCCGGACACCACCTCAACATGACCAAGCTCGAGTCGCGCCCCAGCCGGCAGGGCACCTGGGAATACGTCTTCTGGACCGACGTGGATGCCGATGTCTGCGAGGGAGGAGCGGCCGGCGAGGCCTTCCTCGGTGACCTCCGCGCGGTCTGTGTGTGGGTGCGAGTGCTGGGCTGCTATCCCCGCTGCACCGAGCCGGACATCTAGGCGTTCGGGTGCGCGCCATCCTCTTCGAGCGCTTCGGTGAGACACCGGTGCTGAGGGAGGTCCCGCCGCCGGCGGTGCCGCCCCACGGCGCCCTCATCGAAGTCCATGCGAGCGGCGTCTGCCGCAGCGACTGGCACGCCTGGCAAGGCCATGATCGGGATGTCAGCCTGCCGCACGTGCCGGGCCACGAATTCGCGGGCGTGGTGCACACGGTAGGCTCGGGCGTCCGCACCTATCGCGGGGGTGAGCGAGTGACGGCGCCGTTCGTGAACGGCTGCGGGGATTGCCCCGAGTGCCGGATGGGCAACGAGCAGGTCTGCCGTCACCAGACCCAGCCGGGCTTCACGCACTGGGGCTCGTTCGCGCGGTATGTGGTCGTCCATCACGCCGACCGCAACCTCGTACGCCTGCCGGGTTCGCTCGCGTTCGCCGAGGCGGCCAGTCTCGGCTGTCGCTTCGCCACCGCCTTCCGGGCGCTCGTGGACCAGGGTCACGTGAGACCCGGCCAGTGGGTCGCCGTCCACGGCTGCGGTGGCGTGGGCCTCGCGGCCACGATGATCGCCGTGGCCTTGGGGGCGCGCGTCGTGGCCGTCGATCTGCACGCCGACCGCTTGGCCCTCGCGCAAGCCCTCGGGGCGGAGGCCACGATCGAGGCCGGTGACGGCGTCGACACGGCCGCCGTCGTGGAGGAGCTCACCGGCGGTGCCGATGTCTCGCTCGATGCGGCCGGCACGTCCGGCACCTGCATCAGCTCGCTGCGCAGCCTGCGCCGGGGCGGGCTGCACCTGCAGGTGGGCCTGCTGTTGGGGGACCAGGCTGCCCCGGCCGTACCCATGGACCTGGTCATCGCACGTGAGCTGCGCATCGTCGGCAGTCATGGCCTGCAGGCGCACCGCTACCACGAGGCCCTGGCCATGATCGCGGCCGGCCGGCTGGCACCAGCACGCCTGTTGGGTCCCACGATCCCGCTGGAGTCGGCGCCGGCTGCCCTTGAGGGCATGGATCGGGCGGCGCCGGGTGTGACGGTGATCACCAGATTCTGACCGTCTCCCTGTTCCCGTCCGGCGGGATGGCCGTACCTGGGGCACACTGCCCGGACCAACGGGGCAGGAGCAAGATCACCCAGGAGGCCACGATGAGCACATCGCAGACAGGCAGGCAAGCGGTCAGCCGCCGTCGCTGGCTGGTCGTGGCCACCATCGGCGCGGCCATCATCGCCGTCGTGGCGGGCGTCTTCCTGGTGTGGTTCCTCTTCTTCAGCTCCGAGGCGCCCCCGGCACCGACCCTGCAGGATGCGCTGTCGGGACTGGGCTCGCCCGCAACCGCCGAATGATCGGCCTCAGGGCCTTCCGCGCACCGCTACCTGAGCGGCCGTGGCGACCCACTGCGCGAGCTGATCGGGGTCTTCGCGAACCGGCTCGGGCACCTCCCAGTAGGGCATGCGCGCGTGCTGGGTGGACCCGGCTTCCTCGAAGGCCAGGGCGGTGCTGCCGTCGGCCCGCAGGTAGAGGCGCCCCTCGGAATCGACGATGGCGAACATGACGTCGTCCTTGAACAGCCCGTGGCTGCCGTACATGGCGCGAGCGTCCACACCCAGCGGGGCCAGCTGCTGCTCGAGGGCAGCGGCGGCCTCGATCCCGGCCCTTCGCGCGCGCCCACCCCTGGTGGCCACGCTCAGGCCTCGGTGATGGTCACCGACTTGATGGCGACCGGCTGGACCGGGCGGTCCTGCGCGCCGGTCGGAGCGCCGGCGATGGCATCCACGACCGCCTCGCCTTCGCTGAGCTTGCCGAAGATGGTGTAGTTGGGAGGCAGCGGGTAGTCCGCGTGCATGACGAAGAACTGGCTGCCGTTGGTGTCGGGCCCGGCGTTGGCCATGGCCAGCGTCCCGCGCAGGTACTGGCGGCTGACGGGCTCGTCAGCGAAGCGGTAGCCGGGGCCGCCGCTGCCGGTGCCGGTGGGATCGCCGCCCTGGATCATGAAGCCGCTGATGACGCGGTGGAAGATGACGTCGTCGTAGAAGCCTTCGCGCGCGAGGAAGACGAAGTTGTTGACCGTCCGCGGCGCTTCCGATGCGAACAGCTCGGCGGTCATCGTGCCGGCCGAGGTCTCGATCGTGGCGTGATAGGTCTTGGCGGGATCGATGACCATCTCCGGCGGGCTGGCGTACTGGGGCACGGATGCTCTCCTCATCTAGGGCTTGCCCACAGCCTACCCGACCTTGGGTCAGGAGCCCCCGGGTGGCCACGGATGGCGCGCCAGATGGCTAGGATGAGGGCCTGATGAACGACGCCAGCCGACCCCATCCGCATCCCATCTACCTTGCCGGCGAATGGGTCACTTCGACCCGGCTCCTGGATGTCGACGACCCTGCGCACCCCGGGTCGCTCGCCGGTCGCACCTACCTCGCGACCGAGGAGCAGTACGAGGCTGCGGCCCAGGCGGCCGTGAAGGGCTTCGAGGCCACCCGTGTCCTGCCCGCCTACGAGCGTGCTGCCGCCTGCCGGCGCATCGCGGCCGGCATCGGGTCCCGTCGCGACGAGCTGGCCGAGCTCATCACCCGTGAGTCGGGCAAGTCCATCCGTGATGCCCGCGTGGAGACCGATCGCGGCGCCCTCGTCTTCCGCCTGGCGGCAGAAGAGGCCGAGCGCATGGGTGGCGAGACGATGGCCCTGGATATCGCGCCACCGCACAAGGGCCGCCATGCGCTCACGCGGCGCTTCCCCATCGGGCCTGTCGCCGGTATCAGCCCCTTCAACTTCCCGCTCAACCTGGCGGTCCACAAGGTCGCCCCGGCCATCGCCGCCGGCTGCTCCATCGTGCTCAAGCCGCCCTCCCGTGACCCGCTCACCATGCTCACCGTGGCCGAGATCATCGACGAGGCCGACCTGCCCGCGGGAGCCGTCTCGATCCTGCCCATGGATCGCACGCTGGGTGACCGCCTGGTCGAGGACGATCGCTTCCGCCTGCTCTCGTTCACCGGTTCGCCCGTCGTGGGCTGGCGCATGAAGGAGCGCGCCGGCAAGAAGCCGGTCGTGCTGGAGCTGGGCGGCAACGCGGGTGCCATCGTGGACGAGAGCGCCGATCTCGACTGGGCCGTCAAGCGTGCCGTGACCGGAGCGTTCGCCTTCAGCGGCCAGGTCTGCATCAGCGTCCAGCGCCTGCTGGTACATCGTGCGATCTGGGATGCGTTCATGGAGCGCTTCACGGCTGCTGCATCCGCCCTCACGCTGGGTGATCCCCTCGATCCGGAGACGGATCTCGGTCCGATGGTCGATGCGGCCGCGGTCGAGCGGACGGAGGATTGGGTACGGGCGGCCGTTGCCGATGGCGCCAGGGTCCTCACCGGCGGCACGGGGGAAGGGCTCTTCTTCAAGCCCACGGTCATCGTCGATGCCGATCGTTCGGCCAAGGTCTGCTCCGAGGAGGCCTTCGCACCGCTCGTCGTGGCCGCCCCCTTCGATGACATCGAGGAGGCCTTCGCGGAGGTCAACGCCAGCCGCTTCGGGCTGCAGGCAGGCGTCTTCACCAACGATCTGGCGCATGCCTGGCGCGCCTTCGAGGTGCTCGACGTCGGCGGGGTCATCATCAATGACGTGCCCACCTATCGCGTCGATCACATGCCCTATGGCGGGATCAAGGACAGCGGCCTCGGCCGCGAGGGGCTGCGCTGGGCGATGGAGGACATGACCGAGCTCAAGCTGATGGTGGTGGCGCAGCCCGGCTGAACCGGGCGGCGTGCCCCGTCGCCGGCGGTCCTGTGCCCCGGTGTGCGTTTCGGGTCATTCCGCGACAGTCGCAAACGGTGTCGAATAGCCCTGCCAGCCTCGAGCTGGGACTATGCGACTGCCTCATCCCACCAACCTGCGCCGCTTTCGTTCCGGGCCGGCGGGTGAAACCCGCCTCATCCGGATCCGCCTCTGGCTGGCCATGCTCGGGCTGGCCGTGGTGCCCATGTTCGGCACCATCGTCATCATCGATCGGCTCTCGACCGACGAGGCCACGCCGGCCGAGCGCTATGGCTGGCAGACCGCCACCGGCGCCGCCGACCTCCTGGCGGCGCAGAGCGAGCTGGAGGCGCGACTGCTGGCCGTTGCCGCCGACGAACGCGCCCGCCGACTCGTGGACGGCGTGGACAGCCCCGCCGATCGGGCAGCCGCGGCGCAGATCGCGTCCACCCTCGACTCGGGCGACCGCGGGCTGATCGAGGCTATCTGCCTGACCCGGTCGCTCGACGGCAGCCAGGTGCTGCTGGAGATGCCTGCCGGCTCCTCCACCGGGTCCACCGCCTGCGGCAGCCCCGAGCTGGTGGCCCAGGCCATCGCGGCACCGCCCGGTGGGGTCGTGCGCAGCGCGACCTACGGTCCTGACCACACCCGCCGCGAGATCCTGGCCACGGAGCTGCTGGGCACGGGCAAGCGCACCGCCGGCGTGCTCAGCATCGAGGTCAGCCTGCGGGACCTCTTCGCGGTCACGCCCTCCGCTGCCGGCATCGGCACCACCGCGGCCCTGGTGGACATGCACACCAACACCATCGTGGCCGGTGCCCGTACCGACGCGGTCGTCTCCGGCTCGGACATCGCCGGGACCCGTCCCCTGGGCAACCTGCGCGTGCGCATCGGCGGCATCGTCAGTGGCCACACAGGGACACTGCGAGAGTTGGAGGCTGCGGGCTGGGTGGCCACGGCCGCACCGCTGTGGAACGTCGGCGACGACGCCGAGCTCGGGCTCATCAATCTCTGGCCGGCGGCCAGCGGTGGCGGGTTCGATCCCACGGTGATCGCCCTCGTCACGTTCGCGGTCATCGTGCTGATCGTGACCATCGCCCTCGCCAGCACGTTCCTGCAGCCATTCGACGACCTGGCCGAGTCACAGGCCCAGCTGGAGGTCCTCTACCGCGAGGCGCGCGAGGACTCGCTGCACGATGGCCTCACCGGTCTCGGCAATCACCGCTCCTTCCAGGAGGAACTCGATCGCCAGCTCGACCTCTTCCGCCGTCACAAGGTCCCGGTGGCACTGCTGCTCCTGGACCTCGATGACCTCAAGGTGGTCAACGACGGCGAGGGCCATCCGGCCGGCGACCGCCTCATCCTGGGCATGGCCAACGCCATCCGCGATGTGCTGCGCTACGGCGACCGTGCCTTCCGCATCGGCGGTGACGAATTCGCTGTCCTTCTCCCCCATACCGATGCCTCGGATGCGCTGGTCGCCGCCAATCGGCTGCGCCACTTCTGCCTGCGGCCGGCCACCGGAGAGCGCGTGATCCCATTCTCGGGGGGCATCTCGTCGGTGCCGCAGCTGACCACCGACCGCAACGGGCTCTTCCGCCAGGCCGACGCTGCGCTCTACCGCTGCAAGCGCGCGGGGCGGGGCACGGTGGCCGTCTTCGATGCCGACCGCGACCTGGTGCCCGAGGCGACCGATGGTGCAGGTTCCGCGCAGGCGGTTCGCGACATCGTCCGCACCCGCAACCTGACCCCGGTCTATCAGCCCATCGTGGACCTGCGCGACGGCACGGTGCTCGGCTTCGAGGGTCTGATCCGGCCGGGCGCCTCCTCCTCCTTCGCCAGCCCCGGCCAGCTGTTCTCCGCCGCCGCGGCCGCAGGGCGCATCGTCGAGCTGGACCTCGCCTGCGTGGAGGTCGTGGTTGCGGGCTCGGTGAGCATCGACCCCACCAAGGTGCTGACCATCAACCTCAGTCCGCAAACGCTGGAGATGGAGGACTTCAGCGCGGCCTGGCTGCTGGAGATCCTGGGGCGCTATGGCATCAGTCCGGGCCGTGTGATCGTGGAGCTCACTGAGCGCGAGGCCGTCTCCGACCTGGAACGACTTCGCCGCAGCGCAGCGTCCCTCCAGCGTGCGGGCATCCGACTCGCGGCCGACGACGTGGGTGCCGGTAACGCCGGTCTCAAGCTCCTCAGCCAGGTGCGCTTCGACATCATGAAGATCGACCTCTCGCTGGTACAGGACGGCGCCCAGCACTCGTCCTCGCGCGCGGTCCTGCGCTCGCTCACGGACCTCGCTGTACGCCAGGGCGCAGTGGCCATCGCGGAAGGCCTGGAGACGGCCGAGCAGCTGCGTTCGCTGCAGGAGCTGGGCATCACCACCGGCCAGGGTTACCTCCTGGGCCGGCCCGGCACCAATACCGCGCTGGCCTCGGTCGACATCGAGGCCCTGGCCAGGGGCACGCTCATCGTGGACAGCGTGCTCCCGCGGCCGGTCGGGGCGACCGCGGTGTCCGAGGCGCCGCCCACGGACGCCGCTTCGACCGAACGGCCGCTCGATGCCGATGGTGGCGGCTCCCTGCAGAGGAGTCCGGCCTAGGGCCCTACACTCGGGCCCGTGGAGACGCAGCAGATCATCCAGAGCCTCAGCTACGTGACGTGGGTGCTCCTGGGTGGGCTGGCCCTCGGCAGCTTCGCGCTCATCTGGCTCTTGCGCCAGACCACCGATGCGACCGCGGGCTTCCTCGCTTTCAGCGCCTTCCTGGCCGGCGTCTCCGGCCTCGGTTGGCTGGCCGTCGAGTGGGGCCTGCCGCAACCGAGCCAGCTGGCCATCGAGGGGGGCACCGCATTTGACGAGCCCCGCCGAGCGGCGATCGCGCTCTTCGTGGTCCTGGCCTTCGCGGCCGGCCTCCGGCTACGTCGTGGTGATGGCGCGACCTGGCTCGGTGCCGGGGCCATCATGGCTGGGTTGGCCGCCTGCTTCCTGGGGGCCTGGACGTGGGGTGGATCGGAGCCGATCGGCGTGTCCATGTTCGTGCAGCTGGTGGCGCTGGCGGCGGTCACCGGGGGTTCCATGGCAGCGGTCGTGCTGGCCCACTGGTACCTGGTCACGCCCAGGATCTCCGAGCGTCCGCTCGTGCTCACGACGAAGCTGCTGTCGGTCGCGCTGGCGATCCAGCTGCTCCTCTTCGGCGTGTGGCTGGCGACGGGCATCCCGGACCTGGAGCCGTTCGAGGCGCTGACCGGAGAGGTCATGCTCTTCGTCTGGCTGCGCCTCATCGTGGGCCTCGTCTTCCCGCTGCTGCTCACCATCATGGCCTACCACACCGCCCTGACCCGCTCGATGGAGTCGGCCACGGGCCTGCTCTACATCGAGTTCGCGTTGGTCATGGCCTCGACCATCGTGGCCACGGGCCTGCTCTTCGGCGAAGGGCTGCTGGTCTGACCATGCATGTGAGCGTGCGCCTGTTCGCCCAGCAGCGAGCGCAGACGGGTCTCCGCCGCCATGAGCTGGAGTTGGCCGATGGGGCCGATGTAGCCGCCGCGTGGGAGGCGCTGGTGGCGGACCTGCCGGTCATCGCTGCCGGCGCGGACAGCGTCCGTTTCGCGATCAACGGTCGCTACGCGGACCGCCACGAGCGCCTGGCCGATGGCGATGAGCTGGCCGTCATCCCGCCGGTGGCTGGCGGGTCGGAGACGCCGGCCGAGGGATACCGCCGCCTGGAGCTGCGAGAGACGAGCCTCGACGACCGGCTGCTCGGCGAGCTGCGCGCGGAGGTCGCCACGACCGCCGACGGTGCGGTCGTGGCGTTCGTGGGCCAGACGCGTGAGACGCCGGGCACGCCGGCGCCGGGCCAGGAGGCCGAGGCCGAACGGTACGCGGGCCAGGTCGTGACGGGGCTGGAGTACGAGGCGTTCGAGCCCATGGCCCTGTCGGTCCTGGGCCAGGTCGCCGACGAGATCGCTGCCCGGTTCGGCGTTCGCCGGGTGGCCATCGTCCACCGCGTCGGGGCCGTCGGAGCCGGTGAATCGAGCGTGCTCATCGTGGTCGCTGCAGCGCACCGGGGGGCGGCGTTCGAGGCCTGTCGCTACGCCATCGAGGAGCTCAAGGCGCGAGCCCCGATCTGGAAGTCCGAGCACTTCGCTGACGGCAGCGTCTGGCTGGGAGCCCCGGCCCGACATGCCGCTGCGACCGAGGATCCGCCCGCTGGGCCGGCCGGCGAGTAGCGTGGCGGGGCTGATTCGGCGACTCCCGCTACGATGCCTCCCATGAGCGATCCTGCACGCCGCGCCCGGCCCGTGGGCCCGCCCCCGTCCGGCAGCCCGCCGCCGCCGCGCCGCGACCCCGGCGAGGATGCCTCCGAGGGCAAAGGGGAAGCCGGTGCCACGCCGCCGTACGTCCGCGTCTACCGCTGGTCGTCGTCGGGCCGGTCGATCCCGTGGTTCGCGATCCTGCTGCTGGTCCTCGGCGTGGGGCTGCTTATCGAGGTCATCTTCCCGGCGCTCTCGTTCGGCGCCATCGTCATCCTCGCCGCCGGACTCGCCTTCGGGGCGCTCTGGCGCTTCGGGCACGTGGTCGGCGCGACCATGCCCGCGCTGGTGCTCACGGCCTGGGGGCTGGCCAGCATCGGGCGCGACGTCGAGCTGCTCGTGGGCGACGGCTGGAACACGCTCTTCATCGGGCTCGCCTTCCTCATCGGCTGGGCCATCGCCCGCTACCAGGGCACGCGCCGCCAGTACGCCCTCTGGATCGGGCTCGTGCTCGGGGTCATCGGCCTCGCCGACACCTCCGATACCCTGCCGTTCGACCTCAACTTCCTCGTCGTGATCCCGCTGCTGATGATCGCCCTGGGCGTCTACCTGGTGTGGCAGAGCCGCGCCTTCGAGCGAAGCTAGCGCAGGTACCGTCGCTCGGGGTCGAGGACCTCACGCATGAGCCGCAGCTCCTCCTCGCTCGGCGCCGGCGTCTCGGTCAGGTCCTCGGCCACGCGCACCTCCCAGGCCATGGCCGCTCGCACGTCATCGAGGCTGGCGCCTGGGTGCAGGCTGTCGAGCCGCATCTCGCCGTCCGCATCGAAGCGGTAAAGGGCGAGATCGGTGACCACGACCGACGGACCCCGCGCCCGCCCGGGCGTGTTGCCCGGCGAGGTGCGGAAGTCGATGCGCTCCACGAACGACCGCTTCGACTGGCGCATGACCACGAAGACCTGCTTCGAGTGCATGGCGATCTCGTTGGCTCCGCCCGAGCCGGGCAGGCGCACCGCGGGGCGCTCGTAGTCGCCGATGACGGTGGTGTTGATGTTGCCGTGCCGATCGATCTGCGCGGCACCCAGGAAGCCCACGTCCACCCGGCCGCCCTGCAAGTAGAGGCCGAACAGGTCGGCCTGGCTCATGACCGCGAGCGAGCCGGTGACGATGGTGGGATCACCGATGGACAGGGGCAGGCGCGCCGGCTGGGCCCCGTAGGCGCCGGCCTCGTAGATCAGCTCCAGGTCCGGCGCCACCGTCTGCAGCGCGAGGTTGACCGCGATGTTGGGCAGGCCGATGCCGACGAAGCAGACGCGCGTGCCCGCCAACTCGCGTGCAGCGGCCGCGATCATCATCTCCGCGCGGGTGTAGGCCGCCTCGCTCATCGATAGGCCCCGTAGTCGATCGGACCCGCCAGCGCCGGACCGCTGGGCTGGATGCGCTCTCGCACGCCCGACCCGAGCGCCGCGAGATACTCGGCCTGGTCGGCTACGCCGTAGACGTAGCGGTCGAGCCAGACAGCGGTCGCCGTGGCGTCCCGGCTGACCGCGTCCCACTCCACGTAAAAGGTGTTGTCACGGTCGTAGTGACCCTGCGCGAAGGAGGGATGGGCGCCGAACGGCACCACGGCCACGGCATCGACGATGGTGCCGGGGATGATCGTGCGGTTGGGGTCGGCCCGGATGACGGATTCGTCGACCAGCTCCTCCACCACCACGATCACGCGCTTGGCGGCGAAGGCGGCCTCCTTCTGGCTTCCCAGGAGGCCCCACACCTGGGTATCGCCGGCGGCATCGGCACGCTGGGCGTGGACGATCGTGACGTCGGGGTTGATGGGCGGGACGACGTAGACCGTGTCGTGGCCGTAGGGGGAGGCGAGGGCACGGATAGCCGGGTTGGCCACGGGCATGTCCGTGCCCTCGTAGCTGCGCAGGGGGTAGAAGGGCAGCCCGGTGGCGCCCGCGATGTAGCGGCCGACCATGCCGAAATGGCTGTACTCCTCCAGCTCCAGCGTGGCCTCGGCGCCTTCGGTCACCCGGCGGATGGCGTGAAGCCCACCTACGCCCGGGTTGCCCAGCCAGCTGAAGACCAGCTTGCGCGCCACGCCGGCACCGATCATCTGGTCATAGATGACGTCGGGCGTCATGCGGATGAGCGTCAGCTCACGACGCTGCTGGCGGATGATCTCGTGCCCGGCGGCGAAGCAGATGAGATGGGTGAAGCCCTCGATGGCCACACTGTCGCCGTCGTGGACCAGGCTCGCGATCGCCTCGCGCAGGCTGGTGACCTTGGAGCTCGCCTCAGGCGCCCTCACCGTGCGAGCGCGTCCTGCAGCGCCGCTTCCAGCTCGTCGGCGCTGAACACGCCCTCGAACTTGGCCCGCACGAGCCCGTCGCGGCCGAGCACGATGACGAAGGGCTCGGTGCGCAGGCCATAGCGCTCGGTCCACGGCGCCACCTGCAGCTGGCCGTCCGCGGAGAGCAGCGGCTGCAATGAGCCATCCTTGTCCCACATCAGGTAGGGCTCGACGTGGACGAAGGTCACGTCGGGGTGGGCAGCCGCGACCTGCTTGACCTTGTCGATGGTCGGGCCGCAGGTGGCGGTCTGGCAGAAGGAGGGGGTGACGAAGGCGATGACGGCCGGCTGGTCAGCCTCGATGGCGTCGAGGATGGACCGCTCGTAGAAGCGCGGCTCAGGGTGGGGGTCACTGCTGATGCGGGCGATGTCTCCAGCCACATCCTCGGCGGTGGGAGAGTCGATGGCCGGGGCCGGCGCGCCCAGGGCCGGCGTGCTCGTCTCCTCGGCCACGTCGTAGTCGACGCGTACGGTCTCGGTCCGGCCGTCGGGGAAGGTGGCATGAAAGCGTGTGCCCCAGCGCCCCGCGTGCGGGAACTCGACATCGGACGCATAGAGGCCGCGCACGTCCTCGACGGCCCACAGGAAGCGGGCGTCGGTCTCGAAGGCGACCGCTTCGGCATCGGCCGCGTCGTCGTAGAACTCGAGCCGGACGGTGACGTCGGGTGCGGCCACGAGCGCGCCGCTCGGGTCGGTCAGGCTGAAGAGGAAGCGGTTGTAGCCCCGGGCGATCTCGGACGAGGCCAGCACCGGGATGATGGCCGGAGTGGCCTGCGCTGCGGCCGGCACCGAAACCGACGGAAGGGCCACGAGCGCGAGCAGCAGGGGCGACGAACGTCGCGATCCGATCCATCGGGCACAGCCTACGCCGGGCGCGGCGTGGGTGCCCACATCCTGCGCGAGGGCCGGGCCGCCGGCGGCCCGCGAGGGTAGGCTCGACCCATGGAGAACGCCAGCCCCCGGACGCTCGCCCGTCTGTGATCGCGGTCGCAGGCGGCCTCGGGGCGGCCTTCATCTGGGCCATCGCGACGCTCGCGGGTGCCCGCGCCAGCCGGGTCATCGGGCCCTGGTCGACCGCGGGGCTGGTGCTCTTCGTGGGTCTGCTCGTGTGCCTGCCGGTCCTGGTGCTGGAGCCACCGCCCGAACCGTTCGCGCCGGCGGACCTGGCCTGGCTCGCCCTCGCCGGTCTGGGCTACGCCGTGGGTCTCATCTTCAACTACGCCGCCCTCGCCGGGGGCAAGGTGGCGGTGGCCTCGCCCATCGTCTCGACCGAGGGCTCGGTCGCGGCCGTGCTGGCAGTGCTCACCGGCGAGGCCGCTCCGCCGATGCTGCTGGCCGCGCTGGTGCTCATCGCGGTCGGCGTCGTGGTCGTGGCCGCCCGGCCCGGGGGCGGTGCTGACGCCCTCGCCGGCGAGGGCGTGCGCTACGTGGCCTATGCCGTGCTGGCGGCGCTGATCTTCGGCATCGGTCTCTACGGGGCCGGGCGGGCCAGCAGCGAGGTCTCCCCGGGATGGGTCGCCTTCGCCGGCCGGTTCGCCGGGGTCTTGCTGTTGACGCTGCCCCTGGCCCTCAGCCGGCACCTCCGCTTCGATCGCCAGGTCCTGCCCTACGTGCTGGTCGCCGGCGTGGCCGAGGTGGCCGGCATGTACGCCTTCGCGGTCGGCGCGGCCGAGTCGATCGCCGTGGCCTCGGTGCTGGCAGCGCTCTTCGCGGTGCTCGCCGCCCTCTTCGCCCACGCCCTCGGCGAGCGCATCAGCCGGCGCCAGTGGTCCGGGGTCGCGGCGGTGACCGTCGGCGTCGTGGCCATCACCGCCATGCGACTGTGAGTGCCGGGGTCGCGTTCGACCTCGGTCCGGAGCTGCGCGTCAGGCTCGCGCGATCGCCTCGACCGCTTCCGCCAGCACCTCCAGTCCGCTGGCCATGGCCGCTTCGTCGATGATCAGCGGCGGCGAGAGCCGCACCGACTTGTGGCCGCAGCCAAGGACCAGCAACCCGCGAGTGAAGGCCTCGTATTCGAGCGCCTCCGCCTGCTTCGGCGTGGCCAGCTCCAGGGCCAGCATGAGGCCCAGCCCGCGCACGTCGACCACCGCCTCGGGGAACCGCGTCCTGATCGCCTCGAGCGCCTGCAGGCCTTGGCGCCCACGCTCGGCTGCGTTCTCGATGAGGCCATCCTCGAGGAGCCCGATGGTGGCCAGGGCCGCGGCGCAGGCGACGGGATTGCCACCGTAGGTGGAGCCGTGCGCGCCGTTGTGCCACGCTTCGAGGATCTCCGCCCGGGCCACGACCGCCGAGAGGGGCATGCCCGAGGCGATGCCCTTGGCGCTGAGCAGCATGTCCGGCTCGACCCCGAAGTGCTCGATGGCCCACATCTTGCCGGTGCGGCCCGCGCCCGACTGGATCTCGTCGGCGATGAGCAGGATGCCGTGACGGTCGCACAGCTCGCGCAGGCCGGTCATGAAGCCGAGCTCGGGCACGATGTAGCCGCCCTCGCCCTGCACCGGCTCGACCACGATCGCGGCGACCTCGTCGGCGGGCACGACCTTGTCGAAGAGGACCTCGTCGAACCAGGCCAGGTCCAATTCGTGGCCATAGGGCGCGTAGTGCACACCGTTGACCAGCGGGTTGAGGCCGGCGTGGTACTTGGCCTTGGAGGCGGTGAGCGTGACCGCGCCCATGGTGCGGCCGTGGAAGCCACCCAGGAAGGAGACGAAGGCAGGACGGCCGGTGGCCACGCGCGCCAGCTTCAGCGAGGCCTCGACGGCTTCCGCGCCGCTGTTACCGAGGTACGTGCGCAGCCGCCCGCTGATGGGGGCGGTCGCGGCGATGGCCTCGCAGGTCCGGGCATAGATGGGCGGATAGAAGTCCGAGGCGCTGTAGTGCACCAGCTCGTCGGCCTGCTCCTTGATGGCCCTGATCACCGCCGGGTGCGAGTGGCCCGTGGAGTTGACCGCGATACCGGCGCAGAAGTCGACGAAGACGTTGCCATCGATGTCCTCGACCTCGGTGCCGCGGCCGCGGACCGGCACGAAGGGGTAGGCCCGGGGCAGGCTCGGCGAGGACCAGGTGTGGTCGTACTCCACGTGTGCACGAGCCCTGGGCCCTGGCACCTGGGTCACGAGCCGGGGAGCCACCGGCTGGTCCATCTCGACAAGCTTGGCCTCGGTCAATTCACGCCTCCTCGGTCGGGTCGGCACACCGCTACGGTGTATGCACGTTGCATCAGGAGTATACGGGCCGACCGCGAGCGAGACCCGATCGCGCGGTCAGTCGACGATGGTGTGGGACTGCTCGCGCAGGAACAGGCCCACGTAGTAGGGACCCAGCGCGGACTTGCCCGTGGAGCCGGAGCCCTTCCAGCCGCCGAAGGGCTGCACGCCCGGCCATGCCCCGGTGGTCGCTCCGGCCCGCCGGTTGACGTAGAGCACACCGGTCTCGATCTCGTCGAGGAAGCGCTCGACCTCGTCCTGCTCCTGGCTGTAGATGCCGGCGGTCAGGCCGTAGACGACCTCGTTGCTCAGGGACAGCGCCTCATCGAGTGAATCCACCGCGGCCACGGCGGTGAAGGGCACGAACAGCTCGTCACGGAAGAGGCGATGGTCCTTGGGCAGGTTGCCCGCCACCGTCGGCTCCACGTAGAAGCCACGCCCGAGGTCGCCGTTCCGTGGATTCTCGCCGCCCACGTAGATCGTACCGTCGGCGCGCGCTTCGGCCACCGCCTCGTTGTAGCGATCGACCGCCCGCTGGTCGGTGACCGGCCCCAGGAAGGTGCTCCGCTCCAGGGGGTCGCCCAGGGTCAGCTTCTCGGTCTTCTCCACGAGCAGTCGTACCAGCTCGTCGTGGACCTCCCGCTGCGCGTAGACGCGACTGTTGGCCGAGCACTTCTGGCCACCGAAGCCGAAGGCCGAGCGGACGATGCCCTCGGCCGCCTTCTCCAGATCCGCGCTGCCCATGACGATGGCCGGGTTCTTGCCGCCCATCTCGATGATGCAGGGGCGCGGATATGACCGCGCGAACGATCGTTGCAGGGCCATGCCGACCTGGTACGAGCCGGTGAAGACGATGCCGTCGAGATCCTCGCTGTTGGCCAGCTCGTCGCCGACCACGCTGCCGGGACCCATGACCAGGTTGACCACACCGTCGGGGATCCCGGCATCACGCAGGGCCTCCATCAGCGTCACGCCGCTCATGGCGCCGGCGCTGGCGGGCTTGAAGACGACCGTGTTGCCCGCGACCAGGGCACCGCCGATGGGTCCGGCCGCGAGGGCCATGGGGAAGTTGAACGGCGCGATGACGCCGAAGACGCCATACGGCCGCATGACCGAGCGGGTGTGGGTAGCCGGGTCGCCGAGATTGTCCATGGGCTTGCGGTAGAAGTCGTTCTCGACCGCGATGCGGGCGTAATAGCGGAGCAGGTCGGCGCTCTCCTCGACCTCGCCGATGGCTTCCAGTCGGGTCTTGCCCACCTCGATGGCCATGAGCGCGGCGTACTCCATGGCTCGCTCGCTGAGCAGGTCGCCGGCCGCGATGAGCAGCTCCACTCGCCGCTCCCAGCCGAGCGCGTTCCAGGCCGGCTGGGCTGCGCGGGCCGCGGCGATGGCGTCGTGCACATCCTGGCGGGTGCCGTCGGCGAAGCGGCCCACGAGCACATCCGCGTCGATGGGCGAGCGTAGCTCGAACTCGCTCCCACCAGCTCGCTCCGCGCCGGCGATGATGTTGGGGTGTGCGCTGCCGAGCCTGGCGCCGGCCTCGACCACGGCGGCCTCGAAGGCCTCATGCAGCGCTTCGTTGTCCGCGCTGAGGGTGGCGTAGGTGATCTTGGTGCGCGGTGCGTCGCTCATGTCGTCGAAGTCCTTCCTGTGTCGGCAGGCGGCCACGGGCGATGCCATACCGGGGCGCCGTGCTCTCAGGCACCGAGTCTACTCTCGCCCCCGGCGGAATCAGCGGCGGCCGCCTCGTCACCGAAGCGGCCGCCGCAGGGCATCAGGAGTGCTCTTCGTCAGGCGGTCTCGGCGCCCTCGGCATTGCGCGCCTGCACGGTGCGGAAGCAATCCGAGCAGTAGACGGGCTTGTCCATGCGCGGCTTGAAGGGCACCTGGGCGGCGTTACCGCACTCTGAGCAGATGACCGCGAAGTACTCGCGCGGCGCACGGTAGTCACCCCGCTCGTAGCCACGAGGACCGCCGATATCACGCGCCTCATAGCCGCCCGAGTCGCGCATGGCGCGGCGCGCAGCGCGGCAGCTGGAGCAGCGCTTGGGATCGGACACGAACCCCTTCTCTGCATAGAACTCCTGGTCGGCTGCGGAGTGCACGAACTCCACGTTGCAGTCGACACATGTGAGGGTTCGATCCGTGTACGACACCTTGGTTGACCTCCTGGGGCGCGAATCTCGTGGTCTGTGCGCTCCGCTGCGCCGTGTCACGGGCAGGCCGAAACAGGAGGCGTAGGCGTCTGGAGTGCCGGGCGCCGAATGTGCCAGCTCTGTCCCGAGGTCCCGCTCTGGTGGGGCGCACCGGATTGCTCGTCCGAGGTTACACCGAGGGCGCTGAACCGGCAACGACCCCTTCGGGCACCGTCGCGGGCTCGTCGACCCTGGGCGGATGGCAGAATGGCCGCGTCCCTGAGCGCCCCTGACCGAGCGGAGTGACGACCTGAACCTGCTGACCCCGCTCCTCGCGCTCACGGCCGCCGTCTCGTGGGGTGTCGCCGATTTCGCCGGCGGCATCGCCACGCGGCTGTCCAATGCCTTCCTGGCCACGTTCGTGGCCCAGTTCGTGGGCCTGCTCGCGGCCACCGCGCTGCTGCTCCTGGCCGGCGAGACAGCACCGCCGGCCGCGGCCCTCTCGCTGGGGCTGGCGGCCGGCGTCTCGGGCGCCTTCGGCATCGGCTGCTTCTATCTCGCCCTCTCGCGCGGCACGATGGGCCTGGTGGCGCCGCTGGCGTCGCTGCTGGGTGCCGCCTGGCCGGCGCTGCTGATCCTGCTCACCGGGGGCGGCATCGCGCCCCCCGGGATCGTGGGCATGCTCGCGGCGCTGGGGGCCATCGTGCTCATCTCGCTACCCGATCGACGACTGGGCACGCCGATCATGCCCACCTATCACGGGTCGCGTACGAGCGAGTGGTTGCTGATCATCGGCGCCGCGCTCGGCTTCGGCGGCTTCTTCCTGCTCATCGACGCCTCCCATGCGGCCGGCGGAGACGTGTGGTGGCCGCTCTTCATGGTCAAGGTCGGCGGCGTCTCGGCCGTCGTGGCCGCGGTGCTCCTCGCGAGGTGGCGCGGGCGGCTGCCGCTGATGCGCGCGGGTCGTGCGGCGGTCATCATCGGCTGTATCGCCGGCATCGGGGATCTGGGCGGCAACCTCTTCTTCGTGCTAGCCAGCGGCGAGGGGGAGCTGGCCACGGTCATCGTGCTCTCATCACTCTCACCGGTCGTGACGGCGTTGTTGGCCAGGGCGGTGCTGCACGAGCGGCTCGGTCCCGTGCGGGTCGCGGGCGTGGCCCTGGCCATCGCCGGGGTCGTGCTGCTCACGCTGCCGGCGTGACGGCCATACCCGCTCCGGCAGCCTCTCAACCGAACCAGCCGACACCGCGGGGCCAGTGGCTCAGCCGCACCGCCAGCAGCACCCCCAGCGCGGCCAGCACGAGGATGGCAGCGGCTGCGACAGCGTCATCGAGGCTGGCCTGGAACTCGCCGTAGACGAGCAGCGGCAGGGTCTGGGTGCGCCCGGCGATGGCACCCGCGAAGAGGATGGTCGCGCCGAACTCGCCCAGCGCCCGCGCCCAGGCCAGCACCAGCCCGGCCCCCATCGCCGGGCGTGCCAGGGGCAGCGTGATGCTTCGCAGGACCTCGCCCTCACCGGCACCGTCCACCTGCGCTGCCTCCTCTACCTCGGCATCCACGGAGCGGAAGCCGGAACGCACCGCGCGCACGTAGAAGGGGCTGGCCACGAAGACCTGGGCCACCACCACCGCGGCGGTCGTGAAGGGCAGGGACACCCCGGCCAGCTCGAGCGCACCGCCGGCCAGGCCGCTGCGGCCGTAGGCGAAGAGCAGGGCCAGGCCGGCGACCGACGGGGGCAGCACGATGGGCAGGTCGACCAGGGCCTCCGCCAGGACCTTGCCGCGGAAGTCCGTTCGCGCCAGCAGCAGCGCCAGGGGCGTGCCCACGACCACGACGAGGGACAGGCTCAACGTCGTCGTGGCCAGGCTCAGGACAAGGGCGTCGCGCACCGCCTGGCCCGAGGCCGCGGCCAGCAGGCCGCCACTGCTGAGGGCCCGCTCGAGCAGGGCCACGATGGGCAGCGCCAGGAAGGCGAGGCCGACCGCCGAGAGGGACACGATCCACCAGGCCGGCCGGCCCTGGACCGCGCGGGCTCGTCCGGACGGGGTCGTGGCGGGGCTGCTCAGGCGTCCACCTCCAACCCGGCCTGCTCGAGGATGGTGGCCGCCGCGGGCGAAGCCAACCACTCGACGAACGCGGCCGCATCGGCGCGGTCGCTGACCTGCACCACGCCGTAGTCAGCGATCGCGCCGACCCCGGCCGGCAGAGGCACGGTGCGCACGGCGGTGGAGGCGAGGGCATCGGTGCGGTAGACGAACCCGGCGTCGCCCTCGCCCAGCTCGACCTTGGCCAGGGTGGTGCGCACGTTGTCTTCGTGCGAGACGATGTTGGCCTCGACCGCCGCGGCGAACGCGGCCGGGTCGGGCATCGTGGCTGCCAGCGCCCCGATCGTGCTCGCCGCATAGGCGGCGATGGGGGAGGCCGAGACGGTGCCGATGATGCGCGTACCGGGGCTGGCCAGGTCGGCCGGAGCAGCGACTCGTGCGTCGGCGGCCGGCGCGACGAGCACGACCCGGTTGTGGGCCAGCAGGCGAGGCTCGGACGCGGTCAGTCCGGCCGCTGACAGCTCGTCCGGACGTAGGGTGTCGGCGGACATGAAGACATCCGGCTCGGCGCCCTCCGAGATCTGTGCCGCGAGCAGGCTCGATGCCCCCGTCGAGACGGTCAGCGGCTGGTCCGGGTGCTGTGCCAGCCAGGCCGACTCCAACTGGCCCATGAGCGGCCCGAGCGAGGCCGCCGCGAAGACGGTCAGAGCCGACCCGCCGGAGGCCGTGGCGCAGGCCGCCAACAGCAGGGTCAGCAGGGCCGTGGCGAGCAGGCTACCCAGGCGCGGGCTCATCGTCCTGGCAGCTCCACCATCACGTCGGTGGCCTTGACGGTGCAGACCACCTCGTCACCGGGCGCGAGGTCCAGTTCCTCTGAGGCCTCCCGCGTGATGAGGCTCACGAGGCGGTGCGGTCCGGCCTGGACCTCCACCACTGCGGCCACGCCATCACGCTCCACGCGCGTGACCACGCCCGGGAAGCGATTACGCGCCGACTGCGCCACGATCGGACGGCCCGCGCCCTCGCGCCGGCGTTCGGCGGCGAGACGGCTGATGTCGGCCTGGCTGACCGTGCGCTGCCCGCCGGGCGTGAGCGTGACCTCGAGGCGACCACGCTCGGCCCAGCGGCGCAGGGTGTCCGGGCTCACGCCCAGCCGGGCGGCCGCCTCACCGATGCGGAGGTTCGGCTCCGTACCTTGCTTTTCTTTGGCCATGCGAGCGATTATGCCGCACGGCACGTGACGTGCGTGTTACCCGATGCCGCGGGCCGCACTCTCGGGCTCGAGCAGCCAGACGGCGTTGGGGCGAATGGCTGCCTGTGCCGGCAGGCGGGTCAGATCGATCGGTGTCTGGAAACACTCGGCCACCACGTCGCGTTTGCCGGCGCCGGGCACCATGACCACGATGACCCTGGCCGCAGCCAGCAGGAACGGAGCCAAGGTCACGCGGGCCACGTGCGGCTCGACTTCGACCGGTGCCCCCACCGACAGGACGGGCACCGTCGTCTCTTCCGTAGGCGCCGTGCCCGGGAACGTGGAGAGGATGTGGCCGTCGGGCCCGACACCCAGGAGCAGGACGTCGAACGAGGGCGTGTCGTCACGGCGGGGCAGCGCCCCTTCGATCTCTTGCGCGTAGCGAGCGGCCGCCCAGGCGGCGTCGTGGCCACCGGCGATGGCTTCATCCACGGGCATGGGGTGCAGGACGGCGCCGGGACCGCCGTCGACCGCCAGCCACTCGCGCAGGGCCGCGGCCCAGTTGCGGTCGGGATGGTCCAGCGGCACGAAGCGTTCGTCACCCTGCCACACATGGACATGAGGCCACTCCACCCGCGCCGCCCGGGGATCGTCCCGCAGCAGCGTGAAGAGCGCCGAGGCGGATGAGCCGCCGGTGAGCGCGAGGTGCGCCGAGCCGCGTTCGCGCACGCCGGCCCGCAGACCGTCGACCAGCAGGTCCAGGGCTCGTTCGGCGATCTCGGCCGGCGATCCGCAGACCATGACGGAAGTGTCTCTCATGGGGTCTTGTCTCCTGCGAGTGCCACGGCCTTGGCCAAGGCCTGGGCGAAGAGGCGGTCGTGGCTCGTGCGATCGAGCGCGTCGGCCAGGTAGGGTGCCTCCTCGAACGCCTCGAGCTTGCTCGCACGCCGCACGACCGAGGCACCGTTCCAGATGGCCGTGGCCAGCAGATGGTCGGCTTGGCGGGTCACGTTGACCACGGTCCGGGCGTCGCTGCGTCGAGATTCGAGCTCGGTGCGCACGACGGAACCGGTGGCCCGGACAGCGCCGCTGAACTCGACTTCCACGGGCCGCACCTCGATCGCGACGTGGTGCCGGCCGCTGCGTGCGACCGCGACCCAGGTATCGTCGTCCGCGGCATGCAGCGGCTCCACGACCTGCAGGCGTAGCCGGGCCAGCAGCCAGCCCACGAAGAGCACCGCGCGCGAGAGGCGCGCTTCGCCTCCGGGCCGGGCCACGTCCACGCTGATCGAGCGCAGGTGCCGCAGCTCACGTACGAGCAGCGGGTGGTCGAAGCACGAGGCCAGCAGCTCGCGCCAGAGCATCAGGCGCATCCACGAGACGTCGTGCACCACGAGCCCGCCGCGAACCGCCTCCGACATGGCTGCGAGCCGGGACAGGCCGTGCCGTCGGAACTGACCGGAGTCGATGAAGAGGCGGTCGCATTCCTCGGACAGCTCGGCGAAGTCGGCGCGACCGAAGGGCACATCGTCGGGCCACCAGAGCACGACCGGGAGGTCGTGGATGAGCAGCGGCGCCACCGTGCTCGAGAGGTGCTGGGCCAGCTCGCCGCCGACCTTGATCAGGATCTCCTCGGTGCAGATCTCACTGGAGCCTTTCTCGGGCAGCTGGCAGGAGGCGTAGACGTGGGCCTCGAAGTTGGACGGTCCGTCGGGATCGGTGGGCGAGAGCACGACCGCACGGGAGGGGTGACGCGAGGCCAGCGTGGCGACCGTGGCCATGGCCCGGTCCACGAGCTCCGGTCGCGGTGCGACCACGACCAGGGTCAGCACGGAGGTCCGCGTCCGTACCCGCACGCCATCCTCGTGCGAGGACCCGGCCGCGCCCTGCATGTGTCGCGCCAGACGGGGATCGCCGTGGGCGAACTCGTGGCCGGCCGAACCGCCGATGGACTCGTGGGTCGCCTCTTCCGCCACCAGGCCCCACAGGCGCGAGAGGGCGTCGGTGGTCTCGTGGATGGAGCCGGTGCGGACGTGCCAGCGCCAGGTACCGGCCTCGTCGAAGACGATGGGCGCTACAGGCGTCGCCATCGACGTCCATCGCGTTGCAGCAGCTTGTCAGCCGCGTCAGGGCCCCAGCTCCCGGCCTCGTATGGCTGCAGGCTGCCGTCCAGCTTGCCCACGACCGCCTCGGCGTCCGCGCGGCGCTTGCCGGAGCCACCCGACGCGCCCCACTCGTCCCAGGTCTCGTTGAGCGGCGTGACCAGCGACCAGGCGGCCTCGACCTCGTCCGCGCGCGTGAAGAGCGAGGCATCGCCGAGCATGGCGTCGAGCAGCAGCGTCTCGTAGGCCTCCGGCGCATCCGACAGGAAGGTCGAGCCGTAGGTGAAATCCATGTTCACCGAGCGCACGTCCAGGCCCAGGTCGGGCACCTTGGCGGCGAAGCGCAGGAGGATGCCTTCGTCGGGCTGGATGCGCATGGCCAGCATGTTGGGTTCGGGATCACTGGCGCTCTCCTTGAAGAGGGTCAGCGGTGGCTGGTTGAACTGGATGGCGATCTCGGTCGCGCGCCGAGGCAGGTGTTTGCCGGTGCGCAAGTAGAAGGGTACGCCCGCCCAACGCCAGTTCTCCACTTCCAGGCGGAGGGCCACATACGTCTCCTTGCTGGAGTCCTTGGCCACGTCCTCCTCCTGCCGGTAGCCCTTGACCTTGCGATCGGCGACCCAGCCGCCGGTGTACTGGCCGCGAACGACGTCGGCGTGGATGCGGGCCTCGGTCCACTCCGGGTCGATGGCTCGCAACACGCGTACCTTCTCGTCGCGCAGGGCGTCGGCCTCGAAGTTGATGGGCGGCTCCATGGCCACCAGGCTGAGCAATTGCATCATGTGGTTCTGGAGGATGTCACGTGACGCACCGGCCTCCTCGTAGAAAGCGCCGCGGGTGCCCACGCCCAGGTCCTCGGCCACGGTGATCTGCACGTGATCAACGTAGCGGCGGTTCCAGACGGGCTCGAAGATGCCGTTGGCGAAGCGGAACACCAGCAGGTTGCGCACGGTGTCCTTGCCCAGGTAGTGGTCGATGCGATAGACCTGCGACTCGGCGAAGGAGCGCATGACCACGTCGTTGAGCTCGCGCCCTGAACGGAGGTCGTGGCCGAAGGGCTTCTCGATGACGATGCGGCTCCAGGCACCCTCGGGGTCGGCCAGCCCGGCCGCGCCAAGGTTGGTCACGATGTCCTCATAGGCGGAGGGCGGCGTGGCCAGGTAGAAGAGGCGGTTGCCGCGGCAGCCCGCGACAGCGTCGATCTGGTCGAGGCGCTCGGCCAGGCGAGCGTAGTCCTCGGCCTTGCCGAAGTCGCCGCGCTGGTAGTGGATGGTCTGCGCGAAGTCGTTCCAGAGGGCGCCCTCGACCTCGGAACGGGAGTGCTCGGTGACGGCGCCCTTCATCTCGTCCGCGAAGGCCGCGTCCGTGTAGGGCCGGCGCGAGTAGCCCACGATGCTGGTCTCGACCGGCAGCAGGCCGGCCCGGCGCAGGTTGTAGAAGGCGGGGAAGATCTTGCGGTGCGACAGGTCGCCGGTGGCGCCGAAGACGACCACGATGGCGGGGTCGGGCACCCGTTCCAGGCGGGTCCCGGCACGCAAGGGATTGGCGCTCGACGCGTCTTCGGCCCCGTCGCGGTGCATGACGTGGCGGTCATGTCGCTCGGGCGCCCGCCTGCTCGCCGGCGGCTTGGTGGCGGTCCTGCTGACGGTCCTGCTGGCGGGCGACTTGGTGGCCATCGTCAGCGGCCCTACTTCTCCCGAATGGCGTGGCCACCGAACTGCTCGCGCAGCGCGGCCAGCACCTGGGCCGTGTAGGACTCGTCCTGGCGCGAGCGGAAGCGGCTCAGCAGCGACTGCGTGATGACCGGTGCCGGCACGTCGAGGTCCATGGCCTCCTGCACCGTCCAGCGGCCCTCGCCCGAGTCGGCCACCCAGCCGCGGACGTCGGACAGGGCCTCGCCGTGTTCGGCGAAGGCATTGGCCGCCAGCTCCAACAGCCACGAGCGGATGACCGTGCCGTGCTGCCAGGCCTTGGCCACGGCCTCCAGGTCGAGCGGGTACTCCGAGGCGTGCAGGATCTCGAAGCCTTCGGCGTAGGCCTGCATCAGGCCGTACTCGATGCCGTTGTGGACCATCTTGGTGTAGTGGCCCGAGCCCGCTGGACCGCAATGGATGTAGCCGCCCTCCGGGGCGAGGGCCTCGAAGATGGGCTCGATGGGCGCGACTGCCTCGCGATCGCCGCCGACCATCGTGCCGTAGCCGTTCTCCAGGCCCCACACGCCGCCGCTGATGCCCGCGTCGACGAAGTGGATGCCCCGCTCGGCCAGGAGCGCGTGGCGGCGCTTGCTGTCCTTGAAGTTGGCGTTGCCGCCGTCGATGATGGTGTCACCCGCCGAGAGCAGATCGGCGAACTCCTCCATGGCCATCTCGGTGGCATCGCCCGCCGGCAGCATCAGCCAGACCACGCGCGGCGTGGGCAGCTTGGCCACGGCGTCGGCGGGCGTGAACGCTCCGTCGAGGCCCTCGGTCATGATCTCGCGCACCTTCTCTGCGGAGCGGTTCCAGGTCACCACGTGGTGACCCGCGCGGTGGAGTCGGCGCGCCATGTTGGCGCCCATACGTCCGAGTCCGGCCAGTGCCAGGTCCATTTCCATCAGCTCCTTCTGGGGCGGCTCGCGCCGCGGTCGCAGGTCAGGTCAGGCCAGCGCCTCGGCCACGGCGTTCCGCAGCTCGGCCAGACCGAGGTCAGGGTCGTCGCCCAGGTCGATGCGGATCGCCGGCAGCTCATGTGCGCCGAAGGCTGCGAAGTCGCCCATGGCCTGGGCGTCGATGAGCACGCCGAACGACTCGTCGCGCCCGGGGATCTCGATGTCGGCCGGATGGCCGGCGGTGAGCTGGATGAAACAGCCGATCGGCGCACCGCCCTTGTGCAGCTGGCCGGTCGAGTGCAGGAAACGCGGACCGTAACCCAGGGTGGTAGCCGCGCGAGTGCCGTCACGCAGCGCGGCCTGCAGTTCACGCAGCTGCTCGGTGCGCTCCTCGGTGGGGGCGATGTAGGCGCCGATCTGGAGGTAGCCGTGCTGCGGTCGCCGAGCCAGGTGCTCGCGCAGCAGGGCCACGAAGTCTGGTGCCTCGGACGCTCCGGCCATGGGCACACCGTCCGCGCCGCCCTGGCGCCACAGTCGCAGGGGACCACGCACGGCCGTGGGCTCCGGCGAGGGCAGGCGCTTCTCGTGCGCGTAGGCGCGCAGGACCTCCCTGGTGTTCTCCTTGGACTCGGTCACGTTGGGCTCGTCGAACGGGTCGAGCTCCAGGCCGATGCCGGCCACCGCCGTGGCGAACTCCCAGCGGAAGAACTCGGCGGCGACCCACGAGGCCTCGTCGAGCCGGATGTCGATGAGTGGGTGGCCAGCGGCGGTGAGCTTGGCCAGCCCCGCGTCGATCTCCGTGTTCCACTCGTCGTCGCCGACGGGCCCGAGGCGCACGAACACGCGGTCGTCGTCGTAGACCGCTGGATCGCCCAGGGGCTCGCCATCGACGGGCACGATGCCCACGCCCTGCTTGCCGGTCGAATTCGGCGATGAGCTGCTCCAGCCACGCCCCCAGCGGGGCGAGGTCCGGTTCGATGACGAAGGTCAGCTTGTCGCGACCGGCCCGAGCCAGCGCAGCCATGGCGGCACCGAGCACGAGGGCGGGGTTGTCCTCCGAGTCGACCTTGGTGGCCCCGGCCATGATGCGGGCATCCTCGAGCAGGTCGCCGAGGTCCAGGCGCATGAGCGCGGCCGGCACCAGCCCGACATAGGTGAGGGCGCTGTAGCGGCCGCCCACATCCGATGGGTTGAGGAAGGTCTCGCGGAAGTAGTTGCTGTGCGGGACGGCCTTGAGCGGGTCACCCGGGTCGGTGATGGAGACGAACTCGTTGCCGGCCCGGCTGTGCGGGAAGCGACCGACGCGGTGCTGCTCCAGCTCCCAATAATGGGCCAGGAAGGCCAGCGTCTCGGTCGTGGTGCCGGACTTGGTGGCGATGATGCGCAGGGTCGTGGCTGCGTCCAGCTCCTCGTCGTAGGCCGCGATCGCGGCTGGATCGGTGGAATCGAGCACGTGCACGCGCAGGCCCTTGTCCGAGTCGGGGAAGACCAGGGCCAGCACCTCCGGTGCCAGCGACGAGCCGCCCATGCCGCACACGAGCACGTCGGTGTAGCCCTGCCGCTCGATGCCCTCGCCGAAGGCGGTCAGCTCGGCCACCTCGTCCTGGAAGAAGTCGATGGCGAAGAGCCAGCCCAGGCGATGGGCGATCTTCTCCGCCACCGCCGGGTCCTCGGTCCAGAGGCTGGTATCACTGTCCCACAGTCGACTGGCCCAGCGCTCGCCGACGGCCCGGGCGATCGTCTCGTGGACGGTCGCCTCCAGCTCCGCGGGCAGGTTCAGGGTCGTGTCCATCTAGCGTGCCTCCGAGACGGCGGGTGGGGTGCGATGGCGTTCGGGTGCGGGCGAGATGATGCCCTTGACCTCGCCGGCGAGGACGCCGCGCGCGACCTTGGTCACGTTCTCGACGGTGAAGCCGAAGGCCTCGAAGATCTGGGGTGCGGGGGCGCTCATGCCGAAGCGGTCGATGGCCATGATGGCGCCGCGCTCGGTATCGACCCAGCGGTCCCAGCCGAAGGAGACGCCAGCCTCGATGGAGAGCCGCGCCTTGACCGCGGGCGGCAGGACCTCCTCGCGGTAGGCGCCCGACTGGGCAGCGAAGCGCTCCCAGCTGGGCATCGAGACCACGCGGACCTTGACACCGTCAGCGCTGAGCGCCTCGTAGGCGCCCATGGCCAGGTGCAGCTCTGAGCCGGTAGCGATGAGGATGAGCTCAGGCTCGGCGGCCCTGCCATCTGCGGTCTCGGCCTCCGCCAGCACGTAGCCGCCGGCGCGCACGCCTTCGCGGGCGTGCTCGGCGGTCCCGGGCAGGACCGGCAGCTTCTGGCGGGTGAAGGCCATGCCGGTGGGGCCGGCCGCGTTTTCCACCGCGAGGGACCAGGCGGCAGAGGCCTCGTTGGGGTCGCCGGGCCGCACGAAGGTCAGGTCGGGGATGGCGCGCAGGGCCGCGTAGTGCTCCACCGACTGGTGCGTGGGTCCGTCCTCGCCGACGCCGATGGAATCGTGCGTCCAGACGTAGATGACGTGGATGCCGCTGAGGGCGGCCAGGCGGACCGAGCCGCGCATGTAGTCGCTGAAGGGCAGGAAGGTGGCGACGTAGGGGATCAGCCCGCCGTGATAAGCGATGCCGTTGGCGATCCCGCCCATGGCGTGCTCGCGCACGCCGAAGCGGATGTTGCGGCCGCCCTCGTCAGCGCTGAAGACTCCGCCATCGGCGACATCGGTGAGGTTGGAGCCCGACAGGTCGGCGGAGCCGCCGAAGAGCTCGGGCACGAGGTCCTTGAGTCCGGCGATGGCGTTGTGGGAGGCATTGCGAGTAGCCATGGTGTCGTCCGCGCCGTACCAGGGCAGGTCTGCGTCCCAACCGTCGCCGAGGATGCCGGCGATGCGGCGCCGCAGCTCGGCCGCCTCGGCCGGGAAATCTGTGCCGTAGGCCTCGAAGGAGCGCTCCCACTCGGCGACGAGGTGCTCGCCTTCCTCGGCGGCCTCGCGGAAGTGGCTGAGCACCTCCGGCGGAACCTCGAAGGTCTGGTCAGGGTCGAAGCCCAGCGCGACCTTGGTCGCGGCCACCTCCTCTGTCCCGAGAGGTGAGCCGTGGACCTTGTGCGTGCCGGCCTTGTTCGGTGCACCCGAGCCGATGATCGTCTTGACCGCGATGATCGATGGACGCTCGTCTGCGCGGGCCTGGTCGATGGCATCGCTGATGGCGGCCACGTCCTCGCCGTCGTTGACCAGCTGCGTATGCCAGCCGTAGGCCTCGAAGCGCTTGAGCACGTCCTCCGACCAGGCCATGGCGGTGGGACCGTCAAGCTGGATGCCGTTGTCGTCGTAGAGCGCGATGAGCTTGCCCAGCCGCAGGTGGCCGGCCAGGCTGGCCGCCTCGGCAGTGATGCCTTCCTGCAGGTCGCCGTCCGAGCACATCGTGTAGGTGTAGTGGTCGATCATGTCGTAGCCCGGCCGGTTGAACTCCGTCGCCAGCCGCCGCTCGGCCATGGCCATGCCCACCGCGTTGGCGAAGCCCTGGCCGAGAGGACCGGTCGTGGCCTCCACCCCCGGGGTCAGGCCGTACTCGGGGTGCCCAGGCGTCCGGGACCCCATCGCCCGGAAGCGCTTGAGCTCATCGAGCGGCAGGTCGTACCCCGTCAGGTGGAGCATCGAGTAGAGCAGCGCGCTGGCGTGGCCTGCGCTCAGCACGAAGCGGTCGCGATCGAACCAGTCGGGCCGGGTGGGCGCGTGCTTGAGGAAGCCCTCCCACAGGGCATAGGTCATGGGTGCGGCACCCATGGGCGCGCCCGGATGGCCGCTGTTGGCCTGCTGGACGGCATCGATGGAGAGGATCCGGATGGTGTCGATGGCGTGCTTCTGGTCGAAGGGCGTGGCGCTACCGGTCAAGTTGGTTGCTCCTCGGGCTGCGATCGCCTGCCGAACGGCAGCGCGATCGAGCGTGGTTCCCCGCGAGCGCGGCCCGCCGGGTATGGCTGTGTAGGTGTGATCTGCCTATTCTACTGGCCGGGCCCTGACCCCAGTCCCTGCGGAGCACGCCGACGAGGACCGGGCGATCGCCGCACTCCCGCTCGGCTACCACCCCGAGCAGGGCTCGGCCGGGCACGCTAAGCCAGCCCGCGCTCGAGCGTGTCGCGGAATGCGAGCAACGTCCTTTGGGCCTCTCGCCGGCACCACGGGCCCAGGAGCCGCAGCCAGATACCGGCGGGACCGGACGGCGAGAAGGCGGCGTGGTAGTGCAGCTCGGTGGTGGCACCGAAGGGCTCGAAGATGACGTCGAAGCCGCCCGACAGGGGATCGGACCAGGTCGCGGCGATGCGGTCAGGCGGCTCGAAGACCGTCACTCGCACCTGGTAGCGGACGTCGCGTCACCGGCCAATGGTCGACGGCGAGGAATCGCCCACCATCTCGCAGGGGCGTGCCATCGGTGTGCTTCAGCTCCAGCGCTACCGGGCCGATCAGGCCCACCAGTCGCAGCCGCGCCCAGGCGCCGAAGACTTCACGGGCGGGGCGGCGGATGGCGATGACCTCGTTCAGCTCCATGGCGTCGCACGCTGTCGGTCCATGCGTCCGACTGTAGCCCGCCTCGCACGGCGCGCGTATCCTCCATCCTCGTGAAGTCCGCGGCCCAACCTCATCTCGTCGCCCTGGGCGACTTGCTGCTCGACGTGGTGGTGACACCGACCCGGCCGATCGAACGTGGCACCGACGTGCCCGGCACGGTCGCCTTCCGTCGCGGCGGCTCCGCCGCCAACACCGCGGCCGCCTTCGTTCGCGCCGGAGGCACGGGGACGCTCATCACCAGCCTGGGCGACGACCCCTGGGTCGGCGTCGTGTTGCGCTCGCTGCGCGCCGAGGGCGTGCACGTCCACGCCGTCCGCCACGCCGGCCCCAGCGCGCGGCTGGCCGCCATCATCGATGAGCGCGGCGAGCGTGCCTTCGTCACACAGCGCGCGAGCGCCGACCAGCTCGCCCCGACCGATCTGCGCGAGGCTTGGCTGCGCGGCGTCGACGTGCTGCACGTGCCCGCCTACTCGCTCTTCGGCGAACCCATCGGCAGTGCCGCGGGGCGCGCCGTGGAGCTGGCGCGCGCGACCGGGGCGCTCGCCAGCATCGACCTCTCGTCGGCCCGGCCGCTGCTGGCCTTCGGCGTGCGCCGCGGCCGCGCCCGTCTCGATGCCCTCGCGCCGGACATCCTCTTCGCCAACCGCGACGAAGCGGCGGCCTTCCTGGGCCAACAGGGCCGGCGAGCGTGGGTACGCCTGCTGCGCCATGCCACGCTGGTCGTGGTCAAGGACGGCGTCTGGGGCTGCCGCGTGCTGCGCGCGGAGGGAGATGCCGTGCGCCAGGTCGACGTCGCCGCCACGCGCGTCGGCCGCAAGGTGGACAGCACCGGTGCCGGCGACGCCTTCGCGGCCGGTTTCCTGCATGCGCTGCTGTCTGCCGGCGGCCGCGAGGTGATGGCCAGCGATCGCGTCCTGCGGGGCGCAGCCATGGCCGGCCACAGGTCCGCCGGCGCGGCGCTGCTGCGGGGCCGACCCGAGCTGAAGCTGGGCTAGGCTGTGCGGGTGACGACCAGCGAGCTCCTCGCCATCCAGCCCGAGGTCGCGGATGCCCTCGCTGAGGGCCGGGCGGTCACCGCCCTCGAATCCACCATCACCACCCATGGGCTGCCGCGCCCGGACAACCTGGAGGCTGCGCGCCTGTCGGAGGCGGCCGTGCGCGAGGCCGGTGCCGTGCCTGCGACCGTGGCGGTCCACGACGGCCGCATCTGCGTGGGCCTGACCTCCGATGAGCTGGCCCAGCTGGCCGAGGCCCGCGACATCCCCAAGGTTTCGCGCCAGAACCTCGCGGGCGTGCTGACGCGTCCCGGCTGGGGGGGCACCACCGTCGCGGCCACCATGATCGCGGCCCACATGGCCGGCATCGACGTCTTCGCCACCGGCGGGATCGGTGGCGTGCACCGGGGAGGGGAGTCGTCGATGGACGTCAGCGCCGATCTCGCCGAGCTGGGCCGCACACCGGTCACGGTCGTGTGCGCCGGGCCCAAGTCCATCCTCGACGTGGGCCGCACGCTCGAATCGCTCGAGACGCGGGGCGTGCCGGTGGTGGCCCTGGGCAGCGACGAGGTGGCCGGCTTCTACAGCCGCAGCAGCGGACTATCGCGCCCCGCTCCGCGTGGAGGACCCGGCCGAGGCGGCCCGCCTGGTGGCCACGCAGCGGGCGCTCGGGCTGCGCACCGGCATCCTCGTGACCGTGCCCCTGCCCGAGGGGATCGCCCTCCCGGCCGACGAGGTCGCCACAGCCGTCGAGCAGGCGGAGGCAGAGGCGCTCGAGCAGGGCATCCATGGACCTGCGAGCACACCGTTCGTGCTCAGACGCGTGGCCCAGCTGACCGATGGCCGGAGTGTGGTCGCGAACCTCGAGATCATCCGCCGGGACGCGTTCGTGGCGGGCCGGATCGCCGTCGCCCTGGCCGATCTCACCCGGGCCATCCCCGGGACACGTCCGGCCACGCGACCCGGACCTCCGTACCAGTGAGGGTCGATCCGACCGTCCATTGCCAGCGCCCTCGGCCCGGGCTAAGGTCGGTCTACTGACCGCCGGGCCCCGTGCGCCTGCGTGCTCGACGTGTCCATCAGGGAAACAGGGAGATCCACGGAGGCTCTCGATGCAAATCTACGAAGGGAGTCCACGCCAGGACTACGAGGAAGTCCTGCGCTCGATGGGCGCGTTCCTCGACCAGCGTGGGCTGCATGAGATCCTCCTGGCGGAGGCCCCCGATGGCTTCATCGTCCAGGGCATCATCAGCAGCACCGCAGGACTCGGCCTGGTCCGACCCCTCGCTGAAGGTGACCAAGGAGACCTATACCTTCCTCGACGAGGACATCGCTCGCTTCCTGGAGGATTCGCAGGCGCGGCGCCGCGACGGGGAGCAGAACGACGGGTCGCCGGTCGCCGGTCCCTACGAACGCACGCTCCGCGTCATCGGGCGCTACATCGACGACCAGAAGCCCAAGGACGTCTTCTTCTTCGAGCAGGATGGCGCCTATGTGCTGCGCCTGCTGATGAACACGCGCCAGGGCAGCAAGCACGAGCTGGCCGAGTTCACCGCCGATGACCTGCAGTCGATGGTGCGCCAGGGACCCGGCCTGCGCGGCGAGGAGCTCGGCAGCGTGCCGTCAGCGGCTAGCTCGCCCGAAGAATAGGACCGGGGCGGGCGGGATCGGCCTCCCGCGCCAACGACCTTCCCGCGCCAACGACCTTCCCGCGCCAGGGGGAATCCGTCGGCACTTGCGCGATGGTGCGACCCGTGCCATCGTCATCGACATCAACACGCGTCATCGAGCACGACCCTTAAAGGATGCGGGCGTGCCGCACGGGGAGGTCCATACAATGGGCAGCATCATCAAGTACATCGGGGTGGCCTTGGGCGTGCTGCTCGCGGCGGCGATCATCGTCCCCCTGGTCGTCCTCGCCGGCCTCTTCATCTGGCTCAAGCTGACCGAGGAAGCCGATGAGGAAGCCCTGGAGCTCGAGCAGGAGGCCGGCGTCTAGTCACTTCCCCGGATCGTGCGTGAGCCGGGCCTTGGCGGGCCCGGCTTCGTCGTGTCAGGAGTCCCGTTGACCATGCGTCCCACCGTGCACCCGCGCTCCCCATGAGCCTGGCCTTGCCGCGACCCGTGTTCGATGCCGCCGGTGCGCCGGTCAGCGTGCTGCTCGACTTCGACGGCACCATCACCCGCCAAGACGTGGGCGACATGCTGCTGGCCCGACTGGTCGAGGACCAGGACCTGGTGCGCCGCATGGACCAGCTCTACATCGAGGGCGTCAAGGGATCGCGCGAGCTGATCGCCTGGGACATGGAGGTGCTGCCGCGAGATCCCGGTCCGCTGCTGGAGGTGATCGACAGCCTGCCCCTGGACGAGAGTCTCGTAGAGCTGGTGGCGGCTGTGCGTGAGGCCGGTGCTGCGATCGAGATCGTCAGCGACGGCGTCGGCTTCCATGTCGAGCGCATGCTGGCTCGCCTCGGGCTGGAGGAGCTGCCCATCGCCACCAACGCCAGCCAGCTCGGTCGCGGGGGCGAGGGCGTGACCTTCCCCTATGGCCACCCTGCCTGCCTGGTCTGCGGCACCTGCAAGCGCGAGCGCATCCGGCGCCATCGCGACGCTGGTCGGGCGGTCGTCTTCGTGGGTGACGGACCCAGTGACCGCTACGCCGCGCACCACGCGGATGTCATCTTCGCCAAGTCGTCGCTGGCTGGCTGGTGCGAGGTCGAGAACGTGCCCTATGAGCCCTGGGACCGCCTGGCGGACGTGGCCGAGTGGCTGGAGCTGGCCCTGCTCGACGGCCGCCTCCCGGCTGACGCTGCCGACTATCCCGCATGGGCCATGTCGGCGCGGCCGGAGGTGGAGGACTTCATCTGTGGCCCAGAGCTCTGGGGTGCGGGGCGCTTGGTCCCACCGGGCTCGGTCGACCGCACCGCACTGGCCGGTCCCGCTTCAGAACAGCCCTGACCGCACCCCTCACGCACCGCGACTGTCCCGCACCAGCGCGCACGTCCGTGCACCACACCTGACCGCCCCGACCTTGAGCCCTCTCGGGCCACGCCCCCCGCACGCAAGTACGGGGTCATCTCCAGCCAGTGCGGCGGTACGGTGACGTCGGACGCAGATGCGACCTGCGACAGCTCTCCTGCGAGGGCGTCGTGCCCACCGGCAGCAGCGACGGAGCCAAGGCACGTGAGGTCTTTCGCCCAAGCCATCCGCCAACGACTCGGGGGGGTCAGCGCGATCCTGCCCGTAGGCCGCGGCGATGAACGCGGGCAGGGCATCGTCGAGTTCGCCATGGTCCTGCCCATCTCGCTCGTGCTCTTGCTGGCCGTGGCCGACCTGGCTCGCGCCTACACCACGATGGCGACGATCGAATCGGCAGCTCGGGAGGCGGCTGACTTCGGTGCCTACGGATCGGGCAACTGGGACCCGGCGAACGAACCGTACACCCGAGACTCGATGGAGGAGCGCGCCTGCACCGCCAGCCGGCACCTGACGGACTTCGCGGGCACCACCACCAGCTGCACCAACCCGGCCATCACCGTTTCGCTGGTCGAGGCCAACGGCAACCCCGCCACCGGCTGCGACGACCCCGAGCGCACCCCGGGTCCGTGCCGGGTGAAGGTGGACCTCGACTACACCTTCAACCTGCTGGTGCCCTTCGGCATCGACTTCGACGGCGTGCGCTTCGGCGTGCCCGACAGCTTCACCTTCCGTCGCACGAGCATCTTCGCCAACTCGGACTTCATGACCAACCCATGATCGGACGACTGATGCGGCGGCTGACCGGCCGTCATCGCTCCCGCGGACAGGCTCTCGTCGAGTTCACGCTCGTGGCGCCGATGCTGTTCCTGCTCATCCTCGGGACCATCGAGGCTGGGCGGTTCATCTTCTTCTACGAGGTCATGAACAATGCCACCCGCGAGGGTGCACGCTACGCCATCGTCCACGGCGCCAATTCGACGTGCCCCAGCGGTCCGCCGCCGCCTGGCGAGGTCAACAATTGCGACCTGCCTGGCAAGAACGTGAAGACGGCGGTGGCCGATGCCGCTCTCGAGCTGGCCGGGGTCGGCGACCTCATCGTCTTCGACCCGGTCTGGACCAACCGAAGCACGCCTGCCAACCCCAGCCCGGGAGACGCCAGCTCGGGCACCAACGCTCGCGGCGAGTACGTGACCGTCTTCCTCGACTTCACCTACCAACCGCTCGTGCGGGAGGTCGTGGACATCCCCTTCCTGCCGGACATCAACATCAGCGCGGAGTCGACCCTTGTCATCAACTACTGAGCGACAGCGCGGGCAGGTGCTCGCCATCTTCGCCCTGAGCCTGACCGTCGTGCTCGGGGCCGGAGCGCTTGCCTTCGACGGCGGCCTGATGATCCTCGAGCGTCGCGATGAGCAGAACGCGGCAGATGCGGCGGCCATGGCCGGTGCGCGCTACGTCACCACCGACCAAACAAAGGCGCGCGACGTGGCTGCGAGCGTGGCCAGTGACAATGGCTTCACCGCCGGCGACGGCCAGGAGATCGTCACGGTCAACATCCCGCCGGCTACGGGCAAGTTCGCGACCTGGCCCAATGCCATCCAGGTCGACATCCGGAACACACGTCCCTCTATCCTCGGTGCGGTCATGGGCTTCCTCAACTGGCCCGTCAGCGCCACGGCCACGGCTGCCTCGTTGGACAACGTGGGCGGTCCGTTCTCAATGCTCGCGCTCGAACCGCACGAGTGCAAGGGCATCCTTGTCGCAGGCTCAGGGGGCATCGTGGCCAACGGCAACATCCAGGTGAATTCTGACTGTCCGGACTCAGCTCTCATGCGGCAAGCCGGCGGTACGATCACGGTCACAGCGGCTGGCGCAGCGTGCAATGTGAACGGTGGCATCAAGGATGACGGAGGCCAAGGCGACAACCTCCACTGCCTCACGGTGACTGGGGCGCCGGTAATTCCGGATCCGCTGGAGGCCCTGCCGGACGTGACGATGCCGTCGTTCCCGCAAGCGCCCGCGAAGATCGGCCACAACAAGCAAACCCCAACCGGTTGCCCGGGTAGCAACAAACCCGCCACGCTCGACGCGCCCGCCGAGTGCAAGTTCGGGGCCCAGCTCAAGGACACCACGTGGCGCCTCTATCCGGGTGTGTATCCCGGTGGCATCACCATACTGGGTGGGAACTTCTACCTGGAGCCAGGCATCTACTGGATCGGCGGAGGCGGCCTATCAATTGGCGGCAACGGCTCGTTCATCGAGTCGGTAGAGGCGGGTACAACCACGATCGGCGGTGGCGTCCTCTTCTACAACACAGCAATCTCAGGTTCACCGCTCGGGGTCATCGACCTCAATGGCGCCTCGGCCAACATGCACCTGATGCCGCTGAACATGCCCGCAGGTACGTGGCAGTCCACTTGGAATGGGTTGATCATCTATCAGGACCGTTCCTACACCAGCGGCGCGAACGATCTCACCGTGAATGGGAACGCCTCCGTGGGCATGGACGTCCGAGGCACCATCTACCTGCCTGACGGCGAAGTCGTCATCAATGGCAACAACGGCGACCTGGTGATGGACCAGATCATCGCGCGAACGTTCAAGGTCAACGGAGACAGCGGCGACATCCTGGCCCTGAAGGACACGGACAACATCTACAAGTTCAACGCCGCCGGCCTCGTGGAGTAGCCGCCGGCCCGGCCCGGGCCTCAAGATCACGAGTAGGACCCCTCCCTCGGACAGCATGTCCGGCGGAGGGGTTCGTTCTTGTGCGCTCAGGTGTTAAGCAGGGTGCGCCAGCCGTTGACTTCCATCGCCACTAATCGCGCTTCGGTGTGGTCGAAAAGTACCGGGGAGCGTACCATCGTAATGTGGTTCGGGGGACCACTGGTCACAGTCGCCGGTCCTCCTCCTGGACCCGAGTCCTGAGCGCAGGCCCACGTGGGCCCGACTAGGGGGAATGGCCAGTGAAGCGCATCGCGGGTTCCCTGCGATCCCGCCATCGAGACGTTTCGACTCCAGGGACTGGCCTCACGCGTTCGCGCGGCCAGTCTCTGGTGGAGTTCACCCTGGTCATTCCGGTGCTTCTCCTCATCGTTTTGGGTGCGCTTGACTTCGGCCGAGCGTTCATGGGTTGGATCGTCCTCAACAATGCTGCACGGGTCGGTGCGAACTACGCATCTCTGTATGCGCCCGCGTGGAATGGTGGTGTCAACGCGAGCACCCGCCAAGACGCGTACGAGCAACTCGTGGCAGGCGCCAGGAGAGAGGCGGCAGGTGTCTTCGCAGGCTGTGATGACGAGGTTGTGCCGAGCCCTGCTTTCCCGAGTGGGTATGAGATCGGTGACTATGCCGTCGTCGAGTTGGATTGCGGATTCCAGCCGATCACACCTCTGATCGGGGAGATCCTCTCTTCAGGTGGTGGCACCTTGCCAGTCGGAGCGAAGGCCGTGTTTCCGATTCGCACGGGCAAGATCGACAGCCCTCCCGAGGATCCGGCGGGGCTCTGCAGGTCCACTTTCACGTATCAGGCGGAAGCTGAGGACCCGCACGCGGTTCAGTTCACGAATACGACGGCTGGCGGGAGCGGGATATTCGCTTGGGACTTTGGGGATGCGGAGTACGAGGTCGTCGAGAACCCGCTGCACATCTATGAAGAGGGTCGGGCTTACAGCGTGACATTTCAGGCCGGCGGCTGTACTTCGATCACCTACCCGGTGCTGGTGCTCGATGAGGCACCGGAGGATCCACCCCCACCTGGCGACACCCGCTGCCAGGTTCCGGTATTCGCCGACACATTGAATACTGGCGCCATCGCACTCTGGTCAGATGCTGGGTTCACCGGAACCATCACATACATCCCTGCGGTCGGCGAATGGACGGTTGCATCGCAGACGTTGGTAGGCAACTCCCTACAGGCCTGTGATGAGGACATCACCTTGAGGAAGAAATAGGACTGGCCATGGACGACCAGTGCCAAGCCAAGACCGTCCCCGCGGCGAGGGAACATCAGCTCGGTGGGGGGTTGGTGGAGTTCGCCCTGGTCCTGCCATTGCTCGTGCTTGTGATGCTTGGGTTGTTCGACGGTGGCCGGGCGATCATCTTCTACTCAGAGTTGTCGAACGCCTCACGCGCCGGCGCTCGCGTGGCAATGGTCAACCAGTCGAACGATGCGAGTTGCTCGGGTAGCGAGCCCACGTTCAAGTGCGCCGCTGCTGCGCAGACGAGTGGTACTGGACTGACCGCCTCTGATATCGGCGACCTCACGATCGAGGGGGACGACTGCGCCCTCATCAACGCATGCAGTGTGACAGTGAAGGTGGAGTACACCTACGAGCCGATCACACCGGTCATCGGCGACCTGATCGGTCCGATCGATCTGGTGGCTGAGTCCACGATGCCCATCGAACGCCAGCACACGGGCCCATAGGAGATGCACATGGACACGAGGCACTTCGGCTCGCGCGAAGGAGGGCAAGTCTTGCCACTCTTCGCGCTTGGGCTTGTCACCCTCATCGCTGCCATCGCGCTCGTGCTGGACGGCGGCTTCGCTCTCGCGAAGCATCGCGAAAGCCAGAATGCGAGCGACGCGGCGGCCGAGGCTGGCGCAGTCGTCTTGGCGGAGCACCGATCTGGTGCCGACCGAACGGATTCCGAAGTGTGGGATGCCGTACAGGGTGTCCTCACCGCGATGGGCATGGATGTTGTTGGTTCCAGCGCCGAGTACACCAGGATCGATGGGACCGGACTTGGGCTGATGGTCGGCGAGAGCGGCGGTTCTGCGTCCGCCCCACCACCAGCGGCGTGGGGAGTCACCGTCAATGGTTCGTTGCCTGTCGACACCTTTTTCGCACGCGTCATCGATATCGACGAGTTCGACGCAGCGACGACGGCAACTGCCATAACCGGGTATGGCAAGCCCGCGGGAACTACGCTGCTTCCTGTCACGCCACCGATCACGATGGTCACGTGTGATGGCACCAACCGGCCGCTGAGCACGGCAACGCGATGGGGCACAGAACAGATCTACAAAGTGCCCCTGTGCTCCAACGGTGCCGGCAATGTCGGTTGGTTGGATTGGTCAGACGAATACGACGAGAATGAGGGGGGCGGCAAGGTCGAGATCGAGGACCAGATCAGGAGTCCGTACATTCCCCCTCCAGGGATCTTGATCCCGGCGTGGCACCAAGTAGCCGAGACTGGCAGCCCGAACAAGATCGGGATCGAGGACGCCCTGCGAGAGCACGACGGTGAGATTGTCCTTCTTCCTATCTTCGATGCATGGTGCACAGGAGACGTGGAGCCGAACAGCGACGGGGTTCTGGACTGCCCTGAGGGCGATGTGAGCCCAGTCGAGAGCCCCGATCCCAGTAACCCAGGTGGCGGCGCCAAGATGTGGTATCACCTCCAGGAGATCGCCGCGTTCGAGCTTTGCTCGCCGGCGATTGACGGCTGCACCGAGCATGGTGCGTACATCAACTCAGCGACCGAGGCCACCCAGATCTGCGAATCGGGTAACGGATCCACGCGTTGTCTCGTTGGCAAGTTCGTCAACTTCATCCCAGGCCCGGGTTACGTCACCGGCGAGCTCGATACCACGGCTGGGCCTTCGAACTTCCTCGTCATCCAACTGATCAGGTAGGTCCCGACGCTCCAGCAGCGGAGTCGGGCCAGGTTGGGCCGGGAGGAGAACAACTGCGGTGCGGCACGCCCTTGTGGTCCCATCGCAGACGTCGGGACAGCCATCCGAGCCATACGTTCACGAATGCTAGTCGAGTTTGACGGCTGCATCAGGCATAGCCTCCAGATTTCCCGGTTCTGGTCCATGGTGGACCGCTGGACACCAGTGCGGTGATGTGCAGTCACGCCGTTGATTCCTGTCAGCAGAAAGGCCCAGCGCGCCTATGCACTTTGGTCAGGGGACGGTACGATTGAGCCCAGCCGAGGTACCAAGGGTCATCCCTCTGCTGTTCGTCCGAGCGCCAGATGCCTGCCCACTCTCCGGAGGCGAATGTGGAACCAAACAAATTCAGGGCCGGACCAGAGACCTCCCGGTCGTCATCGTCGCGGTCGGCTGGTCAGGCGCTCGTCGAGTTCGCGCTCGTGCTGCCCGTCATGCTTCTCCTACTGCTGATGGCAGTCGATTTCGGTCGTTTGTTCACGACCTACATCGCTGTCAACAACGCCGCGCGGGAGGGTGCGTTCTACGCTGCCGAGCACGCCAAGGACACCCCGTTCGACCAGTCGACGTTCAACGCCGCGGCGCGAGCGGCCGCAGAGAGGGAGGTCAACGTCCAGAGCCAGGGCGGAGAGGGCACGCTGTCGGTCAGCCTGCCGGTCTGCTCGGTCGCCGGGGTACCATCCAGCACAGTGTCGTGCGAGACGGCGGCTGCCAGTGGTGGTGTAACGGGCTACCAGGCCACTGTGACGGTCTCTCGGCCCTTCTCGCTGATCACCCCCATCGTGGGCGACCTCTTCGGCGGTTCGCTTGACCTGACCGCGACATCAAGCGCGCCGGTTCTGAACGCGCCGAGCGTGATCGTGCTCCCCGGGGCTTCGCCGACTCCTACTCCGTCGCCAACCCCCAGCCCGTCGCCTACCCCGAGCCCTACGCCCGACCCAGGAGCGTCGCCCAGTCCGTCCCCCGACCCGAACGCCAGCCCGACGCCCACCCCCTCGCCTACGCCTGAACCCACCTGCACAGTGCCCGACGTGACCTCGAGCGGCAACATCCACTGGTACTACAACACTGATCCCAACGCCCTCGATGCCTGGCAGGTGGCCAACTTCACCGGAGCGCTCGTGGACGACACCTCCAACCAGAAGATCAAGAGTCAGACGCGCGCCGCCGGATCGGTGGTGGTGTGTTCCAGCAGCATGACTGTGAGCGACAAGTGAACCGACATTCCACCCGCACCCGCCAGGATGGCCAGACGCTCGTGGAGTTCGCCTTGGTCCTGCCGTTCTTCATGCTCATCCTCTTCGGGGTCTTCGATGCCGGACGGCTCGTGTTCACCAACTCGACCCTCTCCCAGGCGGCACGTGAGGGTGCGCGTCTGGCGGCCGTGGAGGCTGGCAACGTCGGTCTCAGCGACAGCGATTGCGTCGACACCGCCGCCGATGTCGGGACCTCGGGTGGTATCGGTGCCAAGGTGTGCCCACCTTCCTTGACCTCGCTCAAGACGGACGTGGAGTCCGCCGTGGATCGGATGACCGCGGCGGTCGGTCCACTAGCGGCCGTCTATTTCTCCTGCGACCCAGACGGCACGGAGCCGAGTGGCGCCTGGACCGAAACAAGCGAGGGCAATGGCTGTGACGACGGAAGTGGCAACAGCCTCGGTGCCACCGGCGAATTGGTCTCGGTGCGGATCGAGCACGCCTATCAACCCATCACGCCGGTCATCGGCGAGATCTTCGGCACGATCACGCTCAGCGGGTCGGCCAGCATGACCATCAACTAGGAGGTCATCGTGACGGACCATTCACGGCAGAAGGGCCAAGCTCTTGCGCTCCTCGCCATCGCCTTGGCTGCAATCGTGGCTGGCGTCGCTGTCGTCGTCGACGGCGGATATGCGTATGCACAGCGTCGCGCCTCGCAGAATGCGGCCGACTTCGCGGCGATGGCGGGCACTCGCCTCATCGGCCAGGCGCGGACGAACAGTTCCGTTAGTGGCGGACAGGTCCGGAGCGCGGTCGATACGTCGCTCACCTCGAACGGTGCCTCGCTCGTCTCTGGCACATACATCGATGAGGACGGCCAGGCCATCGGTGCCCTCTCAACAGGCGGGTCGATCCCGCCGAACGCTTTTGGACTCGTCGTGCAGGCCAAGACAGACTGGCAGCCGTTCTTGCTCGGAGTCATCGGGATCACTGACTGGGCGGCCGGAGCCAAAGCCACCGCCAAGACGCCGGGCGAGGCGCTCGGCGGTGGGGTCATGCCGGTGGGGATCCAGGACTCTCAATTCGATGGCCTCGTGCCCTGTCCCATCACCGATCTCGGCACCTGCATCGATCAGAACCTCACGTCGGGGGCACTCAACATCCCCGGGGGGTTCGGCTGGCTCAAGTTCGGCCTCCAAGGTACCGGGGGCAAGTGCAGCTGGACGAGCAGTCTGGGCATGATCGCCGACGGCGGCTGCCAGACCAGCAAGACCTACCTTGATTCGCAGATCGGCCCGCCGGCCGACTCGCACGGCTGCTGCACTGCGGTGGACCAGAGCGGCAGCGTGGACCTCATCGGCAGCCTCACCGGCAACGAGTGGGGAGACCTCAGCTTCTACATCGATAACCGTATCCCCGTTTGGGTGCCGATCTGGGACTCGCCGCAGGGAACTGGCGCGAACTCCTCCTACCACATCGTCGGATTCGGCGCGATCGTCTTCACCGGTGAGAACGAGCACGCCAAGTGGCTGGAAGGTGCGGCTATCGCAGATGCCTGCAAACCCGGTACGGCCATAACTGGCACGTCGTATTGCACGGAACCCGGTGGGCCCTTCGTCTTGGGCGCGACCGGGGAAGTGTTCCTGGTGAACTGAGGACCAGGTCAGCATGGTCGCCCCGGCTCTGGAAACGAGCTGGCGCCGGCGGAGCGTGACTCGGGGTAGCATCGTCTGACGGGAGGGACCAGCCCTTGCCAGTCGGAGGAACGATGCGCCCCCACATGCTCCGTACCCTGGCCACGCTCGTGGCCATCCTCGTCTCGCTGCTGACACTCGGCACCTGTCGCCTCCGTGGCGCAGAGCCCGGAGCCGAGCGCCGTACCATCGGCTTCCGCGTCGTCGGCGTCCGCGCCAACGGCCCCGGCCTCGGCCGCGCCAGCAGACGCCTGTGTCCAGCCCGAAGCCAGCCTCGCGCCGGTCGCCCAGGAACCGCTGTCCATCCCGGAGGACTTCCGCATCGCGCTGTTCGACGGGGTCTGGCAGGGCATCCGCGACTACTACTGGGACCCTGACACCAACGGGCTCGACTGGGACGCGATCGGCGATGAGTACGCGCCGCTGATCATCCAGACCGACGATGCCTACGAGGTCTACTCGCTGCTCTCGGAGATGGTCGGCCTGCTCGACGACCCCTACACCGGCTTCTTCGCGCCGGAGGACCTTGCCAGCACGGAGGCGTTCAACGCCAGCTACGGCGGTATCGGTGCCCTCCTCGACACCAGCGCCGCGGGTGAGGACACCGACGGCCTGCGGATCATCTACGTCTTCGATGGCGGCTCAGCCAAGGATGCCGGCATCCGTCCCCGCGACCGCATCGTCGCGGTGGAGGGCGACCCGTGCGCTCGCATCGCGGACATCCGCGGCCCGTCGGGCACGGACGTCACGCTGACCGTGGTCTCGCCGGGCGAGGAGCCGCGCGACGTCATGCTCGAGCGCCGCCAGATCGACCCCACCATCCGCCCCGTCGCGCACCGGCTGGACGTCGACCCGACGGTCGGCTACCTGGGCATCATCTCGCTCGCCGGACAGGCGGGCATCGATGGTATCCAGCAGGGCCTGACCGAGCTCCTCCGCGGCGACCCGCTCGATGGGCTCATCATCGACCTGCGAGCATCCGACACGGGCGCGCCGGCGGTCACCATCTCCACGCTCGGGAACTTCGTCGAGGGTGAGGTCGGCGAGTATCACTCGCGCGTGGGCAACGAGCCCATCGAGATCGAGCCGAGCGACCTCTTCGACCAGTACGCCGAGGTGCCGGTGGCGGTGCTCGTGGACGAGCAGACCGAGGCCGATGCCGAGCAGCTGGCGGCGATCCTGCAGGACCAGGGCCGAGCGGTCATCGTCGGCGCCCAGACCTCCGGCCAGACGCACGGCGTCGCCACCATCGACTTCCCCGAGGGCTCGCTGCTGCAGGTCGTGTCCTTCGGCTTCCAGCTCCCGGACGGCCGGACGCTGGAAGGGGAGGGCGTGACGCCCGACGTGCCGGTCGAAGCTGACTGGCTGGCCTATCCGGAGTCGGAGGACCCCTTCATCCTGGCCGCGCTCGACGCGCTGTCGGCCCCGGTCGCCAGCCCGGGCCCGGAGGGTGGCTCGGCGCCCAGCCCGGCAGCCACCGCGCCAGGCCACCGAACCTGCGACCGCCGAGGCCTCGCCTGCCGGATAGAGGTGGCAGGCCACCTCGTGGCCCGGCTCGACCTCGATGAGCGGCGGGACCACGCGCTCGCAGACGCCCGCGATGACCGCCGGGCAGCGGGGTGCGAAGGCGCAGCCGGGTGGCAGGTCGCCCGCATCGGGCGGCTCGCCCCCGACGACCGGGCGCTGCCGATGGCGGTTGGCCGGATCCGGCTCCGGCACCGCCGCCAGCAGGGCCTTGGTGTAGGGGTGCAGCGGGCGCTTCGATGATCGCAGCTGCCGATGCCAGCTCCACCACGCGGCCGGCATACATCACCGCGATGCGGTCGGCGAAGTGACGCGCAGAGGCCAGGTCGTGGGTGATGTACAGGAACGTCAGGCCGCGCGCTCGCTGCAGCTCGGAGAGCAGGTACAGGATCTCCGCGCGACTCGACGCGTCGATCATCGAGACGGGCTCGTCCGCGACCAGGTAGTCGGGCTCCAGCACCATGGCGCGGGCGATGCTCACGCGCTGTCGCTGGCCGCCGGAGAGCGTGTGGGGGTACTTCTCCACGAACTCGGCGGCGGGAGAGAGCTTGACCTGTTCGAGGGCGTCGAGCACCCGTGGCGCCTGCTCTGACCGGTCCGTGGGGCCGTGGATGTCCAGTGGCTCCGCCACCAGCTGTCCCACACGCATGTAGGGGCTGAGGCTGGAGAACGGATCCTGGAAGATGGCCTGGGCGCGGCGGCGGAAGGCGAGCATGGACTTGCCGCTGAGGCCCGCGATGTCCTGGCCTTCGAAGATCACTCGCCCATCGGCTGCCGGCACCAGCCGCAGGGTGGCCCGGCCGAGCGTCGTCTTGCCGCTGCCCGACTCGCCCACGACCGCCACCGTCTCTCCAGAGGCGAGGTCGAGCGAGACGCCCGTGACCGCGGCGATCGGCCGGGTATGCAGGAACGAGGTGCGCACTTCGAACCGGACCGAGAGGTCCTCGATGCGCAGCACCGGCCCGTCCGTCGTGCGCGGTTGGCTCACGGCGTCACCTCCGCCCGCGCAGCATCCGACACCACCCGCCAGCAGCGCGCGCGGTGGCCGGCCTCGAGCTCCACGTAGGGCGGGGCCGCGCTACACGCCTCGTACACCAGCGGGCATCGGGGCGCGAAGCGGCAGCCCGCGATGGGCTCGCGCAGATCCGGCGGCGCCCCCCGCAGGAAGGCCGGCGGGCTCGCGTCGTACAGGCTCGGGATGCTTGCCAGCAGGCGCTGGGTGTAGGGGTCGGCGGGAGCGCCCAGCACCTGCTCGGCGCTGCCCAGCTCGCGCACCTGGCCGGCATAGACCACGGCCACCTCGTCACACAGGTCGGACGCGAGGGCCAGGTCGTGGGTGATGAAGAGCATGGAGATGTGGCGGCTCGCCTTGAGCTCCTTGAGCAGGTTCATGATCTGGGCCTGGATGCTCACGTCGAGCGCGCTGGTGGGCTCGTCGAGGATGAGCAGCGACGGATCGTTGGTCAACGCGGAGGCGATCATCACGCGCTGCTTCATGCCGCCCGACAGCTCATGGGGATAGCGCTGGGCGATCGCGGCGGGCAGGCCCACCTGCACCAGCAGCTCGGCCACGCGTGCCCGCACCTCGCGCTTGCCCAGCCCGTCCACGCGCAGGCGCTCTCCGACCTGGTCGCCGACCCGGATGACCGGGTTGAGCGAGTGCATCGCACCCTGGAAGACCATGGCCATCCGACTCCAGCGGATCCGCCGCCGGAAGGACTCGTCGTCGAACCCGGTGAGCTCCTCGTCCCCGAGGCGGATCGAGCCGCGGGCGAGGCTGCCGTTGCCCGGCAGCAGTCGCATGAGGGCGACCGCCAGGCTGGTCTTGCCGCTGCCCGACTCGCCGATGACACCGAGCGCCTGGCCTTCTGCAAGATCGAAGCTGATGCCGTCCACCGCCCGCAGCGGACCACGCTCGGTGCGGTACTCGACCACCAGGTCACGCACCTCCAGCAGGGCCATCAGTCGCGCCGCAGCCGGGGATTCACGACCGGCTCCATGGCCAGCGCCAGGAGCATGAAGGTCATGGCCGTGAGCACGATGAGCAAGCCCGGCGACACCACCCACCACCAGTAGCCAAGGAAGACGGCGCCGGTGCGGAAGCCGTCCTCGAGGATCTGGCCCCAGGTCGGGAGCGAGGGATCGCCCAGCCCCAGGAAGGAGAGACCGGCCTCGGCGAGGATGACCGCGGGCACGAAGAAGATGAGCTGCGTGAACACGTACGGTGCGGTGTGCGGGAAGATGTGCCGCACCATGATCTGCCGGCTCGAAGCTCCCATCGCGCGCGCGGCCTCCACCTCCTGGCTGCCGGAGAGCCCCAGCACCATCGAGCGCACGAGGATGGTCAACCCCGGCCAGCTGAACGCCACCAGCAGCAGCAGGATCAGCCACAGCTGGGCCCCGAAGACGAAGACGAAGAAGATCAGCAGCGGCAGCAAGGGCACGTTGTTGACCACGTCCGCGGCGCGCTGGATGAGCAGGTCGACGCGGCCGCCGCGATAGCCGCTGAGCAGGCCCAGGCTGGTGCCGATGACGGTGCTGACCGTGGCCGCGGCGATACCGATGAGCAAGGCCACCGGCAGACCGAAGGCGAGGCCCTGTGCCAGGTCGCGCCCGGAGGCATCGGTGCCGAGCAGGCCGAAGACGGTCCCGCCGACCACGAAGCGGACCCACTCGATCGAATCCTCCGGGCTGGCGAGGGCCGCACGCACCTGCGCGCTGTACTCCCCTTGGAGCGGCGCCAGCACCCCGTCGGGCCCAGGTGCGCCGAAGAGGGCTGCGGTCGGGTCCGCTGCGACATCGCTCGCGGTCAGCTCCAGGCCGTAGGCCTCGTTGAGGGCATCCGCGGTCGCTTGCGCGACCTCGGACTCCGAGGTCAGCAGGACGCGCAGGGGGGTCTGGTCGTGGCGCACGTACGGCGGCTCCTCACCCGGGCGAGGGCCCCGGATCGTCGTGCGCAGGAGGGGTACGGACGTGCCGTCCGGCCGCAGGAGCGTCACGCTCAAGGCCGGCGGACGCTCGCTGAAGGTGACCGGTCCCAGGCTGAAGGAGAGGAAGGTCGGCGCCGCATCTGCGGCCTGGTCGAAGACCAGGTCGTAGACCTCGACGCGGCCATCGCCGCGCTCGGTGGTCTCGCCCGGCTCGCTCGACTCGAGCACCTGGTGCTCGACGACGTCGCCACCGAGCAGCGCGGTCCAGGCCGGGGGCACGGCCTTGGGGTAGTCGGCCCAGACCGCGGGGTTGGACCAGCGCGCCGGGCCGAAGTCGAGGGGGAAGGTGATCAGCACCAGCAGGCTCGTGCCCAGCAGTACCAGCATCAGGGCTACGCCCACTTTGCCCGCGGTGCTGGCGAGGACGGCGCGCCACAGGCTTCGCCGTTTCACTGGTAGCGCACCCGCGGGTCGAGGAAGACGTAGAGGACCTCCAGCAGCAGCCGTGCCGCCACGTAGATGAGCGTGAACATGAAGGTCAGCCCGATGATGATGGACTCGTCGGGCTGGCCGGAGAAGGTCTTGAAGTAGAGCTGGCCCATGCCCTCCCAGGCGAAGACCGTCTCGATGAGGATCGAGCCCCCGAGGGTCGCTGCCAGCCCCAGGATGAGCCCGGTCACGATGGGCGGCGCGGCCACGCGCAGGATGTGCCGTCGGCGGATCAGCCCCTCCGGCAGGCCCTTGGCTCGGGCCACCGTGACGTGGTCGGAGAGGGCCACGTTGAGGGTCATCGTGCGGATCACGTAGATCGACGGCCCGATGCTCACCAGCACCAGCGTCAGGACGGGCAGGAGGGCATGCCGCGCGAGATCGAGGAAGGAGGCGACCGGACCCTCCGGTGGGGGTGTCGAGTACATCCCGCCCGAGGGCAGGATCCGCAGCCAGAAGCTGAAGACGAGGATGAGCAGGATGCCCGCCCACCACGCCGGCAGGCCGTTGGTGATGGCGGCCACGTAGGACACGAAGCGGTCGGCCCGCGAGCCGGGCCGCGTCGAGAGCCAGACGCCGACCGTGAGGCCGATGAAGGCGGTGATGAGCAACGAGGTCGTGAGCAGCATGACCGTGCGCGGCAGGCGCTCGAGGATGATGTCAGCCACGCTGTTGGAGCCGTCAGCGGCGCGGATGGACCGGGCCTCGCCGAGGTTGAACACGAGCACCTGGGCGACCACTGCGGGCAGGCGCTCGTACCACGCTCGATCGAGTCCGTACGAAGCCTCCAGCTCCGCCCGTCGCGTGGCGATGATCTCCTCCACCGCGTCGGGGTCCTTGACCGTCTCGGACAGGCTCGTGCGCATCCCGCGCAGCTCCTCGCCGACCTGCGCCTGCAGGATGTTGTCCGAGTAGCCCGTGGCGCCAAGCGTGAGCACCAGCAGCACGAGCACGATGATGAGCACCGCGCCCAGGCTCGCGGCCCGGACCAGGATGGGGCGCAGCAGCGACGAGCTCACGAGCCGGTCTGGCCCTCCCTGGGTCTCGCTAGATGGTCGGACCCAAGGTCAGGGCAGGACCTCCAGGTCGACCCGGCGCTCATCGATCAGCGCCAGGGCATCACTCTCGGCGGCCAGGAAGAGCTGGTAGAAGCCGGGGAACAAGGAGCCGGTGATGTCGGCGGGGATGGTCACGCTGAAGGCACCATCGGCGCCTGCCTCGGCGTCCCCCGAAGCCACCACCTCACCCACGGCCGGGTCCAGCAGGAGGTAGCGCATGGCCACCGTCCCGGGTCCGTCCACGGCCGCCTCGACCACGGCAGCCTCACCCGGCACCACCGGCTCGGCGGTGACGTCCGTGATGGCCAGGGTCGGCGGATCGCCGCGGTAGAAGTCGCCAGCCGTGAAGGGATAGGTCGGATCCCGGAAGGCGTCCAGCTCGGCGAACTGGGCCGGTGGGTCGAAGCGCTCGAGATAGAAGGGCCCCTGGCTGATCACCAGGTGGTCCTTCTCGTCGAACCAGTCCTGCGCCGCCTGGTATCTGGCCATGGCCTCGTCGGGCGTGACCAGCGTGCGGTCGCCGAACTGGAACACGCCCGCGGGCACGAAGTCGTCGCGCTCGAACCCGCGCAGCGTGCGATCCACCAGCTGGGCGTCGCGCTTGAGCACGAGCGACAGCCAGGGCACGCTGAAGCGACTGGCCGCGGTATCGCTGTAGGCCGCTCGCCGCTCGTTGAAGACGAGCTCGTCCATGGCCGCCTTGACCTCCCACGGCATGTCGAAGCCGGTGGGGCTGGCGTAGGCTGCGATGTAGTCGTCATCGAAGTGCCAGTAGTCGGTATAGACCTCCAGGCGGTCGTCGTCGGTGAGGCGGTAGCCCTTGAACGTCTCCAGCACCGGTCGTGCGGTCACCGCCAGCGCCGTCTCGATCTTGGCTTTCTCGGGGTCGTAGGCCATGTCGAAACCCTGGGCGATCGAGTAGACCGCGTCGGCCAGGGTGATGGGCTGGCCGTCGTGCCAGTTCGCGCTCGTGTACTTGGAGTAGTCGAAGGTGACTTTGCTCACGGCGGTCGTGCCGGCCGCCACGGGCACCCAGGCCTTGGTTTCGACATCCCAGGTGAGGGCATCGGCAGGGACGTCCATGGTGCCGTCCGGCCCCGCGGTCTCGACCTCGTATTCCGCCCGGAACGGCTGCGGCAGGCCGGTGAAGGGATCGTTCCAGATGGGCGGGTCGGCCAGGTTTCGCCACACGTCCACGGAGTAGACGTCGCCGAATCCGCCGACCGGGTTGTAGGTGGTGCGCTCTGTCCAGACCCACTGGTGACCGACGCGAACGTCGCCGCTGCCGGGCACGTGCGCCTCGCGCAGGGCCCACGGGTTGCGCGGCCCGGCCACGATGTCGGTCGTCAGACCCTCCACGTCGTCGAGCACGGGGAAGCTGTTGTCCACCGTCGCGAGCCAGACCCGGACCGACTCGTCGAGACCGGCCTCGGTCATGGTGCGGTAGATCTGGTTGCGCTCATCGAGGCTGGTGAACTGCCCGCGATAGAGCGTCTGGCCCAGCTGGTCGAGCTCGTCGTTCTCGTACTGCCAGAAGCCTTCCTCGCGCCAGCCCGGCATCTGGCCCAGCCAGGGCGCGATGTAGGCGTTGACGGCACCCACGTCGTAGCGACTGGCCGAGCTACGGCCCCAGCCCTCCGTGTAGATGTGCCACTCGAAGGAGGCAGGGTCCGAGGCGTAGACCTTCTGCAGGGCAGCCGCGAACTGGTCATAGGTGATGGCCACCTCGAAGCCGGCGGCTTCCAGCTCCGAACGCACGAGGTCCGCGATGTCGCGACGCTCGTCCTCCACGCGACCGATGAGCTTGATGCGGATGGGCTGGCCCTCGTAGTGCCAGGTGCCATCCACCAGCTCCGCGCCGGCCGCGATCATGGCCTCCGAGATGAGGTCTCGGGCCAGCTCGGGGTCGTAGGTGATGCCTGAGCCACGGTCGATGTCGTAGATGGTCAGGAAGTCGGGGTCGCTGGGGCCGACCTGCGTGAGCATGGGCTGCGCCGCCCCGCGGTAGATGTCCTGGGCGATGGCCTCGCGGTTGACGAGGTACTGCATCGCCTGGCGCACCTCCTTGATGGAAAAGGGGTTCAGTTCGCCTTCGCGTGCAGGGGCCGGGTTGAGGATGAGGTCGACCTGGGTCGCGGGCGCGTCGATGAGACGGACGCCCTCGGTGCCGCGCAGGTCCTGGGCCGCCTCTGTCTTGAGCCCGAAGAGGTAGAGGTCCATGTTGCCGGCCTCGATGTCGAGGGGCGCACGGTCCACGAAGAAGCTGTTGAAGAGGAGGCGGTCGGCCGCCGGGCCGGGCCGGTCGGACGCGGGTTCGCTCGAGTCGTCCTGGGCCAGGGCCGTCCCCGGCAGCAGGCCGGCCACGAGGGCCAGGCCCAGGGCGAACGTGAGTGTTGCCCGCACGTTGGCGCGTCCGGTCACGATCTACTCCCCGCTATCCGAGGGCGCTGCGCTCGCCGGTGCTTCCGTCGCACGTGCCCCCTCGCTGCCGTTGCCGGCACCGGCGCTCGACTCCATCTCGTCGATGCGCTGGCCAAGCTGGTCGAGCATCGTGGCGATGTCGCCGAAGCCGAACTCGGTGAAGAACGACGTGCTGGCGCCATTGCCCGACTCGTCGAAGACGGTGATGGTCTGGCTGCCCTCGCTGGTGATGGGCATGTAGATGCGGGCGCTGAACTCGCCGTCCATGTTCGTGCGCAGCGTGCTGATGGTGCTGTCGCCGAGCTGGACGTACACGCCCATGTCGGGCTGGAAGGCGAAGCCCTGCAGCGTCACCTCCTGGCCACCGGGACCCGACGGCGGGCTGATGAAGATCTCCGGCGTGTCGATGGCCTCGATGCGTGCGGTCGCGACCTTCTGGTTGGCCGGGCCGAACTCGCCGAGACGGGCGTCGGACCAGACCAGGTGGACGTCATCCTCGGTCGCGGCCAGGCTGAAGTAGTCGCCGATGAAGAGGCCATTGGGGAAGGCGTAGTTGGGATTGGAGGGGAAGTCGGTCACCCGGGTGTCACCGACCTGCAGACCCAGCTCCTCGTTGGTGAAGCCGAAGGTCTGGCCCTGGTCGTCGGAGCGCGTGTAGTAGATGTTGTAGCTCGACTCGGTGGGGCTGTCGCGGAAGTCGCCCCACATGGCGTGGACCACGCCGTCCGGGCTGACGTCGATCGACGGGAACATCTGCGTATGCTCCGAATCGTCGTCATTGAGCACCTTCGGCCGGGACCAGGTCCCGCCCTTGTCCATGGAGACGGTGAGGAAGACGTCGCCGTCGTCGCTGGGCTTGTCCGAGGGGCGGCCCACATAGGCCACGTAGACCTCGCCTTCCGGCCCCGTCGCGATCTGGGGGAAGGCCGAGGCCCAGAAGCGGAAGTAGTTCGTGCGCGGCCGGAACTCGGGCTCGTTGAAGACCGAGGCCACGACCGGTGTGGACCAGGTGTCGCCCCCGTCGGTCGAGGAGGCCACCTGGATCTCGGCGATGCCCTTCTGGGAGTCGTCATCGGTACTGTCCATCCAGGCCACGTGCACCGTGCCGTCGGGCGCGACCGCGGGCTGGCTGCCCTGCACCACGCGCAACGTGCCCACCACGCCGGGCGCACCGCTGCCATCGCCGGTCTCACCGTACGCTCGGCGCACGACCGGGCTCACGGCCACCGGATCGGTCCAGGTCAGGCCGCCGTCCTCGGACTTGACCAGCTCGATGCTGGTGCGCATCTCGGTCGGCAGCAGGTTGGGGATCTCACCGATATAGAGGATCTCGTAGCTGATGTCGAAGTTGGTGTAGGTGACGTAGAGCACGTCCTGCTCCGAACCGTCGACGCTGGGTCCGGAGGCCATCCAGGGCTTGTCCAGGAAGCTCATATCCACCGTGCCGCGGAGGCGCCCGAACCGGTCGCTCTCCAGGCCGTCGGTGTTGACCCGGCTGCGCGCCGAAGAGATCTGGATGGGCCAGGTGTAGCCCTCGTCCTCCGACTTGGCCACGGCGATGCTCGAGACCTGTGCCGAGACCTCGATGGGACCGAGGTTGAAGTCATCGACGCCGATGGAGATGTAGGCGAGGTAGACGTTGCCATCGCGGTCGAAGGCCACGACCGGGTCACCGCCCGAGCCAAGGTCCTCGGTCAGGTAGGGCACCTGGTTGGGGCCGTCCCAGCGCTCGCCGCCGTCGAAGCTGACGTACGTGGACATCGACGGGAAGGCGTAGTCGATGACGCCCAGCAGGAGGTGCTGCGGATCCTCCGGATCGGCCTCGATCATGGGTTCGGTCTGGAAAGGGATGTTGCTGTAGTCGCGTGTTACCAGCAGGTTGCGCGAGAAGGCGGGGCCTGGATCGCGATAGGGGACCGGCGCGCCTGCGCCGGCCGCCTGGGTGCGCACGTCGCTGCTGAGGTCAGAACCGGTCCAGGGGTCGTAGGTGGGCATGTCGCCGGCACCCGGATCGACGCCTTTGGTGGCCAGCCACGACGGGCCGGAAAGGAACTGGCTGGCAGGTCCCAGCAGGTCGGCAGGAGATGCACCCAGCAGCCCGATGACGTTGGAGGGATCCTGGCCCAGCGAGCCCTCTCCTTCTTCTCCCGCGGCGACCGGGAAGGCCAGGCTCAGCACGAACGTGAGGGACGTACCCAGCACGAGCGGCCAGGCGGATCGGGATGCGGACATCGTTCTCCTTGTCGAAGTGGGTGGGGCGGCGGCCTGAAGGTCAGTGACTCAGCGCACGCGATCGAGGATGGTCAGCAGGCTGTCCAGCCGGTTGGCCACGGACATGAGCACTTCCGAGCGGAATTCTTCCATGGACGAATCGAAGGCGTTGGCGCCGGTCTCCACATAGGCATCGGTGTAGGCCTGCACGGAGTCGTAGTCGCCGAAGCGCCAGTCCAGGAACGTGGGCACCGCGTCATCGAGGCGCTTGACGATCCGGCCCAGTCCGGCCGGATCGGACGCGAGCGCAAGGTCGCGGATACGGGCCAGCTGGGCCTCGGCTTCCGGACGCGTCTCCGGCAGCGCCTTGCGTAGCTCCACGAGCAACTGGCGATCCGCTTCCAGCGGCGAGTACAGCTTATCGAAACGGTCGAGCGACTTGCGCAGCTGGTCTCGCTCCTGCTCCAGCTGGCTGACCGTCTGCTGCAGGCTGCTGTTGTCCGCGCGCAGCTCCTCCACCGTGGGGGCAGAGCCTTCCAGCTCGGCACGCTCGGCATCGGTGGCAGTAGCGGTGAGCGCAGGCAGGGACATGGCCGTCGCGAGGACCACGGCGGTGACGAACCCACGTACGGGCGGGCGGGCGGACTCCTTCGTCAGCATCGGTCGAGGCACCTCTCCGGTTGTGCTGCCGGGTTGGGCATCCCGGGATCGCAGGGGGCATCGCGCAGTGCGCCACTCCCTGATTGCGGTGGAGCCTACACCCTGCCTTGAGAGTGCGCCATCTCGCGTGTCACGCTTCGATGACAGCGCCCGGTCGTCAGTCGCGGAAGGCCGGCCGCAGCACCAGCACGACCAGGCCGAGTGACGCGACGATGATCGACCCGTCGAAGGCGGCAGGATCGTCGAGGCCCAGGTCGAGAGCATCGACGTAGAGCATCACGCCGAGCATGAACGTGGCCAGCGTCAGGCCCGCCCACAAGGTGATGGCCAGGTCGAAGCGCCTTCGGACGGTCATCAGCAGGCCGCTCAGCACGAGCACCGCCGGGAAGAGCCAGCCGGTCGGGAAGAGGGATGACTCCAGGTCGGCCAGGAAGAAGGCGCTGCCGAGCAGCAAGCCCAGCGCCAGGAAGGCGAGGCCGGTGGCGGTGAGCACCACCGTGGAGGCCGGTGGGGAAGTCGGTCGCTGCGGGCTGGCTGCGGTCATCGCGCCTATCCTATCGACCCATCCGCACACCGCCTCGGAGCTCGCCGATGCCTGCCCTACCGTCCCGCCTGGTTCGCCTCCTCACGTTGGCCGTGCTGCTCGTGGCCGCGACCACCTCCGCCGCCTCGGCCCAGCAGCCATCCGGGTCGGTCTCGTTCATGGTCTTCGGCGATCCCGCCGAGCTGGCTGCGTACCAGGCCCTGGTCGGGGCCTTCGAAGAGCAGCAGCCGGACATCGACGTGCAGCTGATCCACATCCCCAGCACGTCCGACTATCGGGCCCGCCTGGGGGCCGACTTCGCGGCCGGCGATCCCGCCGACGTGGTCCTCGTCAACTATCGCCGCTATGCACCGTTCGCGGCGATGGGCGTGCTGGAGCCGCTGGCACCCTACCTGCGCGCGAGCGATGTCATCAGCGCGGGCGATCTCTACCAGGTCGCCACGGAGCCCTTCACGTGGCGCGGCCAGCTCATGTGCATCCCCCAGAACATCAGCAGCCTGGTGGTCTACTACGACCGTGACCTCTTCGCCGCCGCGGGTCTGCCCTATCCGACCGATGGCTGGACCTGGGACGAATTCCTGGCGGCCGCGAAGGCCCTGACCCGTGACCTCGATGGTGACGGCACGACCGACCAGTACGGGGTCGGCATCGAGCCCTCCATCTTCCGCTTGGCGCCGTTCGTGTGGGCCAACGGCGGGGAGCTGGTGGTGCTCGAGTCCGGCCAGCGGCCGATCCGGCTGGCGCTCGACTCACGAGCCTCGCGCGAAGCGGTCGAGTGGTTCGTGGCCCTGCAGACCGAACACGGCGTGGTGCCGGATGCGCTGGCCGCGGCGGCACGAGACGATGCCAGTCGCTTCCTCGATGGCACCACGGCCATGTACTTCGACAGCCGGCGCTTCACGCCCACCGCGCGCACGATCGAATCCTTCGCCTGGGACGTGGCGGCATTACCGGTGGGACAGGAGCGTGCGGGCATCCTCCACTCGGACGCCTATTGCATGGCTGCGGCGGCCGAGGACAAGGGCGCGGCCTGGGCCTTCATCGAGTTCGCCAACTCGCCCGAGGGCCAGGCCATCGTGGCGCGCAGCGGCCGGACGGTGCCCTCGCTGCGCGCGGTAGCCGAGTCGGATGCCTTCCTCGATCCGGCCGCGAGCCCGGCCAATTCGCGCGTCTGGCTCGACACCATCGACTCGCTGCGCGGCGTGCCGGTGATCGCCGGCTGGGTGGATGTGGAAGAGCTTACGGGCGACGAGCTGGAACGCGCCTTCTATGGACAGGTCGGGGTGGATGAGGCCATCGATGCGATGGTCGCGCGGACGTTGCCTTTCTTCGCCGGTGAGGAAGGCTAGGGGCGCGGTCCTGATGCCGCTTCCGCACCGGTGAGGCGCTCCTCGGTCTCGTGGCGGTCCCGCCTGTGGGTCATGCTCCTGCCCTACCTCGTGGGCAGCCTGCTGCTGGTAGGCCTGCCGGCACTCCTCTCGGCGGTGCTGGCCTTCACCAGCTACGACGCCCTGCGCCCGCCGGTGTTCGCGGGCTTCGCCAACTTCCGGCTGCTGGCCGCTGACCCCGTCGTGGGCACGGCGCTGCGCAACACGCTCTTCTTCATCGTCCTGGCCGTGCCCCTGCGCATCGCGGGCGCCCTGGGCCTGGCCCTGTTGCTGTCGCGTCCGCGCCGAGGCGCCACCGGCTATCGGGCGGCTGTCTATGTGCCCACCGTCATCCCCGACGTGGCCTTCGCGCTCATCTGGCTCTGGATCTTCAACCCCGTCTTCGGACCCGTCAACGTGGCGCTGGAGGCGGTGGGTCTGCCTGCGCCCGGCTGGCTGGCGGATGCGGACACGGCGCGGTTCCCCTTCGTGGTCATGGCCGCCTTCGTCATCGGCGAGGGCTTCGTGGTGCTGCTGGCGGCCCTGCGCGGGCTGTCGCGGGAGATCTTCGACGCAGCGGCCGTGGACGGAGCCGGGCGCTGGGCGTCGTTCCGCCATCTGACGTTCCCCCTCTTGCTGCCGTGGCTCGCGCTGCTCAGCGCCAGGGACGTCGTGCTCAGCTTCCAGTGGACGTTCACGCCCTCATACGTGATGACCGGCGGCGATCCCTACTACGCCACGATGTTCCTGCCGCTGGTGACCTACGAGGAGGCCTTCGACCGCTTTCGCTTCGGAGCCGGATCGGCGCTGATGCTGGTGACGTTCCTGCTCTCGGTGCTGATCATCGGGGGTCTCTACCTGCTGTTCCGTCGTCGCGGATACGTGGCCGATGTCTGAGCGGGCCGATCCACGCGGCGGATGGCTGAGCGTGCATCTGCTCCCGCTGCTGGTGGCGGCGGTCTTCCTGCTGCCGCTGCTGTGGATGATCACGGCCTCGCTGCGGGGGCCGGGGCTGGCGCCGCCCTCGACCATCGAGTGGCTGCCCCCGGGGGCCACGCCCGCCAACTACGGGACGGTCTTCGAGCTGCTGCCGTTCGGGCGCTACCTGCTCAACTCGCTGGCGGTCGTGGCGCTGGCGGTACCACTCACGGTGATCACCGCGTCGATGGCGGGCTTCGCCATGGCCCTGCTGGACCGGCACGTTCGGGGCGCCCTGGTGGTGCTCTCGGTGGCCTTGCTGCTGGTGCCGGTGACGGCGCTCTGGCTGACCCGCTTCCTGCTCTTCAGCTGGATCGGTCTCACGGACACCTTGGTGGCCCTGGTCGTGCCCGCGCTGGCCGGCTCGAGCCCGCTCTTCGTGCTCATCTACTACTGGACCTTCCGGCGAGCCAACGCCGAGGTCTTCGAGATGGCTCATCTCGACGGCGCTGGTCCGCTGGACGTGTGGCGGCGCGTGGCCATGCCCAACGCCTGGCCCTCCACGGTGGCGGTGGCCGTGCTTACGTTCATCCTCTATTGGAACGACTTCATCAGCCCGCTGCTCTACCTGCGTGACCAGGACCTCTACACGCTGCCGCTGGGACTGCGGCAGCTCCAGCAGCTCGATCCCACGGGCTGGCCGGTGATGATGGCCGGGGCGGTCATGCTGACGCTGCCGGCAGTGCTCTTCTTCCTCGTCGTCGGCCGACTCTTCCTCGGCCAGCGCGGCTGGGAGCGCGACTAGCCAAGGACCCAGCACACCGGTGCCGGCACCCGACTTCCAGGCCCTGCTGGGCAGGTGCAAGGAAGCCGTAATCGCCCACGGGGCTTCGGCGATGCGAGCGTAGCCGCCGCGGCGCTGGACTGGTGGCATGAACGGCATCGATCCGGCCGGCCGCGGCCGCCTCTCTACGGTTCCCGCAACGTGGGGCTGATCGACCTCAACGCCATGCTCCGGACGCTGGCCGTCGGCGCTATCGCCTACGTCGCCCTCGTGGCCATGCTGCGGGTATCGGGCAAACGGACGCTCTCGCAGCTGAACGCGTTCGACCTCGTCGTCACCGTCGCGCTCGGCTCGACGCTGGCTACGATCCTGCTCTCGGACGACACCGGCCTGGCGCAGGGGCTCGTGGCGTTCGCCTTGTTGATCGCACTCCAGTTCCTCATCACGTGGAGCTCGCTGCGCTCACGGAAGGTCGCGCGATTGGCCAAGTCGGAGCCCACGATGCTGGTCTTGCGCGGCGAGCTGCTCACCGAGGCGCTGCGTCGGGAGCGCCTGCTGCTCAGCGAGGTGGAAGCGGCCCTGCGGCAGCACGGCTTGGCCACGGTGGACGAGGCGGCCCTGGTCACGCTCGAGACGGACGGCTCGATCTCGGTGGTTCCGCACCTCGCGCCCGAGACGGCCCGCAGACTCGAGGATGGCCTTGTCGCCCGCGGCCCCGGCACCGCTGCTTCGAGACCGGGGCAGTCGCCATCGACGTGGAACGACCCTACGGTTACCGAGGACCGGGCCGATTGACCGCCACCACTGCGTGCCCCTCGCGTCGCGGCCCGGGATTCGGTAGCATCGGAAAAACCCCAGAGGAGCGAGAGATCCGTGGCCAAGTATGTCTTCGTGACCGGTGGTGTCACGTCGTCGTTGGGCAAGGGCATCACGGCGGCATCCATCGGCCGTCTGCTCAAGAGTCGCGGCCTCAATGTCTCCATCATGAAGCTGGACCCCTACGTCAACGTGGACCCCGGCACCATGTCGCCCTACCAGCACGGCGAGGTCTTCGTCACTGACGACGGCGCCGAGACCGACCTGGACCTGGGCCACTACGAGCGCTTCATCGACGAGAACCTCTCGCAGCTGGCCAACGTCACCACCGGCCGCATCTACCAGTCGGTCATCGCCAAGGAACGGCGCGGCGACTTCCTCGGTGGCACCGTGCAGGTCATCCCGCACATCACCAACGAGATCAAGGAGCGCATCGCGCGGGTCGCGCGTGACGGCTCCGCTGACGTGGTCATCGTGGAGGTCGGCGGCACCGTCGGCGACATCGAGTCGCTGCCGTTCCTCGAGGCCATCCGCCAGATGCGCAAGGACGTCGGCCGCGACAACGTGCTCTACGTGCACGTGACCCTGCTGCCTGCGCTGGCTGCCACCGGTGAGCTCAAGACGAAGCCCACGCAGCACTCGGTGAAGGAGCTGCGCAGCATCGGTATCCAGCCGGACATCATCATCGCGCGCAGCGACCACGAGGTGGACGACGAGCTGCGCGAGAAGATCGCCCTCTTCACCGACGTCAACCTCGATGCGGTCGTGCCCGCGGCCACGGCCAGCACCATCTATGAGGTGCCCCTGCAGTTCGAGGACTGGGGCATGGGTGACCTCGTGGTACATCTGCTGCACCTGCAGGACCAGGTCCATGCACCCCAGCTCGATAGCTGGCGCGCGCTGGTCGATCGCATCAAGGCTCCCAAGCCGGAGCTTGAGATCGCGCTGGTGGGCAAGTACATCGCGCTGCCGGATGCCTACATGTCGGTCACCGCCGCCCTCGACCACGCGGGTTGGTCGCAGGGTCACGACATCAGGGTCCGCTGGGTCGATTCGGAGACGCTCACCGAGGACGACTACGTGGAGAAGCTGGCCGGTGCGGCCGGCATCGTGGTGCCCGGCGGCTTCGGTCACCGCGGCATCGAGGGCAAGCTGCTGGCCGCTCGCTACGCGCGTCAGAACCGGGTGCCCTACCTGGGCCTCTGCCTTGGCCTCCAGTGCGGGGTCATCGAGTTCAGCCGCGGCGTGCTGGGCAAGGCCGATGCCAACTCCACCGAGTTCGACCTCTTCACCGAGGCGCCCGTCATCGACTACATGCCCGACCAGCGGGACATCGATGAGAAGGGTGGCACCATGCGCCTGGGGCTGTACCCGGCCAAGCTCCAGCCGGGCACCAGGGTGGCCGACGCCTATGGCAACGCGGAGCTCATCTATGAGCGGCATCGCCACCGCTTCGAGGTCAGCAACAGCTACCGCGAAGCGCTGGAGGACGCGGGCATGCTGCTGGCTGGCCAGTCGCCCGATGGTCGGCTCGTCGAGATCATCGAGCTGCGCGACCATCCCTGGTTCGTGGCCAGCCAGTTCCACCCGGAGTTCAAGAGTCGTCCCGAGAAGCCGCACCCGTTGTTCGCGGGGTTCGTGGCTGCGGCTATCGAGTTCGAGGGGGCCGAGCCGGCGAAGTCGAAGGTGGCTGACGGGGCCTAATCCGCCACCTCCGCGGCGACCTCGTCCGGCAGCAGCGGCCGGATGGCCAGGCTCTGCTGGGTGCCGTCGGGCAGCTCCAGCACGATGTAGCCCTGACCACCACTGGGCACCGGCACCACCAGCGCGACCTGCTCGGGTGTGAGGGTGGCCACCGCCAGGCCGTCCCCGCTGAAGTCCGCGGGCGTGACGTCTTCCCAGGGCCACGCCACCGCGTCGGCCGGCGCATCGATCCAGACGTCGGTCAGCAGCGCTCGGTAGCGGGGCACATCGAATTCGCTCGGGTCGGTGGCCACCTCCGAGAACCGGCTGAGCTGATCGGCCAGTGCCTCGAACCGCGCCCGGGCCTCGGGATCGGGAGCCTGCGAGTCGAAGCCGAGGGCCCCGATCGTGATCGTCTTGTCTACGCCGTCGGCGTCGATGGTGAAGACCGTGTTCGGGGTATCGGCGATGTAGGGGTCAGGGTAGAGATCGGCTGCCTCGCGCAGGCCACCGTCGTCGAGTGCGTCCGTGAGCAGGCTGTCGACCTGCTCGGGCGTCAGCGCGACGCACTGGTAGGGCGGCAGGGGCTCGGTGATGGAGTCCTGCGCGACCGATGGGCGGAAGACCGCCACGTTGTTGCCGTAGAGGGTGAACGTGGGGCTCTCGAGGAACGCGACCTCCAAGGGCACGAACCCGCCACCGACCGACATGCGCAGCACGATCGCCCCAGGGTCGGTGGGATGGTCGACGCTTCCCAGCTCCCCGGGTATCTGCGTCCAGCAGGCGCCGGGGACCGGGCTGGCCTCGTCGGCGAGCGTGGCCGACGCGGACAGGATGACGGCCGCTCCGGCCAGCGCGAGCGCGGCTCGATGAGCGGTTCGGGACAGGGGGTGAGGGGGGGTGTTGATGTGGTTCATGCGCAGTGAGACGTCACCGCGGGTCGGGTGGTTCCCGGCGAGATGGTGCGATCGCAAGGGCGACGGCATCGGGAACGGCGACAGGCGGCAAAGGACAGGGACGCGGCCGGCTGCCCGTACAATGGTGGCCCATCCCCCAGTCGCAACGAATCAACCTCCGGAGGCGGCCAGACCCATGAAGCTGTTCCTTGATACCGCTGTCATCGATGAGATCCGCACCGTCCACAAGTGGGGCGTGCTCGATGGCGTGACCACCAACCCGACGCTCTTCGCCAAGGCCGGAGGTGGCAGCTACGAGGACGTGCTCGCGGAGATCTGCGACATCACCTCGGGCCCCGTGAGCGCGGAGGTCATCGCTGACGACCTCGAGGGCATCCTGCGCGAAGGCCGCGCCTTCACCAAGATCGCGCCCAACATCGTCATCAAGGTGCCCATGTCCGAGACCGGCCTGACTGCCATCTCGACCTTCGCCGAGGAGGGCATCAAGACCAACTGCACGCTCATCTTCAGCTCGGCCCAGGGCCTCCTGGCGGCGAAGGCCGGCGCGACCTACCTGTCGCCGTTCGTGGGGCGGCTCGATGACATCGCCGAGGAGGGCATGGACATGGTCCGCGAGCTTTCCGCCATCCTCGAGATCCAGGGCCTGGACGCGGAGATCATCGTGGCTTCCACCCGCTCGCCGCGCCACGTCATCGACGGCGCGCTGGCCGGGGCCCAGATCGCGACGGTGCCGTTCAAGGTCGTCCAGCAGATGGTCCATCACCCCTTGACGGACAAGGGCATCGCCCAGTTCGAGGCTGACTGGGCCAAGGCCCAGAAGGAGCTCGCCGCCAAGGGCTAGCTCGCCAGGCGGCGGCCGTCGCCAGCGCGATCGGACACGCACCGGAGGCGGAGCGACCGCCCGGTCCCACGTGGTTGACCGATTCCGGGTGCGTGATTACTATCCCATCAACCCCTTCCTTCCCACGATCTGCCGAACCGTCGGTGCATGGTCGGCCGTACCGGATCGGAACGGGGTCCCATCCTTCAGCTTGGTCCGGCGTCGTGCGTCGCGCTGTTCGCCCCGAGCACCCATCCCCGTTGCCGCAAGGATCGAAGACCCTGGATATGGACATCAAGGAACTCGAGAAGAAGGACGCCGACGAGCTCGCCAGGATCGGTGGAGACCTGGATGTGGCCGATGCCGATGGCATGGATCGCGGAGAGCTGGTCGAGCAGATCATGCAGCGTCAGTCCGAGCAGAAGGGCCAGCGCTATGCGGCCGGCATCCTGGACCTGGTCGAGGACGGCTATGGCTTCATGCGCCGCCGTGGCCTCATGCCCAGCCCCGACGATGTCTACGTCAGCTCCAGCCACGTCCGCCGCTTCAGCCTGCGTGCCGGCGACCGTGTGGCCGGCATCCCGCGTCCGCCCAAGAAGGGTGAGAAGTACTGGGGCCTGGTGCGCGTCGAGACCGTCAACGGCATGGACCCCAACGACGCTCGCCGCCGGCCGCACTTCGATGAGCTCACGCCCATCCACCCCTACCAGCTGATCAACCTCGAGTCCGACCCCGAGAACCTGAGCCAGCGGCTGGTCAACATCGTCAACCCCATCGGCAAGGGCCAGCGTGCTCTTGTGGTGAGCCCGCCCAAGGCGGGTAAGACGATGCTGCTCAAGAACATGGCCAATGGCATCACCACCAACTACCCGGAGATCCTGCTCATGGTCGCGCTCATCGGCGAGCGGCCGGAGGAGGTCACGGACATGCGACGGTCGGTGAAGGGTGAGGTCATCTCCTCGACCTTCGACGAGCCCACCGAGAACCACACGCATGTCGCCGAGATGGCCCTGGAGATCGCCAAGCGCCAGGTGGAGTCCGGCCGCGACGTGGTCATCCTGCTCGACTCCATCACGCGCCTCTCGCGGGCCTACAACCTGGCCCTGCCGCCGTCCGGCCGCACGCTCACCGGCGGCATCGACCCCGTCGCCCTGTATCCGCCCAAGCGCTTCTTCGGCGCCGCCCGCAAACTGGAGGAAGGTGGTTCGCTGACCATCATCGCGACCTGCCTCGTGGACACCGGGTCGCGCATGGATGACGTCATCTACGAGGAGTTCAAGGGGACCGGCAACAGCGAGCTGATCCTTGATCGCAAGCTGGCCGAGAAGCGCATCTACCCCTCCATCGACGTGCAACGTTCCGGCACCCGTCGCGAAGAGCTGCTGCTCGAGGAGCCGGTGCTCAAGATGGTCTGGACCATGCGCCGCATGCTCAGCGCGGTGGGCACCAACGAGGGCATCGAGCTGCTGCTCAACCGCCTCTCCAAGACGGATACCAACGCCGAGTTCCTGGCCTCGCTCACGCGGCAGGCTGCCAGCGAGGGTTCCGGCAACAAGTGACGCGGCCGGTCGGGTGCATGACCGACCTCGCCCACGGGTCTGAGCGATGTTCCTCGACCGCGTCGATCTGACCGTCATCGCCGGCAACGGCGGCAACGGCGCGGCCACCTTCCGGCGCGAAGCGCACGTGCCCCGCGGCGGTCCCGATGGCGGGGATGGCGGCCGCGGCGGCTCCGTCTACCTGGTCGTCGATGTGGGCCAGACGATGCTCATCGACTACCGCTACAAGCACCACTTCCGGGCCGAGCACGGCGGTGCGGGCGCGCGCGCTCGCCGCCACGGCAAGTCCGGCTCGGACCTGGAGCTGCCCGTCCCGCCAGGGACGACCATCTACGACGCCAACAGCGGCGACCTGCTCGCAGACCTGGTCTACCCGGCACAGCGCGTGATGGTCGCACGGGGCGGCCGCGGCGGGCTGGGCAACACCCACTTCGCCACCTCCACGCACCAGGCGCCGAAGCATGCCCAGAAGGGTGAGCCGGGTGAGGAGCGTCGGCTCCGCCTGGAGCTGCGGCTGATCGCCGACGTGGGCCTGGTGGGTCTGCCCAACGCTGGCAAGTCGACCCTCCTGCGGGCGTTGACCGCGGCCACGCCCAAGGTCGCTGACTACCCCTTCACCACGCTCGAGCCCAACCTCGGTGTGCTCGACCTGGCCCAGGATGACGCGGGCGATGAGCGGCGCCCGACGCTGGCCGACCTGCCTGGGCTCATCGAGGGCGCCAGTGCTGGTGCCGGCCTGGGACACGCCTTCCTGCGCCACGTCGAGCGCACGCGCGTGCTGGTGCACGTGGTGGACATGTCCGAGACCGATCCTGAGCGTGACTACGAGGTCATCCGGGACGAGCTGGAGGCGCGCGACCCGGCATTGCTCGAGAAGGCCACCCTGGTGGTGCTCAACAAACTGGACCTCGATCCCGATCCGGCAGCGGTCCGTGGCTTCGCCGCGGCCCGCGCGCGCGAGGGTCTCGAGGTGGTGGGCATCTCTGCCGCGGAGGGCCTGGGACTGGCCGAGCTACGGGCAGCGCTGGCGCGGATGTTGCCGGCGGACGAGGAGCTGGGCGGTCCCGGCGAGGCTGCGGGCGTGGTCGTCCATCGCTATGACCCGGCAGAGGAGGGCTACGTCATCGAGCGTGAGTCGGATGGGGTGTGGGTCGTGGAAGGCCGGCGCGTCGAGCGACTCGTGGCCCAGACGGACTTCGAGAACGATGAGTCGGCCGCGCGCTTCCAGCGGGAGCTGGCCCGACTGGGCCTGGTGGACAAGCTGCGCGCGGCCGGTGTGGAGGCGGGCGACACCGTGCGTATCGGTCGCACCGAGCTCGAGTGGGGAGCCGAACCTGGAGCGTGGGTGTGACCACGGCAGGGGAGGCGCGCGCCTTCGGCATCCTCGGAGGCACGTTCGACCCGGTCCACGAGGGCCATCTCGCGCTCGCGCGCGAGGCGCTGCGGGAGCTCGACCTCGATCATGTGCTCTTCGTGCCCAATGCCGACCCACCTCACAAGCAGGACCAGGTCATCACCCCGGCGAACGACCGGGAGGCGATGGTGGCCCTCGCGGTCGAACCCGAGTCGGGCTTGCGGCTATCGCGCATCGAGCTTGACCGGCCCGGACCGTCGTACACGGTGGACACGGTGGCGGAGCTGGCGGCGCGTGCCCGCCGCGAAAGCCGTCCCGAACCGTGGTTCGTGATGTCCGCGGAGGTCCTCGATGACTTCGAGACCTGGCGCGAGCCCGAACGGATCCTGCAGCTGTGCCGCATCGCCGTCGGGCCGCGGCCGGGCACGGAACCGCTCGATGACCGTTGGGTGGAGGCGCGGTTCCCGGGCTGCGGCTCACGCTTCGCCTTCCTGCCCGGCCCGGAACTGGACATCGCCAGCACCACCATCCGCGAGCGGGTGGCGCGAGGTGAACCGATCGACACGCTGGTGCCCGCCCCCGTGCGACGCTACATCGACGTACACGGGCTCTACCGCATGCATGCGCCCGCTCGGTGAGCAGCCTTCGGACGATCGGGCTCCTCGGGGGCATGAGCGCCGAGTCGTCCATCGAGTACGAGCGCACGATCAACGCCGAAGTCCGCGCTGCGCTCGGCGGCCTGCACTCGGCGAGTCTGCTCATCCGCTCGTACGATTTCGCGGCCATCGAGGAGTTGCAGACCTCTGGTCAGTGGGATGCCGCCGGCGAGATCCTGGCCACCGACGCGCGTGTGCTGCAGGACGCTGGCGCCGGACTCATCGTGCTCTGCACCAACACCATGCACCGTTGTGCCGAGGCCATCGAGGCGGCGCTGTCCGTGCCCTTCCTGCACATCGGCGATGCGACCGCGCGAGCCGCGCTGGAGGCCGGGGTGGGTCGGGTCGCGCTGCTGGGGACGCGCTACACCATGGAGGGCGACTTCTACCGCGCGCGTCTGGAGGCGGCCGGCCTCACCGTGCTCGTGCCTGACGAGCCCGACCGCACACTCGTCCACGACGTGATCTACGACGAGCTGGTGCAGGGCCTGGTGAGGGAAGGCTCCAGGGTGGCCTACCTCGAGGTCATCGGGCGACTGGCCGAGCGCGGTGCCCAGGGCGTCATCGCCGGCTGCACGGAGATCGAGCTGCTGGTGGGTCCCCGCGACACGGGCCTACCCTACTTCCCGACGGCGGCGATCCACGCCCGGGCCGCTGCGCGCTGGGCGCTGGCTGGACCGGAGGAGGCATGATGGGGCGCGAGCCAACCCACGAGGAGGAACCCGACACGGTGCATGAAGACCAGGACCAGGTGCCGACCCCGACCGCACAGCCCGTGAAGGACGTGCCCGACCCCCACGCGGCGCCGAGGCCGGGCCTGCCCGCCGGTCGCCGGGAGGCCACTGTCAGGCGGTCGCGACCCGTGGTGCCGGACGAGCCCGATCCGGCGGTCCTGGCGATGGCCCATCGAGTCGTGGACCTCGCGGCTGACAAGAAGGCCAGCGACATCGTCCTGCTCGACGTGCGCGGCCAGACGGCCATGACCGACTACTTCGTCATCTGCTCCGGCGCCTCGGACCGGCAGCTCGACGCCATCGCCGACGGCGTCATCGAGGGACTCAAGGAGCACGGGGACCTGGCGCTCTCGCGCGAGGGTGATGCCGGTTCGCACTGGCTGCTCGTCGACTTCGGTGGCGTCATCGTGCACGTCATGAGCAAGCCCGAACGCGAGTTCTACCAGCTGGAGAAGCTGTGGTCGGAGGCGACGCTGCTGGTCCACGTCGTCTAGACGCACAGCGGCCGTGGTGCGGGAGCGCAACACCAGCGCACCGTACTCTTCTACCCCCACCCCCAAAGGGGTCTTGGTACCACCGGGGCATGGGGCCTGAACGGGTCGATACCTAGCATCGAAGACCTGAGTGACCGGACCGAACCGGTGACCGAGCTGAGGTGTGATGTCGACGATGAGCTGGCTCCGGGACACCTGCCCGCAGTGCGAGCACCAGTTGGTCAACTCGCGCTTCGATACCACGTTCCGGATGCCTGACGGCGAGGAGCGACTGTGCTTCGCGGTGCCGGCTGGCTTGTGCGCTGATTGTCATCAGCTGTATCTCGATCCCGACCTGCTCGAGGTCCTCGACATCCCCGACGGCCGTTGCGTGTTCGCCATCGAATCCGACGGTGTCACCCAGGAGCGCGCAACCCAGTTCCCCGTCTGATCCGAGCCTCATCGATCGACCGAGCCGGGCGGGACGCCCGGCTCCTCGTCTATGTCGGGCCGTCTGCGGCCCGGGCGAGCGGCTGCACTTCGCCGCCTCGGCGGCGAGCCACCTGCACGAGGTAGACACCGCTCGAGACGAGGGCGATGCCGAGCAGGCCCAGGAGGCCCGGTGACTCGCCAAGCAGGAGCCAGGCCAACAGGGCGATCTGGACCAGCATGGTGTTGTTGATGCCGGCCGATTCGAGCGCCGAGAGTCGTTGGAGCGACAGGTTCCAGAGTGTGAAGGCCAGCGCGGTGTTGACGAGAGCCAGCCATCCGATGATCAGCCAGCCGCGCGGTGAGATGACAGGCATGCCCTCCAGGCCCAGCGCGAGCAGGACCAGCACACCCGCGCCCACGCTCATGCTCACCGCGGTGACAGCCACCGCCGGCAGCGCGTCGCTTCGGTTCACGCTCCGCCCGATGATGGCCGCCGCGACGTTGGCGCAGAGGGCGATCAGCGCCGCCAGCAGGCCCACGCTCGTCGCGCCCAGGTCGCCGGCGAAATAGCAGGCTGCTCCGACCAGGACGATCAGGGCTCCCCCGATCTGCGCGCGGCTGGGCACCTCGGACAGGGTCACGGCCGCCCCGCCCGCCACCAGCAGCGGGCTCAGCGACAGGATCAGGCTGGTGGTGGCGGCGGGTTGCTCGTCGAGGGCCACGAACTGGGCTCCCTGCGTCAGCGCATACATCACGATCCCCAGGACCACGAGCCTGAGCAGGAAGCCTCGCTCGGCGTGGCGAAGCCTGGGACGGCGGCGGTCAGAGACGATCGCGACGACCACGAGCAGGGCGGCAGCGAGGCCGTAACGCAGCGCTGCGAAGGTCAGTGGCCGGAGGCTCTCGTCCTCCAGTCCCCATCGGATGAGCACCCAGGAGGTGGACCACAGGAACGTGACCAGCAGGGCCAGCCAGACCGCTGTCCGGTGGGTGCGCAGCTGGAGCCGCCGCGCCTCCATGCCTATCGAGCGGTGTCGACGTGGCGCGCGAGCCAGGTCTGGACGGTCAAGGCATCGATCCGTTCAGAGACTTGCAGCGTGGAGCCATCGAGGGCGATGCCCTTGGAGCGCAGGTCCAGCGCAAGCAGCTCGACGAGCGCCAGCTCCAGCCCCGGCGCGGTCCAGGTGCGGGCTTGCTCGGCCAGCTTCTGGGCCCGGAACGGCTGCATCTTGAGCTCCCTGACCAGCTGGGGGTTGGGGGTGCCCACGTCGATGTGTTCGCGCACCACGATGAGGTCGCGCAGCCGGCGATGGAGCTGCGATACCAGCACCGGCAGGGGCGTACCCTCGGCCAACAGTCGCTCGGCGAGTGCGGTGGCGCTGGCAGCCGAGCGCGACCCGACCGCATCGAGGAAGGCCCAGGTCGAGCCTGGCACGGTCTCGGTCACGAGCGCGTCGACATCCTCGGGCTCGATCGTGCCCTCGGGCTTGTAGAGAGCCAGCTTCTCCAGCTCGCTGTTGGCCAGCTCGGTCCGCCGGCGACGATCGACATCGGTCTCGCGGACATGGCCGCCCACGCGCTCGGCCAGCAGCCGGGCGGCCGCCGGCCGCAGTTCCGATCCGAGCTCGCGCGCACGCTTCACCAGCCACGGCTCGAGCTGGCCGGCAGCCGGCACCTCGGAACTCCTGGACCACGCCACCAGACGCAGCCACGGCGTCCCGCAGCAGGCCCCTTCCCGATGGCCCCTTGGCACCCGACGCCGTCAGATCGGTGACGCACAGGGCATTGCCCGGCGGCACCGAGGCGACGAGGGCCAGGAGCCGCTCGCGAGCGCTCTTCTCGGCCAGGAGCCCGCCGGGTTGGCGCAGGACCACCAGCGTCCCGGCACCGAAGAGCGGGGCCATGCCCAGGTGCTGTTCGATGCCGTCGAGCGCCCGGGCACGGCGCTTGGCCAGGCCCGCGGAAGCCCCCTCCTCGCCGGCGTCGTCATCGAGGTTGACGCGCCAGGCCTCCATGGTCTCGCCTGCTGGTGCCACTCGATCGGCATAGCTCCGTGCCGCCCGCTCGATCATGAAGGCGTCCTCGCCCCAGAAATAGGCCAGGGCCGGCGCCTCGGTCGACTCGCTCACCTTGCCCATGCAGCCGCCCGGCCTTGCGGCCCGGGCAGGCCATGAGCGACGGCGTGGTCGAGTGCATCCCCCACCCAGCGCAGGCGCTCGACCTCACACGGCTCGATCGCCGCCGCCGCGCAGACGGCATCCTCCAACCGGCGCGCCACGATCCGCGCCTGCTCGAGCTTCGCCACGTACTCCGGATGCCTGCGCTCCCAGCGCTCGAAGCGCTGGTCCAGAGAGACCACCCGTTGCGTGGCTCGCTTGTCGGCATAGGTCACGATGCGCTCCTCCAGCGGAGCGTCCTGCAGCCAGTGCTCGATATCGGGATCGGTGAAGTGCATGACCGGATGGGCGGTGAGAGTGCGGGCCAGCTCCGGGTGCCCGGCCTCGGTCACCCAGGCGGCGCCGGCGGCGCCGTGCGGCAGGGCCCTCAGCGGGTGGTCGTCGGGCAGCGCCTTGTCGACGTCGTGGAGGAGCGCGGCCGTTTCCACCAGGCGCCGGTCCACCGGAACCCCGGCGCGCGCGCTGCGATAGGCCAGGAAGGCCGCCACCTCGGCGACCACCGTCATGTGCTGCAGCAAGCGCGGCGAGGGTGACGTGGACAGGAGCAGGGAGAGCGCCTCGGTGCGCGTTGGTACCGCCATCGGGACGAATGTAGCAGGGGTCGGAGAGCGAGGTCGCGGACCTGGCGCCCGCTGGCCGGTGCACGCAGGCGGGCGACCCGACCGCGGCGAGCAGCGTGCCCGCGGAACGCGTCCGCCCGTCGAAGTCGACAGTGAGCGTGCCCCCGCGATCGGTCCGCCAGACCGATGCACCGACCGACGCCAGGCGGGCGAGCGTGGCCGGCGCGGGATGGCCATAGGGGTTGCCGGTGCCGGAGCTGATCACCGCCAGGCGCGGGCGCAGGGCCTCCAGCAGTGGCTGGCTGGTAGACGTGGCGCTGCCGTGGTGGGCGACCTTCAGCAGGTCCCAACGGTAGCGGCGCCCGGCGAGCGCTTCGAGCAGATCGGCGTCGTGGTCGTCCTCCGCGTCGCCGGTGAGCAGGATGTGCTGCTCACCGACGTGGACCGCGAGCACGATGGAGGTGCCGTTGATGGCTCGCCCGTCGGACAGGGGGCGGTCGGGCAGCAGCTCCCGCGGCGGCCACACCACCTCGATCGCCGCCTGACCCAGTCTCAGGCGATCACCGCGCAGGACCCGCGAGCGGGGGATGGACAGGCGGGCCGAGGCCGCCCGCAGCTCGAGCACACCGGCGCCCTCGCTGGGCATGCCCGTCTCGACCACTCGTCCGACCCGATAGCGTGGTGCCAACCCGGCGAGCCCACCGGCATGATCCTCATGTGGATGCGTCAGGAGCGCTGTGTCGATCCTCCTGTCCCAGGTCGGGATGCGCTCGTCGAGTCGCCGCACCAGGACGTCGGGATCGGGGCCGCCGTCGACGAGCATGCGCTCACCGTCGCGTGCCTCCAGCAGGATGGCATCGCCCTGGCCGACGTCGAGGACGCTGACCCGAAGGGCCGCCGCCGGGCCTGCCACCAGCGCCACCGAGACCGTGGCTACGAGGGTCAGCGAAAGCCCGGCCGCGACGAGCCGCCACCGGCCCCTGTGCGCGGTGGGTGGCGCCGGACCGGTAGGCGTCGGGGCCAGGGTGGTCAGCTCCGGCCGGCGGCGGCTGCGACGTGTCCGCCGGAGCACCACCACCAGGATGGCGAGGGCGACCAGCGCGCCGACGATGTCCGATGGCTCCGCCAGCTCCACATTGGCCAGGGGTACCCGGGCGAGCAGCGACGCTCCCCGGGTCATGAGCACGAGCGGCAGCCAGGCTGCCAGCAGCAGCGGCGCGAGCAGGAGCGACAGCTGTCCGACCGCGAGGAGCGGGGCCACGACCACGCCGATCACCGCACCGAGCATGGCCAGCGGCACGACCGGCGCCACCAGCAGGTTCGCCAGCGGCGAGATGAGCGAGAGTCGACCGAAGTGGAACAGCACCAGGGGCAGGGTCGACAGCTGAGCCGCCAGGGAGACACCCAGCGACTCGCTGAGCCAGCGCGGACCACGGTCGCGGCAGGCGCGTCGCACCGCTCGTTCGGCCGGGCCGCCCAGTGCGAGCAGGCCGGCCGTGGCGGCCATCGACAGCTGCAGGCCGATGTCCTCGATCATGCCGGGATCGGCCAGCAGGAGCCCCCAGCAGGCGAGCCCGAGGGCGGCCGCGGCGCCCGACGGCCGGCCGCCCTCGCGGGCGATGAGCACGACCCCGCCCATGACCGCCGCGCGCACGACGCTGGCGTCGGCACCGGCGAAGACGGTATAGGCCACGATGGCCGCGAGCACGATCGCGCTGCGCCAGCGCCGCCGCAGACCGGTGGCGCGCAGCAGGGCCGTGGCGATGCCCGCGACGAGCGCGATGTTCCAGCCGCTGATGGCGACCACGTGGGTCAGACCCGTGACCGTGAAGTCGTCCGCCACGGCCTGCGAGACTCGTTCGCGCAGGCCGATGAGGATGCCCGATGCGAGTCCGGCCTCGGGTTCGGGGACCGCCCGCCCCAGGGCGCCATCGACAGCCCATCGAAGCTGCTCGACCGTGGGCCCGAGGCCACTGCCGTGACCGCGCAGCTCCAGGGCATGGGCCTTGAGCGTGCCCACCGCTCCCCGGCTCTCGAGGAAGTCGGCGAAGCCTGGTGCACTTGCGGGTGGGCCCTCGACGACGCCGCGCACGTGGACGCGGTCGCCGGTCACCAGTGCCGGATGGCGAGGCAGCCAGGCGTACACGAGCCAGCCCTCGGGTCTCCCGGGCGGCTCGAGCGTGATGAAGGCGCGCTGGTCAGGCCCCTTGGGAGCGGAGACGTCGGTGACCGTGCCGTCCCATTCCGCGCTACCGGTGACGAGCGCGGGGACGACGCTCCCGGGACCGGCCAGCAGGGCCACCAGGCTGGCTCGCAGCGCGACCGTGCCGAAGGCTAGCGCAAGCGCGGCCGCGCTGCGCCGGTGAGCCACGGCCAGCACGAACGCGGCGGACAGTCCGATCGTCCCCGCGACCGCCGCCAGGGGGCCAGCATCGCGCAGGAGCAGCGCCGCCACGAGGGCGCCGATGGCCAGCCAGCCGGCGCGAGGGATCCGCTGCATCGGACGCGTCCCGGGGATTCAGCCCGCGGTGACGAGCTCCTCGATGTCGCCGAAGACCGACTCCCCGACGAGGCCGCGGCTGCGCAGGTCGCGGATAGACTGGAAACGTCGTTCGGCGCGCGCGGCCATGATCTTGCCGGCGGTCACCGGGCCGATGCCGGGCAGCGACTCGAGCTCGCTCTGGCTGGCCGCGTTGAGATCGATCCGACCGTCGCGGGCGGCTGATCTCGGCCCCTCGCGGTCGAGACCCAGCTCCGGTACCAGCACCTTGGCACCATCCTCCAGGCGCTGTGCCAGGTTCAGCTGCTCACTCGCGGCGACGATATCGACTCGCGGCGCGAAGCCGCCGGCCGCCTCGATGGCATCGCCCACGCGGTCGCTCGCGCGCAGGCGGTGGAGGCCCGGGCGCACGACCGCGCCGGCCACGTCGACCAGGATGTCCTCGCCGGATGGCAGGGGCTCGATCGCCGCGACCGGCGGCAGCTCGAGCGGCTCGCCGATGGCGTCGGCCGGCGGAGCGGAGCCCACCACGAGGATGAACGCCAGCAGCCCCGCGGCCAGCCCACCGATAGCGAGACCGCCCAACCCCAGCAGGAGGGGCACCAGCCACCATGCCCGCGAAGTGGGTGCCGGCTCGTCACCGGGGCGTGCGGAGGCGGCTTCAGGGCCCGCCGGTGTCTCGGAGGAGAAGGACCGCCACGGTGGCGTGGCTTGGTTCAAGGGTTCGCTCCAGCCGGCGGGCGGAAGCGGCGGGTATCGGTTCGGCGGGCCGTTCGGCGGTCACGACCCGGTTTCGGCGGATCGCTGGCGAACGGGAGCGCCTCGGGCACCGTGGCCGGTCATGCGGTCGGGCCCGATGGCGCGAGCACAGGCTAGCCAGGTCGCCTTGCGGCTCCCTGGCCCGTGCCTTGGCCGCGACTTAGATGTAGTCCTCGAGCTGTGGACGGACCTCGGTCGCCAGGCGCCGCATGGTCTCGTCGTCGTAGGGCGGCGGGAAGCCGCAGATGAGATGGCGATAGCCCGCGTCGACGTAGGGCTTGAGCTGCTCGAAGACCTCGTCGGGGTTGCCCGCGATGATGCGTTCCGAGCCGACGCCGGCGGAACCGGGGCGCTCCTCGTCATCGACCGCCCCACCGTTGTGTTCCAGCAGCTCCGCCTCCCGTGCCAGGGCCGCTTCGCGCGTGTCGCGGATGACCACGCGCTGGAGCTCGACGGTACGCTCGATCTGCTTCTCGTCGCGCCCCAGGCGCTCGCAGTGCTCGCGCAGGATGGCGTCCGACTTGATCAGCGGCTCGACCGGGTTGCCGAGGTTGTTCATGTCCGCGTACTGGGCCACCAGCCGCAGGGTCACCTTGGGCCCGGAGCCGCCGATGAGGATGGGGATGTGCTTCTGCACCGGCGCCGGCAGGTTGAGCACGTCATGGAAGTCGTAGCGGTCGCCCTCTGCCGACGACGGTCGCTTGCCCGCGAGCATGCCCGTGATGATCTGCAGCGATTGCTCCAGCCAGCGCAGGCGGGTTCCGGGGCGGTCGCCGAACTCGATGCCGAAGCCGGTGTGCTCCGGCTCCATCCAGGCGGCCCCGATACCGAGCACCGCGCGGCCGTGGCTGATGTGATCGATGGTGCTGATCATCTTGGCCACCAGGCCCGGATTGCGGAAGGTATTGGCGGTCACGAGATGGCCGATGGTGGCGCGCTTCGTCTGCGCCGCCACCGCCGCCATGGCCGTGTACGTCTCCAGGGCCGGGCCTTCCCACGAGCCCACGATGGGATAGACGTGATCCCAGGTGAAGAGGGAGTCGTAGCCCAGGTCCTCCGCCTGCAGCATGCCCTCGAGGAAGCGGGGCCACTCCACGTACTGGTTCCAGAGGTTGGCACCGAGCTTGATCGGTGCGTTCATGTTCGGCATCGGTCGCTCCTTCCTGCTGTGGCCGCTCAGGCCGCGAGATGGGCTTCGAGCGCCGGGCGGACCTCGGTCGCGATCCGCTCGGCGGTCTGCTGGTCGTACGGCGGGGGGAAGCCGAAGATGAGGTGTCGGTAGCCGACGTCGAGGTAGGGCTTGCAGTGCTCGATCACCTGCGCGACCGTGCCCACGGGCATACCCGTGGGCACCTTGGCCTCGCCGTTGTCGGCAAACATGTCGGCCAGGACCGTGTAGGCCTCCTCGCGACTGTCGCGGATGATGGGGATGCCCACGCCGACGGTGCGCTCGACCGTCTTCTCGTCACGGCCGAGGTCCTCGCAGTGGCCCACCAGGTGGGCGTCCTTCTCGGGCAGTTCCTTGGCCCCGCCGCCGAGGTTGTTCATATCCGCGTACTCCGCCACCAGGCGCAGCGTGACCTTGGGCCCGGAGCCGCCGATGAGGATGGGCAGGTGCGACTGCACGGGTGCCGGCAGGTTGAGGGCCGCGTTGGTGATGTAGCGGCCGCCGGTCGAGGGTTCCTCGCCGTCGAGCATGGCGCGCATGATGGGCAGGGCTGCCCGCAGCCAGCGCAGGCGTTCAGGCGGACCGTCGCCGAACTCGATGCCGAAGGCCTTGTGCTCGGTCTCGAACCAGGCGGCCCCGATACCGAGCACCGCGCGACCACCGCTGATGTGGTCGAGCGTGGTCACCATCTTGGCCACCAGCGCGGGGTTGCGGAAGGTATTGGCACCGACGAGCAGGCCGATGGTCGCGCGCTCGGTGGTGCCCGCCACCGCCGCCATGGCCGTGTACGCCTCGAGGATCGGCCCCTTGTGCGATCCGACGATGGGATAGAGGTGATCCCACGTCCAGATGGAGTCGAAGCCGAGTCGGTCTGCGCGCTGCTGTGCCGCCAGGAACGAGTCCCAGTCGGTGTACTGGTTCCAGTTGTTGATGCCCAACTTCAGCGGGGCGCTCATGTCCGGCATGTCTGTCCTGTCCTTCCTTTCAGCGGTTGATGAGGGCTTCGAGTCGGGGGCGCACCTCATTGGCCATGCGCACCATCGTCTCCTCGTCATAGGGCGCCGGCCAGTAGAAGACCAGGTGGTGGTAGCCCAGCTCCACGTAGCGGGCGAGCCACTCGAAGACGTCCTCCGGCGTGCCTGTAGGCTGGTTCTTCCAGGGGGCCGAGCCCTGCGCTGCGAAGAGGTCGTCGCGATCCTTGAAGGCCTGGGCCCGAGAGTCTCGGATGGTGGGCGCGCCCACGTCGATGGAACGCTCGATGGTGCGCTCATCACGCCCGACCGCCTGGCAGTGCTCGATCAGGATGGCGTCCTTGGCGGCGACGTTGGAGGGCGAGCCACCGATGTTACAGATGTCGGCGTATTCCGCCACCAGCCGCAGGGTGACCTTGGGGCCCGAGCCACCGATGAGCAGCGGCATGTGCTCCTGGAGGGGCGGCGGCTCGTTGTAGGCGTGCTTGATGGCGTAGTGGGGGCCACTCGAGCTGGGGGTGGTGCCGTCGAGCATGCCGCGCATGACCGGAAGGGCCTCCTTGAGCCAGCGCAGGCGCTCGCCGGGACCGGAACCGAACGCGAAACCGAAACCTTCGTGCTCGTGCTCAGCCCAGCCGGCGCCCACGCCGAGGATGGCCCGACCCTCGCTGATGTGGTCGATGGTCGTGATGATCTTGGTCAGCATGGCCGGGTTGCGATAGGTATTCGAGGCCACCATCACGCTGATCGAAGCCCGCGACGTGACCTCCGCGATCGCGGACATGGCCGTGAAGGCCTCGAAGATGGGCCCGTCCGAGGGCTTGTTGGGCGGATAGATGTGGTCCATCGTCCAGAGCGACTCGTAGCCAAGCTCCTCGGCCCGCAGGTGAGCCGCCTTGAAAGCGGGCCAATCGGTGTACTGGTTCCAGATGTCGGCGCCTAGCTTGAGGGGCGCGGTCAGGTCGGGCATCGTCACTTCACGCGTGCGGTTCGGGACCGCATCAGGCTAGCGCACCGGTCGCCAGCGGGTCGCTGGTGGCCCTACGGCAGCTCCCCGTCGAGGTAGACCCAGGCCGTGTCCTCGCCCACGCCATCCCAGCCCATGCCGACCGTCCTTCAGCGCACGACGATGTTGACGAGGCGTCCCCCGACATGGATGACCTTGACGATCTGCTTGCCCTCGAGGTTGGCCTGCACCCTGGGTTGCGCCATGACGATGGCCTCCAGCTCGTCTTGCGCCAACCCCGGCGCGACCAGCACCTTGTCGCGCAGCTTGCCGTTGATCTGGACCGGCAGCTCCACCATCTCTGCTGCCACCAGCGCCTCGTCGAACGCCGGCCACGACTCGGTATGGATCGAGCGCCATCCTGCCCCACGCGCCTCCAGCCGCCGCGACCACAGCTCCTCGGCGATATGCGGCGCCTCCGGCGCCAGCATCAGCAGGAGCAGGCTGACCGCCTCGTCATAGGCGGGTGTCGCCGCCGCGGGCGTGCCGCGGTGCTTCATGAGCGTGTTGGTCAGCTCCATGAGCTTGGCCACGATGGTGTTCCAGCGGAAGCCCGCCTGGTCCGCGGTGACGCCCGCCAGGGTCTTGTGCGCGGCCACGCGCAGCGCCTTCTCCGCCGCCGCGAGATCCTGGCCGCCCGGCAGCGCGCCGGCTTCGGAGTCGCCGGGTTCCCGGCCGTGTGGGTCCAGCGAGACGGTCCAGACGCGCCGCAGGAAGCGGTTGATGCCCTCGATGCCTTGCGGGTTCCACGGGCCACCCTGGTCCCACGGCCCCATGAACATGAGGAACAAGCGGACCGTGTCCGCACCATAGCGCGAGACGAGCTCGTCGGGATCTTGCACGTTGCCGCGCGACTTGGACATGCGTTCACCATCGGCGCCCAGGATCTGACCCTGGTTGAAGAGGCGCTTGAAGGGTTCGCGCGCGCTGGTCACGCCGATGTCGTTGAGGGCCTTGGCGAAGAAGCGGCTGTAGAGCAGGTGCATGACCGCGTGCTCCGCGCCACCGGTGTACTGGTCGACCGGCGTCCAGCGGGCCGCGAGGTCCTTGTCGATGGCCACGTCGTCCGCGTGCGGCGAGAGGTATCGCCAGTAGTACCAGGAGCTGTCCACGAACGTGTCCATGGTGTCGGTCTCGCGCCGGGCAGGAGCGCCGCAGCGGGGGCAGGTCGTGTGCAGGAACGATTCGTTCGTCTCGAGTGGGTTGCCGCCGCCCTCCGGGTAGCTGAAGTCGTCCGGCAGCAGCACCGGCAGGTCGTTCTCCGGCACCGGCACGATCCCGCACTCGGCCGAGCAGTAGACGGCGGGGATGGGCGTACCCCACGCCCGCTGGCGGCTGATGAGCCAGTCGCGGATGCGATAGGTGACCGCGGCCTCGCCCTGGCCACTGGCCTCGAGGTCCTGCACGATGGCCGCGAACCCCTCCGCCCAGGGCAGGCCGCTGTAGGGCCCCGAGTTCACCAGCCGAGCCCGCTCATCCTTGGCCGGGTAGGCCTCGTCGAGTGGCGCATCGTCGGCGTCATCGGGTCCGGCCACCACGCGCCTGATCGGGATGTCGAACTTGCGCGCGAACGCGAAGTCACGCTCATCGTGCGCGGGCACGGCCATGATGGCGCCGGTGCCATAGCTCGAGAGCACATAGTCGGCGATCCAGATGGGGATGCGTTCGCCGTTGACGGGGTTGATGGCGTCCGCGCCGAGGGGCACGCCGGTCTTCTCGCGCTCGGTCGAGAGCCGCTCGATCTCCGTCTGTCGACGAGCGGCGGTGATGTAGGTCTCGACGGCCTCCCGCTGTGTCGGGGCCGTCAGCTCGGCGACCAGTGGATGCTCCGGCGCGAGCACCATGAAGGTCGCGCCATAGAGGGTGTCTGGTCGGGTCGTGAAGACGCGCAGCTCCTCGCCGCCCGCGTGATGGTCTGACGGAGCGGTGTGGAAGGTGATGTCGGCACCCTCGCTGCGGCCGATCCAGTTGGTCTGCATCAGGCGCACGGGCTCGGGCCAGTCGAGACCCTCGAAGGAGAGCAGCTCGTCCGCGTAGCGGGTGATGCGGAAGAACCACTGCTCCAGGTCGCGCTTGACGACCGGGGTCCCGCAACGCCAGCAGACGCGATCGACACCCTCCACCTGCTCTCGCGCGAGCACCACCTGGTCTTTGGGGCACCAGTCGACCGGCGCCATCTGGCGGTAGGCCAGTCCGGCCTTGAGGAACTGCAGGAAGATCCACTGGTTCCACTTGTAGTACTCGGGCTGGCAGGTGACGACCTCCGCCGACCAGTCGAAGGTGGCGCCCATCGTACGCAGCTGGCGGCGCATGTTGGCGATGTTCTTCATGGTCCACTCGGCCGGGTGGACGCCGCTCTTGATGGCCGCGTTCTCCGCCGGCAGCCCGAAGGCGTCGAAGCCGATGGGGAAGAAGACGTTGTCGCCGTTCATGCGCCGATAGCGGCTGATGGCATCCGAGGGCGTGGTGATGTACCAGTGGCCGATGTGCAGGTCGCCCGATGGGTAGGGGTACATCGTGAGCAGGTAGTAGTCGGGCTTGCCGGTCGCATCGAGGTCGGTGTGGTGGAGCCCGAGCTCTTCCCAGCGCTGCTGCCAGCGAGGCTCGATCGTGGACGCGTCGTAGCGATCGATCGTGGAACGCTCAGCTGAGCCGTCGGCGTGTTGCGCGCCGCCGGCTGGGCCGTCCTGGACGGGGCTGCTCATGCGTGGATCCTCACCGATGTCTGGCCGTGCGGGCCGGCCGAGCTGTGGTTCCGGGCTGGGCCGGAATGACAAGACCCCCGTCGGTGACGGGGGTCCGCGTTGGGGTCGGGTGGTGGAGCGACGGGGACTTGAACCCCGGACCTTCTGCATGCCATGCAGATGCTCTCCCAGCTGAGCTATCGCCCCGTGCGGCGCATCATACCGAATCATGGCAAACCCCGCGACCACTCGCCATCCGTACATGGTGCGCCGCTCCGACCGCGCTCGGCGGGCACGGGTGATGGTGGACCGTGAAGGCCGGACGGTCGTGGTCCTGCCGCGCCGATGGCCGCTCGTCGAAGCCGAGCGGCTGGTGGCCCGGCACGCGGCCTGGATCGAGCGTCACGTCTCGCGGATCACGATCGTCCAGGCGAGGCTCGGCACACGTCCGACGCTGGGGGAGGGGCGGGTCCTGAGCGTGGCCGGTGAGACGCTGCGGGTATCGGTGGTCGACGGCGTGTCCGCTCGCCCGGCGCGCGGCCGAGTGGAGGCGGTGCCCGGGGGCCTGGTGGTGCGGCTGGGCCGGGACGGACGCGACACGGCGGCGGTGCTCGAGCCCTGGCTGCGAGTCCGGGCACGGGAGGTGCTCCAGGCCCGGGTCGCGGCGCGGGCGGCCGAGATGGAGGTGCTGCCGGGACGCCTGACGATCCGCGACCAGACCAGCCGCTGGGCGTCGGCATCGGCGAGCGGATCGCTCTCGTTCAGCTGGCGGCTGGTGCTGGCGCCGCCGTTCGTGCTCGATGCGGTCGTGGTCCACGAGCTCGCACACCTGCGCATCCGCAACCATTCGCGACGCTTCTGGGAGCTGGTCGAGCGGTACGCGCCGCGCACCGCGGAGGCGCGTCGGTGGCTGCGCGAACATGCCCCCGAGCTGCGCGCGGCCCTGGACTAAAGGAGTGTCCGGAGGTTCGCCGGTCCTCTAAGTGCCAGCCAGCGGACTTGCGCTGCTGGCCTATGGACTCGAGGTGCCGGCCAGCGGACGCACGCGGATGCGGCGCAGGTGTGCATGCGGGGCACACCCGCGTCGGGTCAGGCCCATGCCGGCGTCCCGGATCTGGCGGACGTGCCTGTCTGGCACATCACGGACGATGACGTGCCCAAGGCCGGCATTTGCGTGTCTGGCACGCACGGCATCCCTCCAGCAGATCCCGCCAGCCCTGCGGTGTGACCTAGCAGCGCGAGAGGACGACGAAGGCTGCGAGCTCGTCGGCCACGCGCTGGGCATCACTCTCCACGTGGGGCGCAGCCTTGCGAGGCTTGGGATTGGTGCGGAAGTCCTCGACCGCCAGGTCCAGGTCGCCGAGGCGGTACTTGAGCCGCGTCGATGATCGCTCCAGCTCGTCCGCGCGGTCACCGAGGTCGGCATCGTCCAGCTCGTTGTAGGCGGCCACCAGCTTCTCGAGCTCGATGTCGAGCGCGACCCGGTTGGGCAGCTTGAGCTCGACCGCTCGCAGCGACGCCAGCCGGGTCTCCATCTCCGTCAGGAGCTGACACAGGCCGGTATCGGGATCAGGGCTCGGCAGCAGCGAAGGGCTCGGGCTCGGGCTCGGTGCGACGACGGACGGGCCGGGAGAAGGACTGCCCGGAGCGCTCCCGCCGCCACCGCAGGCGCCGACGACGAGTGCGGTCGCAGCGAGGCAGGCAAGGAGACGGTTGGACACCCGGACAGTCTCGCAGACGATCGTGGACTCGGCAGTGATCGGTCCCCCAGGTGGGCCGTGCGGTTCTGGGTGAAGATGTGCCCATGTGGTCGAAGCGCCCGCCGCGGCTCTCCTCGCCCGCCGCCGGCCTGGTCCTGGTCCTGCTGCTGGTCACGGCCCTGCTCCCGGCGCCGCTGGCGACACTGGGAGCCGACCCCAGCGTCGCGCCCGAGCCTGCTCCCTCCGCTGCGGCCGCGCTCTCGACCCCAGGCGAGCGCCAGACGGACGTCAGCGGCACCTGGCGCCGCGTGGCCAACGCGCCATTCGCGTCTGAGCGTGCGTCCGGAGGCTGGACCGGGACCGAGGCCATCGTCGTGGCCCAGGGACGGGAGCGCCGGGCGGCGGCCTACGACCCCGTCAGCGATGTGTGGAGGAGGATCGCCCGACCTCCGCGGCCGATGGCGAGCGGCACCCGCGCCGAATGGACCGGCAGCGAGCTGCTCTTCGTCGAGGAGGACGCGGGCTCGGGAGACGGCCTCCTGGCCTACGCTCCCGCTTCCGACAGCTGGCGCGCGACGGCGCCGGCACCGGTCACCGATATCTCGTCGGCAGCCATGGTGGGGGCCACGCTCGTCACGCTCGCGTCCGACGGGTCGGCAGCGAGCTACGACCCCGCCGTGGACGCCTGGACGGCGCTGCCGCCGCTCGAGCAAGCCGTCCTCCTGGCGGCGGGGGACGAAGTCCTGGCGCTGACCGGGGACGTGACGCTTGCCGTCCGCCGTCTCGACCTGCTGGCGAACAGCTGGAGCGGTCCGTCGGCAGGACCGCTCGCCGAGTCCAGCGCCCCGCCGGTCTGGGTCGGCGACGCGCTCGTGTTCCTGTCCCGGCCCCTCGACCCGGACGCGGATGGCACGGGCCTGGCGCGCGACGGGCGGTACGACCCCGCGACCGACACGTGGTCGCTCACCGAGAACCCCTGCGGGCTCGACACGTCCGAGGCGGTCCGGACCGGCGCACTCATCCTGTCGATGGGGCAGCGGCTGGCGTTCGACCCGGCCTCGGAGACCTGCCAGGACCTGCCGGCGCCGCCGTGGCCGTCACGCAAGCGATCGCTGCGGATCTGGACCGGCGAGGAAGCCATCGAGTGGTCCGGCCGCAGCGGCAAGCAGGGCCAAGCGCGCCGTGATGGGATCGCCTATCGGCCGGTTCCGGCGGAGGGTGCGCGAGGGGCGATCGTGGACCAGGCGGCGCGGCCGGTGCGGGTGCGGATCCCGTCGCTGGACATCGATCTGCCGGTGGTCTCGCTCGAGCGACGAGTGAAGGGTGCGACGCCCGGCTACCCCGCCTGCGACGTGGCCTTCTTCTGGCCGGTGTTCGACCTGCCCGGCGCGCCCGGCACCACCTGGATCCTGGCCCACGCCCAGGAGGGCATGTTCCTGCCGCTTCTCGACACGGCCCGACGACTCGGCCCTGACAGCCTGCTCGGCCGCAAGGTGGAGCTGCAGCTGCGCGACGGCCGCCTTTTCACCTACCGCACCTATCGCGTGAAGCGGCGCGCGGACAACTACGACCTGGGCCTTGCCACCCAGGGCCGCAAGGACTGGGAGCAGCGACTCGTCCTGCAGACCAGCACCGGCATCGGCAGCGCGCCCAAGCTGCAGGTCGCAGCGCGCCTGCTGGACGTGGGCACCACCGACGAGCCACGACCCAGGCCGCGTCCGCGCGCCTGCGGCTGAGCGCTGCGGGCTCCATCATAGGCGGGCCCCCGATGGACCCAGCCAGGAGTTGAGAGAGACATGCTACTGATCACCATCGTGCTCATCGTCGTCGGCATCGCGCTGATCGTGGCCGGCATCGCCATCGTGGCCCAGGCCCTCAGCACCCGCAGTGGGGGCCTGACCGTGGGCAAGGCGGCGCTCGCGGTGGCCTCGGTCGCCCTTGGGGTCGTCGTCTCGGTGGGCGCCCTCGGCCTGAACGAGATCGGACCCGGGCCAGGTCGGCGTCAAGATCCGTTTCGGCCAACCGCAGGAAGGCACGCATGCCTCGGGACTCAGGCTGGTTCCCCTGGTCGAGACCGCCATGGTCTACGATGGGCGCGTGCAGGCCTACAACTTCGAGGGCATCGCGGGGGCCACCAAGGACCTCCAGCCGGTGAAGCTGTCCGGGCTCATCAACTACCACATCGACGGCGCGCAAGGCGGACAAGGTCCTGCAGGACATCGGCGGCCCCGACCGATTACGCGGCGAAGGTCTTCCTGCGGCCGGCCAACACCGCGCTCAAGGAGATCACCCGCGATACAACGCGGCCGAGGTCATCGGCAAGCGCGACGAGATCGGGCAGCTGACGCTGAGCGCGCTGCAGGAACGCATGGACCCGTTCAACATCATCGTGGATCGCGTGTCGGTGGAGAACGTCATCCTCAACGAGGCCTTCCTGAGTCGGTGGAGGCCAAGCAGATCGCCCAGCAGGACCAGGAGCGCGCGACCTTCGAGAAGCAGCGCCAGGTGACGCTGGCACAGGCGGACGCCGAGGCCACCATCGAGCGGGCCCGGGGCCAGGCGCAAGCGAATGACCTCATCAACAACAGCCTGACCGAGAACCTGCTGCGCTGGCAGACGATCCAGCAGCTGGCCGACAACATCCGGGTCATGCTGCTGCCCTCGGACCAGAACTTCATCCTCGACACGAGCGGCATGCAGCTGGACGAGTGACTGCCGGCTGACAGCGTGGCTGCCAACGCGGATGGTCTCGTGGCCACGACTTCACATCTACCCAGGGGGAGGCAATGCCGCCGCTGAAGGCTCCCGAGTCCACAAAGCTCGCCCGCACGCGTCTTGGGCCCTCGCTCAAGGCCGCCGGGTTCAAGCGAACGCCCAAGGCAGCGCCCGCCAGCTGGTCGAACTCCGACACCACCAGAACCAGGCCATCGCGAAGCTGCCGCCGCCCGACATGCGGTTCATCGGCGGCCTGCCTCCGAGCACGCAGGAGCACGTTGTGGAAGGGTGGCGCCCACGGACCAACCCGTATGGCCGCGGTGGTGAGGACATCTGGATGAGGCAGGGCAGCCGAGAGGACGTGGAAGCGCTCCTCGACTTCAGCTCGGCGCAGTTGCCGGACGTGATCGAGACGTTCATCTCGCAAGCCCGCGCCACCGCCTCCTGACCGCCAGTGGGACCATCCGAGCGATCGCCTTTCCGCTGCTTCCTCGTCGATGACGGCCTGCGCATCGGGGCCGGCGTGCGCTAGACCCGGCCGTTTCGGACCGGGGACCCGCGGAGGCACCTGGGGGTCCCGACCGGCAGGGCCACTCGGCCTTGACCACGCCTGGTGGGACCGGGACCATGGGCTCGAGCGCACGAACGGGAGGGACCTGATGCCAGCATCCACGAACCCACACCGGGTCAGCACACAGCGGTGGCTCAGCGCCGCCCTGGCCACGCTGCTGGCCCTGGCCACGCTGCTGACGCTCGAGGCCGCCCCGGTCGCAGCCGCCGGCAAGACCTGCCGGGTGCGCGACACCAGCAGCGGTGCGGTCTACGGCCGGCTCCAGCAGGCCGTCTACCGTGCCCGGCCCGGCAGCACGCTGGTGCTGAAGGGCACCTGCGCCGGCCAGACCATCATCGGCAAGCGGCTCACGATCGTGGGCGTCAGGACCGCGCGGCTCGGGCGCCCGACGCTCGACGGCCAGCGCTGGAAGTCCCCGGGCAGGCCCGTCCTGACCGTCAAGGCCAGGGCCTCGGTCGGCCTGCGCGACCTCGAGATCGTGCGCGGCGAACGAGCCATCGTGAATCGTGGTCGCCTGTGGCTGCGGGCTGTCACCATCCGCCACAACACCGGGCTCGCGGTGACCAACGTCGGGACCCTGGTCACGAACGGGCACACCCGCATCGTCGACAACGACACCGCTCGCACGCTCGTTAACCGGGGCACGATGCGGCTGCGCGGTAGCACCGCCATCCACGACAACCAGCTCTTCCACGGCGTCTCGGCCACGGTCATCAACCGCGGCGCGCTCGTCTTCGACGACCGGGCCAGCCTCTCGCGACAGGGACCGGTCGACAACGCCGGCAGGCTGGTCATGCGGGGGACGAGCGCCATCCACCACACCTGGACGACCTCGTGTGTGAACGTCACCTGCGAGGCCTCCGGCGATCCCGGGGCCGGGGTCCGCAATAGCGGCACGCTCCGGCTCGAGGAGCGGTCCAGCATCCACCACGCGGTGGTACGCGACGACACCCCCCAAGGCAGTTACAGCGACCCGCCCGGTAGCTACCCACCGGCGCGGGGTGGCGGCGTCTACAACGCGGGCACCCTGGTCATGCAGGACGACAGCAGCATCCACGACAACGCCGCCAAGACCCTGTTCGGCGGCACCGTGGCCGGTCAGGGTGGCGGTGTCTACGACGCGCCCGGCGGTGTCCTCGTGGGCGTGCGCTGCACCGGTCCCGATGCCAACGTCTTCGACAACGCACCGGACGACTGCTCCGCGCCGTAGGGATCGCCGGGTGGCCGAGTTCCAATGCAGCTATCGACTGGCCACCCGGCAATTCCGCTCGGTGTCCGGCAGAAGTGACCGCCGGCTGACGGCGGGAAGGTGGTGGAGATGAGGGGACTCGAACCCCTGGCCTCTGCGATGCGAACGCAGCGCTCTCCCAGCTGAGCTACATCCCCACTGAGCGTGGCCGAAGCCACCGGCGGGCGAAAGTATACCCCGCCTCGTGCGACCGCTCCGCGCTGTCTGCCTGGAGCCATCGGCCTACCAGCCATGCAGTAGCATCGATGGCCTACCAGCACACCAAAGGGGTCCGTGTCGTGTTCTGGCCAGTCTGGTTCGTCTATAAGCTGTCGAGGCGCCTGTGGCTCCTGCTCGCCGCAGCCAGCGCCGGGTTCGCGGCCGGTCTGCTCCTGCAGGCCCGGGCTGAGCAGCGAAGCTGGGCCGTGGTGCGGGCCGATGCCGAGCGGCAGCTGGTGGGAGATGACCTCATTCCCGCAGCCGACACGGTCGACACCCGCAGCCTGCGGATCGAAGCCCCGCCGGAGCGGGTCTGGCCATGGATCGTGCAGATGGGCTGGGGACGTGGCGGCTGGTATTCGTACGACAAGCTGGACATGGACCGGCCCAGTGCCCAGACCATCCTTGAGGAGTTCCAGGACCTGTCCCCGGGCCAGACCGTGCCGATGTACCCCGAGGGTGGGTTCGAGGCACGTGCCGTGGATCCGCAAAAGGCGCTCGTCCTCTACCTCGACACCGAGCTGGTGCGGGCCCAGGACGCGGCCGCGCAGGACGACCGCACGGCCGCTGGAGCAGCGACGGCGGGTCCGCACATGGGCCTCGAGGCCGCGGGCGCGATGAGCGAGCTGACGATGCCCGACTTCCGGGTCAGCTGGGCCTTCGTGCTGGAGCCTGCTGCCGGCGGTGGTACACGACTCATCGAGCGCCTGCGCCTGTGGACCGCGCCGGGCGGCGTGGCGCAGCGTCTGGGCCTGCCGTTCGTGGGACTCGGTGTCTTCCTCATGACTCGCAAGCACATGCTCGGCCTCAAGGAACGAGCCGAGCGCCACGCACCGACCGGGGAGGTCTAGCCCATGTTCCGGCTGCTCAGATCCAACTTCAAGACCATCGTGCTCCTGCAGCTGCTGGCGCTGGCCTTCAGCGCGGGCATGGGCGCGGCCTACGTCCTTCAGCTCCGCCGGCACTACGGCAGTTGGGGCAAGGCCCACGGCGAGGACGCGCGAGCCATGGCCGGTGACGACCTGGTGGCCGCTCCCGATCTGGTCGAGACCCGCTCCATCGATATCGATGCCGCGCCCGACGAGGTCTGGCCCTGGCTGGCACAGCTGGGCTATGGGCGGGGCGGCTGGTACAGCTTCCCGGTGCTCGACCGCCCGTGGGCGCCCAGCGGCGGCCCCACTCGTCGCAGCGCCGACGAGATCCTACCCCAGTTCGGCACTCTCGCCGAAGGCGACATCGTGCCCACCCAGACGGGCGCCGGCTTCATCGCCCGCGCGGTGCAGCCGGGGCAGGCTCTGCTGCTGTACCTCGACGACGAGATCACCCGAGAGCAGTTGCGCGAGGTCGCGGAGGCCGCTGCCGACATGGACAGCGACGAGGCTTTCGAAGGTGCGGGCGCAGACCTGGAGCTGACCGACCAGGTCCCGCCCTACCAGGTCACCTTCGCCTACGAGCTGGAGTCGCTGCCAGGTGGGCGAACCCGGCTGACCGAGCGCCTGCGAGTGCACCTGGAGGCGAGCGAACAGCAGTGGCGCCTGCGGCCTGCCTTGGTGCTGGCCCTGTTCGCCTTCATGCGCTGTCAGCTGCTGGGCATCAAGCGTCGCGCCGAGGGCTTGGAGAGGGACTGAGCGAGCGGCTCAGCGACCGCTGCCGGGCAGTGATGGGCCTGCCGGCAGGCTGAACCAGAAACGCGTCAGCCCGGAGCTCGATTCGGCACCCACGCGGCCACCCCAGCCCTCTACCAGCTGCTTGACGATGGCCAGCCCGATGCCGGCGCCACCGCGTGCCCGGTCACGTGATTTCTCCACGCGATAGAAGCGCTCGAAGAGGCGCGGCAGGTCCTCGGCCGGGATGGACTCGCCGCTGTTGGTGATGCTCACGAGCAGGGTGTCGTCGCGCTGCTCGGCCGCCAGCACGACGGTCCCACCCGCGGCCGCATAGCGGGCCGCGTTCTGCAGCAGGTTGGCCAGCACCTGGGCCAGCTGATCGGGGTCGGCTCGTGCGGGCAGGGCTCGCGGCCAGTGCCGTTCGAGGCGCAGGCGGCGGGCATCGAAGGTGGGGCGCGCCAGCTCGGCCGCGGCCGTCATGATCGCGGCCAGGTCGACATCGAGCGGGTGCGCGGGCTTGCCCGCCGCATCGCCCTGAGCCAGGTCGTCGAGCGAGCGAGCCAGCCGCACCAGGCGCTCGGTCTCCTCCAGCAGTGATTCGTAGGTGCTCGCCTCGGGCCTGATGACACCGTCCCGGATGGCCTCGACATAGCCCTCCAGGTTGGTCAGGGGCGTGCGCAGCTCGTGGGCCGTGTTGGCGATGATGTCGCGACGCTGGCGCTCGCTCTCCTCCAGCTCGGCCGCCATCTGGTTGAAGGAATCGGCCAGGCTGGCCAGCTCGTCGGGCGCGGCCCGGGGCACGCGGATGGCGAGGTCGCCCGCGGCCAGACGTCGAGCGGCGGCGCCGACCTCCGCCAGCGGCCGGGCGATCATGCGCGAAAGCACGACGGCCAGGACGATGCTGGCGACGACGGCCACGCCGATGGCCAGGAAGAGCAGCTCCCGCACGGAATCGTCGAACATGGCGTAGGCGTGGCTGGTGCTCTCGCCCTGCTCCATGGCCTCCATGAGCACGTGCGCCAGCTCGTTGCGAAAGGCCCAGATGCCGGCGGCCACGATGCCCACCGTCAGCAGCGTGGAGGCGATGCCGACGAGCGCGATGCGCCAAGCCAGGCCCCGCCCGAAGGCCGGGCGCTGACCGATCCCCGGTCGAGGGTCGCGGCTCACGGTCTGCTCAGGACTCGTCGAGCGTGGGTGCGGCTCGGTAGCCGACACCGCGCACGGTCATGACATAACGGGGTCGATCGGCATCATCCCCGAGCTTCTCGCGTAGGCGGCCGATGTGGACGTCGATGGTCCGGTCGAGCACATCGCCATCGTCGGAGCCGTACACCGCGTCGAGCAGCTGGTCACGGGTGAGCGCCCGTCCATCGGCTGCGACCAGGGTCACCAGCAGCTTGAACTCGACGGGGGTCAACGGGATCAGGCTGCCGTCGCGGCGGACCTCGTAGCGCTCCGTGTCGATGCGCAGGTCGTTCTGGGCCAGGACCGCCGGTGTCGCCGACTCCGCGGAGGTGCTCGATGCCGGACCGCCGGCGCGCCGCAGCACGGCCTTCACGCGCACCACCAGCTCGGCCGGGCTGAAGGGCTTGGGCAGGTAGTCGTCGGCACCCCGCTCGAGGCCGATGATGCGCTCGGGCAGCGAGCTGCGAGCGGTGAGCATCAGCACCGGCACCTGGCTGTCTGCGCGGAGCAGGCGCATGACCTCGTAGCCATCGACCTCCGGCAGCATCAGGTCGAGCACGATGAGCGCGGGATCCTCGGCCCGGGCCTGGCGCAGGGCCTCACGGCCGTCATGGGCGGCGATGACGGTGAAGCCCTCGCGCTCGAGATAGGCGCGTACGAGGGCCACGATCTTGCGGTCGTCATCGACGACGAGGATGGGCCGAGCGGGGATGGCCGGCTCGGCGTTGGGCGTGAGGGTAGGCATCAGGCTGTTCATGCTAGCGCCGCAGTCTCGCGGGCTTCGGTGACAGCGACGTGACACTTGACGAAATAGAACGGATGTTCGATGATTCGTCGGGCCATGGAACGGTCATCAGCGCCTCTCGGCAGTGCTCTCGCCACCCTCCAGACCCGCTGGGGCAGTGCTGCCGTCCGGCTGGGTAACGGCAACCCGGTCGGTGCGGTGGCACCAGCGGATCGGATGGTCGGAGATGCGCCGGCCGTCCATGGCGCCCTCGCCCTCTCGGCGCTCCCGGACTCCCACCCGGGGGCGCCGCAGCCCATGCCGAACCGGTCCGTCATCTCCACCGGGTTCCCCTTGCTGGATGCGGTCCTCGGACCAGCGGGCCTGCCGGCGGAGGCGAGCGTCGTGGTTCGCGGCGGGCCCTCCAGCGGCAAGACCACGTTGGCCCTGCGCTGTGTGGCGGAGGCCCAGGCGGACGGGGACATCGTGGTCTGGCTCGACCTGGGCCGAGCCTTCGATCCGGTGGAGGCGGTCGGCCGCGGCGTGGATCCGCGCTGGTTACTGGTCGTGCGCCCAGCGGATCCCCAGGAGGGCCTGGACCTCGCAGCGGCCCTGCTGGCAGGCCGTTCCATCGGCCTGTTGGTCGTGGACCTGCCGGCGCGTGCTCGCGGACGGCTCGATGACGGACTGCGCCGCCTCGCGGCCCATGCTCGGCGGGTAGGCGCACGCTTCATCGCGCTGGAGCCGGACCGGGCGCCTGGCGCGGTGCAGGCCGTGCTGGCGCGCAGCACGGGCCTGCGGCTGGAGTTGGAGCGGCAGGCATGGCTGCGCCTGGGGCCGGACGTGGTGGGTCAGCGCACGGCCGTGGTCGTGGCCAAGAACCGCTATGGACCACCCGGACAGCGGGTGGAGCTGGACATCCACTACCTGGCCGATGGCGAACGGGCCCTGGCTGCACACCAGCTGACCACCGACGAGGGCGGGATCGCCGGCGAGCCGATACCCATCCGCCTGGAGCCGGTGCCACCGTCCCGATCATCACGGCCGGTCCCGGCCTGACCACCGACCCTCTACCGCCATCGATCGAGCCATGCGCCTGCTGTACCTGGACTGGCCGCACCTGCCCATCCGCCTGGCCCTGGGCCACGAGCCCGCACCCGATGAGCCCGTCGTGCTCGGTGGGCGGCCGTGGGACCCGGGCGTGGTGCTCGACCGCAGTCCCGCTGCCGGTGCCCTGGGTGTGCGCCGGGGGCAGCCCCTGGGCACGGCCCACAGCCTGGTCCCGGAAGCGCTGTTCCTGCCCCTGGAGCCGGCCATCCTGGCTGACCCGTTCGAGGCCGCGCTGGAGGCACTGGGTGGCCTCGCCCCGGCAGTGGAAGGGGAGGTCGACCCGGCCGACCCACGGTTCGGTCAGGTCCTCCTGGGGATCGAGGGCCTGGAGCGGCTGTGGGGTGACGAGGCGGCACTCGTGCGCCGGGCCCTGGCGCTCACCGCACCATTGCTGCCGGGCTGCCCCCGGACCGGCATCGGCAACACCCGCTTCGGGGCGGCGGTGGCCGCCCGGCTGGGCGCCGGCATCATCCCGCCCGGCGGCCGGCGGGAGGAGGCTGCCTTCCTGGCGCCACTACCGCTGGGGCTGCTGCCGGTGGACCCGTCCGTCCATGAGCGCCTGCGCGTGCTCGGCCTGGAGACCATGGGTCAGCTGGCCGCGCTCGACCACGCCGCGGTGGTGGCCCGCTTCGGTTCGGCCGGTGAGTCGATGCACGACCTGGTCCGTGGTCTGGACCGGCGGCCGCTGCGTCCCCGGCGCCCCCTGGAGCACCTGGTCGCGGACGTGGAGCTGGACCCGCCGGCGAGCGAGCTCGAGCCGCTGCGTTTCGTGCTGCACCACCTATGCGGAACGCTCTGCGCGCAGTTGTCAGCCCGCGGAGCGGGAGCAGCGCGGGCGACGCTGACGGTGACCCTGGAACGATCAGAGCGAGACCCGGCACCCCGCACGTGGACCTATGGACAGGCCTTGCCGGAGCCATCCGCCGCCGCGGAGCTGCTGGAGCGCCTGCTCATGGCCCGCCTGGAGGCGGAGCCGCCATCAGCGCCGGTCGAGCGGCTGGCCCTACAGCTCGATGGCACGGCGCCGGAGGCGGGCCAGCAACTGGCCCTGTTCGACCGGCAGGGCATACAGGCCGGACGTCTCGAGTGGCAGCTGGCCAGCCTCGCGGTCCGGTTCGGTCACGATCGCGTGCTGCGAGCGGTCATCGCAGACGCGGACGACCCGGTGGCCGAACGGCGCTTCGGCTGGCAGGACACGGCGGTGGCCGAGCCGTGACCCGTTTGCTGGGACAGCATCCACGCATCGAGGTGGAGCTGGATGACCGTGGCTGGCCGGTGGGCCTGCGCTGGCCTGGCGTGCGCGAGCCCGTCGAGGCCTGCAATCACTGGCGGGTGGAGGAGGCCTGGTGGCGCCGGCCGCTGGTGCGCGACTACTTCAAGGTCGTCGGTCCGCGCGTGCTGGCGCTGGTCTACCGGGATGCCCTCGATGACACGTGGCACCTGGAACGTCTCTATGACTAAGGAGATGAACGCAACATCACATCCGGGCTACCCACGATCCTGCCGTACGGCCAGAGCATGCTGGTGGTGTGGTCGCAGATCGCGGGGCTGGTCGCCGCCACCATCGTGGCCTTCGCCGCGGCCTACATCGCCTTCATGCGCCAGGAGGTGCGTGCCTGATCGGGTCTCGGGCTAGTAATCGGAGAGGCGCGGCGGGTTCGCGGGCGGCTGGCGCAGCATGCGTGGCTTGCGCTTGACGTTCAGGGGCAGCACCACGAGTGGGTCCACGCGCTCCCTCGCGTACCCCGGATAGCCGCGGTCGCGTGCGCTCTCATGGACCTTCATGAGCGGCCCGTCCATGCGCACCAAGCGGTACCGCATCATCTGCTTCCGCTCGGCCAGGGACATGTAGCCGATGGGCTGGGCAGCCTTGACCTTGTCTCCCGGCTCGACCAGCAGGTCCTTCAGCTCGGTGTAGACGCTGTAGTAGCCATTGCCGTCATCGATGACGATCCCCAGCGGGAACTGCGGCTTCTTGCTCTTCTTCTTGCTCGGGTCGGCGAAGTGCTTGTAGACCTCGTCGAGCGGGCTATCGAAGCCGACGTACTCGGCCCAGTCCCTCCCGGCGGCCACGACCACACCCTTGTGGGCGGCCTTGACCACGGCGCCCTCGTCCCAGGTGATGAGCAGGCCGTCGTGGATACGCTTGCCATCGACTTCGAAGTCGCCGCGCTCGTCCGGTGCGTAGTAGGTGTGGATTTCGCCACCCCGGACCGGCCACACGTAGCCCCGCAACTTGTCTGGCGACTTGGAGGTCGGCGGGGCCTCGATCCTGAGCGGTGCCGCCTGCGCCGGATCGAGTGAGGGGAGAGGGCTCTCGAGGGCGACATCACCGGTCACCGGAGGTTCAGCCTCGGCGTACTGGGGAACGACCATGACGATGGCCAGGACCGCGGCGATGACGGCAACCAGAAAACCGCCGGTGATCAGCCCAGAGAGAGCGTCACGGCGCGCAGCGGGGTCTGTTTGCTGGCCCGCTCGCGCCGAGGGCACGGACGTCGTTCGCAGGCCCCTATCTGCCACTGCCGGCATTGTAGCAACTCGCCGCTGTTGACAGGACGCACCAGCGCACGCTGGGGCACTCGAATGCGGTAGAACATCTGTTCTAATATCAGGCCGGTGACGGCCTTCGCGGAACTTCATTGCCACTCCGATTTCTCGTTCCTCGACGGCGCGTCTCCGGCCGACGACCTGGTGGAGCGAGCGCTCGAGCTGGGCCTGGCCGGCCTCGCGGTGACCGACCACCAGGGCCTCTATGGCGCGGTCCGTTTCAGCGCCGCCGCGCGTGAAGCCGGCTTGCATCCGCTCATCGGCATGGAGATCGAGCTGGTGGACCCGGTCGTGCCCGACCCGGCGCGGATCGTGGTCCCGCCGCGTCGGCCTGCCCGCCGGGCGCCGAGTCCTCCGCCGGCCGTCGCCACGCGCGGGGCGCCGGGCGTCCGGATCGAGACGCGACGCCTGCGCCCGCCGGGCCATCGGCGCCCACGCCGCGAAGACCTGCGGGGGGTGCGGCCGCGCGAGCTCGGTCCGCACTTGACACTGCTGGCGCGCGACCAGGCCGGCTACGCCAGCCTCTGTCGTCTGGCCAGCGCGGCCCACCTCGCCGGCACCAAGGGCGTGCCCCGCTTCAGCCACGAGCTGCTCGAACGACACCGCGAGGGCCTGCTCGTGCTCAGCGGATGTCGCCACGGGGAGCTGTCGCGACGCCTGCTGGCGGGAGACCGCGAGGGGGCGGCCCGGGCCCTGGAGCGGTTGGCGCGAGTGGTGGCCCGCGACGGGCTCTACGTGGAGTTGCAGCATCACCTGCTGCCAGATGACAGCTGGCTGACCGCGGAGCTGGCGCGGCTGGCGCACGAGGCCGGCCTGCCCACGGTCGTGACCAACGGCGCCCACTACGCCCTGCGCTCGGACCGCGAGCTGCAGGACGTGCTCGTCTGCATCCGCCACGGCGCGGACTCTCGATGGCAGCACGCACCTGCGCCGGCCAATGCCGAGTACGCGCTCAAGAGCGGTGCTGAGCTGGCGGCACTACCCCCCGGCCGAGACCTCGACCCGCTCGTGCGCCACGCCTGGCTCGACGGCATCAAGCGCAGCGGTGAGATCGCCGCGCGCTGCCAGGTCGATCTCGAGTTCGAGCGCTATCGTTTCCCGGGCTTCCCGGTGCCGGGGGGAGAGACGCCGTTCTCCTACCTGGAGCGGCTCTGCCACGATGGCTGCGCGGCGCGCTACCACCCCATCACGCCGCCGGTGCTCAAGCAGCTGGCCCACGAGCTGGAGGTCATCGAGCGCACCGGCCTGGCCGAGTTCTTCCTCATCTGCTGGGATCTCATGGGCTTCGCGCGCGATCGGGGCATCCCGGCCCAGGGGCGCGGCAGTGCGGGCGACTCGATCGTGGCGTACGTACTGGGCATCACGCGTGTCGATCCCATCCGCCATCAGCTGCTCTTCGAGCGCTTCATCAACGAGGGCCGCACCACCTACCCCGACGTGGACATCGACTTCGCCTCCTCCCGTCGCGAGGAGGTGATCCAGTACGTCTACGAACGCTACGGCCCCGAGCACACGGGCATGGTCTGCAACATCGTCACCTATCGCGCCCGCTCGGCCGTACGCGAGGTGGGCTACGCACTGGGCTTCCCGCGCCCGCTGGTGGATCGGGTGGCCAAGGCGCTCGAGACCTATGACTCGGTGATGGTGCGGCGGGACCTGGAGGCGGACGGCGGGTTCGCCGAATTCTTCGCCGAGCCGGGTGGTGGCGGAGAGCGTGCACCGGCTGCTCGACGACATGGGCGAGCTGGCGACCAACCGACGCGAGGCTGCTCGGGCACACGCCGTCGCCTGCGCGGCGGGTGCACCACCGACGACGAGGGCGGCCCCGGCGCCAGGCGACACCCCCGCGAGCGAGCACTATCTGCGCCACGAGCGCGCGGCGCGGCCCTGGCCTCGCTGCGGGAGAGGGTGGCCCCGACAGCACGGCGGCCGGCCCGTAGCGGAGGCGGAGCGCCGGATCATCCCGACCAGGCGTGGGAGGCGGTCGAACTCGACCCGCTGCCGCCACGCCGTCGCGGCTCCACCCTCGGCCTCTCGCCCTGGGACCGCTGGCTCGAGCTGTGCGCGCGGATCGACGGCGTCCCCGGCACCTCTCGATCCATGTCGGGGGCATGCTCGTGACGCGCGCGCCGCTCGTGGACATCGCTCCGCTCGAGCGTGCCACCATGCCCGGGCGCGTGGTGGTCCAGTTCGACAAGCGCGACATCGAGACGATGAAGCTGATCAAACTCGACCTGCTCGGCCTGCGCATGCTCAGCGCCATCGATGACGCCCTGCGTGACATCCGCGCCGACTGCGCGGTCGACCTTGACCTGGACCGCCTGCCGGAGGACATCGAAGAGGTCTTCCGCATGATCGTCGCGGCGGACACGGTCGGCGTCTTCCAGATCGAGTCACGGGCCCAGATGCAGACGCTGCCCAAGAGCCGGCCCCGGACGCTCGATGACCTGGTGGTGGAGGTGGCCATCATCCGGCCCGGACCCATCCAGGGCGATGCCGTCCATCCCTACCTGCGCCGCCGGCAGGGGCTCGAGCCGGTGACCTACCTGCACCCGTCCCTGGAGCCGATCCTCTCCGAGACGCTGGGCGTGATCCTCTACCAGGAGCAGGTCATGCGCATCGCCATCGATGTGGCCGGCTACAGCGCCGCCGAGTCCGATGGCTTCCGCCGGGCCATGGGCACGTGGCGCTCGACGCGCGAGATGGAACGGCTCCACCGGGGATTCGTGGATGGCTGCATGGCCACCAGCGGCCTGACCGGGGCGCAGGCGGAAGAGCTCTTCACCAAGGTCGCGGGTTTCGCCAGCTTCGGCTTCAACAAGAGTCATGCCGCGGCCTTCGCACGCACCGCCTACGAGTCGGCCTTCCTCAAGCTCTTCTACCCGGCACAGTTCGTGACCGGGCTCATCAACGCCCAGCCGATGGGCTTCTACCCGGTCGAGGTGCTCATCAACGACGCCAAGCGCCACGGGGTGGCGGTGCTGCCACCGGACGTCAACGCCAGCCGCTTCCGGACCACGACCGAGTGGGTCGGCCTGCCCGGTACGCCACTGCCGACGGGGACCGGGATCGAGGCGCGGCCGGAGGTGGTGGCCTCGTCCGCGGTGGTCGTCCCCGCAGACGAGGCGCGCGAACGGCTCGCAGCCCCGGCCGCGCGAGGCTACGGCATCCGCCTGGGCCTGGGCCTGGTCAAGGGCATCGGCGAGGCGGAAGGGGAGGCGCTCGATGCGGCGCGCTCCGGGGGCGGGCCGTTTCGCTCGCTGGCCGACCTGGTGGCCCGAACCGGGCTGGACGAGGAGGTGGTCGAGCGGCTCATCCGGGCGGGTGCGCTCGATCCACTGGGCCAGCCGCGGCGCGAGGCACTGTGGCAGCTGCGCGAGGTCGCGGGCGCTACCCGCGGTCGGACCGACGGGCGCACGGTCCGGTCGCCACGAGCCGCTGGGCGGCCGCTGGATATCCGCCTGCCGCCGACGCCGGCGCCCGACCTGCCACCACCGACGGAGCTGGAGCGATTGGGCGATGCCTACGCCATCCTCTCGCTCGACGCGCGCCACCAGGTCATGGAGCTCTATCGTCCGGCCCTGCAGCAGCTGGGGGCGTGCACGCTGGGAGAGTTGTCGGATCGCCGTCCCGGGCGGGTGGCGATCGGTGGGCTGGTGGTCACTCGCCAGCACCCCATGACCGCCAAGGGCACGGTCTTCCTCGCGCTGGAGGACGAGACCGGCATGGTCAACGTGACCCTCTGGCCTCGGACCTGGGGGCGGCTGCGCGGTGTCGTCAGGCGGCACGCGCTGCTCTACGTGGAGGGCCAGCTGCAGGTCGAATTCAGGTGTCATCAACCTGGTGGCGCGGCAGGTGCGGCCGCTGATCGAGGTCTGTCGTACGGCCGGCGGTCCGGAGCAGCCTCGTGGCGTCCGACAGCTGGGTCACGCCGGCATGCGTCGGCTGGGTTGAACCGAGCTAGCTCTCGCTGGAGGACTTGCTCGAGCCCTTGCGGCGAGCCTCGCGTTCGGCGAACTTCTGCGCGCGCAGGGTCTCGCGATCGGCCCGTGCCTGCTCCTTGGCCTTGGCCGCCTGCTCGCGATCACGCTGGGCGCGGTTGGCCGCGGCCCGCTCCTGCGAGGAGCGCAGGAAGCGGCGATACCAGGCCGCGAAGCCGCCCGCGAAGACGCCGATGACGACGCCCAGGCCGAGCGTCTGGATGATCAGGTCCGTGCTGATGGCCGGGACCGTACCGCCGGTCGAGGAGGTGAGGGCGTCGGTGCTGGTGGGCGCCGCGTCGATGGCGAGCGAGACCACGACCAGGTAGACGATGGCGCTGAGAAGACCGAGTACGCCACCCACGAGGTACGAACCACGCGGCGCGAGGAAGCCGCCGATGAAGAAGATGAACAGGCTCGTCGGGTGCAGCGTCAGGCTGATGTAGAGCGTGAGGACGTCCCGGACCGGATTCGGCAGGTCGTCGAGCGCGCCATTGACGAGGGCGATCCCCAGGATCAGCGTCAGCGCCAGCAGGCCGAAGGGCAGCCACACCAGCTTGCGACTGAGGAAGATCTCCGGCAGGTGCCGCAGGTCGTCGCCGACGTTGGGCATCTGGATGACCGATGACCGTTTCTGTGGCTCCTCGGCGACGATGGCTGCCGGCGCTTCAGCGCCATCGGCGGTCACGTCGGCCTCACGATCCTCCTCGCGATGGCGGCGCCGAGCCTCGGCTCGACTGGTGTCCTTGGGGCGGATGCGGGTATTCCTGGATCGGGGCACGTGTGGTCCTGCTTGTACTCGAAGATGGGGCGGCGCGATGGTACCGCGGAAGCGCGCCTTCCGCCGCGCGCCCTCGTCATCCACGCGCATATCCGACTGGAACAGGCCGAGGACAGCACCGGCCAAGTGCCAGTGAAGGAGGTCGTTTCAGCATGGCTTGCCCAACCGCTCTCCCGCCGGACTGCGAGGTCATCGAATGTCCCGGCGTGTGTCGCTGTCGCTGCTCCTGCTCATCGTGCTGTGCCTCCCTGGCGGACTGGTCTCCGCGGTCGATTGGCCTCCATCCGCGGGGCTCGTGGTAGGCGAGGTCGTGACCGGCGGAGCCTCGGGATCCGACGAATATGTGGAGCTGTTCAATGGCGGCACCGTGGCGGTGGAGCTGGGCGGGCTCGAGTTGGTGTACGTCAGCGCCAGCGGCAAGTCACTCACCCGCAAGCGGACCTGGACGGACCGTCGCGTGGCAGCTGGTGGCCGCTTGTTGCTGGCCAACCTCGAGGGCACGTACGCGGGGCTGGCAGACCAGACCTACAGCGGCGGCTTCAGCGCGACCGGCGGGACGCTCCTGCTGCGGGTGGCCGACGGCGCGGTCATCGACTCGCTGTCCTGGGGCAGCGCCGCATCGGCGTACGTGGAGGGCGCTCCCGGCGTTGCCCCGCCCCCCGGCAGTTCTCTGGAACGACGACCGGGCAGGGGTGGCACCAACGAGCGCGATACCAATGACAACGCCGCCGATACGGTGATCAACGACGCTCCGCAGCCTGAGGGGGCCGCAGGTCAGGGCCCGTACCGACGCCCACGCCGAAGCCGACGCCAGCACCGACCCCGAAGCCCACCGTGGCGCCCACGCCGAAGCCGACGCCAGCACCGACCCCGAAGCCCACGCCGAACCCGAAGCCGACGCCAGCACCGACCCCGAAGCCCACCGTGGCGCCCACGCCCACCCCCACGCCGGTGCCCACCGTGGCCCCCACCCCCACGCCGGCGCCGACCCCCAAGCCCACCCTGCCGCCGTCTCCCACCCCCTCACCCCGACGCCTGCACCCACCGCGACAGCGACACCCGCGCCAACGCCGAGCGCCGCGCCAACGCCGAGCGCCGCGCCAACGCCGAGCGCCGCGCCGACGCCGGCTCCCACGACCGCCTCGACCCCGTCACCGACCGCGGCGCCCACGCCCACGACGAGCCCGGCCGTATCGATCGCCGAGGCCCGCGCTTCGACTCCGGGAACGGAGGTCGAGGTCAGCGGGACGGTGACTGTGCAGCCGGGGCGGATCCTGGGGGAGCGCACGCTGGTCGTGCAGGACGGGACCGGCGGCATCCCCGTCCGTCTGCCGGCCGGCGTTGATCTGGGGGACTTCCCGAGAGGCACGCTGGTGCAGGTCTCCGGTGAGCTGGCCGATCCCTATGGCAACCAGGAGCTTCGCCCGCAGGATCCGGCGGACGTGGCGGTCATGGGCAGCGGTGGCCTGCCCCAGCCGGCGTCCATCACGACCGCAGGGCTGGCCGAACGAAGCGAGGGTGTGCTGGCGGTGTTCGAGGTCAGCGTCGCCGGGGTCGATCACTACGACAGTGGCGCCGTCTCCATCAAGGTGCGTGACGATGCCGGCGACGGCCGCATCTACGCCTTCGCGCCCATCGGTCTACCTCGGGACGCGGTATCCAAGGGCGACCAGGTCCGTGCGATCGGCATCGTGGGTCAGCGAGCAAGCGCCAGTGGCGCGGGCGATGGCCACCGGCTCTGGATCCGTGGTCCCGGCGACCTGCAGGTGCAGACGCCGCCGGAGCCGACGCCGACGGCGACCGACGGCGGCGTCGACGATGGGGAGTCGGTGGACCGCGTCCCTCGGGTCGCGATCGCTGACGCCCAGGCAGGCACGGTCGTGACGGTGGCCGGGGTGATCACGACGAAGGCTGGTTTCATCGATCCGGAGTGCCAGGCGGGTCGTGATCCAGGATGGGAGCGGAGCGATCCTCGTGCGCTATCCGACCGATGCGCCGCCGGCCTCGGTCGGTCGCAAGATCAAGGTCACCGGCGAGGTCGGGACCTGGTTCGAGGCCCGGCAGATCGCCGCCTCGGCCACGCCCAAGCGCGTGGGCCGCGGCAAGGTCCGGGCTGCGCGGCTGCAACGCCCACCGGGCGAGGCCGACGAGTGGTCGCTGGTGGTGGTGGATGTGCGGGTCACCGACGTCGAGCGCTCGGGCGACAGCTGGCGGGCGGAGGGCGTCCTCCAGGGTGGCGAGTCCCTGCCCGTGGCCGGGATCTCGGGTGCCGGGATCCCGAGTGACCTGCTCGAACCTGGTCGCGCCGCGCGGATCAGCGGCATCGTGCGACGGGCCCATCCTGCTGCGACTGACCAGCGTTTCGCCGTCGCGCCGCGCTCGATCGAGGACATCCGCCTCGGTGAGCTCGACGTCGCGGGCGAGGTCGTCGAGCCGAGTGACGAGGGCGGCCCGGCTCGCGCCGCGACCACCGTGGCCACTACCGGCGGCATGGCGTCGGTAGCGCTGGGTTCGCTGGCAGCACACGAATCCCGCACCGTGCAGGTCGGCGGTCGCGTGAGCACGGTGGGAGCCCGACAATTCATGCTGGACGATGGCACCGGCTCGGTGGTCGTGCGGCTGGCCACCGATTCCGAGCCCATCGAACCCGCGCTCGAGGTGGATGAGGTCGTCAACGCGGTCGGACGGGTGCGGACGCGCAAGGATGGGCGACCCGAAATCCTGATCTCCACGACGGCCGATATCCGCCGAGCAGCCAGCCTCAGCCCGCCCGGATCGTCAGCTGCCGGCAGGACCGCAACACCGCGCACAGCGCTCCCGGCGGTGACCGACACCGGGGCGACTCTCCCGCCCGCAGGCATGCGCTCGGCCACCGAGCGTAGGCCGGACCTCCTGCTCTCGTCAGTCTCGGTCACCGGGCTGGCCGCATCCCTCGTGCTGTTCGTCGTGGCCGCCGTCTTGGCCGGCCGACGACGCATCACGGGCCGATCTCGCCCGAGCCGCGGATGACCAGCGTCGTCGGCAGCACCAGTCGCTGGGGTGGTTCGTCCCATCCGCCGATGCGCTTGAGCAGGAGCTCGGCCCCGGCACGGCCGAGCTCGGCAGCGTCGGTACGTACCACGGTCAGCGGGACGGCGAGGGCCTCAGCCAGCTCGAGGTCGTCGAAGCCCACCACGGCCACTCGTCGCCGATCTTCCCCGAGGGCGCCGATCACACCCACCGTCATGCGGTTGTTGGCGCAGAAGATGGCCGTGGGTCGCTGGCGCTGCCCGAGCAGCCGGGCGGTACGGACCCGAGCCTCGTCGGCGGTCTCGGCCTGGATCTCGAGGTCGAGGTTCGGCTCGAGGCCGGCGGCCAGCAGTGCGTCCTGGTAGCCCCGTCGCCGCTCGCGCATGGTGTAGATGTGCAGCGACTGGCTCACCAGCGCTACTCGCCGGTGGCCGTACCGGAGAAGGTGCTCGACGGCGATCCGCGCACCACCGTAATCGTCGAGGACCACAGCATCGGCGGCGAGCCCGTGCTGGGGACGATCGAGGAAGACGATCGATGTGCCCAGCTCCAGCTCAAGCCCCAGGTAGGCGTGGTCCTGGGCGACGGGCACGATGATGAGACCGCCCAGCCGACGCGAGACCAGGGAATCGATGATCTCGTGCTCGCGCGCCGGCAGGAAGTCCGAGCTGGCCGTGATGACATGACGGCCGCTGGCCGTGGCCACGTCCTCGATGGCCCGTGCGGCCTTGGCCCAGAAGGGGTTCGAGACGTCGTCGATGACCAGTCCGATCTCGCTTCGCCCGGCACCGCGGGCGAAGTCGGCCGCCACCACGTTGGGCCGGAATCCCAGCGTGCGCACCGCGTCGGCCACCCGTTCCGCTGTCTCTGCCCGCACCCCGGGTTCGTGGTTGACCACGCGCGACACGGTCTTGAGGCTGACGCCGGCGATGGCGGCGACGTCGCTCATGGTGGGGCGGGCTGAACCGACGAGGGCTCGCGGTGTAGCGCCAGATCGAGAGACGCCCATTCCTCCTCCTGGACGCGCTGGCGCACCGTGGTCGCACCCCCTCGCGGCCGACTGGCCAGGCTGCTGTGCATTCGATTGCGCGACATTCGTTGACAGCGCTGTCATCATGTTGCACGATGCGTCAAGGATGCCGGACCGCGTGGCGGCCCTTCCGGGCCCTGCCCGAGCGGACCGGCGGCCACAGCGGTATGGCCCGAGGCAGGGAGGCCTCGCCGTCATCGAGCAGAGAGGAGGCCGCCTTTCGCGAGGTCCCTGTCGATTCCCACGTCGCCTGACGACAAGCTATCCAAGTGAGGAGGAAACACGTGAAGCGTCTGATCTCGATCACGTCCGTGGCGGTGTTGGCGTTGGCCATGCTGCCCGTCGCTGCCGCGGCGCAGGACGACTCCAAGCCCAACATCGCCTTCCTGCCCGGCGTCGAGGACCCCTTCTACCGGGTCATGGAACAGGGTATCGAGAAGGCGGCCGCTGACTTCGGCATCGAAGTCCAGGTCGCCCAGTTCCCGCAGGAGTGGGGCACCTCGGCCCAGAACCCGATCCTCGATGCGCTCAAGGGCCAGGGCAACCTCGACTACATCATCACGGCCCCGGTCAGCACCGAGGAGATGATCGCGCCACTGCAGCAGGCCTATGACCAAGGCACCAAGATCATCACCGTCGACACCTTCCTCGGTGATGGCGACTACATCAACGGCCCCGTGACGTTCCCCATCTCCTACATCGGCTCGGATAACCAGGAAGGCGGCCGCATCGCCTGCCAGGCCATCGCCGACGCCATCGGCGGAGCGGGCTCGGTCTACATCCAGAACACGAACCCCGATGTCAGCTCGGTCAGCGACCGCAGCATCGGCTGCCGCGAGGTCTTCGACTCCTATCCGGATATAGAGATCGTGGGTGAGGAGTACAACCTCGATGTCGAGGCTACGGCCGTCCAGCAGACCGAAGCCATCCTGCAGCTCCATCCGGACTTGGCGGGCATCTTCGGCGTCAACGTCTTCAGCGCCCAAGGCGCCGGCCAGGCCGTGCAAAATGCCGGCCTCGGTGGCCAGGTGCAGATCGTGGCCTACGACGCCACGACCCGAGCCATCGAGCTGCTCCGCAACGGCGACGTGACCATGGTGCTGGCCCAGAAGCCCTTTGACATGGGCTACCTCGCCACGGCCTTCGCCATGGCCGACAACTCGGGCGTCACCAGCTTGCCCAAGCATGTGACCACCGGTTTCGCGGTCATCACGCCTGAGAACGTGGACGATCCCGAGATCGCTCGCTTCATCTATCAGGTCGACTGACCCCCACCCGCAGGGGGTCGCAGGCCTCGAGTTCCGACGCGGGATGCCCGCCCGGCATCCCGCGTCATCGCGAAAGGAACGATGCCGTTGTCTGGACCAGCTGCCGGCGCACCGCTGCCCCCCGTGATCCGGTCCGCCAGACGGAAGCGGCTCGTGCTTGCGGTCAGCCGCGCCTGGGCCTGGGTCTTCCTCGCCGGGCTGATCATCTTCTTCACGGTGTCGGTCAGCTGGTCCACCGACGGCGAGGTCTTCTTCCTCAATCTGCGCAACATCCAGTCCATCCTCAACACCATCGTCTCGGTCCTGCTCATGGGCATCGGCCAGACCTTCGTCATCATCTCTGGCGGCATCGATCTGTCGGTCGGTTGGGTCATGGGTTTGTCCTCGGTCGTGACCGCGCGCTCGACCCTGCTGCTGATGGACGCCGGCGTCGGCGAGGCGCTGGCTATCGCACTCTCCGCAGTCATCGCCTTGCTGGCAGCCTCACTGTTCGGGCTCATCAGCGGTGTCATCATCGCCAAGCTTCGAGTGCCCAGCTTCATCGTGACCCTGGGTATGGCTTTCGTGGCTCGCGGGGCGGCGCTGATGATATCCGGCGGTAACACCGTCGGGGGTTTGCCCCAGGGCTGGCGTGACGTGGGCAACGAGTCGTTGCTCTACTGGGTCCACGGCGAGGGCGGCGGCCTCTCCATCCTGGGCAGGCCCGATGTGAGCGGTGAAGCCTTGCGCTCGCTCGAGCGCGTCTTCGCCTGGCCTGTGGTCATCACCGCCATCACCGTGGTGATGGCGGTCTTCCTGCTGCGCAAGACGCAGTTCGGGCGGCACACCTACGCCATCGGCGGCAACCGTGAGGCGTCCGTCCGCGCCGGCGTGCCGGCCGACCGGCTGACCATCCTCATCTTCATGTTCTCGGCCTTCACCTCCGGTCTCGCCGGCGTGCTCTACACGGCCCGCTTCACCGGGGGCTCGTCCATCGCGGGCGAGCCGTTGTTGCTCAACTCCATCGCCGCGGTCATCATCGGCGGGGTCAGCATGTACGGCGGTCGCGGGACCATCATGGGTACGGTCATCGGGGCGCTCATCATCGCCATCCTCGTGACCGGCCTGATCATGCTGCGGGTCGATTCGTTCCTGCAGTTCGTGGTCATCGGTATCGTGGTCATCCTGGCCGTGCTCATCGACCAGGCACGCGACCTGGTGGCCGGAAGGGCGGAGAGTCGATGAACGAGCAAGCACGCGAGGCCGTCAGCGCAGCCGTGCCCGGCGAGCCCGTCCTCTCGGTGCGCAATCTGGTCAAGCGCTTCGGCGGGTTGACTGCCGTCGATGACGTCAGCCTGGACATCCACGCGGGCGAGGTCGTCGGACTGGTGGGCGACAACGGCGCGGGCAAGTCAACGCTCATCAAGTGCGTGTCGGGCGTCCACCACCCGGACAGCGGCAGCATCGTCTTCGAGGGTCGTGAGGTCCACTTCTCCGTGCCCATCGAGGCACGCGCGGGCCGGCATCGAGACGATCTACCAGGACCTCGCGCTCGCGGGCAACCTCGACGTCAGCGCCAATATCTTCCTGGGGCGTGAGGCCAAGCGGCGCCACCTGGGCGCTGGTGAGCACGCTCGACGAGAAGTTCATGTTCGGCCAGTCGACCGAGATCCTCGACAGCCTGGGCATCCACATCCCGCAGATGAAGCAGGAGATCGAGAAGCTCTCCGGCGGCCAGCGACAGGCCGTGGCCATCGCCCGGGCGATCTACTGGAACGCTCGCATGATGATCATGGACGAGCCCACCAACAACCTGGGTGTGCCCGAGCAGCGCAAGGTGATGCAGCTCATCCACACGCTCAAGTCACAGCAGGTGCCGGTCATCTTCATCTCCCACACGCTGCCCGACGTGTTCGTCGCCACGGATCGCATCATCGTCATGCACCGCGGTCGCAAGGTGGCTGAGCTGAACACCGCGGAGACCGACGCCACCGAGGTCGTCGAGTACATGGTCGGCGCGCGCGAGCCGGACGCGGCCGCATAGACCCGGGGCCCACGAGCGGCGGTCAGCTTCCGCCGGCAGCCCAGGCGTCGACCAGCTCAGAGATGGCGTGGATGACGGTGATGTGCATCTCCTGTACGCGCGCCGTCACCTCCGAGGGCACCCGGATGGCGTGCTCGGCCACGTCCGCCAGGCGCCCCCCGCTGGCACCGGTGAGAGCCCAGGTGTGCGCGCCCGCGGCGCGGGCGACCTCGACACCGGCGATGACGCTGGCGGCGCGGCCGGACGTGCTGATGCCCATGACCACGTCGCCGGCCCGGACGTGGGCCGCCACCTGTCGCGAGAAGACCGCCTCGTAGGCATAGTCGTTGGCCGTGGCGGTGAGCACGGACGTGTCGGTCGTCAGCGCCAGCACCGGCAGCGGTCGCCGTTCCCGCGCGTAGTGACCGGTCAGCTCACCGGCCAGGTGCTGGGCGTCGGCAGCACTGCCGCCGTTACCGAAGACGAGCAGGCGGCCGCCCTGACCGAACGTGTCGATGAGCTGGGTGGCCAGGGCGGCCACGTCCGGCGCCAGCGCTGCGCGGCTGGCCCGAGCTACTTCGAGGTGCTCCTCGAGGATGGCGCTGACGATGGTAGTAGCGTCGTTCATGGCGTCATCCTAAGTCCTGCTCTTCGCTGGGCTTCGCTGAGCGTGGGGCGTGCATGCGCCATCGGCTTGCGCGCACGCCCCACGGTGACTATCGTTCCGCGCAGCCCTCGCGCCCGACGAGGTGGAACGATGGAGGCGACGTGCCCGACGCTGACCCGCTGGTCACGCTGCCTGCCACCGATCGCCAGTACCACATCGACCTGGGCCCGGGCGAGGTCGCCGATCACATCCTGCTGCCGGGCGATCCCGATCGCACCGAGCGCATCGCCGAGCTGCTCGACGACGTCGAGGTCCACCGTCGCCATCGCGAGTTCAACTCGGTGACCGGCTGGCACAAGGGCCTGCGCCTCTCGGTCATCTCCACCGGCATCGGCACCGACAACGTGGAGATCGTCATCGCCGAGATCCTCGCCATCACCGAGCGCCGACCGACCCTCATCCGCATCGGCTCGTGCGGCACGCTGCGCGATGACATCGGGCTGGGCGAGCTCATCGTGACCACTGGTGCCGTGCGCCTCGAATCCACGAGCAGCTACTACGTGGAGGATGGCTATCCGGCGGTGCCCGACTACACCGCGGTCGCGGCCCTCATCGAGGCCGCCCACCGTACCGGCCAGCCGGTGCACGCCGGTCTCACCGCCACGGCCCCTGGCTTCTACGGTCCGCAGGGCCGTCCCATCCCCCAGCTCCCCATCCGCTACCCGGACCTCGCCGAGCGCATGGCCCGCCAGGGCGTGATCAACTTCGAGATGGAGGCCTCTGCGCTGCTGACGCTCGCGTCGCTCGCCGGCTGTCGCGCCGGCGTGGTCTGCACCGTCTATGCGCAGCGACGCACGGGTGACTTCGTCATGGGCGAGCAGAAGACCCGCGCCGAGGCCGGGCTCATCGACACGGGCCTGGAGGCGCTGCACGTGCTTGCCGAGATGGACGAGCAGCAGCGTCGTTCGGGCGATAGGCTTTGGCGCCCGTCACACTGGGCGCCAGGTCTGGCAACCTAGTACGCTCACGCGTGAAACCGCACCGTGCAGCACACCACGAGGCTCGGCAGATGACCGGGTCCGGCCTGGAACCGAGCTCGACACCATGCTCGGAGGGATAGGAGGTTATGGGATGGCCGAGGCATATTGCGTCAAGGACAAGCAGAAGGTGGAGATCCAGAACCCGCAGAAGATCACCATGAAGAATGGCAAGCCCGCCACCAAGGGCACCTGCCCCAAGTGTGGTGGCAGCGTCTTCCGCATCGGCGGCTGACCCTCTCCCTCGGACGCGAACGTGGCCCCGGTCGACCGACCGGGGCCACTTGCTGTATCTAGACTGGTGGCTGATGACCACCACCGCCCCGGGCCGTTCGACACGTGGCCCCGTCCTCGCTCTCGACCTCGGTGCCACCAACGCCCGTGCTGCGGTGGTCACGCCCGCGGGACAAGTCGCTGGGCGGTTGGCCGGCCCCATCCCGGTGGCCGAGGGGCGCGATGCCGTCGTGGCCTATTGCCTGGAGCTGCTGTCGACGGCCCGAGCCACGTATCTCGCCGCCGGCGGCGCAGCGCCGGTCGCACTGGGCATCGCTGCGCCCGGACCCGTGGACCCACGCCGTGGCAGCTTCATCGATCCGCCCAACCTGCGTGGCTCGTGGTGGGGCTTCCCACTGGCGCCGACCCTGGGCCAGGTGCTGGGCCTGCCCTGGGCCCTGGGCAAGGACACCAACGTCAATATCCTTGGCGAGCGTGACTTCGGCGCGGGGGATGGTGCAGATGATCTCGTCTATCTCACCATCTCCACCGGCGTCGGTGGGGCTGCGCTGTCGGGCGGCCGCCCGGTCGTGGGCCCGGACCTGGTGGCTGGTGAGCTGGGCCACATGACCGTCGACATGGACGGACCCATCTGCGGCTGCGGTGGGGTGGGTCACGTGGAGGCGCTCGCGAGCGGCAGCGGTATCGCTCGCCTCGCCCAGACCGCCCTCGAATCAGGCGCAGACGCGCCCCACCTCCGGCGCATCGCCAGGGAGATCGCACCAGGCCCGCTGACCGCGATCCATGTCTCTGACGCGGCCGACTTGGGCGATCCCGCCGCAACCGTCATAATCGAACGTGCTCGGCGGGCCGTGGCGGTCGCGGTGGTCTCCATCGTCAACGTCTTCGGCCCGGACGTGGTCATCCTCGGCGGTGGCATCACGCTCGCGTGGGGGGAGCGACTGATCCAGCCGGCCCGGGCGGCCGTGGCCGAGACCGCGTTCCGGATCCAGGCTGAACGTGTGCGCATCGTGCAGGCCGCGCTCGGCGACGACGTCGGGCTCATCGGCACGGTCCCACTCGTCGCATCGGCCCTGCCGGAGCTGGCCTCCTGAAGGCGAACATACTGGCGCGGCCGCGGTGTCGGCGCGCGCCACCACATACTGTCAGGACCCGGAATTGTCACGCCCGTGCCGGCGGACCTGACATGACGACCAGATGAAAGCTCGCACCCCGGCGCTCGGATCGGGTTGGGCAGCGTGAAGCAAGGAGTCTCATCCATGACTACTCGGGTCGGCATCAACGGCTTCGGCCGCATCGGCCGCCAGTCGCTCAAGGCCATCATCGAGCGCACCCCCGACGCGGAGGTCGTCGCGGTCAACGACCTCATGTCCGTCGAGCTGAACGCGTTGCTCTTCGCGCACGATTCGACCTATGGCGCCTTCGACGGCACCGTCGAGCACACCGAGGACGCGATCATCGTCAACGGCAAGGCCATCAAGGTCCTGCAGGAAAAGGATCCTGCAGCGCTGCCGTGGGGCGACCTGGGCGTCGACATCGTCATCGAGTCCACGGGCATCTTCACCGATGCGACCAAGGCGGCCGGCCACCTCCAGGGCGGCGCGAAGAAGGTCCTCATCTCGGCCCCGGCCAAGAACGAGGACGCGACCATCGTGCTCGGCGTCAACGAGGAGACCTACGACCCGGCCAAGCACAACGTCGTCAGCAACGCCAGCTGCACCACCAACTGCCTCGCGCCCGCAGCCAAGGTCGTCCACGACAACTGGGTCATCAAGCGCGGCCTGATGAACACCATCCACAGCTATACCAACGACCAGAACGTCCTCGACGTCTTCCACAAGGACCCGCGCCGCGCCCGCGCCGCCGGCCTCAACATCATCCCGACCACGACTGGGGCGGCCAAGGCCCTGGCCCTCGTCATCCCGGACCTCAAGGGCAAGTTCGACGGCTTCAGCCTGCGCGTGCCGACTCCGACCGTGTCGGTCGTGGACTTCACCGCCGAGCTGGAGAAGGACGCGACGGCAGAGGAGATCAACGCCGCCTTCACCGCCGCCGCCGAGGGACCGATGAAGGGCATCCTCGGGGTCGAGACCCAGAAGCTGGTCTCGATGGATTTCAAGGGCGATGAGCGCAGCTCCATCATCGACGCTGCCAGCACCATGAGCCTGGGCGGCAACTTCATCAAGGTCCTCGCCTGGTACGACAACGAGTGGGGTTACAGCTGCCGGGTCGCCGACCTCGTCAAGTACATGGGCGACCGCCTCTAGGGCGGCGCGTCCGGATCACCCGAAGGACCACATGGAAAAGCTCACCATCCGGGATTTCGACCCGCGGGGCAAGCGTGTCCTCATGCGCGTCGACTTCAACGTCCCCATCGAGGATGGCCGGGTCCGGGATGACTCCCGGGTCCGCGCCGCCCTGCCCAGCATCGTCTACCTGCTCGAGCACGGTGCCTCCATCGTGCTCATGAGCCACCTCGGCCGGCCCAAGGGCAAGGTCACCGATTTGCTGCGCCTGCGGCCGGTGGCCCAGCGCCTCTCGGACCTCATCGGCCGGCCCGTGCCGGCCACGGGCGACTGCATCGGCGCGGGCACGACCGACGCGGTCAACCGCATGAAGCCCGGCCAGCTGCTGCTGCTCGAGAACCTGCGCTTCCACAACGAAGAGGAGGCCAACGATCCTGAGTTCGCGGCCCAGCTCGCGGCCTACGGTGACATCTACGTCAACGATGCCTTCGGCACCGCGCATCGCGCGCACGCCAGCACCGTCGGCGTGGCCGAGATCCTGCCGGCCTATGCCGGCCTGCTCATGGAGCGCGAGATCCGCAACCTGAGCAGCCTCATGGAGAACCCGCGCAAGCCCTATGCCGCCATCATCGGTGGGGCCAAGGTCTCCGACAAGATCAAGGTCCTCGAAGCGCTCGTCGACCGCGTGGACAAGCTCGTCATCGGCGGCGGCATGGCCAACACCTTCCTGGTGGCCCAGGGCTACACGGTGGGCAAGAGCCTGCTCGAGCCCGACCGCGTCGAGGACGCCAAGCGCATCATGGAGACGGCCGAGAAGAAGGGCCTGGAGCTGCTGCTCCCGACCGACGTGCTCGTGGCCAAGGAAGTCACGCGCGGCGCCGAGCACAAGGTCGTGCCCGTCAAGAAGATCCCCAACTCGTGGTCAGCGGTCGACATCGGCCCCGACTCCCGCGAGGCCTTCGAAGCAGCCCTGGCCGACTGCCTGACGGTCGTGTGGAACGGCCCCATGGGCGTCTTCGAGGTGCCCACCTTCGGTGATGGCACGCGCTCCATGGCGCGCATGCTGGCCGATCGCGTCGACGCCGGTGCCACGGTCGTGGTCGGTGGCGGCGACTCGGTGGCGGCTATCGAGGAACTGGGCCTGACCTCCCGCTTCACCCATATCTCTACCGGTGGCGGTGCCTCCCTCGAGTTCCTCGAGGGCAAGGAGCTGCCGGGTATCAAGGTCCTCCAGGACCGCACGGAGGCAGACGCTTAGATGGCCCTCATCGATTACATCGACGCACAGGAGATCCTCGATTCGCGTGGCAACCCCACGGTCGAGGTGACGGTCGTCCTCGACGACGGCGCGGTCGGCCGCGCCGCGGTGCCCTCCGGCGCCTCGACCGGCGCCCACGAGGCGGTCGAGCTGCGTGACGGCGACAAGTCCCGCTACAACGGCAAAGGTGTTCGCCAGGCCGTCAGCAACGTGGTCGAGACCATCGGCCCCGCCATCCTCGGCGAGGACGCATCCGACCAGGCTGGCGTGGACGAGCTGCTCAGGGAGCTCGACGGCACGCCCAACAAGGGCAACCTTGGCGCCAACGCGATCCTCGGCGTCTCCCTTGCCTGCGCGCACGCCTCGGCCGTGTCGTACGGGCTGCCGCTCTACCGCTACCTCGGTGGTGCCGGCGCCTGGACGGTGCCCGTGCCCATGTTCAACATCCTCAACGGCGGCCAGCATGCCGCGGACTCCACGGACTTCCAGGAGTTCATGGTCATGCCCGTCGGTCTGGACAGCTTCGCCGAGGCGCTGCGCGCCGGCTCGGAGATCTTCCACGCCCTCAAGGCCGAGCTCCATGACCGGGGCCTGGCTACCGGCCAGGGTGACGAGGGTGGCTTCGCCCCGACCCTGCCCTCCAACGCGGCCGCGATCGAGACCGTGCTCACGGCCGTCGAACGTGCCGGCTACAAGCCCGGCGACGAGGTCGCCATCGCCCTGGACCCGGCCATCAGCGAGCTCATCGATGGTGAGCCCGACGCCGAGGGCGAGTACACCTACAAGCTGGCCAAGGAAGGCCGCTCGCTCAAGACCAGTGAGATGGTCGAGTTCTGGAGCGACTGGGTCGACAAGTATCCCATCGTCAGCCTGGAGGACGGCATGGGCGAGGACGACTGGCGCGGCTGGCAACAGCTGACCGAGAAGCTCGGCCACAAGTGCCAGCTGGTGGGCGACGACTTCCTGGTCACCAACCCCGAGCGGCTGGCGCGAGCCATCGACGAGAGGTCGGCCAACGCCATCCTCATCAAGCTCAACCAGATCGGCACCCTGACCGAGACGCTCAAGACCGTGGACATGGCCCGCTCGACAGGCTGGGGTGCGGTCATCAGCCACCGCTCGGGTGAGACCGAGGACACGACCATCGCCGATCTCGCCGTCGCCACCAATGCAGGCCAGATCAAGACCGGTGCACCCTCGCGCTCAGAGCGCGTGGCCAAGTACAACCGCCTCCTGCGCATCGACGCGGAGCTGGGTGATGCGGCTACGTACCCGGGTCTGCGGGCGCTGGCCGGGCAGAAGTAGGTCGATAGCCGCTTGACATTCGAAGGGCCTCGTCCCGACGAGGCCGGGCCCTGGGTCGATCCCGCCGGCGCACCGGTGGAGGACGCGGGTCCCGACGAGGACGCTACGGGAGGCACCCGACCCGGCGAGGGTCGGGTGCTTGACCGTGGCGCCATCTACGGCGCGATCGTGGGCCTGGGCATGGCCGTCACCATCGCCATCAGCTTCGAGCTGGTGATCGCTATCCAGGCGCTGGTGTTCATCGCCGCGCCCTTCGCTGGCCTGACCATCGGCTGGTACGCCAACCACAAGGCCATGCGCTGGCGTCCCCGCTGGCGCCTCTTCACCAACGCCGCCTTCGCGGGCGTGGTGACAGGCGTCTCCCTGGCCCTCATGTATGTGGGCCTGCGCCTGCTCTTCATCTACGCCGATTCGGGCTATCGCCCCGAGACCATGGGCGGCCAGCTCGACTGCTCGACCGGCCCCGCCTGTACCTACGCTCGCTTCATCGATGAAGGCCACGGGCAGGACCTCATCGATGAAGGCATCACCGACGCCGCCGCCTTCGAGTCCGCCGTTTGGCGTTGGCAGGGTGAGACGGTGCTGATGCTGACGCTCTTCACCCTGGGAGGAGCGCTCGTGCCTGCTGCCTGGCGCGCCTGGCGCCCGGCGCCCACCCAGGCGGAGGTAGAAGCGGCCATCGCGGCTACCGGCTGATCGCGGCGGGACACAGAAAAGCGGTGGCCGGTTCGAGCCACCGCTCCTGCGCTGTCGAGGTGAGGGGAGGGGCCGGAGCCCTACTCGTCCTTGCTGGTCTTCTTGGCCGCCGGCTTCTTGGCGGTCGTTTTCTTGGCCGCCGGCTTCTTGGCGGTCGTTTTCTTGGCCGCCGGCTTCTTGGCGGTGGTCTTCTTGGTCGACTCAGCCGTCTCGGCCTTGGCGGCGGAGGCCTTGGTCGTGGTCTTCTTGGTGTCCGCGGTACGAGCCGACTTGCTGAGCGCCGCACGGGCCTTGCCGGCAGCCGTCTGCTCGCCCTTGGCCTTCTGGGCCTTGCTGGCGGCGATGCGGGCCTTGGCGGCCTTGGCAGCGGCGGCCTTGCTCACCTGGCGCTGCGGCTTGCTCGCGACGGTGAGGGACTCACCGCCCAGCGCAGCGTTGGCGCGGATCATGAGGCGGCTCTTGCGGCGAGCGGCGTTGTTGGGATGGATCGCGCCGACCCTGGCCGCGCGATCGAGCGCGGATGCGGCCTCCGCCACGGCCTTGCGGGTGGCCTCCGCATCACCGCCGGCGGCGACGGTGAGGGCGTTCTTGACCTGCGTCTTGGCGGCACTGCGCCGGGGCTGCAGGATGGCGTTACGACGATGGGACTGCCGTACGCGCTTGAGCGACGACGGGGTGCGGGCGCCGGACCAGGTCCGCGATGAATGGGCCAAGGTGATGTGTCCTCAACAGCTCTAGGTGATCAGCTTCGCGCCGCTGCCGTCGCGAGCACGGGGTGCCGGGACGCGATGGCGGGCGCGCGAACGGAGATGGTACCGCAGGAAGGTCCAGCGCGCCAGTGAGATGGTGTTCGCTGCGCGCCCCGATCCGTCCGGCAGTGCGCGACTCGACACGTTGGTCCAGGCCAGCGGCTTGCGTGCCGCCGACCGTGCGTGGCGCCGCCCTTGCTAGAATTGGCCACGTCCCATGGAACGAATTCCTCAGCACCGCCTGCGCAACTTCAGCATCATCGCCCACGTCGATCATGGCAAGTCGACGCTGGCCGATCGCTTCCTCGAGATCACCCATACCCTCGACAAGCGTCAGATGACGAGCCAGGTCCTCGACTCGATGGACCTCGAGCGCGAGAAGGGCATCACCATCAAGGCCCGGGCCGTGCGCCTGGAGCACACCGCTCACGACGGCGAGCGATACGCGCTGAACCTCATCGACACGCCTGGCCATGTCGACTTCAGCTATGAGGTCAGCCGCAGCCTGCAGGCCTGCGAGGGCGCCATCCTCGTGGTCGACGCGGCCCAGGGCATCGAAGCCCAGACGCTGGCCAACGTCTACCTGGCGCTCTCGCTGGACCTGGTCATCATCCCGGTGCTCAACAAGATCGACCTGCCCAGCGCCCAACCGGACGTGGTCATCGAGGAGCTGGAGAACGTGCTCGCCATCCCGCGCGAGGAGGTCATCCTCGTGAGCGCCAAGGACGGCACCAACGTGGACGACGTGCTGGAGGCGGTCGTGGCGCGCATCCCGCCGCCGCAGGGCGATCCAGAGGCGCCACTGCAGGGGCTCATCTTCGACTCCCACTACGACGCCTACAAGGGCGTGGTGGCGTATGTCCGGCTGTCCCAGGGCACGCTCCGTGCCACTGACGAGGTGCGCCTGATGGGCTCCGGGGCGGACGCCGAGGTCGTGGAGCTGGGTGTCTTCCGGCCCAAGCTGGTGCCGGTGACGTCACTGGGCCCGGGCGAGGTGGGTTACGTGGCCACGGGTCTCAAGTCGGTGCGCGACTGCCAGGTGGGTGACACGCTCACCTCCGCCAAGCGCCCGGCGGCCGCACCGCTGCTGGGCTACAAGCCGGCCAAGGCGCTCGTCTTTGCCGGCGTCTATCCCATCAACGGGCCCGATTATCCGGTGCTGCGCGAGGCCCTGGAGAAGCTGCACCTCAACGACGCCTCCATCAGCTTCGAGCCCGAGTCGTCGGTGGCGCTCGGCTTCGGCTTCCGCATCGGCTTCCTGGGTCTGCTGCACATGGAGATCGTGCAGGAGCGCCTGGAGCGGGAGTTCGACCTGGACATCATCGCCAGCGCGCCCTCGGTCGAGTACCTCGTCACGCTCAACCATGGCGCCGGCACCGTGACCGTCGAGAACCCCGCCCTCCTGCCCGATCCCGGTGAGATCGAGTCCATCGCCGAGCCCTGGGTCAAGCTGGGCATCGTCACGCCCTCGACCTACATCGGCTCGCTGATGGAGCTGGCCACGAACCACCGCGGCACGTTCCAGGACATGGAGTACCTCGACCCGACGCGGGTGCTCATGAACTTCGAGCTGCCGCTGGCCGAGGTCATCGTCGACTTCTACGATCAGCTCAAGAGCCGCACCCAGGGCTATGCCTCGATGGACTACGAGGAGATCGGCTACCGCACGGGCAAGCTGGTGAAGCTCGACATCCTCGTCAACGGCGAGCCGGTGGACGCGCTCAGCGTGATCGTGCATCGCGACCAGGCCCAGAGCGCGGGCCGCGAGCTGACCAAGCGCCTCAAGGAGCTCATCCCGCGCCAGATGTTCACCGTCCCGGTCCAGGCCGCCGTGGGCTCGAATATCATCGCTCGCGAGACCGTTCGCCAGATGCGCAAGAACGTCCTGGCCAAGTGCTACGGTGGCGACATCACCCGCAAGCGGAAGCTGCTCGAGAAGCAGAAGGAAGGCAAGGCCCGGATGAAGAAGGTCGGCAGCGTCGAGATCCCGCAGGAAGCCTTCCTCGCGGTGCTCGGCGGCAAGGAGACCCAGTAGGTGCTGCCGGGCTTCGTCCAGTACTTCCTCTTCGTCGGCATGGCCGCGCTGATGTTCATCCTGCGTCTGGACGCCCGTCGTTTCTCGGCCGCCGAGTGGGACACGCAGGATGGCGAGTGGCGCGTGTGGCTGGGCCGGATCTCGTGGTACGCCGGTGGCCTGGCTCTGGCCCTGCTCATCTTCGCCTTGCATCCATCGCCGGTCGCAGAGCTCAACCTGGTGCTGGCTCCCGACCGGGCCGAAGCCATGGTCTACGGCCTGCTGTACGGGGGCGCGGGCATCGTGGCCGCCTTCATCCTGGCCATCGCCGTCCACGGCCAGATCAGCTTCCCCAGTCCCGGCCGCTATCCGGGCGGCGTGCTCACGGCGGTGGGCACGGCCTTCTACGACGAGTGGCTGTTCCGCGGTGTGCTGCTGGGGCTGCTGCTGATGCTCAACCTGCCGGACTGGCTGGCGGTCGTGAGCGCCGCGGTCATCTACGCCTTCACGGTCCGCGCGGTCACCGGCAGTCGGGGACTGCCCACGCTCGGGCTGTGGTTCGCCATCGGCCTCATCGGCGGGGCGCTGGTGCTCACGACCCTGGGCATCGCGGCCGCCTTCGTGGGCCACGCGATCACCCGCTTCGCACTGTTCATGACCATGGGCCAGCCCGAGCGCGCGGCTATCGAGGAGGTCCACCGACCGACCGGCGGGAGTGGCGACGGCGGCGCCTACGTCATCCGGCCGCACGGCCCGCGACAGGGCTGAGCCCCGCGCCCATAGCGAGGTGGATGGGCCGCGCCCGCCGGAAGGGCTCTACGTTCACTTCCCCTTCTGCCTCTCGCTCTGCCCCTACTGCGATTTCGTGGTCGTGGCCGGGGCCGCTGCCCGGGGGCCGCGCAACCGGATCGCCTCGTTCATCGAGGCGCTGGCGACCGAGCTGGAGCTGCGGGCAGACGCGGTCGTCGAGGCCTTCGGCAGCGAGCGCCCCGCGCTGACGAGCGTTTACCTCGGCGGCGGCACGCCATCGCTGATGGCGCCGGCCCAGGTGGCCGCCCTGCTCGAAGCCGTGGATGGTCGGCTGGGACTGGCCGCCGATGCCGAGGTCACCCTCGAGGCCAACCCGGGTCCGGACGAGATCGGCGACCTGGCGGGCTTCCGCTCTGCCGGCGTGTCTCGGATCTCCATCGGCGCCCAGTCGATGGACCCGGCCGAGCTCCGGCGTTTGGGCCGGCGACATCGTCCCGAGCACGTGGTGGCAGCGGTGGAGGCGTCCCGCCGGGCTGGCTTCGCGGACGTCAGCCTCGACCTGCTGACCGACGTGCCCGGCCAGACCGTGGCCTCCTGGCGGACCTCGCTCGAAGCGGTGCTGTCGCTCGAGCCGGAGCACCTCTCCACGTACGCCCTGACGCTCGACGATCCCGACGCCGAAGGGCTGACCGGGCCCGAAGGTGACCATCTGCCACTGTCACGGGGCGCGCGCGCGTGGCGGGAACGCGCGTTGCCCGAGCAGTCGGACGAGCGGGCGGTGCAGATGGAGCTGCTCACCGACGACCTGGTCCGCATGTCCGGCCTGCGACGCTACGAGATCGCCAACGTGGCCCGCCCCGGACACGAGAGTCGACACAATCTGCTCTACTGGCGCCGCCGACCGTATCTCGCCGTCGGTCCGGGTGCGCACGCATCCGATGGCGCGGCGCGACGCTGGTGGAATGCGGCCCGGCTCGATGGCTATGTGGGCTCGCTTGCGCGCAGGGCCTTGCCGCCGGGTGGCGCCGAGGAGGTCGACGAGGCCACGGCCATCGCGGAGGCGGCGATCCTCGGCCTGCGGCTGCGTGAGGGCATCGAGCCGTCGCTGACGGCGTCCCCGGTCATCGCCGAGGGCCTGGCCTGGGCCCGCGACTTCGCCCTCATCGAGGACCACGGCGAGCGAGTGCGCCTGACCGCGCGCGGTCGCCTGCTATCCAACGAGGTCTTCTCTCGCCTGCTGCCGGAGGAGCCGTTCGCTGCGGGTCCCGGCGAGGCCACGTAGGATTCGGGCCATGCTTGCCCGAACCACCGCCCGAGCAGCGGCGCTGCTGCTGTCTGTCGTGGCGGTCATCAGCGCGGGGATGGCTCCGGTCGCCGCACAGGAGCTGTCGCCCACGCTCCCCCCGCCGCCAAGCCTGGCCGTCGCCAGCGCGGGACTGTCCTCGCTCCAGCCGGCCGCCGGTGCTCTGGTCCAGCCGGCCGCGGTGCGCCTGCCGCGCTGCGAGGTGGGCGACGTGCGGACCCGCTACGGGAAGGTCAAGCAGTGGCGCCGAACGCTGCTGGACACCAACCTGAAGCTTCGCCGCGCATATCGCCCGTGGGACCTGGTCTCCGTCTCACGCGCCGGCATCGCCGGCAGCGGCCAGGTGCGCAAGATCATGATCAAGGACCTGCGGGCGCTGGCGCAGGCAGCCACACGGGCGGGCAAGCCCCTCGCGGTGCGGTCGGCCTATCGTTCCTATCAGTACCAGGTCGCCCTCTTCGCGTCCTATACGCGCACCTACGGCTACGCCAAGGCCCTGACCTTCTCCGCTCGCGCAGGGCACTCCGAGCATCAGCTGGGAACCACCATCGACTTCTCGGTCGGGCCTGGCGTGCCCTTGTCGACTCGCTTCGGGGACTCTCCGTCAGGCAAGTGGCTGGCCCGGAACGGTTGGAAGTACGGCTTCATCATGTCCTATCCCAAGGGCAAGCGATGGGCGTCTTGCTACTCCCATGAGCCGTGGCACTGGCGCTACTTCGGCCGCGACCTGGCACGTCGGATCCACCAGAGCGGACAGGTCCCACGCCGGTACCTCTACGGGCACTTCGAATCCGCCCCGTAGAAGGGGAGCAGCGATCCCCGACTTGGGGCCATGCGGACAGGCGGCGTCCCTGCCGACCGGACCACCCACGCCACCGCCGGCGGGCCTACGATGAAGGCGCTTGCAGGGACGAACGCGCTGACGGCCCGCTCCGGGTCGGGCAGCAGGACGAGGAGACGCCGACATGAGTGCCAAGATCGACCCGAGCGCCAGCTCGATCCAGGAGAAGCTGCTGTGGGCGGTGGACGAGCTCGCCATCGAGCTGCCGTCCTGGGCCTTCCTCAACACGGGGACCCGCTTCAAGGTCTGGCAGCATCCGGGCACGCCGCGCAACGTGGAGGAGCGCATCGACGACGCCGGCACCGTGCACCGCTACACGGGCATCGCGCGCACGGTGGCCTTGCACATCCCTTGGGACAAGACCGCTGACTACACCGGCCTGCTCGAATACCTCAACTCGAAGGACCTCGGTGTCGGCGGCATCAACTTGAACACCTTCCAGGACGCCGACTACATGCTCGGCTCCATGTGCAACGCCGACCCGGCCGTGCGCGAGAAGGCCCTCGGGGCGCTCAAGGAGTGCTGTGAGATCGCCGACGAGATGGGCGCCCCGGCGGTCAAGGTCTGGCTCGGTGACGGCACCAACTATCCCGGCCAGGACGATTTGCGCTGGCGCCGTCACCGCCTCGTCGAGGGGCTCCAGCAGGCCTACGCCTGGCTGCCCGAGCAGGCGCGCATGCTCCTGGAGTACAAGATCTTCGAGCCGGCCTTTTACTCCACCGACGTGCAGGACTGGGGCCAGGCCATGGCCGTCTGCAACAAGGTCGGTGAGCGGGCCGTGGTGTGCGTGGACACCGGCCACCACAGCCTGGGCGTCAACATCGAGCAGATCGTGGCCCTGCTGCTGGCGGAGGGCAAGCTTGGTGCCTTCGACCTCAACGACAAGAAGTACGGCGACGACGACCTGATGGTCGGCTCGATCGACCCGTACCAGATGTTCCGCATCACCCACGAGCTCGTCAACGCCATGCGCGATGACGACGACCCGGTGGCCCAGCGCACGGCCGAGGACACGGTCTACATGCTCGACCAGTGCCACAACATCGAGGCCAAGGTGCCGGCGGTCATCCGCTCGGTGCAGACACTGCAGGAGCTGTTCGCCAAGGCGCTGCTGGTCGATCGCCCGGCGCTGCTGGAGGCCCAGGCAGGCGGCGACGTGCTCGAGGCCAACAACCTCCTCTGGAGCGCCTTCTTCACCGACGTTCGCGGACCGCTCGCCGAGCTGCGCCAGGAGCGCGGCCTGCCGGGCGACCCCTTCCACGCCTACCTGCAGAGTGGGGAGGAGGAGGAACGGGCTGCCTCCCGCGTGGGCGGCGAAGCCCAGAGCTGGTAGCCGCCCTCCGTCGCTGATCCCGATCGCCGCTGGTTCGCGCTAGGCCCCTGGGTCCGCGTCGGGACCGGCCTCTTCGTGCCCACTCGCCTGGGCGCGTTCAGCCATGATCGTGCGAACGCCTGCGACGACGAGTGAGGCGGTGCCTACGGCGATCAGGATCGGCGCTGTCTGGAGCGTCCCGACCTGGGTCAGGAGCACCGCGAGGAGGACCAGCGAGAACGGCGCCGAAACGATGGCGCCCGGGACCGCCGCGAGCATGCAGGTGAACGCCAGCCCCAAGGGCACGTCTGGGAGCACGTGGTTGATGAGGACGCCCGATGTGCCACCGATGAACAGGATCGGGAAGATGGGACCGCCGATGAAGCCGCTCGCCGAGCTCACCGCGAAGGCCACCATCTTGCCCACGAGGATCGCCAGCAGGAGCCCGAGTCCAAGCGTCTGCGCGTCCGCCAGCACGAGCGCGAGTTGGTCGCTCCCGGTGAAGGCGGTCAGCGGCACGACCACCGCGATGAGTCCGAAGACCGCTCCGCCGATGACGGGCTTGACGATCTCGCTGACGCGCAGCCGCGCGAAGACCTTGCCGGCCGCCATGCGCAAGGCCACTGTCGCGATGGCCATGGCTGCCGACACGAGCCCGAGCCCTACCCCAGCCACCAGGTGCCAATCCTCGTAGTCGTATTGAGGGATCGTGTAGACGCCGAGGAACACGCTCCCGATGATGGCGAAGTAGACGCCGAACGCCACGCTTGAGGCCACCAGACTTCCGAAGAACACCCGCTCGAAGCGCAGCCGCGGCGGGCGCGCGACCTCGACGACGAGGGCCATGGCCACGAGAGGGCTGGAGAAGAGGCCACCGAATGCGCCGGCCATGCCGCTGAGCGTCAGTGACCTGGTGTCGTCGTCTCCGAGACCGCGGAGCTTGGCCATCCAGCCTGCGGTACCGCCGCCGACCTGCCCGAGGGCGACCTCGGGCCCGAGGCTGGCCCCACCGATCAGTGACACCGCAGAGACCGCGACGATCGCTGGCATGGCGCGCTCGTCGACGTGCTCGTCCTGGAGGTCCTTGATCAGGCCTGCTGTCTGCGGGGGCACCTTCAGCACTCGGCGGAGGAGGCCCACGACGAGACCCGCGACCGCGGCCACCGCCACCCACCAGACCGGTCCCTCGAACCAGCCGGTGCCCGGCTCACCGTAGACGGTGGCGCCTACGCCGGTCACACGCAGGAATACCATGCCCGCGGCCGCCCCGACCACGCCCAGCAGCGCGGCATAGCCGAGCAGACGCCAGAAGCTCCGCCTGCGCGACTCGGCCGATGCGGTCGTCAAACTCGAAACGTCGCTCACCTTGATCCACTCCACCTCTGCGCTTCGACCCATGGCGCTGGCCGCCGGCTCGACGGACCCTCGCGTCGAGACTAGCGCCTACTCAGACGCTGGCGCTGGGCGAAGCGTCAGGTACACACCCTTGGCGCGGGTGAACTTCGGCGGCGTGTCGACGGCCAGCGACTTTGTCACTCTTGCGGCCAGCGACTTTGTCACCGACGCTTGGACGGTCGACGCCACGGATGATCGGCAGCGGGTCGCCATGGCCCCGTCCTGGTCCTCGGCGATGGCTGGTCCCCGAGTGGGACGTCTTCGACCCGTGTGGTGGGCGTGGGGCCGGCGCGTCTCATCGGCCGCGCGCGGAGTTCCGCGGCGGACGGCGGTGCGCTGACGAGCGGCTGCCAGGTGTGCCCTCGAGTTCCGCCCACAGGCTGCCGTCGAGCCGCTCCGCGACGATGATCTCGCGACCCGCCCGGGTCCGGCCATCGGACCGACGGGGCAGGGACAGGGCTCCACCATCCCAGGCGATCGTATTGTCGCGGGCCACGGTGCGCCGGTACCAGAACGCGAACACGGCCTCGGCCGACAGGCCCTCGGGCCACGCCCTCCACGCGGGCATCGGATCGACCGCGGGTACCGCGAACCGCTCGTTGTGGCGGGCGAGGTAGCCGGGCAGGAAGGCGTTCGCCTCGTCGATGGTGGTGATGCCGGCCAGACGCAGCTCCGTCACGAGCCGGTCCTGGGCCGTCCCCCACAGCCGCTCCACGCGACCCTTCGCCTCGGGCGACGAGGCGGGTATCCAGCCGATGCCCGCCAGCTCCAGGGCACGTCCCACCTGCGTCGGCTGCCGCTCCCCGGCCAGTTCTTCGAGGATGCTCGGCGCCTCGCGCGGATCCCGCTTGAAGATGCCGTGGTGGTCGGTGTAGAAGGCCCAGGGGAGGCCGTGGTCGTGGCTCGTCTGGGTCAGCACCTCGAGGTAGCCTGCGGCATCCTCCTGCGTCCGGAACGTACCACCGGTCACGTGGCTCGTGGCGTCGTCGATGGCGCCCACGAGCGTCGCGAAGGGATGGTCCGGGCCGAACCAGCGATGTTTGCTGCCATCGGCCTGGAGCAGCTGTCCGGCTCGCTCCTTCCGGGGTCGGCGGCTTCGGTGGCGGGGCGCGCGGTGGGGAACCGGCGAGGGCCGACCCTCCTCGTCGAGGATCCGCCGCAAGGTCCGGACCGGGACGATGATGCCCTCGTGCGCCTCGAGCAACTCGGCGAGATGGGCCCGGTTGATGTCCCTGTATCGATCGTCCACGAGCCCCAGGATGCGGGTCCGCAGATCTGCATCGGTGCGGTTCACCGGACGGCGTCCCCGGTTGCCGTGGACCAGGGCCAGCGCACCCGATCCCAACCAGGCGGCGAGCAGACGGCGGACCTGGCGACCGGACACCGCGAGGATGGCCGCGGCCTGGTCGAGATCGATCGTGCCATCCCGGAGATGGGTGAGGACATCGACCCGGCGGATGATCGCAGGGTCGTCGAGCGGATCGTCGGTCGGTTCCATGCGAGCGACCGTGACAAAGTCGCTGGCCGTTCACCCCGGACATAGTCGCTGGCCGTTCACAAGTGAACTTCGGCGGCGTTGACACTCAGGACAGGTGACTGATAGGATAAGGCTCGTAACGTTAGCACTCGTGAGGTTAGAGTGCTAACTCCGAACCGGGACCGAAACAGACGAGGACGAAGATCGATTGGCCAGGCGCAAGGTACGCCCGGGACCGCTGGAGGACCGCTCCGCGGCCATCCTGCGGGCGATCATCGAGGAATACGTCGCCACCGCGCAGCCTGTGGGCAGCGTGGCGCTGGTGCAGAAGTACGCGCTCTCGGTCAGCCCCGCCACGGTGCGTAACATCATGGCCGAGCTCGAGACCGCGGAGCTGCTGGACCACCCGCATACGAGCGCGGGACGGGTGCCTACCGACCGTGGCTACCGACTCTACGTGGAGTCGATCTCCGACCAGGTCACGCTGGCGCCGGTGGAGCAGCTGATGATCCGCCACCAGTTCGGCCAGGTGGAGTTCGCCAATGAGCAGTGGTTCCGGCTGGCGGCATCCACGCTTGCGAGCGCGACCCGGGCGGCGGCCATCGCCACGCCCATCAAGCCGCCCTCCTGCCGCATCCGGCGCATCGACATCGTGCCCACGGCCGAGCGTTCGGCGAGCCTCCTGCTGGTCATGGCCGTCGGTCCCGTCAAGCAGGTGCTGCTGACGCTCGAGCACGAGTACCGCGCCTCCGAGCTGGAGGAGATCGCCCGCGGCGTCGATCGTGTGCTCAAGGCCAAGACGACCCCGGAGGTGGACGCCGTGCTCGACACGCTGCGTGAGCGTCCGGGTTCGGTGGACCCCCTGTTCACCCAGGCCGTCCAGCGCGTGTCGCGGGTGATGCACGAGTTCGATGCCAATGCCATCGAGGAGGTCTTCAGCGAGGGCCTGCTCAATGTCATGGAGGAGCCCGAGTTCGCGCGTTCCGAGCACCTGCGTCGGGTCTTCTCGGTGCTGCAGGACCGGGCCTACCTTGGTGGCCTGGCGCAGCGCCTGATCGCCTCGAATGACGTGACCGTCTTCATCGGCCGCGAGAACCAGCATGAAGAGATGCACGACGTCTCCCTCGTCGTCGCTCCCTACGGCCGTTCCGATCGCGCCATCGGCGTCGTCGGTGTCATCGGCCCCACGCGCATGGCCTACCCCCATGCCATCTCCACGGTCCGCTACGTGCGCGGCCTCATGAACGAATTGGTGGATCACCTATACGCATGAAAGACGAACACGAGGGCGCCGACGGCGTCCCCACCAACGGCAATCCCGAGCAGGCCAAGGCCAGTGCCGCCAAGCGTGGTGGCACCCGAGCCGAGGAGCGCATCGCGGAGCTTGATACCGCCGGAGCTTCGCTGAGCGCGCGCATCGATGAGCTGACCGAGCAGCTGGAGGCTGCGGAGCAGCGGGCGGAGGAGGCAGAGGCCGGCTGGCAGCGGGCCCGCGCCGACTACGCCAACCTCAAACGGCGGACCGAGGAGCAGCAGGCGGAGGCCGCAGGCCTCGCCGGTGACCGGCTGCTCATCCGCGTGCTGGACCTCGCCGACGATTTCGACCTCGCGGTCGAGCACGTGCCGGCCGACGCCCAGGACAGCCCCTGGGTCGGCGGCATCACGGCCATCGATCGCAAGCTCCGGGCGCTGCTCGAGGCCGAGGGCATCGAGGACATGGGCGGCGAGGGCGAGCCCTTCGACCCCCAGACGCAGCAGGCCATCAGCTACGAGGACACCGCCGACGTGCCCGACGGCACGGTCATCAAGGTCCTCCAGCGCGGCTTCACCATCCGTGGCCGGGTGCTGAGGCCGGCCCTCGTGGCAGTCGCCCGCAACGACGGCTGACGACGGACTGCCCATCACCAAGCGATCACGACACGACCAGGACCAATCAGGAAACCCGACTCCCCAGACAAGGAGGACCCACCTACATGGGACGCATCATCGGTATCGACCTCGGAACCACCAACTCGGCCATCGCCGTCATGGAGGGCGGTGAGCCCACCGTCATCCCTTCGGCGGAAGGCGGACGCACGGTCCCGAGCGTGGTGGCCTTCAGCAAGCAGGGCGAGCGGCTCGTCGGCCAGATCGCCAAGCGCCAGGCCATCACCAACCCTGCCAACACCATCTACTCCATCAAGCGCTTCATCGGCCGCCGCTGGGACGACCCCGAGGTCCAGCGCTCCATCGATCTCGTGCCTTACAAGGTCGAGAAGGATGGCAATAGCGACGGCATCGTGGTCGCGCTCGCGGACGGCAAGACCTACAGCCCGCCCGAGATCAGCGCCATGACCCTGCAGAAGCTCAAGGCGGACGCGGAGGCCTACCTCGGCGAGCCCGTGACCGACGCCGTCATCACCGTGCCGGCCTACTTCGACGACACGCAGCGCCAGGCCACCAAGGACGCCGGTCGCATCGCCGGCCTCGAGGTCAAGCGCATCATCAACGAGCCCACGGCCTCGTCGCTGGCCTACGGCCTGGACAAGAAGACCGACGAGGTCATCGCCGTCTACGACCTCGGCGGCGGCACCTTCGACATCTCCATCCTGGAGCTGGGCGATGGCGTCTTCGAAGTGAAGGCGACCAATGGTGACACCCACCTTGGCGGCGACGACTTCGACCAGAAGGTCATCGACTGGCTGCTCTCGGAGTTCAAGAAGGAGCAGGGCATCGACCTCTCCAAGGACCAGCAGGCCCTGCAGCGCCTGAAGGAAGCCGCGGAGCGGGCCAAGATCGAGCTCTCGACCACGAGCTCGAGCGAGATCAACCTGCCTTACATCACGGTCGACTCCGACCGCAACCCCAAGCACCTCGTGGTCACGCTCACGCGCGCCCGGCTCGAAGAGCTGGTCAAGGACCTCGTGGATGCCACCAGGAAGCCGGTCGAGGCGGCGCTCAAGGACGCCGGTCTCAAGGCCGGCGACATCGATGAGGTCATCCTCGTCGGTGGTCAGACGCGCATGCCGGCGGTGGTCGAGGCGGTCAAGGCCATGTTCGGGGGCAAGGAGCCCAGCAAGGGCGTCAACCCCGACGAGGTCGTGGCCATCGGTGCCGCCATCCAGGCAGGCGTGCTGGCCGGCGATGTCAAGGACGTGCTGCTGCTCGACGTCACGCCGCTCTCCCTGGGCATCGAGACGCTGGGCGGGGTCATGACCCGGCTCATCGACCGCAACACCACCATCCCGACCTCCAAGAGCCAGGTCTTCAGCACCGCCAGCGACAGCCAGCCGCAGGTGGAGATCCACGTCCTGCAGGGCGAGCGCGAGATGGCCAGCGGCAACAAGACGCTGGGCACCTTCATCCTCGACGGCATCCCGCCGGCGCCGCGCGGCGTGCCCCAGATCGAGGTCACCTTCGACATCGATGCCAACGGCATCCTCGATGTGAGGGCCAAGGACAAGGCCACTGGCCGCGAGCAGTCGGTGCGTATCACGGCCAGCTCGATGCTCTCCAACGAGGACGTCGATCGCATGGTCAAGGAGGCCCAGGAGCACGCGGTCGAGGACAAGGCCCGGCGCGAGTCGATCGAGGCGCGCAACCAGGCCGACGCCCTGGCCTTCCAGGCCGAGCGCACGCTCAAGGACCTCGGTGACAAGGTCAGCGCCGAGGAGAAGTCCTCGGTCGAGGCCAAGATCGCGGCCGTCCGCGAAGCCATCAAGGGCGAGGACGACGCCGCGGTCAAGACCACCACGGGTGAGCTGACCACGGTCCTGCAGGAGGTCGCCACCAAGGCCTACCAGGCCGACGCCGCGGAGGCCGCGCCCGATGGGGCCGCTGCCGGCGGTGCAGGCGACGACGCCGCAGGCGATACTGCCGAAGGCGACGACGAGGCCGTCGAAGGCGAGTTCAAGGAGGTCTAGACCCGGGCGGGGTGGCGTATCCCGTCCGCCACACCCATGCTCGATCGTTCACGCGGTGTCATGAAGCGCCTCCGGGGTGACCCGGGGGCGCCTTCCCCATCTGCGCGCAAGCGCCAGCGAGCGACGCCACCGAACGTGATCGGCAAGGGTCCGCTGCTCTCTGCTCCGGGTCTGCGCCTGGGGGTCGTGGTCATCGTGCGCGACGAGGCACCCTACCTCGACGAATGGCTGGCCTACCACCACGCGCTCGGCGTCCAGCACTTCCTCATCTACGACAACGGCAGCACCGACGCCCTGCCCGAGGTCGTCGAGCCGTGGCTTAACCACGGCCTGGTCACGCTGCTGCACTGGCCCCTGCCAGGCGGCCAGATCGACGCCTACTCCCACGCCCTCCGCTTCTTCGGCCCATCCTTCGAGTGGCTCGCCTTCTTCGACGTGGATGAGTTCGTGGTGCCCTTGGTGGACGACGACATCCCCGCGCTGCTGGCACGCTTCCCTGACGCTGCGGACGTGCGCATCCCGCGCGTGGACTTCGGGTTCTCCGGCTACCGCCAGCCGCCCGAGGCGCTGACCATCGAGGCCTACACTGAGGTGGCCGACGTCTTTGGCCGTGACCCGTCCAAGCCGCCGCGCGTCAAGACGGCGCTGCGGCCGGGATCCGTCTCGGCCATGGGCATCCACACCGCCACCCTGGCCGACGACCCGCGCGGGCCGGACGGCGAGCCGGTTCCCAGCCGGACGGTGGGCAAGCCCTGCTGGGAGTATGTCCAGCTGAACCATTACTACACGCGATCGTTCGAGGAGTTCGAGGCCAAGCGCTTCCGCGGCTCGGCCACCGGTCGCATCGCCCGCCCGGCCATCCCCTTCGACCTGCCGGCGCTGGGCGTGAACGACTCCGCGGCCCGTTTCGCCGATCGCACGCGGGCGATGATGGAACACATGGCCAGCCTCGCACCCAGCCCCTACCGCTACGGCAGCGAGCTGGAGCTGCGGCAGTTCCCGCGCTTCAACGACCTGGGTCTGTTCGCCGAGTTCGCGGTCGCGAACATCCTGGCCGAGGAGCCCGAGCCACGTCGTGAGCCTGCGCTGCGCCTGACCAACCTGTTCAGCGAGGGTATCGGCTTCGTGGGCGTGGTCAGCGGCTTCGATCACGAGTTCCATGTGGGCGAGCTCTCCGGCTCGATCCATCTCCAGCCCTTGCTCGAACGCGCCCGTGGTGCCTTGCTCGCGACGCTCGCGGAGGCCGAGGTCAGCGACGGCGCGGTCAGGTTCGACGTCGAGGCCGACGGCCGGCGACGGGTCTACGCCGTGGGGTTGGTGGTCAGCGCCACCACTGACACACGCCTCGTCGCCCACCTCGAGCGCGCGGCAGGTGAGGCGCAGGAGGCAGCCCCGCTGGAGCTGAGGTTCGACGCCGGCAAGATCTATGCGGGCGTGGTGGAGCTGGCTGCGGAGCCTCTGCTCGTCGATGCCGTCACGATCGCGCTGGCCTCGGGTGATGGCCAGATCGATGTGCGCGACCTCTTCCTGATGGCCTATGGCTGAATCCGCCCGCGGGGGCCGCTTGCGGGGCAGCCTGGGCCGACTGCTGGGGGCCGGGGGCAGCCCGTCCGTCGTGCCCGCCGACGCCGGAGCGCCGGGCCGCGCCCGCAAGACTCCGGGCAAGATGCGCCGGGCCAAACCGCCCAACGTCCGCGGTCGCGGTCCGCTGCTTGACGGCCCGGGCCTCGGCGTGGCCATCGTGGCCATCGTCAAGGACGAGGTCGACTACCTCGAGGAGTGGCTGGCCTATCACATCGCGCTCAGCGTGAGCCACTTCTTCATCTACGACAACGGCAGCACCGATGGCAGTGCTGCCTTGCTGGAGCGCTACATCAACCACGGCCTGGTGACGCGCATCGACTGGCCCCTCGGCGGCGGCCAACTGGCGGCCTACAACCACGCGCTGCGCATGTTCGGCACGACCGCCGACTGGCTGGCCTTCTACGACCCCGACGAGTTCCTGGTGCCGCTCCTCGACGACGACATCCCGGCCTTCCTGGCGCGTTTCCCCGAGGCCGCCGACGTGCGCGTGCCGCGCGTGGAGATCGGCTTCAGCGGCCACCGTCGCAAGCCGCAGGGGCTGACCATCGACAACTACACCCAGGTGGCCGATGTGCTCGGGCTCGGCACGGCTGCGCCGCCACGGGTGAAGTCGATCGTACGCCCGCGCGCGGTCTCGGCCGTGGACATCCACCTGGCCTTCCCGGCTGACGTCCCGGCGGCAGGCCAGCCAACGCGCACGTACGAGGCGGAAGTCAGCGGCGTGGCCCAACTGTCGCACTACTACACGCGCTCGTTCGAGGAGTTCGAGGCCAAGCGCTTCCGCGGGTCTGCCACCGGCCGCATCGCCCGCCCGGCTGTGGACTTCGACCTCCCGACCCTGGCCACCAACGACGCGGCCGCGCGTTTCTCGGCGCGGACGCGGACGACCCTCGAGTGGCTGGCGCGCCTCGATCCGCGGCCGTACACCTACGGCAGCCAGCTCGGCTTCGCCTACTTCCCGCGGCCCAACGACCTGTTTCGCTTCGGCGAGTTCGCGTTGGCCAACTACGCGGCCGGCCTGGACGAGGCGGGCCGGTTCGCGACGGTGCGGCTGGTGAACCTGTATGACGGCGTGGGCCTCGTGGCCGACCTGTCCGACCAGCCGGTCGTCCCGGCACGCGACGCGCTGTCGGGCTCGGCGCACGTGGAGGCCCTCGTGGAGCACATGCGCGGCCGACTCGTGAACAGCCTCTCGCTGGCACCGGAGCTGCCGGTCAGCGGCGCCTCCACGAGGGCGGGGCTGACCCTTGCGGGGGACGGCCCGGCCAGCGTGACCTTCAAGGGGGGCGAGGCGGAGCTGGCGGTGCCCCTCCCGCGCGACGAGAAGCTGCGCTGCTACAGCCTGGGCTTCCTGCTCGCGAGCACGGGCCCCGTGCACCTGCGGGCGGAGATCATCGCTGAGCAAGGCGACGAGCTCGCGGTCACCGACCTTGACCTGCCACCCTCCAGCAGCCTGGCGGGCATCGTGGAGATCGCCGAGCGGCCCGTGGCCGGCAGCCGCCTGCGCCTCCGGCTGACGGGCGAGGTCGAGGTGGTCACGCTCTACGACCTCTTCATCATCGCGACCGGGTAGGCTGCCCGGATGACACTCGGCAGGCGCCTGGGGCGGGTGCTCGGTCGCAGCGAGGCGGTCGAGGGCGATCCGCGTCCGGTGCTCATGGACCGCGGCCGCTTCGACGTCTCGGTCATGGCCATCCTCAAGAACGAGGCGCCCAACATGGAGGAGTGGCTGTGCCACCACATGGCCATCGGCGTGGACCACTTCTTCCTTTATGACAACGGCTCCACCGACGAGCTGCACGAGGTGCTCAAGCCCTACGCCGACCACGGCGTCGTGACCACCGTCTACTTCCCCATGCGTGGCCTGCAGCGTGACGCCAACAACCACGTCGTGCGCTTCTTCGGCCACACGACCGAGTGGATCGCCTACGTGGACATCGACGAGTTCCTGGTGCCCGAGCAAGACGAGTCCATCCGCGACGTGATGGCCCGCTACCCCGACGCCGAACAGGTGCTCGTCTCGCGCAAGGAGTTCTGCTATTCCGGCCATCGCACGCCGGCCGAGGGGCTGGTGACCGAGACCTATCGCGAGTACAGCGAGCAGGTGCCGCGCATGGGCACGAGCGAGGTGCTGGCCAAGCCCATCATCCGACCGCGGGGGACCGCCCGCGTGGGCATCCACAACGCCACCACCGTCCACGGCCGCACGGTCAACACCGCGGGCGAGCCAACGTCGGAGGTGGCCACGGTCATCGAGGATCCCAGCTACGCGAACCTCCAGATGAACCACTACTTCACCAGATCGTGGCAGGAGTTCCAGGCCAAGCGGACGCGCGCGACCACCTCCACGCATGCCTTCCAGCTACCCGATGTGCCCTTCGAGATCCCCGGGCAGGTCGACCACGTCATCGACCGCTGGCAACCGCGCACGCGGGCGTTGATGGAGGAGATGCGCACGCTCGCGCGCAGCCCTTCGCGCTTCGGCAGCAAGTTGCGCTTGCAGGGCTTCCCGGTCAACGACATGTTCGGCCAGGAAGCCACGGCCATCACCTCCAACGAGGCCGCCGGACTGACGGAGGCTCGCAAGCGCCGCTCGTTCCGGGGACTGCCGATGCCGGGCGTGCGCGGGGCCATGGTGCGGGCCGAGGACCACGGCTACGAGCCCGCGCCGGGACGCTTCCTGCGGTCGGCGCACATCGCGCAGGAAGCGGCCTGGCTGGAGGCGGAGGTGACCTGGTCGGTCTTCGAGGGCGATCCGCCGCTGGAGGTCGAGGGGGGGACGGTCGACCCCGGCGAGCTCCCGACCATCCGCTTCGACGGTCGCTCCGGTGCGCTGGTCATCCCGGCCGGCGGTCCGCCCTTGCGCTGTCACGCGCTCGTCTACGTCCTCGGCTTGCGCGGAGCAGCGGGGCCGGTCGACATCGAGCTAAGCGCTCGTGAGGGGAGCGCCTGGCGTCGCTCGGCAAGCTTCGAAGCACCCGGGGAGGGCACGTATCTGGGCCTGGTCGCGCTGGAGAAGTGGCCGCGTACGATCGACGCGGCGCGGGTCACGCTCGACGGTCTGGCGGAGGTCGTCCTCTACGACCTGGCGCTGTTGACCTTCGGCTGAGCCCTGCCCCGGCGACGGCCGGTACCGCTGCCGCCGGCGCCGCGGATGCGTCCCAGTGAGACCCAGGCCTCGGGGTCGTCGGCGAGCGCGGCCACACGCGGTGGCAGCTGCCCGTCGCGCAGGTTGGCCAGCGTCGTCGTCTCGAGGATGTCCCGCAAGGCCGCGCGCACGGCGATCCAGACGTCGGTCAGCGGCGCGGCCGCGCCCGCGTATTCCATGTTCTCCGGCCGGTCGCCGCGCACGTTGGCCAGGGGTCCGTCCACGGCCCGGATGACGTCAGCCACGCTGATCTCCTCTGGCGGCCGGGCCAGGGTGTAGCCGCCGTCAGGGCCGCGCTGGCTGCGCACGATGCCGGCGTGCTTGAGCTCCAGGAGGATGGTCTCGAGGAACTTGGCCGGGATGTCCTGGGCCTGCGCGATGCGGTCGGCCTTCATCGGCTTGTCCGTGGCGGTGGACAGCTCGACGGCGGCACGGGCAGCGTAGTCGGCCTTGGCGGAGACTCTCATGCGGTGGCTATTGTCCCATATCTCGATAGGAATTGTGGGGCGTATACCTGCAGGCGGCCGGGTGAGTGCTACCCTTCAGCGCGAAACCGACGCATCAGTCGGTATCTTTCGGAGGGCCTTCTGGCGATGCAGCAGGAACGGAGCGCCAAGCGGCGGGAGCGGATCCTCGACGCGGCCTTCTCGGTCTTCAGCCAGCACGGCTATCGCGGCGCCGGCGTGGACGAGGTCGGGCGGCAGGCCGAGACGAGCAAGGGCGGCGTCTACTTCCACTTCCCGACCAAGGAGAAGCTGTTCCTCGAGCTGCTGCGCACGACGGCCGATCGCCTGGTGGCCAAGGTGGAGCGGGCCATCGGTGCGATCGACGATCCCATCATGCGGGCCGACGTCGCCCTCGGGACGGTGCTGGGCGTGTTCGCCGGCCACCGCACGATGGCGCGTCTCTTCCTCATCGACGCGGTGGGCGCCGGTCCCGAGTTCCAGGCCGAGCTCCAGCGGCTCCACGCGCGTTTCTCGGGCATCATCGCCGCCCAACTGGACGCAGCCGTCGCGGCCGGCTTCATCGAACCGCTCGATACGCAGGTCGCGGGCATGACCTGGTTCGGGGCCCTCGACGAGGTCGTCATGCGCTGGCTGATGGCTGACGATCCCGGCCGCCTGGAGGATGCCCAGCCCACGCTGCGCCTGCTGCTGTTGCGCGGCGTGGGCGTGGACGAGGAGCGCATCGCGGGCATCGCGGGGGCAGGCCGATGACCGTCGCCGAGCGAGCTACCAGACCCGACCTGCGGGCGGGCTTCGCGCCGCTCCTGGCGCGCCTGGGCACGCCTGAGGGACCCATCCTGGTGTCGTTGTCGGTGCCTGTCGCGGCGGTCGATCCGGTGGTGCTGTACGCAGCGGCGCGTCCACTGGGGGCAGCGCTGCTGCTGCAGCCGGCCGCCGGGATCTCGCTGGTCGGCGTGGGCGAGGCCTGGTCTGCGCGCCAGAGCCACGCCGCGCGCTTCGGGATCATCTCGCTCGCCTGGCGGCAGCTGCTGGAACGGGCGCTCATCGACACCGGCGACGCGCCACGCGGGACCGGTCCGATGCTGCTGGGAGGGTTCGGATTCGACGAGCAGCCGCCGGCCTCGGCAGTGTGGGAGGGGTTCGAGGCCAGCTGCCTGACCCTGCCGGCACTGCTCCAGTCGACGACGCCGGAGGGAGCCTGGCTGACGGCCTCGATGGTGGTGGAGCCGGGAGGTGTACCCGCCGCCACGATGGCCCTGGCCCTGGCCGAGACGTGGTCCCACTTGTCGGGCCTGCCGGCCGTTCCGGCCGGCCCGCCCCGGGCGCGGCTGCAGCTCGTGGCCGAGGCACCCGACGAAGCCGGCTGGCGGGCGTCGGTGGCGCGACTGGCGGGCGCGGTCGGTCGCGGTCGCCTCGACAAGGCGGTGCTCTCGCGCCAGGTCAGCGTGCGGGCGGATGCAGCCATCGACACGGGCGCCGTGCTGCGCCGCCTGCAGGTGGCCGCGCCGGCCTCGACCCTGTTCGCCTTCGCGCGCGGGCCGCGCACCTTCCTGGGGGCCACGCCAGAGCGACTGGTGGAGCTGCGCGGGCGCGAGCTGCGGACGGTGGCGATGGCCGGTTCCGCCCCCCGAGCGAGCGATCCCGAGGCTGACGCCGCGCTGGCGGCGGCGCTGCTGGCGAGCGACAAGGAGCGGGAAGAGCACGCGGTGGTGGTGACGATGCTGCGCGACGCGCTGGGGCCGGTGACCGACGAGCTGGACATCCCCGCGGCCCCCGAGGTGGAGCGCTACGAGCACGTGCAACACCTCGTCACGCGGGTCAGCGGCCGACTCGGCGCGGACAGCGACGTGCTCGCCCTGGTGGAACGGCTGCATCCCACGCCGGCTGTGGGGGGCGCGCCCCGAGACCTGGCCCTTGAGCTCATCGCCGAGGAGGAGGTGCACGAGCGCGGCTGGTACACGGGACCGGTCGGCTGGGTCGATCGCCACGGCGACGGCGAGTTCGTGGTCGCCCTCCGTTCGGGCGTGATCGAGGGCGACCAGGCGACCCTCTTCGCCGGCTGTGGCATCGTGGCCGACTCGGATCCGGCGCGCGAGTGGGCCGAATCGGCGACCAAGCTGCTGGCGCTGGGCTCGGCGCTCGGGCGCTTCGAAGCGTGAGCGCGTACGTGACGCCCGCGGGGCCGCTGCGGGCGATCGTGGGGGCGCTGGTGACCGGGGGCGTGCGCGACGTGGTCATCTGTCCCGGTTCGCGCTCTACGCCACTGGCCCTGGCCCTGTATGCCGAGAAGGCCCTGCGCCACTGGATCCACCTTGACGAACGTGCCGGTGCCTTCTTCGCCCTCGGGGCAGCGCGGGCGACGGGCCGTCCGGTCGCGGTCCTCGCGACCTCCGGCACGGCCAGCGTGGAGTTCGCGCCGGCCGTGGCCGAGGCCCGCTATGGGCGTGTCCCGCTGCTCCTCCTGACGGCCGACCGGCCACCGGAGCTGCACGGGATCGGGGCCCCCCAGACCATCGACCAGGTGGAGCTCTACGGGCGCCACGCCAAGTGGTACGCCGGGCTGGCGGTACCCACTGACGCCGACGAGGCCGCGGTAGAGGCGCGGTCCACCGTGGAGCGCGCCCTGTCGGTGGCGAGCTCGGCTCCGGCCGGCCCCGTGCAGCTGAACATGCCCTTCCGCGAGCCGCTGCTGCCAGTGGGTTCGCTGGCCGGGGACGAGCCGGGAGCGCCTCGGCTCGAACCGCCCGCCCCGGTGCTGCTGCCGGTCGAGGCCGGCGAGCAGGTTGTGCGCGCCGCGCGGCGGTCCGCCCGCCCGCTGCTCGTGAGCGGGCCGCTCGACCGGCCGGGCTTCGCCGCAGCGCTGAGCCGGCTGGCGACCGCACTCGACGCGCCCATCGTGGCTGACGCCCTCGCCAACGTGCGCGCGGGCGGGGCGCCGGGCTACGTCGTGGGCAGTCACCAGGCCCTCGTGCGACTCGAACGGTTCCGCACGACCCACCGGCCTGACCTGGTCGTCCGCTTCGGAGCCACACCCACGTCGCGCGTGCTCGGTGAGTGGCTCGAAGGACTGGAGGCTCCGACCATGCTCGTGGACGACGGAGCCGGCTGGGACCGCCCGCTGCGCCCGGGTCGCGAGCTGGTCATGGCCGACCCGGTCGCCTTCGCCGACATGGCGGCCGAGGCCGTCCAGGGCGAGCGCTCTGCCGACCCCGGCTGGCGCGCCGGCTGGATCGAGGCGGACCGCGCCGCTGCCACCGCGCTGGACGCCTGGTTCGAGCGGCTCGACGAGCCCTTCGAGGGCGCTGTGGCGCGGGCGCTGCCGGAGGCCCTCCCGGCTGATGCCGTGGTGGTCGTGGGTAACAGCATGCCCGTGCGCGACCTCGACGCCTTCCTGCCGACCACGCCCTCCCCCTTGCGCTTCATCGGCAACCGTGGTGCCAACGGCATCGACGGCCTGCTTTCGACGACCTTCGGCGCGGGCGCCGGCCTGGCGCAGCCGGTGGTCGGCATCGTGGGCGACCTCTCCTTCCTGCACGACCTGACGGCGCTCGCCGCCGGGGTCCGGCTGGGTCTCGATGCCACGCTCGTGCTGGTGGACAACGACGGCGGCGGCATCTTCTCCTTCCTGCCGCAGGCGCGCGAGGAGCGGTCGGACCTGGGCTTGCCGAGGGACTTCGAGACGCTCTTCGGCACGCCCCACGGCCTGGATCTCGGCCCGGTGATCAGGGCGCTGGGCGCGCGGCACGCCGCGCTCGGAGGCGGCGACCTGCCGGCCGCCCTGGAGGCTGCCTTCGCGCGGCCGGGCGTGGACGTGCTGCACCTGCGGACCGAGCGGTCGCGCAACGTGGCGCTGCATCAGGCGGCCTTCGCCGCCGTAGCTGCGGCCCTGGGAGCGGACCGGTGAGCCTCAACGTGCTGACCGCCGGGTCCGGCCCGCCGCTGCTCCTGCTCCACGGCTTCACTGGCTCGGCGCGATCGTGGGCGCGATGTCTGCCGGCCTGGGCCGAACGGCACCGGGTGATCGCCCCGGACCTGCTCGGCCACGCCGGCTCGGACGCCCCTGCCGATCCGGCCCTGTACGCGCTCGAGCGGCAGGCCTCCGGGCTGCACGACCTGCTGGCCCTGCTGGAGGCTGTGCCCGCGACCGTCATCGGCTACTCCATGGGTGCCCGGCTGGCCCTGACCCTGGCCGTGGCCTATCCGGCCGACCTCGCCGGCCTCGTGCTGGAAAGTCCCTCGGCGGGCATCGCCGATCCCGCGGACCGGGCTGCCCGCCGAGCCGCCGACGAGCGCCTGGCCGACGAGATCGAGCGCGATGGCGTCAGGGCCTTCGTCGAGCGCTGGGAGGCGCAGCCGCTGTTCGCCAGCCACGCCGACCTGCCAGCGGAGGTCCGCGAGGCGCAACGGCGGGAACGCCTCCGCCACGGGACGACCGGCCTGGCGGCCTCGCTGCGCGGCGCCGGGCAGGGCGCCATGACGCCGCTGCACGACCGGCTCGGAGCGATCGCCGTGCCCACGCTGGTGGTCGCCGGCGCGCGCGACGGCGTCGGTCTGGAGCGGGCCCGAGCCGTGGCCGCCGGCATGCCCGATGCGCGCCTGGGCGTGATCGATGGGTCTGGCCATACCCCGCACCTGGAGCGCCCCGACCGTTTCATGCGCCTCGTGGACGAGGCCTTGCCCGACACCGCCGCAGCCTGAGGAGACCCATGCCCATCGAATGGACCACCGCCCACCGCTACGAGGACATCCGCTACGAGCACTCGGGCACGGGCATCGCCAAGATCACCATCGACCGCCAGCACGTGCGCAACGCCTTCCGGCCGCGGACCGTGGACGAGCTCATCGACGCCTTCCGGCGGGTGCGCGACGACAGCTCCATCGGGGTCGTGCTGCTGACCGGCGCGGGCGAGGTCGCCTTCTGCTCGGGCGGTGACATGAACGTCAAGACCGAGGGTGGCTATCGCGACGACGATGGCACCGCTCGCCTCAACGTGCTCGATCTGCAGCGGCTCATCCGCTCGCTGCCCATCGCGGTCATCGCCCTGGTGAACGGCTACGCCATCGGCGGCGGCCACGTGCTGCACGTGGTCTGCGACCTGACCATCGCCTCGGAGAACGCCGTCTTCGGCCAGACCGGGCCCAAGGTCGGCAGCTTCGACGGCGGCTATGGCGCGACCATGCTGGCCCGCATCGTGGGCCACAAGAAAGCCCGCGAGATCTGGTACCTGTGCCGCCAGTACAGCGCCCGGCAGGCGCTCGACATGGGCCTCGTCAACGCGGTCGTGCCGCTCGGGCGGCTGGAGGACGAGGGCGTCGAGTGGGCGCACGAGATCCTGCAGAAGAGTCCCACCGCCATCCGCCTGCTGAAGCGCTCCTTCAACGCCGACGTGGACGGGCTGGCGGGCATCCAGGAGCTGGCCGGTGATGCGACCATGCTCTTCTACCTGACCGAGGAAGCACACGAGGGCAGCCGGGCCTTCCTCGAGAAGCGCCCGCCCGACTTCTCGCGCTTCCCGCGACGGCCCTGATCGAGGGAGCCAGCCCGCCCATGACCGAGCGCCTGACGACGGCCGGACCACGCCCCCCGCGGCTGCACGCCTGGTGGGTGGCGGTCCGTCCGGCCACCCTGCCCGCGGCGGTGGGGCCGGTGCTGGTCGGGCTCGGGGTCGCGGTGGGCATGGGTGTCTTCGCCATCCTGCCCGCGCTGGGCTGCCTGGCGGTGGCCCTGCTGCTCCAGATCGCGTCGAACGTGGGCAACGATCTCGCGGACTTCCACTCCGGGGTGGACACCCATGAGCGGCTGGGTCCGCCACGGGCCGCCGCGCTGGGCTTGCTCAGCGAGCGGGAGATGCTCGCAGGCCTCGTGGCCATCGTCGGCCTGGCGGGCCTCGTCGGTCTCTACCTGGCCTGGGTCGGTGGACTCATCATCGTCATCCTCGGCCTGGCCGCCATCGCCAGTGCCTTCCTCTATACCAGCGGTCCCTGGCCCTACGGCTATCACGGGCTGGGCGAGGTCTTCGTCTTCATCTTCTTCGGCCTGGTGGCCGTGGCCGGCACGACCTACCTGCAGACCCTGTCCTGGGAGCCGCTGGCGTTCGCGGCGGCCGTGCCGGTGGGTGCGCTCATCACGGCCGTGCTGGTGGTCAACAACCTGCGCGACCTCGACACCGACCGCGCCAGCGGCAAGCGCACCCTGGCGGTGACGCTGGGAGCGCAGAGTGCGAGGCTCGAGTACGACGCCCTGCTGGCGCTGGCCTACCTGGTGCCGGTGGCGCTGACCGTAGCCGGGGCCGGCTCGGTGGCCCTGCTGCTGCCGCTGCTGAGCCTGCCCATGGCGCTGCCGCTGGCGACGATCGTGCACGCCGGGGGCGATCCGCGGCGGCTCAACGCCGTGCTCAAGCGCACGGCCCGGACATCGCTCGTGTTCTCGCTGCTGCTGGCCATCGGCCTGGCCGTGGACGGGCTCGTCTGATGCGACTCGAGCGGGTCCGCCTGGAGACTGTGGCCGTGCCTTTCCGACGGCCGTTCGTCAGCGGGGTCGAACGCTGGGAGGCGGTGCACGCCGGGATCCTCGAGCTCACGACCAGCGATGGCCGCGTGGCCCTGGGTGAGCTGCCCCAGCCGGCGCCGTGGGCCGCGGCGCCCGACCTGGGCTCACGCCTGTCCGCGGCGCTGACGGGCATCGAGATGGCCGATCCCGTCGCGGTCGAGGGCACGCTCCGGTCGGTCGACCGCTGGCCCTTCATCGGGCGCACCGTGCGGGCGGCGACCGAGGCCGCCTTCGCCGATCTCACCGCCCAGGCCTATGGCCGTCCACTGGGCAGGTACCTCGAGGAGGCGGCGGCCGAGGGCGTGGCGGTCAACGCGACCCTCGGCATCGACTCGCCCGCAGCCACCGCCGAAGCCGCCGCCAGCCTGGTCGGCGAGGGCTACGGCTGCCTCAAGCTGAAGGCCGGTGACGAGCCGCCGGGCGCGCTGGAGGCGCGAGTCGCGGCCGTCCGCGAGGCTGTCGGGCCAGGCGTCTCGCTGCGCCTCGATTTCAACGGCAGGCTGCGCATGGATGGCGCGGCCGACGTGCTCACGGCGCTGGCGCCGTTCGGCATCGAGTACGCCGAGCAGCCCATCGCGGCCGCCGCGGCCCCGTCGGTCCTGGCTGCGCTGCGTCACACCAGCCCGGTCCCCATCGCCGCCGACGAGGCGGTCCGCGACCTGGGCTCGGCCCGGCTCCTGCTGGAGGCCGGCGCCGTCGATGCGCTCGTGGTCAAGCCCGTGCGCGTGGGCGGTCCGCGGCAGGCGGCAGCCATCATCGAGCTGGCTCGGCAAGCCGCTGTGCCGGTGACCGTCTCCACGCTCTTCGAGACGGGCGTCGGTCTGGCGGTGGCGCTGCACGTGGCGGCCATCGCGCCCGGCCGCGTGGCGCATGGCCTCGCGACCGGTGGGTTGCTCGCCTCGGATCTGCTGCAGCAGCCGCTGGTGGTGGAAGGAGGCCGGCTGCAGGTGCCCGCCGGGCCCGGCCTGGGCGTGGCCCTCGATGAAGCGGCCGTCGCGCGCTACCGGGTCACATGAGCGATCCCCGGCTGCGTCGCCCGGTGCCGGACCCGTTGGCGGTCAGGGCGGCCCATGACCCTGACGCCCCCGCCCTGCACGCGCGCTCAGCCCACTGGACGCGCCGTCAGCTGTCCGAGGCGGTGGCCAGCCTGGCCGCGGCCCTGGCGGCGGAGGGCGTCGGCGACGGCCGGCGCGTGGCCAGCCTGCTCGACGACGACGCGCCCGCGGTCGTGCTCATCCACGCCCTGCGCGGGATCGGCGCGGTCCACGTTCCGCTCAGCCGGCGGGCGGCCACAGCCGAGCTGACGTACCAGCTGGCGGCAGCCGGCGCGGACGTGTTCCTCATCGACCGGGCCCATGCGGACCTCGGTCGGGCGGCAGCGCCGCGGGGCATCCCGGTGTTGGCCATCGAAGCCCTCCTGGCCGGTGCGCCCTGTGGGCCGGAGACCCTCACCCGGCGCGACGTCGCCCTGGACGCCCCGGCCACGATCGTCTTCACCTCGGGCACGACCGGCCGCCCGTTGGGAGCGATCCTCACGCACGATGCGCAACGCGCGAGCGCCCACGCCTGGGCGGGCCTGCTGCACGCCGCGCCGGGGTTCCACTGGCTCGCCTGCCTGCCGCTCTTCCACGTGGCCGGGTTGGCGGTGGTCACCCGTGCCACTCGCTGGGGTTCGATGCTCACGGTGCACGACGCCTTTCGACCAGGAGACATCAGCGCCGCGCTCGCGGCGGGCGTGACCCACGTCTCGCTGGTGCCGACACAGCTGCAGGCGGTGCTGGGAGCCTGGGGCGAGCGCCCGGCGCCGCCGAGCCTTCGGGCGGTCCTGCTCGGCGGCGGCCCGATCCCGCCCGGGCTGCTGCAGCGAGCGCGCGCCGCCGGCTTCCCGGTGCTGACCACCTATGGCCTGACCGAGACGGGCTCCGGTGTGGCCTGCGGCGGCGGCGACCCGGATACCCTGGCCGATCCCGGTGCCCTTCGCCCATTGCCGGGTGTGGAGCTGCGAGTGGAGCCGGACGGCACCCCTGACGGCAGCGGCGAGATCCTCGTGCGCGGGCCCATGGTCTTCGCGGGCTACGCGCACGACCCGGCCGGGACCGACCCTCGGTCAGGCGATGGCTGGCTGCACACGGGCGACATCGGGACCCTCGATGGTCACGGGCTCCTGCGGGTGCTCGACCGGCGAGACGACCTCATCGTGTCGGGTGGCGAGAACGTCTATCCGGCCGAGGTCGAGGCGGTGCTGCTGGGCTGTCCGGGGGTGCGGGAGGCGGCCGTCTACGCCGTGCCCGACGCGCGCTGGGGCAGCGTGCCCGAGGCCGCCATCGTGACCGAGGCCGGCCGGCCGGACGACGAGACGCTCATGCGCCACTGTCGCGATCGGCTCGCGGCGTACAAGGTGCCGCGCCGATTCGTGCGCCTCCGCGAGCTGCCCAGGAACGCGGGTGGCAAGGTCCTGCGGCGGAACCTCCGGGATCGCGCGGGCAGCGACTCGTGAACCTCTACCGCGAGCGACGGGGGGCAGGGCCGCCATTGCTGCTGCTCCACGCCACGCTCAGCTCCGCCCGCCAGCTGCGAGGTCTGGCCACGCAGCTGGCGCGAGGGTACACGGTGGTCGCCGTCGACCGGCGGGGCAGCGCTGCCAGCATGGTCGAGGGGGCGGCAGAACCGATCGACGTGGCCGTCCACGTGGCTGACCTCGCCGCGGTCATGGCCGAGGAAGGACTGGACCGGCCGGTCGTGGTCGGCCATAGCTATGGTGGCTGCGTGGCCCTCGAGCTGGCCGCTCGCGAGCCCGCGCTCGTGCGGGCGATCTTCGCCTACGAGCCGCCCTACGGACCGGCCGCACCACCCGCAGCTGCGGCAGAGCTGGCAGCCATCGGCCGGCGGACCCTCGACGCCCGCGACCAGCACGGTCTCGGCGCCGCGGCCCTCACCTTCATGGCCGCTGTCTCCGGTGCCCAGGCCGTGGCCGCGCTGTCGGATGCCGCCCGCGCTCGTGTCGAAGGCGCCGGGCAGGGTGCGGTCGCAGATGCGACCCTAAGGGGCATGGACATCGACGGACTCAGCCGCATCACCTGTCCCGTGCGCATCGCGACCGGTGGCGCCAGTCAGGGCCTGTACGAGACGATCGCCGCGGGCCTCGTCGAGCGGATCGCCACGGCGGACCAGGTGCGGCTCTTGGGCCTCGACCACATGGCGCCGGTCCTGCGGCCCGCAGCGGTGGCTGATGCTGTCGAGGCCTGGCGGTGAGCCCGGGCCAGGGCAACAGCGCCCCGCCCCGTCGCGTGGAGGAGATGTTCGACCGCATCTCCGGCGTCTACGACCGCATGAACCTGGCCATCAGTGGCTTCCAGGAGCCGCGCTGGCGCAAGCAGCTCGTGGCGGCTGCCCGGGTCGGGCCGGGTGGCCGGGTGCTCGACGTCGCCTGCGGCACGGGCAAGGTGACCGCCGACCTCTACGCTGCCGTGCAACCGGGAGGCTCCGCGCTCGGCGTGGACTTCAGCGCGCGCATGATCGGCCTCGCCACGGCTCAGCGTGCGACCGCTTCGGGCGATCTCTCGTTCGTCCAGGGCGACGCCCTGGACCTGCCCGTCGAGACGGACGCCTTCGATGCCGCCACCATCGCCTACGGCATGCGCAACCTCGCCGACTACGAGCGCGGCTTCTCCGAGATGGCGCGGGCCGTGCGTCCCGGTGGCGTCGTCGCCTGCCTGGAGATCACCACCCCCACCAGTCGCCTGGGCCGGCTCATCTCGATCTGGTTCGACCACGTGGTCCCGATCATCGGCCGCCTCGTGGGACAGGGTGACGCCTATGCCTACCTGGCGCGCTCGGTGAAGGGCTACCCGGGCCCGGAACGGATCGCGCAGATCATGGGCCGGGCGGGTCTCGAGCGGGTCGAGTGGCGGGCATTCTCCGGTGGCATCATCGTGCTCCACTCCGGGGTCGTAGCCCTGCCCGAGGCGGGCTGAGCTCGGCCCCGGCCGCGGGACGTGTCCGTCGCCATCTCGATTACCATCAATTCGTGTCCACCCCGGCCCCGACCCCACTTATCCATGCCCACGGCCTGACCAAGCGTTTCGGCACGTTCACCGCCGTCGATGCCGTCGACTTCGATGTGCAGCCCGGCGAGGCCTTCGGCTTCCTCGGTCCCAATGGCGCGGGCAAGACCAGCACCATGCGCATGATCGGCTGCGTCTCGCCGGTCACCGAGGGCACGTTGCAGGTGCTGGGACGCGACGTCGCGACCGAGGGCTCGGAGATCCGCCGTCGGCTGGGCGTGGTGCCCCAGGCCGATACGCTCGACATGGAGTTGACGGTCCGCGAGAACCTCCTCATCTACGGGCGCTACTTCGACCTCTCCTACCCGGAGTGCCGCCGCCGCACCGACGAGCTGCTCGACTTCGTGCAATTGACGGAGAAGGCCGATTCCCAGGTGGAGCCGCTATCGGGTGGCATGAAGCGCCGCCTCACCATCGCCCGCTCGCTGATCAACGAGCCGGAGATGGTCCTCCTCGACGAGCCCACCACGGGCCTGGATCCGCAGGCCCGCCACATGGTCTGGGAGCGGCTGTACAGGCTCAAGAGCGAGGGCGTGACCCTCATCCTCACGACCCACTACATGGATGAGGCCGAGCAGCTCTGTGACCGGCTGGTGGTCATGGACCACGCCCAGATCGTGGCCGAGGGCTCACCCCGCAGCCTGATCGAGGAGCACAGCAGCCGCGAGGTGCTGGAGCTGCGCTTCGAGGGCCTGCGCACACCGGACCTCGACGGCCAGGGCAGGGGACTCATCGAGCGCGCCGAGCAGCTGCCCGACCGGGTCCTCCTCTACACCCGGGATGGCGAGGCCCTCAGCGAAGCCCTCCATGCCGACGGGCTGCGACCGGTGAGCCAGCTGGTCCGCCGCTCATCGCTGGAGGACGTCTTCCTGCACCTGACCGGCCGGAGGCTCATCGAGTGAGCGCCCGGGCCACCACCCGCAGCATCCTGCGCGTGGTGGAACACCACGCCTTCGTCTACCGGCGGACGTGGCGGGGCACCATCTTCTCGACCTTCCTCAACCCGGTGCTCTACCTGGCTGCCCTTGGCGTCGGCCTGGGCGCCTTCGTGGACCAATCGAACCCGGCGGGCATCGCGGGCGTGCCCTACGCCACGTTCCTCGCACCAGGCATCCTCGCCGCCACGGCCATGAACAACGCCACCGGTGAATCGACGTATCCCGTGATGGCCGGCATCCGCTGGCTCAAGACGTATGTGGCCATGGTCTTCTCGCCCCTCGACCCTCGCCACGTGGCCACCGGCCAGCTGCTGTGGACCGGCGCACGTGTGACCGTGGGGGCCCTCGTCTTCCTGGCGGTGATGGTGGTCTTCGGCGCCACCGACGTGCCCCACGCGCTGCTGATGCTGCCGGTGGCGGTCCTGACCGGCCTGGCCTTCGCGGCGCCCATCCAGGCCTTCTCCGCGGCCCAGACGAACGACGCCCCCTTCGCCACGCTCTTCCGCTTCGTGATCATGCCCATGTTCATCTTCAGTGGCACCTTCTTCCCCATCAGCCAGCTGCCCGATCTCCTGCAGGTCGTGGCCTTCGCCACCCCGCTCTGGCACGGCGTGAACCTGGCCCGTGGCCTGGCCCTCGGCACGCTCGAGCCGGCGATGGCGCTGATCGACGCGGCCTATCTCTCGGTCTTCGTGGTCGTCGGGCTGTGGTGGTCCTTCCGCACCTTCAGCGCGCGGCTGGCGGAGTAGATCGTGCTCATCACCACCCGCTTCTTCCCCACCGGGCGCATCGGCCGCTCCCGCGCGCACAAGGTCCTCGAGCGCGACGTCATCGTGTACCGGCGCAACTGGACCATCATCGTCTCGGGCTTCTTCGAACCCATCTTCTACCTGCTCGGCATCGGGTTCGGCCTGGGCACGCTGGTCGGCGACGTCGGAGACATCCCCTACGCGGCCTTCGTGGCGCCGGGCCTGATGGCCACCGCAGCCATGAACGGCGCACTCTTCGAAGCGACCTTCAACCTCTTCTTCAAGCTCAAGTACGCCAAGACCTTCGAGGCCATCCTGGCCACGCCGCTGGGCCCGTCGGACATCGCGGTGGGAGAGGTCAGCTGGGCCCTCACGCGTGGTCTGCTCTACGCCATCGCCTTCCTGATGGTCATGCTCGCGCTGGGGCTGGTGCTGTCGCCACTGGGGCTGTTGATGGTGCCGGGGGCGTTGCTCATCGGGCTGGCCGCCGCGGCCGTGGGCATGGCGGCCACGACGTACATGCGCAAGTGGCAGGACTTCGACCTGGTCACGGTCGTGTCCATGCCGCTCTTCCTCTTCAGTGGCACCTTCTACCCCATCAGTGTCTATCCCGACTGGCTCGAAGCCATCGTGGAGGTCACGCCCCTCTACCGCGGCGTGCACATGCTGCGTGCGTTCTCGACGGGCGATGTCGACCCGGCGGTGCTGTTCGACATCGCCTATCTCGGGATCATGGGGCTGGTCGGCGTGGCCATCACCGCCCGTCGCCTGCGGGGCCTCCTGCTCAAGTGATCGGTTCGACGGGCCGGGAACGGCGGACAGACCGAGGCGCCGCCCCTGGTCGGGAACGGCGCCTGTTCGAACGACGGGCTGGCAGGGGCCCGGCTTCGGTCCGGACAACTTCACGGCAAAGATGTCCTCCGGGGAGGGGAGAGGGTGGTGGGACCCGCCCCGGACACGTACTACTCAGTACGTAGTACCTACGGAATGTAGCCAGCGACTACGTAGGTGTCAAGCCCTGATCCGCACCCCAAAGCGTCGTTTCTCGGCGCCCAGCGTGCCCCAGTCCAGGCGCTGGACTCCGCCGAAGCGAGCGTAGGCACCGAGCGCGTCACGCATGGCCTCCACGAAGCCCTCGTCGCGCGACGGCCGGAAGCCCCGTTCCCACCACAGGCCAAGGACCCGCACGGTGCCGGCCGCGCGGTCGAACCGCGGTTCGATGCGCCCCACCAGCCGATCACCCCACATGATCGGGAGCACGTAGTAGCCCCAGCGCCGCTTGGCCTCGGGCACGTACACCTCCCACACGTAGTCGAAGTCGAAGAGACGGCGCAGCAGGTCCCGGTCCCAGGCCAGCGGATCGAGGGGCGCGAGGAAGACCACGCTGGCGCCGTCGGCGGCGTCAGCGCGATCGGCCGCGGACGCGCTCGCGAGCAGCAGCGTCACCTCGCCGCCGAGGACGAACCGCCGGCCGCGGAGGCCCTCGACGCTGACCGGAACGAGCTCGCCGGAATCGACCAGCTCCTCGCGCAGGGCGGTGCGGGTGACGGTGCCGGGTGGATCGCCCTTGCCCGCGCGTGCGGGCCCGACGCCGTACCACAGCTCCGACTGTCCGCCCTCGCCGAGCAGCCCGTGCGCGCGGTAGCGGGAGAGCAGGCGGTGGCGCCGCTGCTCGCGGTCGGGGCGCTCCTCGCCCAGCAGCTCCGCCGGGAACAGTCGCTCGGTCAGGTCGTAGTAGCGGCGGTTGCCGCGGCGGTGGGCCAGGCCCAGGACCCCGGCCTCGGCCAGGGCTTCCAGCACGGCCCGGATCTCGCTCGTGGGACCCCAGTACCAGTCGATGGCGCCAGCGCTGCGCTCGAAGTCGAGCGAGCAGAGCGGGCCGTGCTCACGGATCCGCGCCAGCACATGCTCCACGCTGGCCGCGTAGCGGGTGAAGGCACGATCCTGGTGATACGTGGCGAACTTGCTCCAGGTGTGCCGGTGCCACGGCAGCTCGCTCGTGGGCAGGAGCGAGAGGCCCTTGTTGTAGGCCTCGAAGAGCTCACGACTGCCGTAGAGCAGGGCGTCGGTCCAGGCCGGGTCGTAGTCGCGCACGCGGGCGTGGAGCACCAGGTCGTGGTTGCGCCCGGCCACGGCCAGCGGATCGAACTGGACCGAGCCCAGGCGTGCGAAGACCACGCGCACACCGTCGAGACCGGCCGTGGCCGAGCGGGCGGGGAGGAGCAGGTGGCGAGTGACCAGGAAGCGGCGGGCGCCGGCGGCGCTGATGGCGATGGGCTGCACCGCGGGAGCATACGGGATGGTTTCCCGGGCCCGGGGGCGGCCCCTGTGGCGGACCTCGGCGCGGCCCCACCGCCCGTCGGCCCGAAGGGCCTTCGTGCCGCCTGCGGGCCAACCGGCTCACGTTCCCTATACTCCCCCCTTGCATGGCCACGACTCGCGACTACTACGAGATCCTGGGGCTTGAGCGCAGCGCCAGCGACGAGGAGATCAAGCGCTCCTTCCGAAAGCTGGCTCAGCGCTGGCACCCCGACGTCAATCCCGATCCTGATGCTGCGATCCGGTTCAAGGAGATCAACGAGGCCTACCAGGTGCTCGCCGATCCCCAGCGCCGACAGCAGTACGACATGTTCGGGCGTGCCGGCGTGGGCGGGACCGGTGCTGGCGCCGAGGGCTACGGTCCTTTCGGCGGGTTCCAGGGCTTCGGGGACATCTTCGACGCCTTCTTCGGTGGGGCCGCGGCCGGGGGCGCACGGCGCAGCCGCCGTCCCGCCGGAGCCGACCTCCGCTACGACTTGCAGCTGACCTTCGACGAGGCCATCCATGGGGCCGAGAAGGAGCTCACCTTCACCGCGCTCGACGTGTGCCAGACCTGCCACGGCTCCGGCGCCGAGGCGGGCTCGGAGGCGGTCACGTGCCCGCGCTGCGACGGCAGCGGCGAAGTGCGCGAGCTGCGCAACACGCTGCTCGGACAGGTCGTCAACGTGACGCCGTGTGCACGCTGTCACGGCAGCGGCCAGGTCGTCGACAAGCCCTGCCCCAGCTGCGCGGGCGAGGGTCGGGCGGAGCGCAAGCGGACACTCCGCGTGACCATCCCCGCGGGCATCGACGACGGCCACCAGATCAGGCTCACCGGGGAAGGGGAGGCAGCCCCGCGCGGCGGCACGCCTGGCAACCTTTACGTGGTCACGCACGTCGAGGAGCACCCACAGCTCAAGCGGGACGGGACGGAGCTCTACCTGGAGCTGGTGCTGTCGATGACGCAGGCGGCCCTGGGCGCGGACGTGCCCATCATCACCCCCGACGGCGAAGAGAGCCTGGAGGTCAAGCCCGGGACCCAGCCCGGGACGGAGATCCGCCGGCGCGGCAAGGGCGTGCCCCACCTGCGCCGAGCGGGTGCTCGTGGAGACCTGCACGTGCTGATCGATGTGGAGGTCCCCAAGCGCCTCAGCGAGCGACAGCGCGAGTTGCTCGAGCAGCTGGCCGTGGAAGCCGGCGAGCGGACCGCCGACGGCGAGCCGGTGCGGAGCGCTGTCCCGCCCACCCGCCGCGGCAAGCGTTCGCTGGGCGACCGCATCAAGGACGCCATCAGCTGAGCGGGCATGGAACGGTGGGCAGACCTGTGGTGAACGACGAGGGCACATCCGCTGCCGGGACCTGGCTCGAGCTCGAGATCGAGTGTGACCAGGAGGCGGTAGAGGCGGTGAGCGAGATCCTCTCGCGCGCGACCAGCGGCGGCGTCTCGGTCGAGCAACCCTTTCGCACGGAGCAGGAGGGGCTCGCGGCCGAACCCATCCTCGGAGCACCGGCGACCGTGCGTGCCTACGTCCCGGCCCTGGACATGGCCGAAGCCGAGTCGGCCATCGCCGACGTGCGCGCGCGACTGGGCCACCTCACGGCGTTCGAGCTGCGCCCCATCGGCGCACTGCAGGTGCGCGAGGTCCACGAGGAGGATTGGGCTTCCGCCTGGAAGGCGCACTTTCCGGTCATGCGCATCGGTCGCCACTTCGTCATCAAACCCACCTGGCGGGACTACCATCCGGCGCCGGCGGACCTGATCATCGCGCTCGACCCGGGCATGGCCTTCGGCACCGGGCTCCATCCCACGACACGGCTCTGCCTGGCGGGCTTGGAGGAGTGGGCCGAGGCCGGCCTGGTGGCCGGGGCCAGCGTCCTCGATGTCGGTTCCGGTTCGGGTGTGCTGGCCGTGGGCGCCGCGCTGCTGGGTGCGGAGCCGGTGCTGGCGGTCGACACCGATCCCATCGCCGTCGCAGCGACCGAGGAGAACGCCGCCCGCAACGAGGTGGCCGTGACCGCCGCACGGGGCAGCGTGCCCGTCGAGGGTGGGCCCTTCGATCTCGTGCTGGCCAATCTCGTGGCCGGCATCCTGGTCTCGCTGGCGGACGCTCTGGCGGCCAGCGTCCGGCCCGGCCAGGGCACGCCCGGCAGCGGCGGGCGCCTGCTGGCCTCGGGCATCTTCGCCGAGCGGGAGGCGGAGGTCCGTGACGCCTTCAGCGAGGCTGGCCTTCGGGTCGTCGGACGCCGGCAGGAGACCGACTGGGTGGCGCTCGACGCCGAGCGCGTCTGACCGTGGTCCCGGCCGAGCTCTTCCCCCTCCTGCTTACCACGCACATCATCCTGGCCATCTCGCTGTTCGTGCCCGCCTTCCTGCTGCCCTTCACCATGCGTACGCGCGGCATCGACGGTGACCCCATCGTGGGCGGGCAGCAGGGCCGCCTGGTGCGGACCCTCATCTGGCTGGAGGCGCACGGGACGCTCATCATCGGGGCCGGCGTGGCTATCACCGGCATCGGCATGCTGCTCATCCTGGGCGCGGCCTTCCTGGAACAGCCCTGGCTGCTCCTCGCACTCAGCATCTACGCGACTATCCTGCTGGTGGCATTCTTCATCCAGCGGCCTGGCGTGCGCCGGCTGCTCGGTCTGCGCGAGGCTGCCACCGAGGAGGAGAAGGAGCGCTGGCGGGTGCGCGCTCGGCGGCAGCGTTACATCAGCTATGGCATGGCCGCTGCCATCGGCGTCATCGGTTGGCTCATGATGAGCAAGCCCACCTTCTGAGCCGCCACACGGAGGTTCCCATGACCGACGAACCCTGCCTCTTCTGCAAGATCGTGGCGGGCGACATCCCGTCTGACGTGGTCCATGAGGACGACGTCATCCTGGCCTTCAACGACATCTCGCCGGTGGCGCCGGTGCATCAGCTCATCATCCCTCGCCGCCACATCGCCTCGGCCGCCGACCTCTCCGAGGAGGACGCAGCGCTGCTGGGCCGGATGTTCGCGGTCGCGGCTGACCTGGCCCGAACGGCCGGCCTGGACAGCCCCGGCTACCGGATCGTGACCAACGTAGGGCCGGACGGGGGGCAGTCGGTCGCGCACCTGCACCTCCACCTGCTGGGCGGGCGCGCCATGACCTGGCCACCCGGCTGAGCATGCGCACCCGAAGCCTCGGGATCGGGGCCCTGGCCCTGGTCATGGCCCTCGCGGTCCCCGCCTGCACCAGCGTCGACGGTCCCACCGTGCAGCAGGACACGCTGGCGCTGCCCACCCCGCTGCGCTCGCTCGACGTCTCGGCTGGCACGACCGTGGCGGCGCTCTCCGCTGCCCTCGGGACGATCGGGGAGCGGCTGGTCGAGCCGCCCGGGCCATACCGGCCGTCCGAGCCGCCGTCGCTGATGCAGCTGCCGCGCGTGATCCGGCGGGCCGAGCTGGCCGACGTCGGCGACGGCTTCGTGGTGATCTACGAGGCGCCCTCGCGCGCCGATGCCGAGCGCCTCGCCGGCGAGCTGGCCGACTACCTGGGCTCCGGCTTCGGCATGACCAACTATGTGGTCGACACCCAGTTCGCCGTCAGCGTCCTCGACGACACCATCATCTTCACCACCTGGTCCGCGCGCAGCTCTGACGATCCCGATCGAGCCCGGGCGGCGTTCGAGGCCATGGCGGCCGTGGGCGAACCGGTCGCGGTGACCAAGTAGCGGCGGGGCGCCGCAGCCATCGGTCCGCCGGCACCTCAGCCCGTGGTCGGTCCTGTCTCCTCGGCCTCGCGCACCCGCAGGGCGACGTCCTCACCGGCCCACTCACGGACCTGGTTGCGCCTGATCTTGAGCGTGTGGGTGCGAGGGAAGTCGCGCTCCGGCCAGAGGCGCCAGGCGGCGATGCGCTGGTGCATCGCGAGATCGGCATTGGCCGCCCTGACGATGGCCTCGATCTCGGCGCGGAGGCGGTCGTCGAGCGGGCGGTCGTTGGCCGCCTCCTGATCCGCCCGCAGGATGGGCACCGAGCCCGGTGGCAGCACCACCGCCTCGATACGGCCCGGTGCCGTCTCGAGCACGACCGATTGAGTCAGCCCATGATCGGCGAGCGCGGCCTCGACGTCCTCGGGAAAGACGTTCAGGCCATTGGGCAGCACGATGATGTTGCGCAGCCGGCCCGAAAGTCGCAGGTCGCCCTCGTCGGTGAAGGCACCGGTGTCGCCCATGCGGTACCAACCGTCGTCGGTGCGTGAGGCGCGGGTGGTCTCCTCGTCATGCCAGTAGCCGGACGAGACACCTGGGCCACGCACCGCGATCTCGCCGCTGCCGGGTTCGATCCGCACCTCCACCCCCTCGTGCACCCGACCGACCAGGCCGGGCGGGTGGTGCCACTCGTCGTTGGCCACCGCGAAGCCGACCTCGGTGGAGCCATAGCCCTGGAGCACCACGATCCCGAGGTCCTCCCAGGCCTGCTGCAGGTCTGGCGGTAGGTACGAGCCCGACGAGATGACCAGGTCCAGGTGCCCGCCGAGCTGCTGGTGGAGTGAGCGGAAGAGCAGGCGCCGGAGCCGGTAGGGCAGGTGGCGGGCGATCCGACGGGCACGTCCCAAGAGCGCCTCCTGACCGCGCTGGCGGACCTCACGGGTGATGCCGCTCCAGAAGAGCTCGAGCACCTGCGGTGTGGCTACCACCGTGGTCGCCCGCAGCTCGGCCATGGCCTCGAAGATGACCCGCGGGTTGCGGGAACGGACGTAGACCACCTCGGCGCCGATCATGCTGCCGTAGAAGAGGGTGGAGGCCTGCTCCAGCAGGTGTGACAGAGGCAGGATCGAGACGGCCCGCAGGTGGCGGTGACGCAGGAGCCGGGAGAACATGCCCATGGTCTCGAGCACGTTGCCGTGCGTCAGCATCACGCCCTTGGGTTCGGCCGTGGTCCCGGAGGTGAAGTGGATCTCGAAGAGCGAGTCGCGTGCCGGGCGCTCCCAGCCGGCCAGCTGCTCCTCCCAGTCGGCGGGCCAGTCCAGCTCGGGCTCGGCGGTCAACTCCGACAGGCGCAGGGCGCGCAGGCGCTCCAGGCCGGCGGCAGCGGGGTCAGGTGCATCGTAGCCGTCATCGAAGGCGATGGTCCCAGCCTCGGTCAGGAAAGCGATGCGCTCGATGACCGGGCGCGTCATGCGCAGGTCGATCGGCACCAGCACCAGGCCTGCCCGCATGGCACCCCAATAGACCGCCGCCAGGGACGGGGTCGATGGGGACCACGTGAGCAGGCGTCGGCCGGGCTCCAGGCCGGCGGCGCGCAGGCGCCAGGCGGCCAGTCGCGATCGTCGCTGCATCTCCTGTGCCGACCACGACATGACGCTGCCCGTGTCGAGGCGCAGCGCATACATCACGCGCTCGTCGGGGTAGTGCTCGGCGGCATAGTCGATGATCTCCAGCAGCGAGCCGAACTCGGACGCGTGGGGGAACTCGGTCATGGCGGGCAAGTCTAGTGCGGCGCGAGGCGCGCGTGCACCTGTCTCGGCGGCCAGCATGCGTGGCCGGAGGCCGGGAGGGCACGGTACGGGACCAGTCGACCGTTTGACCGGGGTCGAGCTGCTCGACTACACTCGCCGCGGCCTGCTCGCATGGTTCCTTTCCAGGCGAGGCTTCCCCGTCGGTCCTGGTCCCGACGGTCGAGTGTGGCCTGAGATCGACCAGCGGGAGGTGATTTCCTAGTTGGCTGAAGTCCGAGTCGGTGAGAACGAGACCTTCGAAGCAGCCCTGCGTCGCTTCAACAAGAAGATCCAGCAGAGCGGCATCCTGGCCGAAGCGCGCCGTCGTGAGCATTTCGAGAAGCCCAGCGTCAAGCGCAAGCGCAAGGAAGCGAAGCGGAAGAAGGCTGCGCGCGGCGAGTAACCCGCCGCGCCGCCCAGAGGTCAAAGCCCCCTCCATCCGTCCAACGAGAGGAGGTCCGCGGTGAGCCTTACCGAACAGCTCCAGGCTGACATGAAAGACGCCATGCGCAGTGGCGACGCCTTCCGGCGCGACACCCTGCGCATGGTGCTGGCTGCTGTCCAGAACGCGGAGAAGGACAAGCGCTCCGCCCTGACCGAGGACGAGGCCCAGGCCGTGCTGACGCGACAGGTCAAGACCCGGCGTGAGTCGGTCAAGGCTTTCGAGGACGCCGGCCGGGAAGACCTCGCGGCCAAGGAGCGAGCGGAGATCGAGGTGCTCGCCCCCTACCTGCCCGAACAGCTCGACGAGTCGGCCGTGCGGGCCCTCGCGCGTGAAGCCATCACCTCCACCGGCGCCAGCTCCCCGCGCGACATGGGTCGCGTCATGGGCGCGCTCATGCCCCGCGTCAAGGGTCGCGCCGACGGCACGCTCGTGAGTCGCCTCGTCAACGAAGAGCTGGCCAAGACCGTCGCGGCGGAGTAGCTTCCCCCGATGCTGGCACGACGCGGAAGCCAGATCCTGGCGTTCACCAGGCGCGACGCCGTGCGCCTGGGGTTCCTCTCCGCTCTCCTGGTCGCGGGGCTCACCCTCATCCTCGCCTTCGGCCACTTGCGTGCGATGACGGGCGCGCAGGACCTGGTGGCGGTCCTGGGCTGGCTGATCCTCTCGGTCGCCCTCGTCACCACGCTGATGGCCTGGATGTGGCGTTTCCGATCACGCCTGTGGCACCGCAACAACGCCATGCTGCTCGTGGGCCTGGCCCTGCTGTCGGCCACGGCCCTGCTGGTGATCACCGGCGAGGGCACAGTGGCGCCGTACGTGGTACCCACCTTCGCGGCGGGCCTGCTGCTGTCGGTGCTGCTCGACTCCGGCGTGGCCAGCGTGGTCACGGCCATGGTCGCGATCGTGGCCGGGGTCATCAGCGGCTCCATGGAGCTGGCCGCCTACACCTTCCTCGGCGGACTGGCCGGGACCATCGTCATCGGGCGCGCTGAGCGTCTCGGTCAGTTCGTGCAGGCGGCCGCAGGCATCACGGTCGTGAACGCCACCGTCGTGGTCGCGTTCACCATCATCGGTGGTAACGGCGAGCTGGAGGTCTTCCTGCAGCTGCTGGCAGCCTCGGCCGTCTCTGCCTTCGGCGCGGCCATCCTCGCGGCCGGCACCTTCGCGGTGCTGGGCAGCGTCTTCGGCATCACCACCTCCTATCAGCTGCTGGAGCTGGCCAATCCGACGCAGCCGTTGCTGCGCCGCCTGCTGCTGGAGGCACCGGGCACCTACCATCACTCGCTGATGGTGGGCAACCTGGCCGAGCAGGCCGCCGAGGCCATCGGGGCTGATGTGCTGGTGACCCGTGTGGCGGCCTACTACCACGACGTCGGCAAGCTCTACGACCCCATGCTCTTCATCGAGAACCAGGCCGGCGGGGACAACGTCCACGACCAGCTCACGCCGGAGGAGTCGGCGGCCATGATCGTGGGTCACGTGGCACGGGGCATCGACATCGCCTACCAGTACAAGCTGCCCAAGGCCCTCATCGGCTTCATCCCGCAGCACCACGGCACGGCCACGATGGGCTACTTCTACGCCAAGGCTCGCGAGAACGCGGCGGCGCAAGCCGGGGCGCCGCTGGACAGCGCCGCCGGCCGGGAGGCGGCGGACAAGGTGGACCCGCGGCGCTTCCGCCACGCTGGGCCCAAGCCGCAGTCGCGCGAGGCCGCCATCCTCATGCTCGCGGACAGCGTGGAAGCGTCGGTGCGCTCGCTCTCGAGCCACGATGAGCCGGCCATCCGGGCCATGGTCAGCCAGATCATCAACGACCGCCTCATCGATGGCCAGTTCGATGAATGTGACCTGACCCTGCGTGACCTCGACCGCATCCGCGAGTCCTTCATCGAGCAACTCCAGGCCATGTACCACCGTCGCATCGCCTATCCCGCGAACAAGATCGTGGAGCTCGAATCACGGCGGGCGACCGAGCGCATAGGGGCGTGAGCGCATCGTCCGCGATGCGGGCCGGGATCGATGTGGAGGTGCGTGTCCGTCCAGGGGCGCCCCGACTCCTGACCGATGAGGAGTGCCGGCTGGTGCTGGCGGATGCGCTCGCAGCCGGTGGGGCGCCGACGCCCGCGACCGTGTCGCTGACGCTCAGCGACGACGCCGAGCTGGCGGCGCTCAACGGGGAGCACATGGGCGTGGAGGGGCCGACGGATGTGCTCAGCTTCCCGCTCTTGCCGCCATCGGCCTATCCGCCCCATCCCGGCCAGGATCCGGCCGTGCGCGCCGAGGTCGCCGCCTTCCCGCTACCGCCCGATGAGCCGACCCACCTGGGCGACATCATCGTCTCGGTCGAGCGTGCCACGGCCCAGGCTGACAGCGGTGCCGGCGGCCAGACCGGCGATGTTCGCTGGGCCCCGGACGACGAGCTGCGCCTGCTCATCACCCACGGCGGGCTGCACCTGTGCGGGTGGGATCACGTTCAGCCCGAGGAAGAGGCGGCGATGCGGGGGCTGGAACGACGACTGCTGGGCCTGCCTCCGGCCTGAGCGGTGGCCGCTGGCTGCCTGCGCATCTTCCACTAGCGACACCTGTACCATCGGGCCCGGAGGCCGCGCCCGCTTGAGCCGGGGTGGCGGGCCGTCGCCATGCCCGTGAAGTCGATGGAGCGCTGTGAAGAAGGTCGTGGTGGGCCTGGGCAACCCGGGCTCACGCTATGAGAACACCCGCCACAACATCGGCTGGATGGTGCTCGACCGGCTGGCCGAGCGGCACGGCGCGGCCGGCCGAGCCAGGGAGCGAGACGCAGCCGCCAGCGCGCGTGGTCGGCTCGACGACGACGAGCTGCTGCTGGTCAAGCCGCTGACCTACATGAATGAGAGCGGGCTGGCCGTGCGCAAGGTGCTGGCGCGTGAGCGCGCGCCCTTGGGCCACATGCTGGTGGTGGTCGATGACATGGACCTGCCGTTCGGGCGCCTGCGCCTCAAGGCTCGAGGCAGCGCCGGTGGCCACAATGGCCTGCGCTCGATCATCGGGGAGATGGGCACGGAGGCCTTCGCGCGGCTGCGGGTCGGCATCGGGGCGCCCAAGGGCGCTGCCATCGCCCACGTCCTCGGTGACTTCGAGCATGCCGAACAGGCGCATCTCGAGCTTATCCTCGATGCGGCCGCTGACGCGGTCGAGTCGTGGGCTCGCCGCGGCCCGGAAGCGGCGGCCAATCGCTGGAACGGCTGGAAGCCACCTCTCGAGGCCGGTCGAGAAGGCGAGGAAGTCACCCCCACCGCGCAACGAGCAGCGCCTGCCGCCGGTGCCGACGAAACGACTCCGGACGCCGATGGTGTCGTGCGCACCCGGACCGGCTGGCGGCGACTGTTGCCAGGCGCTCGCGGCCATGATGGAGGTGGACCACATTGACGCCGACCGGTCGGCGTTCACGCCCGCGACGCAGCCCCGGAGCGACCGCTGCGACCCGCACCTCGCGACACCACCTGCCGGACCTGGAGCCGCTGACCGAGCTGCTGGCCAGGGGCGGTGAGGTAGAGGCCCTCGCCGCACGTTTCGCCGGGGTCGCAGGCGGACGGGTCGGGCGCGACCTGCGCCACGTCTCCTTTGCGGCGGTGCCCCACGGTGCCAAGACCTACCTGGCGGCGGCACTGGTCCGCGCCAGCGGCGAACGCCTCGTCTGGATCGCCCGCGATGCCGAGATCGCCGACCGCGTGGCCGAGGAGCTGGGCTCGTGGCTGGGCCAGCCCGAGGCAGTGGTCACGCTCGAGCCACGGACGGCCCTGGCCTACGAGCGCTCGGAACTTGTGCGAGACGAGTCGGCTGCGCGCGTCGCGGCCCTCGCAGCCTGGCATCGAGGGGACGGACCGGCACGGATCCTGGTCGCCAGCCTGCAGGCGCTCTTCCAGCACACGCTCGGCCCGGATGACATCCCGAGCGCGCCGGTGCGCCTGCGCCCGGGCCAGCGAGGAGGCCCGGAACAGGTCCTGCGCCACCTCGTGGAGCTGGGCTACGAGCACGTGCCCGAGGTCGGCGGCAGGGGCGAGTTCGCGCGCCGCGGCGGCATCGTCGACGTCTTCCCGGCGGGCCGGCCGCTGCCCGTGCGCATCGAATGGTTCGGTGACGAGGTCGATTCGCTGCGCAGCTTCGACCCGGCCGACCAGCGCGGCACCGGGGGGACCGATGGGGTCGAGCTGTCGCCGGCCTCCGAGTTCCCCCTCGCTCCCGGCAGCGGCGAGCTGCTGTCGAGTCGCCTGGGGCGTTCGGTGGCTCGCCTCCCCGAGGGCCTCCAGGCCGACCTGGCCCGCTTCGAGGACGGTGTGCTTGGCGACGCCGCGGAGCTGTGGAGCGGCTACCTTGCACCGCACACCGCGCTCGACCACCTGGGTTCGGCGATCTGGCTCGTCGACGAGCCAGAGGACATCACCGCGGTGGCCGACTTCCTCCAGGCCCAGGCGGAGGAACGCCGCGGCGAGCTGGAGCGCGGCGGAGAGATCCCTGCCCGCTGGGCCAGTGCCTACCCCGCGGCGAGGGAGTGGAAGGCCGCCCTCCACGCGGCGCGCACGCTCGAGCTGACCTGGACCTCGGAACTGGCAGGCGCACCCCCCGGGGGCAATCCCTTCGGCTGGCACGAGCCGGTCCTGCCTGCCCGTCCCATCGACGATCTGGCCGCGTCCGTGCGTGGCTGGCGTGGCGAAGGCGCCCGGGTGGTCATCGCCAGCGACCAGTCGGCTCGCCTCTCGGAGATCCTCGAGGCTGACGGCCAGGGCGCGGCCCCGCTGATCGGGCTGCGCGAATCCGTGCCGCCGGGAGGTCTGGCCCTGCTCGAGCGCAGCCTCAACGGCGGCTTCAGTGGCGGTCCCGAGGGACTGGTCCTGCTCACCGACCGCGAGCTCTTCGGCACCGTCCGCGTGCGACGGCCACGAGCCATGCGCCGTGTCGTACCCCGGGATCTGCTCGAGCGCCTGGCGCCGGGGGATCCGGTGGTGCACGTCGACCATGGCGTCGCGCGCTACGAAGGCCTGGTGCGGCGAGCCGCCGCAGGCGCCGGGTCGGAGGAGCGAGACTACCTCGAGCTGCACTTCGCCGAGCGCGGTCGCATGTGGGTGCCGGTGGAGCAGATCGAGCGCGTCTCGCGCTACGCCGGGGGCGATCACCCCCAGCTGTCGCGGCTCGGCGGTGGTGAGTGGCAGCGCGCCCGTACGCGGGTGCGCAAGGCAGTCGGCGAGCTGGCACACGATCTGCTGCGGCTGTATGCCGACCGAGCCAAGGCGCACGGCCGATCGTTCGGGGAGGACTCACCCTGGCAGTCGGAGATGGAGGCTGCCTTCCCCTACGAGGAGACGCCTGACCAGCTCCGTGCCGCGGACGAGGTCAAGGCCGACCTGGAGCAGGACCGGCCGATGGATCGGCTGGTCGTCGGCGACGTGGGCTACGGCAAGACGGAGGTGGCGCTCCGTGCCGCGTTCAAGGCTATCGGGGCCGGCAATCAGGTGGCGGTGCTGGTGCCTACGACCGTGCTGGCCGCACAACACCTGCTCACCTTCCAGCAGCGCTTCGCCGCCTACCCGGTCACGGTCCGCTCGCTCTCGCGTTTCGTGTCCAAACGCGAGCAGGCCGATACGCTCGCGGGCATCGAGGCCGGCACCGTCGACATCGTCATCGGCACCCACCGCCTGCTGAGCAAGGACGTCCGCTTCCGCGACCTCGGACTGGTCATCGTGGACGAGGAGCAGCGCTTCGGCGTGACCCACAAGGAGCGCCTCAAGCAGCTCAAGACCGAGGTCCACGTGCTGACGCTCTCGGCCACGCCCATCCCGCGCACCCTCAATCTCGCGCTCGTGGGCGTACGCGACATGTCCGTCATCGAGACGCCGCCGGAGGACCGCTTGCCCATCCAGACGCGCGTGGCAGAAGCTTCGGCCGGGTTGGTGCGCGACGCCATCCTGCGCGAGCTCGACCGCGGCGGGCAGGTGTTCTACGTGCACAACCGCGTGGAAAGCATCGAGGCCCAGGCCGAGCAGCTGCGCCGGCTCCTGCCCAGCGCGCGCGTGGCGGTCGGCCACGGCCAGATGCCGGAGGGTGCGCTGGAGAAGATCATGCTCGCGTTCGCGGCCGGTGAGCACGACGTCCTCGTCTCCACCACCATCATCGAGTCGGGCCTGGACATCCCCAATGCCAACACCATCATCATCGACCGTGCGGACGCGCTGGGCCTGGCGCAGCTGTACCAGCTGCGCGGCCGCGTGGGCCGTTCCTCGCGACGGGCCTACGCCTACCTGCTCTATCGGCGCAAAGCCGCGCTCAGCGACGTCGCGCGCAAACGGCTGGCCGCCATCTTCAATGCCTCGGAGCTGGGAGCCGGTTTCCAGATCGCCCTCTCCGACCTGGAGATCCGCGGTGCCGGCAATATCCTCGGCGCCGAGCAGCATGGCCACATGGCCGCGGTCGGCTTCGACCTGTATACACGCATGCTGGCCGAAGCGGTGGAGGAGGAGAAGGCCACTCTCGAGGGCCGCGTCCCGCGGCACGCACGAACGCAAGCCAAGATCGATCTCCCCGTCGAGGCCTACCTGCCCGACGACTATGTGCCCGAGGAGCCACAGAAGCTGGAGCTGTATCGGCGCCTGGGGCGCGTGGTCAGCGACGACGGCCTGGCGGCTATCCGCACCGAGCTGCTGGATCGCTACGGCGCCATGCCCCAGCCGGTCGAGCGGCTGCTGGAGGTCTCGCAACTGCGCTATCGGGCGGAGGAGGCGGGGCTGCAATCGGTCGCGCTCGAGAGCGGGCAGATCGTCTTCCGTTTCGGCCCCGATTGGTCACGCGCGGCGACCATGCGTGCCCTGGCGCCGGAGTCCGTGGGTGACCCGTTGCGCACCCTCCAGGGGCGCATCAAGTACGCCTCCAACCAGGTCAGGGTCCGGCCGCCGGCCGATCGCGAGCGCTCCTGGCGCTTGACCGCCGCGGTGGTCGAGCGCCTGGCCGAGACGGCTGCCGAGCTGCGCCCCGATTGAGCCTCAGGCCGAGCCGGGCACCGTCGTGGCGAAGCGCGCCACGTACTCCGGCCGGTAGCGGTCATAGAGCGTCACCAGCAACGTCACCAGGAAGACGTTAGAAGCCAAGCTTGTAGGGATCGGCCGCGTCGCCCAGCAGGCTCGTGAGCAAGAGCAGCACGGCCACGACGGCGATGTTTGAGCAGGCCGGTGATGACGAACTGGCGCAGGGCTGGCCCCGGCCCGAACCCGAGGCGCTCGAGCCAGGTGCTGAGGGCAGCGTTGACGACCACCACCAGGCCCACGATCAGGGCCAGCCGCAGCGGGTCCGACTCCACTTCGAGCATCTGCCCGAAGACGATGGAGACGAGCGCGATGAGTCCGTGGCTGGCCCGAAAGGGACCAGGCGTTCGGGATCAGCGGGCGCTCACGTCCGTGGCAACGGCAGCTATGGCGGTGGACGCGACCTGGTCGCTTGCGAGCTCCGGACGCAGGCACGCTAGATTCAACCCATGCCCGAACGACCCGAAACCATCGAAGCCCTGCAGCTGGCATTCGCCGAGCAGGACTACGTCGCCGACCGCGCGCTCGTCACCTCCGTCTTCCTCGGCCTCCAGCTGGGCCGCCCGCTCCTGCTCGAGGGAGAAGCCGGCGTCGGCAAGACCGAGCTGGCCAAGGTCCTGGCGGCCACCCTCGGCACGCGGCTCATCCGCCTGCAGTGCTACGAGGGCCTGGACGTCAACACCGCGGTCTACGAGTGGAACTATCCGCGCCAGATGCTGGAGATCCGCCTGCTGGAGGCGCAGGGCAAGCTCGACGCCGCCACGGCCGACGACATCTTCTCGTCCGAGTTCCTGCTCAAGCGCCCGCTGCTCCAGGCGCTCGATGCCGTCGATGGTCGAGCACCGGTCTTGCTCATCGACGAGATCGATCGCGCCGACGAGGAGTTCGAGGCGTTCCTGCTGGAGATCCTCTCCGACTTCCAGGTGACCATCCCCGAGATCGGCACCGTGCGCGCCGAGCATCCGCCACGCGTGGTGCTCACCTCCAACCGCACTCGCGAGGTCCACGACGCGCTCAAGCGGCGCTGTCTCTACCACTGGATCGACTACCCCGATGCCCAGCGTGAGTACGAGATCGTGCTCGCTCGCGTGCCCGACACGCCCGAGCGCCTGGCCACGGCCATCGTGGGCTTCGTCCAGCGCCTGCGGCAGGGCCAGCTCACCAAGGTGCCCGGCGTGGCGGAGACCATCGACTGGGCCGCCGCGCTGCTCGCCCTCGGCGCCGGCCGGTTGACCCCGGAGCTGGTCGACGAGACGCTCGGAGTGGTGCTCAAGTACGAAGAGGACGTCCGGGCGGTTCGTGGTCGCACCGCCGCCGCCTACCTCGAGGAGACCGCGGCTGGCGCGGCCTGACGTGATGACCGACGCGGGCCGCAACGTCGTCGGCGTCTCGGGTGGCGCCTTCTTCTGGAACGCGCTGCTGTTCACTCGCGCCCTGCGGGCGGAGGGCATCGTCACCGACATCGGCGCCGCCATCGACTACTCGCGCGCGCTCACGCTCATCGATATCGGCGACCGTGAGCAGGTGCGAGCTGCGGGGTCGGCCATCTTCGTGCGTCGGCGCGAGGAGGTCCCGATCTACGACGAGGTCTTCGCTCGCTTCTGGCAACGGTACGAGCTGTCGATCGCACCCACGGACCTGGACCTCGAGCTCGAGATCGGGGAGGGCGAGCAGGGCCAGCGCGTGGAGGCCGTGGCCGGCGACGAGGAGGGACCCGAGGAGGCGGACGGTGCGACCTCCGACGCCGAGGCCGATCCGAATGCGGACGCAGAGGGCAAGACCCTAGATGAGGAGGATGCCGCCTCCCGCTCCTGGAGCGAACGGGAGCGGCTGATGCACAAGCCGTTCGAGCGCATGACCCCCGACGAACTGCGTGACGCCGAGCGCCTCGTGGACCAGGTGCGCCCACGCCTGGAGATGCGGCGCTCCCGTCGCTACGAGCTGCACCGGCACGGCCGCCGCGTGGCCGCGCGCCAGATGCTGCGGGCCAACCTCCAGAACGGTGGCGATCCCCTGGCGTGGCTCTGGCGCCGGCCGGCCGTGCAGCCACGTTCGATCGCGGTCATCTGCGACATCTCCGGCTCGATGGAGCGCCATTCGCGGCTGCTCATGCGCTTCGCCATGGCCCTGCAACGCATGTCGGCTGTGCGCACGGAGGCGTTCGTGTTCGGCACGCATCTGTCGCGCGTGACCCACGAGCTCACGGGCCGTGACCCGGACCTGGCGCTCGAGCGCGTGACGGCGGCGGTGACGGACTGGTCTGGCGGCACCCGCATCGGCGGCTCGCTGGAGCAGTTCAACCGTGAGTGGGCGCGCCGCACGCTGCGCTCGAGCGGCGTCGTCATCATCGTCAGCGATGGCTGGGACCGGGGTGATCCGGCTCTCGTGCGCCGGGAGATGGCGCGCCTGCAGCGCAGCTGTCACCGGCTCATCTGGCTGGACCCGCTCGCGGGCAGTGACTATTACCAGCCGCTCGCCGGTGGCATGGCCGCGGCTTACCCCTATATCGACGACCTCGTCGCGCTGCACGACCTGGAGTCGCTCTACGGCCTGGGAGACCTACTCGGCGAGATGGCCGAGCGGCGCAGCCGTCGGCCCGACCGCAACGGTCGGCCGCGCGTCCATCGCGGGCAGGGTGCCCGCCTGGTGACCGCAGCTGGAGGGCGCACATGAGAGAGCTGGTGCAGACACTGCAGGACTGGATGAGCGTGGGCGGGCCCGTCTCGCGGGCGGTGGTCATCCGCACCTTCGGGTCCTCGCCGCGTCGTGAGGGCGCCACGATGTTGCGCACAGCGGATGGGCGCCTCAGCGGCTCGGTCAGTGGTGGTTGCGTGGAAGGCGCGACCGCGGAGCACATGGCGGCCGCCGCGGCCAGCGGTGAGCAGCGCGTCGTTCGCTTCGGGGTCAGCGACGAGCAGGCCTGGGACGTGGGCCTCGCCTGCGGCGGCACCATCGACGTGCTGGTGCAACCAGGCGTACCGCCAGCCGCGTACGAAGCCGTGCTCGCCACGCAGGTCGGCGCGAACGGGGGTCGGGCAGTGGTGACGCCGCTGCCGGAAGGCTCGCCGGGGGCCGGCATCGGCGGCTCGCAGTCAGGCCCCTCGGCGCCACCGCCACCGAGCCTGGTGGTCTACGAAGACGGCCGGCTCGATGGGTCCCTTGGCACCGGCGAGCTTGAGCGTGCGCTCACCGAGGCCGGTCTGCGCGCGATCACCAGTGGCACCTCGGCGGTGGTGGAGCTGGGCGGGCGACAGCTCTTCGTGGAGGCGTTCGCGGTCCGTCCGCGGCTGGTGGTGGTGGGCGCGGTCGAGGTAGCCGTGGCCCTCGTGCGCCTGGCCGCTGAGCTCGGCTACGAGACGGTGCTGATCGATGGCCGACCGGCCTTCGCCACGCGTGATCGCTTCCCCAACGTGGATCAGCTCCTCATCGGCTGGCCCGATGAGGTCGCCGATGAGGTCGGGCTCGGTCCGCGTGACGCCGTGGCCGTGCTCAGCCATGACCCCAAGTTCGATGACCCCGCCATCACCGAGGCCCTGCGCCGGGGTTGCCGCTACATCGGGGCCATCGGCAGCCGCAAGACACAGCGCGCCCGGCGAGCGCGTCTCGTAGCCGCGGGCGTGCCCGCGGCACAGCTGGCGCGCCTGCGGGGGCCGATCGGACTCGACCTTGGCGGTCGCGAGCCGGCCGAGACCGCCCTTGCCATCCTGGCCGAGATCGTGGCCGCACGGCACGCCGCCAGTGGCGAGCCCCTGACGGCCGCTGGACCCGGGGGGCCGACCGCGGCCTGACCGGCCCGGGTGACGCCGCGAGGGTGCGTTAGTATCGGCTTGCTCAACCACCCAGACAACGCAACCACGGGAGCGACCAGCCGTGTCCGCCGACTCGCTACGGGGCAAGATCCGCGAAGTCCCCGATTTCCCCAAGCCCGGGATCCTCTTCTACGACATCACCACCCTGCTCAAGGACGCTGACGCGTTCGCCGAGGCGATCGAGCTCATGAACGAGCCCTTCAAGGACGAGGGCATCGACCTGGTCGTGGGCATGGAATCACGCGGGTTCATCTTCAGCGCACCCATGGCGCTCCACCTCCGCGCCGGCTTCGTGCCGGTGCGCAAGCTGGGCAAGCTGCCGGCCGAGACGATCAGCGTGGAGTACGAGCTGGAATACGGCACCAACACGCTCGAGGTCCATCGGGACGCCATCCGGCCCGGCCAGCGCGTGCTCATCGTCGATGACCTGCTCGCCACGGGCGGGACCGTCCTCGGCACGATCGACCTGGTGAAGCAGCTGAAGGGTGAGGTCGTGGGCCTCTCGTTCCTCGTCGAGCTCGGCTTCCTCAAGGGACGCGAGCGACTCAGTGGCTACCCCATCAACTCCGTCATCGCGTACTGACCCGCCGCCGCGCGGCGATGACGACGCGGCGGCCCGGACCGACGCGGCTCCCCGGACAGCAGGGAGCGGACCGATCGCGGGCCGCGGGGCGGTAGCGCCCGAAGGTGTCGATCCCGGCCGGCGCGCCTTCTTCCGCGAGTTCGGCAAGCAGGCCGTCTCGATGGTGGGCCAGGTCGCCGGCATGGCTGACGTCGTCAGTCGCTCGGCGAGCGCCATGGCCGGCGGGGTCTTCGGTCTCGGCGATGAGCGAACGGAGGCTGCGACCACCTTCATCCGATCGGGACAGCGGACGGCACCCGCGGTCAGCGCAGCGGCTCCGACGGCCGACGGTGCCTTCCGCAGCGCATATCGCCTGGCCGGGGACGAGCTCGTGGTGCTGGACCAGCGCGGCCTGCCCGACGCGCTCGACGAGGTCGTGGCCCGGCGCGGCAGCGACGTGGCCTACTACCTTCGACTGGGCCTCGCGCGCGGCGGCCCCTTGCTGGCCCAGCTGGCGGCCTACGGACTGGCCTTGACCGCGGCTGAGCGAGTGACGTTCAGCGCAGCGGAACGCGGGCACGAGCTGCGGCGCACGGAACAGGCGCTGCGCGACGCGCGCCCATCCGCGCACGCGGTGCGCTGGGCGGTCCAGCGGATGCGTGAGGCGACCATCGCCCCGGCCGACGCTCCCGGCGAGGATGTGGCGGCCCGGGCGCGGGCCGAGGCCGATGCCATCGCCGCAGACCTGGGAGCGGCGCAGGCGACGATCGCCGCGAGCATCGCGGCCTCGCTGCCGCAGCCGTCCGACCGCCCCCTGACCGTGCTCCTGCACGGCAGCTGCGGGGCGCTCGCGGGAGGTCTGGTGGGCGCAGTCATCCCCGCCCTGGCACAGCTGCGCGACGATGGCCGGGCCCCGCGCCTCTTCGTGACCGAGGGCCGGCCCTTCATGGATGGTGCCCGGCTCACGGCCTGGGAGCTGCGCCAGGCGGATCTGCCGCACCAGCTGCTGCCCGACGCGGCCGTGGCCTGGCTCCTGGCACGGGAGCCCGTGGACGCCGTGCTCCTGCAGGCCGAGTGGATCGCGGCGTCGGGTGACGTCGCCGCCCCGCTCGGCAGTCGCGGCATCGCCCAGCTCATCGCGTCCCTCCTGCCCGAGCAGCGTCCCCGGCTGATCGTATGTGCGCCCGAGGCCGCCCGGGAACGGGACACCGGCGTGGCCATCCCCGAGGACCTCCGCCCAGGCCACGAGTTCGCGGCCTACCTGGCGCACGTCCCGGTCCGCGCCGGTGACGCGCTGGTGCCGGCCACGGACGTGGTGCCCGCCGCTGCCATCGACCTGCTCATCACCGAGACCGGCGCTCAGCGGTCGAGCCTGCGCTGATGTCCGCGCTCTCCCGCGACCGGACCTCCGTCGAGCGGCGCATCGTCGTGCACAGCAGCCGCGACCGGGGCCTCCTGCGCGACTACCTCGGTCGCGACCGGCTCTACGCGGCCTACGCCCTGGCCGATACCGATGATCGCGAGTTCGCCCGCACACGTTGGGGCGTGGCCTTCGAGGGTGGGCAGCCAGCGGGCCTGGTGATGGAGTACCGCGGACCGTCACCCCAGCCCATCTTCGTTATGGGCGAGCCGGCGGCGGTCAGGGCCATCCTGCGTGACATCGTGCGTCCGCGCATCGCCTATGCCACGCTGCGCCCGGGCCTCGTGCCGGCCGTGCGCGATCTCTATCGGCTGGACGCGGCTGCGCCGATGGTGCGCATGGCGGTGGACGCGGCCACCTTCCACCCGGTCATCGGCGAGGCCGTCTTGCTCGACCACGGTGATACGGGCCACCTCAATCGCCTGTACCAGCTCGGCCTGGGCTCGCAGCTGGCGGAGGAGGCCGTGGCCGGCGGGATCTATTACGGCGTCCGGCGCGGGACTCGCCTCATCGCGGCCGCCGGCACCCACGTCATCGGGCCGCAGGTCGGCCTGGCCGCCGTGGGCAACGTCTTCACCGATCGCGAGTACCGCGGTCAGGGCCTGGCCAAGGTCGTGACCAGCGCGGTCACCGCGGCCCTGTTGCGCGATTGCGACACGGTCGTGCTCAACGTACGGGCCGACAATCCCCCCGCGCTGTCCGTCTACCAGGCCCTCGGCTACCGCGCGGTGACCGAGTTCGAGGAGCGGCTCATCCACCGTGATACGTCGCTCTGGGATAGCATCGTCGGGCCCGTTCGGGCCCTTGTTTCCGACCTCAGGAGGAATGGATGACCGATAGCCTCACGCCGACCGATCAGATGCAGACCACCTCCGGTGACGCCACAGATGGCCAGACCGTTTCCTATCCGCCGCACGACGTCGCCGACTTCGGGCTGGTGGCCGAGGGTGTTCGCCGCATCGAGTGGGCGGAGCGGGAGATGCCGGTCCTGCGCCTCATCCGCGAGCGCTTCGAGCGCGAGCGACCGCTCGACGGCCTGCGCATCGCGGCCTGTCTCCACGTCACGACCGAGACGGCGAACCTGATGCGCACGCTCAAGGCCGGTGGTGCGGACGTGACCCTCGTGGCCTCCAACCCGCTGTCGACCAAGGATGACGTGGCGGCCGCGCTGGTCGCCGCCTACGACATCAGCTGCTACGCGGTCCGGGGCGAGGACAACGAGACCTATTACCGCCACCTCAACGCGGCCGCGGACACGCACCCACACATCACCATGGACGACGGCTGCGACCTGGTGGCCATGCTGCACAAGGAACGCCCGGAGCAGCTGGGCGAGATCATGGCGGGCACGGAGGAGACCACCACGGGTGTCATCCGCCTCAGGGCCATGGCTGCCGACGGCGCCCTGACCTTCCCGGTCGTGGCCGTGAACGAAGCCCAGACCAAGCACCTCTTCGACAACCGCTACGGCACCGGACAGTCCACCGTCGATGGCATCCTGCGCGCCACCAACTACCTGCTCGCAGGCCGCCGCTGCGTGGTCGCCGGGTACGGCTGGGTCGGCCGCGGCATCGCCAACCGGCTCAACGGCATGGGCGCGCGCGTGACCGTGGTGGAGGTCGACCCGGTGCCTGCCATCGAGGCCCTCATGGACGGCCACCAGGTCATGACCGCGGGCGACGCCGCCGCGTGGGGCGAGATCTTCGTCACCGCCACGGGCAACCTCAACGTCTTCCGCGAGGAGCACTTCCGCGTGATGGCCGACGGGGCCGTGCTCGCCAACAGCGGTCACTTCGATGCCGAGCTCGAGATCTCGGCCCTGGAACGACTGGCCGAGGGCCATGTGCGCGAGGTTCGCGACAACGTCCAGGAGTACGACCTGGGCGAGAAGCGGCTCTACCTGCTGGCGGAGGGCCGCCTGGTCAACCTCGGTGCGGCCGAGGGCCATCCGGCGGCGGTCATGGACATGAGCTTCGCGGGCCAGGCCCTCTCGGCCGAGTTCGTGGCAGCCAACCACGAGCAGCTGACCAATGAGGTCCACGTCGTGCCCGCTGAGATCGACGAGCGGATCGCACGGCTCAAGCTCGAGTCACGCGGGATCTTCATCGAGGACATGACCCCCGAGCAGGTGGCCTACTACCACTCCTGGAAGCAGGGCACCTGAGCATCGGGACCGCGGCTGTGGCCGGCGCACCCGGCGTCGGCTAGCGGGGATGGTCCAGGGCGCGCATGCCACCACCAGCGGCGACTCGCTTGGTGTCAGCCAGCAGGTCCGCACCGGCCGCCCACGCCCGTGGGTGGTCGCGGCGCAGCCGCCGTTCCTCGGCCACCATCGTGGTCCACAGCTTGGGATAGTGGTCACGCAGGTACTCGCTCGCGCGGTAGCGCGCCATGATCTCGTGGACGAAGGCGGCATAGCGGGTGACGGGATCGGTCGCAGCCGCCAGCTGCTCGAACTCGTGCTGGTAGCCGGCGGCTGCCCGGAAGCGGCCGAAGAAGCCACCCACGTTACGAGCTCCGGTGTCCCAGCCCTGGGAGTGTCCGCCGCGACGGAGGAGGGGAGCCGGCGACTCGAAGACGCACACGATCTCGCCATCGATGCGGTCCGCGTGCAGCCTGCCCCCGAACGAGAGATAGCGATTGACGACGCCCTTGCGGTCGCCGATGGTGATGCAGCCCCACGAGTACTCGCCCTCCCGCGGCATGCGACTGGCGTAGGTGATCGTCTCGCGCACGCCGTAGCCACGGGCGCCGGTGATCCAGTACTCGAGCAGCTCGGGATCGTAGTGCCTGAGCGTGGGCACGGCGCGGATGGCCACGAGCAGGAACGCCGGGCCCGGGCGGTCGGGCAGGTCAGGATCGGCAAGGAAGCCCCAGTCGGTCAGCAGCTCGGAGGCGAGCCGCGGATCGATCGCGGTCGGTAGGTTGGCCATCTGTGTCCAGCATCGACCGGGGGCCCGGGGGGGGACATGGCCATCGGTACCGATTCGGGGCATCCTCGGGCACAACCGCCGCGGTCACAGCCATGCGATAGCCGACCCGGGACCGCGTGCTACGCTCGCGCGGACCCACCGACAGGAGATCCTCGACCCATGACCAGCATCCTCGACTCCGGCGCCTATCTCTTCACCTCGGAGTCGGTCACCGAAGGCCATCCCGACAAGATGTGCGACCAGATCTCGGACGCCATCCTTGACGCCATCATCCGTGATGCCGCCGACATCGGGGCGCCGTATCCCCGCGTGGCCTGTGAGACCGCCACCACCACCGGCCTGGTCATGGTGCTCGGTGAGATCTCGACCGATGGCTACGTCGACCTCCAGGAGGTGGTCCGCGAGACCGTGCGCGGCATCGGCTACACCAGGTCCGAGTACGGCTTCGACTACGAGACCTGCGGCACGCTGGTATCGGTCAAGGAGCAGTCCGCGGACATCGCCATGGGCGTCGATGGTGAAGAGCTCGGGGCCGGTGACCAGGGCATGATGTTCGGCTTCGCCTGTCGCGAGACACCGGAGCTGATGCCCCTGCCCATCGCTCTCGCGCACCGTCTCTCGCGACGTCTGGCGGAGGTGCGCAAGAGCGGCCAGCTGTCCTACCTGCGGCCCGACGGCAAGACGCAGGTCACCGTCGAGTACGAGCACGGCGTGCCCCAGCGGGTGAGCACCGTGGTGGTCTCCACCCAGCACGATCCCGACGTGCGCCAGGAGCGCATCCACGATGACCTCGTGGAGGCCGTCATCCTGCCCACCATCGACCCGGAGCTGCGCCCGCAAGACCCGGTCATGCACGTCAATCCCACCGGCCGCTTCGTGGTCGGCGGTCCCATGGGCGATGCAGGCCTGACCGGTCGCAAGATCATCGTCGATACCTACGGCGGTATGGCCCGCCACGGCGGTGGCGCCTTCAGCGGCAAGGACCCGACGAAAGTCGACCGCTCGGCCGCCTACGCGGCCCGCTGGGTGGCCAAGAACGTGGTCGCCGCCGGCCTGGCCGATCGCTTCGAGGTGGAGCTGGCCTACGGCATCGGCATCGCTGAGCCCGTCAGCGTCTCGGTCGAGTCCTTCGGCACCGGTGCGATGGAGGACGCGCGCATCCTCGAGCTCATCGAGCGTCACTTCGACCTGCGCCCGAGTGGCATCATCGCGGCCCTCGACCTGTGGCGACCCATCTACCAGCAGACGGCGGCCTACGGCCACTTCGGTCGCAGCGACCTGGACCTGCCGTGGGAGCGCACCGACAAGGCTGAGCTCCTGCGCCAGGACGCCGGGCTCTAGCTCACCCGCCGGGCGGGACGGTCAGCAGCTCACCCGCCGGGCGGGACGGTCAGCAGCTCACCCGCCGGGCGGGACGGTCAGCGCGCGTGGTTCGCGATGGCCTCGCCGGCCACCGCCAGGTAGCGCTCCACGGTCCGGCCCATGCTGAGCTCGGCGGCCAGTTCGAGCACGCCCGGATCGGGGTCCGGTAGTGGCTCGGCCAGCAGCTCGCTGACCGCTGCGCCCAGGGGCCAGGCCTCGCCGGCCGGCCCGAAGAAGTGCAGGGCACCGGGGACCCGGCGGGCGTATTCGCGTGTGCCGGGAAGGTCGGAGACGAGCATGGGCTTGCCCGACGAGATCCACGAGGACATCGAGCCCGAGGCCGAGAGGTCGGTGAAGGGCAGGATGGCCAGGTGCGTGGCCGCCATCCACGTGCCCATGTCCTCTTCGCTCAGGTAGCCGGTGATGCGGAAGCGGTCGCCGAGGCCCAGCTCCTGGGCCTTCTGCAGCGCCAGGTCGTGGACGAAGGTCCTGCCCTCGATGGGCCCGCCGGCGTAGACCAGGATCGCGTCGTCGGGCATGAAGGGCACCGCCTCGACCGCGTAGCGGTGGCCCTTGCGCCCGTAGACGAACCCGAGGAGCGTGACCACCTTGCGCTCCCCGAGGCCGAGCTTCTCACGGGCCGCCGCAGGCGAGAGGGGTAGCTTCCGCGCTTCCACGAAGTGAGGGATGACGCGCAGCTTCTCGATGGGGATGATGCCGCGCAGCCGCTCGACCTCGATCTGGGAGTGGACCACGATGCGGTCCGCCGTCCGACCCAGCTGGCGCAGGCTCCAGGCGTCCGGTTGGAGGTAGCGTTGGCGCAAGCCCGCGCGGTCGAAGACGTCGTGAAGGGTGACCACGAGGGCGCCGGTGTAGGCCCGCCGGAAGCGCAGCAGCCGAGTCAGTGACACGTGCTTGCCCCAGCCGCGCTTGTTCCACTGCATCAGCACCACATCGCAGCCAGCGAAGCCGGCCGCGACCCGGCTCAGCTGCTCCGACGACTGGTCGACCCGACCGGCCTCGACCTCGGTGATGGTGAGCCCCTCGCGGGAGCGGGCCTCGTCGGCGATGAGCTGGCCGTAGCGGCGCACGCCGCTCTCGGGCCGGCCGAGGTGGAGGAACCCGAGGCGCCACGTGGGGACGGTCATGGCCTGGCGGTCGCGGTCGGGATCAGTCGTCGACGTAGCCGAGCTGGCGCAGCAGATCGCCGGCTTCGGCTTCGATCGCTGCCATCTCTGAGGGGTAGAAGGTACTGCGCCACGTGCCCACCGACGAGTCATCCGCACGCATGGCCGCCGAGACGAAGGCGTCGCGTGAACGCGTGCGAGCGATGCCCAGGAAGTCGAGGATGCGCTCGGCCTCGTCGAGCGGCTGCCGTACCAGCGATTCGTAGCGCAGCTCGTGGTAGCGCGCGGGTCCGAGCGCGGCCCCGTCACGCAGTCCGGCCTCGGTATAGCGGCGCCAGGCCCAGGCCATGCGACGTGCGTCGCTGGTGTCGAGGAACTCGTCCCGTCGCTCGGGCTCCACCCAGAAGCTGGGCCAGGGGCCATGGAGGTAGCCGCCCGGCTCGCGCTCGCCGGACCAGGCATCCTCGGCGCGCAGCCAGGGCTTGTGCATATGGGAGCTGGACGCGTCCCGGCCGTCGCGGATGATGTGGATGAACTGAGAGTCGGGGAAGGCTTCCGAGAGGAAGGGGATGAGGAAGATGTTGGTCGGCGTCTTCTCCGCGAAGCGCAGGTCGCCGTCGCGCTCCACGCGGACCAGCCAGCGGTACACCAGCCGGTAGAAGGCGCGCGCGCGGCGGAAGCCCCAGAGGCCCTCGTAGACGTAGCGGCCGGCGGCCTTGGTGGCGGGTGGTTCGTGGTGATAGGTGACCTCGGGCAGGCGTCCCATGCAGTCGCCCAGGAAGGTCGTGCCGCTGCGGGCCGCGCCGATGATGAAGATGGGCCGCTCGAGCCGCGGGAAGATCGAGGCCGCCAGGCGCTTGCTGGTCATCTTGCGCTGGCGGTCGAGCTTGAGGTAGTAGCGCCGCTCGGCGCGGTAGGTCTTGCGGCCGATGCGCCAGAGGTCGGTGATGCCCAGCGGCAGAGGCTCGGGCTCGGCATCGGGCGGCAGGCTCGGGTGCGTGCCCCGCGGTGGTCGGTGGTCGATGATGCTGGTCGTGCCCTGGGCCGCATCTCCGGTCGCTGTCGGCTCGTCCGTCGCCCCTGGCTCGGCGGCCGTCTCGGCGTTCTCGGTGGTGGTCGGTTCCTCAGTCACGCTCGTCGTCCCTGCCTCGTGTGCGATGTCTCGGCGGATGATAGCCCGGCTCATGCACAATCGTCGGCATGTACGCAGTCATCCTCGCCGGCGGCGGCGGCACGCGCCTGTGGCCGCTGAGCAGGTCAGCCCGCCCCAAGCCCTTCCTGCCCCTGCTCGATGGTGGCCGCAGCCTGCTCGCCGCGACCGTCGGGCGCCTGGCACCCCTGGTCGAGCCCCACGACATCTACATCGTGACCGACGTGCGCTACCGCGACCTCGTGCGCGAGGTGGTGCCGGAGCTGCCGGAGGCCAACATCATCGGCGAGCCCATGGGCCGTAACACGGCCGCGGCCGTGGCCCTCGCGGCCCACGCGGTGGAGCGCCCGCTCGACGAGGTCATGATCAGCCTCCACGCCGACCAGGCCATCGCCGATGAGGCCGGCTTCCGGGCCAACCTCGCGGCTGCGGTCGAACGGGCGGCGAACGGTGACATCGTCACCCTCGGCATCGAGCCTGACGAGCCCTCGACCGGCTTCGGCTACATCCTCGCGGTCGGCGACCCGGAGCTCCACCAGGGCCGAGAGACGTGGCGCGTCGAGCGCTTCGAGGAGAAGCCCACGCCCGAGCGGGCCCGCGCGCTCATCGCCTCGCGCTCGGCCTATTGGAACGCGGGTGCCTTCATCTGGCGCCGGGACGTCCTGCTCGACGGCCTGGCCCGACACGCCCCAGCCATCGACACGCCCCTGCGCGCGTGGTTCGAGTCGCCCGCTGACGACTTCGCGGCCATGTATGCGGAGATCCCCGAGAAGGCCATCGATTATGCCCTGCTCGAACCCGCCTCGGCCGAGGCCACGGTGGCCGTGGTGCCGGCCTCCATCGGCTGGAGCGATCTCGGCTCGTGGTCGGCCATGCGCGACTATCGGGCGAGCGAAGGCGAGGCCGTCACCTCGGCCGAGGGCGACGCGCGCGCCATCGACGTGGGCAGCGCGGGCACGCTGGTGCACGCGGCCGGTGGTCGTACCGTGGTCACGGTGGGGCTGCAGGACGTCATCGTCGTCGATACCCCCGGTGCGGTGCTGGTCATCGCGGCCTCGGCGGCACAGGACGTGAAGCAGGTCGTGAACCAGCTCAAGTCGGAGGGCAGCGACCTGCTCTAGGGGCGGCTCCCTCAGCGGATGCCGGCCGCTGCGCGGTAGAGGCCCAGGTAGCGATCGACCACGCGCGACGTGGACAGCCGACGAGCCAGGGTCTGGACCCGTGGATCGGGCGCGTCGGTGGCTGCCTCCAGCGCCTCCGCCAGCACCGGCGCGAGGGCTTCCGAGCGATAGGGCGAGAAGATGTGGAAGGCGCCCGGGGCCATCGCCTCCAGCTCCCGGAACTGGGGCAGGTCGGAGGTGACGATGGGTCGGCCTGCGCTGATGAGCGTGGCGAGGGCACCAGAGGCCGACATGTAGCGGTAGGGGCAGAGGGCCACGTCGGTGGCCGCGAGCACCTGCTCCAGGGTCTCTTCCGGCACGTAGCCGGTGAAGCGCACGCGGTCGGCCACGCCGTGCTTGTCGGCCCACTCGCGGAACTGGTCCACCATGTAGTCACGTCCCTGGATGGGGCTGCCCACGAAAAGCGCGATGACGTCGTCGGGCAGGGTCGCGAGCGCCTCGATCACCAGCCGGTGGCCACGCCGCTTGATGACATGGCCCAGCAGCGTCAGCACACGCCGGTCGGCCACATCGAGGGCCACCCTGGCGGCGGCTCGGTCGGGCAGGCCCGCGCGCCGCTCGACGAAATGGGGCACGACCTCGACCTTGGCCTCCGGTACCCGCCCGGCCAGCCGCGTACGTTCCTCCTGCGAGTGGACCACGATCGAGGAGGCCGCCAGGCCCAAGCGTCGGAGCCCGAGCGCCTCGGGCGTGACGGTGCGCTGCCAGCGGTTCTCCGGCGCGTACACATCATGGAGGGTGAAGACCACCGGACGGCCCATCGAACGCAGGGCCAGCTCCAGGCGCGGCAGACCGCCCAATCGTGGGTTCCAGTCGGCGACCTTCCACTGGACGTGGACCACCTCCGCCTGCCGCAGTCGATGCGCGGCCCGCCGCAGATCGGACCACGAGGCGTCACGGTCGCCGACGTCGCTGACGATGACCTCCACGTCCGCTCGCGTGGCAGCCTCGGCCGCGATGATGTCCGCGTACCGGCGCAGGCCACTGCGCTCGCGTCCGATCTGCAGGTAGCCGACTCGCAGGCGGCTCATGCGGGCAGGTACCCCAGGCGCCGCAGCAGCGGCCCGTTGGCCCGCCGCAGCAGCGTGCGCAGGAAGGGGTCGAGCGAGGCGCCGCCGGCGCCGACGCGCGAGCGGTAGATGGTGCGTTCGTCACCACCGGCCTCGCGACGGCTGGCGGTGAAGGCGCGATAGCGGTCCGTGGCGCGGTGCTCGGCGGGGTCGAAGTCGAGGACGCGCGTGTCCCAGGCCTCGCCCAGGAAGCCGAAGAGACGGCCTGCCTCCGTCTCCGGGTCGGCCACCAGGTCCTCGTAGCGCAGCTGCAGGAAGCGGGCGGCGGGAAGGCCGGCTCCGAAGGCCTCGGCCGCGGTCACGTAGCGAGCCCATTCGGTGCGCGCGGCACGGGCCGCCGAGGTGTAGCCCCAGCGGTCACGGAAGCTGGCGACCACGTCATGCCCGTCGCGCAGCATGTGGACGTAGAGGGCGCCGGGGAAGAGCTCGTCGATGAAGCGCAGGTGCAGGGTGTAGGTGGGGTCCTTCTCCGCCCAGCGGGACTTGCCCGAGCCGGCCAGGACCGCCTCCTGGAAGGCATCGTAGAGGGCCCGGATCCGCTCCAGCCACCACTCGCGCGACAGGCCGTAGGTGGCGACCAGCGGCCAGTCACGCCCGACGATGGCCTCCAGCTCCCGCAGGAAGTGTGTCTCCTCGCCGCAGGAGATGCGGGGATGCGAATCGAGGATCAGGCGCAGCAGCGTCGTGCCCGAGCGGGGCGAGCCGATGACGAAGATGGGGGCCGCTCGCCCGGGGCCGCTGGGCCCCGGGTGGGCGACCCCGCGTACGCCGGGCTCGTGCACCTGCTCGCTGGTCTGCTCCATGTTCGGGAGCAAGTCTAGCGGCGGCCCGCGGTACCATTCGGGGCGCGCGCGGCCGATTGCGTGGGCCGCCACCCAGGAGAGGTGAGAGGAGGGCTCGTGCCCGCATCCCAGACCCCACCGGCCGCGCCGGCCATCGTCTTCGGCACCGACGGCTGGCGTGCCCGCATCGGCGAGGACTACACCTACGAGAACGTGCGCCGCTGTGCCCAGGGGGTGGCCGAGTGGGTCATCGGTCAGGGTACCGAGGGCGCCGGTGTCGTGGTCGGCTATGACCGGCGTTTCGCGAGCGAGTACTTCGCGGCGGCGGCGGCCGAGGTGCTCCTGGCACACGACATCCCCGTGCTCATGGCCACGGAGGCCATTCCCACCCAGATGACCTCGTACGAGGTGGTGGAGCGCGGGGCGGCTTGCGCGGTGGTCATCACCGCCTCGCACAATCCCTGGACCGATAACGGCTTCAAGATCAAGTCGCCCACGGGTGCTGCTGCGAGCCCGGAGATCCTGCACGCGGTGGAGGCCTCCATCGTCGCCAACGCGGGTGGCCTGCCACCGCGCCGGGACTTCGCCGAGGCGGAGGCCGTGGGCCTGGTCGAGTACATCGATCCCTTCCCCGGCTACGAGCGTTTCGTGCGCCGGACGCTGGACCTGGACAAGCTGCGCGATGCGGACATGCGCGTGCTGGTGGACCCGCTCTACGGTTCGGGCGCCGGCTGGATCAGCCGGCTGCTGGCTGGCGGCCGGATCGTCGTCGATGAGATCCACTCGGAGCGCAACCCCTGGTTCGGTGGCGTCAACCCCGAGCCCATCCGACCGCACGTGGACGAGGCTCTCGAGCGCGTGCGCGAGGGGGGTTATGACCTGGGGCTGCTGCTCGACGGCGATGCCGATCGCGCGGGTGCGGCCGACGAGAACGGCGTCTTCATCCACCAGCTGCAGTGCTATGGGCTGCTGGCCTACTACATGCTCGAGCACCGTGGCGAACGCGCGCCGCTGGTCTCCACGGTCAACGAGACCTCCATGGCCTTCCGGCTCGGCGAGCAGTACGGCGTGGCGGTCTACGAGACGCCCGTCGGCTTCAAGTACGTCGGGCCCAAGATGATCGAGACCGGGGCCATGATGGGCGGCGAGGAATCTGGTGGCTACGGCTTCGGCATGCACCTGCCCGAGCGCGATGGCATCTATGCCGACCTGCTCCTGCTCGACCTCTTCACCCGCGAACGCGAAGCCGGGCGCAAGACCGTCTCGGAGGCGGTGGCCCACCTGCACGAGGTGGCCGGCCCGTCCTTCTACCTGCGTACCGATGTCCACACCGATCGAGCTTCCTATCCAGGCCTCAAGGCGCGCCTGCTCGAGGAGCTCGGCCAGCACTCGCCCGCGACCCTCGGCGGCCGAGCGGTGACCCGCACGGAGCCGCTGGACACGGGCGACGGTTTCAAGTTCTGGGTCGACGACGGATCCTGGCTGCTGGTGCGTTTCAGCGGCACCGAGCCGCTGGTGCGCGTGTACGCCGAGGCCAGCAGCGCCGAGCTGCGTGATGCGCTTCTCGCCGAGGGCGATCGCATGGTGAACGGCTAGGAGGCGCGCGATGACCGAGCCAGCGAGCGGCAACATCCTCGATTCCGGGCCGGCCATGGCCCGCGCTGACAGCGCCGGCATGCTCGGCGCCATCGCCGGTCTGCCGAGGCAGGTGGCCGAGGGCCGGGAGCTCGCCCGGGCACCGGAGCTGCCCTGGCCCACCCCGCGCTCGGTGGCCCTGCTGGGCATGGGCGGGTCGGCCATCAGCGGGGACCTCGCCGCCGGCATCTGGAGCGACCGGCTGACGGTGCCCCTGGAGGTCCTGCGCGGCTACACCTTGCCGGCCTGGGTCGGCTCGGAGACGCTGGTCGTGGCCAGCTCGCGCAGCGGTGGTACAGAGGAGACGTTGCGGCAGCTGGAGGTTGCCCTGCAGCGCCGCTGTCCGGTGGTCTGCGTGACCGCTGGCGGTGCCTTGCTCAACGTGGCTCGCGCCGCCCGCCTGCCGCTCGTCACCTTCCCCGCCCGACACTCCCCGCGGGCCTCACTGGGCTGGTCACTGGGCATCCTCGCCGGCATCCTGGAGCGGGCTGGCGTGCTTGCCCTCGAAGATGACGAGGTAGCCCGGGGGATAGCAGACGCGGAGGCCATGGTCGCTCGCTGCGAGCCCTCCGTACCGACCGCCGAAAACCCGGCCAAGCAGCTGGCCTGGTCGCTGGTCGACCGGCTGGTGATGGTGGCCGCGTCTGGTGCGCTCGTGCCGGTCGCGCGCCGCTGGAAGACCCAGCTCAACGAGAACGCCAAGGTCTTCGCCACGGTCGAGCCACTACCCGAGGCGACTCACAACACGGTCGTGGGGCTGGAGGGACCGGAGATCCTGCGCGACCATCTGGCGCTGGTGTTGCTCGGGGGCCGGTCGGACCATCCGCGCGACGTGATCCGCGCGCAGCTGGTGGGGGACGTGGCCGACGCCGGCCACATCTGGCACACCGCCGTCGAGTCGAGCGGTTCATCCATCCTGGCGCAGGTCCTCTCGACCATCGTGCTGGGCGACTACGCCAGCGTCTATCTGGGCTTCATGTATGGCATGGACCCCACGCCGGTGGAGGTCATCGACCACATCAAGGGACAGCTCAAGCTGGCTGACACGTCCGCCGCCGAGTAGACCTTTGGACTCTACCGCCTCTTGGCGGAGTCGCTAGTCTTAGGTGACAGGGATACGGCGTCGGTCAAGCAGGCTCTCTCAGGTCTGGCGCGGCGCCGCGACGAGCGTCTGTCGAGGCGGACGAACGGCAGGCAGGAGGTTGGGGAGCGATGCACTCGAGCGTCATCGGCAAGATCGAGAAGGCCCACCGCTATGCGCGAGAGCGCGACCGCATCACGGTCGAGCGGATGGCCGTCACGTTCGCGGGGGATAATGACTCTCACCGGGTCGTCCTCGAGCCCGATGGCTGGGATTGCAGCTGCCACTACTACGAATCCTGGAAGACCTGCGCACACATCGCGGCGTTGCAGGAGATCCTCGGCGTGATGCTGCCCGAAGAGCGCCAGACCTCTCTCTTCCCTGAGGCGGAGGAAGCCGCCGAGCCGGAGGAAGCCGCCGAGCCGGAGGAAGCCGCCGAGCCGGCGGGTGCCTGAGCGCCCCATCCGACCCGGCGATCCCGGCTGGCGCTACTCCACGTCCAGCCGGAAGACGAACCACTGCCAACCGCGTTCGCGGTCGTAGTCGGCCCGTACCTCCAGCAGCCAGATCCCCGGCGTCGGCGGCACGAGACCGGTCAGCTCCGCCTCGGTGAAAGGCGCCTCGGCGGAGCCGCCTTCACTTTGGCGGATGGGTGTCCCCGTGACCGCCGGTGACTCCAGGCGCGCCACCCAGTGGACCATGGCCGTGTCGTCATCGAGACGCAGCCGAGGAACCTCGCCCGGCGCCAGCGGCACCGGTTCGAGGCTGTCCACCGCAGGCCGATAGCCGGCCTCGACGCAAAGATAGACGTAGCACCCGTGTCCGGGGATGCCCGCTACCTCGGACGTGCCGGCCGTGCTCAGCAGGGCCGTCGGCGCCGGCATCTCCCAGAGCAGCTCCGGCTCGCCACCCCGTTCGGGTACCTCCACCAGCCAGGCGCGCTCGGAGATCCTCGCCGCGGCAGTCTCGAGGGTGGCGGTGATCACGTAGCGGCCGGGCACTTCCGGACCAGCGAACCCGACCACCCCATCAGACAGCTCGATCACGTCTGTGCCGCCGACGGACCGGGCCACGACGTGCACACTGCGCACATCCTCGCCCTCGACGTCGGACAGCAGTTGCAGGTAGACGGAGCGCATCCAGGCGTCCAGCGGTCGCCGATCAGGCAGGGCCGTGGCCGGCCGGTCGGGCGGACCGCCGAGGACCGTGCCGAACGGCCCCTTCAGCCACATCGTCGGCGACGGGGCGGCAGGGGCCGGGCTCCCATCGCCGGGAGAAGCTTCAGCGCCAGCGACGGAACTGGTCATGGCGACCGCCAGAACGAGGGGGATCCAGCCCAGCCGCTGGTGTGTGGCTCGCATCATCGCTTCACCCGTACCTTCACCGCGTCCGAGGCGCTGTAGCGCAGGCCCTCGTTGGTGGGGGCTGGAAAGACAGCCTTGAACTCCCAGGTGGCGCCCGGAGCGATGGTCACGACGTACCGGCCCCCGCTGGAGGTCGGCTCCATCCAGGCCACCTTCCAGCTGTCATCCGAACCGGCGCGCCGGTACTTGAGCTTCACGGACCGGTCATCGAGGATATTGCCCGCGAGATATCCGTAGGCCGAGCGGGTGGCCACACGCAGCTGAGCCTTGAGCTTGACCGACGAGCCTGGGATCACCGATGTGGTCGAGGCCGTCAGCGTGACTCGTGTGCTGACGTCGTTGCAGGTGGAGATCCGCGTCTTGCTGGTGGGCGTGTCGTAGAGCTCCTGCAGGGTGGCCACGTCGCAGCGACCGAAGGAATGGCGGCTGGCACCGGCCGACGGACGCATCGGCGTCACCGCGTGCATCACCGTCTCGTCAGCGGCGAGCGTGAAGCCGGCATTGGATGGATGGTCCAGGCCGTCGATGTGGCCGAGCTCGTGGAGCAGCACGCGCCGGATGTCGAAGCAGCCTGAGCCCGACGAGGTCTTCTGACACCAGCGCAGGACGCCCCACGTGTACTCGGTGCCGTGGGGGCGGATCCAAACGCCCCAGGTCGTGGGCATGGCCCGACCAGCACAAGCGATGCCGTTGATGCCGCAGTAGCTCGGCACCGAGCTGGTGTAGCCGATGCCGTTGGCGGCGCCGCTGTCATAGACGAAGCGCGGGCCGCGAGCCCGGGTCGTGCCGGTGGCATCCTCCGCGGCAGCCTTCATCGGTCCACGTGCCCAGCTCGGCGGCACGCCCCCGCTGCGCCAGCGATAGGTCAGGCGCTTGTCACGGTCCCAGCCACCACCGCCGAAGCTGGGCACTGGTCGAGGAGCACTCGCCGGCTCGAGTGCAGCCAGGCTCACGTTGCCGTCCGTCGGCAGGCAGGCCGAGACGCAGGGAACGGCTTCCACGCTCCCCCCGGAGCCGTCGTCCGCGTCGATGAGCATGCGCCCGCGGTAGGCACGCGTGCCTGGATCGACCACGCCGAAGCGGAGCCGACCGTCTCGAGTGCCGACCCGCTCGAGGTAGATGGAGCGTCCGAACGCGCGGCTCCAGACCAGGCAGCCGCGCGTCGTGTCGAGCATGTCCAGGCGGGTGTCGCTGCCGGAGCGTTCGCCGATGAGCGTGCGCTCGGGTCCGGCCTGGCCCGAGAACCCGCGCGCGCCGGTCCCCAGCTCGATGTCCTCGCCGCCGGTCCGCAGCGTCAGGCTGTAGCCGGTCACCTCGCCATCCTCGTCGAGCACCGCTGACCACGGTCGCACGATCCTGCCGTCGTCAGGTAGCGGCACCACGCTCTCTGCGCAATGCGGGAGTGTCGCGGGGCTGACGGCCGAGGCGCTCGCTGCAGCCGGAGACCCCGGTGTGCAGAGGGCGGCGACGGCCGCGAGCCCGAGTAGCTGGCGGGTGGGTGCATGGAGCTGTCCTCGCATGGACGACCTTCCTCCGGCGGGATGTCCGGCGGTGGGAGGCGGTCTGGGCAGTGTGGCGAGTAGCGCTTATGCGCCGCTTATGCGAGGACGGTCACGGCTCTTCCCGTCGCCGACCGTCTCGCCTGCTCGCCGTACGGCGGGCCACCCTCGGCGAGTCGATGGGCCGATCGGCAGGTTCCGCCGGTCGGACGCAGGAGTAGACTCACCCGACACAACCGCATCAGCGAGATCCGGGAGCACGCGAAGTCGGGGAAGGTCCGACACAGTCCCGCTACGGTGATCAGCCATCGAGCTGTCAGTCCGGACGCCGGGCCCCCGGATGTGCGCCAGCCCTTCGAGTGAAAGGGGAAGCACGTGAGTCCTCCCGTCATTTCCGGGGCCCTTGGCACGGTAGCCAGGGGCTTCTTGGTGGCCGTCGTCGGCGCCACCCTCGCCGTTGCCACGACCCTGCCGGCCGCGGCCGACGACTACCCCGTTTCCGTCGTCGACGACGAGGGCACGTCGGTGACGATCGACGAGCTCCCCGAGCGCATCATCAGCCTCTCGCCGGCCATCACCGAGGTGCTCTACGCGCTTGGCGCCGACGAGCGTCTCGTGGGCGGCACCGACTTCGACGACTACCCGGCCGCGGCGGCTGAGCTGCCGGACGTCGCCACCTACAACGGCGTCATCACCGAGCAGGTGGTGGCGCTCCAGCCTGATCTCGTGCTGGCCGCAGGCAACTTCTTCACCCCGCCCGACGACATCACGGTCCTGCGCGACCTGGGCTACCCGGTGGTCGTGGTCTACGCTCCCGACGTCGAGACCGTCATGACCGACATCGAGCTCATCGGTGAGAGCATCGGCACGCCCGAGGCGGCAGCGGCCATGACGGCCGACCTGCGCACGCGACTCGACGCGATCACGGCCGCGGCAGCCGCGATCGGCACCACGCCGAGGACCTTCTACGAGCTCGGTGCCGAGCCGGAGATCTATGCGCCGGCGCCAGACTCGTTCCTGGCCGACATGATCGTGCGGGCCGGCGGCGACCCTGTGACCACGGGTGACCCGGCGGCCTGGTCCATCCCGCTCGAGGAGCTGGTGGTGGCCGACCCGGAGGTGATCGTGCTCGGCGATGCCGCCTACGGCACCTGTCCCGCAGACGTCGCGGGGCGTGCCGGCTGGGGGGGCCTGACGGCGGTCGTCGAGGGCGATGTCCGGGCGGTCGACGACGTGCCCATCACCCGCCCTGGACCGCGCCTGGCGCAAGGGCTGGCCTCGCTGGCGCGGGCGATCCACCCGGAGCTGGAGTTGCCCGGCTACCCGCCCGACCCGCCCATGTGTGACCTCGAGCCACGATGACCAGCCCGGAGCTGGTGCGCGAGAGCGCACCGGTCCAGCTCGGTTCCTGGGAGGCGCTGCGACGACGACCCTTCCTGCTTGCCGTCACAGGCCTGGTCGTGCTCGCCGTCGCCCTCGTGGCCGGGGTGGCCCTGGGCACGGTCGGCGTGCCCGTGGACCAGACGATCGCCATCCTCGCGCACCACCTCGGCCTCGCCGGCGAGGGCAGCTGGCCGGCGTCGTCGGAGACCATCGTGATCACGCTGCGCCTGCCCCGGGTCTTGACGGCGCTGGTGGTCGGCCTGGGCCTGTCGGTGGCCGGTGTCACCTTCCAGGGCCTGCTGCGCAATCCGCTCGCCGATCCCTACGTGCTGGGCACTGCCAGTGGCGCCGCGCTGGGTGCGGCCATCGGTGTGCTCCTGCCGATCCAGCTGGCCTGGCTGGGCCTGGGCCTGGTCAACCTGCTGGCCTTCGTCGGGGCCCTGGCGGCTATCGCGGTGGTCTACCGCGTAGCCGGCGGCGGCGGGCACTCGACGATGACCTCCATCCTGCTCACGGGCTATGCGGTGGGCTCGCTGCTCGCGGCCGGATTGTCGCTGGCCATGTACCTCTCTGGCGCGCAGCTGCGCCAGATCTTCTTCTACCTCCTCGGCAGCCTGCAGGGGGCCGACTGGCAAAGCCTGCTCGTGGGGCTCCCGGTCATCATCGTCGGAAGCGCCCTCATCCTGGCCCGATCCCGTGCGCTCAACGGCCTGCTGCTGGGTGACGACACCGCCTTCCACCTGGGCGTGGACGTGCGCCGGGAGCGGGCCATCCTGCTGGCACTGGGCGCGCTCATCACTGCCGCCGCGGTCGCGCTGGCCGGGCTCATCGGCTTCGTTGGCCTGGTCGTCCCGCACGTGGTGCGCCTGGTGGTGGGGCCCAACGCACGTCTCATCCTGCCCCTCTCGGCCATCTGGGGCGGTGCCTTCCTGGTCTGGGCCGACCTGGGTGCGCGGCTGGCGGGCGAACTGCCCGTGGGCATCATCACCGCGGTCGTGGGCGCGCCCGTGTTCGTGCTCCTGCTGCGCCGCTACCGTGCCGGGTACCAGCTGTGAACCGGCGTGGACTGGCCATCGACATCGACGGTCTCGGCCTGCGCTATGGCGCGGCCTCGGTGCTGACCGACGTCGATCTGCACCTGGCCGCCGGTGAGCGCGTCTGCCTCGTCGGTCCCAACGGCGCCGGCAAGTCCAGCCTGCTGCGCTGCCTCACCGGGCTGGCCACACCGACCAGCGGTGCGGTGCGCATGGACGGTGCACCCATCGGCGACCTCGAGCGCGCCGCGGTCGCGCGGGCCATCGCGGTCGTGCCCAGCCAGGTGGACCTGCCCTTCTCGATGCGGGTGGAGGAGATCGTGGCGCTCGGCCGCATCCCCCACCAGCACCCCTTCGCGGGGGGCAGCGAGGCCGACCGGGAAGCGGTCGACGCGGCCATCACCCGCGTGGGCATCGACCGCCTGCGGGGACGCGACGCCCGCCAGCTATCGATGGGCGAGCGCCAGCTGGTGCTGCTGGCCATGGCCGTGGCCCAGGGTGGTCGGCTGATCGTCCTCGACGAGCCCACGGTCCATCTCGACCTGCGCCACCAGGTCGAGGTGCTGAGCCTGCTGGGACGGCTTGCCGACGATGGTCCGACGGTGCTGGCCGTGCTCCACGACCTGCCGCTGGCGGCGCACTTCTTCCCGCGGCTGGTGCTCCTCGACGAGGGGCGAGTCGTGGCCGACGGTGACCCCGGCGAGGTGCTCAGCCCCGAGCGTATCCGCGACGTCTACCGGGTGGATCCGCGCTTCGTGCCGGCCCTCGCCCTGAACGCCCCCGTCTGACGAGCCCGACGGGCGAGTCTTCCGAGCGCTGCGGCCGCCCGGGCCGAGGCGCGTGACCTACTCGCGCTTGCGCGGCGGGTCGAAGAAGGGCAGCTCCACCACCTGCGCGCCGATGCGGCCGCGCTCGCCTTCGACCGACCACTCCAGCTCCAGCTCGGTACCGACCTCGGCAGCCTCGGCCGCGACCGTGCCCAGCGCCAGGTTCTGCTTGAGCACCAGGCTCCAGGTGCCGCTGGTGGCGCGGCCGACCTGCTCGCCGAACTCGTAGATCGGGATCTCGTCGCGCCAGGCGTGGGCCGAGAGGGCCGGCGAGAGTCCGTGCTTGGCGTACAGCCGCTGCAGGTCGACCCAGTCGAGATCGAGGCCCACCAGGCGACGGGCTGGCCCACCGGCGGCTCGCTCTCGCCGCAGCGCGGCCCGGCCCACGAAGGGCACCTCCTTGTCCAGCCTCACCAGCGAGCCCAGGGCCAGCTCGAAGGGCGAGTAGCTCTGCTCGGGCGTGAGCGCGAAGCGGGCGCTGGTGTAGTCGACCCCGGCCATGATGAGCCCGGCTTCCACGCGCACCACGTCGAGGGCCAGGATGCCCACCGGCCGAGCGGCATAGGCGCTGCCGGTTTCCATGAGCGCGTCCCACACGCGCAGCGCGTCAGCACGCTCGATCCACAGCTCGTAGCCCAGGTCACCGGTGTAGCCCGTACGGCTGACATCGATCGTGGCCCCGGCCAGCTGCAGCGAGCGGCGGCCGAAGTAGCGCAGATCGGACAGGTCGGCCTGGGCCGCGGCTTCCAGCACGGCTCGCGAGAGAGGCCCTTGCAGGGCCAGCGCCGCGAGCTGGTCGGTGCGGTCCTCGATCGTCACATCGAGGCCCCGGGCATTGAGTCGCAGCCAGCGCGACTGGGCCTCGGCCGCGGTCCAGAACCAGGAACCGTCGTCGAGTCGCATGACCGTACCGTCGTCGATGACCCGGCCATCGCTGTCACACCAGGGCGTGTAGATGACGCGACCGGGGCGGACCTTGGCGGCTTCGCGCGTGATGACGCGGTCGACCAGGCGCTCCGCATCGGGGCCGTGCAGGTGATACTTGAAGAGCGGGGAGACGTCGATGAGGCCGGCCGCATTTCGCAGCGCGTTGTACTCGATGTCGATCTGCGGCGCGTACGCACTCGAGCTGAAGAGCCCCGCCCACTCTCGCCACTGTCGCCGGACGTTGAGGCCCAGGGCGCGCTGGTCGAAAGCTGATCCGACTGACATGGGCAGAGTCTAGGACGCCGTGAGCGGACCGGCGCGACCGGCGCGCACCGCTTCCCGGCGGGTAGCATGTCGGCAACGTCCGGCGACGCCCGTGTCGCCGAGGGTGCGTGGGGGTCCCTGCCGCGGGGCAGGGGAGGCGCGCCGAGCGAGGAGAACGTGCCACAGCGATACGACGCCATCGTCATCGGTGGCGGCCACAACGGTCTCATCAGCGGCGCCTACCTGGCGAGGGGTGGCCTCAAGACGCTGGTGCTCGAGCGGCGGCGAGATGCTCGGCGGTGCGACCCTGACCCAGGAGGTCTTCCCTGGCTTCCGCTACAGCGTCGTCTCGTACGTGGTCAGCTTGTTGCGGCCAGAGATCATCTCCGACCTGGAGCTACCCCGGCACGGCCTCCACATCCTCCCGCTCGACGGCACCTTCACCCCGACCGACGGCGACCACCTGTGGCGGACCGATGACCACGCCCACACCATGCGTGAGCTGCGGCGCTGGTCGATCAGCGACGCCGAGGCCTACGAGGAATACGGGCAACTGATGGCGCAGATGGCGCGCTTCATCAAGCCCATCCTGTCGATGACCCCGACCGACCCGCGCCGGCCGGACCCGCGCGACGCCGCCGAGCTGGCTTCGCTGATCAAGGACTTCAGCGACCTGCCCCGCCGGCAGCAGCTGACCTTCATCGGGCTCATGACCATGAGCGCGGCCGAGTTCCTCGATCGCTGGTTCGAGACGGCGCCGCTGAAGGGCACGATGTCCGCGTCGGGCATCATCGGCACCTACCTCGGGGTCAAGTCGCCCGGTACCGCCTATGTCCTGCTGCATCACTACATGGGCGAGATCGACGGCGCCTTCCGGGCCTGGGGCATCCCCAAGGGCGGAACCGGTGGCGTGGCCGCGGCCATCGCGGGCGCGGCTCGGGCCGCCGGCGCGGAGATCCGCACCGAGGCACCCGTGGCCGAGATCAAGGTCCGCGACGGCGGGGCCATCGGGGTCGTGCTCGAGAGCGGCGAGGAGATCGAGGCCGGCCAGGTGCTCTCCAGCGCTGACGTGAGACGCACCTTCCTGGGCCTCCTGCCAGCAGGCACGCTGCCACCGGACTTCGAGGCCGAGGTCAGGCGCTTCCGCTTCCGCGGCTCGAGCGGCAAGGTCAACCTGGCCCTCGACGGACTGCCCTCGTTCAGCTCCCTGCCCGGTCCCGGCGAGCACCTGCGCGGGGCCATCAGCTTCAGCCCCTCGATCGACTACATGGAGACGGCCTACGACCAAGCCAAGGCCGGACGCTTCAGCCGCAGGCCCTACATCGACATGATCATCCCGACCCTGGTCGACCCGACCATGGCGCCGCCGGGCAAGCACGTCATGAGCTGCTTCGTGCACTGGGCGCCGTATCACCTGGCCGAGGGCACATGGGACGACCAGCGCGAGGCGTTCGGTGACGCCGTGGTCGACGTCATCGCCGAACGCGCGCCGAACATCCGCGACATCATCCTCCACCGCCAGGTGGTGACGCCGCTCGACATCGAGCGCGATATCGGCCTGACCGAAGGCAACATCTTCCAGGGTGAGCTGACCCTCGAGCAGCTCTTCTTCAATCGTCCGGTCCCGGGCTGGAGCCGCTTCGAGACACCGGTGCGCAACCTCTGGCTGTCCGGCTCGTCGACCCATCCGGGCGGCGGCATCATGGGTGCCAACGGGCGCATGGCAGCGCTGAAGGTGCTGGCCCAGCAGAAGCGGGCGGGGGGAGCCAGGTGAGCGCTCGAGGAAGCGACGTCATCGTCATCGGCGGTGGGCACAACGGCCTGGTCGCGGCGACCTATCTGGCGCGGGCGGGTCTCTCCACCGTGCTGCTGGAGCGACGGGATCGCGTCGGCGGCGCCCTCGGCACCGTCGAGGTCGCGCCCGCTGCACGCGTCCCGGCACTGGCGCATACGGTCGGCCGGCTGACCGCTTCGGTGGCCCGAGAGCTGAACCTCGCCGGCCACGGCCTGCGCCTGGTGCAGCCCGCGGCGGTGGCGACATCGGTGGGGGCCGACGTGGGGCCGATCACCCTCTGGTCGGACCCGGGGCGCACGGCTGCCGGCCTGGCCGGCCTGTCGGCTGCCGATGGCGCATGCCTGGGTCGCCTTCGACAGCGAGGTGCGCTCCCTCGCCTCGACCCTCTGGCGCCTCCTGTTGATGACGCCGCCGGACACCGGGTCGGCAGATCCCGGCGTCCTCGTGAGCGGGCTCAAGTTCGGTTGGCGCTACCGGCGGCTGGAACCACGCCTCGCGCGCGAGTTCACGCGCATGCTGCCGATGGCCATCGCTGACTATCTCGAGGACAACCTCGAGTCGGATGCGTTGCGCGCACTGCTGGCCACGCGTGGACTGCGCTACACGGCCATGGGTCCGCACCACGCGGGCACGACCGCGGTGATGCTCACCGACTCGGCCGGCAATGGTGGCGGTGCGGCCGGCGAGACGGTCTATGCGCGAGGCGGCCCCGGAGCCCTCGCCGCCGCTCTGGAAGGGGCTGCGCGCGGGGCCGGGGTGGAGATCCGCACCCGGGCCGAGGTGGTGGCCCTGCGCGACGATCACGAGCGTGTCACGGGCGTGGCCCTCGCCGACGGCGAGGAGCTGTCTGCCGGGGTGGTGGTCAGTGGCCTCGACCCTCGTACCACGATGCAGCGCCTGCTCGATCCCGAGACGCTCGGTCCCGACCTGGGCTGGGAAGTGGACAACCTGCGTGACCGTGGCGTCACGGCCAAGGTCAACCTGGCGCTCGCCGGCCTGCCCGCCTTCGCTGGGCTCGAAGGTGAAGATGGCGCCACCCGCCTGCGTGGCCGGATCGTGTCGGCACCCTCGATCCGCTACCTCGATGTGGCCGCCGACGCGGCCAAGTACGGACGCGCCAGCGAGCAGCCCTGGCTGGAGGCCACCATCCCCAGCCTGGTGGACCCGCTGCTGGTCGACGGCGCGGGCGAGGTCAGGCACGTCATGAGCGTCATCGCCCAATCCGCGCCCCACACCCTGCGCGATGGCGACTGGGCAGGCGAACGCGAGGCCTTCGCCGATCGGGTCGTGGCGGCCCTCGAGTCGGTGGCCCCGGGCCTCGGCGACCTGGTCGTGGCTCGGCAGGTCCTGACGCCCGTGGACATCGAGCGGGACTACGGTGTCTCCGGTGGCCACCCCCTGCACCTGGAGCCGGGCCTTGACCAGTGGTTCGCCTGGCGGCCCCTGCTCGGGTTCGCCCGTCACCGCCTCCCCTTGCAGGGCCTCTACCTCTGTGGCGCGGGTGCTCACCCCGGCGGGGGCATCACCGGCCTGCCCGGTCGCGGTGCGGCGGCCGCGGTGCTGGCCGACCGTGGGGCCCGCGAATAGCCGGCCGAGGCCCCCCTGCGTCACTCGCGGCTCGGGCCGTCCTCGTCCAGCCGCCAGGCCCAGTCGTGGATGCGTTCGAGCAGGCGGCCGGCGGTCAGGTCGAGCTGGATGGGCGTGATGGCCACCCGCCCGTTGACCACGGCGTGGAAGTCGGTGCCCGGCTCGGCCAGGCCGGTCGGGGGTGGGCCGCCGAACCAGTAGTAAGGCACGCCCCGCGGATCGAGCCGCTCCAGCAGCTTGTCCTGGTAGACGCGCTTGCCCATGCGCGTAAGGTCGACGCCGGCGGGATCGTCGGCCGCCTTCGCGGGCAGGTTGACGTTGAGCAGCTCGCCTTCGCCGAGACCGTGCTCGAGGATGTTGCGCGCCACCATCGCCGCCACCCGCCCCGCCAGCGTGAAGTCGGGGTCGTCGGTCCACTCCTGGCTGATGGCGAAGCTGGGGCAACCCGAGATGACCGCCTCGATGGCCGCACCCACGGTGCCCGAGTAGGTGATGTCGTCGCCTAGGTTGGAGCCATAGTTGATGCCCGAGGCGACGAGATCGAAGCTGAGCCCGAAGTAGCCGAGGAAGGCCACCCCGACCGCGTCCGTGGGCGAGCCGTCGACCGACCAGCCGGGCGAGCCGTCGTCGAGCGCCCGCTCGCGCACGCGCAGCGGCCGCATGAAGGTCATCGAGTGGCCGACGGCAGACTGGTTGGTCGCCGGGGCCATGACGTAGACGTCGCCCACCGACTCCAGCGCCTGCTTGAGCGCGAGCAGGCCGCGCGACTCGATGCCGTCGTCGTTGGTCACCAGGATGCGCGGCCGGCTCTCCCACTGCGACAAGGGCTTGGCCTGGCGTGGCGTGGCGCGGGCAGTGGGCAGATAGCGACCGTGGGCGGCGAAGCCGGTGGGGTCGTCGTAGGCCCCGGTCAGCGCGTCCACCGGTGCCCCGCTGCGGGTCCGCCGCGCGGGCGGGACCTCGCCCTCGTCGTCTGGTCGCTCCCCTGCTTCGTCGGTCACTGGTCTACCCTCCGGCTGGCAGTCGCACCTGAGCGATCTGTCGTTCGGTGAGGATCGGGGAGACGGCCAACGTCGGTCGCCCGCGGAGGGCCACCATGACACCGCCGCCCCCGGTCCCCCGAGGACGAGTGACCGGCATCAGAGGGACGCGCCGCAGAGCGCCAGTCAGTGACCGCCCGGGAGATGTCCTCGGGACCGGACCCGTGCTGCCACACGAGGGAGGGTCCATGTACGTCGGGATCGACTGGGCGGCGGACGCGCACGCCGTCTGCATCATCGAGGCGGATGGCCGGGTGGTCGACCGCTTCAGCATCGCCCACTCCGCCGAGGGCTTCGAGCGGCTCGTCGGCCGACTGGCCCGCCAGGCCGAGCCCGGCTCCCTGCCGGTGGCCATCGAGCGACCCGACGGCCGGCTCGTGGACCGCCTGCTCGAGGCCGGTCACCCGGTCGTGCCGGTGAAGACGACGGCCATCAAGGCCTGGCGCGAGGCCGAGGTCGGCTCGGGTGCCAAGAGCGATCCCGGTGACGCCAAGGTCATCGCCGACTACCTGCGCCTGCGCGAGCACGAGCTGCGCCGGCTGCGACCGTTCAGCGAGCAGACGCGGGCGCTGCGTGCCGTCGTGCGCTCGCGCTCCGACCTCGTCGATGCCCGGGTGGCCGCGGCCAACCAGCTGCGGGCCGTGCTGGCGGCTGCCTGGCCGGGGGCCGGCGAGCTCTTCGCCGACGTGAGCAGCCAGATCGCCCTGGCCTTCCTCGAGCACTACCCGACCGCGACCTCGGCGGCCCGCCTGGGCGAGAGCCGCCTGGGCGCGTTCCTGCGCAAGCACGGCTACAGCGGCCGGCGCAGCCCAGCCGAGCTGCTCGAGCGGCTGCGGGCCGCCCCAGCCGGCCTGGCGGACGGGCCCGAGTCCGAGGCTCGTCGCGACGCGGTCCTGGCCATGGTCCGGGTCATCCGAGCCCTGAACCACTCGATCAAGGATCTCGACCGCTCGGTCATGGCCCATCTGGGCGAGCACCCGGACGCCATCGTCTTCGGCTCGCTGCCACGAGCCGGTCAGGTCAACGCCGCCCAGATGCTCGCCGAGTGGGGCGACTGTCGCCAAGCCTACGACGGACCCGAAGCGGTGGCAGCCCTCTCGGGCATGGCGCCGGTGACCCGCCGCTCGGGCAGGTATCTCGCGGTCGGCTTCCGCTGGGCCTGCAACACCCGCTTCCGCAAGGCCATGGCCACGTTCGCCGACAACAGCCGCCGCGCCAGCCCCTGGGCGGCGTCGGTCTACGGGGCGGCCATCGACCGCGGTGCGGACCATCCCCATGCGGTGCGCATCCTCGCGCGTGCCTGGATCCGCGTCATCCACCGCTGCTGGCTCGATGGGGTGCCGGACGATCCCTCTCGACACGGGGCGGTGCGACGGCTCGATGCTCCGGAGATGGAGCCGATCGCGGCCTAGGGTTGACTCAGAGGGTGTCATGGGTGCTCCTCGTCGGACTGTCGGATGTGGGTCTCGGGCGCCTGGGCCGGCAGGCTCGCGGAGGTCCCGCGGGCAGTCGCCTCGCGCGGGGCGGGGGAGGGGCCCACCACCGGTGGCCCGGGCACTCGTACCGGGTGGCCCTGACGCTGCTCCACCAACCTCGCCGCGCGACTGGTGACGTCGCGCGGACCGCCCTGGCTGCGGTTGAGATAGTGGAAGAAGAAGGCACTGATGATGGCCGCCACCGGCACCGCGAAGATGGCCCCGACCACGCCCTGCAGGCGCAGCCCGATGAGCACGCTCACGAGCACCACCACCGGGTGGATGCCGACCGAGCTGGCCATCACGCGCGGCTGGACGAAGTTCATGGTCAGGAACCAGCCGGCGGCCATGACAAGGACGATCGCGATGACCGCGTCCGGCTGGGTCAGCACTGCGGCCACCACCGGCGGCGCCCATGAGATGAAGGGGCCGAAGAAGGGGATGAACTGGAAGATCGCCACCAGGGCCGTGGTCAGGGGCATGTAGTCGATGTCGAGGGCAAGGCTGCCCACCGCCGCCACCGCACCGAGGACCACGGCCTGGATGGCCTGACCTCGGAGGAAGCCGCCCACGGAGCTGGCGACAGCGGTCTGGAAGAGCCGCACCTCGGGCGCGTAGCGCGGTGGCGTGACGCGATTGACGAAGCCCACCAGGTTCTCCTTGTCGATCACGATGAAGAGCGACAGGAAGATCATGAAGATGAGGTTGCCGAGCATGCTCAGGCTGGCCAGGGCCAGTTCCTGCAGTGGACCCACGAACTCGCCCGAGGAGGCCGCCACTTCCTGCAGGGCCTGGTCCAGGACCGTCACCAGGTCCACCTGCGCACCGATCTCTCGCAGCCTGTCCTGCGTCGGCTGCACGATCTCGCGGATGCTTGCCTGCAGGGCCGGCAGCTCGTTGCTGAAGCCCGTGATGGAGTTCGCCAGCTGGGTGGCGATGATCAGGCCCAGCCCGGCCAGCACCAGGAACAGGAGGCCGTAGACCACGACCGCGACGAGCGTGCGGGGCGCAGCCGGCAGCAGGCGCTTGATGGTGTCCACCGCCGGCGAGAGCACGAAGGCGAAGACCCAGGCCATGATGAGGATGAGGATGATGTCGCTGAAGTAGACGACGACGTCCGCGGCCAGGCCGATGAAGACGAGCCCGACCGTGAGCGTGGCCAGGATCAGGAGCGCGCGGATCCAGCGTCGATCATGCTCGACGAGCCGGGACAACATGGGCGGAGTCTACTCTGGCGGGAAGGGGCTCCTGGACCCGGTGGACATGGGCTGACGGCCGGTCAGCGGCGCGGAGCGAGGCCCATGCGCTCGTGGCATTCGGCGAGCGTGTCGGCAGCCATCGGCGCCAGCCGCGCAGCGCCGGCAGCGAGGATCTCATCCACGACCTGCGGCCGGTCCTTCAGCTCGCGATAGCGCTCGCGGGCCTCGCTGAAGTAGTCGAGCATCCGCTCCACCAGCAGCTTCTTGGTGGCCACGCAGCCGGTGCGCGCGGTGCGCTCGCCCTCCCAGATCTGCTCGTAGTCGGCGGGGCTGAAGATGCGGTGCATCTGGCACACGTTGCAGACCTCCGGCCGCCCCGGGTCGGACAGGCGTTGGCGTTGGGTATCGGTGACCATGCTCATGACCTGGCGGCGGATGGTGTCCTCGTCGGCGAAGATCTCGATGACGTTGCCCAGCGACTTGGACATCTTGTTGGCGCCGTCGGTGCCCTTCACGATGGGTGCCTCGCTGAAGACCGCCTGGGGCTCGGGGAATACGTCGCCGTAGCGTCCGTTGAAGGCGCGCACGATCTCACGAGCCAGCTCCAGGTGCGCAGCCTGGTCCTTGCCCACGGGCACGTAGTCGGCCTTGTAGATGGCGATGTCGGCGGCCTGCAGCACGGGGTAGTCGAAGAGGGCCGTGTTGACGTCGTCCGGCTGGTTGCGCCGCTTCTCCTTGAAGGAGGGTGTGCGTTCGACCCAGCCCATGGGCGTGACCGATGCCAGGAGCCACATCAGCTCCACGTGCTCCGGCCGATCGGACTGGCGGAAGAGCACGGCCCGTTCGGGATCGAGCCCGAGGGCCAGCAGGCCCAGCGCCATCTCGACGGTGTTGCGCTGGATGCGCTCGGCGTCATGGGTGGAGGTGAGGGCGTGATAGTCGACGATGCAGTAGATGCTCTCGAAGCCGTCCTGCATGGCGATGTAGTTGCTGAACGCACCGAGGTGGTTGCCCACGTGGGGCAGGCCGGACGGCTGGACGCCGCTGAAGACGCGGCCACTGCCCGGCCTGGGCTGGCTGGCGGGTTGGGACTGGCTGGTGGTCTCGGTCATGGGCTCACGGCTGTGGTCAGGGCTGGCGACGACGCAGGTCCGTCGAAGTCCGACTCTAGCAGGCGGGCGCTGCGCTACGATCGGCGCATGGATCATGATGCCCGCGAGATGAAGGAGCATGCCTCCCCGACGGCCCTCGACGGCCCCCGCGTGGCCCTCTTCGGCCTGGGTACCGTGGGCACCGCCGTGGCGGCGCGGTTGCTCGATGCGAGGTGGGCCGAAGGGCTCGCCGCGCGGGGTCTGCCCGTGCCGCGCCTCGTCGGCATCGCCGATCTGGACCTCGAGCGTGACCGCGGCCTGATCATCCCCGCCGGCGTTCGCCAGGTCACCGCTTATCACGAGCTGCTCGACGACGGCGTGGACACGGTCATCGAGCTCATCGGCGGAGCGCGCGTCGCGGGCGACGCCGTGCTGGCCGCCTTCGCCGCCGGGCTCGACGTGGTCACGGCCAACAAGGACCTCGTGGCCCGCCGCGGGAGCGAGCTGGAGCAGGCGGCGCGCGAGGCCGGCAGGTCGCTACGCTTCGAGGCCGCCGTCCTGGCCGGCGTGCCTGTGCTCGGTCCGCTCGTGGGGGAGCTGGCGGCATCCCGGGTGCAGGCCGTCAGGGGCATCTTCAACGGCACCACCAACTACATCCTCAGCACCATGGCCGCCGACGCCCGCGAGTACGACGAGGTCCTGCGCGAAGCCCAGGCTCGCGGCTATGCCGAGGCCGATCCGAGCAGCGATGTGGAGGGCTTCGACGCGGCCTACAAGCTGGTCCTGCTGGCCAGACTGGCCTGGGATGGCTGGATCGACGTCGGTGACATCCGCCGGGCGGTGCCCACCATGGGCGGCGAGGCCACGCCCGGCATCACCGGGGTCAAGCGCAGCCACCTGGGCGTGGCCGCCCGGCTCGGCCTGGCCCTCAAGCTGGTGGCACGCGCCGCCCGCACCGGCGCTGGTGTGCGCGGGGCCGTCACGCCCATGGCCGTGGCCGCCGGTTCCACCATCGGCACCACGGGCGGCGTGCTCAACATCGTGGAGATCGAGGCCGATCCCATCGAGCGCGTGGCCATGTCCGGCCCCGGCGCCGGCGGACCACCGACCTCCAGCGGCGTCCTGTCCGACGTGCTCGCGCTGGCCCTGGGCGGCGGCTCCACCTGGGGGTCCCTGCCGTCCGCGGCCGCCATGACCATCGAGGACGACCTCGCGGCCGAGCAGGGCTGGCTGGTCATCGCCGAGGGACTCGGTCAGGCCGGCTTCCCCGACGGCGTGCGCGACCTGGCCCTGGCCGCCACCGACGAGGGCTTCGTCAGCCGGCCCAGCTCGCTCGCAGCACTCAAGGCCCGGCTCGCGATGTTCGATCGCGACCTCACCATCTACCCCATCCTCACGGACGCGTAGGGTATGCGCATGAGCCAAATCCTCCACGACCTCCGCGCGGAGCAGGCGGTGAGTGGGCGCCGCCCTCGGCTGATGGAGCGGTTCGCCGACTTCCTGCCCCTCAGCGAAGCCACGCCGCCACTGGGCTTGGGCGAGGGCTTCACGCCGCTGGTCCGCGCCCACAACCTCGGCCGCGAGCTGGGCTTGCCCCAGCTCTACCTCAAGGTGGAGGGCCAGAACCCCACCGGCTCCTTCAAGGACCGGGGCATGGTCGTGGCCGTGGCCAAGGCCATCGAAGGCGGGGCCAGGGCCGTCATCTGCGCGTCCACCGGCAATACCAGCTCCTCCGCCGCGGCCTACGCCGCAGCCGCCGGCATCGAGGCGGTCGTCGTGCTGCCCAAGGGCAAGATCGCGGCAGGCAAGATGCTGCAGGGACACGCGGCCGGCGCGCGCGTCGTCGGCATCGAGGGCAACTTCGACGATGCCCTGCGCGTCGTGCGCGAGATGACCGCCGTGCGCGACCCGGAGTATCCGGTCGAGCTGGTCAACTCGGTGAACCCCTACCGCCTGGAGGGTCAGAAGACGGCCGCTTTCGAGGTCTGTGAGGATCTTGGCGGTGCTCCGGATTACCTGGCCATCCCGGTGGGCAACGCCGGCAACATCAGCGCCTACTGGAAGGGCTTCAAGGAGTACCGCCAGGTGGGACTCGTGGCCACGCTGCCACGCATGATCGGCTTCCAGGCCGAGGGCGCCTCGCCGCTGGTGCAGGGGCACGACTTCGACGAGCCCCACACCATCGCCACCGCCATTCGCATCGGCAAGCCCGCCAGCGGCCACCTGGCCCTCGCCGCGCGCGACGAATCGGGCGGCTTCATCGACGCCGTTACCGATGACGAGATCCTCGCCGCCTACCGCGATATCGCGCGCCTCGAGGGGATCTTCTGCGAACCCGCCAGTGCGGCCTCGGTGGCGGGCCTGCGCAAGTCGCTCCAGGCTGGCCGCGTCGAGCGTGACGCGACCGTCGTGGCTGTGCTCACCGGTCTCGGTCTCAAGGACCCGGAGACCGGCGCTCGCCTGGTCGACCCCATGCTGGAGGCCGAGCCTACCGTCGAGGCCGTGCGGGACGCCCTCGGCTGGTGACGGCACCACACAGTGCGGCCGACCTGGTCGGTCGGCGCGTGGGCGTGGAGGTGCCGGCCACGACGGCCAACCTGGGCGCCGGCTTCGATGCCCTCGCCCTGGCCCTCGACCTGGTCACCTTGGTCGCGGTCGAGATCGTCCCGCCCGAGACCGACCCGGCATACCTCGTCGACGTCCGTGGCGAGGGCGCAGGGCAACTGCCCAGCGGCCGCCGCAACCGGTTCATCAGCGCGCTCATCGCCGGGATCGAGGCCACCGGCGTCGATCCGACCGGGGTGGGCTTCCATGTGCGCATGGACAACCGCATCCCGGTAACGCGCGGGCTCGGCTCATCGGCCGCGGCCACCGTGGCCGGCCTGCTGGCCGCCGATGCCCTGCTGGGTGGCGCTCTCGGTCCGGAGCTGATCCTGGAGCTGGCTGCCCAGACCGAAGGTCACGCCGACAACGCCGCTGCAGCCGTCTACGGCGGCCTCTGCGTGGTGGCCACGGTGGAAGGGGTGCCCCGGGCCGTGCGGCTCGAGCCGCCGGCCGATGTCCTGGCCGCCCTCTTCATCCCCGACAAGCACCTGTCCACCGCCGCCATGCGGGCGTCCCTGCCCGCGACGGTACCCTTCGCCGACGCTGTCCATAACGTGGGCGCGGCGACCCTGGCCGTGGCCGCCTTGAGCAGCGGCCGCCTGGACCTGCTGCGCCCGGCCACCATCGATCGCCTCCACCAGCCCTACCGCGCCGCCGCCTATCCCGAGCTGCCCGAGCTCATCGAGGCGGCCCTCGCCGCTGGGGCCATGGGTGCGTGCCTGTCCGGGGCCGGGCCCACGGTCATCGCCTTCCACGACGACCCGGCCGCGGCCGCCACCATCGCGGCAGCCATGGAGCGTCGGGCACAGGCCCAGGGCCTGGCCGGCCGAGCTGCCGTCCACGCGGTGCGCGCGGAGGGGGCGCGGGTCATTCCGGCCGATGACGTCCGGCCCGGTCACCGCACGGTCCGGCTCACGTAGACTCAGCCCCATGTCTCGACTCATCGTCCAGAAGTACGGCGGCTCCTCGCTGGCCGACGCCGAGCGCATCCGGCACGTGGCTGGTCGCATCGCGCGCGAGCGGCGCGAGGGCGCCGACCTGGTCGTGGTGGTCAGTGCCATGGGCGACACGACCGATCACCTGACCGAGCTGGCCGCCGCCATCACCGACCAGCCCGACCCTCGCGAGATGGACCTGCTGCTCGCGACCGGCGAGCACATCAGCGGCACGCTCGTGACCATGGCCCTGCAGGCGCAGGGTGTCGAAGCCGTCTCGCTCACCGGCCCCCAGGCCGGCATTCGCACCGACGGCAGCCACGGCCGGGCCCGCATCGCCAATATCGATCCCGCCCGCATGCAGCGCGAGATCGAACGCGGTCGCGTGGTCATCGTGGCCGGCTTCCAGGGCTCGACCGATGAGGCCTACGAGGCGGCCGAAGTCACGACCCTCGGGCGCGGCGGCTCCGACACGACCGCGGTGGCGCTGGCCGCAAGGCTCGGTGCTGACGCCTGCGAGATCTACACCGACGTCGAGGGCATCTTCACGGCCGATCCGCGGGTCGTGCCCGAGGCCCAGCTCATCCCGACCATCGGCTACGAGGAGATGCTCGAACTGGCCCACCAGGGCGCCCAGGTCATGCAGACGCGCGCGGTCGAGCTGGGCTGGGTCAACGACGTCGTCATCAAGGTTCGCTCCACGTTCAGCGACCACCCAGGCACCAGCATCGAGGAGGTTTCGGCAGTGGAGCTGCGAGACAAGGTCCGCGCCATGGCGCTCGACCGCAAGGTCGCCAAGATCACCATCGTGGGCGTGCCCGACCGTCCCGGCATCGCGCGCTCCATCTTCGAGCCCATGGCCGACCAGGGCCTCAACGTGGACATGATCGTGCAGAACGTGGGCCACGATGGCAGCACCGATCTGTCCTTCACCGTCGACCGCGCCAACCTCGCCCGCACCGAGCGCTTGCTGGAGCTGCTGGGCAAGGACCTGGGCTTCACCGATGTCCAGACCGACGCGGCCGTGGCCAAGGTCTCCATCGTCGGCGAAGGCATCCACAACCACCCTGGCTACGCCGCCCAGATGTTCGGGGCGCTGGCCGACGAAGGCATCAACATCAGCATGATCTCGACCTCCGAGATCCGGATCACCTGCATCATCGCGGAAGAACGGATCGACCAGGCGGCCAAGGCCATCCATCGCACGTTCCGGCTGCAGGAGCCCGAGAGCGCCGACGATGCCGTGGGGACCTTCGGCGGCTGAGCCGCGGAGCGCGCACAGCATGAGCTTCGTCTCCCGCCTGGAGCGCTTCGATCGCGTCGGCTCCACGCAGGTCGTCGTCCGTGGGTGGTTGGAGGCTGGCGCCGACGAGGCCTGCGTGGCCGTGGCCGACGTCCAGACCGAAGGCCGGGGCCGTCTCGACCGAGTGTGGGTCGACCGCCCCGGGAGCGCGCTGCTCGTCTCGGTCGGCCTGCGTCCCACGGAGCTGCCCGCGCGGTTCGCCTGGCGCCTGCCGGCGATCGCCTCCCTGGCCATGCTCGGGGCCGCCCAGTCGCTGCTGGGCCCGACCGCCGACCGGCTCGCGTTGAAGTGGCCCAACGACATCATCGCCATCCACCACGACCGCATGCGCAAGGTGGCAGGCGTCCTCTCCGAGGCGAGTCTTGCGGGCGACCTCACCGCCACAGCCGTGGTCGGCATGGGGGTCAACGTCGACTGGCCCAAGGGTGACTACCCGCCCGAGCTGTCCGCGCGCATGTGGAGCCTGTCCGAAGCGTCCGGCCGTCGGCGCATCGACCGCGATGCCCTGCTCGCCGCCTGGCTGGAGCGGCTCGAGCCGCTCTACGAGCAGCTCGTCGCCGGCTACTTCGACGGCTTGCGCTGGGTCGATGCCCAGATCACCACCGGGGCCGCGGTCACTGTCGAGACCGGGCACGAGACGATCACCGGCACGGGGGTCGGCGTCGACCGGGAGAGCGGCGCCCTGCTGGTGCGGACGGGGGCGGGAGAGTCCTTGCGCGCGATCGCCGTCGGCGATGTGGTGCGCTGCGCGGTCGACGATACGGATGAGCGCCTGTAACGGCTAGACTTCCCCGGTGTTATGGAAGGGGAGAGGGCGTAGTGCGTCCACGGCTGTCGTCGTTCCGTTCGATACGGACCGCCCGGCGGTCGAGGCTGCCAAACGTGACCCGGACGCCTTCGGTCAGCTGTATCGGAGATACGTGGCACAGATCTACTCCCTGGCGCTCTACGAGACCCGCGACCCGCACACCGCCGAGGACGTCACCGAGGCGGTCTTCCTGCGCGCCCTGTCCGGGCTGAACGGCTTCCGAGAGCAAGGCGAGGGTGAGGCCTCCACCTTCCGAGCCTGGCTCTTCACCATCGCCCGCCACACCATCTCCAACGAGCGCCGCCGCGATCGCCGTCATCCCGCGGAACCGATCGAGCTGGCCCTGGACCTGCGGGCCACCGAGGACACCGCCACGACGGCCGAGACGCGCCTGGAGACGGAGCGCGCGCTGGCGGCGGTCATGGAGCTGCCACCCGAGCGCCGGCAGGCCATCATCCTGCGCTTCGTCGACGAGCTCAGCGCGCGCGAGATCGGCGAGATCATGGGCAAATCGGAGGGGGCCGTCCGTGTCCTCATCCACCGCGCCCTCGCCTCCGTGCGGCAGCGTCTCGAGTCATGACGGAGGAGCGTTCGACCGCCATCGAGCTCGACCTGGCCATCGACCGCATATTGCGCGGGGAGCTCGCCCCGGTCGAGGCCGACCGCGACCCGCTGTTGGCCACGGCCCGCCTCGTGCGAGAGGCGCTGCCGCCCTTCCACCCTCGCTTCGGATTCGAGGAGCATCTGGCGCGGCGGCTGGCTGCTGCCCGCCTTCCGGCACGAGGCTCGGAGGAGGCGAGCCCGACACGGATCGGGCCGCGCCTGGCCCTGCCCGACACGGATCTGCCGGTCCTGGCGGCCTCGGCCGGCCGGGCGGCGCCGGTCACGGTCGGTCCCGGTCCGCGTCGCCGCGGCCTGGTGGCGGGTGGCGCCATCGCCTCGGGCGTCTCCATCGCCGGAGCCGCCCTCGTGGTCTGGCACCGCAGCCGTTCGGGAGGGCTCTTCTGATGCCCATCCAATGGCCCTTCCGGCCACGGCCGGATTCCTCTCGCTCCGAGCTCTGGACCAAGTGCCCCGGTTGCGCGGAGATGATCTATAACAAGCAGCTCGAGGCGAGCCTGCGTGTCTGCCCCAAGTGCGGCCACCACTTCCGGCTGCGCGTGGACCTGCGCCTGGGTCTGCTCCTCGATCCGGACACCTTCGAGGAGCGCGATGCCGGGTTGGAGTCGCTCGACCCGCTCGGTTTCGTCGACCTCAAGCCCTATCCCGAGCGCGTGGCGGAGCAGCGACAGAAGACCGGCATCCGCGAGGCCGCCGTCTGGGGCCTGGGCAAGGTCGACGGCCGACCGGTGTCCATCTGCGCCATGGACTTCGCCTACATGGGCGGCTCCATGGGCTCGGTCGTGGGTGAGAAGGTGACGCGCGCAGCCGAAGAGGCGCTGGCTCAGCGTGTCCCCTACATCGCGATCAGCACCTCCGGCGGCGCACGCATGCAGGAGGGCACCCTGGCACTCATGCAGATGGTCAAGACCTGCGCCGCGGTGGAGCGGCTGGCGCTGGAGGGGGTGCCCTATATCAGCATCCTCAGCGACCCCACCACCGGCGGCGTCTTCGCCTCGTTCTCGTCCCTCGGTGACGTCAATATCGCCGAGCCCAACGCGCTCATCGGGTTCGCCGGCGCGCGGGTCGCGGCCGGCACCACCGGCGACGAGCTGCCGGAAGGGTTCCAGCGTTCTGAGTTCCTCTTCCGTCACGGCTTCCTTGACCTCGTCGTGCCGCGTGCCGAGCTGCGCAGCGAGCTGTCACGCCTGCTGCAGTACCTGCAGGCACGCCAGCGGCCGCTCGAGCCCGAACGCGCCGCTGTCGACGTGCGTGCTGGCGCGGATGCGGAGGCGACCCGTGGCTGAGGGTCGGATGCCAGCGGTGGAGTCCGTGGATGCCACAGCGCCGGTCATCGCGGACGAGGCCCTGCGCCAGGCCGTCTGGGCCCGCGTGCAGCTGGCCCGCAACGTGCAGCGGCCTCACACCCTGGAGCTGATCTCGGCCATGGCCCGGGACGTGGTCGAGCTGCATGGTGACCGCAGCTTCGGCGACGACCCCGCCATGGTCGGCGGCCTGGCCACCATCGGCGGCCACCGGGTCGTGTTCATGGGGCACCAGAAGGGCGCCGACGTGGACCAGAACATCCGGCGCAACTTCGGCATGCCCCACCCGGAGGGCTACCGCAAGGCGGCTCGTCTGCTGCGCCTCGCCGAGCGCCTCGGGCTGCCGGTCGTGACCTTCGTGGACACGCCGGGGGCGGCGCCCGATGCGCCGTCGGAGGAGCGGGGCCAGGCCGAGGCCATCGCGCGCAACATCGCGCTGCTGAGCTCGCTGCGGACGCCGGTGGTCACGGTCATCACCGGCGAGGGTGGCTCGGGTGGGGCCCTGGCCATCGCCGTGGGCGATGTCGTGCTGGCGCTGGAGAACGCGATCTACTCGGTCATCAGCCCCGAAGGCTGTGCCAGCATCCTGTGGCGCACCAGTGACATGGCCCAGACAGCCGCCGTGGCCATGCGCCTGACGGCGCGCGAGCAACAGGTGCTCGGTGTCATCGACACCGTCATCGCCGAGCCGGCAGGTGGCGCGCACGAGGACCCCGCAGGCACGGCCGAGCGCCTGGGTGAGGCCATCGAGGCCCAGCTCGACGCGCTCGTGCACCGCGATCTCGACGAGCTGCTGCGTGCCCGCTATGCCCGCTATCGCGACTACGGCGCGTTCACCACCTCGGACCTGCCGGTGCTCGAGCGACGCGAACGCAAGGACTGGGTCGAGCGCCTGCGGGCACTCTTCGATTCGGGCCAGCGAGTGGTCGGCGTGGGCGAGGGCGAACCGCTGGAGCCGCTGCCCGTGGACGATGTCGATGAGGACCGGGGGGCCGAGGTCGACGGCCAGGCCCGACACGACAGGGAGGAAGCTGACGCGTGACTGAGGAAGCGGCGCCGCGGGACGACGCTGGGGCAGGCCCCGGGGACGCGAGGGGGGTGGAAAGCCTGACCGGCGAGGTGCTGCCGGCGCTCATCGCGCGCCTGCGCGCGGGTCGTCTCGGTGAGCTGGAGGTGCGGACCGCGGACTGGCGGGTGCGATTGCGACGCGATCCCGCGGCGCGGCTTCGTGGTTCGTCCGCGAGCGTCGCGAGCGTCGCCCCTGCCGTCGAGGCGGCGCCGGCCACGAGCGTGGCGCGTTCACCGGCCGTGGGTTACTTCAGCCCCGCGCCGCAGCTGACCGTGGGTCTCTCCGTGAGCGCCGGCGACGTGCTGGGCACGATCGACGTGCTGGGCATCGCGCAGGAGGTGGTGACGCCTGCGGGCGGTATCGTGGTCAGCATCCTGGCCGAGGAGGGCCAGGCCGTGGAGTACGGCCAGGCCCTCGCGGACATCGACCCGCTGGGCCTGGACCTCGCGGTCAGCGATGTGCCCGGGCAGGCCGGCGCATGATCGGGCGCGTGCTCATCGCCAATCGCGGGGAGATCGCCGTGCGCATCCTCCGTGCCTGTCGCTCCATGGGCCTCGAAGCGGTGGTCGCCTACAGCGAGGCCGACGCCGAGTCGCGAGCGGTGCTCATGGCCGATGAGGCCATCTGCATCGGCCCCGCCGAGTCGGCACGCTCGTACCTGTCCGCGGCCTCCCTCATCAGCGCGGCCCTCGTGACCGGCTGCGACGCCATCCACCCCGGCTATGGCTTCCTCAGCGAGGACGACGGCTTCGCCGAGATGACGCGAGCGCACGACCTCACCTTCATCGGGCCTTCGGCGGAGGTGCTCGAGCGCTTCGCCAGCAAGGCCGGCACGCGCGAGTTGCTCGCGGCGCACGGGTTGCCGATGGTGCCCGGTTCCGCGGGCATGCTGCGCGACGATGCCCACGCTCTCGAAGAGGCCGAGCGGCTCGGCTTCCCCCTGCTCATCAAGCCCAGTGCCGGTGGCGGTGGCAAGGGCATGCGCATGGTGCGCACGCCACGTGAGCTGCAGCAGGCGCTCACGGTCTGTCGCTCGGAAGCGCGGGCCGCCTTCGGTGACGACTCGCTCTATCTCGAGAAGTGGCTCGAGCGCACGCGCCACGTCGAGGTCCAGGTCATCATCGACTCGTACGGTCACGGGGTCCACCTCGGTGAGCGCGACTGCTCCGTCCAGCGCCGCCACCAGAAGATCATCGAGGAGGCGCCCAGCCCGGCCATCGACGACCCCACCCGCACCGAACTGGCCGAGTCCGCCGTGAGGGCGGCAGTGGCCGCGGGCTACCGCAACGTGGGCACCCTCGAGTTCCTCGTCGACGGCGAGGGCCACTACTTCTTCATCGAGATCAACGCCCGCATCCAGGTCGAGCACCCGGTGACCGAGATGCTCAGCGGTGTCGACATCGTGGCCGAGCAGATCCGGCTGGCCGGCGGCGAGGAGCTGGGCTACGGCCAGGACGCGGTCCGCCTGCTGGGGCACGCCATCGAGTTCCGCATCAACGCCGAGGACGTGCGCGCCGACTTCCGGCCCCAGGCCGGCACGGTCGAGCAGTACGTGCCCCCGGGCGGCGCGGGCGTGCGCATGGAGACGCACCTCTACGGCGGCTACGAGGTGCCGCCCTACTACAATTCGCTCCTCGGCAAGCTGATCGTCTGGGGCCCCGACCGCGAAGCCGCGATCGCCCGCTCACGCGTCGCCCTCCGGGAGCTGGTGGTCGACGGCGTGGCCACCAACATCGACCTGCACCGCGCCCTGCTGGAGGACGAGACCTTCCTCTCCGGCGGGTTCGATACCAACCTGCTCGATCGCAAGGGCGCCGCTGCGTTCCTCGCGGCCGCCGATACCGACCAAGGAGCCTGACCATGACCGAAGGCACGGCCGCGGACGCCAAGTCCGCCGTCCTGCTCACGACCGCCCAGATCCAGCGTGTCATCCCGCACCGCTGGCCGTTCCTGCTCGTCGACCGCATCGTCGATGAGGACCGTGAGCGCGGCTACATCCGGGGTGAGAAGGGCGTGACCGCCGGCGAGTGGTTCTTCGGCGGGCATTTCCCGGAGATGCCGATCATGCCCGGCGTGCTGCAGGTGGAGGCACTGGCCCAGACACTGGGCGTGTACGTCGGCCGGCTGGAGGGCTTCGAAGGCCAGGTCGGGCTCTTCGCAGGCATCGACGGCTGCCGCTTCCGCCGGGTCGTCCAGCCCGGCGACACGCTCACGCTGGAGGTGACCATCACCAAGCTGGGCCGGCGCATGGCCAAGGCCCACGCCGTGGCCTCGGTCGACGGTGAGGTCGCGTGCGAGACGGACATCTCCGCCATCTTGGCCCCGGAAGGTGCACTCCGATGACCACACGCATCGCTCTCGTCTCCGATATCCACGGCAATCTCGATGCGCTCGAGGCGGCCCTCGCCGACATCGAGCGCGCCGGCCCTGACCGCATCGTGGTCTTGGGCGACCTCGTCCTCAACGGGCCTCGCCCGGTCGAGACCGTGGACGCGGTCATGGCGCTCGAGGCGGCGGGTGCCATGGTCATCGCCGGCAACACCGACATCGCGGTCGCGGACGGCGACTACTCGGCCGCCTTCCCCTGGCTCGATGAGGTCCCGGCGGGGCACCGCGCCGCGGCCGAGTGGGCGCGCGAGGCCCTGCGTGAGGAACAGCTCGACTATCTGCGCCGGCTGCCCGCCGAGCGACGCCTGTCCTTCGGCGACGAGCTGCTGCTGGCGACCCACGCCTCGCCCGGCAGCCAGACCGCCGGCCTGCCCGCCGATCTCGACGCCGCGGTCACGGTCCAGCGCGTTACCCGCACCGATGCGCGCGTGATCTGCTGCGGCCACACCCACGTGGCCGACCTGCGCGAGCTGGGCCGCAAGCTGCTGGTCAATCCCGGCTCCTGCGGCTACGCCTTCGACGGCTCACCGGACGCCTGCTGGGCGCTGGTCACGCTGGCCGAGGACGAGGAGCCGGAGGCCGAGCTCCGACGCACCGCCTACGACGCCCAGCCCAGCGCCGAGGAGGTCGCCGACCGCGGCCTGCCCGGCGACGTCTACCGTGCCGCCACCATCCGCACCGGGAGATTCGTTCGATGACCTTCGCCCCCGAGGGCCGCCGCGTGGTCGTGACCGGGCTGGGCGCCGTCACACCCCTGGGCACCGACGTGCCGACCTACTGGCGCCGGCTGGTCGCCGGCGAGTCCGGCATCGGCCCCATCACCGCCTTCGACGCCTCCGGCCTCGCCAGCCGCATCGCGGGCGAGGTGGAGGACTTCGATCCTTCGATCGTGCTCGACCGCAAGGAGATCCGGCGCAACGACCGGGCCACGCAGATGGCGCTCGTGGCCACGCGAGAGGCCATGGACGACGCCGGCCTGCCGACACGGCTGGAGGGCCAGACCGCAGAGATGACGGGCGTGCTCATCGGGTCCGGCCTCGGCGGGACCAACACGCTCATCGACCAGATCGCGATCTGCCGCATCGAAGGCCCCAATCGCGTCAGCCCCTTCTTCATCCCCATGGCCATCGCCAACATGCCCGCGGGCGTGGTCGGCCATCGCCTTCGGCGCCATGGGACCCAACTATTCGACCACCAGCGCCTGCGCCTCATCGGGACATGCGCTCGGCGAGTCCTACGAGATCATCCGGCGTGGAGACGCAGACATCATGCTCGCCGGCGGCAGCGAGGCACCGGTGGTCGATGCCACCGTGGCCGGCTTCTCGCGCATGAAAGCACTCTCGACCCGCAACGACGACCCCAGCCGCCGCGAGCCGGCCGTTCGACGCCGGTCGTGACGGCTTCGTGGTCGGCCGAGGGAGCGGCCACGCTCGTGCTCGAGGAGCTGGGGCACGCCCAGCGTCGCGGTGCCCAGCATCTACGCCGAGATCTGCGGCTACGGCGCGACCGCTGACGCGTACCACATCACCACGCCCTCGCCGGGTGGTGTCGGCGCCGTCCGCGCGGCCCGGCGGGCTCTGGCCAAGGCCGGCCTGGAGGCGCCGGCGACATCGATCACGTCAGCGCCCATGCCACGAGCACGCGGCGAAGGCGACCCGACCGAGCTGCAGGGCATCAACACGCTCGTCGGCGAGCATGCCCCCGACGTCAGCATCACGGCCAACAAGTCGTCCTCGGGCACACGCTCGGCGCAGCCGGTGCGGTGGCGGCGGTGGCGACGATCAAGGCGCTCGATGACGGCGTGGTGCCACCCACCCTCAATCTGCACCGGCCCGACGAGCGTGCCGGTGCGCTCGATCTGACGCCGCTCACGGCCCGCGAGCGCAGACCTCGACGTGGCCCTCGTCAACTCGTTCGGCTTCGGTGGCCAGAACTCGGCCATCATCGTGCAGCGCTGGAACGGACTGATGGGGGAGCGCGAACGACTCGACGACCTGATCGCTCTCATCGACGCGGCTGGAGAACCTGCTCGACGGCGTTCGGCGAGCTCTCCGGGCTGGAGGTCGAGTGACCGCGACCAAACGGTGGTGCTTGCGGCTGCCATCCGCGCTGGCCCGGCGCCGACGGTGCCTACCGGCGGCGCCGGCGGCGACAGCCCCGCCGTGCGCCTCGAGCCGCCGCCGCTGATCGACGGAGCGCCGGGCAGCGACGGCACGCATCCGGTCCAGGCGCCGCTGACGGGCATCTGGTACGCTCGCCGTCGCCCGGCGCGGCGCCGTACGTCCGCGTGGGCGGCGAGGTTGCGTCGGCCAGGTGATGGGTCTGATCGAGGCCATGAAGCTGTTCAACGAGATCAAGTCGCGACCTGGCCGGTACGTGTTCGCCGGATCGTGGCCGAGGCGAGGCGACGCTGGTGAAGGCCAAGCAGCCGCTCATCGAGGTGGAACCGGCGAGTGGCGGCAGGTGACGACGCCCCTCGCAATGTGCGCATCACGGGCTGGGGCCGTTACGCGCCGGCCCAGGTGCTGACCAACGCCGACCTCGAGCGCCTGGTCGACACGTCCGACGAGTGGATCCGGAGCCGGACAGGAATCCGCGAGCGACGGGTCGCCGCCGCCGACGAGACGACCGCCACGCTGGCCGCGGTCGCCGCCATGCGCGCGATCGCAACCGCCGGTCTGGGGCCGGACGACATCGACCTCATCCTGCTCGCGACCCTGACGCCGGACTACTGGATGCCCTCGACGGCTGCGCTCGTCAAGGAGGCCATCGGCAACACGCGGCGGCGGCGATGGACGTTGCCGCCGCCTGCTCGGGCTTCGTGTACGCGTACGCCACGGCCGACGCCTACATCACCAGCGGTATGGCCCGGCACGTGCTCGTCATCGGCGCGGAGCTCCTGACCCGCTTCCTCGACTACACCGATCGGAGCACGTGCATCCTGTTCGGTGACGGCGCCGGCGCGGTCGTCGTGTCCGCCGCGGACGGCCCGGCGGGGGCGGGGTCGGCATCGAAATGACGACCGAGCCGTCGGGCGCCTACATGATCTGGCTGCCGGCGGGCGGCTCGCGCAGCCCGCCCTGCGCGGAGACGATCTCGCGGGGCGAGCACTACATCCGCATGGAGGGCCGCGAGACCTATCGCTTCGCGACCCGGACCCTGGCGTCCTCCGCGCTCGCCGCGATCGAGCGGGCGGGCATGCGACCCCGACGAGATCGACCTGTTCATCCCGCACCAGGCCAACATCCGCATCATCGAGGCCGTGGCCAAGGGCCTGAACCTGCCCATGGACAAGTTCTTCGTCAACCTGGATCGGTACGGCAACACCTCGGCCGCGTCGGTCCGCATGGCCCTCGCCGAGGCCGTCGCCGAGGGCCGCGTGCGGTCGGCGACAAGGTCGTGATCGTCGCCTTCGGGGCGGGTTTCACGTCGGGTGCCGTGGCCCTCGAGTGGACCGCCGATCCGAGCCGCTCGCCGGCGTCGACGAGGCGGTGCGAGCCCGAATCGCCATGTTCGGCTGCCGCTCGACTGGAACTCGGTCGACCCGATCCCGCCCGCCTTGGCCGAGATGGTCGACTGACCCGCACCGGGCGTCGAGTCCCGCTCGACGACGTGGTGCCCGGCGAGCCCGAGCACGCGCGCACACCGAGGCAGCACGACCGATGATCGATCTGTCCGGCAAGCGCGCCCTCGTCACCGGCGGCTCGCGCGGGCTCGGGCGGGCCATCGCGCTGCGACTGGCGCGCCAGGGCGCCGACGTCGCGATCAGCTACCGGGGCAACGCCGATGCCGCCGCGGACGACGGTCGGCCGAGATCGAGGCCACGGGCGGCGTGGCCGTTGCCGTCCAGGCGCGACGTGTCCGATCCGGACGCCGCACAGGCGCGTCGTGGAGGCGTGCCCCGGGCGTTCGAGGAGCATCGACATCCTGGTCAACAACGCCGGGATCACGCGCGACGACCTGATCATGCGCATGAGCTCGAGTCGTGGCGGGAGGTGCTCGAGACGAACCTCTTCGGGGCGTTCTACACGACCAAGGCCGTGACCCGCCCGATGCTCAAGGCGCCGCGGTGGCCGGATCGTGAACATCACCTCGGTCTCGGGTCAGGCCGGCCAGATGGGGCAAGCCAACTACCGCGCCGCCAAGGCCGGCCTCATCGGCCTGACCAAGGCCATCGCGCGCGAGCTCGCGTCGCGAGGCATCACGTGCAACGCGGTCGCCCCGGGCTTCGTCGAAACCGAGCTGACGCGCGACCTGCCGGACGCGCTCAAGCAGGAGATCGTGAGCCGCACGCCGCTGGGGCGCTTCGGCACGACGAGGAGGTCGCCGCCGCGGTGGCGTTCCTCGCGTCCGACGAGGCCGCGTTCATCACCGGTCAGGTGCTCGCGGTCGACGGCGGCCTGGTGATGATGTAGCCAGGACCGAGTAGGGTAGGCCGCGATGGAGCTGCTGCGAACCTCGCGTCTGGCCAGCCTCTGCCTGGCACTTCTGGTGCTGTTCGCTCCGCTGCCGGCGACGGCCGTCTCACCACAGGCAGGACCGACCGAGGACGGCCTGGCCGTGGCCATCGACGCCATGCGCCAGCTGGCCACCGACACGCGCAACAACAAACAGCAGAAGCAGACCACGCGGCCCAAGAAGGGCCTGCCCGTGAAGCTGGGCAAGGACGGGCGCCTGACGGTCCTGCTCATCGGCTCGGACTGGCGCGAGGACAGCGGCGGCGAGCGACTGGACGTGATCATGGTCGCGACCATCGACCCGACCAACGGTCGTGCCGCCATCGTGAGCATCCCCCGCGACATGGGCGGCATCCCCTTCGCCGGCGGAGGCAGCAGCGGCGGGATGCGCGTCAACTCCATCTACTACCTCCGCTACCGCGACAACTCGCTGCCGCACGAGGCGGTCGATCGCAAGGCCCTCAAGCGCTTCAGCAAGGACATCGGCAAGCTGCTCGGCACCCAGATCGACTACTGGGCCATGACGCGCTTCGGCACCTTCGCCAACCTCGTCAACGCGCTCGGCGGGCTGCGCGTGAACGTGGCCGAGGAGGTGCGCGACTCCTCCTATCACCACAAGCGCTCTCGGGGCATCTACTTCCCGGCCAAGGAGCGCTACAAGCTGCGTGGTGACCCGGCCTGCAAGCCGTATCCCGCCAAGTGCCACAGCGCGCTCGTCTTCGCACGCTCGCGCCACGGCACGTCGGGCACCGGCTACAACAGCGACTACACGCGCGCCGAACGCCAGCAGGAGATGGTGCGGGCAGCCGTCCAGGGCATCATCGACGGGGGCTCCGGCACGGCCCTGCTGGGTCGTCTGCTCAAGGTTCGCGACAAGATCGACACCAACATGCCCAAGACCATCGAGGCCGCCGGCCAGCTGTACGCCATGGTGCAGGACCTCAAGCTGCGCAAGAACGACATGAAGGTGTTCGCTCCCGCCACCTGGGCCTCCACCGCGGCTGACGGCACTATCCGGCCCAACCTGGCCAGGATCCGCAGCTTCGTCGATCGCGCGTTCTACCCGGTCAAGGGCCAGGGTTCCTAGCCGGTCGATCCGCGGGCGACCGCCCCGGCGGCCCGCGGCCGGTTCGCACTCACCCCGCGGCTGTGCCATCCTCGGGCTGTGAGCGACGCCATCACCGGGTCCGGCCGGAGGCCGGAGGCTCCCGATCTCGAGATCGCCCCGGAGTCGAGTGCTGACGCCGCCCTCACCCGCCGGCTCCGGCGGACGCGCCAGGTCCTGCTCGCGAGCCTGGGAGTCTGCGCCGTGGTGGCGGTCTGGCTGCTGTACGACGAGGGCATCGCTCCGGCCGACCTGCTGCTCGCGACCGCGCTCGTGGCCCTGGCCCTTGCGCTCTACGTGATGGATGCCACCGCGGCCCTGCTGAGTCGCAACCGCCTGGAGCGCGAAGCGAGCATCCGGCGCATCGTGACCGGGCTCTCCCGCTCGGCCTCGGCGGAGTCGGTGGTGGAGACCGTCATCACCGACCTGCGCAATGCCACCGACGCCGACCACGTGGTGGTGGCGCGCGTGCAGGAGGACGACAGCGTCGAGGTCACACTGGTGGCCGCGCATGCCGACGCCCCACCCTCGCGCACCACGCTGCGTCCGGAGATCGACGCCACGCCCGGGCGTGTCCCCGGCGAATCGGCCGAGGGGGATGGGGAGGCGGTCGGGGCCTCCGATGAGGCCGCTCACGCGGCCGAGGAGATCGCCCGCCGGGTGCGTCGGGAGTACGGCCTGTCGCATACCCTCGCGACGCCGCTGGTCTCCGGGCGGCGCTTCCTGGGTGCGCTGCTGTTGGCGCGTCGAAGCCAGGAGGCGTGGGCCGATGGCGACCGGCGCCTGCTGACCTGGGCGGCGGCCGAAGTGTCCTCGGCCTTCCAGCGCACGTACGTCCTCGCGGCCGCCGAGCGCGGGGCCAAGATCGACGCTCTCACGGGCCTGCCCAACCGCCGCTACTTCGATGAGGCCCTCTCCATCGAGAGTCCGCGCCGGCGGGCCAACGACAGCCTGGGCATCCTGATGATCGACATCGACCATTTCAAGATCCTCAACGACCGCTTCGGCCACGCGACCGGCGACCGGGTATTGCGAGCCGTGGCCACGGCCATCGCCCGCGCCGTACGTGACGAGGACACGCCCGCGCGGTACGGCGGCGAGGAGTTCGCCGTCCTGCTGCGCCAGGCCGACCGCGAGCAGGCGGTCGACGTGGGTGAGCGCATCCGGCGGTCGGTGGTCAAGCTGCACCCAGCCAGCCTGGGCATCACGGAGCCGGTGACCGTCTCGGTCGGTGTGGCCGTGGCCGGGCCGGAAGCGATCTCCGCGCGGCGGCTCGTTGAGCGTGCCGACCAGGCGCTCTACAAGGCCAAGCGCCAGGGTCGCGACCGCGTGATCGCGGCCTGAGGGCGCGCAGTGTCCCCACGGGCGCGAAGCGCGCCACTGCCCGACGGCGGCGGCACACCGCTGACCAACGCCCGCCTCGGCGAGGAGCTGCGCGAGGTCGCCGACCTGCTCGAGATCAGGGGCGACTCCGGTTTCAAGGTCAACGCCTACCGCCGCGCGGCCGACTCGGTGGCGCGCGCCGGCTTCGACGTGGCCGCCGCCTACCGGGCCGGTGAGCGTCCGGCGCTACGGGGCGTGGGAGCGTCCATCTCCGAGCGGATAGAGGAGCTCGCGACCGAGGGCCGGATGACCTATCGCCAGGAGCTGCGGGCCGAGGTGCCGCCGACGCTCCTGGAGTGGCTGGCCATCCCCGGGGTCGGGCCGCGCACGGCAGGCGAGATCTGGCGCGCGCTCGGCATCGCCACCCTGGCCGAGCTGGAGGCCGCCGCCCGCGCAGGACAGCTGCGCGCGGTCCGCGGTGTCAGCGAGCGCACGGAGAAGCGGGTGCTCGAGGGCATCGCCGAGGTCGCCCGGCGGCCGCAGCGGCGCCTGCGCATCGACGAGGCTCACGCGCTCGCGGCGCGGGCGGTGGAGCTGGTGACGTCGCTGGCGGGAGTGCGCTCGGCGACCGCGGCGGGCTCGGTCCGTCGCTGGCGCGAGACGGTCGGTGACCTCGATCTGCTCGTCGAGACCGACGACCCGCCCGCTGTCCTGCAGCGCCTGCGTGCGTCGCCCGCGGTGGGCTCGGTCGCAGCCGGCCTGCGCGGCGGAAGCGACCGGGCCACCGTGCGCCTGCTCGACGGGCCGCAGCTCGACGTCATGACCATGCCCCCTGGGGCCGCGGGCAGCTACCTCGTGCACTTCACCGGCTCGGCGGAGCACAACGTGGCCCTGCGCCACCGGGCGCGCGAGGCCGGTTGGTCGCTGTCCGAGCGTGGGCTGGTGCCGCTGGCGCAGCCGGGGGCCCAGCCGCGCACGTTCTCAGACGAGCATGCGCTCTATCGCTGCCTGGGCCTCGACGAGATCCCGCCCGAGCTGCGGGAAGGCCGGGGCGAGGTGGAGGCTGCCGCGGCTGGAGGACTGCCGGCGCTCATCTCGCGCGACCAGCTGCGCGGCGATTGCCACAGCCACTCCGACTGGTCCGACGGCCGTGAGCCGCTGGAGGTGATGGTCGAGTCGGCCCGCGCGGATGGCCGTGGATACCAGGTCCTGACCGACCATTCCCAGAGCCTGGGCATCGCGCACGGGCTGAGCCCCGAGCGGGTGGAAGCCCAGCGGCGCATCATCGGCGAGCTCAACGAGCGTTTCGCGACGGAGGCCGCCCACGGCGAGACGCCAGCCGGGGCTGACAGCGAGTTCGTCCTGCTCCAGGGGACGGAGCTGGAGATCACGGTCGACGGTCGTCTCGACTACGAGGACGACCTCCTGGCCGGGTTCGACGTGGTCGTGGCTTCGCTCCACGTCGGCCGGCGACAGCCGCGAGCCCAGCTGATGGCGCGCTACGAGCTGGCCATGCGCAGCCCGCACGTGGATATCATCAGCCACCCATCCGGTCGCAAGATCGGCGCCCGCAGCGAGCTGGACCTCGACTGGGAACGCTTCTACCGGCTGGCTGCCGAGACCGGCACGCTGTTGGAGATCAACGGCAGTCCTGCTCGGCTCGATCTCGACGAGCACCGCATCCGGTCCGCGACCGAGGCCGGCTGCCGCTTCGTCATCGATAGCGACGCCCACGACCACAGCGAGTGGCAGAACCTGGTCTGGGGCAGCGCCATCGCGCGGCGTGGCTGGGTGGGCCCGGGGCTCGTCGCCAATACCCTGCCGCGGGCGGCCTTCCAAGCGCTCATGCGCGAGAAGCCCCATCGCGTCTGAGGCCTGCCGCGGTGGGCAGTCAGCGCGAGTGGTGGTACGATTTAGGTTCGCTACGCGTCACGTGTCCGTGCGCGCCTGCGTCACCGTCGGACGCCGCCGGCGAACCGGCCCATATCCCACGCCCCTGAGGAACGAATGAGCTTCGACCCGCTGACCGAGAACGAACCCGCCCCGTCGGCCACCGCGCCCTCGAACGCCGTCACCGCCAGCCGCCTCAAGCGGCAGCTCGTGGACCAGGCCATCGACGCGGCCCGCCGGGCCCACTGGGCGGCCGCAGCCGAGATCAACGAGCGCATCCTGGAGATGGGGCCGGACAGCGCGGCGGAGAACCGCACGGCCAAGGCCTACTGGGAGCTGGGCGAGCTGGGCAATGCCCGCGAGCACTACCAATCGGCGCTGGCGCTCGATCCCACCAACCGCGTGGCCGAGCGCAACATCGGCCGCCTACGCATGCTCATGGTCGATGCCGGCTCCAAGACCGTGCCGGCGATGGAAGGCAGCAAGGCCCCCGTCTCCATCTTCGTGGAGGAGACCGGCAAGACCGGCTTCGCCCATCTCGTGGACCTGGCCAGCCCCATCGACCTGGCCCAGGTGAACCCCGGGGACTTCGTCGAGCTCAGCCCCTCTGGCCCGCGCGTGGTGGCCAAGTCGAACGGCGTCAAGGTCGGAGCCGTCGAGCCGCGCGTGGCGGCCCGCTTGCTCAAGCTGATGGCAGATGGCAACAAGTACGCGGCCGGCGTCACCAGCCTCGGCGACGCGGACGTGCGCATCATCATCCGCGAGACCTACCAGGATCCCTCCAACTACGGCAAGGTCTCCTTCCCCACCGCCGCCAAGGTCTCGGACCTGCGGCCCTACACCAAGGGCACGCTGGTGCGCGAGGAGGCCGACCTCGAGGAGGACCTCGAGTTCGACGAGGAGCCCGAGTCCCTCGAGGATGTCGGTTCGGTCCTGCCCGCCGAGGAGCGCGCCGAGGAAGGGTTCCAGATCGAGGGCGAGGACTCCGGCGATGATGATGACGACGGTGACCTCGGCGACGACTTCGGCGGCGACGACGACGACGGGGATGACGAGGTCGAATAGCCTCCGGCCCTCCCGGTCCGTGGGAGCGGATGATCGATGCTGACCGGGTAGCGCACCACTGCTGCCGGGCGGGACTTGTGGCGAGGGTGTTTCAGCTGCAGGTGCTGACGGCGCCGGCAGCCGGCCGCGACGAGTCCCGATACACTCAGACGACCACATGGCGGACCAGCGACAACCTCTCCCGACTCCGGTGCATGGTCCTCGCCTGTCCGCGTTCGAGCGCCTCGCGCCCTCACCGGACATGGCCGCGGTCAGGGCCCAGATCGAATCCCGCACGAAGGCCGGCGACGTGGTGCTGGAGCTCCACGGGCGCGGCGGCTGGATCACCCGCGTGGCCATCGACGATCTGCGGCGCTCGTTCACCATCGAGACCACCGCCCTGACGCGGCTGGTGGCGGAGGTGGTGTTGCGTCCACCGGATCTGCGCCACTTCGACGCTGCCGTCTCCGGCATCGCGGTCGACGCCCGCGGCATGGAGGGGGGCTTGCGTGCGGCCATCGAGGCCAGCTACGCCTCGCGTTGCCCCGGTTGTGGCAACACCGTCACCGTCAGCGAGTTCATCTGGGATGCCGAGGCCACCGACCCCTCGGGTCGGACCTTCAGCTGCAGCCGCTGCCGCGACAGCCGCGCCGAGAAGCGACCCATCGCGGTCGAGCCGGATGACCTCTACCGTGCTCGCGCGGTCGACGCCGAGGCCGCACGCGAGGTGCTCCGCTCGCGCTTCCCCACGCCGGAGGCCGGACATGCGCTACCCGACGAGCTGGTCGATCTCTTCCCGCCCCGGGCGCAAGTCGGGCTCGCGGCCATCATCGAGCGCATCGAGTCCGAGTTGCGCGCGCCGTCGGTGGAGGCCGCGCTGCGCCTGGCGGTCGTCCAGTCGGTGCTCCCCAGCAGTCGCCTGAACGGGTACCCGGGTCGCGTCGCGAGCGTACGCATCGCGGGCGGGCATGCCCGCGGCTCCAGCTCTCGCCGCTGGCGCGAGCGCAACGTGTGGAGCGTCTTCGAGGAAGGCGCTCGCTCGGTGCGAGCGTTCATCGCCGCCATCGACGCGGGTGGCGCCCGCACGCCCGCCCGGGTCGGGCCCGACCTGCGCGCGCTGCAGGACGGTTCGGCCAACGTGGCCCTGCGCTTCGGTATGCCCCATGGACGAGAGACGTTCGGCCCGCCCCCGCGCCCCGGTAGCGAGCCGGGCGCGCGTCCGCGCGTGCGTGCCGGCATCAAGCTGGTCCTGACCCAGCCGCCCATCCACTGGTCGCCCGACAGCCTGGCCTTCGCCTACCTGGCCTCCTCGCTGGCGATCGGACCGGAAGGCGCCGCGACCCTTCCGCTGGCCAGCGTCTTCGGTTCGGGCTCGCGCTCGGAGTGGGCACGTGACGCGGCCACGCTGCAGCGCGCGCTGAGCGCGGTGCGACCCGTCCTCCTGCCCGACGCGCGAGCCGTGGTCATGCTCGACGGCGCGGGCCCCGAAGCCCTCGTGGCTACGGTCATCGGCGGCGTCGGAGCCGGCATGCGTGTCGACGACGCCGTCGTCGGCACGTCCGCCGCGGGCATGGAGGGCACGGTCGAGTTCGGGTTGCCACAGGCGGGCGACGCGGGGCGCGACGTGGCCATCCAGTCGGCTTCCGATCACGGCGGACCATTCCAGATCTCGGCCGTGGAATCGGCGGTGGCTGAGATCGCAGTGGCCGTCATGCAGCTCAGAGGTGAGCCCACCCGCTTCGACCGCATCCTCACGGAGGTCCTGCTGGGCCTCGATCATCTCGGTCATCTGCGACGCCTGGTGGGCACCCGCCGGACGCCTGAGCCGGAAGAGCAGACCGAGCGCGAGGCGGGTCTCTATGGCCTCGTCAGCGACGGTCCCGGGCGGGACCTCGAGGACCCGCGCGGCGATGACGGTCGCGAGGATCTGGAGGAGGCGGACGCGGCCGACACCGACGCGCCTCCGACACAGGAGCGCATCGACTGGCAAGACCGGGGACCGGCGAGCGACCCCGTGCGCCTGACCCTCGAGATGATCCGCAAGGAACTGCATCGGGCCGACCACCCGCGACTGCTGGAGCTGGAGGAGGACCTCTGGTGGCTGCGGGACCCGCGCGACCTGGCGGCCGCCAAGCCGCCGCTCTCGGAGCGGCTCGAATGGGGCATCTTCAGCCTGCTCAGCACCAGCGGCGGCATCAGCCGGGAGGCCTTCGACGAGCGGATCGAACGGCTCTATCGAGGGCCCGAGGCGCCGGACGAGGAGCTGGTCGCCGCCACGCTCGAAAGCTATCGCTCGCGTGTGCCGGCGGAGGACGGGCTCATCCGCACCGATGAGGTGCTCCAGCAGCGCTTCGCCGAGCACGGCCAGATGGTGGGCCTGCTCACGGAGTTCGCCCATCGGGCGGGCTTGCGCGCATGGGTCTCCCAGCGCGAGCAGCGGCGTCGCTACGGGCATGGCCGCATCGGCGACCTCCTGGGCGAGCCGGAGCGGCGCGTCTACCTGCCGCTGGTCGCGCCGGGTCCGCAGGAAGTCCTTGAAGCCCTCGATTGCATCTGGTACATCCGCGGCAAGGGTGCCTTCCTCTTCGACGTCGAGTGGCAGGCCTCGCTCGACGAGCCGGTCATGAAACGAGGGCCGCGCATCGAGACCAACGACAATGTCGTCCGTTTCCTGGTCGTGCCCGACGAACGCACCCCGCTCCTGCGCGCTCGTCTGGAGCGATCGCCTCTGCTGCGCGCGCGCATGGACCGTGATAACTGGCATATCCTCAAGTGGAGCCACGTCCGTCGACTGCACGCCGGTCCACGGGCTGACCTCGCCGCCCTCAGCCCCCTGCTGGGCCTCGACCCCGAGATCGAACGGGGCGAGGACCAGATGGCCATGTTCGCCGGCTGAGCGCCAGGCTTCGATCATCAACGTCGAGGAGGTACCTGTGTCCGAGCCCGTGTCCGAGTCCACTGCTGCGCCGACCCCCGTCCATGCCTTCGCCGACCGGGCCTGGGAGCAGTTCCTGCAGCTGGAACCGCTGTGGGCGACCCTGCAGGGGGACGAGCGCTGGGACGACCGGCTCGACGACCCGGGACCGGAGGGCCGGGCGGCGCTGGCGGCCCTGGGCACGGCCTGGGAGGCAGAGATGGACGGCTTCGGCGGGCTGGAGCTGTCGGCAGAGGACCAGATCACCCTCGGGCTCATCCGTTTCGTCATCGACCGCTTCCGTGGTGGCCTCGAGTTGCGCCTGTGGGAGCTGGAGGCCCTCGACCAGCAGGGCGGGCCACAAGGCCTGCCCGGAGACCTGGCCCGCCTGCAACCGGCCGACACACCCGAGCGCCTGGAGCGCCTGCTCGCGCGGCTGGCGGCGTTTCCCGCGTGGGTGGACGCCCATCGTGCCAACGTCGAGGCCGGCGTGGCCTCCGGGCGCACCGCTGCTGTCGTGGTGGTCGACCGCTGCCTTGCGCAGGTCGAACGGATGGTGCAGGCCGCCCCCGAGGAGTCGCCCCTGATCGGGGCCAATCCCGGCCTTGCGCCGGAGGGGCGGGAACGCCTGCTGGCCGCCATCGAGGAGCACGTCCAGCCGGCCCTGCGGTCGTGGCTCGAGACCCTCCGGGCCTACCGGCCTCACGCTCGCGTCGGCGAGGGCATCTGCCACCTGCCCGATGGCGACGCGCTCTATCGCCACGCCATCCTCTCCTGGACCACGCTGCCGGAGGATCCACAGGCGGTGCACGAGTACGGCCTGGCCCGCCTGGCCGGCATCGACGCGCAGGCGCGGGCCATCGCGTCCGAGCTGGGCTTCGCCGACGTCGCCGCCCTGCGGCGCCACCTCGAGACGGAGCCGGGCAACCACGTCACCGAGCCCGCCGACCTGGTGGGCCTGGCCGAGGGCCTCATCGAACGTGCCGAGTCGGCAGCGCCACGCTGGTTCGGCCGTCTGCCGGCGCACGCCTGTGCGGTCCGCGCGGTGGAGGCCCACCAGGAGCAGGAGGCACCGCCGGCCTTCTACATGCCACCGGCCGTCGGTGGTGCGAGGCCCGGCGTCTACTACATCAACACCTACGAGCCCGCCTCGCGACATCTGCATCGCCTGCCGGCGGTGACGTACCACGAGGCCGTGCCCGGCCACCACTTCCAGCTGGCCATCGAGCAGGAGCTGACCGACCTGCCGGCCTTCCGCCGCTTCGGGGCCCGTCTCGGCGCCGGCTCGTTCGTGGAGGGCTGGGGTCTGTACGCCGAACAGCTGGCCGATGAGATGGGGCTCTACCACACGCCCGTGGAGCGCTTCGGGGCCCTCGAGACGGAAGCCTGGCGCGCCGTCCGGCTGGTGGTCGATACGGGCATCCATGCGCTCGGCTGGACGCGGCAGCAGTCGATCGACCTGCTTACCGACCGCGCCGGCCTCTCGCGCCTGGAGGCGGAGACCGAGACGGACCGCTACATCGCCTGGCCGGGCCAGGCCCTCAGCTACATGATCGGTCAGCGCGAGATCCTCGATCTGCGCGCTCGGCTGGAAGCCCGCGACGGCGACCGCTTCGACCACCGCGCCTTCCACGACGCGGTCATCGGCCATGGCTCGCTGTCGCTCAACGTGCTGCGCGACCAGCTGGCCGAGTGGGTCAAGCCCCGCACCGACTGAACCGCGACCACCCACCGACGGAGGAGACCGTGAGCGAGACACCCATCCACCAGTTCGCCGACCGCGCCTGGAGCGAGTTCCTCGAGCTCGAGCCGACCTGGGCCACGATCCAGGGCCTCGAGACCTGGGACGACCGCCTCGACGACCCGTCCGCTACAGGCCGTGCGCAGATGGCCGCGCTGATCGACCGCTGGGACCGCGAGGTCGGGGCTCTCTCTGATGGCGACCTCTCGACCGAGGACACGGTCACGGTCGGGCTGCTGGACGCGGTCATCAGGAACTTCCGTGGCGCCCAGGCCCTGCGCCTGTGGGAGATGGAGTCCGTCGACCAGATCCACGGCCCGCAGTCCTTCGTCGGCGAGCTGGCCCGGTTCCAGCGCACGGACACCGACGCGCGCTTCGAGCGACTGCTCGCGCGATTGGCGGCCTACCCCGGCTGGATGGCCGCCCATCGAGCCAACACCGAGGCCGGCCTGGCGGCTGGTCGCACGGCACCGCGTCCGGTGGTGGAGCGCACGATCGCGCAGACGCGGGGCCTGCTGGAGACGCCGGCGGAGGACTCGCCGCTGATGCGGGCCAACGCGGGATTGGCCGCCGCACAGCGCGAGCGGCTCCTCGACGCGGTGCGCGACGAGATCGAACCAGCCCTGGCCGAGTGGCTGGCGCTGCTGGAGGACTACCTGCCCGCGGCACGCGCCGGCGACGGGATCTGCCACCTGCCGGACGGCGAGGCCATCTACCGCTTCCAGATCGAGCGCTACACCAACCTGGCGGAAGCCCCCCAGGCGATCCACGACTACGGGCTGGCGCGTCTCGACGAGATAGAGGCCGCAGAGGCATCGATCGCGGCCGAGCTCGGACAGCCCAGCGTGGCTGCGCTGCGGGTGTTCCTCGATGCCGATCCGGCCGATCACGCCTCCTCGTCGGAGGCGATGGTGGCACAGGTGGAGGAGTGGGTCCGCCGGGCGGAGGCGGAGGCGCCCAAGTGGTTCGGCAACCCGCCGTCGCAGCGCTGCGAGGTGCGCGCGGTGGAGTCCCATGCCGAGCGGAGCGCACCGGCCGGCTTCTACTATCCGCCGGCCGACGACGGCAGTCGCCCAGGCATCTATTTCCTCAACACCTACGATCCGGCAAGCCGGCCCATGCACCAGGTGGTGCCGATGACCTACCACGAGGCTGTCCCGGGCCACCACTTCCAGTTTGCGACCGAGCGCAACATCGCGGGCCTGCCGGCCTTCCGCAAGCACGGCTCGAGCCTGGCCTGTGGCGCCTACATCGAGGGCTGGGCGCTCTACTCGGAGCGACTCTCGGCGGAGATGGGTCTGTACCGTAGCCCGCTCGAGCGCTTCGGGGCCTGGGAATCGGAGGCACATCGGGCCGCCAGGCTGGTGGTCGACACCGGCATGCATGCCTTCGGCTGGACTCGCCAGCAGTCGATCGACCTGCTCGTCGCCCGCGCCGGTCTGTCGCGCCTGGAGGCGGAGATCGAGACGGACCGCTACCTCGCCTGGCCGGGCCAGGCGCTCAGCTACATGATGGGCCAGCGCGAGATCCTGCAGCTGCGGGCCCAGCTGGAAGCGCGTGACGGCGAACGTTTCGACCACCGCGCCTTCCACGACCAGGTCATCGGCCATGGCGCCCTGCCGCTGGACGTCCTGCGCGCCCAGCTACCCGGCTGGGTGGCGCCGCGCCCGGCCTGATCAGCTCGCCACCAGCTCCTCGAGCGCATCGCCCAGGCGCTCGACCTCCGCTGCCGTGTTGTAGTGCGCCAGGCTGACGCGCACGGTCCCGCCCGAGTCCAACAGTCCCAACGCGCGGTGCAGCTCCCAGGCGTAGTGGTTGCCGGCGCGCACATAGATGCCGCGCTGGCCCAGGGCCCGCGCGATGGTGGCGGGATCATGGGAGCGGCACGTGAAGGCGACCGTGGGACAGCGCTCGCCCATGCGTTCGCGGTCGGTGATGCCGTAGAGGGTCAGGCCCGGCACCATCTCGAGCCGGTCCAGCAGCTGCTGGGCCAGGTCGGTCTCGTAGCGTCGGGTCGCGGCCATGGCCGCTCGCAAGCGTGAGCGGCGCAAGCCGTCGTCGGCGCCTGGCTGACCGGCGGCACCACCCTGGGTGAGCCCGACCTTCTCCAGGTAGCGCAGCGTGCCGCCCAGGCCCGCCAGCAGCTCGAAGGGCGGGGTACCCGTCTCGAAGCGGCCGGGGATGGCATCGCCGGCCGGCCGCACATGGAACGGCGGCAGTGCCTCGGTCAACTCGCGACGGCCCCACAGCAGGCCCAGGTGCGGGCCGTAGAGCTTGTAGGGCGAGCAGACCAGGTAGTCGGCGCCGAGGGCGGCCACGTCGATGGACAGGTGCGGCGCGGCGGCAACGGCATCCACGAACAGGTGCGCGCCGGCCGCGTGCACGATCGGGGCGATGCGCGGGATCGGATTGATCGTGCCCGTGCCGTTGGCGGCGAGACCGATCGCCAGCAGGCGGGTGCGGGGCCCGACGAGGCGTTCCAGCTCGTCGAGGTCGAGCGTCGTGTCACCGAGGTGGATCCCAACCTGGCGCACGACGAGACCATGTGCGTCGGCGACGCGCAGCCACGGCGCCACGTTGGCATCATGGTCGAGGCGCGTCACGATGATCTCGTCACCCGGGGCCATGGCGGCCCCGATGGCCCGGCTGAGGGCGAAGGTGATCGTGGTCATGTTGGCCCCGAAGGCGACCTCGTCGGGGTCGGTCGCTCCGAGCAGGTCGGCACAAGCGCGGCGCGTGTCGTCCACGAGCTCATCGGTCTCGATCCCGGGGGCATTGGGTGCGCCCGCATTGGCGTTGCTACCGAGGAGGTGATCGTTGATGGCTCGCAGGCAGGTATCGGGCACCTGTGTGCCGGCCGCGTTGTCCAGCCAGGCCACGGGCTCGCCGTCAGGCCCCGGGCGTCGCAGGGCCGGGAAGCGGTAGCGGACCGAGTCGATGTCCCACGTCGTCATGCCCCCGAGTCTAGTGCGCCGCGAGACCGATTTGCCTCCTGCGCCCGTGTCGTCAAAGATGGGCCGGGCAGGCCTGCTGCCCGAGACGAACGACGTTCCAGACTGGGAGGGACCAGACACCGATGAGTGACCGGGATGGCCTGGACAGGGAGGTTCGCTGGGGTCGGCAGCAAGCGAGTGGCGAGATCCTGCTCTCACCCGCCTGGGAGGTCTTCATCCTCGCCGTCTCGATCCTCTCGCTGCTCAACCTGATCCTGGTGGTCATCGTCCGCAGCGCCGCGCTGGAGCAGGTGTTCGTGATCATCGATGCCCTGCTCATGGTCGTCTTCCTGCTCGATTTCACGCGCCGCCTGATCGTGGCCGAGGATCGCTCACGCTACGTGGGCAAGGGCTTCGGTTGGCTGGACCTGGTGTCTTCGCTGCCGGTCCTGCGGATCCTGCGGATCTTCCGGGTCGTCCGGGTGATCCTGGTGTTGCAGCGGTTCGGCGGCCCGCTGCGGGCCTTCAAGGCCTTCTTCTCCAACCGCGCCGCGGGCGGCCTGCTGACCGTCCTGCTCGTGGCCATCCTGGTCCTCGAGTTCGGCTCGCTCGCGATCCTTTACGTCGAGTCGGACTCGCCCAGGGCCAACATCACCACCGCCGTCGATGCGGTCTGGTACACGCTCGTGACCATGTCCACGGTGGGCTACGGCGACACCTATCCCACCACCGATGCGGGCCGGCTCATCGGCTCGCTCATCATCGTGGTGGGCGTCGGGGTCTTCGGCACCCTCACCGGCTTCCTCGCCAACGCCTTCCTCTCGCCCTCGGCGGCGGCGGCAGACGTGGTCGCTCTTCGTGAGGACGGGCTGGCCGACGATGGGCCGGCAGAGGGCTGACCAGACGGGCGCGCGCGCATTCGCCTATCCTGCGGCGGTCGAGCGTCGATACTTCCCCAGAGACGCCTGACGAGCGCAGGAGGAGCCACGTGACCGATCAGCAGCGCCCCGGGCCCGGCGGGCCGGAGATCGAGAACCTGATGGGGGAGGCGCGGACCTTCCCGCCCGACCCTGCCTTCACCGCCCAGGCCAACGCGGGCCCCGAGCTGTATGCCACCGCCGACGCGGACTTCGAGGCCTTCTGGGCCCAGCTCGCGCGCGAACGCATCGATTGGCTCGAACCCTTCGACAAGACGCTGACCTGGGAGCCACCGTTCGCCCGCTGGTTCGAGGGCGGCAAGCTCAACGTGGCCTACAACTGCCTCGATCGCCACGTCGAGTCCGGCCGCGGCGAGAAGGTGGCCTACCACTGGATCGGCGAGCCTGGCGATACTCGCACCATCACCTACGCGGACCTCCACCGGGAGGTGCAGCAGGCGGCCAATGCCCTGCGTGCGCTGGGCGTGGAGACCGGCGACCGGGTGGCCATCTACATGCCCATGATCCCCGAGCTGCCGGTGGCCATGCTCGCGTGCGCCCGCATCGGCGCGCCGCACACCGTGGTCTTTGGGGGCTTCAGCGCCGATGCGCTCGCGAGCCGCATCGATGACGCCCAGGCCAAGCTGGTCATCACCGCCGACGGTGGCTGGCGGCGGGGCAAGGCGGTCGAGCTCAAGGCCGCCGCCGACGAGGCCGTCGAGCGCACCGCTACCGTGGAGCACATGCTCGTCGTGCGTCGCGTGGGCGAAGCTGCGCCGGCGACGATGATCGAGGGCCGGGACGTGTGGTGGCACGAGCTGGTCGAGGCCCAGGCGCCCGACTGTCCACCGGTGGCGGTCGACTCGGAGCACATGCTCTACCTGCTCTATACCTCGGGCACCACGGCCAAGCCCAAGGGCATCATGCACACCTCGGCCGGCTACCTGCTCGGTGCCGCCTACACCCACGAGATGGTCTTCGACATCAAGGACGACGACGTCTACTGGTGTGCGGCTGACATCGGCTGGGTCACCGGCCACTCCTACATCGTCTACGGTCCGCTGGCCAACGGCACGACCGGTGTGCTCTACGAGGGCTCGCCCGATACGCCCACCTGGGAGCGCTGGTGGGAGATCGTGGAGCAGTATCGCGTGAGCGTGCTCTACACCGCCCCCACCGCCATCCGCGCCTTCATGAAGCAGGGCGAGGAGCTACCGGCCCGGCACGACCTGTCCTCGCTCCGCCTGCTGGGCAGCGTGGGCGAGCCCATCAACCCCGAGGCCTGGAGCTGGTATCGCGAGCATATCGGTGGCGGACGAGCGCCCATCGTGGACACGTGGTGGCAGACCGAGACCGGCCACATCCTCATCACGCCCCTGCCCGGGGTGACCGCTACCAAGCCCGGCAGTGCCACCTTCCCCTTCCCCGGCATCGACGCCGACGTGGTCGACGCCACGGGCCACTCGGTGCCGTTGGGGGAGGGGGGCTACCTGGTGCTCAAGCGGCCCTGGCCGGGCATGCTGCGCGGCATCTACGGCGACCCGGAGCGCTACAAGGCCACCTACTGGAGCCGCTTCAAGGGCATGTACTTCGCCGGTGACGGCGCGCGTCGGGATGCCGACGGCTACTACTGGCTGCTGGGCCGGGTCGACGACGTCATGAACATCTCCGGCCACCGCATCAGCACCATCGAGGTCGAATTCGGCGCTCGTGGATCATCCGGCCGTGGCCGAGGCCGCGGTCGTGGGCAAGCACGACCCGGTCAGCGGCGAGGCCATCTTCGCGTTCGTCATCACCCGTGCCGGTATCAAGCACGGCGACGCGCTGGCGGCCGAGTTGCGCGCGCACGTGGCCAAGGTCATCGGTCCCATCGCCCGTCCCAAGTACCTGCTCTTCACCCCCGATCTGCCCAAGACGCGCTCGGGCAAGATCATGCGCCGACTGCTGCGAGATGTGGCGGAGGGCCGGACGCTGGGCGACACCACCACGCTGGCCGATGCCTCGGTCTTCGAGTCCATCCGCGCCGGTGCAGGGTCCGCCGAAGAGGACTAGGCTCGGCACTCGCCCGGCGGCCGTTCGCGGGGCACACGGACAGGAGGCGCGATGGGCTCGTTGGGGTTGGAGCGAACCTTCGCCATCGGCGTGGGCATCGTGCTCATCGCTTTGGGCATCGGGGGCTCGCTCGGTTCGCCCATCGTGGGGCCGCCAGCTGCGACCGGCGTCATCGTCACCGGCTTCGGCCACGACCTCGTGCACATCGTCAGCGGGGCCCTCTTCCTGCACGTGGGGCTGGCCCTGAACGGCCGGCACCGCGCCTTGGGCCTGGTGGCCCTGGGCGCGTTCTACCTGGCTACCGGACTGCTCAGCTTCCTGAGCGCTGACCTCATCGGCCTGTACGACGCCCCCACCTCCGGGTTCGACCAGCTCGGTCACCTGCTGCTCGGCGTGGCCGCGATCGTGATCGGCTGGTCGGGTCGCGTCGAGGTCAAGCGCGAGTACGGTCGCTCGGTGTCACGTCCCATTCGCCAGTCATGACCGATCCGGCGCCGATCGACCGGCTGGGCCGGCGACTGCGGGACCTGCGCATCTCGGTCACCGACCGCTGCAACTTCCGCTGCACCTACTGCATGCCGCGCGAGGTCTACGGTGCGGCCTTCCGCTTCCTGCCCCAGGCCGACCTGCTGACCTTCGAGGAGCTTACCCGCGTGGCCCGGGTCGCGGTCGGGCTGGGCGTGGTCAAGATCCGGCTGACCGGCGGTGAGCCGCTGCTGCGACGTGACCTCGAGCTGCTCGTCAGCCAGCTCGCGAGGATCGAGGGCCTGGGTGACCTGACCCTGACCACCAACGGGTCGCTGCTGGCGGCCAAGGCCGGCGTGCTCGCCGAGGCCGGCCTGCGGCGGATCACGGTCAGCCTCGATTCGCTCGACGACGACGTCTTCGCGAGCCTCAACGACGTGGGCTTCCCGGTCGCGCGGGTGCTCGACGGCCTCGCTGCTGCCGAGCGTGCCGGGTTATGGCCGATCAAGGTCAACATGGTCGTCCGCCGCGGCCGCAACGAGGAGAGCCTGCTGCCCATGGCGCGCTTCGCCCGCGAGCGCGGCTACACCCTGCGTTTCATCGAGTACATGGACGTGGGCCACACGAATGGCTGGTCCCTCGACGAGGTCGTGCCCTCGGCGGAGGTCGTGGCGCGTATCGACGAGGAACTGCCCCTGGAGCCCCTCGAGCCGCTCTATCCGGGCGAGGTCGCCAGCCGCTGGCGCTATCGCGATGGCGCCGGCGAGATCGGTGTCATCAGCTCGGTGACCGAGCCGTTCTGCGGAGCCTGTACCCGCGCCCGACTCACGGCCGAGGGCCAGGTCTACACCTGCCTCTTCGGTGTCAGGGGCACGGACCTGCGGGCACCCCTCCGCGCCGGCGCCAGCGACGCGGACCTTCGTGACTTGCTGGCCGGTGTCTGGAGCGCGCGGCAGGACCGCTACTCCGAGGCGCGCTCCCGGGCCACTCGGGACCTGCCGCGGGTGGAGATGTCGCGCATCGGCGGCTGACCCGACGCGCTGAGCTCGCCCCCGGCCGCTATCCTTCGCAGCGAGTGCGTCGTGCCCACGGACTCACGGGTCGTGGCGCGCGCATGACAGGAGGGCCACGATGACGACGTCCGGCGTGCCGCAGAGCGAAGACGACGCGCCCCGCCAGGAGGGTATCTGGGAAGGGACGCCCGAGCCGGGTGCGGCCCACCGGGGTGCGGTGCCTGGACTCACCCGGCGCCTGACCTCGACCGAGCGCACGCCCGGTCCCGGCGGGCTGCTCCACGCCGACGTGCCCAATCGGGTCATGGCCCTGGTGCTCGACGTCATCCTGCTCTCGGCGGTCGGGTTGGTGCTGGCCTGGCTCTTCGGCGGGCTGGTCACGCGCCCGGGCGCGATCGATGCCTCCGGCGGCGGCCTCGACGTGGTGTCGTTCCTGATCGTGATGGCCCTTGAGCTGGCGATCAGCGCGGCCTACTTCGTGGGCCTGTGGACGGCCGGCCGCGCCACGCTGGGCATGCGGGTGCTGGGCTTGCGCATCGGCGACGAGACTGACGGGCGGCCACTGAGCCGGCGTCAGGCGGGCGTGCGCTGGGCGCTGCTCGGCATCCCCGTCACGCTCGCGGGGGCGGCGGTCTTCGTGCCCAACGTCATCGGCCTGATCCTGGGCGTGCTCGGGACCGCCTGGCTGCTCGGACTGCTCTATACCATGGCCCAGAGCCCGACGAAGCAGGGCCTCCAGGACCGGCTCGCGCACTCCATGCTCTTCAAGGCCCGGCGACGCGGATCCTGAGCCCGCCCGCGCTATCCACCATTCGTCCACCGTCGGACGCAGACCGTGGATTACTCGGCCCGCCAGGGCTCCCACTTCGTGGACAACCCGATTGACCCGCCAACCTCGCGTCGGCATAGTGGGTCTTGCCCGGAGGGGCCAGACACGACGCCAGGGGCGCGGAGATCACATCAACGCGAACCGGCAGCTCGGGACCGCTGCGATCACATCAAGGACGGACCCGACAAGCGTGAAGGTCGCTCCGGGCACTTTCGTGTGCTCGCTCGCGCTACGCTTGCCCGGTCGCAGACGAGGAGCACGACACACATGACCCGGAACGTCATCCCCTTCAGCCAGCGTCTCGAGGCGCTCGAGGCCCGCGTGCGCGCCGAGTCATCGCTCGTCCCGCGACTGGGTCTGGTGCTCGGGTCAGGGCTGGGCGGCCTGGCAGATGAGATTCGCGAGCCGACGGTGATCCCGTTCGAGGAGATGCCCGGTTGGCCGGCAGCGACGGTGCCGGGGCACAGCGGGCGCCTCATCCTGGGTCACCTGCGGGGCGTCCCGGTCGTGTGCCTGCGTGGTCGCCTCCACCTGTACGAGGGGCTGGACGAGCGGCTGGTGGTGGAGCCGGCCCTGCTCATGAAGCGGCTGGGCGCCTCGATCCTGCTGCTGACCAACGCTGCCGGTGGGATCGACCCCGCCTTCGAGGCCGGCACCCTGATGGTCATTCGGGACCACATCAACCTGACCGGTCGGAACCCGCTCATGGGCCCCAACGACGATGCTCTCGGCCCACGTTTCCCGGACCTGACCGCGGTGTGGGACGCGGAGCTGCGGTCGGCCCTGCACGCAGCTGGTCGCGCCGAGGACGTGGCCCTCGCGGAGGGCGTCTACCTGGGGCTCACCGGCCCGACCTACGAGACACCGGCCGAGGTGCGCATGATCCGCGGGCTGGGCGCCGACTCGGTGGGCATGTCGACGGTCCTGGAGGCGATCGCCGCGCACTGGGCGGGCCTGCGCGTGTGCGGGGTCTCGCTCGTGACCAACCCCGGCGCGGGGCTCTCACCCACGCCGCTCACACATGCCGAGGTGGTGGCGGCTGCGGATGCTGCCGGCCCTGACCTCGCCCGGGTGGTCGGCCGGTTCGTCGAGGGCTTGGGCACCGCCACCTGAGCGGGCCCCGGGCAGACCATGGACGGACGGGGCGCCCGCGCTAGCGCGTGGGCAGCTCCCGTCCAGCCTTGCGCGCCGCCGCTCGCTTCTCGGCCCACGCCCCCAGGACGTTGTCCTTGTGCGGTCGGATGGGGCAGTGCTCGTCGCGGTTGCGGTCCTCGTCGCAGTAGCCCAAGGGCACGCACTTGGGCGCAAGGAAGGAGCCCAGGAAGGGGCTGACCTTGAAGACCTCGTGGCGGATGAGCTGGAAGAGCCGGCGGATCTCCCACTGGGCCATCACGCACAGGCGCAGACCTGACATGTGGATCAGGGCGCGCAGGTTGGTGGTCATGACCAGGTTGGTGCGAGTGGCGTTGGGCATCACGAAGCGCGCGTCCTCGCCAGGGATGCCGGCCTCGAGCATGTCCTCGTAGACCGCCAGCGATCCCGCCAGCTGCTGCTCGAAGCGGTCCCGGACCTCGTCGTCGGCCTCCGTCACCGAGCCGGGCAGCATGTAGCTCGGCTCCTTGTACTTGACGTAGCGCTGCGATTGCTGGTCGAAGGCCAGTCCCGCACGGTGTCGCACCAGCTGATGGCTGAGGGTGCGGGTGACGCCACTGATGGCGAAGGTGAAGACGATGTGCTCGATGGTGGAACCGTGCCCGGAGTCGATGACGCGTCGCACCAGGTCCTGCTGCTTCTCCGACGCGACGCGGCCGCTGGTCGCACGCTCGAAGATGTCCTGTGGCTCCAGCTCGCTGTAGCAGGTGCGACAGGCGGTGTAGACGAGGGGCACGTAGTACTGCTCCACGATCTCCCGCGTCGGGAAGAGCAGGCTCGCGTGCATGCCCAGGTCGCGCTGCGCAGGGCTCCGTGGCGTGCGGCTCGCGGGACGTTCGGCCTCGTCGGCGGGGGTGCGGGGTTCACTCACCGGGCGAGTGTAGTCGGTCCTGTCCGGCCGGCGCAGCCGGGGCGTGTTACGTTCGTGGTCACGCACATCCACTCGCAACTCACCTGAGGTATCCCATGGTCCTTCGCAGCCTCTTCGGTGGCGCCGACGAAGCCGAGCCCGCAGCGCCCCGCCCGGCAGCGGGCCCCAGCGATTCCGAATCGATTAAGCGCATCGCTGCCGAGATCGGCGCTCTGCCCATCGAGCAGCGCCGCTTCATCGCCGGCTTCGCCTACGTGCTCGCCCGAGCCGCGAATGCCGACCTCGACGTCAGCCAGGCGGAGGTCGAGTTCATGGAGGGGGCGGTGGTCGAGATCGGGCACCTGAGCCACGCGCAGGCGGTGCTGGTGGTCGAGATGGCGCGCAACATGGCCGAGCTGTACGGCGCCACGGACGACTACGTCGTGACTCGCGCCTTCGCCGAGCACAGCACTCGCCAACAGCGGGAGGACCTGTTGCGCACGGCCTTCGCGGTCGGGGCTGCCGACGACAGCATCACCGCCTCCGAGAGCGCCGAGCTCAACGAGATCGGCAAGGAGCTCGGCTTCCGCTCCGACGAGGTCGATGCCATCCGCAATGAGTTCCGCGACAAGCTCGCCGCCATCCAGGCCATGCGCGCCGCGCGCGGTGCCTAGGACCGGGTCCACGCTCAGGACGAACCGGGACCGACCTCGGCAGAGCACAGCCATAATGTGAGCGAGGGGTGCCTGGGCATGCCTCGAGGGTGAAGATCAGGATCGGAGAGCGACATGGACGGCACTGACCACCAGCAGCATCACGACAGCACGACGCTGCACGAGTTCAATACCAGGGCAGGCACCTCCAACCGCGATTGGTGGCCGGAAGCCCTGGACCTCGACATCCTGGACCAGCACGATACGAAGACGCAGCCCCTGGGCCGGGATTTCGACTACCGCGCCGCGGTGCAGCAACTCGACGTGGCCGCGCTCAAGCGCGACCTGCTCGCCCTGATGACCGACAGCCAGTCCTGGTGGCCCGCCGACTGGGGGCACTATGGCGGGCTCATGATCCGCATGGCCTGGCACTCTGCGGGCACCTACCGGATGGGCGACGGCCGCGGTGGCGCGGGCACCGGCAACCAGCGCTTCGCGCCCCTCAACTCCTGGCCCGACAACGTCAGCCTGGACAAGGCCCGGCGCCTGCTCTGGCCGGTCAAGAAGAAGTACGGCAACAAGGTGAGCTGGGCTGACCTCATGATCCTCGCGGGCAACGTGGCCTACGAGTCGATGGGCCTCAAGACCTTCGGCTTCGGCTTCGGGCGGGAGGACATCTGGCGCCCCGAGAAGGACACCTACTGGGGGGCCGAGAGGGAATGGCTGGCGCCGAGCGACGAGCGCTACGCGTCCATCGATGATCCCGACACCATGGAGAATCCGCTGGCCGCGGTGCAGATGGGCCTTATCTACGTCAACCCCGAGGGTGTGAACGGCCAGCCCGACCCCCTCATGACGGCTGCGCAGGTGCGCGAGACGTTCGCTCGCATGGCCATGAACGACGAGGAGACGGTCGCCCTGACCGTGGGCGGCCACACCGTGGGCAAGACCCACGGCAACGGCGATCCCTCGCTGCTGGGTCCCGAGCCCGAGGCGGCCGGGGTAGAGGAGCAGGGCCTCGGCTGGCACAATCCGAGTGGCAAGGGCGTGGGGCGCGAGAGCCTCACGAGCGGCCTCGAGGGGGCCTGGACGAGCAACCCCACGGTGTTCGACATGGGTTACTTCGACATGCTCCTGGATCACGAGTGGGAGTTGCACAAGAGCCCCGCCGGGGCCTGGCAGTGGCAACCGGTCGAGATCGCCGAGGCAGACATGCCGGTGGACGTGGAGGACCCTTCGATCCGTCGCCTGCCCATGATGACCGACGCCGACATGGCCATGCGCACCGACCCCGCCTACCGCGAGATCGTGGAGCGCTATCGGAATGACCCGGAGGGTTTCGCCGATGCCTTCGCACGGGCGTGGTTCAAGCTGACGCACCGCGACATGGGGCCCAAGTCGCGCTACCTCGGGCCCGAGGTCCCGGCCGAGGACCTCATCTGGCAGGACCCGGTCCCGAGCGGCCCGGTCGACTACGACATCGAGGCGGTGAAGGCTGCCATCGCCGACAGTGGCCTGGAGCCTGGCGAGATGATCGCCACCGCCTGGGACAGCGCGCGCACCTACCGTGGCTCGGACATGCGCGGCGGTGCCAACGGCGCGCGCATCCGGCTGGCGCCCCAGAGGGATTGGGTGGGCAACGAGCCGGAGCGGCTGGCGCGGGTCCTCGCGGTCCTCGAGCCGATCGCGTCCGAGCACGGCGTGAGCATCGCTGATGTCATCGTCCTCGCGGGCAACGTGGCCCTGGAGGGCGCCATCAAGGCCGCTGGCTTCGACGTTGCCGTGCCCTTCGCCCCCGGCCGTGGCGACGCCACCGAGGAGATGACCGACGAGGAGTCGTTCGAAGCCCTCGAGCCCGTGGCGGACGGCTACCGCAACTGGCTCAAGCGGGCGTACGCCGTGAGCCCCGAGGAGCTGATGCTCGATCGCACCCAGCTGATGGGGCTGACCGCCCCGGAGATGACGGTCCTGCTCGGCGGCATGCGCGTGCTCGGCACCAATTTCGGGGGCACAGCGCATGGTGTCTTCACGGCGCGGCCCGGTGTGCTGACCAACGACTTCTTCGTGAACCTCACGGACATGGCCTATCGCTGGGTCCCGGTCGAGGACGGGCTCTTCGAAGTCCGCGACCGGGAGACCGACGAACGCAAGTGGACCGCGACGCGGATCGACCTGGTCTTCGGGTCCAACTCCATCCTGCGAGCCTACGCCGAGGTCTACGCGCAGGATGACAACGGGGAGCGGTTCGTCCGCGACTTCGTGGCCGCCTGGACCAAGGTCATGAACGCCGACCGCTTCGACCTCGTCTGACATCCCCGCCCCCGCGGGTCGGGGCCAGCGTGGCATCATGGTCCAGATGGAGAAGGTAGGGACCGGTCGTCATCGCCGGGTGGGGCCGCGCCGAGTGCGTGCCCTGCGGCGTGCCCGCCGACGGGCCAGCTTTCGCGCGTCCCACGACCCGCTCGGGCCGTCCTCGCACCGCGTCAGGCTCTCGGATGGACGCGCTCTCGGCTATGACGACTTCGGCGATCCCGAGGGCACGCCCGTGCTCTTCTTCCACGGTTTCGGCTCATCGCGAGTCGTACGCCACCCCGACGACAGCATCGCGGCCGAGCTGGGAGCACGCGTCATCGCCATCGACCGGCCGGGCATCGGGCTCTCCACGCGGCAACCCGGCCGTCGAGTCACCGACTTCCCGGGCGACGTCCTCGAGCTCCTTGACGTGCTCGGGATCGAGCGCTGTTCGATCGTGGCCTGGTCTGGCGGTGGACCGTACGCGCTCGCTTGCGCCTGGCAGGCACCCGAACGCTTCACCGTGGTCGGGCTCATCAGTGCGCCGGCACCGCTCTCGGGCGTGCCCGGCTCGAGCGGCTACACCTGGCCGCGTCATCGGGCCATGTCCCGCACCGCTGACCACGCACCCTGGGTCATCAAGCTGGCCATGTGGCAGTGGGCGCGGCAGCAGAAGGCTGACCCGCAGAAGCAGCTGGACGAGGCCATCGCCGGCATGGTCGAGGCGGATCGGGAGATCCTGGGCGACCCTGCACTTCGAGCGGTGATGATCCGCAACGCTGCGGAGATGTACCGCCAGGGCACCGGGGGCGTCTATGACGAGGCGCTCTGCCTCGCACGCCCGTTCGGCTTCCCCATCGAGGGCGTCACGGTGCCGGTACGCATCTGGCACGGCGCTCAGGACCAGGTCGTGCCGGTCGGCATGGGCAAGTACCTCGCCCGCAACCTCACCACGGCCATCGCGACGTTCTTCCCGCGTGAGGGTCACCACTTCGTCTACGAGCGCTGGCGCGAGATCATCAGCGTCATCGTGGCCGAGGCCCGGGCCGACGTGGCGGAGCCTCTCCGGCTGCTCGAACGCGCGATCCTGCCGGGACAGCCCGAGCCGGCGCCGGCGGAGCCCTCCGGGCTCGGCGCAGTCCTGCGAGCGGACTCGGCTTCGCTCAGGACCTGAGCCGGGCCGCCGGAAGGAGAGGAGCCCCCGTCGGGCAGACGACGGGGCCGTGCGATGTCGTGGAGGACAGGGGAGGGAGCCTGCCCTAGATGCGTTTCTCGATGGAGCCGCCACGGCCCTTGGGCACGATGCTGTAGTAGGTCTTGTTGAAGACGAGCTTGCCCACGTGCCACAGGCGGCTGGGCTTGGGTGGCTTGGGAGGATGCTCGTAGTCGAATTGCAGCAGCGTGCCCTTGCCGTCGCCGACCTCGAAGAAGCACATCACCTTGCCGGTATAGATGGAGTCCTTCGTGTGGGGCCGGCGTGACTGCACCAGCGCGGCCACGCGCTCGGCCACGACCGGGGCCTCGAAGTGTGCCGTCGAGCCGGCCTTGGAGAGCGGCAGGTTGGTGGCGTCGCCGAGAGCCCACACGTGGTCGCGATCGCCGACGTTGAGGGTCTGCGGATCGGTCGGCAGCCAGCCACCGGGGGCCGCGGCCAGGCCGCTGTCGATGAGGACCTGGGCGCCCTTGTGCGGCGGAACGAGCACGAGCAGGTCGTAGGGCAGCTCCTCGCCCTCGAGGCTCTGGACCACCTTGCGCTCCGCATCGATGGTCTCGACATTGAAGAAGATGTGGAGCTCGATGTCCTTCTTCTCCAGCTCGGGCGTGACCATCTCGCTCACGCTCTCGATGGTGAAGGCGCGGGCGATGGGTGAGCAGAAGTGGATCTCGCTGCGTTCCCGCAGCCCGCGCTCTCGCAACTCGGCCTCGATCAGGAGGGCCACCTCGAGCGGGGCAGGGGGGCACTTGTAGGGCATGGAGGCGATGCCCACCACGACCCGGCCGCCCTTGAACGCGTCGAGCGCCCCGCGCAGCCGCTTGGCCGCGGCTTCGCTGTAGAAATGGTGGGCTTCGGTCTCGAAGTGCTCGATCGTCTCGGGCAGGATGCGCGAGCCCGTGGCCAGGACCAGGTAGTCGTAGTCGAGGGCCGTGCCGTCCGCCAGGGACACCTGCTTCTTGTCCTCGTCGATGGCTGTGATCTTGCCGATGACCAGCTCGACGCGGCCGTCGAGCAGCCGCCGCTCGGGCTTGCGCAGCGATCGTGGGTCCTGGTTACCCATGGCGATGTACATGAAGCCCGGCTGGTAGACATGCTGACCGGTCTCGTCCACGACGGTGACCCGAGCCTCACCGGCGTCGATCTCTTTCTTGATCTTGCGGCTGACGAGGTTGGCCACGAGTGTGCCTCCCACGCCTCCGCCCACGACGAGCACGTTCTGCATCGATCAGACTCCTCGACTCGGTCGCGTGCGCTACTTGAGCTTCTCGACCACGATCTCGTCGTAGCCTTCATGGGGGAAGAGGCCGACCAGGCGGTGGCCGGCCTTCTCGACCCACGCCGGGATGTCCGTGCGGGAGCCGTTGTCGGTCGAGATCACCGCCAGGGTGTCGCCGACCTGGCCCTCACGGATGGCGCGGATGAGCTCCATCAGGGGACCCGGGCAGAAGCTGCCGCGAGCGTCGATGGTCGTGGTGGGGGTCGTTTCCAGCTCGAGAGCGGTCATGTCGATCTCCTGGGTTTGGTGCTGGGCGGGCCGGGGGGATGGCCCGCCAGCGGGGACTAGATGAAGAGCGAGCCGGTGTGTTCCTCGGTCATCAGCTCGAGCACCGTAGCGGCACCGACGGGATCACCGAGCCCATCGATCATGTCCTCGCGCTTGAGGCCGAACATGTCCATGGTCATCTGGCAGGGCAGGAACTCCACGCCCATCAGCTGGCAGGCTTCGAGCAGCTCCTGGGGGCTGGCCACGTTGTACTGCTTGCTCAGCTTGCCGATCATCCACGGGCCCATGCCCATGAAGTTCATCTTCGACATCTTCATGTGGCCGATGCCCGGACGTTGCATGAACGAAAGCATCTTCTGCATCGTGTTCTCACCCGTCAGGCGCCGCGAGTCCTTGACGAAGGGGAGCAGGCCCCAGAAGGTGAGGAAGACGGAGGCCCGGTAGCCGCTCGCTGCCGCCACGCTGCTCATGATGAGCGTGGGCAGGACCTTGTCGAAGTCGCCGCTCCAGTTGATGATCACCAGCTGGCGCTGCGAGCCGGGGACGCTCGTCTCCGGTTGGGCGGCGGCCGCGATGGCCTCGGTCAGGCGTGCTTCTGCCTCAGGCTCGGTGGTGGCGGGGGCAGTGGTCTCGGTTGCCATGGTCGTGCCTTTCGTTGCTCGATGCCCTATGCGCGCTTGATGACGAAGCGGTAGACGCCGTCAGCCTCGGTCTGCTCGACGATGGCGTTGCCGGTGGAGCGGGTCCAGGCGGCGAAGTCCTTGACCGAACCCGGATCGGTCGCCAGCACCTCTACGAGCTCGCCGGCCGGCACGTTCTTGACGGCCTGCGCGGTCTTCACGATGGGCATGGGGCACGACAGGCCCTTGGCATCGACCGTGGTGTGGATATCACTCATGGTTTCCCCTCCAGAGGTGGTAGGTCGTGACTATGAACAGTGACTAGATGAACAGGAGCTGTGCGTCGTCGGCGGCGAGGTAGAAGGCGGTCACGCCCTCGGTGCCGTCCACCAGCTCGTGCAGGTCGTCCTCGGTGATCTTCAGTACGTCCATAGAGAGTGAGCAGGCCATGATCTCCACGCCCCCGAGCTCCTTGGCCATGGCCAGGGTCTCGTACCAGGGGGCCTGGCCCTCTGCACGCAGGCCATCGACAGCAGCCTTGCCCGCCGCGCCTGCCTCCGGCGCGAGCCCATGGTCGTCTTCGATGCGGTCGGCCCGGAACGCATCCAGGGCCCAGTACTGCAGGAAGATGTGGACGCGCCGGCCGAGAGCAGCGGCGCCGGACGCCATCACGGCGGCGGCGTTGAGCTTGTCATCGGTGCCGCTGAAGAGCACGATCGCGAGGGGCTTCTCATCCATCCGGGAAAACCTCAGCTGCGGGAGACCGAGCCGTTCTCGGTCGATTCGATGGCCGCGGACAGTTCTGCGATCCGGGCCAGACGCCGGCGCATGACCTGGGCCATCAGGTCGCAGGCCGCGATGACATGCTGGTCGGTCAGGCGATAGACGGCGCCGCGACCGTCTCGCTCCGCTTCGACCAGCCCGGCCTGGCGCATCACCGCGAGGTGCTTGGACGCATTCGGCTGGGACAGGCCCAGCTCGGACGCGACACGGCCGACCTCGTGCGGCTCCTCAGCAAGAAGGTGCAGGATGGCGATGCGGGCTGGGTGGCTGAGCGTGCGACAGATCTCTGCCTGGAGCTCGTGGATCGGGTCCATGGACACCACTATCCACATATGCCCATGTGCGCATGAGTGCCGAAGGGCCCGAGAGCTCAGGCCCTCCGGCTCGTCAGGCGGACTCGCCGTCGGGAGGGTCGTCGGGTCGCGGGCTGGACGCGTCGGCTGCCGCCGGGCTCGGCGCTGGCGACGGGTTCGCCGTCGGCGGCGGGATGTACTCGCCGGGGGTGATGCGAAGTGAGCGCACGAGCTCCATGGAGTCCTCGAGGAAGGCCCCGAAGGGCACCCCCGGGAACGCCTCGATCGCCACGACGATGGTGTCGCCGTCCACGTCGAGGATGACGAACCGGGACTGCTGGTCGGGCACCTGCACGAACTCGCCGCCGTCACCGATGGGGATGGCCCACAGGAGCAGGTAGGGCAGGGCGCACTCGGAGGGGTCGTAGGTCGGCACGCCGACATCGAACCAGCGGCCCTCGAAGCCATCGACCTCGATGGTCTCGATCGGGCCGGCGGCGACGAAGGGGTTGCCCGCGATGATCTCCGCGAGCCGCTCGGCGCTCGGATCCACGACCGTCAGCGAGGACGGATCGCACGAATCGAGGAAGGTGTCGCCGTCGAAGCGGGTGACGCTCAGGACCGTGCCCGGGGCGTCCGCGTACTCGAGGGTGAAGATGGGGCCGCCGCCGGAGGGCCCGGCCACCCAGCCGTCGCCGACGCGGAAGTCGACGGTCGGGCCCACGACGCTGCTGAGATAGCGGCCGGGAGCGAGCTCGGCCCCGGGCTCGGGAAGCGGATCCGCCTTGGTGTCCTGGGCCATCGCCACGGCCGGTAGCAGCAGGGCGAGACCGAGGGCGGCAAGAGGCATGGTTCGTCGCATCGCCTACCTCAACTCGCCGCCTGTCCCCCTCGCCAAAGTGCCCAGGTGGCGGTCAGCCAGGCGGCGATCACGACGATGGCATAGGTCACGCACCAGATGCAGATGGCCTCGATGACGAAGAGCTCGAGGTAGGTGAGGCCCACCAGGATGGGCAGGCTCAGGAGGCCGACCACGTAGGCCAGCAGCAGCCCGCGTCGGTCGGCACGTAGCCACCACAGCAGTGAGCCGGCGAGGGTGACCGCGGAGGCGGCGGCTCCGAAGAGGCCGGTGGGGATGCCCAGGATCTCGGCGTACTCGCTCTGGCTGACCGTGTCACAGCCATGGAGCACGCCACAAGCGGGGTTGCCGCCGGTGAGCTTGACGATCCCGAGGTAGAGAGCGATGGCCATGGCCACCAGGGCCAGCGCGGCCATCAGCCAGCCCAGGCGCCCGCGGGCGCCCACGGCGGCCACCTCGGTCATGCGGCCCGGGCCTCCTCGATGCGAGCGCGCAGGTCGTCCCACTGGGGCACGCCGACGATGGGCTCTCCGTCTACGAAGATGGTCGGTGTGCTGCTCACGCCGCGCTGGCTGCCGTCGGCGTTGCTGGCCTCGACCGCCGCGCGGTAGGCGGGATCATCGAGCTTCGAGAGGAACGCTTCCCGGTCCAGGCCCACCAGCTCTGCCATGTCAGCCAGTCGATCGCGGGAGAAGGCGCCCTCGTTCTCGCCCGACTGGTTGTGGAAGAGGACGTTGTGGAAGTCCCAGAACTTGCCGTCCATGTCCTCGGCCACGCGCATGGCCACGGCAGCATCCCACAATTCGTCACCCAGGAAGACGAAGTCGTGGTAGGTGAAGCTGGCGGTGCCATCAGCCACGTACTCCGCGATCATGAGGGGCTCGATGCGGCGAGTGAAGAGTCCGCACGCAGGGCACTGCGGATCCTCGAACGCCTCCACGACCACGGGGTCCACAGCGTCGGGCGCGACCAGCGTGCGGCCCTGGCGCAGTTCGACTGGCGCGGCTGCCGTGTCGGGCCGGCTGACGGCATCGGTCTCGGTGTTGCTCGAACCACCGGCGAGGACGATGAAGGCCACGACCGCCACCAGGCCGATGGCGATGGCGGCCACGCTGACCACGAGCATGGAGGGGCCGGAACGAGGCCCGCCCGACGCGCTTCCGCTGGTCCCGCCCGTCCCGGACGTCTTGCGCGATGCGCGGGCGGCTGCCCGGCGCTGCTTGCGGGTCGGACCGTCGGAGGCAGGCGTCGGATTGTCGGTCGTGCTCATGGACTCGTCACCAACTGCGGGAAGCGCTTGTGGAGCGCTCAGGATAGAGCCCGCAGGCGGAGGTTGCAGGAATTGCGAGCGGTCAGGTGGCCGTTCGTGTCCGCTCTCGTTGGCGGGACGGCCCGGGCGGCAGGGGCCGGCGGGCGATGACCACGTCCACGTTCGAGTTGGCCGCGACGTGGGCAGTGACGGTCTCCATCCAGGGGTGCCCCGTGCGACCCGGTCGGTTGCCACCCAGCACGACCGTGTCATAACCGCGTTCCCGGGCCAGCCGTTCGATGGTCTCGGCGGGATCCCCGGCAGGTTCGATGAGACCTGCTTCCAGCCCGTGGCGGCGCAGGATGCTCCTGGCTTCGACCAGCTCACGCGCGTGCTCGACCGCCGGCGTCTCGGCACCGGCCGGGATCTCCGCCGGGTCGTCGGGGATCACGCTCACGACGTCGACCCGCCCCTCGAACGCGAGCGCCAGCCGCGCGGCCATCTCCAGGGCGCGGCGGCCGGCGCCCTGTCCGTCGTAGGCCACCAGGATCTTGCGCATCCGGCATCCCTCCAGGTTCCGCGTGTATCGCCGCGGTCGAGGCCCATATCCGAGCGGTCATGGTGCCGCGACCAGGACCCGGCGAACAGGTCCGATCCGTCGCACGGCCGGGGCCGAAGGTCCCGAAGGTCCCTACGGTCGGCGCGCAGCTTGCGTGCCCTCGCCGGAGACGCCGAACAAAGATCGACGGCGTCCCGGCTGGGCCGAGACGCCGCGCTGGGCAGCATGAGAAGGTTTGGCACTCGCCCGCTCCCCCCGATGGGTCGCCCCATCGCGGGCGAGCGCCGGATGGTCGTGGCGGCCGGTCAAGGAGCCATCCACGAACAAGATGATCGTGGCTACTGGACCCTGCCATGACGATGGCCGGATGGCCCGCAACGACGGGCCGATCGGCCCCCCAGCCCGGCGAGATCGACCGTCCCGGTCGATCTGGTGCATGCGGCGGGTCACTCCGTGACATTCGGACTTCCCTTCGGGGGTCTCAACATGCGAAACTGTCAGCGATGAGGTTGGAATTGACGCATCGCGGGTCCTACGCGATCCGTGCGGTGCTGGCGCTGGCTCGAGCCGAGGATGGTGAGGTCGTGCCCGCTCGCGCGGTGGCCAAGGAGATGGATATCCCCGCACGCTTCCTGCCCCAGGTGCTCGGTGACCTCGGCCGGGCCGGCATCGTGGAGGCACGCCTCGGGCGCGCCGGCGGTTATCGCCTCTCCCGGGACCCGGCGAAGATCAGCCTGCTGGACGTGATCGAGGCCAGCGAGGGCGATGCCCGCCGCCAGACCTGTGTCCTGACCGGCAAGGCTTGCGATGGCCGAAACCCGTGCGATGTGCACGAGATGTTCTTCGCTGCCCAGGAGGCCATCCTGGCGCGGCTCGATGATGTCTCGATCGCGGACGTGATCGCCGGTGGTGCCGCAGCACCGACCTCGGCCGCCACGGTCGACTGACGCCGCCTGCGCGACGCGCGGGCCCCTTGCCGGCCGAGTGGCTAGAACGTGGTCCCGGGCTTGTGCTTGGCCACGTACGCAGCAGCCTGCGCGCGGCGCTGGAGGTTGAGCTTGGAGAGGATCGACGAGACGTAGTTCTTGACCGTTTTGTCCGAGAGGTAGACCTCCGTTGCGATCTCCTTGTTGGTCTTGCCCTCGGCCACCAGCAGCAGGATCTTCTGCTCCTGCGCGGTCAGTTGCGCGAACTCGTCGGTGTAGGCACTGGTGGCGATCCGGCGGACCCGCTCGAGCACCTTCTCGGTCACGGCTGGGTCGAGCAGTGATTCGCCACGGCCCACCGCCTCGAGCGCGCTGACCAGGTCGCGTGCCCGGACCTGCTTGAGCAGATATCCACTGGCGCCGGCCACGATGGCCGAGAGGACGGCTTCCTCGTCGGGGTAGCTCGTCAGCATCACCACGCGCACGTTGGGATGCTCGGCGCGGATGTCGCGGCAAGCCTCGATGCCGGAGCCGTCGGGCAGGCGCACATCCATGATCACCAGGTCCGGGGCGAAACGCTCGACCGCGCTCAGCGCCTCTTCCACGGTGCCGGCCTCCGCCACCACCTGGAAGGCCTCGCGGCGGTTGAGCAGGGCAGCGAGGCCCTGGCGGACGACCTCGTGGTCGTCGACCACGAGCAGTCGCAACTTCTTGGGCGGCGTACTGGCGCGATCGTCTGCACCGGGGCTCTTGGGGATGCCCTGGTGCTCCCTCGGATCGTTCATCTGCTGGACTCCTTGATGGCGCCGCGGTCTCCACGCGGCATCTCGAAGACGACCCGCGTTCCGCGGTCGTCGCTGGCGATCGAGAGGGAGCCGCCGAGCGACTCCGCACGGGCGTGCATATTGGTCAGGCCGTGGTGTCCCGGCCGCTGCTCATCGCTCGTCTCGAACCCGCGACCATCGTCGATGATAGACAGCCGCAGGCCGTCACGGTGATCCTCCACGTTGACCACGACCTTGCTGGCCTGCGCGTGGCGGGCGATGTTGCTCATGGCCTCGCGCGTGAGCTGGATCAGCTGGAGTGCCTCCTCGGGGTCAAGGGGCACATCGGGATCGCTGGAAAGCTCGACCTCGATGAGGGTGCTTCGCTCGAAGTCATCGGCCAGCGCGGTCAGGCCTGCGAGCAGGTCCACCGCGGTCCGAGCATCGGGATCGAGGCCCATGATGAAGTCGCGGATCTCCTGGATGGTGCCGTGGATGGACTCGATGGCATGCTCCACCCGGTCGACCACGAGCTCGGGGTCGGTGTGGATCAGCTCCTCTGTATCCTCGAGCGCGAGGCTGACCGCGTACAGCGACTGGATGGAACCGTCGTGCAGGTCCTGGGCGATCCGCTCGCGTTCCTGGAGCACCGCCAGCTGCCGCAGCTCCTCATGCAGCCGCGCGTTGTGGATCGCCAGCCCGGCGTGGCGCGCGAACGACTCCACCAGGCGCTCGTCGTCGGCATCGAACGGCTTGCCGTCGCTGCGGTCGGTCAGGTAGAGGTTGCCGATGGCGCGTCCCTCCACCTTCACGGGCACACTCAGGAACGTGACCATGTGCGGGTGGTTCGGCGGGAAGCCCACGCTGCGATCGTCCGCCGCGATGTCATCGACACGCACGATCTCCGACTCACGCAGGCTGACCCCGAGCAGCCCCAGCCCCTGGGGCAGGGGACCCATCCGGCCGCGCTCCGCGTCGGTCAGCCCGCTGGTGATGAAGCGGTCGATGAAGCCGAGCTCATCGAGCGTGCCGAGGGCGGCGTAGCGCGCACCCACGAGCGGCCGCACGCTGTCGACGATGATCTGGAGCACGCGCTCGAGACTCAGCTCCTGCGAGATGGCGACGGTGGCGGCGTCGAGCGCCTCCAGCCGCCGGCGTGCCTCCTGTGCCGTGGCAGCCCAGCTCTCGGCCTCACGGATGGCGGCCGCGGACTGCTCGGGGCTGCTGCCCTCGGACGATGCGGGGGAGGTCGTGCGTTGCATCGACCACAATCTACCAGCCTTGACGTGACCAATGGCCCACCCTGCGATTGGCCCACGGCCCCTGAGAAGTCCAAGCGATGTGATCATCGTTCGAGGATGGCACCGAGAGCAGGGCTTGCTGCTCGCATCCCAGGGGGAGGCCTCTGGTCCCTTGTGGCAGGCCTGACTGACCAGATAAAGGGTCCATGAGCCCCTACGCCGCAACATCACCCGGGCCCGAGGGTGGGGTGAGCGTGCGCCCCATCCGAACCATCCTCCTGGCCACCGACCTCACCGCAGCATCGCGGGAGGCGACCGACCGTGCCGTGGACCTGGCCAGCCGACTCGGCGCACGCTTGTTGATCGTGAACGTCCTCGAGAAGCGCCGGCTGACCGGGGGTGGCTCGCACGACCGTGTGGACCAGGCTCGCGCAGAGCGCGAGACCTTGTTGGTGAAGGTCGTGCGAAGTGCCCGCGATGCGGGCGTGAAGGCCGAGTTCCTGGTGTGGCAAGGCGACCCCGGCGACTCCATCGCGGCGGCGGCCGAAGCCGAGCAGGCGGATCTGGTGGTCGTCGGCACGCGCGGGCGCAGCGGTGCCGAGCGCATGTTGCTCGGCTCGGTCTCGGACCACGTCGTGCGTCACGCCGAGTGTCCGGTCCTGGTGGTTCGACCGCCGCGGCGGCCGTCCCAGAACGCCTAGGCGCCGAGCCCGCTCGCAGCTCGCCTCAGGTGCGCATCCTCGTCGCCCACGGCGCCTCCGGCCGGGCCGCCTCGATGCAGCCGCATGTCGATGGGCTCGCGGCTCGAGCGATCGAGGCCCGGGCCATCGACCTGCCGCTGCGCAGGGCAGAGCTGGCGGTGCCGGTCTATCGCGAACGTGTCGCGGCGCAGGCGCTGCCGCCATCGCTGATCGTCATCGGGGGGCAGTCCTACGGCGGCCGGGTGGCGAGCCTGCTCGCGGCCGCCCCACCGGCGGTGTGCGCAGCGCTCGTCTGCTTCAGCTATCCCCTCCATCGACCAGGCCGACCCGATTGGGACGAGCGCAGCCGGCACTGGCCCGCCATCGATGTCCCGGTGTTGCTGCTGTCCGGAGGCGCGGATCCGTTCGCTCGCCTGGACCTCCTGCAGCGGGCACGTGATGAGCGTCTGCCGGGCGCCCGCCTCGTCACCTTCCCGAAGGTCGGACACAGTCTCAAGCCGGTCCTGGGAGAGGCGCTCGACGAGGTGGCGGCGTTCATCCGCGATCTCCAGTGGATCCGCGGCTGATCCTGGCGCGGCTCAGGGGCCGGGACGGCGCAGGATCCGGTCGTTGGCCGGCGGCACCACCAGGGAGCCACCGTTGGGCAGGACCCTCACCGTGGTGTCGGGCGCCATCCGCCGCATCAGCTGCGCGAACTGGTGGGGCGGGTCGATACGCGTGGACGGCCGCATCCAGCTCAGGCCGACCGGGTGCAACGTGCCCCAGTGGATGGGCACCGCGAAGCGCGGCCTGATCACGGCCGCGGCACGGGCGGCGCCCATGGGGTCGAGATGTTCGCTGGGGTGGACCGTCGGCCCCCAGCCCCACACGGGCAGGAGGGCCAGGTCCAGCCCGATGTCGAAGTCACGCATGTCCTCGAAGTAGGCCGTATCGCCGGCGAAGTAGATCGAACGCGAACCGTGCAGGATGAAGCCGAGGCACTTCTCCGTGCCCCCGACGGGCGGGCCGAAGCCCCTGTGCTCTGCGTGCACGGCCTCGATGCTGACCGAGCCGATCGTGTGCCGATCACCCGGTTCGAGCTCGGTGACGTCGTGGAATCCGCGTCGTGCGAACTCGCCGGCCATGCCCGTGCGTGCCACGATCGGCGTGCCTGGCCCGACCATCTTGAGCGAGCCGTAGTCGAGGTGGTCCCAGTGCGAGTGCGAGATGAGGATCGCATCCGGCTCCGCCCAGGTCTCGGCCGGCGGGGTCCCGCTGGTGCGGGTGAGCGGTCCGACGCGAGCACGCAGGAGAGGATCGGTCAGGATGCGGACTCCGTCCATCTCCACGACGATGGTGGCATGCCCCAGGTAGACGACCCGCGTCTGCTGCTCGCTCACCTCCGAAGTATCACCGAACCTGCGGCCCCGGATCGGCGCTACCATCGGTGCATGGAAACGCTCGACACGGTCAGGGCCGCTCCCAAGGTCTTGCTGCATGACCATCTCGATGGTGGCCTGCGTCCGGCGACGGTCATCGAGCTGGCTCGCGAGCACGGCTATGGTGCCCTGCCCACCGACGAACCCGAGGCGCTCGGGCGCTGGTTCAGGTCAGGTGCCGAACGAGGCTCGCTGGAGCTCTATCTGGAAGGTTTCGAGCACACGGTCGGAGTCATGCAGACGCCAGACGCCATCAGGCGGGTGGCGTCAGAGTGCGTGGAGGACCTGGCAGCGGATGGCATCGTCTACGCCGAGGTGCGCTATGCACCGGAGTTGTCGACCCAGCGAGGTCTCTCGCTCGACGAGGTCATGCGGGCGTGGCTGGCCGGCTTCGAGGACGGTGCCGCCGCGAGCGCGCGCGCAGACCGGCCGATCGTCGTGCGCGCCATCGTCACGGCCATGCGCCAGTTCGCGCGCTCGGTCGAGATCGCCGAGGTCGCGGTCCGCTTCCGTGACGAGGGGGTCGTCGGCTTCGACATCGCCGGACCCGAGGATGGCTTCCCGCCCAGTCGCCACCTTGACGCCTTCCAGCTGATCCATCGCGAGAACTTCCACATCACCATCCACGCCGGCGAGGCCTTCGGGCTGCCCTCCATCTGGGAGGCCCTGCAGTGGTGTGGTGCCGAGCGACTCGGGCACGGTGTGCGCATCGTCGACGACATCGAGGTCCGCGAGGACGGAGATGTCCGGATCGGCCGCTTGGCCCAGTACGTGCGGGACAATCGCGTGCCCCTGGAGATGTGCCCCACGTCCAACGTGCATACCGGGGCCGTGGCCTCGATCGAGGCCCATCCCATCGACCTGCTACGGCGCCTGCGCTACCGCGTGACGGTCAACACCGATAACCGGCTGATGAGCGGCGTCACCCTCAGCGACGAGTTCGTCACGCTCATGTCCCGGTTCGATATCGGGCTCGACGAGATGCAATGGCTCACGACCAACGCCATGAAGTCGTCGTTCCTGGCCTTCGACGAGCGACTGCGCCTGATCAACGGTGTCATCAAGCCAGGCTACGAACGCCTGAAGGCGGATCTCCAAGCTCGCTCGCCTCGGCTCGTCTAGGCGGCGAGTTCCAGCGGATCAGGTTCATCGACGAACTCGATGACGGTGCCACAGTTGCCGCAAGAGAAGCTGGCATCGAGCGCGTCGGGCTCGAGCAGGGGCAGGACCTCCACGTCGCCGCACCAGGGACAGTTGACATCGACCATCGCACGGATCCTCCATCGGTGAATGTGATGGGAAGAGCGTGCAGCGAGCGCGTGCCAACTCGTATGGCACAGCTCTTCGCGACGGATGACTGCCCGGACACGCGAGTAGCCCGGCTGAGCCGCCGTCGCGGCGCCTGAGTGACTGGCGGACCAGCCTCTCCGGCTCCGTTTCGGTGACCCCTCCGGGCTGATATCTACGATAGGCACCACGGAGGCGGAGGGCAAGCGGGTTGTCCACGAAGTGCCTCGAATTATCGAGCGGCTGTCCACCGTCGATCCACCATCGTCCTCCACGATCGGTCCACATCGATCGGCAGGGGCTGCCGTCCGGTGCAGGAAGTGGCCGTCTGGTCGATGATGCCCCCGATGCGTGCTTCCCTCCGCTCGAGCCTCATCGCCGTCTCGCTGACGGTCACCCTGCTGGTCCTGCCCACGAGTGCCGCTGACGATCCTTCGACGCTGCTCGACGAGGACCTCATCGAGGAGGCCGTGAGCCTGCTCCAGGAGTACTACGTCGACGCCGATGCGCTCACCCGGGAGCGGCTCACCGTCGGCGCGATCCGCGGACTGGTCGAATCGTTGGGCGACGACGGTCACACCGAGTACCTCACCGAGCTCGAGTACAAGGCGGAGCAGAATGTCCTCGAGGGGGTCGTGGCCGGCATCGGCATCGTGCTCGACCAACGCACCGCCGCCCCCACCATCCTCTCGGTCATCGACGGCTCGCCCGCCGACCGCGTCGGGCTCCGCGCCGGTGACGTCATCGTCTCGGTCGATGGCACCGATACGGCTCGGCTGCCGGAGGGGGAGCTGGCCGACCGCATCCGCGGTGCGCCGGGCACGGTCGTGAGCCTGGGCATCGAGCGGGCCGGCGCGACCGAGACCGAGACCGTGCCGATCGGCCGCGCCGATGTCGAGATCGATCCGGTGACCTGGGCCCTCGCGCCCGGGTCGGCGGTCGCGGTCATCCGGGTGGTGCAATTCTCGGTGGGCTCCGGCCACCAGGTCCGGTCGGCGGTCGGTGAGGCGGTCGAGGCCGGCGCGACGGGTGTCGTGCTCGACCTGCGGGGAAACCCCGGTGGCCTCGTGGATGAAGCCATCAACGCGGCCAGCGCCTTCCTTGACGAAGGTGTGGTCTATATAGAGCGCGCCCGCGACGGGTCCACCAAGCCGGTCCTGATCGAGCCTGGACGAGTCGTGGATCGGGATATCCCCGTGGTCGTGCTGACCGATCTCGGCACAGCCTCGAGCGCCGAGATCCTGGCGGCTGGCCTCCGCGACAACGGTCGCGCGACCATCGTCGGAGAGACCACCTTCGGGACGGGCACCATCCTCAACACGATCCGCCTTTCTGACGACTCGGCCCTGCGCCTGGGGGTGCGTGAATGGCTGACGCCTGACGGTGAGGCCGTCTTCCGCGTCGGCATCGTGCCCGACGAGGAGGTCGCCATGCCCCCGGGGGCGACGCGGCTGGGACCGGCCGATCTGCTTGGCCTGACTCCGGCGCAGTTCGAGGAGAGCGAGGACGTGCCGCTCCGGCGGGCCGTGCGCCGGGCCGAAGCCGGGGGCTGATCGTCCGCCCACACCACAGGTCCGCCCCGAACTGCACCGAACGTCACATTGCCTCGGTCGCCGCTGCCCCTGCATGCTCGGGCCACACCTGCCAACGGCTACCACGGAGGGAGTGTTGCCCCAGCCTGCAGTCGCGCCCATCTCTGTCCTGCGCCGGATCGCTCCGTTGTTGTTCTCGACGCTGCTCGTGATCATGACCCTGGGCGTCCCGGCCACACCGGTGGCTGCCGCCGAAGCGCCCGATCGCGACGAGCAGCTGCGCTTCATGTGGGCCATGGCCGGGCAGGAATCGGGCTGGGACTACTACGCGCGCAATCGCGCATCCGGCGCCTTCGGCAAGTACCAGATCATGCCCTTCAACTGGCCCGAGTGGGCCGAGAAGTACCTCGGTGAGCGCGATGCCGACCAGACGCCGTGGAACCAGGAGCAGGTCGCCTTCGGCAAGCTGCGCGACCTGTACAGCTGGCTGGGCTCGTGGAAGCGGGTGGCCTACTGGTGGCTGACGGGAAGCTCCGAGCCCGACCAGACGCGCTGGTCCAGCTATGCCGCAGGCTACGTCACCAACATCCTGGCCTTGCGCAAGCAGGCGCCCGCCGACGTCGATCGCATGCCCGAGCGGACGAGCTCGCGCGCCCAGCGTGGCGACTGGCGACAGGCGGCTCGCGATCAACGTCTGCGGCTGTCGCCCAACGGCAAGCGCTGGCCGATGCGGGGCCGCATCCGCGATGGCGAGATCATGAAGGTGCGCGCCAGTCGGCTGACGCCGGCGGGTGAACGCTGGGTGGCGGTGGTCACGATCGACGGCCGGCTGGGCTGGCTGCGGCAGTCACGGACGTTGCCGACCGAGGCGCCGGCCCGCCCGGCCCGTTGGCGTGACGTGACCGACCGCGGCCGGCCGGCCGATCGCACGGGTGTCCGACCGCGGCCGCAGTAAGCGGCTACTTCACCTCGACGATGCGATAGTGCATCTCGGCGGCAGGCGTAGCGACGGCCACGTCGTCGCCGGCGTGGTGGCCGATGAGCGCCCGACCCACCGGTGAGGCGGCGCTGATCTTGCCCGCCGCGGGGTCGGATTCCGTGGATCCCACGATGGTGAGCTCCGCCCGCGTCCCTTCGTGCTCGTACACCACCGTGGCGCCCATGGTGATGGCACCACCGGCCTCGGCTTCGATGACCGCGGCGGTGCGAACCCGCCGCTCCAGGTCGAGGATGCGGCCCTCCAGGAATGACTGCTCGTTACGGGCAGCCTCGTAGTCGGCGTTCTCACGCAGGTCTCCCAGCTCACGGGCGCTGGCCACGCGGGCCACGACCTCGGGCCGTTCGACCGTCTTGAGGCGCTGCAGCTCGGCCTCCATGGCGACCAAGCCCTCGGCGGTGACGTGCGTGGGGGCCTCGCGCGGCGTGGTGTTGTTCGGACCTGCTGCGCGGGGGGACCCTGTGCTGTTCGCCGCCGGCTTGGCCACAGAGCGCCGCGGTGCCCGGCGCGTCGCGCTCGTGGCAGAGGTGGCACGCTTGCGTCCACTGCTGTCCGAGCGACGCACATTCGATGCCTGCACCGGCGTGGCATCAACGCTGAGCAGCGCATCGCTGAGCCCGGTGTCGCGGGTGGCGCCAGTGGGCGACTCGAGGTTGGCCCAGGGGTAGACGGGCGCACCTTCGGGCAGGCGCTCGCGCACCGCTTCCGGAACACCCGCAGCAAAGGCTCCGATGATCTCGTCCTCGTATTCTTCGGGTGCCTCCGTCTCGGCCCACCAGAGGCGCAGCTTGGTGAGCTCGCGCAGGGTCTTGAGCCAGTGACCACCTGGGTGCGGTCGGGCGTGTCCGAGTTCGGTGGCGTAGAGGGAGCCGACCCGCCCGTTGAGGTTCTTGGCGGTGCGACCGACATAGAGGAGCGTCTGGCCCGGCAGCCAGAACCGCCGCATCCGCTCCGCGATGGCGGTCTGCGTCGGCCGCTCGCCATCGAGGCGCAGGCTCGGCACACGCTCGAGCCAGCGCCGGACCTCGTCGATGTCGAGGGACGCGGAGTCGGCGGGTGTGGGGCTCTCGACCAGGAAGACCCCCGGAGCACGAGTGGGGGGTCGGGTACCCCACCGGACGGGGCCGTCGACCTCGAGGCCGACGGAACGCAGCAGGTCTGCCGCAGAGGGTGCAGGGGACATGTCACAGAGAGTGACACATTTCGGGGACCTGCTGGGGCGGGGGTCGGTGTTGCGGCGCCGCTCGGTGTCGGGGAGTTGTCCCCAGACCACGTAGGTCGCGGTCATCTCGACTGGTCGACTGCGGTCATGAGGTGTGCGTCCGCACGAACTCACGTTCAGGTCGGCCCACCAATGGTCTCGGCTCCGACGATCGCGCCCGCTAGCCCTGGACGGCTGTCGGTGGTGCGGCGCGGGCTGGTGTCGGGGAGTTCTCCACAGACCGCGTAAGTCGCGGATAAGCGCAGGCGGGTAGACTCCCTGCCGAACGACTGACGCCATGAGGATCATCACGCCACGATGAGTTCGACCGGCGGCCAGGGGCGTGACGTCCTGCTCCGCGAGGAAGCGGTGGAGCGAGCGGCGCGCGTCTCCAACGCCAGCTACGAGCTGCAGCTCGAGCTGTTCGAGGGCCGCGACACATATACTGGCCGCGCCACCATCACCTTCGCGCTGCACCCGAGTGGCCCACCGCTCTTCCTCGAGTTCTCGGGCACGGTGCGCACGCTCCGCGTGAACGGTGAGGATGTCGAGCCCGATCATCGCGACCATCGGATCTGGCTGCGACCCGACCAGCTGAAGGCGCACAACCGGCTGGTGATCGAGTACGAGAACCGCTATGCGGTCACCGGCGACGGCCTCCATCGCTTCGTCGATCCCGAGGACGGACAGACCTACGTCTACAGCAACCTCGAGCCGTACTCCGCCCACCGCATCTTCCCCTGTTTCGACCAGCCGGACATCAAGGGCACGTACCGCTTCGAGGTCACCGCGCCGGAGGACTGGCGCGTCATCACCTCGGAGGTACCCATCGGCGTGACCGCCCTTCGGGGTCGCCGGCGGATGCACGAGTTCCCGCGCTCAGCGCGCTTCTCGACGTACCTCGTGTCCCTCATCGCCGGGCCCTGGGTCCGCCTCCGAGCGGAGCATCGTCGGCTGCCCCTGACGCTGTACGGGCGGGCCTCCATGCAGACCGAGCTGGAACGCAGCGCGGATGAGATCTTCGAGATCACCGGCCAGGGGCTCGACTACTACGCGGACCTCTTCGGCCGGCCCTACCCCTTCGGCAAGTACGACCAGCTGTTCGTGCCCGAGTTCAACGCTGGCGCCATGGAGAACGTGGCGGCCGTGACCTTCCACGACAGCTACGTCTTCCGCGACCCGCCCACCTACCGGCAGCGCCTGGTCCGCGCGGAGGTCATCCTCCACGAGATGGCGCACATGTGGTTCGGCGACCTCGTCACGATGCGCTGGTGGGATGACCTCTGGCTCAATGAGACCTTCGCCACCTATCTGTCCTACCGCTGTCTCGCCGAGGCCACGCGCTTCAGCGACGCCTGGCTCGACTTCAACGGCCGGATACGGCCGACGGCCTATCACCAGGACCAGCTGCCGACCACCCACCCGGTGGCCACCCGCGTCGACCACACCGAGCAGGCCGTGGGCAACTTCGACGGCATCACGTACGAGAAGGGTGCCGCCGTCATCAAGCAGCTGGTGGCGACCCTTGGCGAACCGGCCTTCCGCCAGGGACTGCAGGCCTACATCGAGCGTCACGCCTGGGGCAACGCGACCCTGGCCGACTTCCTCGCCGCTCTCGCCGGCGCAGCCGGCCGTCCGCTCGATGACTGGTCGGAGGTCTGGCTGCGCTCGCCATCACTCAACACCATCGCGACTGACTGGACCACGAAAGATGGCAGGATCGATTCGATGGCGCTGCGACAGACCGCCTTCCATGGTCATGCCACGCTGCGTCCACACACGCTGGGCCTGGGTCTCGTCAGCGAGGACGGCGCCCGCGGGCTGCAGGTCGAGAGCATCGACGTGACCATCGAGGGGCGTCACCTCGATGTGCCCGCGGCCATCGGTCGTCCCGCGCCCGTGTTCGTGTATCCGAACCAGGGCGACCACGACTACGCCCTCGCCGAGCTCGACCCCGTCTCGCTCGAGTTCGCCATGGCACGTCTGCCCGAGCTGCCGGAGCCGCTCATGCGGCAGCAGGTCTGGTCGACCCTGTGGGAGATGGTCCGCGCCTCTCGACTGCGCTCGACCGACTACCTTGCCGCCGTCCGCCGCTTCGCCCCGGCCGAGCGTGACCGCTCGCTGGTGCAGTCGATCGCGGACCGGGCCATGGCGGCCCAGCGACGCTACCTGCCCGACGGCGCGCACGACGAGGAGTCAGGCGCGTTGACGGCCATGGCGATGGAGGCCATGTCGTCGACCGCTGACCCGGACCTGTGCCTGCTGTGGGCCCGGAGTGCGGCCGGCTACGCCTCTGACCAGGCTGACATCGTCCGTCTGCTCGACCTGGTCGACGGAGGCTGGTCCCCGACCGGAGGCGAACCGGACCAGCAGCTGCGCTGGATCCTGGCGGTGAAGGCGGCCGCGTACGGCCTGGACGATGACCTGGTCCGGGTCGACGTCGAGCGCACCCATGACCCCTCGGATCGCGGCCAGCGCGCAGCCATCCGGGCGGAAGTCAGCCGTCCGTCGCCCGCGGTCAAGGCGTCCGCCTGGGCGCGGATCCACGGGGAGGGCTATGGGTCGGACTATCTGACCCGAGCGGCGATCACCGGATTCCAGTGGCCGCACCAGCGGGAGATCCTGCTGGCTTACCGTGCGCCCTTCTACGAGGAGGTGCGGAAGGTCTATCGAGAGCGCGACCACGCCTACGCGCAGAACTACCTGCACTGGCTGGTGCCGGACCTGTGGGCGGAGACGTCGGAGCTGGAGCGCCTGCGGGCCTTCGCCCTGGAGCTCACACCGGAAGAGGGACTCCTGCGCCGGCACCTGACCGAGGTCGCCGACGACCTGGCCCGTGATATCCGGGTCCGTGCCTATGCAGCCCAAGACCCGGTGGCTGCCGTCTAGCCGGCTGCTCCACGGGTACGGGATCGTCCGCCCGAGCTGCGCGCACCGGTGCGCCGGACACCGCCTCCGCGGCGAGGACCGCCCCGCCCGCGCCCGTTGCGCGAGCCACTGCCGACCGCCCTTGCGCGCGGGTCGACCTCGAAGCCGCGAACCTGTCGCACCGGCAGGTCGCGTTTGAGCAGCCGGTTGATGCCCATGAGCTGGTCCTCCTCGTCTAGCGAGACGAGGGAGATGGCCAGGCCCTCCATGCCGGCCCGCCCGGTGCGGCCGACGCGGTGGACGTAGTCCTCGGGGTCGTAGGGGATCTCGAAGTTGACCACGATCGGGAGGGCCTCGATGTCCAAGCCTCTGGCGGCGACATCGGTGGCGACCAGGACGCGGACCTCACCCGACTTGAACATCTGCAGAGCCTTCTCACGTTCGGGTTGCGAACGATCGCCGTGGATGGCGGTAGCCTCCACGCCGTCGCGGTCGAGCTGCGCGGCGAGGCGCCGGGTCATCTGCTTGGTACGGGTGAAGACGAGGACCTGGCGCAGGTCACGAGTGCGGATGATGTGGGCCAGGAGCTCGCGCTTGCGCTCGGTATCCACGAGGTAGGCGATCTGCTCGACCGACTCGGCCGCGGTGATGGTGGGCGCGATGTCGACCGTCTCAGGGCTGGAGAGGAAGGTGCTTGCCAGCGAGCGGATCTCCGCATCGAGGGTGGCCGAGAAGAGCAGGTTCTGCCGGCGGGCGGGGAGCAGCGCCACGATCCGCCGGATGTCATCGATGAAGCCCATGTCCAGCATGCGGTCGGCTTCGTCGAGCACGAGCACCTCCACCTGGCCCAGGTTGAGCGTGCGGCTGCCGGCGTGGTCGAGCAGGCGACCGGGCGTGGCCACCACGATCTCCACGCCGCCCAGGAGATCCTTCTCCTGCGGGCCCATGGGTACGCCGCCGTAGACGATCGTGGAGCGCAGCCCGACGTGCGCGCCGTAGTCCTTGAAGCTGCCGTGGACCTGGATGGCCAGCTCGCGCGTGGGCGTGACCACGAGCACGCGGATGGGATGACGAGCTGGACTGAAGGAACGATTGGCGTGGACCTTCATGCGCTGGAGGATGGGTAGCGCGAAGGCGGCCGTCTTGCCGGTGCCGGTCTGCGCGCGAGCCATCAGATCAGCGCCACGAAGGACGATCGGGATGGCCTGCTCCTGGATAGGGGTGGGCTCGGTGTAGCCCTGCTCCTGCACGGCACGGAGGAGCTCTGGGTCAAGGCCCAGGTGATCGAATGGCATACAGGTCCTTACTGGTGCGCGGTGCCGCCCACCCTCTGGGCCAGGTCCAGGGCGTCCCACGTTGTTCGTGCGCGTATCGCGCGGGCACCGACCCGGAGGTGCCGTAGCGGGCAGTTCAGCGAATGCGCGAGTGTTCGATGCCGCCAGTGTAGTCGCTGCGTCGGCACCCGGCCGATGCTGACCGTTCAGTCCGGCAGGAGCCGAAAGGCGGGGCCGCCGCCCAAGCGCTCGGCAGGCGCCCCGTACTTGAGGATGAGGGCCACGATGGCCGCCTCGCGCTCGGTCCCGCGGAGCGGCTGGGCCGTGCACGAACGGCGAGTGCCGAGCAGTTCCACGTGGCAGTGGGGGTCGGCTGCCAGGTTGAGCGCCCAGGCGGTGGTGTCGGACGAGGCGGCCACGAGGTAGGCCTCTCCGTCGACGGCATAGCCGATCGTGACCCGGCGCAGGCTACCGCTGCGCCGGCCCGTCGTCTCGAGGGTGATGACCTTGCCCCAGGCGGCGAGGTCCAGCTCCATGGGTACGCCGGCCTCATCGCCGGTCATGGTGACCGGTGTCGGCGGCGAGGGCGAGCCGGAGCTGCTCACGGAGTCGTGCGCGCTCGAGTCGCCGGCGTTGCTGGCGGGGCGTGGGGGCGAGCCCTTCGAGCCGGAGCACAGCGGCATCGTGCTGGTCGGCAAGCGCCTCCAGCTCACCTTCCAGTCGCTGGCGTGAGATGCCGCGTGCGCCGACCGCGCGGTCGAGCACGGCGGCGATGCGGGTCTCGAGCTCGCGCGCCTCCTGATCCGCGGCGATCCAGGGCGGCACGGCGCCGGCGTTGTGCAGCAGGTGGTAGGCCAAGGCCATGTCGCCGGCGGCCGTCTGGTCGACGAGGCGCAGCCGCTGTCCCTGGCCAGGCAGGTCGTCGAAGGCGCCCGCGTCCTGGGCTTCGCGGATCAGGCGCTCGGTGGGCGACTCCCAGTCGGTGGCCGTGCGGGCGCCGCCTTCGGCATCGCGGCGGATGAGGGGCCGTGGGGAAGGAGTGTGCCTCGCCATCGCCGTCATCGTCGCACGAGACGGCCCCACGCACAGACGGGCGTCAGTGGGTGCGGGCGGGGCGCTCGGCAGCCGACGAACGCAGTCGTCGCTGCAGGCCGCAGACCGGGCAGGTCGCGGTGTGACCACCCTCGTCTGGCTCCAGGAAGGTGGTGCAGCCGTTGGTGCTGCAGAAGAGGCGATTGGCTGCGGCGCGGCGCAGCCGGCGCTGAGCGTGACTACGCCGGCTCATGTCGCCGGGGCTGTGTGGTGTGCGGTGAAGCATGTCGTTCCTTTCGGCCGGCGGCGCGGACACCATCGGGGCGTGCGCTCGGGCGGGCCTTCGTATCGCGTGCCGCTGCGTGGCATCCGAGAGTAGGTGAGCGGCGATGTTCATGGTGGGTCGCGCCTTGCGGGAGCACACCGTTGAGTCGGTGCTCGACCGCGCGCGGTCCATGGATGCTGCACGTAGTGTAGCGCATCTGCTCGAAACGCCACGGACGGTCTGGCGCTACGCTGCGAGCATGGCTGCCAGGCGCGTGACGAGCCTTCCCTTCACCGGTGATGACGATGCTGATCGTCTCCTCGCGAGTGAGCCCATGGCGCTGCTCATCGGCTTCGTGCTCGACCAGCAGGTAACGGTGCAGAAGGCCTTCGGTGGCCCGCTGGAACTGCAGCGGCGGATCGGCACGTTGGAGCCGGCGGTCATCGTCGCCATGGATCCCGGCGAGCTCGAAGGGGTCTTTCGCGAGCGTCCGGCCATCCATCGGTTCCCGGGCAGCATGGCCAGGCGCGTGCAGGCCTGCTGCCGCGCCGTGGTGGAGGAGTACGGTGGTCGGCCCGAGCGAGTCTGGACGGAAGCTGCCGATGCCGCGGACCTCGAGCTGCGATTGCTGGCCTTGCCCGGCATCGGGGCCATGAAGGCGAAAGCCCTGCTCGCGGTCCTCGCTCGCCGCTTCGGGGTGACGCTGGCCGGCATGGAGGCGATGCTGCCGCACTATCCCACGCTGGCGGACGTGGACTCGCCAGGGGCGCTCACGGCCCACCAGGAGAACAAACGGGCATACAAGGCCAAGCCGAAGGCCGGCGGTGACAGCTTCGACCCGCCCGACGCCGGAGGAGGGGACCGCGACTGACGCCGTGGCTTACCGGTCGCCGATCGAGGTTCGGGGCTTCCCATCCTTGCGGCCGAGGAGTACAGTCGAGATGGAGGTACTCGGATCGAATGGTCGATCTCCGCAACCGGCAGGTCCGGAAGAATCGGAGCCTCACGTCCGCAGAGCGGGCGTGGTCGCTGCCGATGACCGCGGATGCGTCCCACGGGATGAGCAACCTTCTGACCCAGCCCCGAGCGGGCAACATCTCCTCTGACACGCGCGCCGGCTGAGCCGTGCGGTCGGGGTCGGCGACGCGACGCGTCACGTCACCCGAGCGCACGCGCATAGACCACGTCCGACCCACGCTCGCCGCGTGGGTCTCGTGATTCAGCTGCCCGGCGAGCTCAGGACTCGGCCGCCCGGCGGAGCGCGGCCTGCAGCGAAGCCATGGCGGGTCCAGGCTCACCGCGACCGACGGGGTGGCCGTCGAGTCGGACGACCGGCATCAGCTCGCGTACCGACGAGGAGGTAAAGACCTCCTCGGCAGCGGCCATCTGGGGTCGGCCGAACCAGCCCTCCTCCACGTCGTATCCGAGCTCGTCGGCGAGGCGGATGACCCAGGCCCGGGTGACGCCCGCGAGGATGCCCAGATCGAGGGCCGGCGTGTAGAGCGACTGATCCTGCCGCCACCAGATGTTGGTGGTGGGCCCTTCGAGCACGGTGCCGTCGTGGGCCAGGAAGATCGCGTCGTCGGCACCCCGCCGTACGGCCTCGTCGTGGGCCGCCATGTTGACCGCGTACGAGGTGGACTTCACGCCATCGAGCAGCCAGGGTGCGCCCATGCGAGCACGCGGGTCGGTACCGAGCCCGAGGGTGATGAGGCTGATGCCGGCCGCACGGACGGCCTCCAGGCCCGGCGGGATCGCACCCACCATGGCGATCGCCACAGGCGGGTGACCGGGCGGGCCGGCCGTGACGGTGAAGCGCAACGAGCAGTCTGGTTGGCCCGCCGCGGAGATGGCCTCGCGCGCGAGCGTGCCCAGGTCGTCGAGCGCGGGCAGGGCGAATCCCATGCGTTCCGCGGAATGGGCTAGCCGGAGCAGGTGCTCGCGGAGAGCGAAGGCGCGTCCGCCGTACACGCGCAGCGTCTCGAACGCGGCCAGCCCGCGCAACAAGCCGGGGTCGTCAGCCTGGATGACCGGCGTCTCCGGATCGACCACACCGCGCCCCAGCACGGCGATGGCAAGGGGGCGAGGTCCTGGCGTCATGCGGCTTCCCGTGTTCGTGCGCCGGAGGCGAGGGCATCGAGGAGGGGTCCGGCCTTGACCCACAATTCTGCGACTTCGGCCGCAGGATCGGAGTCCCACACCACACCGCCACCGACCCACAGGTGGATGCGCCCATCGGAGATGGCGAAGGTACGGATGGTGAGCGCGAGCTCGAAGTCGCCGTTGGGCCAGATGGTGCCGAGCGCGCCCATGGAGGCGCCCCGACCGACCGGCTCGAGTGCGTTGATATGGTCGAGCGCGGCGATCTTGGGAGCACCGGTGACCGAGCCACCGGGGAACATGACGCGCAGCGTATCGGCCAGGCCCAGGCCTTCCCGGGCGATCCCCTCGACGGTCGATACGAGGTGCTCCACGCCGGCCATCGGCCGGGCCTTCATGAGCACCGGCCAGCGGACGCTGCCAGGCTGGCAGACGCGGCCCAGGTCGTTGCGCTCGAGGTCTACGATCATGACGTGCTCGGCGGCGTCCTTGACCGAGGCACGCAACTCCTTCGCGCCGCCCTTGGGCCGAGTGCCCTTGATGGGCATCGTGCGCAGGCGCTGGCCGTGTCGCTCGAGGAAGACCTCCGGCGTGGCGGAGACGATGGCCCAGCCGTCGCCAGCGAGCGGGCGGGGGTGCAGGGGCGCAAGGCCAGCGAGTGCCGCCGCCACGGCAGCCGGATCCCCCTCGAAAGGCGCGGCCAGGTGCTGGACCAGGTTGACCTGGTAGATCTCGCCTGCGGCGATGGCCTCCCGGGCCTGGGCCACCGCACGGCGGTACTCGCTGGCGCTCCAGGTCCGCTCCCACTCGCCTACGCGGTAGTGCCCCGTCATGCCGGCCGGCTCGTTGCTGGGGCTGATGCGGCAGGCCACGAGGGGCAGGTCCGGCACCGGCTCCGGGCGCGCTGCCGAAGGCACCCTGCGCATGGCCTCGGACAGGCCGTAGCCCAGGTAGAGGTCAGCGCGCAGGCCGCGCGCAGGATCCGGTCCGAAGAAGCCGGCGCCCCGCAGGTAGGCCTCCACCTCGTCGAGTGCCCGGACCGGGTCCCGGGACTCGTAGCAGGAGCCGCGCGTCACCATGGGTCCGGGTTGGGTTCGCCCCGCGGCGGATGGAAGCTGACGATGACCCGCCCAGGTGCGTCGAGTGGCTCATCGGTGACGAGCTCGAAGGCGCCCGGATAGCGCGCGCGCAGCGCCGTGCGCAGGTCGGGCAAGGAACGCTCGAGCAGGGCCAGGTCGGCGACCCCACGCGCGAACTCGTCGAGCTCGGTCGCCGGACGGAAGCGGGCACGCACGAGGATGGCCTCGTAGCGCTCGACCTGCCAGGCGATGCGGATGGAGCCGTCCGGTTGCAGCATCGGCCCATGGTAGGGGCATCGCTCGTGAAGCTCGCGATCGACGTCGGACGCCGCAGCCACGGCAAGGTCGAGGAGAGCACTATGCTGTGGCCATGTTCGATGAACGCCCCGACATCCAGGAGCGCCTCCAAGGCGAGCTGGTCGCCTGGATGACCACCGTCAACCCCGCCGGCCAGCCCCAGACCTCACCAGTGTGGTTCCTCGCCCAGGACGAGTCCTTCGTCATCTACTCGCTCGCGTCGACCCCGCGCACGCGGAACATCGCGTCGAACGCGCGCGTATCGCTGCACCTCAACAGCACGCCCACCGGCGGTGACGTGGTGATCATCGAGGGCGTAGCCGAGATCGTCTCGGACGGCCCGACCGCGGCAGAGGACGAGGCATACGTGGACAAGTACCGTTCGTCGATGGACGACCTGGGGATGACCCCGGAGTCGTTCTCCGCTGACTATCCCGTGCGCATCCGCGTCAGGCCCACACGCCTGCGCGCCTCCTAGGCATCGATACCGTGGCGACCGGCGACGATCTGGCAGCCTACGCAGCTCGACATACGACCGTCTCCTCGCAATCGCTGCAGGCGACGGCCGCGTCCACCCGCAGCTGGACCGACCACGCCGGGCTGATGATCGATGAGACCGAAGGCCAGCTGCTGCGCATGCTGGTCGCCGTAAGCCGGGCTCGGATGATCCTCGAGATCGGCACCTTCGCCGGCTACTCCGCCCTGGCCATGGCCGAATCCCTGCCACCGGGCGGGCATCTCGACACGCTCGAACTCGACCCCGGGCATGCGGCCAAGGCCGCGGAGCATATCGCGGCGGCGGGCATGTCCGATCGCATCGCGATCCATGTGGGCGTGGCGCTCGATACGCTCGAGCAGCTCAGCGGGCCCTATGACCTCGCCTTCATCGACGCCGACAAGTCTGCCTACGCCGCCTACTACGAGCGGGTCCTGCGCCTGATGCGCAAGGGCGGCCTGATGGTGGCGGACAACGTCTTCCGGCATGGGCGCGTGCTCGAGACCACCGCTGACCCCAGCGTCACCGGCGTGCAGGCCTTCAATGACCACGCCGCCGCGGACCCACGCGTGGAAACGGTCATGCTCACGGTGCGTGACGGCGTCTCGCTGATCCGGGTCCGCGAATAGGGCCGCGCCCTACTCCGCGCCGCGCAGGGCGTCGGTGGGCGAGAGGCGGGCGGCGCGCATGGCGGGATAGAAGCCGGCAAGGGCGCCGATACCGACCGCGGCCGCGATGCCTCCGAGCACGGCCACGGCGGGGATGATCGGCGTCCAGGCCTGGCTCAGGGCGTAGGCCACGGCCAATCCCGCTCCGAGCAGCACGCCCAGCACCCCACCCACCAGCGCCAGGGCCAGCGCCTCGCTCACGAACTGGAGGGCGATCTGCCGACGGGTCGCCCCCAGCGCCCGGCGCAGGCCGATCTCACCGCGTCGTTCCATGACGGACATGAGCATGACATTGGCGATGCCGAAGCCGCCCACGATGAGAGCGACAGCGCCCAGTCCCAGGAAGAGGTCGGTGAAGGCCACCGCCGCCGCGGCCTTGGCTTCGAGCACGTCCGAGGGTCGGGTGACCTCCACTTCGCTGGGGTCCTCGGGGTTGGCGGTCCGACCCATGACGGCGCGCACGTCGTCGATGTAGTCCACGTCGCTGCGCACGTAGATCGTGCTGGGCGAACCGTCGTAGTCGAAGAGCTCGTCCGCGACCGGAGCCCCGACGAAGGCAGAGGAATCGAGCTCGGAGGCCAGCTCGACCGGCGCCAGCACGCCGAGCACGGTGAACCAGCGGTCGCCCAGCCACACGCGGACCCCGGTGCGCCCGATGCCGAGCCGTCGGGCCGCGGTGTTGCCCAGCACGACGGTGGGCAGGGTCGCCGACGCCCGATCGAGCCATCGGCCCAGCGCGACCTCGGCGCGCAGCGTGTCCAGGAGATCAAGGTCGGCCGCGGTCACGCTGATGCCGCCCGTGCGGCCGCTGTCGATGAGATCGGTGCGCCGCACGGTCGCATCCACCGTGGCCACCGCCGAGGCGGCCTCGACCGGTGCCACTCGCTGGACCATGGCTCGGGCCTCGGGTGAGAGTTCGGCCTCGCCGCCGAAGATGGTTTGACCCGCCGTCACCCGGAGCATGTTGGTGCCCAGTCGATCGAGCTGGGAGAGCAGGTCCGAGCGGCTCGATTCGCTGATGACGAGAACACCGACCATGGCCGCGATGCCGATGGCGATGCCGATCATGGTGAGGGCCGAGCGCACGCGGCTGGCGCGAAGCCCGATGGCGCCGAGGCCAACGAGATCAGCCGGATGCAATCGGCTGGATCTTGGCCTGGCAGGGCCACGTCGCCGCTCGTCAGCCGGAGCGTTCCCAGGCCGGGCGGTGCCGGGCACGGGTGGCGCGCCGACGCTCATCGAGCAGCGCCCGTGTCGCGCACGATGCGGCCGTCGAGGATCTCCACCTGCCGGGGCGTGCGCGCGGCCACCGCCTGGTCGTGGGTGATGACCACGATGGTCGTGCCGTCTCGCCGATTGAGCTCGTCGAGAAGCTCGAGGATGACGCGTCCGGTTCGGCTGTCGAGGTTGCCGGTGGGCTCATCAGCGAGGACCAGCGTCGGGCGCCCCACCGTAGCCCGGGCGATGGCCACGCGCTGGCGCTCTCCGCCGCTGAGCTTGCCCGGGTGATGGTCAGAGCGATGGGAGAGCCCCACGCGCTCGAGGGCCTCACCGGCCAACCGGCGCCGCTCGCGCGGGTCGATCCCGCGGTAGAGGAGGCCGTTCGCCACGTTGTCCTGCGCGCTCATGCCCTCGAGCAGGAAGAACTGCTGGAAGATGAAGCCGACGTGCTGGCTACGCAGTCCGCTGAGGTCCTTGTCGCCGAGCCGGCCGACGTCGTAGCCGGCGACTTCGACGACCCCGCTCGTGGGCTTGTCCAAGGTGCCCAACACGTGGAGCAGGGTCGACTTGCCGGAGCCGGATGGGCCCACGATCGCCACCAGCTCGCCACCGCGAACGCGCAGGTCCACGCCCCTGAGCGCCTCGACCGGCGGGTCGCCGGGATAGGTTCGGACGGCCTTTCGCAAGTCGAGCACGACGGGTCCGAGCGGGCGGCGCGGCGGAAGAGCCGGCCGAGGTGGGGGGGCCGGTCGGATCGGCAGCGGGCGTGCGGGCACGGGCCGGAGCGGTGGACGGGGAGTCGGTCGGGACGGGCGCTGGCCCCAGGGGGATGGCGGTGGGCCCGGGCGGGCTGGCGGGAGCGTCACGCGGGGACGACGACCTGGTCGCCGGCCTCGAAGTCGCCACTGACCTCGACCCCGTCGTCGTCGAAGAGGCCGACCTCGGCCCGTACCAGGTAGGTGCGGCCGTCATCAGCCACCATCTCCAGGGCGTAGCCACCCTCGCGTAGGGCGAGCAGGGCGTCGACCGGCACGGTCAGCACACCCGGACGTGTCTCCCGCACCACGCTAATGGTGACCTCGGCACCGTCGAGATCACCCGCGACGGCCGCGTCGGCCAGCTCGATGGTGACCGCGACCGTGGGCGCGCTGGCGCCGGGCAGGGTCTGGGCCACGCTCGCGATCTCGCTGACCGTGCCCGGTCCGTCCGTGCCGTCGGGCAGCTCCACGCTGACCGTATCGCCCACGCGCAGGATGTCGCGTCGGTCGGCTTCCAGGTCGAGCGTGACGACCAAGTCCGTGTCGCTGGTGTAGGCCACGACCGCGCCCGGTTGCGCGCGGGTGCCCAGCTCCGGCACGACCTGCGTGACGCGGACGGCCGCGGGCATGAAGGTGATCTCACCCAGCTCCACCCGGCCATCCTGCTCCTGTCCCGTGCGCTTCTGCCACTGTTTGACCGCATCCTCGGTGCGCGCACGGAACTTCCAGTCCGGCTTGAAGCCGTCCCGGAGGATCTTGGGGAAGCCGATGCGCTTGAGGCTGGCTTCGAGCTGCCGCACGTCGGGCCCGTTGGAGCTGTCGATGTCCAGGGCTCGGTACGCAGGGCGGGCGCCGTACATGAGGTACGAGCGGTTCGTCCCGTCGACCTCGTAGACGACATCGCCGAGGGAGAGGATGTCGCCCTCTTTCGGGAGCGCCGTGAACGTGCCGGCTAGGCCGCCGATGATGACGCCTTCACCGGCATAGCCAAGGGTGCCGTCGAAGTCCTCGGTGGACTCGATGGTGCGGCGAGTGATGGTGGCCGTCGCGACCGGTACGACGGGTTCTTCCTGGGCGCTGGCTGTCGCCTGCACCGCCTCGCCGGGGAGCCGTTCACCCGTGAGCATGGCACCGACCACCAGGGCGGCGATGAAGAGGAGACGCATCGACTAGCTGCCCTCGGCCCCGCTCCGGAGGCCACGGCCAGGACCAAAGCCCTCGAGCCCGACCTCGGTGCCACAAGCATCCATGGCCGCCTGGAACTCCGGGGACCGGCGGTCGATGCCCAGATCGCCTGCGGCCCGCCCGCCGCCTCGCTGCATACGCCCATCGTCTCCGATCACCGGGTCGGGATACTCGGGATAGCCGCTATCGCGCAGGCATCGCGCCAGCGCGAGCTGTTGCTCGACGAGCTCCTGCTCGGCCTCCGGATCGAGCTCCGGCCGGGAGGCGGCGAGGATGTCCCCGCAGGGTTCCTGCGCCGCGAGGAACTCCTCGCTGAAGCGGTCGAGCCCGTCACCTCCGTCGGGACCCCCACGCAGGAACAGGCGTCCGCCGCCACTGGCGGATGGATCATCCATCTCCACGCCGTTGTCACGCATGCATTGGGCGAACACGAGCAACGCCTCCTCGCGGTCGGTGAACTCGAGGACGGTCTCCGCCTGCGCGGGCCCGGGTGACGACCCGGGGTCCTCGAGCGTGGCCACCTGGGCCGCGGCACCGGCCGCGAGGGACAGGGTCAGGGCGGCCACCGTGGCCATGGCAGCCGCGAGGGTTCGATGGTGCAGGAGCATGGGGCTCGTTCTTCCTCCTCGTTCGGGAACGGGTCAGGCCAGGGCCCGGCCACGACCGGCACAGGTCGTCGCACGGCGGGTCGACAAGGATGGACCGGTCAGCTCAAACAGAGTGGACGCTCGTGTAAGGAGACCGTAAGGCCACCTACGCCGCAGGTGTGGCCCCAGGCATCGTCAGGCCGACCTCCGGGATGCACACTTGCGTGGCTGCCTGGAAGTCCGGCGAGAAGGGGTCGATGGCCAGGCCTCCGTCCTCCGCGCGCATCGCGCCGATGGTGAAGCCGCGCAGCGGATCGGGATCGGGGAAGTCGATGCCTTCCCGTCGCATGCACTCGGCGAAGGCGAGCTGCTCCTCCACTTGCTCCGTCTGCTGCTCGGGGTCCAGCTCCGGCTGGAGCGCGGCCAGCAGCTCCTGGCAGGCCTCCATGGCGTCGAGGAACTCGCCGCTGCGGAAGTCGATACTGAGGAGGGCTGAGGGATCGGCGAAGCGGGGTCCATCGGGGCCGAATTGGGGATCGGGCAGGTCGAGGCCGTTCTCGTTGAGGCAGGTCACGAAATCGAGGATGGCTTGCTCGCCGTCGATGGTATCGGCCGGCGCGGCCGATGCGTCCGCATCCGGGGCGGGAGTCTCGAGGGAGGCGACCTGGGCGCTCGCGGCGGTCGAGAGCGCCAGGACGAGGGCAGTGGCCATGAGCGGCAGGATCGTGATGCGTCGGTGGTGCATGCCTCGAGGATAGCCACCCTTCCGCGAGGCGTCAGGCGCTCCAGTTCCTGCCTGCTTCGATCCCGGCAAGGCCCAGCTCACCGAGCGCGTATCGCACTTAGCGGGGCAGGTCGCCGTCGCCCGCATCACCCTCCCGCAGGAAGCGCTCGATCTCGCCGATCAGCTCTTCCCCCGAGGGCAGTCGTGACTCATCGGAGAGCTCCTCCAGGCGTTCCACGTACGACGTGGTCGAATTGTCGGAGGCAGCGGCGGAGTCGAGCTTGGCACCCATGGCACGCGCGCGCAGCTCCAGCATGGATGTCGGCACAGCAGCACCGAGATGTGGCTCCACGGCCCGGATGAGCGCGACAGCGGCCGCGGGATACTCGCCGTTCACGTAATGCGGTACCTGCGCGAAGTAGCCGAGGGTCGGGACGCCCGCCGCACTCATGGCCAGGTCGATCACCGACACCGCTGCCGCCGGGACCTGCATCAGGCCCAGGGGTCCGGCCTCCACGCCGCCGCGGAGCAGGCCTGGTTCCGACTCGAGCCCCAGGATCGTCACCGGCCGGGTGTGGGGTACCGCCGCCGGGATGCTGCCAAGCGTGAGCCACTGGGTCACACCAAGGCTCCTGGCCAGGGCGACCATCGACCCCGCCAGCTCCTGCCAGCGGTAGTCGGGCTCGGGGCCGCTCAGCACGAGCGCGTCCCGGCCCTCGAAGTGTCGGTGCCGCACGTTCAGCAGTGGCCAGTCAGCGGAGATGATCCGCCCGTCATCGATGTGGAGCGTCGGGCGCCTGGCGCGGTAGTCGTAGAGGGCGTCGGCATCGAACTCCGCCACGATCGTCCCGCCCTCGGCGATGGTCTCCGCGGCGGTGGTAGCGGCAGCGCCCGCGTCGACCCAGGCATCGAAGGCCACCACCATGAGGGGGTCGTCCAGCTCGGCACGGTCGCGGAGGCGGTACAAGGTCACCGACACAGGATAGGGCAGCCGGCTTCTCCGCTCCGCGTGGCAGCGACCGGTGGTCCCGCGGGCCGAGGCGCTGCCTATACTCGCCCGCAGGGGGATGTACCGTCTGGCAAGGCAAGGAGAGACATGATCAGGAAGCGCACACTCGCCGCCGGAGGATCACTGGTCCTGCTGGCTGGATCGGTCGGTGGGCCCGCGGCCCTCGCCCAGGACACGATGGCCGGCGAGGCCGTCACCATCCCGGCCGATGGGCATGACATCACCGGCACGTTCGTGATGCCCCAGGGAGCTGACGGCGCAATCCCGGCGGTGCTCATGCTCCACGGCTACGGCAGTACTGCCGACGAGGTCGGGAACATGTACGCGCGCCTGGCCGACGCGCTCGACGCGGATGGCATCGCCTCGTTGCGCATCGACTTCGCGGGCATGGGCGCGAGCGAAGCATCGACGCTGGACTACACCTACGACAGCATGATCGCCGACGCCTCCACGGCTCTCGAGTGGCTCGCGCAGCAGGACGGGGTCGATCCCGCGGCCATCGGCGTCCAGGGCTTCAGCCTTGGTTCGACGATCGGGGCACATCTCGTAGGCACCGACACGCGGCCGATCGCTTTCGGTTCGTGGTCGGGAGCCATCGAGGACGGCGTCAGCGCCGACGACGATATGCTGGCCCAGTGCGAAGCCACCGGCGAGGGCCACATCGAGGTCGATCTCGGCTTCCGCACTCTCGACCATAGCTGTGACTACTGGACGTCCGCGGCCACGAGCACGGCGCTGACCGACTTCGCTCCCTACTCGGGCGCACTGTTGCTGGTGGCCGGCTCGGCCGATGAGACCGTGGACCCGGCAGTCTCGGAGAACGCGGCCACGGCCAGCGCCAGCCAGAACGTGGTGCTGGTGCTGGTCCAGGGCGCAGACCACATCTACCACGTGCTCACAGAGGACCAGACCGACGCGAACGAGGTCATCGCGGTGACCGCCGCCTGGTACTCGGTGAACCTCTAGTCCTTTAGCCACGGGCAGGGTGCCGCTGCTGGCGCCTTGCCCGTTCAGCGGGTGCGCTTGGCCACCCGTGCAAGGGCCGAGTCCCAGCCCGCATCGAAGGGCCTGCCCGGTCCGTCCAGATCGACCACGACCGGAGCGTGGTCCGAGGGCGTCGGCGGACCCTTGCGCGCTTCACGGTCGATCTCTGCCCAGACCACGCGCCTGGCCACCGGCTCGGTGGCGTACAGCAGGTCGATGCGCATACCCTGGTTCTTGTGGAACATGCCCGCGCGATAGTCGTACCAGCTGAAGCGATCGGTCGCGGGCTGGTATGCACGGTAGGTGTCGATCAGTCCCCACTCCCGCAGGCTGGCCAGCCTGGCTCGTTCCGGCTCCGACACGTGTGTCATCCCATGCGCCGCCTGCGGATCCCACAGGTCCTCGTCGGCGGGTGTGATGTTGAGATCGCCGCCCAGCAGCAGCGAGTCGGTCGGGGCCGCGGCCTCATCGAGCCAGGCACGCAGGCGGTCGAACCAACGCAGTTTGCCGGCATACCAGGGCGAGTCGAGCTTGCGTCCGTTGGGGGCATACAGGCTGGCCATGCGGATGCCACCACAGACCGCACTGACCATGCGCGCCTCGGTGAGTGGGTCGAAGTCGTCGGCCCGGGGTGCGTCCTTGGCAGTGCGGCTCGCGCGCACCGGTCCGTCGCCGAAGTTGGTGACCGGGTCGTCGAGTCCTACGCGGCTGGCGATGGCCACGCCGTTCCAGCGGCCTTCACCGTGGTGCAACAGCTCGTAACCCGCCATGCGGAACGGCATCTCCGGGACGCCGTCGTCAGGCAGCTTGGTCTCCTGCAGCAGCAACACGTCCGGCTGTGCGCGATCGAGCCAGCGCTCGACCGCTTCGAGGCGGGCGTTCAGCGAATTGACGTTCCAGGTCGCGATACGCATCCAGCTAGAGAGTAGCGCGAGGCGCTCTCAGCCGAGCAGCGGTGTCTGCTGGTGCAGGAACAGCTGCCAGCCTTCGCTGGAGGACCGCCGGTAGAGGCTGCACACGAGAGCGTGGTAGGGCGCTCCACCCGCGCGCTCGGCCGTGGCCCGGTACGTCAGCATGGAGACCTCCCCGGACAACCTTCGCACGCCGACGTCCTGCATCTCGCAGCGGGACCAGGGCGGGGCCGAGCGCATGCTCTCGATGGTGTCGGCCTTGCCCAGGAGCCCGACCGGCAACAGGCACATGCCATCGTCAGCCATGTGCTGACGGTAGTAGGACGGGTCCCCGACGGACCAGAAGCCCCGCTCGATCTGGAGCAGGGCCTCGCGATCCGACGTGGTCATGACCAGGTGGGCTTGCGGCTGATCAGCTGCAACCGCTCGTGGCGCCGCAGTTGAGGCACTTGTAGCAGCTGCCGTTGCGAACCATGATGCTGCCGCAGTCCATGCACGAGGGCGAGTCTGCGCTCACCGAGAAGGCGATGCGCTGGCCGGCGCCGAGCGACGGCAGCACGTGGCTGTCGCCACTGCCGCTCCCCGCACCGTCCGAGGCGGCGGCCAGCGGCCGGGCCCCACCCACACCATCGGAGGAGGACGACGGCGCGGGCGGGGTCACGACCGGGGTAGATGCGGCCGGACTCGAGCCGAGCCCGAGACCCCCTGGCTGCTTGAGGGGTTCGGCGGACGTCGCCAGGCCCTCGCCGCCGAGGATGCCCAGGGCATCGCGATCATCCTTGGAGAGGAAACGCGAGCCCATCCAGCGGAAGATGTAATCGACGATCGACTTGGCGATCGGCACCTCCGGGTTGCCCGTGAAGCCGGACGGTTCGAAGCGCACGTGAGTGAACTTGCTCACCAGGTCGCGCAGCGGCACCCCGTACTGCAGCGCCAGTGAGGTCATGGTGGCGAGGGTGTCCATGAGGCCACTGACCGTGGAACCTTCCTTGGCCATCTTGAGGAAGAGCTCGCCCGGCTGGCCATCGGGGTAGAGGCCGACCGTGATGTAGCCCTCGTGTCCCGCGACCTGGTACTTGTGCGTGACCGCCCGACGCTCGTCCGGCAGGCGGCGACGGTATGGCTTGGGCTCCCCAGTGAGCTCAAGCGCCGTCGCCGCGTCTGCCGCAGGGGAAGGCTTGCTGCTGTCCTTCTTCTTGCCGGTCGAGAGCGGCTGGCTGCGCTTCGAGCCATCGCGATAGATGGCGATGGCCTTGAGGCCCAGCTTCCAGCCCTGCATGTAGACATCCTCGATGTCCTCGGCGGTGGCCTTCTCCGGCATGTTCACGGTCTTGCTGATCGCGCCGGAGAGGAAGGGCTGCGTCGCGCTCATCATGCGCAGGTGTCCCATGTGGTGGATGGACCGCTCACCATTGACCGGCTTGAAGGCGCAGTCGAACACCGGCAGGTGCTCGGGCTTGAGGTCCGGTGCCCCCTCGATGGTCTCCGACTCGTCGATGTAGGCGACGATGTTCTCGACCTCTCCCGCCGTGTAGCCGAGGCGTCGGAGCGCAGCCGGCACGGTGTGGTTGACGATCTTGAGGAAGCCCTCGCCCACCAGCTTCTTGTACTTGATGAGCGCGATATCCGGCTCGATGCCGGTGGTGTCGCAATCCATCATGAAGGCGATCGTGCCCGTCGGCGCCAGCACGGACACCTGGGCGTTGCGATAGCCGTGCTGCTCGCCCAGCTCGAGGGCCTCGTCCCAGACGTCGCGCGCGACATCGGCCAGTCCGGCCGGCACCAGCTCATCGTCCAGCTCGTAGGCGGCGTCACGGTGCTTGCCGATGACGCGCAGGAACGGTCCTTCGTTGATGGCGTAGTCGTTGAAGGCGCCGCCGTGATCACGCGCGACGATGGCCGACTGGCGGTAGGCCTCGCCGGTCATGAGCGCGGCGATGGCGCCGGCGAAGGCCCGACCCTGGTCGGAGTCGTAGGCCAGGCCGCGGCTCATGAGCAAGGCGCCAAGGTTGGCGTAGCCCAGGCCGAGGGGCCGGAAGCGGTGTGAGTTCTCCTCTATCTTGGGCGTCGGGTAGGACGCGTTGTCGACGAGGATCTCCTGCGCCGTGATCGTGACCCGGGCCGCGAAGCGGAAGGCTTCGGCCTCGAACTCACCATCGGCATCGACGAACTTCATGAGGTTCAGCGAGGCCAGGTTGCAGGAGGTGTCGTTGATGAACGAGAACTCGGAGCAGGGGTTGGTGGCGTGCTGTCGATCGGTGTTGGCGACCGGGTTCCAGTCGTTGATGGTCGTGTCGTACTGGATGCCCGGGTCACCGCAGATCCAGGCGGCCTCGGCCATGTGGCGGAAGATGGTGCGCGCCTTGTGGGTCTCCGTTGGCTCGCCGGTGGTGACCTCGTAGGTGGTCCAGTCGGCGTCCTGCTCCACCGCCTGCATGAACCGGTCGGAGGCGCGCACGCTGTGGTTGGCATTCTGGAAGAAGACGGAGCCGTAGGCCTCACCCGTGAACGAGGCGTCGTAGCCGGCCTCGATGAGGGCCCAGGCCTTCCGTTCCTCGCTGGCCTTGGAGTCGATGAAGTCGAGGATGTCGGGATGGCCCGAGTCGAGGATGACCATCTTGGCCGCGCGGCGGGTCTTGCCGCCTGACTTGACCACGCCCGCGAAGGCGTCGAAGCCCTTCATGAAGCTGACCGGACCGGAGGCCACGCCGCCGCCGGACATCTTCTCCTTGGAACCACGGATGGGGGAGAGGTTGACGCCCGCACCGGAGCCGTACTTGAAGAGCATGGCCTCGGTCTTGGCCAGATCCATGATCGACGACATGGAGTCCTGCACCGAGTTGATGAAGCAGGCCGAGCACTGCGGCTGCGCCTCCACGCCCACGTTGAACCAGACCGGGCTGTTGAAGGCCATCTTCTGGTGCAGCAGGAGATGGGTCAGTTCGGCCTTGAAGGTGGCCAGGTCTTCGTCGCTCGCGAAGTAATGCTGCGTCGCCGCCCAGCTGGTGATGGTGTTGACCACGCGGTCGATGAGCTGCTTGACGCTGCGCTCCCGGCTGGGGGTCCCGATGTGGCCGCGGAAGTACTTGCTGACGACGACGTTCGTGGCCAGCTGGCTCCACGAGGCCGGCACTTCGACGCCCTGCTGTTCGAAGACCGCCTTGCCCAATTCGTTGGCGATGCTGGCGTCGCGGAGCTCCCACTCGACCTCGTCATAGGGATGGACCCCGGGGGTCGTCCAGCGACGCTCGAAGGTCAGACCGCGCGAGCCGGCGCCAGTGAAGCGAAAGGCCTCATCCATCGTGGGGCGGCCGGACGGTCGCTTGCCGCGGCTGTGGCGTCCGTTGCGGGACCCCGAGCGCGCCGTCGCCTCCTTGCCAGTGGTGGCGTTGCGAACCTTGGCGACAGCTTCTGCCATGACCTCTCCTAACCTGACGTGGCACGGCGGAGACGGCACCGCCGTGGTCGGATCTTCCGGGACTCGTCACACCCAGTGACGCGACACCAGCCACCGGATGAAAAGACGGCCGATCGGGCGTCGACCGTCCGTCCCTTGCGGGCCTTCACCGAACGGGCACTCCTGGCTCCCGGTGGCTGGCAGATTGTGGCCCCGCGGTCGCCGGCTGTCAAGCCCAGAACCACTAGATGTTGGGGTGAGCTCGAGGGGCACTACACAACATGTAGGGGTAGAGGTCCAGGGGCGGCCGATGTTGTGGACGGAGTGTGCGCACGTTTCGTGGACAGACGGAGGAAAGGAGGTCAGTCTCCGTGTCCACTCTCCCAGGCTCGGCTGGGCGAGCCCGACACTCGTGAGACTGCCTTCCACTGATGCGAAGCAGGGCCAGAGCTCGAGGGACGCGTTGGATTGCGACGAGGGTCCGAAAAGCTGGTGTGATCAGGGTTGCGACACTGCGCCTGCGGCGGACGTCTCCGTCGAGGGCGCTGAGGTGGATCCTCTGGTCAGCAGTTCGACTGGAAGTTCGATGCACCGCGGGGGCGCTTCCCGGTCCCGCAGATGATCGAGCAGGAGCGACACGGTGACAGAGGCCATCTGCGCCGTAGACTGCGAGACCGTCGTCAAGGGAGGACTGCTTTCCGAGGTGAACGCGATCCCATCGAATCCCACCACGGAAAGTCGCCCGGGCACCGGCAGATTGGCGCTGTGCGCTGCGTTCAGCACACCCAATGCCATGAGGTCGTTCTCTGCGAAGATGGCGGTGGGAAGAGCATCTTCCGCGAGCCATCTTTCCAAGGCCGAACGCCCACTGCCGACTCTGAAGTCTCCGTGGAAGACGTGTCGGTCGTCGATGCCGATGCCAGCCTCCGCGAGGGCGTGTCGAAACCCCTCCAGCCGCCGCGCGCTTGTGCCGAGGCCGCCTGGACCGGCGACGACACCGATGTCGCGATGGCCAAGTGCCAAGAGATGCTCGCCCGCCAACTGGCCTCCGAGATGATTGGCGACCACGACATGAGAAGCAGGCAGCTCGTCCAGCGCGCGATCAACGACGACCGTGGGCGGCCCGACCTCGATGATGTGCCGCAGCCTGTGGGATGGCTGATTTGCCGCGATCAGTAGGAGTCCATCGACCTTCTTGGACAGCAACACATCCAGGTAGCGTGATTCCTTGACCGTATCCCCATCGGTATTGCAGATGATCGCGCTATAGCCCGCCTCGAACATGTCGTCTTCCAGCTGGCGCACGAGGTCACCGAAGAATGGGTTGGAGATGTCCGGTAGTACGATCCCGACCGTATGCGTCTGGCCGCGACGCATGCTCCGTGCAATGGCATTCGGGTGGTACTTCAGCTCGGTGATCGCCGCTTGGACTCGAGCCGCGGTCTCCGGGTCGACCCTCCTCGTCCGGTTGATGACGTGTGAGACGGTGGTCGCTGAGACTCCGGCTGCTCGGGCGACATCTCTGATCGTTGACATCCTGACTCCCGATTATGCGCGTAACGCCGCTCCGGTGGTCGCCGCTTGACGCTCGCACCCGACCAAGGGTAACGTCACACGAAATCGATTGCGCAATCGTTCACTGGAGCGCACGTGGCAACCCGAGCCTCATCCCGACCATCGGTCGTGGTGGTTGGATCCATAAACGTCGACCTTATTCTCGGTGTCGAACGCCTTCCGGGGCCGGGCGAGACTGTGCTGGGCCGCCAGTTCATCAGGCAGAGCGGCGGCAAAGGCGCGAACCAGGCCGTGGCCGCCAGCAAGGTCGGCGCCGCCGTCACGATGCTTGGGGCTGTCGGCGATGACGCGTTTGGGCGGAGCGCGATGCTGGATCTTGCCGGTAGCGGTGTGGACACCTCGGCTTGCCGGATCATCGCGGAGGAATACACCGGCTTGGCGCTCATCGTCGTAGACGAGGCGGGGGAGAACCAGATCGCGGTCGCGTCCGGTGCCAATGCACGATTGGACGGACGGATGATCGAGGCACAGGTCGATTCCATTCATCCGAAGGCGGGTGCGGTCTGTCTGCTCGGTTTCGAGGTTGGCGATGAAGCGCTGGTCCAAGCCGGGCAGTGGGCCGTGGCGAACGGGCTCACTGTCGTGGTCAATCCGGCGCCTGCCCGACCCGTGGTCGACGAATTGTGCGCATTGTCACCGATCCTGACGCCGAATGAGACGGAGGCCCGCTTGCTCACCGGGTCTGCCGACGTGGTGGCGGCGGCTGAGCAGTTGTCCGCGAGGACGGGCGCGGCGACGATCGTGACCCTGGGGGCTCGGGGTGCCCTACTGATGACCTCCACTGGGGCCGAGATGGTGCCCGCGCTGTCCGTCGAGTCGGTCGATACCACCGGTGCGGGCGACGCCCTGAATGGGATCTTCGCCAGCGAGCTGGCACGCGGAAGGCCTGTGCGTGAGGCGCTGCGTTGGGCGACCGTAGGGGCGTCGCTGAAGACGACCAAGTCTGGTGCCCAGGCTGGATTGCCTGCTCGCGAGGAGATAGCAGATCGACTCCGATCGCATCGCTACGCATTGACCGACGCGCCGGGATAAGGGTACAGTCGCCGAGGTAACGATTGCGCAATCGGTTGCGCGTCGCTTCATGGCGGAGGTCCTCAATGCGGCGAGAACGCCGAATGTGACCTTGAGGCCCCGACAAGTTCTGGAACGATATCGTCGTCCCGCTGGCCACTGGTCAAGGCGAGTAGACGCAGGGTTCTAGGGCCGGATACGGCCGTCGCGGTGGCTCGCTTGACAAGTCGCTTGACTGCCGTATCCGGTACCACCTAGACTCGGCTCACGGATAGCACGCAAACGGTTGCGCGCATCCAAGGGAGTGAGGGCCCGAGAGGGCCAGGAGGAACCATCACTATGGTTGGATTCACGAGGAGCCGTTGGCTTGCCACCGGTCTCAGCACGCTCATGGCAGCCGGTTTGCTCGCCACCTCGGCTGCTGTCGCCTTCGCTCAGGACGCGAGCCCCGCAGCCGAGGCGAGCCCCGCGGCCGAGGCGTGCCCCGCGGCCGAAATCACCGGAGTGATCCCTGATCTGGCCGCACAGCTCGGGCACAAGCCCAAGGTCGGCTTGGTCATGAAGTCGCTGGCCAACGAGTTCTTCCAGCAGATGGACGCCGGCGCCAAGGCCTTCGCGGCCGAGAACACCGATCTCTTCGATTTCCAGACGGTGGGCATGAAGGACGAGCGTGACTTCGCCGCCCAGGTCTCCGCCGTGGAGAACTACATCACCCAGCAATTCGACGTCATCGTCATCGCCCCGGCCGACTCCAAGGCCATGGTCGAGCCCATCAAGAAGGCGCTCGACGCGGGCATCAAGGTCATCAACATCGACGTCGCACTCGATCCGGGTGCCATGGCGGATGCTGGTATCGACCTGGCTTTCTTCGGTCCGGACAACCGTGCCGGCGCCAAGCTGGCTGGAGACGCGCTCGGCCAGGCGCTCGGCGAGGGCGGCAAGGTCGTCATCCTCGAGGGTAACCCCGAGGCCGACAATGCCAACCAGCGCAAGGCTGGCTTCGAAGATTCCGTGGCCGAGTACGGCCTCGACCTCCTCGACTCGCGCACCGCGCACTGGGAGACAGAGGAAGCCAACCAGCTGATGACCAACTTCCTGACCCAGTACCCCGACATCCAGGGCGTCATGGCTGCCAACGACAGCATGGCCCTTGGTGTCGCCAAGGCGCTGGATGCCGCGGGCAAGACCGGTGAGATCCAGTTCGTCGGCTTCGACAACATCCCCGGCGTCCGGCCGCTCATCGCGGACGGCACGATGCTTGCCACCGTCGAACAGTTTGGCTCGCAGATGGCCGTCTTCGGCATCGAGATGGGTTTGCGCGAGCTCGCCGGTGAGACTTTCTGCGGTTGGCAGAAGACCCCCATCGAGCTCATCACCGCTGAGAACGTCGTCGTCGAGTAGGACGCCGGCTCAAGCGATATGAGGGTCAGCCGCTGGCCTCCTCCGGCGGCTGACCTTTTTGCATACCCTTCAGCATCGACCTCGGAGCCGGCCAGATGACTGGACTGACAAGCGACCTCTCGAGCACAGCTGAGCCATCGGCTGTGGCCGCAGCGCCACCTGCCGGGGCACCGCTCATCGACGTACGTGAGGTGAGCAAGGAGTTCCCTGGTGTCCTTGCGCTCGACAAGGTCAGCATGACCGTCTTCCCCGGTGAGGTCCACGCGCTGGTGGGCGAGAATGGTGCCGGCAAGTCCACGCTGGTCAAGGTGCTCTCGGGCGTCCAGCTGCCGGACGGAGGCGAGATGCTGCTCAATGGGCAGCCGTATTCCGCGCGCGATCCGAAGGAGGCCATCGAGGCCGGCATCCGGGTCGTCTACCAGGAGCTCAATCTCCTGACCTATCTGACCGTCGAGGAGAACCTGTCCTTCGAGTCGTTGCCCAGCAATCACGGCCTCGTCGACAGGAGGGTGATGCGCGAGCGAGCCGAGCGGTTGATGGCCGATGTCGGATTGGACGTGCCGCCCGACACGACGGTGGAGGACCTCGGCATCGCCCAGATGCAGATGGTCGAGATCGCCCGCGCACTCCTGACCGAGGCCAAGCTGCTGATCCTTGACGAGCCCACAGCGACGTTGACGCCACGCGAGACAGACCAGCTCTTCGGCATCATCCGCAAGCTGGCTGGGCAAGGCATCGGCATCCTCTTTATCAGCCACCACCTCGACGAGGTGAAGGAGATCGGTGACCGCGTCACCGTCCTCCGTAACGGTCAGTGGGTCGCGACAGAGGACGTCCGCGACGTAACCGTGCCCCACATCATCGAGCTGATGGTGGGACGGGCCATGACCGAGGCCTATCCCTTCCGCGCGTCGGTCGAGCTGGGCGAGGAGCTGCTCTCGGTCGAGGACCTCTCCTATCGCGGCAACGTGGTACCGGTCTCGTTCCAGCTCCGCTCGGGGGAGATCCTGGGCGTGGCCGGCCTCGTTGGCTCTGGGCGGACCGAGGCCATGCGCGCCATCTTCGGCGCTGACAAGGCTGCCACAGGCGTCGTCAAGGTCGAAGGCGAGGTGGTCCGCATCGCCGAGCCCAGCGACGCGGTGGCAGCCGGCATCTGCCTGCTCACCGAGGACCGCAAGACGCAGGGCCTGATGCTCGACATGAGTGTGGCCCAGAACATCACCATCACCAAGCTCGAGTCGATCACGCGACGATGGTTGCTGCAGCCGCAGGCGGAAAACGACGCCTCGCAGGAGCTCATCGAGTCATTGAGCATCAAGGCCCAGTCGCCATCACAGCTGGCCCGCTATCTCTCGGGCGGCAACCAGCAGAAGGTCGTCGTGGCCAAGTGGCTCTTCGCCGAGTCGCGGATCCTCATCTTCGACGAGCCCACGCGCGGCATCGATGTGGGCGCCAAGTTCGAGATCCACAACCTCATCTGGGACCTCGTGGAGGGCGGCAAAGGCGCCGTGGTGGTCTCATCCGATCTGCCCGAACTGCTGGGCATCTGCCACCGCCTCATCGTCTTCAGCAAGGGTGCTGTGGTCGGCGAGCTGACGCGTGAGCAGTTCAGCGAGAAGGCCGTCCTGGAGCTGGCCTACAAGAACTACCTGGACTCGGCCCCGATGTCCCCCCGAGCCGGTCGGCCCAGCACAGGAGATCACCCATGACTGCAGCGTCGACGCCGTCCACACCCCGGGGCCAGGATCAGCTGCCGCTGGCCAGTCGGGCCATCGCGTTCTCCCTGCGCGAGGCCGGTGTGGGTCTGGCGCTTGTGGTGCTGGTCATCCTCTTCATGGTCTTCGCGCCCTACTTCGCGACAGGTGACAACTTCACGCGCATGTTCGGCCAGGTGGCCATCAACACCGTGCTGGCGGTGGGCATGACCTTTGTCATCCTCATCGGTGGCATCGACCTCTCGGTCGGCTCGGTGCTAGCCCTGGCCACGGTCGTAGGCGCCACTCTCATGGTGCCGAACTTCCTGGCCCGCTGGATGCCCTTCGAACTCGACCCCATCGTCTCCATCCCGCTGGCCGTCGTGGCCACGCTGCTCGTGGGTGCACTCTGCGGCTTCGCCAACGGCTTCGTCAGCGAACGCTGGAAGGTGCCATCATTCATCGTCACGCTGGGCATGATGTCGATCGCCCGCGGTGCCTCGCAGGTGGTCAGCGACAACGCCACGATCAACGGCCTCCCGCGCCCCTTCATCGACTTCGGCAACATCCTCATCGACCTGAGGGTCGTTCAGATCCCGGTCTACTTCATCATCGCCATCGCCGTGGTGGCGGTGGCCTGGTTCGTGCTCCGGTTCACCATCTTCGGCCGCTTCATCTATGCCATCGGCAACAACGAGGAGGCGGTGCGGCTGTCGGGCCACAATCCCGTGCCTTTCAAGATCAGTGCCTTCGTCATCTGTGGCCTGCTGGCCGGCCTCGCCGGGTTCGTCTGGCTGCTGCGTCTCAACGTGGGCAGTCCGATCGCCGCGGTCGGCTATGAGCTCGAGGCTATCGCCGCGGTCATCATCGGCGGCACCAGCTTCACCGGTGGCAAGGGTTCGGTCATCGGCACGTTCTTCGGCGTCTGTCTGCTGCAGGTGCTCAGCACCGGGCTCATCCTGCTCGGCGTGACCGACAACTGGCGCGTCATCGTGACCGGCCTCGTGGTCATCCTGGCCGTCATCTTCGATACCTATCGCTCGAAGATCATCGCCGGGCTACGAGCGCGCTGAGCGGGCCTTCCCGGGGCGGACAGCAGCGCCGCGCAGGACGGGAGCCCGCCCGAGAGGTCGTTACAGGCCGGAGTAGGCGTGGAGACCGCTGAAGAAGAGGTTGCCGAAGTAGGTGAAGAGGACGGCGCCGAAGCCCAGGACCAACACCAGCGCCGCCGGCCGGCCGCGCCACCCAGGCTGACTGTGGGCGTGCAGGTAGACCGCGTAGATCAGCCAGGTCACGAGCGCCGAGGTCTCCTTGGGGTCCCAGCCCCAGTAGCGTCCCCAGGCGATGGAGGCCCAGTACGAACCGAGCACGATCATGGTAGCGAAGATGGGGAAGCCGATGACGACCGAGCGGTAGGCCACCGCATCGAGGACGTCATGGCCCGGCAGCCAGGCGTAGCGGTCATCTGACCCCTGCACCAGGTAGCCCACCGCCGCGGCCGCCGAGACCGCCAGCACGCCGTAGGCGATCATGGCCATGGCCACGTGCACGGTGAGCAGGGGCGGGTTGTGGAGCGCGGGCACGAGGGGCTCGATGGACGCCGGCAAGGTGGCCGCGTAACCGGCCAGGAAGAGGGCCACGCCCAGGGGCAGGAAGGCCAGGCTGCGGATGGGATAGCGCCGCTGCAGGAACAGGTAGCCGCCCAGGATCCCGACCGCGAAGGCGATGGAGAACTCGTACATGTTGCCCCACGGGCCGCGCTCGACCACGACTGCGCGGGCCAGGAGCGAGCCAGCCAGGGCCAGGAAGGCGGCGATGGTGAAGCCGTGGGCCAGGCCGCCGGTCGTCGAGGCCCCGGACGGCGCCGCGCCCGTGGTCAAGGGCGGGGTCGGACCGCCTGGCCCGGCGGCCGCGAGCCGCACCGCGGGCAAGCTGATGGCGTGGAGGGCTCGCCGACCAAGGGCCAGCGAGGTCGTGTAGGCGACCGCCAGGACGAAGGCGAACAGCAGCAGTAGCGCGCCGACCGCGAAGAGGTACTGGGAGAGCGTAGCCATGATCGACGCTACCGCTCGGCAGGCATCATGGAGGAGGGCGGCCTAGGCAACCGCCGCGCCACCGTCTGGCGGGCCATCGCCAGCGAGCACCACCGCCTTGGGCGAAGTGGCACCAAGCACGAAACGGGTGCCGCAGGCCGGGCACGTATCGACCTCGATATCACGCACCGTGCCGTCGACGGGGCAGGTGACGCTGAGACTGGTGCCATCGACCGGACACTCGGTGGCCCGAGGCGGGAAGACGAGGGCGTGACGCTCGCAGTAGGGCTCGTTGACCGGGAAGACGGGTTCACCACCGGGACCGATGGCGGCCGGTGACGGTTGGAGAGCGCCGTAGCGAACGGCGCCGCGCCGGCGCTTCAGCAGGTGCCAGGCCCACATCAGCAGGATGAGCGTGATCAGCGGTCCGACGACGCCGATGACGATGAAGTACGGCAGGAGCGAGATCAGCCCGCCCCAGCTGGGCACCATCACCGTGGTCAGCCAGTCCAGGAACGAGGTCCATGGGTCGGACGCCATGGCGAGATATTAGCGCCGTCGTGCGCTTTTCGCGACGCGCTTGGGGTTGCCCTTCTTGCGGGTAGCGCCGCGGCCGGGCTCCCAGCCCGGTCGATCCGGTCCGTCATTGGCCTGCTGACCGTGGTCGGCCGTGGGTGGAGGCTTGCCCCGGCCGATGCGCACCGGGGGTCGGGCGGATGCACCACCCGCGGCGGGGCCGGCCACCAGGCGCATCAGCCAGTCGGTCGAGCGGGTCAGGCCACCGGCGCGAGTCGCGCGGGCGCGCAGACTGCGGTCGCGGCTGACCACCACGGTGCGTGCGCGCTCGGCATACGGCTGGGCGCCCAGCAGCTCGATGAGCAGATCATCCGCACTGCGCGAGCCGGAGTGCTGGAACTCGATGCCCCGGGTCACGCGTTGGCGCCGCGTCTCACCGGGCGGTGGATGGCCATCGAGTGCGACCACGATGCGCAGCTGCGGCGGGCGCCAGCCCGAGAGCCGCGGCAGCAGCCAGGCCACGCCACCCTGGCCACGGCCGCCCCGGACATCGTGGAGCAGGTTGTCACCATCGATGAGCAGAAGATCGATGTCGTCGCTGCTCGCATCGGCGGGCGTCATCGGCCGGCCTCCCTGCGGTCGTCCCTGGCCACTACCATCGGCAGATGCTCCTTCTCGTCGATCTTGACGGGGTCGTCTACCGCGGTACGGAGAGGATCCCGGGTATGCCCGAGCTGCTGACCCGACGGGCAGCGGCCGGCGACACCATCATCTACGTCACCAACAACTCGCGCTGGCATCGCACCGAGTACCAGGCCCGCCTCGAGGGCATGGGTGCGCCCGCCAAGCTCGAGCACATCCTGACCTCGGCCCGCGGCACCGCGCTGGCCCTGGCGGCGCTATCCCCGCGACCCCGCCTGTGCATGGTCTTCGGTGGTGCGGGACTGGCGCGCGAGCTCGAGGACGTCGGCCTGGCCACGGTCGAGTGCTCGTACGCCGGAGTCGCCCAGGGCCCCGACGCCATCGTCTGCGGGGTGGACTTCGATATCGACTTCGAGCGGCTCTCGGCGGCCGCGCAGGTCGTGCGCGGCGGCGCCCTCTTCGCCGCCACCAACCGCGATCCGATCTTCCCCATGCCCGACGGGCTCAAGGCCGGCGCAGGCTCGATGATCATGGCCATCGTGACCGCCGGCGGACGGGAGCCGGACCTGGTCATCGGCAAGCCCGAGCCCGGGCTGATGCGCGAAGCCGCTGCCGTCGCCGGCATCCCGGTGGAGGAGGCCGTGATCATCGGCGACGGCCTGCTCACCGACATCGCGGCCGCCAAGGCGGTGGGTGCGCGGAGCGTGCTGGTGCTCACTGGTGTGAGCACCGCCGAGCAGGCCGAGGCGCTGCCCCGGGCGGCGCAGCCTACGGCCATCGCCAGCGGACCCGAGGAGCTCGCGAGCGTCCTAGACACGCTGGCTGGCTGAACCGGGCTCAGCCTGCGACCGGAGCGGGGTGATCGACGAGCCACCGCTCGAACCCGTCTGAGAGCTGCGCCCGCAACTCCTCGTCGTGGTGCAGGAAGGCGGCGGCATAGGCTTGGCGCATGGCGTCCGCGATCTCCGCCGGCCGCAATCCCAGCCTGCGCACCGCCTCTCGCAGCTCGCGTACCAGCGTCAGGTCGGAGACGGTGCGGTCGTCGGTGTTGATGGACACGGGCACGCCCGCGCGCAGCAGACGGGGCAGGGGAGCGTCCGGTCCCGCCGTACCGATGCCCGCCTGCAGGTTGCTCGTGGGGCAGAGGTCGAGGGTCACCCGCCGCTCGCTCAGCTCGCGTGCGAGGCGTGGGTCGTCAGCGGCGGGAGCGCCGTGTGCGATCCGCCAGGGATCGAGCTCGAGGGCGCGCCAGACCTGGGCGGGCCCGCCCCACTCACCTGCGTGACAGGTGATCCCCAGGCCGCCCGCCCTGGCGATGCCCACGGCCTCGCTGAAGACGAGAGGATCCGGGGCTGCGCGTTCCACCCCTGCGATGTCGAACCCCGTCAGCCCGCGACCGAGGAAGCGCAGAGCGGTCGTGGCGACCTCGGACGCGACCACCGGCGAGTGTGTGCGCAGGGCCACCACGATGAAGCGGACCGTGATGCCACGCGCAGCGGCGGCGGACTCGCTGCCACGCACCACGGCCTCGATCCCATCGGCCAGCGAAAGGCCGCGCTCGGTGTGCAGCGACGGGGCCCAGCGGATCTCGACGTAGCGCGTGCCGTCGGCGGCGACATCCTCGACCAGCTCACTGGTCACGCGCGCCAGTGCCTCGGCGTCCTGCAGCAGGGCGACCGGCAGGTCGAACGCCCGCAGCAGTTCGGCCTGGTCCGCGCATCGGGCCGGGGCCACCAGCCGGTCACGCATGGACCGCAGGGTGCGGGGCAGGCCAGCGATGAGGTGTCGACGGGAGTCAGCCAGCTCGAGCGCCGTGGCAGGACGGAGCGACCCGTCGAGGTGCAGATGAAGCTCTGCCTTGGGCATGGCCCTGAGCCAGAGCTCCAGCTCGTCGGGTGTGGTCATGCCTTCATGCTAGGGCCGCTGGGCCGGAGCGTATGCCGAGCCCCGGCGTACACTGGACGCACGCCCCGCCCCCCTTGATCCCCCGACCCGCGAAAGCCGGTCCCCAAAGATGAGAGTGTCCCCGTGTCCGTGCGCCTGAACGTCGACCTACGTCAGCCCTGGGAGGTCGAGACCGACGTGCTCGTCCTGACCATCTCCAGCTCGGAGCGGCAGCCCGCTTACCTCACAGCCGTCGACGAACGGCTGGGTGGAGGGTTGGAGGCGCTGCGCGCAGTGGGGGCGCTCACGGGCAAGCCCTGGTCCGCGGCCCTGCTGCCGGCGACCGGCATGGGTCCACGGCTGGTGCTGGTGATGGGCATCGGTGACGGCAGCGTCCTCGATGCCCAGGGTGCCCGTCGTCTTGGGGTGGCCATCGTCAAGCGGCTCGGGGGACTCGATGTCAAACGGCTCGCGGTGCACCTGCCCGACCGGCTGGCGAGCGGCGGTCCCACGCAGGCTTCGCTGGTGGAGCTCGTCACGCGCGGCCTGATCGAGGGTGCGGACGACGCCTCGACCATCTATCGAGACGCGGGCGAGAGCTCCCCGCCACGGCTGGACGCCATCACCTTCGTGGTCGAGAGCGGGGACGCGCCCGCCCTGGTCCGGCGAGCCGAGCGGGGCCGGGTCATCGGCGAGGGCGGCGTGCGCACGCGGCGGCTGGCCCATCGTGCTGCGAACGACGTCAGCCCCGAGGTCTTGGCTGATGAGGCCAGCGACCTGGCCCGCGCACATGGCCTGGAGCTCCGCGTCTTCGGCCTGGAGGAAGCGGCCGAGATGGGCATGGGCATGTTCGTGGCGGTGGGGCAGGGCTCCGCTCACCCACCGCGCTTCATCGCCCTGCGCAACAAGCCCGGCTCGGAGACCGATGCCCGGGGACGGCTACTGGCCATGGTGGGGAAGGGCGTCACCTTCGACAGCGGCGGTATCAGCCTCAAGCCCCCGGCCAACATGGGTGAGATGAAGACCGACAAGACCGGCGCCTGCACCGTCCTCAACGCGCTCGCCACGGCCGTGCAGCTGGACCCCGAGCTGCCCCTGCTGGCGGTCGCTCCGGCGGTCGAGAACATGCCCGGGCCACACTCGACGCGGCCGGGTGACGTGGTCCGCGCCCTCAACGGCAAGACCGTGGAGATCAACAACACCGATGCGGAGGGGCGACTGATCCTGGGTGATGCGCTGACCTGGGCGGAGCGGCAGGGTGCCACGCACGTGGTCGACGTGGCCACGCTGACCGGCGCCATGTCCCGCGCCCTCAGCCGCTACATGACCGGCGGGTTCGCCTCCGACGATGAGTGGTGGGCGGAGGTGGCCGCGGCAGCCTCCCGCCAGGGCGAACCACTCTGGCGCATGCCCCTCCTCGAGGACCTGCGGGCGGACATGGAGTCGCCCTTCGCCGACATGTCCAACATCGGCAGCGCGGAGGGTGGCGCCATCATCGCGGCGCTCTTCCTGCGCGAGTTCGTCAGCAAGCCGTGGGCGCACCTCGACATCGCCGGTACCGCCTTCCTGTCCAAGACCGACGCCTTCTCGACCAAGGGTTCGACCGGTGTGATGCATGCGACGCTGGTGGAACTGGCGCTGGGGGCGTCCGGCAGCGACCGTTGAGACGGCCGACTACAGCTGCGCCACCGCGGCCACGACCCCGGCGCAGATCAGCGCGGGCCCGAAGGGGATGGCCGTCTTCATGGAGACGCGCTGGCTGAGCACCAGCGCCAGGACCACGACGGCGTAAGCCACGCTGCCGACGAGGAAGCCCACGAACAGCTGCGAAGCGCCGAACATCAGCCCCAGGCTGACCGCCAGCTTGAGGTCGCCCATGCCCAGGGCTCCGTGGAGGAGCCGATCGGTGATGGCCAACAGCGCCGGGGCGCCGACCGCGGCCAGCCCTGCGCTGAGCAGCTCATTCTTGCCCGCCAGCACCGGATTGGCACCCAGCAGGAGCACGACCAGTGCGTAACCCATCAGCGGGAGGGTGATGAGGTCGGGTAGCAGCTTCTGGTCCAGGTCGGTCGCGAGGAGCAGGATGAGCGCGGCCACGTAGAGGCCCAGGACGAGCAGATCGAGCGGGTCGGTCCAGCGAGCGGCGAGGGCTGCGAAGGCCGCCGCTCCGGCCGCGGTCACGGCCACGGTCCGCCAGTCGAGGCCGCGGACGAGCCCGCTTTCGTGGACGGGCCAGCGCGCGGAGAGGCGATCGGCTCCGAAGCCAAGGACGGCGCCCAGGATGAGCGCGACGATGACGCTCATGGGCGCCGGACGGCGAGGCGGACGATCGGGGCGGACATGGGAGTCAGAGTGCCGCCGCTGTTGTCCGGACGCACCGGCTCGAACGTACTAGACCGGGCTGCGGTCGTGGCCCCGGTTTGCGAGCTGTCCGGAGTGGGAGTAGCATGGCCACAACGACCGAGTGCCGTGTTCGGTCGCCCCCGTGCCCGGGGTGCTGCGTACGGCAGCAAGTGGGAGTTCATACATACGTGCCTAGCGTTGATGCGCGAGCACATGGAGCCGATGTGCCTTGGCTTCGCCTGTTCGTGCTGCTCTTCGTCGTCATCCTCGCGCTCCCGGCCATGCCGGCGACGTCGGTCGAGGCCGCCAGCCTCAAGGATCAGATCTCCGCTGCCAAGGCGCGCCAGGCGTCGCTGTCCGAGTCGATCTCCAAGTCGGAGAAGCTGGTCGCTCAGCTGAAGCAGGACGAGCAGCAGACGTCGCAGGCGATCACCGCCACCAAGAACGAGCTCAAGAACATCCGCGCGGACATCGTCGCGGTGCGGGCCAGGGTCAAGAAGGTCGAGGCGCGGATCGAGCGCATCAAGCAGCGTCACCGCAGTCTGGTCGACGAGCAACGCCAGACCGACTACACCCTGAGCCTCCTGGAGCAGGAGCTGGCCCACGGCGAGGCCGATCTCAAGGCGCGGCGCGAAGCCCTCAGCCAGCGGCTGGCGGAGGCCTACCGGGCAGAGAGCACCACCATCATCGACCAGGTCTTCACGGCCACCTCCTTCTCTGACGCGCTCACGGAGACGTCCAACAACCTCGCCTTCGGCGACCAGGACGCACAGCTCTCGGCCCAGATCCAACAGGACCAGCAGGCGCTCGACTCACTGCGACTCCTGACCACCTCCACCCGCCTGCGGACCGATCAGCTGCGACGGGACACCGAGGACACCTGGAGCCAGGTGGCCACGCTCAAGCGTCAGCTGAAGGCAGCGAAGAAGCGCCTGGAGCGGTTGGAGAAGCGCAAGGAGGCCGCGTGGGAGGCGCAGAAGCGCCAGCTCGCCAGCATCCTCACCAACAAGAAGCAAGTGGCAGCTGCGGCCGCAGCCATGCGCGCCACGCGCAGCAGGCTGCAGAGCCGGGTGCGCTCCCTGATGGCGGCGGCCCAGGCGAGGGCGACGCGGACCTTTGGCGGGATCCGGGCGGGCAGCGGCAGCGGCCAGCTGGCCTGGCCGGCGAGTGGCACGGTCAGCCAGGGCTACGGCTGCACCTCCTACCCCTTGTATGGCCCGCGTGGCGGGTGTGCCCACTTCCACGACGGCATCGATATCGCCGGCAACGGTGGCTCGGCCATCAGGGCAAGCGGTAACGGCGTGGTCATGCTGGCCGGCTACAACCCGTACGAAGGCTCCAACGCGGCCATCATCGTGGTCATCGCCCACGGCAACGGTATCTCGACGTTGTATGCGCACATGCGCTCGGTGGCGGTATCCGCGGGCCAGACGGTTCGCCGTGGCCAAACGATCGGCTACATGGGCAGCACCGGCAACTCCACCGGCAACCATCTCCACTTCGAGGTCTGGAGTGGCGGAGACTGGATCCCCGTCAACCCCTACGCCTACCTCAACTAGCGCCGGGCCCCCGATCGGGCAAGCAGCGAGGGCGGTCGGTCAACGTCCTGCCCGCAGCGGATCCACGGAGACGCCGTTTCGCCTGACCTCCCAATGGACGTGTGGTCCGGTGGTGGTCCCGGTCATGCCCACGCGCCCGACGACCTCGCCGCGCTCCACTCGCGCGCCGGCGCGGACCATGCGCTTCGGCGCGAGGTGGGCATAGACGGTCTGGACGCCACGCGCATGTTCGATGATGACCACGTAGGCTCGTGCGCCCTGATCCCAGGGATTGAAGCCGACGTAGGCGACGACGCCAGGCGCCGGGGCGCGCACCTTCGTGCCCGCCTTGGCGGCGATGTCGAGGCCGTCGTGGAAGTGGGCGCAGCTTCCCCGGCGCGGGTTGTAGCGACCGCCGGTGCAGCCGTAGGCCTGGCTGACCTTGCCCTTGACCGGCCTGGCCAGGCGCGCGGCGCGCGCGGGGTGGGCTCGTCCGGCTCGCTCACGCGCGAACGCGGACATGGTCGTGATCGCGGAGCTGAGGCGCGCCTCGGCACGCTCGCGCTCGGCGGCGCGCTTGGCCAGCCGAACCTTCGTGGGCTTGCCCCGTCGGGACTGCTTGAGATCGCGCGCCCGCTCCACCACGCGCCGGGCCTTGCGCAGCTTGGTCTCGGCCTGGCCCACCTTGGCCCGTTGCGTCCCGACGGTCTTGCGCAGTCGCGGAGCGTCAGCGGCCTGGTGGCCCTTGGGGTCCGGACGTACCCGCGTCGCACGGGCCAGTCGCAGCTCGAGCTCGTCCAGGCGGCGGTGAGCCTTGAGCGCGCGTTGTCGAACCTTGTCCTTGCGAGCGACGGCAGCATCAAGCCGCCTGCCTGCCTTCCGGACGAGGTGGGTATGCGATCGGCGAAGACGCGACAGCTTGGCGATCTGGCGATCCGCGCGGCGCATGTCGGCCTCGGCCTTCAGCTGCTGCGCCCGGAGCACGGCGACGTTTGCCGAGCTGTCCGCAGCGACCGCTGCCGGGGCAACCGCGCCCGCTGACGCCAGCAGGCAGGCGACCAGCAGGGGAGCGGCGAAGCGCCAGGCGCGATCGGTCCGCGTCGACGCTCGGTGTGCTCGGAACATGCCCCGATGCTCGTCAGCAGCGGTGCTGGTCGGCACCACCTCGAGGGGGCACCCCCGGGGTACCATCGGCCGTCCGCCGTTCGCCCCGCCGGCGCGGGCTCAGAGGAAGCTGACGGGGTTCAGCGTGGTGCGGCCGCGGCGCACCTCCAGGTGGAGGTGGTAGCCGGTGGAGTTGCCGGTGCTACCCATGTAGCCGATGAGCTCGTGCTTCTTGACCACCTGGCCCACGCGCACATCACGCCGCGGCAGGATGTGTCCGTAGAGCGTCTCGAGGCCCCCGGCATGGGCGAGCACGACCATGAAGGCGCGTCCGTGCTCGTCCCAGGGGTTCCATCCGACGTAGGCCACCACACCCAGCGCGGCGGCGTAGATGGGTGTGCCTCGGCTCGCGGCGATGTCGAGGCCATCATGGCCGCGCCCGTACGGCTGGGAGACATATCCGCGAGTCGGACGGGACAGCCGCGTGTCGATCCCTGCTCGCTGGTGAGCCAGCTTCTGCACTCGCCGGTGCGCGTAGCGCTCCATGGCCACGATCCACGAGCCGAGGTTGCGCTCGGCGTTCTCGCGCCGGGCGATCGCCGTCCCCCGCTGCGACCGCAGGGACGCCAACCTGGCACGAGCCGCCTGCGCGAAGCGCACTGCACGGGACGCCTTGCGCGCGGCCTGCTGTGCCTGCCGGCGCTGCGCGTCCACCCGCCGCTCGAGCCCGGCCAAGAGCTCATCGGATGGACCAGCCGCAGCGGCCTCGTCTTGCGGGATGCCTTCAGGCGTGGAGGGAGGGGTCGCCGCGGCGGCCAATGCCTCGGTCAAGGCTGCGAGGTCGGGAATCCCCAGGACCTGGGCCATGGCCAGCAGCTCGGGTGGCATGACCGGCGGCCGCGGGACCAGCGCGGGATCCCGTTCGAGAGCCGGGGGCATGGCGGCCGCTGCTCGGACCTTGGCTCGGTCGTGCCTGGCCTCGCGGAGCACCTTGCGCTCGGAAGCCAGCTGACGCTGCGCCTGACGATCGCGTCGCTGCGCCGCCCGCGCGCGCGCGCTGGTGCGCTTGGCTCGCACCCGGGCCGGACCCATCGCTCGCTTGATCCCGCGCAGGTCCTGATCGGCGGCACGCATGAGCTGTTCCCAGGAGACCTGCGCGCTGCGTGCCGCCTTGATCTGCGGGGTCCAGTCACGACCTGTTGCCGGTGCCCCGAGGGTCGTGGCCAGGAGGCAGGCCATCACGATCGTGACGACCACGGTCGCCAGGTGACGATCTCGTTGCGTAGCGCCGCGTGCGGCTTCGCGGTCGGCAGGCACCGGTCTTGACGCTCCCTTCTCGCATCGTCGGCCGGGCTGGGCAGCAGGCAGGATGGGCAAACCCGGAGCGCGATGCGCGTGGCGATGCTACGGACGGGCCCGTGCCGGGCGATGTGGCAACTCGGTACCGGGGACGCATGACCAAGGGGGCACCGCGACCGGCGCCGGCTGGGAGCGCCGAATCGGTTCTGGCCGACCGAGCCCAGCCTCCGCGGTGTAGCATCCCGGCGTGAGCCGAACTCTGGCGGTCATCCTCGCCGGTGGTGAGGGAGAGCGTCTTTCACTGCTATCGGGCGTGCGTGCCAAGCCGGCCGTGCCCTTCGCGGGCAAGTTCCGCATCATCGACTTCACCCTCTCCAATTGCGTGAACTCGGGCCTGACCAACGTGATGGTGCTGACCCAGTACGCGCCGATGTCGCTGAACGACCACATCGGAGCGGGGCGCCCCTGGGACCTCGACCGCAACTCGGGCGGGATCCGCATCTTCCAGCCATTCCTCTCGCGCGGTCGCCCCCGCGAGTGGTACCTGGGCACCGCCGATGCGGTGGCCGCCAACCTCGATCCCATCCGCCAATCGGGCGCGGACGTCATCCTCGTCCTGGCCGGCGACCATATCTACAAGATGGACTACGGACCGTTCATCCAGCAGCACCGGCGGAAGCGGGCCGATGTGACCGTGGCGGTGAAGCCGGTGCCGATCGAGGAAGCGCACCGCTTCGGTGTGCTCACCCTCGACGACAGCGAAGCCGTGGTCGACTGGCAGGAGAAGCCTCGCCAGCCCAAGTCGAACCTGGCCAGCCTGGGCATCTACGTCTTCAGCCCGCGGGTCCTGGACAAGTGGCTCGGCGGCCGCAACGACTTCGGCAAGAACGTCATCCCCGACATGATCGGGGCCGGCGCGAGGGTCTTCGGCTATCGCTTCGACGGCTACTGGCAGGACGTGGGCACCGTGCACAGCTACTGGGAGGCCCAGATGGAGCTGCTCGACGACCATCCGCCGCTCGATCTGTACGATCGCGACTGGGTGGTGCATACCCGTTCGGAGGAGCGCGCCCCGGCCCGCATCAGTGCCACGGCCAACGTCCACCGCGCGCTCATCAGCCACGGCTGCATCATCAGCGGTACGGTGGAGCGCTCCGTGCTCTCGCCGGGGGTGCGCGTCGACCCGGGCGCCATCGTCCGCGACAGCGTGATCATGTTCGACACCCACGTGCGTGCCGGCGCGGTCGTCGACCGGGCCATCGTGGACAAGGAGGTCAACATCGGACCCAACGCGATCGTGGGTACGGGCAATGACTTCGATACGCCCAACGTGGCCGAGCCCGAGCGCCTGAACACGGGGATCACCGTGGTGGGCAAGCGGGCCCAGATCCCGGCCTCAGCGCGCATCGGCCGCAACGTCCGCATCGCCGGCGATGTGCGGCCGGCTGACTTCAAGTCCCGGCGCGTGCCCAGCGGCAGCAGTGTCGAGGCCAAGGGCGGACGGGCGCGCCAGTCGCGAGCCAAGAAGCGCTGAAGCCGCCGGGCGCCGCCGCCACGGTCGAGGCCGCCACGGTCGATCGCTGGCTCCACGAGCTTGAGCTGACGCCGCTCGAGCAGGCCGAGCGTGATGGCATCAGCAGCTGGGACCTTCGCCTCGACGGCCGTCGGCGGCCGGATGTCCGAGTCACACTGATCCTGGACCCGGCGACGGCCATGTTCCTGTGGGTCCACTACGCGCCGCCGCTCAACGACTCGTTCCGTGTCTCCTACCGTCAGCTGCTTCGCTGGAACGATGAGCTGCCCTTCGTCAAGTTCGCGCTGTCCGATGACGACCGCCCGGTGCTGACCACCGAGATCGAGGCCCACGCACTGGACCGCGAGTCGATGGGCCTGGCCCTGGTGCGGCTGCTGGCCGTGTGCGATCTGACCTACGAACGCGCCACGGTCTGGCTCCATCCGGGGCTCAAACAGCCCCCCGCGATGGGGCGGCCGTCGAGACAGGCCGCGCTCTTCGACCGCTTCGGTCCGCGGGTCGGTGAGCTGCTCGCAGCCGCGGCCGGGGACGAGGATCCGACGCCCGATTGACCCGCGCTGGTCGCACCTCCGCTCACGCTCGGAACGGACGACAACGCGAACGCCGCATCGCTACACTTGCGCACCTGATGGATGGAGTGACACGACAGCGGCGCAAGCCCTCCCTCGAGGTGCTCAGCGGCGACTCGGCCGACGTCTACTTCCGTCGCGCCGAAGAGATCCTGGCGGGCGAAGGGCTGGACCCGGTCGTGGTCATGGAGATCTTCTCGCGGGCAGACGGCATCCTCTGCGGCATCGACGAAGCCAAGGTCCTGCTGGCCTCGGTCTTCGCCGAGACCGATGAGGAGTACACCGTCGAGTCGCTCGCCGACGGCGACACCTTCAGCCCCAAGGAGGTGGTCATGCGCATCAAGGCGCGTTATCGCGCCTTCGGGCTCTACGAGACAGCCATCCTGGGCATGCTCTCGCAGTCCACGGGCTGGACCAATGCCGCTCGCGAGTGCGTCGCTGCCGCTGCGCCGGAGCCCGTCATCAGCTTCGGGGCGCGGCACGTGCACCCGAACATCACCGACGCCCTCGACTACGCGGCCATCGTCGGCGGCTGCGTCGGCGCCTCCACGCCTGCGGGCGCTCGCCTGGCCGGCCTGGCGCCCACCGGCACCATGCCCCACTCGCTGGTGCTCGTCATCGGCGATACCGTGCGCGCGGCCGAAGCCTTCGACCGGCACGTGGCCCCGGATGTGCCGCGCATCGTCCTCGTGGACACCTTCAAGGACGAGGCCGAGGAGTCGCTGCGCGTCGCGCACGCCCTCGGCGATCGTCTCTATGGCGTCCGCCTGGACACGCCATCCGAGCGCGGGCGCGTGACCGCCGACCTGGTCATGGAGGTACGAGCCCGACTGGACCTCGACGGCTTCGGACACGTCAAGATCATCGTCTCGGGTGGGCTCACGCCTGACCGCATCGAATACTTCAAGGCGGCCGGTGCGCCGGTGGACTACTACGCGGTCGGCAGCTACATCAGCGGTGCCCGACCTATCGACTTCACGGGCGACCTCAAGGAGATCGACGGTCGGCCGATCGCCAAGCGGGGACGCATCCCGGGCATCACGCACAGCCCGCGCCTGGCTCGGATCGAGCTGCGGGATTGGCTCCCGGGGTAAGAGGCCCCGGCGCCCCTTCGATGGTCGAGCCCACGGCGACGCCGACGGAGGGCGCGGAAGCGCGGGTCGAGCGCATCTTCGAGCGGCTCTCTCGCCGCGAGGTACCGATCTGGCCGGGGGTGGCTCGGAGCGAGCCCGCGGATATCCTGACCCAGGCGCGCCGGGCGGCAACGGAGCAGGCCGCGGCCGGCGGACGCGGTGCACTGCTGGAGTCCTCGCTCGAGCGCGTGCGTCGAGCCTATGCCTTGCACCTTGGCGACCAGGGCTACTGGACGGCGGTGCTGGCGGTCTCGGTGCCGGTCAGCCCGGCCGATCGTGCGGCCTCGGAGCTCGTGGTCGAGGACCTGGTGCGCGCGGCCGTGGTGGAGGACCTCCTTGCCGCGTCCATCGCGGACACACTGCGTGCTGACGCCGAGGACCTGCTGGGCGCGGAGACCGCGGGCGAGGGCGAGGCAGGCAGGGAGCCGCCACCCACGCCCTTCGCGGGTCCGCTGGTCGCAGCCAGCGCGGCCGGCGCGATCGTGCTCGCCCTGGCCTGGGATCCATGGGCGGGGATCGTGGTGGCGGCGGTGGCCCTGGTCGTCCTGATCGCGCGTCGGCTCCGTGGCTGAGCCAGCCTCGGTCAGCCGGGCAGCTCGCCGTGGTCGGCCAGCCGGGCCAGCCAGAGCAACCCGACGAGCGTCTTGGCATCGCGCATGCGGCCGGCTTCCGCCTCCACCACGGCTTCACGCCAGGGCATGCGCACGAGATCGAGGTACTCGTCCACGTCCGGACCGCGGTACTCATCGAGCGGCCGCAGGTCAGTGGCGAGGTAGAGATGCATCTCCTCCTCGGCGAAGCCGGGCGCGGTCCAGAACCGGCCCAACGCCCGCCAGCGCTCAGCCTCGTAGCCGGTCTCCTCGCGGAGCTCCCGGGGCGCGGCCAGGTTCGGATCTTCGATCGAGCCGTCGTCGGCACGATCCAGGGTCCCCGCCGGTAGCTCCAGGACGACCTGCTCGACCGGCGTGCGCCACTGACGGACCATGAGCACGTCATCGCCCAGGACAGGGATGATGCAGACGGCACCGGGGTGTTCCACGACCTCGCGTGTATGGCGCTTGCCCTGGGCATCCTCGATGGTATCGATGCGGAAGTTCATGAACCGTCCGCGGTGGATGACCCGCCGCTCGACGCTGGTCTCCTTGAGGTGCTCGTCAGCCATACCGGCAGCATAAGGCCCCGCTGGTACCCCGGCAGGTACCCCCTGACGGTGGGGCAGGGTTGGGCCCGGTGGAGTGCACGGTGATGAGGGGCGGTGCGCCCGGACAACCCCCGTCCTAGTACCACTTCCCCATGGAGGGTGAGGCTGCCCGCCGCGAGTATCGACGAGGTCAGGGAAAGAACCCCCGACCGAGCACCGAGCACTCGCAGCACACGGGACCTGTCCCGGTACCGAAGGAGACTCAGGCATGAGCCGACACAAGGATCTGGCGCTCCGCCTCGCGGTGGTCGCTGCGTTCGTGCTCACCCTGGCGGCCCCGTTCCGCTGGTAGCACCGACCGAATACGACCCATGAGGGCTCGACGGCACTACTCGCGCCAGTCGTCGGGCCGCAGTTGCCGAGCAGGGCGCGAGTCCGGATATCCGTGGCGCCGGCGCCCTTTCGAGCGCCGGCGTCGTGTGTGGAAGCCAGGAGACTGACGTGTTGCTGCTCTACGCCATCGGCGCCGGCCTGGTCATCGGCCGACTGCTCGGTGGACGCGTGCGCGAGCTCGAGCACGTCCACTTCGTGTGGTGGCAGCTGGCGCTCGCAGGGCTGCTGGTGCAGCTGGTCCTGTTCGCTGATCCGGTGCAGGAGCGGGTCGGGCCAGAAGGGCCCGTCATCTACGTGCTCTCCACGCTGGTGGTCCTCTTGGCGCTCTTGCGGAACGCACGCCTGCCGGGCCTGGCCATCGTGGCCGCGGGAGCGATCCTCAACCTCGTGGCCATCGTGGCCAACGGTGGCTACATGCCCTCCTCGCCCTCGGTCTGGCAGGAGCTGACCGGAAGCGCAGCTCTCCCCGTCGACTACTACTCGAACGTGGTCCTGATCGGGCCTGACACCGTCTTCCCCTTCCTCGGCGACATCTTCGCCTTCCCGCGAGCGCTGCCCATGGCGACCGCCTTCTCCCTCGGCGACGCGCTCATCGCGATCGGCGCGATCGTCTTCCTGGTGGCGGCGACCCGTCGTCCATCGCCGGAAAAGACGCCCATGCGCCGATCCCTGCCTGAAGGGGCGACGCGCTGATGGTGACGTTCAGCGGTCGCGCGGCCGAATCCCTGCGCAGGCTGGCGCATGACATCGACGCCGACCACGGCATCCATCTCTACCTCGACCGTGGCGACGGGGTCCTCGAGCCGGTGGCATCACTGCTTGGGCAGGACCTGCATCCGGAGACCGCGGGCGAGGACCCGGCTTTCGGTCCGACCCCGGGGGCCGATGCGGAACCGGGGGCCGTCGCCCACGTGACCCTGCCCGACGAGCGCGCCGGCATGCTCACCCTGGAGCGGGTGCGGCCCGAGCCCTTCAGCGACGAGGACCTGGCCATCGCTCGCATGCGTGCTCGCCAGCTGGTCAGCAACGTCTCGACTCGTCTCGGTCCGCGTCCCATCGCCTGGACGGCGCAGCTGGAGGCGGTGCAGTCGGTGGCTTCGCAGCTGACCCGCCTGACGAACGTCGAGGAGATCAGCTCCACCCTCTGCTCGCAGACGCAGCAAGTGGTGGCCTTCGACAATGCCCGGGTCTATGTGCTCCACGAGGACGGTCGTACCCTGGAGCCGGTGGCCTTCCGGCCGCACGCTCGCGAGTACGACGGCGAATCCCGCTCGGGCCTGCGCGTGACGGTGGGTGAGGGCATCACCGGCTGGGTGGCCGAGACGGGCCAGGCGCTGACCGTCGATGACGCTGCGAGCGACCCGCGAGCGGTACCGGTGCCGGGTTCTCCGGATCTGCCGGAGGAGTCGATGCTCCTGGCACCACTACGCTCGGAGAGCCGGGTCATCGGCGTCGTCGTTCTCTCGCGCCTGGGCTTGGCCCGCTTCTCCGAGGACGAGGCGCGCCTGCTCGGTGTGCTGGCCGACCAGGCTGCCGTGGCCATCGAGAATGCGCGACTGCTGGCCGAGCGCGACCGTCACGTGGACGAGCTGGCGGCCCTGCTCGACATCAGCCAGGCCGGAGGCGGCGCCACTGACGAGCGTGACCTGGCCGACGTGCTCGCCGGCAAGCTGCGCCGGGCCGCACGCATGGACGCCTGCCTCATCTCGCGCTGGGATCCTGAGAACGGCACCCTCGTGCCCGTCGGAGCCCACGGTCGCCCGCTCATCGGGCCCGCCCGCGACCTGGCCCTACAACCGACCCTGCGCCGGGTCCTGCTGGAGGACGAGTGCGTGTGGATCGATCCGGCCAGGGAGGCCGTGGACCGTGCCGACCTCGAGCGGCTGCGCGCGCTGGGCGGAGCGGCGGCGCTCCTCTTGCCCCTCTCCACCGCCGGCCGCGTCACCGGCCTCGTGGAGTTCATCGCCCAGGATCCGGGCCACAGCTTCCACGCCGGAGAGACCGCCCTGCTGCGCACGATGACCAACCAGGTGGCCTCCTCGCTGGAGAACGCGCGCCTGGTGCGGAAGCTCCGAGATGCTGCCGAGACCGACCTGGTCACCGGCGTGTACAGCCACCGACACCTGCAAGAGCGGCTGCGCCAGGAGACCGCCCGCGCGGCACGCAGCCGGGCCCCCTTGAGCGTCCTGATGGTCGACCTGGACGACTTCAAGCGGATCAACGACTCGCACGGGCACCAGACCGGCGATCGCGTGCTGCGCAGCATCGCGGGAGCGCTCCGGGCAGCCGTGCGCACCAGCGACGTGGTCGCGCGCTACGGCGGTGACGAGTTCGTGGTCGTGATGCCCGAGACCGACCTGCGAGAGGCGGAAGGCGTGGCCGAGCGGGTCGAGCGGGCTGTGGCCGAGCAGGGGCATCCCATGGCCGATGGCTCGACGGTGTTCGTGACCTGCAGTGCCGGGCTGGCCTCGCATCCACGCGACGGCCGCACTGGTCGGGAGCTGTTGCGCGCAGCTGACGCGCAGATGTACGCCCAGAAACGCGCACGCCCGAGTCACCGTGGGACGGTCCGCGCTGAAGCACCTGCGGTGGCGGGCGAGGCCGCGGGCGAGCGGAGTGCACGACCAGCGGACGAGATGACGGCCCCGGCCAGACAGGTGAGCGCGTAGCCCAGCCTAGGGCATCCAGGACCTTTGTCCAGCGACTTGACAAAGAGCGTATTGTTACTTTGTCTACCGTGCTTACAAAGGGAGTCCGTGCCTGCGATCACCGCCCACAAGGCGACGCATAACCAGACCCGCCGCGCCAACGAACGGCTGGTATTGCGCACTATCTTCGAGGATGGCCCGCTCAGCCGCGCGGATGTCGCACGTGCGACCGCCTTGACGCGCACGACCGTCTCGGATGTGGTGGAGGACCTCATCGCGGATGGTCTCGTGGCCGAGGCGGGCACGGGCCCCTCGACCGGCGGCAAGGCACCGATCCTGCTGCGCGTGCCCTCCGACGCGCGCCAGCTCATCGGCATCGATGTCGATCAGGAGCGGATCAGCGGTGTGGTCATCGACCTGAAGGGTGACGTCCAGGCCCGTGCGTCGCGTGTGCTCGACGGGCGGGACGGCGACGAGGCCCGCGACGCCCTCGACGAGATCTCACTGGCGCTGGTGGATGCCGCCCAGCGGCCATTGGTGGGCATCGGTGTCGGTGCGCCCGGCCTGATCGACACGGCCACCGGCACCGTACGCTGGGCGGTCGGTCTCGACTGGCGCGACGAACCGACCGGGCCACACCTCACGGGGCTGACCGGGCTGCCGGTCATCGTGGTCAACGATTCGCAGGCCGCGGCCATGGCGGAGTGGGCCTTCGGCCGACACGAGAATTTCGAAGCCATGGTGGTGGTCAAGGTGGGCGAGGGCATCGGGGCCGGCATCGTGCTCGGTGGGCGGCTCTATCCGGGTGATGATTCGGGCGCCGGGGAGATCGGCCACACGCGCGTCTCGGATGATGACGCTCCCTGCCGCTGCGGAAGCAGCGGCTGCCTGGAGACACTGTCCAGCCTGCGGGCCGTCCTGTCGAGAGCCCGGGAGGCCGCGCGGACACGGGACGGTTGGGCCCTCGCGGGACGCACGGTCAGCCATGAGGCGCTGCTCGAGGCATTCCGCGGCGGCGATCCTGTGGCGCGAGATATCGTGCTCGAGAGCGCGGTCCCACTCGGACGCGTCATCGGGGCCATGATCGGCACGCTCGGTGCCCGCGACTTCGTGCTGGTGGGCCCGATGGCCGCCTACGGGGAACCCTGGTTGTGCGCGGTCCGCGGCGAGGCGAGGCGTTCGGCGCTTCCGTTGCTGGCCGAGCGGGCTACCATTCATATCGGCCGCACCGGCGACGACGTCGTCGAGCTGGGTGCGGCGGCCATGCTCATGACTTCCCGCCTGGGACTGGCACTCGCGGCATGACGTCCGCGACCAGCCTGCGACGGGCGCTGATGAAGTCGGGCGTTCGCGGTCGGTACGACCGGTGCATCCGCCACGCACGGGGGATGCGAAGGGAGGAGGGCAGCGAAGGCTCGTAGACATGGCTGGGTGCCGTTGGGGCACCCCGGGTCGATCCAGGAACCATTCTCGGCCGAGGAACGGCCGGGATCAAGGAGGAGGTGTGATGCATCGCACTCGGAAGACGGCCATCATGGGCGCCGCATTGGCGACCACGGCCATCACATTCAGCAGCTTCGGTGTCGCTGCGCAGGACGCGAGCCCTGCCGCTTCGGCGGACGCCATGGCCTCGACCGGCTATGCCGAGCTCGACCAGGCCATGAGTGCCGACCAGCCCATGGCCGGCAGCCAGGTCACCGTGCAGACCCAGTGGATCAGCGGCGAGGGTGACAACTTCTCTGCGGCCCTGCAGCCATTCATCGATGCCACCGGCATCGCGGTCTCGGTCGCCGAGGTCCCTTCGGGTCAGCACGAGACCCTCGTCAACGTGTCGCTCAACGGCGGCGCCGCGGCTGACATCATCCAGCTGGCCCAGCCAGCCGCCATCCTCGAGTACGGCGCCCAGGGACTGATCCAGGACATCAGCCCCATGCTCGATACCGAGAAGCTGATCGCCGAGCATCCGGCGACGGTCGGGCTGTACTCGTCGGGTGACGCCATCTACGGCATGCCCTACAAGGTCGACGTCAAGTCGGTCGTGTGGTACCCGATCAAGGCGTTCGAAGCCGCCGGCTACCAGGTGCCGACCACGTGGGACGAGCTCCTCGCCCTGTCCGATAAGATCGTGGCCGACGGCAGCTCACCCTGGTGCGTGGGCATGGACGCCGGTCCTGCCACCGGCTGGATCGCCACCGACATGATCGAAGACATCATGCTGCGCACCGCCAGCCTCGACGATTACAACGCCTGGGCCGCTCTGCAGCTGCCCTTCACCTCTGATCAGGTCAAGAACGCCTTCGAGCTGGCGGGCAAGATCTACTTCACGCCGGGCTACGTGCTTGGTGGCAACACGGCCATCCTGGCCACGTCGCAGACCGACGCCATGGACCCCATGTTCAACGACAACCTGCAGAACCCCGGCTGCTGGATGCAGAAGCAGGCCACCTGGTACGGCCCGGACTTCTTCCCGGACGCCAAGGCCGGCGACGGCACCAGCCAGTACGTGGTGGGTGAGGACGTGGGCCTCTTCTACTTCCCACCGATCGACCCGCAGTACGGCAACCCCGCGCTCGGCTCTGGTGACGCCTTCATGGTCACCCAGGATCGGCCCGAGGTGCGTGCACTGCTCCAGTACCTGGCCACGCCGGACGGCATCAAGGCCTGGATCGACACCGGCAGTGCGTTCTCCGCGAACCAGGCCACGCCGGCCGAGTGGTACGCGGGCAACTACAAGCAGGAGGTCGGATCGGCCATCATCGCCAACGCCACCTCCTTCGGCTTCGATGCCTCTGACCTGATGCCTGCCTCCGGCGCCGCCTTCTGGGCCGGTGTCGTGCAGTGGATCCAGGACAACGGTGCGAACCTCGATCAGGTGCTCGCTGACATCGACAACCAGCTCGCCGGGAACTGATCCCGACCTAGCTTGGTTTGGCGGGGACCCTGGCCTGAGCCACGGGTCCCCGCCTCGTTCCGGCAAGGGCACGTCGTGAGAGGGATGGAGGAGGCGTGAGCGTGAATGACGAACGGCCCAACCCCGACGCACCATCGGGTTGGCGTGGCTTCGCCACGGGGTGGCGCGGCTTCCTGATCCCCGTCGGTGCGGTATTGGCCCTGGCCGGACTCATCATCGGCATCTGGTTCCTGTTGGACGATCGGGCCTCGGCCAACGTCGCGGCCATGTTCTACGACCTCGTGGGCAATACCCGCGAGGGCGACCTCCTGCGCGCCGGCAGCGGCAACCGCACGGCCGCCAAGCTCGTCCTGGCCGCGGTCGCGCTGGCCGTCGGCGTCGGCGGAGTGTGGTTCTTCTACGCCGGGCTCAACGCCCTCGTCATGCGCATGTCGTCCACCTGGCGAGGCCGGCTGCTGCCGTGGGTCTTCGTGGGACCGGCGCTCGCACTCCTGACCATCTACCTGGTCTGGCCCGTCATCTCCACGGTCATCAAGTCCTTCACCGAGGGCGCGGGCGTGGAGAACTGGAACTGGGCCCTGACCAACCCGGCCAATCAGGCCATGTACTTCAACAACATCCTGTGGCTCGTCGTGGGGGTCGCAGGATCGGTCGGGCTGGGCCTGCTTATCGCGGGCATCTTCGACCGCGTCCGCTTCGAGTCGGTGGCCAAGACCTTCGTCTTCCTGCCCCTGGCGATCTCGCTCGTGGGGGCGTCGGTGATCTGGCGCTTCGTCTACGCCTGGCAGCCACCTGGCCAGCCCCAGTACGGCCTGCTCAACGCGATCGTGGTGGGGCTCGGCCGTGAGCCGGTGCCGTGGGTCCAGACCCCGGACTGGCACATCAGCACGTTCTCATTGATCGTCATCCTCATCTGGCTCCAGACGGGCTTCGCCATGGTCGTGCTCTCCGCTGCCATCAAGGGCGTGCCCACCGAGCTGCTGGAGGCAGCCGCGCTTGACGGCGCGACCGAGCGGCAGAAGTTCACGGGCATCATCGTGCCCATGATCAGAGGCTCGCTCATCATGGTCACGATCACCACCTCCATCGTGGTGCTCAAGGTCTTCGACATCGTCTACGTCATGACCGGTGGCCGCTTCGACACCGATGTGGTCGCCAACCAGATGTATATCCAGGCGTTCCAGTACTTCGACACCGGGCGCGCCTCCGTGCTGGCCGTGGTCCTCTTCCTGGCCGTGCTGCCGCTGGCGCTCATCAACGTTCGACAGATCCGCAAGCAGGGGTTGGCGTCATGACCGCCCAGACACAGGCCGCAGGCCCGGCGCGCCGGGGCTTCTGGCGCAAGCTCCCGGTCCGCATCACCGTCATCGTCGTCTGCATCATCTGGTTCCTGCCTACGCTGGGCATCCTCGTGAGCTCGTTCCGCGACGCTCGGGAGATCCGTACCAGCGGCTGGTGGGAGGCCTTGCTCCATCCGATCCAGACGCAGTGGACGCTCATCAACTACGACGCGGTCCTGGGCGGCGAGAACATGGCCAACGCCTTCATCAACAGCCTGATCGTGTCCATCCCCGCCACGATCATCCCCATCACCATCGCGGCCTTCGCGGCGTACGCCTTCGCCTGGATGCGGTTCCCCTTCCGGGGCACGCTCTTCATGGTCGTGGTGGCGCTCCTCGTGGTGCCGCTGCAGATGGCGCTCATCCCGGTGCAGGAGATCTATCAGACGCTGGGTATCAACCAGACCTTCCTCGGCGTGTGGTTGGCGCACGCAGCGTTCGGTCTGCCGTTGGCCATCTTCCTGCTCTACAACTTCATCAGTCAGCTGCCGGGCGATCTCTTCGAGACCGCCTCCATCGACGGTGCCACCCACTTCCAGATGTTCATCCGGGTGGTGCTGCCGCTGTCGGTGCCGGCCCTCGCGGCCTTTGCGATCTTCCAGTTCCTGTGGGTCTGGAACGACCTGCTGGTGGCCCTCGTCTTCCTCGGTGCCACCGAGGAGCGCTCGGTCATGACCCTGGAGCTGAGCCGGCTCGTGGGCGGACGCGGCCAGCAGTGGCACATCCTCACCGCCGGCGCCTTCGTCACGATGGTGTTGCCGATGCTGGTATTCCTGGCCCTGCAGCGCTACTTCGTGCGCGGCATCCTGTCGGGCTCCGTCAAGGGCTAGTCGAGATGCCGGGGGAGGGCAGTAGCCCTTGAGCTGGCCGACCGAACCAGAGCGCGCGCCGGGTCCGACCCAGCGCGCCCGTCGCCCGGGTCCGCTCCTGCCGGCCGAGACGGTGTTGGCGCAGTTGCTGCCGGCGTTCGATGGCACGGAGCCACCGGCTTGGCTGCTGCGACGTGTGGCTGACGGACAGGCCCACGGGGTGACGCTGTTCCTGCGTGCCAATGCCGTCGACGCCGAGGGACTGGTGTCGCTGACCGAGCGACTCCACGCAGCAGCGCCGGCGGGGCTGCCGCTGCTCATCGCCGTCGACCAGGAGGGCGGCCAGCTGGTAGGGGTGCGTGATTCGACGCGATTCCCAGGGCAGATGGCACTCGGTGCCGCTGACGACCCCGCCCTGACCGAGGCCGTCGGGCGAGCGACTGCCCGAGAGCTGCGCGCGCTGGGCGTCACCGTCGACTACGCGCCCGTGTGCGACCTGGCGCTGGAGCCGGCCAACGTCTCACTCGGGACCCGTGCCTTCGGATCGGACCCGGCCATGGTGGCCCGGCATGCCGCCGCCATGACGCGAGGACTGCAGGAAGGTGGCGTGGTGGCCACGCCCAAGCACTTCCCTGGCTTCGGTGCGGTCGGCGCCGACCCTCACTATGCGCTGGCTTCGATCGACCTCGACCTCGACGGTCTCGAGGGGCGTGAGCTCGTGCCCTTCCGCGGCGCGATCGGGGCCGGTGCCGGCATGATGATGTCGGGCCACGTGGCGCTGCCGGCGGTGACCGGTGATCGGGGCCTGCCGGCGACAGTCTCACGGACGGTGATGCACGAGCTCTTGCGCGACCGGCTCGGCTTCACGGGTGTCTCCATCACCGATGCCATGGACATGCGGGCGGTCGCGCAGGGCATCGGCGGCGTGATCGACAGCATCGTAGCTTTGCGCGCCGGTGTCGACCTGCTCCTGCTCACCCCCGATCGCACCGCCCAGCGCCGGCTGGAGGACGGCCTGCGCCAGGCAGCCCTGCGCGGACTCGTGCCCCCGAGCCGGATCCGCAGCTCCCAGCGACGGGTCCTGCGACTGCGTCGCTGGCTGAGGCACTTCACCTGGCCCGAGCGCAGCTACGTGCGCAGCGACGCCCACCGTGACCTCGCCCGACGTGCGGCGCGGGCGGCGATCACGCTGGTGCGCGATGACGCCGGGTTGTTGCCGCTGCGCCCAGCCGCCGGTGCGAAGGTGCTCGTGATCACGCCCCGGCCACGCGAGCTGACGCCGGCCGATTCGTCCGAGGACGAGGCGCTCGCGCTGGCTGATGCGGTGCGACACCACCATCGCGACGTGGTGGACCTGCGGGTCCCGGCTCAGCCGACGGGCGATGACATCGCTGCCGCGCGGGCCGCAGCGCGCGAGGCCGACCTCGTGGTCGTGGCCACGCTGGCCAGCAACGTGCAACCGAGCCAGGCAGAGATGGTGGACGCGGTGCTGGGGACGGGTACGCCGACCGTCGCCGTGGCCATGCGCACGCCGTATGACCTGGCCGATTACCCCGCGGCGCCCACCTATCTGTGCAGCTATGCGATCGTGCCCGCGAGCGTGGGGGCGGTGGCCGATGCACTCTTCGGCCGGGAGCCGATCTCCGGCCGCCTGCCCGTGGACATCCCCGGGCTCTATCCCCGCGGACATGGTCTGGAGGTTGGCTGAGTTGGCCCTTATCGATGAGATCAAGGAACAGCCGGAGGTGGCGGCTCGACTGCTGGCTGAGGCCGGCCCGGAGGTCGCGGCGCTGGCCGAGGTGATCCGGGAGGTCGATCCGAGCAACGTGGTCATCGCCGCGCGGGGCACCTCTGACCACGCCGCCATCTTCGCGCAGTACGCACTGGCTGTCAGAGCCGGTATCTCGGTCGGGCTGGCCACGCCCAGCGTGCACACGCTATACGGGGCAGCGCCCGACTACAGCCGCGACCTCGTCATCGGCATCAGCCAGTCGGGCGCCTCACCCGACGTGGTCAGTGTCATCCGTGCCGCGCGGTCCCAGGGTGCCCTGACGCTGGCCATCACCAACACCCCGGGTTCGGACATGGCGGAGGCGGCAGCCCATCACATCGCGTTGCGCGCCGGGCCAGAGCTGGCCGTGGCGGCGACCAAGACCTACACCGCGACACTGCTCGTGCTGGCCATGCTCACGGCCGAGCTGTCAGACACCGATGCCTCGGCCGATCTGGCCGAGGTGCCCCAGGCGCTGGCTCGCGCGCTCGAGCTCGATGACGAGTCCGCGCGCATCGCGGCCGACATGTCCACCCTCGACCGCTGCATCATCCTGGGCCGCGGCTATCACTACGCCACCGCGCGCGAGTGGGCGCTCAAGCTCAAGGAGCTGAGCTACACGCTGGCCGACCCCTACTCGTCGGCCGACTTCATCCACGGGCCGCTGGCGCTCATCGAGGCCGGGTTCCCGACCTTCTGTGTCGCACCGCGAGGCGCGACCGAGGCCGACATGGAAGCCGTCATCGACCGCGTCGGCGGCGAGCTCGGCGCGCGGCTGCTCATCGCGTCCGACTCCGAGCGACTGCTGGACAAGGGCACCTGGGCGCTACGGCTGCCGACGACGCTGCCGGAGTGGCTGATGCCCATCGCGTCCATCGTGCCCGGACAGCTGCACTCGCGGAACGTGACCATCGCCAAGGGTGGCGATCCCGAGCAGCCTCGCTCGATCCGCAAGGTCACCCGCACCAACTAGACAGAGGTGGCGAGCCGGCTCCGGATCGGGCCGGCTCCGGGCGCTAGAGGCCGGCCGATACGTTCCAGAGGTCGACGCCGGCGCCGGCCTGGGCGTAGCCATCGATCTCGGCGAGCTCCTCGTCGCTGAAGGGCGCACCTTCGAGCGCACCGACGGTGTCCTCGAGCTGCTCGGGCGAGCTGGCTCCCACCAGCGCGCTCGTCACGCGCGGATCGCGCAGGACCCACAGGATGGCCATCTGGGCCAATGACTGGCCGCGCCGCCGGGCGATCTCGTTGAGCGCGCGCACCCGCTTGAGGTTCGTCTCGCTCAACTGGTCACCGAAGATGGTCTTGTCCTGGGTGGCCCGACTGCCGGCTGGCACCCCGTCGAGGTACTTATCGGTCAGCAGGCCCTGCGCCAGCGGTGAGAAGGGGATGCAGCCGGCGCCTTCCGCCTCGAGCACGTCGAGCAGCTCGGCCTCGATCCAGCGGTTGAACATCGAGTAGTTGGGCTGGTGGATGAGGAGGGGCGTGCCCAGCTCGCGCAGGATCCGCGCGGCCTCGCGAGTACGTGCCGGCGAGTAGGAGCTGATGCCCACGTAGCGGGCCTTGCCCTGGTGCACCGCCGTGGCCAGGGCACCCATCGTCTCGTCGAGCGGGGTGTCGAGGTCGATGCGATGGGAGTAGAAGATGTCCACATGGTCGAGGCCCATGCGCGCCATGCTGGCCTCGAGGCTCGCGAGCACATGCTTGCGTGAGCCACCCCAGCCGTACCGGCCAGGCCACATGTGCCAGCCGGCCTTGGTGGTGATGACCAGCTCGTCGCGATAGGGGCGCAGGTCCTTGGCGAAGATACGTCCGAAGTTCTCCTCGGCCGCGCCGAAAGGCGGGCCATAGTTATTGGCCAGGTCGAACTGGGTGATGCCCAGGTCGAAGGCCCGACGCACGATCGCCCGCTGACGGGCGAAGGGCACGTCGTCGCCGAAGTTGTGCCACAGCCCCAGGGAGATGGCCGGCAGCACCAGGCCGCTGTTGCCGGTGAAGCGGAAGGCCATGCGCTCGTGGCGCTCGTCCGCTGGCCGGTAGAAGGGCTGCTGCGCGTCAGCCGGCAAGCCCGGCTTGGTCCGCGCCTCGCGCTCGGCGTCGGTGTGTGAAGTACGGTCGATCATCGGTGGTCCCCCTGTCATGGCAGCATCGTCGAGGGCGGACGAGCCGCCCCCGTCCACTGATGGTACGGGACGTGCGGCAGACGTTCCTGGTTCGGGGTCCAGGCGTGGTCCGCGTCTCGGTCGTGACCCGTCACACACCTGACGCGGGCGTTACGCTTCCGGGCATTGCATGCGGTCGGCAAGGACTGGCCCGGCGTCCTGCGACGACGATGAGCTGGCCCACTCCCGCTACGCGGGAGCGGTATCGCCAGCGGCCGGTCCACGCCTTCGACACTGCCGAAGTGATGGAGCTCGAACGGCCTCGTCCTCCTGCACCGTGCGCCCGAGGGGTTCATCGCAGAGGGCGGTGCCGGTGACGTACGCACCAGCGGGAGTATCTTGGTCCCTCCCGGGGTGCATCGCAACATCGAGGGGCCCGTGTCGTGACCACGTACTGCTACCCGCGTCGCGACGCGCCTTGCGCAACGAGCTTCGTGAACCGCCAGGGGTGGACGGGGTGGGGCTGCACTCCTCCGCAAGCCCCACCCCACTTGGCCGCGTCCGCGCTTATCGGCGGTCGGGGCCCGATCCAGCCGGGCTCGAGAGGCACAAGAGCCGGCCGTGCCCCAAACCCTCGCCGGGTCCACCGGCTGCTGGCAAGCGATCGGAGCCGTATCCGGTGCCCGCAGGCAGCAGTAGGACTTTCCGACCATGACGAACACCACCAGACCGCCTCGCCACCTATCCGACGAGGGCAAGAAGCTGTGGCGGTCCGTCCTGGCGGACGACGATCTGGAACAGCGCCACGACGATGGTGCCGGCGCCATCCTCGCAGGTGCAGGTTTGGGTGCTCCTGGACGCCTTCACCCGTCTGAAGTCGAAGCGCCGCGGGTATGGGCATCGGCCAGGACGTAGGCCCGACGCGAGCGGGGTCACACAAGAAGAGGCCCGCCCCTCGCGGGACGGGCCTCGAGTCAACAGCTCGTTCGGCTAAGCCGTCGCTATGCGCCTGGAGTCAGGAAGTAGGCATCATGGATCTCGATATCGAAGAGGGCACGGCTGCCACCGTCGAGGTGGAGGAAGCACGGCCCGATGAGATCGTTCTTCTCGAGTCCCTTCGGTGGCCCCCACAGGAACGGTTCTTCGACGAGAGCGCTCCCCGCCCAGACCTCGAAGACCCCAGCGCGGAGATGGATCGGCGTATTGCCTGGTCCGTCGTCAGTGCGCCAACCAGGGATGCCCTTGGCGACCACCGTGAAGGTGCCGCCCAAGGGCTCGCACACGATCTCCCAGTAGCCCATGTTCTTGTTCTTCTCCGCATCGGGCGCGGCGACAGTGGGCGCGGCGACGCCCAGCATCAGCAGCCCAGCCGCGAACAGCGCGATCAGCTTCCTCATCCGACTTCCCCTCTCGCTACGGCGGGCTGGGTTCGCCAGTGGCTCGGCGCGGTCCAGGCGGCCACTGTTGAGACCGCCGCGTCATCGCCTCCCGCTACAAGGAATGAGGCCGTCAGTGCGTGGTTTGGTTCAATCTTCGCCACGGCTACCGGTTGGCAAGCGACACGCGAGTGGACTGCGGCCGGGCGCTGGCCGAAGTAGGGGAGGGTGGCTGCTGAGGGTGCAGATGGGGGTGCAGACGCCAAGTGCAAACCCCCTCTGGTTCGTCCCAGAGGGGGGCTTTCGCGCTCATGTTTGTGGGGTGGCTAACGGGGCTTGAACCCGTAACCTTCGGAGCCACAATCCGATGCTCTGCCGATTGAGCTATAGCCACCATGCGGGACGGCCCGCTCGCTCGCGTGACCGGCGCCTGAGGATAGTACCCGGTCGTGCGCGAAGATGCGATGTCGAGAAGCTCAGCCGGTGACGTCGACCGATAGGGGCAGGGCCAGCAGGAACATGAGCACGATGTTCGTAACCACCGAGGTGATGCCCCAGGATCCCGGTGACTGGCGCAGCCACGGCACGACCGCACCGTACGACAGGAACACGCCGGTGTTGGCCAGGCTGCGCCAGCTCGGCAGGCCCGCCAGCAGCAGGGCGGCAGCAGCCAGGAAGACGACCACCACGATGAGCGCGAGCAGGCCCAGGACCTTGCCGATCGGGCTGGATATCGTGACCTCGCCCGGCAGGAGCCAGGTTCCGGCACCGACGCCGGTACGCACCGATGTCCACGCGGCGAGGAACCAGATCACGTGCGAAAGGCCATGCATGACCAGAAGGGTCACGGCCAGCAGACGGAAGAGGTCGAGCAGCACGGGGGGATAGTAGAGGCTCGCTTCAGGGGGAAGCCCGGCTCGGTCGTGGAGGGCCGCCCTCGAGGATCCGTGAAGCCCTGCACGTCAACGGGCTAGCCGGCCGGCACGCTCGCGAACCGCTACGCTGCGCGGATGCGTGTGCCCGACTTCCTGGTCCGCCAGTTCTACATCAACGGCAGCCTGCGCCACGATGGAGATGGCTTCAGCCTGCAGGCCAGGAACGGACTTGGCGACGGCCGACTCGTGGGCATCGGCGCCGTGGTCGTGGACGGCTCGACCATCGACCCGGCCTCTATCACGGCCACGAGGTCGGGCGACCCGACGGTCTACCGTGCGACGGACGTCTCGCGAACCTCGCCCGTGGCGTTCGGCAAAGGCGACGTCGTGACCCTGCGCGTATCCGGCCACCGACTGGCCCCCGGAGAGCATCGCTTCGAGGTGGAGGTCGTGGAGCGCGATGCCGGGGCACTCCAGCTCGCCTTGAAGGACAGCGTGGGGCCTGCCTCCGGGATCTAGTCCTCGGCCGTGGCGTCGACCCGCTCGAGCAGGTCCAGCGTGGCGGCGACCACCTGCGACTGCTGCTCCTCGCGGCTGATGCTCGCGGTGCCGTCCCCCGCCTGTTCGCCATACCAGCCGAAGCCGGCATGGTTGCCTCCATCGATCTCGACGAAGTCGGCGTCAGCCGGCAGCTGCGAGCGCGAGGCGTCGATCTCGGCGGGGTCCGAGAGGCCGTCTTCGGTGGCGTAGATGGAGGTCACCGCGATCGTGGAGTCGGCCAGGCTCACGCCGCCGGGAGGGTAGGCTCCCCAGAGGACCAGCCCGTCCACAGCATTGTGGCCGTCTGCATACTGCGCCGCCATCGCGCCGCCGAGCGAATGGCCCCCGACGACCCAGCGGTCGATCTCCGGGTGGGCTGCGAAGACATCGGTGGCGACATCCGGCGAGAGCACCGCCAGGCCGAACGGCATCGATGGAGCGACCGCGGTGTAGCCTGCCTCGGCGATCGCGTGGAGAGCCGGCGCGTAGGCTTCTGGCGGCACACGACCGCCCGGGTAGAACACGAGCCCGGTGCTGGCCGGATCCTGTGGGGTGAACGTCAGCCACGGGTCAGAGGTCACGGTCACCAGCGCATCTGAGCGCAATGACGCCGCTGCTTCCGGCATCGGGTCGGCGAGGTCGTTGAGCCAGACGTAGCCGACCGCGCCGAGCGCGAGCACGACGGCCACGACGATGCCGGTGATCAGCTTCCAGTGACGCTTCATCGAATCGAAAGTCTAGGTGCTGCGGTGGCAGGGCGCGCTGAGGGCATGCCTCGGGCACCTGCCCGGCCCTGCTACCATCCGCCGGATGACGACAGCCGAACGTGCCGGGCGAATGGCTCCCCAGCCCGCACTCACCCTGGGTGACTACCTCATCCCCGCAAGCCTGGCCGCCCGCGCCCCGGCCTGGGCGCGTGACGTGGCCCTGGTCGCCGGAGGCGTGCTCCTGCTCATCCTGGGCGCACGCATCGCGTTCGACCTGCCGGCGGTGAGCCTCGGTCGTCTCTACGTGCCGGACAACCCCTATGTGCCGGTGACCATGCAGACCTTCGGCGTGCTCTTCACCAGCGCCGCGCTCGGTGCCCGCCGGGGGATCTCCGCGACCACCATCTATCTGCTGCTGGGGGTCATCGGGCTCCCGGTCTTCGCCTTCGAGCGGTCTGGACTCGAGACCTTCGTGGCGGCCGATGGCGGCAGGGTCGTGCTCGGCACCACCGGCGGATACCTCCTGGGCTTCATCCTCGCGTCCGGCGTGGTCGGGACGCTGGCCCAGCGGGGGTGGGATCGTCGACTCGGCGGGTCACTCGGGGCCATGCTCATCGGCACGCTCATCGTCTACGCGGTCGGACTGGCCTGGCTGGCGCTGGCGCTCGGTGCGAGCGTCGTTGACGTGCTGCCCTACGGGCTGTATCCGTTCCTGCCCGGTGACGTGCTCAAGCTGTTCCTCGCTGCCGGCCTGTTGCCCCTCGCCTGGCGACTGGCCGGGGACCGCGCCTCGGGAGGCTCGACCAGGCCCGACTGATGCCCGCCATCGTCACCGAGTCGCTGGGGAAGTCCTACGGGGGGCATCGTGGGCCGTTCGCCCGAGGCGAGCGCATCGACGCGCTCGGTGATCTCTCCATCGAGGTCGAGGAGGCCGAGGTCTTCGGGTTCCTGGGCCCGAACGGCGCCGGCAAGTCCACGACCATCCGGCTGCTCCTCGGCTACCTCCACCCGACCGCCGGCGGGGCGCGGGTGCTGGGGCACGACATCGTCCGCGAAAGCGTGGCGATCCGGCGCCGAACCGGTTATCTGCCGGGCGGTATCGCCTTCTACGACGGCATGACCGGGTCGGAGCAGCTGTCCTACCTCGAGCGTCTCGACGGTCGCCCGGCCGTCCTGCGTGACCAGCTCGTGGATCGACTCCAGCTCTCGCAGCGCGATTTGGACCGCCAGATCCGCGACTACTCACGCGGCATGCGCCAGAAGGTGGGCATCATCCAGGCCTTCCAGGCCGACCCCGAGCTGGCCATCCTCGACGAGCCCACCGAAGGTCTCGACCCGCTCATGCAGCGGGCCTTCTACGAGATCCTCGCAGACCAACGGGATGCCGGGCGCACCATCTTCTTCTCGTCGCACGTGCTCAGCGAAGTGGAGCGCGTGTGCGATCGCGCGGCCATCGTGCGCGAGGGTCGACTGGTCGCGCTGGCCGATATCGACGAGCTGAGATCGCACCGCCGCCGGAGGGTCGAGATACGTCTTGCCGGTCCGGCTCCGGCGCTGCGAGCCGTGCCCGGCGTGACCCGCGTCCGCGAGCAGGGTGGCGTGCTCACGTGCCAGCTCGAGGGCGACCCCGGTCCGCTCCTGGCCGCGCTCGACGGCGCGGGAGTGGAGGACCTCCTGATCGAGCCCGCGAGGCTGGAAGAGGCCTTCATGGAGTACTACGCGGAGCCCGGGGTGGGCGACGTGGACGGCCTGCGGCCGTGAACCTCGCGCTCCTGCGTCAGACGCTGCGGAGGAACGCCGTGCGCCTGCTGGTCATCTCGGCGGGCCTGGTCCTGATGGGCGTGGTCATGCCGGTGATGTACGCCGCCTTCGGTGAGGAGATGAGCGCCTTCATCGACTCGGTACCCTTCTTCTCCCAGCTTGCTTCGAGCTTTGGCGGGGGCAACATCATGTCCCTCGAGGGCTCGATGGCGATGGCCTTCAACCACCCCTTCACCTTGCTGCTCATGGGCATCCTGGCCATCGCCTTCCCAGCGCTGGCGATCGCCGGCGAGCGTGAGCGAGGCACCCTGGAGGTCATCCTTTCCCGTCCGATCTCGCGTCGCTCGCTGCTGCTCACGCTCTACGTGGCGGGGGTGATCTTCATCGTGATCGCGGTCGGTGTGCTCGTGGCCACGACCGGCATCACCGGCACGGCCGTGGGCTTTGGCGACCGCATCGACGGCGCGCACCTCGTCGGCCTGTGGCTGACCGACGCGCTGCTCTTCATCACCTTCATGTCGCTCGCGTTCCTCGTCTCCACCGGGGCCGACCGGGCGGCGCCGGCCATCGGCCTGCCGGCTGCGGTCGTGCTCCTGAGCTATCTCGCGTGGGCCATCGGGGGCATCTGGCCGGACGTGCGAGTCCTGGCCGAGTGGTCGCCGTTCCAGCTGCTCAAGGCCCAGCGTGTCCTGACCGATGGGGCGACCGTGAGCGACCTGGCCGTGATGGCCGCCGCGATCGCCTTGCTCGCGGCTGCCGCCTTCTATCGCTTCCCGCGGCGCGACCTGCCAGCACCGAGCTGATGCGCCGGCTGCCCCGGCCGCGGCTCGCTAGACTGGTGCCTGATGGGTGTCAACCGGCGCTACCTCGGCTGGGGTGTCTTCCTGATCGCGTTCGGCGGCATCCGGCTGGCGGTCGATCACGGCTGGATCGACCCGGCTCTGGCCGCCGACCTCGGCCAGCTGTGGCCGCTCATCCTCGTGGGCATCGGCCTCGGGCTCATCCTCCGCTACACGCCGCTCGCCTGGTTCGGCGGAGCGCTGGTGGCCGCTACCTTCGGGCTCCTTCTCGGCGCGGCCGTGGTCTCCGTCCGCGACGACGCCTTCAGCGACCTGCAGAGCGTGCTCCCCGCGGTGCTCAGCGGCAACTGCGCCGGAGATGACATCGGCACCATGACCAGCAGCCAGGATGGCGTGGTCACCGGCGACGCCTTCGCCTTGGACGTGGACCTGTGGTGCGGTGAGATCCGCGTCACTCGGGGGGCGACCGAGTCGTGGGCGGTCCTGGCGCGGACCGATTCTGCCGACCCGCCCCGGATCGAGGTCGCCGAGAGCACCGCGGGCACCACGACCGTGCACCTCGCCCCGGCCACAGACGAGGACATCGTGTTTCTGGGCCGCACGAAGAAGAGCCGGTGGGACGTGCAGGCGCCGGCTAAGCCGGCGCTGCGCTTCTCGGGGACACTCAACGCGGCAACGGGGCTGATCGACGTTGGCAGCGGACCGGTCGAGAGCCTCGAGGGCACCTGGAACGGGGCTGATGTCGTGGCCGATCTCTCCGGCGCCTCGATGGCGCAGACGGCACGCGTGGACCTGACGCTCAACGCGAGCGAGGGCCGGTTGCTGCTGCCGAACGGCTCGGTCGATGCCTCCATCACCCTCAATGCCTCGTCGCTGACGATGTGTGTGCCGGCGTCCGCCCCGCTGGTGTTGACATACGAGTCGGTGCTGGGAGCAGCAGACCTGGGCTCGGCGGGGCTGACCGAGGTCGATGGCGGTCGTTGGGTGACCCCAGGCTTCGCCGACGAGCTCGAGCACCTCAGTCTGCGGGTCAGGAACACCGCCTCGTCCTTCTCGCTCCAGCGCCCGGAGGCATGCTCATGAGCGAGTACCCGAGCGGGCCCCAAACGCCGCCGCCGCAGCCGCCAGGACGGTATCCACAGCGATCGCCTGACCCCTATGCGCCGCAGCCGCAGTGGTCCCCCCCGCAGCAACCGCCGCCGCCACGCCGCCGACGGCGCTCGCGAGGTGGCCTGGGCGCGGCGGTCGTGGGCCTGCTGCTCGTGCTTGGCGGACTCTGGATCCTCTTCGGCGAGCAGCTCGGGATCGACCTTGACTGGCACGAGGTCTGGCCCATCGGCGCGGTCGCCATCGGCTGCCTGCTCGTGGTCGCCTCGGTGATACCTGGCGGGGACCGCGAGGATGCCTGAGGCGGCGAGATAGGTAGTCCTGCGTGTTGACCGGACGCACCGCGTCGGCTGGCATGGGCCAACGTCGCGGAGGTCAAGCCGATGGAGTCGTTGCTGGGCTGGTTCGATCTGGGGGCCTCGGCCCTGCCCCTGGGCCCTGCTGCAGCGAGCGAGATGTCCTTGCTGCACCAGGTGCTGCTCTACCTCGTGGTGCTGTTGGGAGTCGTCATGTCGGAGGCCGTGGCCATGGCGCGGGCGGGCGTCGCGGTCCGCATCGAGCTCGACCGACCGTGGCTGCTCGTGGCCTGCCTGGTCGCACTCGTCGTCTTCCCGGCGGTCTGGCGGGAGGTCGGGACCTTGGCCGAGTCTGGCCTGCTGGTGCAGGCGGGTATCGCCGCCCAGGGCGGCGTGTTCTGGGGCGTGGTCCTGGCCGGTGCGGAGAAGGGCGTGCAGGCACGAGCGGATGGCGAGCCAGCAGCCCGGTCCGACGGTCCCGCGCAGGCCGGCAACGACACGGCACCGCACGTGGGGCGGTAGGCTCCTTCCTGTCGTCTTCACCGCCGCCACAAGGAGCGCACGCATGACCCCGTTGGCCGCGATCTACCGTCCGGGTGCCGGAGACCCCAGCAGCTACCCGGTCAGCGTCGTCGGTTTCGTGAGCAACTGGTCGGAGGAGACCGGCACGGTGACCGAGGTCGTGTGCGTCACGACCGATGGCGCCCTGCACACCTTCGATGCGGCCAGGGTGCAGGTGGTCGATCGGAACGTGGCCCAGAGCATCGCCCTGGCCACGGAGATGAATGACCGTCAGCGATATGGCTCGGGCGCCGTCCCGCCAGCTCGTCGGTGAGCCCGCCTCGGGGCCCCTCTCGGTCAGGTCGCTCACGGGACCTCCGGGCCATGGGGCGGAGCGGGCACGAGAGCCACGCTATGGCCATGGAATCCCACCGCTCACTGCCCGCATTCATCCGCAGGGTCGCGCTCGCGACCGTGGCCGTGGCCCTGGTCGCGACGCCGTTCGCCGCCGCGGCCGAGGCGCGCATCACCAAGGGCTTCACCCCTCGTGCAAGCACGGATCTCTCAGCCGGCGTCAACTACCGCTTCGGGCGCATGACCACGAGCGGTGGCCATCCCCAGCAGGTCTTCGTCGGGACGGTCGACCCGCGGAACCCGGCCGTGCGACTCAAGGCCCTGCTCTCGAACGACCGCGTGGTGAGGCGGGCGGTCGTGCGCAACATCACGCTGCGCAAGCAGCGCCCCGGCTTCAAGGCGCTCGTCTCCACCAACGGAGACATGTCCACGCGCAACCGCACCGACGGCTACGCGGCGCCCCATTCGATGGCCGTCTCCAACGGCGAGCTCATGGTCGCCACGGCCTGCACCCGCCCGACCCTCGGTGTCGACGCCCAGGGCAACGTGGCCATCGACGACGTTCGCGCACAGGTGCTGGTGACGCCTCCCGGCTCCAAGGTGCCCGTACGCATCCACAAGGTCAACACGCCGCGCGACAACGGACAGGTGGTCCTGTTCACCAAGCGCTTCGGCCGCAGCACGCAGACGTCATACGGCGGCCGAGAGGTGATCGTCTCGCTCGAGGGCAAGCTCCGTCCCAACGATGCGCGGGTGGTTCGAGTGCTGAAGGTGCGCAAGAACGGCGGCAACACGCCGCTGCGCGCGGGCCAGGCCGTGATCTCGGTGAAGAACAGGGCCCAGAAGTGGGTCTACCAGCTGCGCGTGGGCCAGCGGTTCCGCCTTGATACTCGCGTCGTCCGCAGTCGCGGCAAGCCGTGCGCCTGGGCGCTGCCGGTCGCACCGGGCTTCCGGGCCATCACCGAGGCCCAGGGCGGGAACTACTTCACCCTGCGCAACGGTCGCATCGCAGCGCCGACCGCCAACACCTACGGGCCTGGATCCCAGCGCCACCCTCGCAGCGGCCTGGGCGTCACCGCCGATGGCCGCGTGCTGATGGTCGTGGTAGACGGCCGGCGCAGTGCCAGCCACGGGGTCACGCTCGCGGAGATGGGCGAGCTGATGCGTTCGCTCGGTGCCGTCAGTGCCTTCAACCTCGATGGCGGCGGGTCGTCGGTGATGACACGCTGGAACCCGACGCGTGGCCGTTACGTCGTGGCCAACAAGCCCTCGGATGGGCGGCAGCGGCCGGCGACCCAGGCTTTCGCCGTGTTCCGGTGGGTGCGCTGAGGGTCGCTCGGGCCGCCTGACCTACTCGCCCAGTGCCGCGTGGACAGCCGGGATGACCGAGGAGCCATAGAGCTCCAGCTGCTCCTCTTCGTCTCCGCTCATGAGGTAGAGGTTGAACTGGTCCACGCCGACCTCGTGCAGTCGCAAGAGGCGCTCCACGTGGGCCTCTGCATCCCCCAGCAGGGTGAAGCGGTCCACGACCTCGTCGTCGATGTAGTCGGCGTTGGATGAACCCACCTTGGCGTGGTGTCGGTAGTCGTATTCCTCGCGCTCTTCGACATAGCTCGTGAGTGACTCCGGCAGCTCCTCGCGCGGATACTTGTTGACCAGGTCCACGACATGGTTGGCGACCATCGCCGGGAACCAGCGCACGCGCTCGCGGCCTTCCTCCACCGGGCCGACGTAGGCAGCCGAGGCCGCCTGCACCCGGATCGAGCCGGGATCGCGCCCAGCCGCCACCGCGGCGTCTCGCATCTGGCCCGCCATCCAGGCGATGAGGTCCGGATCTCCCAGCTGCAGGATGAGCCCGTCGGCCACACGCCCGGTCATGGCCAGGGCCATGGGTCCGTAACCCGCGACCCACACCGGCAGCTGCCACGGGCCGGTCCAGCCCAGGTCGAGCACGGTGCCCTTGTACTCGACCGCGCGGCCCTCGACGAGCTCGCGGATGACCCGCACGGCCTGCTCCATGGTCTTCAGCTTGGTCGGTGGCAGGCCGAGCATGCGCACCGCTCCGTCGCCGCGACCCATGCCCAGCTCCATGCGTCCGCCGGAGATCTCCTCCAGCGTGGCCAGGACGCTGGCAGTCACGCTCGGATCACGCGTGGTGGGATTGGTCACGCAGGCCCCCAGGCGCATGCTGGTGGTGTTGACGGCCATGAGCGTGAGCACGGGGTAGACCTCGCGCCAGAGCACGTGGTTGTCCCACAGCCAGCCGTAGGTGAAGCCGGCCGCTTCCGCCTGCTGCGTCAGTGCGACGGTGCGACCGATGTCGAACTCTGCCTTGAGGGAGAAGCCGAAGTCCATGGGCCCGGAGCCTACACGCCTCGCGAGCTCAGCGGAAGCCCGGGGGCCAACGGGACGCCTCGAAAGGGCCGCCCGGCGGGTGCCGGCGAGGGCATCGGCTGTGGGACAGTGAGCGGGATCGACCACCAGCCACGAGAGGAGACCATGGCCGCCACCACACCGGGCCTGGTGTGTGCCCACCACCACCTGTACTCTGCGCTGGCCCGCGGCATGCCCCCGCCGCCGGAGGTAGCGACCGACTTCAGGGGCATCCTCGAGCAGATCTGGTGGCGGCTCGACACCGCCCTCGACCTGGAGATGATCCGCTGGTCCGCGATGCTGGGCGCGCTCGAGGCGCTCGAGTCGGGCACCACCGCCATCGTCGATCACCACGAGTCGCCCAATGCCATCGAGGGGTCGCTCGACGTGATCGCCGAGGCCTGTGCCGAGGTGGGCGTGCGGGTCCTGCCCGCGTACGGCGTCACCGACCGCCACGGCGCCGAGGGCGCCCGCCGCGGCCTGGAGGAGAACCGCCGCTTCATCGAGGCCGGCGGGAGGGGCCTGGTCGGGATCCACGCCGCCTTCACCTGCAGCGATGAGACGCTGCGGTGCCGCCGCGGAGCTGGCCGGGGAGCTGGGCGTGGGCGTCCACATCCACGTGGCGGAAGGCATCGGGGATGTCGATGCGCCGGTGCGATTGGCCGGCCTCACCCGCGACGACTGGCTGCTGGCCCACTGCGTGCACCTGCCCACCGACCATGCCCTGCGCGGCACGATCCTGCACAACCCCATGTCCAACCTCAACAACGCGGTGGGCTATGCCGATCCTGCCCGCTTCCGCAACCCGGTCGCGCTGGGTACCGACGGCATCGGCGGCAACGTCATCGAAGCCTTCCGACTGGCCTACGTGATGGAGCGCAGCGTCGACGTGACCTGTGGTCCGGACACGGCCTGGGGCTGGCTGGAGAACGGCTGGTCCCTGATGCCCGAGGCGCGAGAGGACGAGGTCACCTGGTCGTACGAGCCGATGGATCCCTGGCACATCGCCTTCACCCCGAACGTGCGCCCGCTGGAGGTGAAGGTCGGGGGCGAGGTGGTGTTCGCTGACGGCCGACCGACGAGGGTCGACGCGGCTGAGGTCCGAGCCAAGGCGGCCGAGCAGGCGGCCCGACTGCACGCACGCCTGTAGCGCACAGAGGACGAGGGAGGGCCCGGGGACATGGGAGACCGATTTACACCGCTCACGATGGAACAGCTGGTGGACTGGGTCTTCGATGAGCTCGAGTCGAAGGACTCGGTCTTCGGGGTGCCGCGGTCGGCCTTCTTCGTGCCCAGGCCGGGAGACCGGTTCCGCACCGCGGTCTACGGCCAGGCGCTCGATAGCCCGCTGGGCGTGGCTGCGGGTCCCCATACGCAGATGGCCCAGAACATCGTCGTGGCCTGGCTCCTGGGCGCGCGTTTCATCGAGCTCAAGACGATCCAGACCCTCGACGAGCTGGAGGTGGCCAAGCCCTGCATCGACGTGCAGGACGAGGGCTACAACGTCGAGTGGTCGCAGGAGCTGAAGGTCTACCAGTCATTCGACGAGTACCTGCGCGCGTGGGTGCTCGATCCACGCGCTCCATCGACGGCTCGGCTTCGCCGGTGAGCGTCCCGGCGTGATCTTCAACATGAGCGTGGGCTACGACCTCGCCGGCATCAAACGCCCCAACGTGCAGTGGTACCTCGAGGCCATGGCCGACGGCTCCGCCTACCTGCCGGGCTACCTCGAGATCGTGGCGCGGCGGTGCCCCGAGGTCCGTGAGATCGAGGTGCCGGCGCGCCTGTCGGACACCATCACGCTGTCCACCATGCACGGATGCCCGCCGGACGAGATCGAGCAGATCTCCCTCTACCTCATCGAGGAGCGTCGGCTGCACACCGCGGTCAAGTGCAACCCCACGCTCCTGGGTGCCGACCGCGTGCGCGCCATCATCAACGACGACCTCGGCTTCGGCGACGTGCCGGTGCCCGACGAGGCCTTCGGTCACGACCTGCGCTACGCCGACGCGGTGCCCATGCTCCACAACCTGCGACGCGCGGCTGCCGCGGCCGACGTCGGTTTCGGGCTCAAGCTGTCGAACACGCTCGAAGTGGAGAACTGGCGCGGCCGTTTCGCGGGCGAGGGCATGATGTACCTGTCCGGGCGCGCCCTGCATCCGGTGACGGTGAACCTCGCCGCGACCCTCAACGAGGAGTTCGGGGGGACGCTGCCCATGTCCTTCGCGGGCGGGGCTGACTGCTTCAACGTGGCCGACCTGCTGGCGTCGGGCATGACGACCGTGACGGTGTGCTCGGATCTGCTCAAGTCCGGCGGCTACCTGCGCCTGCCCCAGTATCTCGAGAACCTCGATCGGGCCATGACCGAAGCCGGCGCGGTCGACCTCGTCCGATTTCGCTTCGCGCCGCGCCGCGAAGGCGGCTTCCCCGGACGAGATCGCGTCGCTCCTGGAGTGGTCGGCGCTCACCGGCAGCGGCCTGCACCTCGCAACGGCGGATCAGCAGGCCCTGGCGGCGGCGCTCGCCTCGGCGAGTGCGGCGCCCTCGGCCACGACCCGGGCGTGGGCTGCCGAGCATGGGTGGGACGAGACGCGTGCGGACGAGCTCGTCGCGCTCGTCGGGCGCGTGCTGACTCGGCTCAACCTCCGCCGCTATGCGCGAGAGGTGCGCCACGACTGGCGCTACCAGAAGGACTCGTTCCGCACGGACGCCTCCAAGACGGATCGCGCGCTGGGTCTGTTCGACTGCATCGAGGCGCCCTGTGTCGACGAGTGCCCGGTGAACCAGGACGTGCCGCACTACATGCGGGCGGTCCGCGAAGGCGACTCCAGGAAGCGGTGCGGGTCACGCGAGCGGACAATCCCTTGCCCTGCATCCTGGGCCAGGTCTGTGACCACCTCTGCGAGACGACCTGCGTGCGCACGCATCTCGACGAGCCCTTGGCCATCCGCCAGGTCAAGCGCTTCATCATGGAGCAGGAGAGCAGGCCTGGCGGACATGCCTCGCCCTGCCGCGCGCGCCGCGAAGGTGGCCGTCATCGGGGCCGGACCAGCCGGCCTGGCGGCGGCGGAGGAGCTGGCCCGCGCCGGGATCACGGCCACCATCTACGAGCAGCACCCGTACGCGGGTGGCATGGTCGGCGGCGCCATCCCCGAGTACCGTCTCCCGCAGGCCAGCATCGAGCAGGACCTCGACCTTGCTGCGCGCCATGGGCGTCGAGTTTCGCTTCGGGCAGACCGCCGGCGTCGACTTCTCGCTGGCCGACCTGCGCGAGCAGGGCTATGACGCGATCTTCGTGGCGGTCGGCGCCCAGCTGGCCAAGCGCCTGGGGCTGCCCGGCGAGGATGCGCATGGCGTGACGGATGCGCTCCGCTTCCTGCGCAGCGTGCGCGAGGGCAAGCCGCTGGCCGTGGGGCCGCACGTGGGGGTCATCGGCGCCGGTGATACGGCCATGGACACGGTTCGCGTCCGCGCTCCGCGTGGGGGCCGAGTCGGCCTCGCTGATCTATCGACGCACCATCGACCAGATGCCCGCCGATCGCGAGGAGGTGCACGCGTGTCGCGAGGAAGGCGTGCGCATCGTGGAGCTGGCGCGGCCCGTTCGCCTGCATGTCGAGGACGGGACCCTGGTGGGCCTCGTGTGCACGCGGACCACCTACCGCGGGGAGCGCGATCCGGCGGGTCGGAAGGTGCCGGTGGACGTGCCCGACTCCGAGTTCGAGATCCCGCTCGACACCCTCATCCTGGCGATCAGCCAGCACGCGCTGCTCGACTTCTTCGGTGACGAGCGTCCAGCGCTGACGCGTGCCGGCTACCTGGCGGTCGACCCATCGACCATGGAGACCTCCGTCGAAGGGGTGTATGCGGGCGGCGACGTGGCGGGGGAGGGGCCATCGTCGATCGTCAAGGCCGCAGCCGAGGGCAAGGCGGTCGCCCGCGCCATCATCGCGAATCACGGCGGTGGTGCCGCGTCCGAGCCTCGTGCCGCTGCCGCGAGCCCGCCGGCGGACCTGCCCGAGCTGCTGCGGCGGCGAGCACGACGCGAGTATCGCGTGCCCGTGTCGTTCACGCCCGTCTCGGCGCGAGGCGGCTTCGAGCAGACGGTCCTGGGCTACACGCGCGAGGAGGCCATGGCGGAGGCGGATCGCTGCCTCGACTGCCACACGATCTGCAGCCTCTGCGTCGGGCGTCTGCCCGAACCTCGCGCTGCTGACGTACGGACTCGCAACCCTCCCGCTTCGTGACCCCCATGCTTCGCCTGGAGCGCGGGGCGGTGGTGGTCGAGGGCGAGGAGGTCTACCGCACGGAGCAGGCCCTGCAGGTCGCCGTGGTCACCGACTTCTGCAACGAATGCGGCAACTGCGTGACCGTCTGCCCGACGGCCGGTGAGCCCTATCCGCGACAAGCCGCGGCTCTACCTCGACCGGGCGGCGTTCGAGGCAGAGACGGCCAACGCCTTCATGCTCTTCGACGATGGCACGGTGGAGGCGCGGTACGCGGGGGCGACGCATCAGCTATCGCTAGGTGACGTGGTCGAGTACCAGGCGCCTGGCCTCCGAGCCCGCCTGGAGGCAGATACCCTGGCGTTCCTCGGAGCCGAGGTCGTCCGAGGCGGCGGTGGGGCTCATATCGCTACGCCCTGCCGCCGAGATGTATGCGCTCGCTCGAGGCTTGCGTGATTCGATGCCGCAGCTACCCCGCGTGCGCCGTGCGGGCGCGCATGGCTCGAAGGTCCCTCACCCAGCCTACGCAGACTAGCGGGCCGCTCCGGAGCAGCTTTCGGTGCTCGTGGACACCGCTCGGGCAGGATGGTGCGGAGTGGTGTACTGAGCGTACGGTACCTTCGAGCCATGGCCGGATGACCTTCGTCTGGCGACTCGGGAGGAGCCGATCGATGCGACGCACCATCTCGCCGGGGTCCGTGGCCCTGACCTATGCCCTGGGCCTTCTCTGGACGGTGATGCTGTTCGCAGCCGTGGTCCTGCTGCTGGCGCCGCTCTCGGCGACCTATCGCGAGGTCGGCATCGACGAGCCACTGGTCGCGGTGGCCTGTACGACGGGCCTGGCCGTGGCCCTCGCGACCGCGGTCGCCGGAGGTCTGTGGCTGGTCATCCGACGACGGCGCCTGCTCACCTGGCGGCCGTGGACCGTGGCTGAACCGTCGTCCGTTGCCGCGGACACTCATCGCGCACTTCGAACACGGCCCTCGCGACGGCGACGAGCACCCGTGTGCTCGGGCTCGAGCTCCGGGCAGCCGCCGGACATCCTGTTGACGCCGGGCCGGCCCGAGTGGATCTACCTGCTCGCGGGCGGGCCGCGAGCCGATGGGGGACTGCCCTACACGTTCATGTCTCCCTCGAGGGCGGCGCTCGTCCGGTCACGAGCTCGGCGCGTCTCACGTCACACGGACTGACCGCGGCCCTTCGAGGTCCCGCCCTGTGACCTTGACCCGGCTTCACCCGCCAGCCCCGTCAGCTGGTCGAGCGGGTAGGTCCTGCCGAGAGCGTGGGCGAGGCGGGTCCGAGGCCGCAGACGCGGTGCGCATCTTCCTGTCACGCCCCAGCGGTGGCTCACTCATCGTGTACGAGGTCCTGGGCGACGCCAACATCGCCATGTACAGCCTGCCCACCTGGTAGCGAAGTATCGGGCGCCGGCGGGAGCCTCGGGGCAGCCGGACACTGATATGCTCGGCGCATGATCAGCCACCTCAAGATCGTCTCACCCGTGCCTGCCTCGGCCGATCTGTCCGGCCTCTCGGGACTGGCGCTCGAGTCTCGAGGACGGTGCCTTGCGGCCCGACCCGGAGCTGGTCATCGAGGAGGAACTCGTCCGGCCCTTGTCGGCGCTCGCGAGCGTCCTCGCCGACCGCGTCGATGCCGCTGCTGACCGTGCCGAGTATCGCATGCTCGAACGGCGTGCGACGGGACCAGGACAGCGATCTCGACGGCCTGCCTTGGCGCTACGAGCTGACCGCCATGACCGGAGCATCGCTGGGTTGGGAGGCGGCCAAGACGGCTGGGCACACGCACGTGCGGGCGACCGGCGCCAACCTGGGCTATCCCGAGGTGGTGGAGGTCCTCCACGGTGAGGCTGGCTTCCTGATGCAGGACCTGAGGACGGGCGAGGGTGGACCCACCTGTACCCGAGCCTGGATCGTCCGCGCAGGCCCGGGTGACTGGGTGCTGTTCCCACCGGACTCGCCCACGTGACCATCGACCTCGGTGCGGGTCCGCTCGTGTTCAGCGATGTCATCGACCGGGCGGCAGCAGGGATCTATGACGCCGTCGCTGCAGCACAGGGGTTCGCCTGGTACGTGGGCGCCGATGGGGAGCTGCGCGCCAACGAGCGCTATCTGCACGCGCCGCTCGTCGAAGAGTGCTCAGCGGTCGAGTGGTCCGGGCCGGCTCCAGGGCCGCTCTACAAGGCCTTCCGTGATGATCCCAAGGGGTTCAGCTGGCTCTCCGACGGCGACGCTTTCCCGGACGTTGCGCCGCTGGTCTGGGAAGCGGGTCGGGGAGACGGTTACGAGCCTGGGGTGAATCGAAGGCCGGTGCATGGATGCCACGCAGGCGAAACCATGGGCACGCTCGGCAACCATGTCGAACTTGACACTGCTCGGCTCGCGCGCCGATGATTGACGGCGTTCGGGTTGTCTGACATCTAATTCGGACCCCGGGCACTCGACGAGAGGGGAGCAGCGATGAGAACTCGTTTCCTGACCACGCTGGGCGTCGTCGCCGCGATCGCAGCCGTGGGAGCGCCGGCGGCTGTCGCACAGGATGAACCACTCCCGGAGATCCACGTCGCCGTTTGGAGCGGCCCGGAGGCCGACAACCTACGCAAGGTGGTCGACGAGTACGTGGCCGAGACCGGCAATCCCGTATCGGTGGAGGAGATCGCTCGCGACGGGTACGACCAGAGCCTGCGCACCACGGTGGTGGGTGGCGGTTCCGACTATGACGTGATCTACATGTCGTCCGATTGGATGCCCGCGTTCATCGCAGCCGAAGGGCTGGCGCCGTTCGACGAGTACATCGCGTCCGACGCAGCTGACTTCCTCAACATGGACGACCTGCAGCCCGGGGTCTCGAACCTGACGTTCGACGGCCACGTCTATGGCTTCCCGTCCGAGGGCGACACGGCCTGGCTCTTCTATCGCACCGATCTGCTCGAGGCTGCAGGACTCGAGCCGCCCCAGACGATGGACGAGATGCTGCAGGCGGCCATCGCCCTCAACACGCCGCCCGACCGGTATGGCCTGGTGATCGGGTCCCGGACCGATGAGGCGTGGTGGGATTTCATGCACTACTTCTGGGCCTTCGGTGGCCAGCTGTATGACCCCGAGACCATGGAGGTGACGGTCAACGACGAGGCCGGGGTCGCGGCGCTGACGTTCTACTCCGACCTCCTCAACAAGGAGGGTGTGGTCTCGCCTGACGTGACCACCTACGGTTACAACGAGATTCTGACGGCACTCCAGCAGGACAACGCCGCCATGGGCGTCGAGTGGATGGCCGCGACCCAGACCCTGACCGACTGTGAGCAGTCTCCACTGGTCTGTGACAAGCTCGCCTATGAGCTGGTACCGCCGGCAGTGGCCGGTAAGTATGGGTTCGGCGGCAGCTCTTGGGGCTGGGCCATCCCTGCTTCCTCGACAGCAGAAGGAAGCTGGCTACAAGTTCATCGAGTGGCTCGTCGGCGGCCCGGGCGCCAAGTTGTGGGCACTCAACGGTGGCATCCCTTCGAATTCGGCGGCCCTGTCCGATCCCGAGGTGGTGGCCCAAGTGCCCCAGTTCAAACTCCTGGCCGAGGCCATGCCTTATCGTCACCTGACCCCGCTGCTGACGACGTCCGACCAGATCGTGCTGGGGATGCAGGATGCTGCCGCTGCCGCGGTGGCCGGGGCCAAGACCCCCCAGCAAGCCCTCGATGACGCTGCGGCCGCGATCGAGAACGCCCTCGTGGAGGGTGGCTACAAGTAGTCGCTGAGCGCGGCCGCCCGCGCGGCCGCCCGGGGTTGATGCGAACACCATGACTGCCGCCAACAAGTCGAACGCGGCAGCCACCGAACCGCAGGATGCCCACGCCCGTGGTCCACGCGACCGGGCGTGGGCATTCCTCTTGCCCGCCTACGGCGCGATCCTCGCGGTCGTCGGCATCCCGGTCGTCTACAGCCTGTACCTGAGCTTCCATCAGTGGAAGATGACGACCTTCAGGCAGGGAGTGCCGTTCGTGGGCCTGGACAACTACGTCCAGGCGGTCAACGACGGCGCCTTCTGGCACTCCTTGCAGGTCACCCTCACTCTGCTGGTCGCGGCGCTGCTCTTCGAGGTGCTGCTGGGTACGGGACTGGCGGTACTGCTCGACCAAGCCTTCCGCGGCCGGCGCACGGCCATGATCCTGCTGCTGCTGCCGATGTTCGTGACCAATGTCGTCATCGGTCTGATCTGGCGGATCATGCTCAGCTTCGACTTCGGACTGGTCAACTGGCTTCTCTCGCTGGTGGGCATCGACCGAGTCGCTTGGCTGGGTGACCCTGCCCTCGCGATCTGGTCACTCGTGCTCGTCGATGTCTGGAACACCACTGCCTTCGTGGCACTGCTCGTGCTGGCCGGGCTGGCGTCCGTGCCCGACGAACCCCGACAGGCCGCCCGGGTCGACGGCGCGACCACGTGGCAAGTCTTCCGGTACATCACCCTGCCGCTCCTGCGCCCTTTCATCTTCGTGGCTGTCATCTGGCGGACGATCGACCTCTTCCGCATCTTCGACGTGGTCTTCGTGCTGACCGGTGGCGGACCCTACAACGCGACCGAGACCATCAGCCTGTATGCCTATCGCAACGGCTTCGCTTCGTTCAACCTCGGCTTCGCCTCGGCGGTCTCCTACCTCATCATCCTGATCCTGCTCGTGATCCTGGCCATCGAGTATCGGCTGCTCGGGCGTCGATCATGGTGAGGTCCCACCCATGAGCCGCTCGCGTGCCTCCTCGATCATGGTCTACGCGCTCGTGGCACTTGCGCTGGCCTTCTTCATGTTTCCGCTGGTGTGGCTGTTTCTCACAAGCATCAAGCCGTCAACGCTCACCTTCGCCTATCCGCCGGTCTTCATCTTCGAGCCGACGCTGCAGTCGTACAGCGAGGTCTTCGGCCAATCCGACTTTCCCCGCTACCTGCTCAATAGCGTGATCGTGGGGACGCTCTCGACGGTCACGGCCCTCGCCGTGGCGCTGCCGGCAGCCTATGCCCTCGCGCGGCTTCGGGTGCGTGGCCGGGGCGTGCTCGTGGCGGCCGCCTTGATCCCGCAGATGTTGCCGGTCATCGTGGTGGTCATCCCCATCTACATGATCTTCCGCAGCGCCGGCCTGCTCGACAACATCTTCTCGCTCGCCTTCACCTACCTGGCGTTGACCGTGCCCATCTCGGTCTGGATCCTCTACAACTTCGTACGCGACCTGCCCGTCGAGCTGGAGGACGCAGCACTCGTCGATGGCGCCTCACGTCTGCAGATCCTGCTTCGCGTCGTGCTGCCATTGGTGCGGCCCGGGCTGGCTGCCGCCGCGGTGCTCTGCCTGCTCTACACCTGGAACGAATTCCTCTATGCCCTCATCCTCACCGGACAGGGCGCCAAGACAGCACCCGTGGCCCTGGTCGGTTTCATGACCAACAAGGAGATCTACTGGGGTCGGATGGCGGCGGCGGGGACGGTCGTGCTGGTGCCCGTCCTGGCCTTCGGGATGGTCGCCCACCGGCACCTGGTGCGTGGTCTCACCAGTGGGTCGGGCAGGTAGGGCCGTGGACGGGAGCGTTCCGTTGACGCCGCGAACCGAACGCGACTAACGTCAAGTTGTCAGACATCTGAGCACCACGCACCAAGGGAACAGGAGAGGACGAACGATGACGACGGCCCAAGCGCTCACCACGGTGCCGGTCGAGGACGTGACGAGGTGGCACGCGGCCATCGCACCGGAGCTGGAAGAGGCCTTCCGCTCCTGTCTGCCCAACCACCGCTTCACCCTCGGCCCTCGCCTGAGGGCGTTCGAGGAGGAGTTCGCGGCCTATTGCGAGTCCGACTTCGGCGTCGGCGTCTCGAACGGCACGGCCGCGCTCACCCTCGCCTTGCGGGCGCTCGGTGTGGGCCCGGGTGACGAGGTCATCACGGTGCCCAACACGTACGTGGCTACCGTCTTCGCCATCACCTACGTCGGGGCCACCCCGGTCTTCGTCGATGTCCTGCCGGACACCGTGAACATGGACCCGGCGCGCGTGGCCGCGGCGGTCACGCCGGCGACCAAGGCCATCCTGCCGGTGCACATGTACGGCCGCTGCGTCGACATCGAAGGCATCCGAGCGGCAGCTCCCGGGATCCCCATCCTCGAGGACGCGGCCCACGCTCACGGCGCCACGCGTCATGGCCACAAGGCCGGCAGCCTGGGCGAGATCGCCGCCTTCAGCTTCTACCCTTCCAAGGTGCTTGGGTGCGCTCGGCGATGGCGGAATCGTCGTCACCTCGGACCCCGAGCTGGCAGCCAAGGTGCGCCAGCTGCGCTACATGGGCCAGAAGGACGTCAAGCACGAGCATGTCATCCTCGGCTACCAGGAGCGACTGGATGAGGTGCAGGGTGCGCTTCTGAGTGTGAAGCTCCGCTATCTCGATGAGCAGCTGGCCCGTCGCCAGCGAGTCGCGGATCGGTACGCAGAGATGCTCGCCGACACGCCGGTCGAGTTGCCGCCACCGGAGCGCGAGGGCCGGCATGCCAATTACATGTACACGGTCCATGCGCCCGACCGTGACGCGCTGCGCGAACACCTCGAGTCACGGGGCGTGACCACGCAGGTCGTCTATCCCAAGCTGGTGCCAGACCAGGGTGCCTACAAGACCCACCCGTGGCGGGCGGCCGACGACCTCGGGGTGGCCAAGTCCAAGGTCTCACGCATCGTCTGCCTGCCGATGTTCGCCGAGCTGACCGATGAAGAGGTCGAGCGAGTCGGCGCAGGCGTCCGAGAGTTCTACGGCGTTTGACGGTGGACACCGTGAAGCTGACCGTCCTTGGCGGGAGCGGCGCATCCACTCCCGAGCTGCTCGACGCCGTAGCTTCGTGGCCCGGTGCCGGGCCACGACCCGTGCTCGAGGTCGTACTGCAAGGCCGGAACGCGGCCAAGCTTGAGGTGGTGGCCGAAGCCTGTCGTCAGCGCGTGGCCGGAGCCGGGGACGGTGTGGTCGTGAGCGCGGAGACCTCGCTCGAACGTGCGCTCGACGGGGCCGACTTCGTGCTCATCCAGGTTCGTATCGGTGGACTGGACGCGCGCCTGTTCGACGAGACCTTCCCGCGCGACTTTGGCCTTCCCGGCGAGGAGACGATGGGACCGGCGGCTTCGCGAACGCGATGCGGACGGTCCCGGCACTGGCGCCTCTGTGGGATGCCCTGATGGCGCATGCCAGCGGCGCCTTCATCATCAATCTCACCAATCCCTCGGGCATCGTCTCGCAGGCTGCGACCGCCTACACGGGGCTGCGCATCGTGTCGGTGTGCGACGGTCCGACCGCCTTCATCGCCGGTGTAGCCGCTGCCACCGGCAGAGGCCCAGCTGACATCGTGACCGGGTATGCAGGCCTCAACCATGTCGGCTTCTGGGCTGATGCCGGCGTCGAGGTGCTCCAGTCGGCCCTGGGGGCCACCAGGGGCGTCGACTCCGAGGATGTCGCGTCACTCGGAGCCCTGCCCACGCCCTACCTACGCTTCTACCTGCATCCTGATCGCGAGCTCGCCAAGCAGCGAGCCGCGGTCGAGAGTCGGGCACAGCAGCTGCAGCGCATGGAAGCGGACATGCTGGCTCAGTATTCGGCTGGCGTGGAGCCCGAATCCCAGACCCGCCGCGGGGCCGTCTGGTACGCCTTGACGATCGTGCCGCTCATCGACGCGGTCATCCGAGGCTCAGCCGAGGCGACCGTGCTCGGGCTACCCAACAAGGGAGCCGTCGATTGGGCGCCCTCGAAGGCGATGGTCGAGTTGCCGACCCGGGTCGCGGCTGGTGGGCATCTCGAACGAACGCCGGCGGCCACGTTCAGCGACGCCACCGTCTCCCTGTTGAAGGCGCACGCGGGGTACGAGGATGCGACCGCTCGTGCACTCACCGGGGCCCGCTCCCCGGACGATGTCGCGGCTCGGCGGAGTGTGCTCGTGGCTGCGCTGGCGCACAACCCACTCGTCGAGGACGAGACGCTCGCGACGCGCCTGGTCGATCACATCCTCGCGTACTCTCCGACCTGAGCCGGCAGGCGTTGCGTACCAACGAGGCCGCTCGTGCTGGCGGTTGACATCGGTGGCACCAAGACCTCCGTCGCGGCGGTGGAGGGCATGCCCGACGAAGGCTTCCAGCCCCTCCGGCCGCCCAGCCGGTTCGCGACGGTGAGCGATCCCGCAGTCCTTCCTGGATGCCTTGCTGCGGTCGGCAGGGGAGGCAATGCCACGGGGTCGGCGTCCCGTCGCGGTCGGGATCGGCGTGCCAGGGCCACTGGATCCGGATCGGGGCGTGATCGAGACCTCGCCCAATATCGGTTGGCGTGACCTGCCACTCGCCCGATTGGTCTCGGAGCGCTTCGGTGGGATCCCAACGGTGATCGAGGACGACGCCAACACGGGCGCGTTGGGCGAGGCCATCGCCGGAGTCCGGGCGAGGGGCCGACCCCTTCGCGTACCTGCCCTTGGGTACGGGCCTGGGCTGCGGCCTCGTGGTGGGAGGCCGGATCGTCCATGGCGCGCACGGGTCGAGTGGCGAGGTCGGTCACCTTGCGGTCGATCGCCGGATCGGGCCCCGCTGCAGCTGTGGCCGTCGCAACTGCGTGGAGATCTGGTGTGCAGGCGCGGGTCTGGCGCGCCGGGCGCGCGAACGTTGGCCACGCGCCATCCTCGCGAATGGTGCTCATGCCCCACGCGATGCGGCCTCGGTCTTCGCCCTGGCCAAGACGGGGGATACCGCGGCCGTGGAGCTGGTCGGCCAGGCCACCCATGCACTGGCCGTCGGGCTGGCTGCGATCATGGCGGCGGTCGATCCGGCGGTGGTCAGCGTCGGCGGCACCATCGGCCGATCCCAGTCGAGCTTCGTGCGGGCGGCATTCAGGGAGGCCCAGTCGTTGGTGATGCGCGGCGCCGGCGTCGGTGTCCGGTTCCGCGTTCCGGAGACAGGCGATGCGAGCGTCTTGTGCGGTGCGGCTGTCCTCGGGGTGCGAGCCGCGGTCGGGTCATGAGCTCCGAGCAGCGAGACCGCCGGCCACTTCCCATCCAGTTGCGCGAGCGGATCTTCGCGCTCATCGAAGAAGAGGGGATGCAGCCCAGGCGACCAGTTGCCGACGGAGGCCGTGCTTGCCAACCGTTTCGGAGTGGGACGTACGACGGCTCGCGAGGCACTCAAGTTGCTGGAGCAGGACGGCATCGTGGATGTTCGCCACGGGTCCGGACGATTCGTCTCGCAGGTGGCCACGCTGGAGCGACCGATCACGCGCCTCGAAAGCGTGACCGAGATGATGCATGCCCTCGGACGCACGGTCGTCAATCGAGTGGAGTCGGTCACGCTGCGGGGGGCGACGGCGGAGGAGTCCGAGTTGATGCATCTACCGGAGCGGCACCCGGTGGTGGAGTTGGTTCGGGTGCGGCTCCACGGCGACGAGGCGCTCATCTATTCGGTCGATGTCGTTCCGCGGGACCGGGTCCGCGAGTCGATCGAGGAGGTCGATTGGTCGGGTTCGCTGCTCGAGCTGCTCGACGGCAACGGTGCCCGGGTCATCTCGGCCATGACCCAGCTACGGGTCGTACCGCTACCGGAGGAGGCGAGGGCAGCCGTGGGAGATATGAGTGGGCAACCCTGGATCCTACTCATCCAACGCAACATCGACCGAAGTGGGAATGTCGTGATCTACTCCCACGACTATCACCGCTATGACAGCTTCAGCTTCAGCGTCTTCCGGCAGCGTGCCTAATCGGGTCAAGCTCCGCTCGCACCAAGACATCGGGGGTGGGAGTCGTGGTCGCAGGATGGAGAAGTCGCGCGCGTCGGCGTCCCTGGGTGGCTTGTTCGGGGCAGTAAGCTTGGCCTCCACGAGGGCATCGCGAGCCTGACCCAGATCTCGGAGACCTGAAGCGCCCTGGGTTTCGTGGAGACCCGGATCGATAGGGTTCAGGCGGCCGTGGCCACCTGCTGCGTGGCCCAGTATGCGGCCTCGTACTCGGCCGGTGGGATGTCGCCGCAGGCGCCGTGGAGCCGCTGCGTGTTCCACCAGTGGACCCAGGCGCGGTCGCGGCTCGACGTCCTCGACGGAGCGCCAGGGACCCCGGCGGTTGATGAGCTCGGCCTTGTAGAGGCCGTTGACGGTCTCCGCGAGGGCGTTGTCGTAACTGTCGCCCTTCGAGCCGACCGAACTCACGGCGCCCGCGTCCTCCAGGCGCTCGGTGTAGCGAATGGCCAGGTATTGACCGCCGCGGTCCGAGTGATGCACCAGGCCGGCGAGGGTCCGGTCGCCCCGGGTGAAGATGGCCATCTCGAGCGCATCGAGCGCGAGGTCGGTGCGCAGCGAGGCTGACACCCGCCAGCCGACGATGCGGCGGCTGAAGGCGTCGATGACGAAGGACGCGTAGCAGAAGCCGGCCCGGGTCCAGACATAGGTCAGGTCGGCCACCCAGAGGCGGTCGGGCACATCGGCGGTGAAGACGCGCTCGACGAGGTCGGCCGGTCGCTGGCTCCCGGGCGCCGGGATCGTGGTGCGCACCCGCTTGGTCCGCGTGGCCCCACACAGGCCGAGCTCGGCCATGAGGCGTCCGACGCGGTCACGACCGACGTCGAAGCCCTCCCGGCGCAGCTGGTGCCAGACCTTGCGGACGCCGTAGACCGCGAAGTTGCCGTCGTGCACCCGGCTGATCTCGGGCTTCAGCTCCGCGTCCCGGCACGGCCCGGGCCGACGGCGGACGGCACCTGGCCGCGTAGTAGGTGGATGGGGCGATCTCCAGGACCTGGCAGATCGGCTCGACCCCGAAGGTGTCGCGGTGGGCGTCGATGTAGCGGGTCATCGCTGCTGTGGGCGGTCGAGCTCCGCCGCGAAGAAAGCCGAGGCCGACTTCAGGATCTCGTTGGCCCGGCGCAACTCGCGGTTCTCCCGTTCGAGCTCCTTGAGGCGCTCACGGCATCCTCGGTCGTGGTGCCGGCGCGCCCGCCGCGGTCGACCTCGGCCTGGCGGACCCACTTGCGCAGCGACTCGGGGCCGATGCCGAGCTCGTCCGCGATGCGGGTGATCGTGCCGAAGCGCTCCTCGCCCCGGTCATAGGAGTCGAGGACCATGCGGATGGCCCGTTGCTTCAGCTCGGGTGGGTACTGGCGCGGCTTGGGCCGCCCGGTGCTGCCGGTGTTCGTGTCTGCCATGACTCCATGTTCCTCCAACTGCTGGAGTCTCCATCGAAGTCAGGGCGGTTCAATCTCCCGAGCTCATCCGCGAGCGGGCCGAGCTTGCGCTTCTCGTCCTCGCGTGGGTATCGCGTGACATGTCCGCGAGACAGCGGTCCTGGTCGGTGATGACGAGCGTCATGGCGATCTCCTCGAGCAACTCGTCCCTCCGCGTCTTCCTATACGCTCTAGCAGCATCAGGCTTCCAGAGCATCACGGAAATCACGCCGATGTGAGCGTGAAACCTAGCGCCCGTAGCTCAGTGGATAGAGCATCTGACTTCGGATAGAGGGTCGGGGGTTCGAATCCCTCCGGGCGCGCCAATCTCTGAGCGTGAAAGCGCCCCTCCGTTCGGTTCGGAGGGGCGTTCGTTTGTGGGTTACCGCCTGCGTACCGCTCCAGGAGACTCTGGCAACGAGAGAAGGCCCGCCCTCACGGGACGGGCCTCCTTCAGCTGTAGCAGCTTCGCGGACGGTGGGTTGCGCGACCCCGCTGGCTGTCGTGGGCCACCTCACCCCGCGTCGAAGATCGCGAAGTCGGCGGTGCCCGCATCGAACGTGAGCAGATCGCCCCCACACTGCGGCGCGTTCTCATTTGGGTCACTCGGGGTGAAGTTGAACTGGTAGCTGGTCGGGCCGTTCTCGACGATCGTGATTGCGACGTACTCGCCAACCTCGAACCGCTCGTTGTTGGCATCGGCCGGGTCCTGGCCCTGCTCCTTGGTGACCTCGCCGATAGGCAGGCGCTGGTGCCCTCGACACTGAAGTCGACGATGTCACCTTGGACCAGGTAGACCGTCTCGCCAATTCCGGCCGGCTCCTTGTAGTCGAAGGTGAAGTGGCCCGTGACATCGGAACGCTTGTGGCTCGCCGTGACGTTGAGTGTCGGGTTGCCGTAGCTCCCGCCGCTCCAGGTGCCCGACCCGGCGACCAGGTCGAACTTGGGTGCGGCCACCGCCGGCGCGGCCAGCGCGGCCACCAGGCCGAGACTCAGGCCGAATGTGAGTAGACGCTTCATGAGTGGTCCTCCAACTTGCGGTCGCCTCTGGGTAAGCGCGACACCCACTCGGAGCCGCACTGAGGCGACACATGGGCCGGGCAACTGGTGTGCGCCCGGCACTCCTCTGGACCGGACCTCTTAGCACCTTACGCAACACAAGTAGTACATCTACGTACGGGCTCGCGACCCCACACGCCGCGGGAGTTCGCCCCAGCGTCGGCGTCGGCGACAACGGCGAGCATGGACAAGCTGGTACGCGCTGGCTGCGTCGTGGCGGCGCTCATTGGTCTGGGGCGGGAAGCTCGAGCGAGCCGCCAACACCGCCGCGGCGTCTGACGCCTGGGCTGGACTTCCGCGACCTGCTGCTCCGGTACGTCGTCTTCGACCTTGAGACTCGTGATCTACGTCACGCTCGGCTTCATGCTCGTCAATCTGACCGGGACCTACATCAATGCGGGCCGCTTCGAGGAGTCCTTGGAACTCTTCGAGGAACACCTCGACGTCACGGCCCGTGCCGGCAACCCGCACATGCTCGGACGCGCCCACCTCCAGAGGTCTCAAGCGCTGCTGTCGCTCGGGCGGTCCCGGGAGGCAAAGAAGCGTTGGGCCGAATCGGGCCACGTGGACCGATCAGCCACAGCAGACCAAGGACGTCATCGATCGTTGAAACGGCTTTCCGCTTCGCGTGCGATCCTCAGGTTGCGCTGGCACGCCTCGCGGCTGACGGTGATGACACGCTGTTGGCGAGCCATGGCACGATGGACGTCGCTCGCTGGCAGGGCCGTGCGGCCTATCGGCTTCGAAGCGCTCCGCGACCAAGATCTCAGGGACCTCGCAGTCGCCGCGGCCGACATGCTCGACCTCGGGTACGTCATGCACAGCCTCTGAGATGCGGGTGGACGAGGCCCTCATGGCGGCGCGGGCTGGCGAGGACGACGGTCGAGCTGAGACGGTAGGTGATGCGTGCGCGACGTATGGCTTCCACCCCTGGCTCGGATCGGTGCCAGAGACGCGCTGGCTGTCACCCTAGATGACCACGGCACCTAGCCCAGCGCCCGGATCGTCAGGCGGCTGACCACCTCGTCCACGTCGACGACCCGCTCCACGACGTCGACCACCTCGTCCTCGTCAACGAGGTCGTCCACGATGCCCCGCAACACGACCGGGCGACCGGCGTGCTGGACCTCCAGCGAGTCGGACAGGCTGCTGGTCCGGGCGTCGGCCTCGAGGGCCTCGCGAACACGTGCCCGACCTCGCCCTCGTCATCCATGAGGCCGTCGTGGTGATCCTGGTCGTACGGCTCGGCGGTGGCGTCCACGGAGAAGCCGGCTGCGATCTTCGGATTCCCCTGGTCGTCAGAGCCGACGGTGGGTGGATCGATCGGCGCAACCCAGGGGACGCCCTCCTCGGCAGCCACGCTGGGGTCGTTCGTCTCGTCCACGCGCGGGTCCGTCTCTGTCAGAGGATCGACCTCGGGTCCACCGGACGGCGCCTCGCCCCCCAGGGCCTCGGGGTCTCCTTGATAGACGCTCGTGTCGTCGATGCTCGCCTCGGGTTGCAGACCGTCCTCTGTCGGGAGCTCGCCCCGCCCGATGTCAGGCTGCCGCTCCCGCTCTTCGTCGTTCGTCCTGGAGTCTCGGCTCATTCCGCTCGTCCTGGCCATCTCGTCACCTCGGTCGACTTTCCTGCGATACCTCAAAATAAGGCTCCCTGACAAGTCATCACAGGGCCAACGGCGAACAGCTGCGCAGCGTTGCATGGGCGTGCCAGAACCCGCCCTCATCGGGTAGGTTGGGGTGGCCGGGGCGTCGCTGTTGCGTCGACGTCGATCGCTCGGTCGCCCTTGGTCCCAGCGGCGCCCTTCTTGGGGCCGAACGGCCGGTGCCTGCTGTCCCTGACGAGCCTACGATGACTTCCGATCGAAGAGAGGTCCTGCAGCATGTTCGCTGTACGAGTCATCGTCACGTTGGCCATGGTGGCGCTTCTCGGCTCCCTCCCAGTCAACGCCCTGGGTGAGCCCACTCGGCCGGACCCCGTGCCCCCGCGGGCGTCGCCGGGTTGCGGCGTCCCGGCCTCGGCCGCCGAGATCGCGGATGCCGGCACGATGACCATGGACGGGGTCGAACGCAGCTGGCTGATCCACGTGCCGGCCGCGTACGATGGCGTGACACCCATCCCGCTCGTGGTCCTGCTCCACGGCCTCGGGGAGGACAGCGGCATCATCCGCAACTTCACCACATCCGGGTTGCCGGACAGGGCATCCTTCGCCATCGTCGCGCCCCTGGGGAGCGGCGTCATCACGCGCTGGATGTGGGATCTCGGCGACAGCAGCTACGACCTGTCAGCCGCGAACCCGGACATCGCCTTCATCGCGGCCTTGCTCGATGAGCTCGAGGGCAGCCTCTGCCTCGACGAGGCCCGCCTGTACGCAGCGGGCTACTCCAACGGCGCCATCGGCGTGTCCGCGCTGGGGTGTGTCCTGGAGGGCCGCATCGCCGCCATCGCCGCGGTCAACGGCCTGACCGACTTCGGCGATGAGTGTGCCCTCGAGCGGGCCATGCCCACGCTCGGTATCCAGGCCGCCGACGACCCCTACGTGCTCATCGACGGCGGGTGGGGCCGCATCGATGCCTTCATGCTCGAGGATTTCGTAAGCTACGCCGACCAGCCCATCACGAGCTGGCCCGGCTTCCAGCGCTCATTCGGGGAGCGACTCGAGGGCATCGCCGGGCGAAACGGCTGCGAACTCTCGTCCGAGACGGTCGAACTCGGCGATCAAGCGCAGCTGCAGACATGGGCGTGCCCCCCGGGGGCTGACGTCGAGCTTGTCGTGACGCTCGGAAGTGGGCACGCCTGGCCTACCGCGAACCTCGACGCCAGCGCGACCATCTGGAAGTTCTTCGAGCGCCAGGCCCTGTCGTAAGCCTCAGCGTGGGGCAACTCGGAGGTTCTCTGAGGGGTCGATAGAGA
>CAWDAI010000007.1:0-618026 GCA_963800275.1 uncultured Chloroflexia bacterium
ACCTAACGCACCGGGCCCCGGACCCCGTACCGCGCTCGTCCAGGCATGGCCTAGGCTGCCGCGGGTGGCCGGTCCGCTGCTGGCGCCGGCGCGACCGGCCCTGTCGGCCCGCTGGGTGGTCGTCGTCGCGCTCGCGCTGATCAGTGGGTTCGTGCTCGTCCGGCTGGTGCTGGCGACCCCGATCGCCGGGTTCGCCGTTGCCGGCGACCGGTTCGTCGACCCGAGCCTGACCCCGGACCGGCTGCCGGTCACGGCCGAGAGCGGCGGGTACGACGGCCAGTTCGTCTACCGGCTCGCCCTGGAGCCCTGGACCCACGAGCAGACCGCGTTCGGGATCACCCTGGACAACCCGGCGTACCGGCAGCAGCGGATCGCCACACCCGTGCTGGCCTGGGCGGTCGGCCTGCTGCCGGGCGTCTCCACGCTGCTGGCGCTGCTGCTGGTCAATCTCGCCGCGCTCACGGTCGCCGCCGTGTACGCCGTTCGGCTGGCCCGCGCCTTCGGCCGGCACCCGCTGACCGGGCTGGTGCTCGCGCTGCCGGCCGGGATGCCGATCTCGCTGGGGCGCGACCTCATCAGCCGGTGGCGTCGGCGGCCATCCTCGCCGGCCTCTGGTACTCCCGGCAGCGGCGCTGGCCGCCGGCGGCGGCGGCGCTGACCCTCGCGGTGCTGGCCCGGGAGACGTCCCTGGTCGTGGTCGCGGGGCTGGTGGTCGGGGAGCTGTGGCGGGTGCTGTCCCGCGGCGACCCGCGCCGGGACGGTCACGCGGTGGCCTGGCTGGCGGTGCCCGCGGCCGCCGCGGTGGCCTGGCAGCTGGTGCTGCTGCAGGTCTGGGGCGTGCTGCCGGTGCGCTCCGGCGGTTCCTCCAGCCTCGGCGGCCTGCCGGTGCTCGGGGTGCTCGACACGGTCGCCGCCGGCGTACCCGGTCCGGCCGTGCTGACCGTGGTGGTGACCGCGGAGCGGGTCGGCGTGCTGATCCTGTTCGCGTACTCGGCCTGGGCGCTGGCCGCCCGCCGGGCCGCGGTGACCGGCGGCGAGGCCGCGGCGTGGGTGCTCGCCGTCGCGCTGTCCCTGACCGTCGCCGGCTGGACCAGCGACGTGCAGTTCCTCCGGGCGGCCAACGAGGCGATCGGGCTGTCGGTGCTGGTCGCGCTGTCCGACCGGCGCTCCCGTCCGGGGCGGTGGGTGCTGCTGCTGGCCGCGGCGATGGCCTGCGGCGTCGCGCTGGAGTACGCCTTGGGCAGTGATCCGCACCTGACAGGTGTCACGGCGGAGTCCGGACGGACGGAACTGCCGGGTCGGCACCCAAGCAGCGACGCTGGACGCATGCCACAGACCACGCTCGCCGCCGGACTGAGCCTCCGCGGCCTCTCCAAGTCGTACGGCCCGGTTCGGGCCGTGGCCGGGGTCGACCTCGACATCGTCGCGGGGGAGACGGTGGCCATGCTCGGCCCGAACGGCGCCGGCAAGTCCACCACCATCGACATGCTGCTCGGACTGGCCCGCCCGGATGCCGGCGAGGTCAGCGTGTTGGCCGTACGCCGGAGGAGGCGGTCCGGGCCGGCCTGGTCGGCGCGATGCTGCAGAGCGGCGGGCTGATCTCCGAGGTCACCGTGCGCGAGCTGCTGGTGCTGGCCGCCTCGCTCTACCCGGCGCCGATGCCGGTCGACGAGGTGCTGGAGCGCGCCGACCTGACCGAGCTGGCCGACCGCCGGACCACCAAGCTGTCCGGCGGCCAGACCCAGCGGGTCCGGTTCGCGCTCGCCCTGGTGCCCGACCCGGAGCTGCTCGTGCTGGACGAGCCGACCGCGGCGATGGACGTCGAGACCCGGCGCCGGTTCTGGGCCTCGATGCGGCAGCTGGCCGCGGCCGGGCGGACCGTCCTGTTCGCCACGCACTACCTCGACGAGGCCGACGAGTACGCCGACCGGATCGTGCTGATGGCCCAGGGCCGCGTCGTCGCCGACGGGCCGGCCACCGCGATCAAGGCGGTCGTCGGCGGGCGCTCGATCCGGACCACGCTGCCAGGCGTCGAGGACGCCGTGCTGGCCGCCCTGCCCGGCGTCAGCGCGGTCGAGCGGCATGGCGACTCGGTCCGCCTGACCTGCACCGACTCGGACCAGGCGCTGCGCGCGCTGCTCGCCGCGCACCCGGACGCCCGCGACGTCGAGGTCGGCGGCGCCGACCTCGAGGACGCCTTCGTCGCGCTCACCTCTCCCTCCACCGGAGTCTCGGCATGAACGCCACCTACCTGCGCACCGAGGTGCGCCGCACGCTGCGCGCCCCGCGCTACTTCATCTTCGTCATCGGCATGCCGGTCGGCCTGTTCCTGCTCTTCTCGTCCCTGTACGGCTCGGGGACCCAGGACGGCGTCGCCGGCAAGGCCTGGCTGATGGTGAGCATGTCCGAGGTACGCAGGCCGTTCGGATAGCCCGCCTCGGCCAGCTTGGACTCGGTGCGACCGACCCGCTCGCGTGACGTGAGCCGGGTGCCGATGCCCGAGAGACGACGCATCAGGGGCCGCAGCGTGCGGTCCATGAGCGGCTGCTGGAGCTCGATCTCCTCGAGGCTGGTCACGCCTTCGAGCGTGCCCAGCTGGGTCAACCGGGCCTGGACCGGGTCGGCCGTGCGTGTACCGAGCAGGGCCCAGACGATGAGCAGGACGCCGCCGGCTGCCAGCAACGCCATGAGCAAGGGGAGTCCCATACGGCTAGACCTCGATGTCCACGATGCGACGGATGGCCATGAACCCGATGAACATCATGACCCCGCCGATGATCAGGATGATCACGCCCATCGGGATGCCCACGATCTCTGGCGGCCCGAACATGGGCTCCATGAACTTGGGGGCGATGACCGAGAGGATGACCACCAGGAAGATGGGCAGCCCGGCCACGACGTAGCCGGACATCCGCTGCTGGGCGGTGAGGGTCCGGATCTCGCCCTTGATGCGGATACGCTCACGGATGGTGAAGGCGATCGAGTCCAGGATCTCGGCGAGATTGCCGCCGACCTGATGCTGGATGGTGATGGCCGTCGCCAGCAGCTCCAGGTCCTCGGAGCGGACGCGGCGGACCATGTTGGACAGTGCCTGCTCGAAGGGCAGGCCCAGGTTGACCTCACGGATGACGCGGTTGAACTCCGTAGACATGGGCGGCTGCGTTTCGCGTACGACCAGTTCGACGGCCTGCAGGAACGAGGCACCGGCGCGAAGGGCGTTGGCGATGAGGGTGATGGTGTCGGCGAGGTGGTCGTTGAAGGCCCGGAGGCGCTGGTTCTTGCGCCGGTTCACATAGAAACGTGGGATGAACCAGCCCGCCAGGATGGCCACCAGCACGGCGATAGGATTGCTCAGGCTCGGCAGGACCGTCTGGCCCAGCAGGTAGACCACCAGTGGCGCGCCCACGATCGCTCCGACGCGGATGGCGAGGTACTCGGAGGGGCGCAGCTGGAGGTCAGCGCGCGCGAGGTCACGGGCCATGCTCGTGCCCCAGTCGCGCTGGGCCACGGCGCGGTCCGCGGCCGCCGCGGTGCGGCTGCCGAACAGGCGTTGCCGCAGGGACTTCTGGCTGCTGGCGCCTCGGTCGCGCGCCTCGGTCGCGGCCACCGCGACCTGCTCGATGCGATCGGTCGGCGACACGCGTCGGCCGCCGAAGACACCGATGAAGAGGAGCAAGACCGCGGCGGCGGCCATGATGGCGACGAGGACGGCAGGATCCATGGTCGTCTCCTAGGACCGATAGCCGAAGAGCGCGGGCGGCAGGTGGATGCCCATGACCTCGAACTTCTCGGTGAACTTGGGGCGGATGCCGGTCGGTCGCAGCTTGCCCTGGATCTGGCCGTCGACAACGCCGGTCTGCTCGAAGGTGAAGACCTCCTGCATCACGATGACGTCACCCTCCATGCCCTGGACCTCGGTGATGCTCGTGACACGGCGGGTGCCGTCCTTGAGCCGTGACTGGTGGACGATGAGGTCGACCGCCGAGGCGATCTGCTCGCGGATAGCGCGGAGCGGCAGGTCCACGCCGGCCATCAGCACCATGGTCTCGAGGCGAGCCAGCATGTCGCGCGGGCTGTTGGAGTGGCCGGTGGACATCGAGCCGTCGTGGCCCGTGTTCATGGCCTGCAGCATGTCCAGCGCCTCCGCACTACGACACTCGCCGACGACGATACGGTCTGGACGCATACGCAGCGAGTTGCGGACCAGCTCGCGGATCGGGATGGCGCCCTTGCCCTCGATATTGGGCGGCCGCGACTCGAGCGTGATCACGTGCTCCTGGCGCAGCTGCAGCTCAGCTGCGTCCTCGATGGTGACGATGCGCTCGTCGTTGGGGATGAACGAGGAGAGCACGTTCAGCGTGGTCGTCTTGCCGGAGCCCGTGCCGCCGGAGACGAAGACATTCAGCCGCGCCTCGACGCAGGCCTTGAGGAAGTCGAACATCTCGGGGGTGGCGGTGCCGAAGCGGATGAGGTCGTCCACGGTGAAGGGGCTGGCCGCGAACTTGCGGATGGTGATCACCGGCCCGACCAGGGACAGCGGCGGGATGATGGCGTTGACGCGCGAACCGTCGGTCAGGCGGGCGTCCACCATCGGGCTCGACTCGTCGACGCGCCGGCCGATGGGCGCGATGATGCGGTCGATGATGCGCATCACGTGGTCATCGTTCTGGAAGGAGATGTTGGTCAGCTCGAGGCGGCCGGCTCGCTCGATGTAGACCTGGCGTGGCCCGTTGACCATGACCTCGGTGATGGACTCGTCACGCAGGAGTGGCTCGAGCGGCCCGAGGCCGACGATCTCATCGGTGATCTGCTCCAGCATGCGCACGCGCTCGGCACGTGTGAGGGCCAGCCCCTCCTCGTCGACGGCGCGACCGAAGATGTCCTCGATCTGCCGCCGCACCTCGACCTGGTTGGTGAGGTCGAGCTTGGGATCGAGGTCGGAGATGACCCGCTGCTGGATGCGGTACTTGGTGTCGCGGAAGGATTCCCGCACCGGCACCTGGCTGATGACGCGCTGGGGCATCTGCCCTGGCGGGACCATCCCGCGAGGCGGGGCTCCGGGGGGCGGCATGGCGCCGGGTGGGGGTTGTGTTCCCGGCGGCGGCTGCATGGGGGCCGGTGTGCCGGTGCCGTCACCGGCCGGTCGGGCGCTCTCGATTCGCTTCAGCAGTGACATCTCAGGTTCTCCCTAGAGTCCATGACGACTTCACCGCCGTCCGAAGAGCTTGCGGCCAGGCTCCTTCTCATCCTCATCCTCGGGGGAGCCTTCGCCCTGGACGAGCGCGCGTGAGATCTTGAGGACGTCCTCGCTGACAGGAGCCTGGCTGTTGCTCCAGACGAACGGGACACCACGATTGAGGGCGTACACCACCGTGCGGCCATCGGAGACGACCTGATGGTCGATCTTTCGACCGACCGAGTTCTCGACGTCGGCGACGCGGATGCCGAAGGCCGAATCGGCTCGATTGAGCACGAGCTTCAGGCGGTCGCCGTAGCCCAGCTGCTCGGCCACTTCGAGGAAGAGGCGGACGTTCTTGATGTTCGTGATCTCCAGCGTGAGCACCGTGAGGATCACGTCAGACATGTCCAGCAGCGCCAGCGACACGTCGTTGAAGTGCGGCCACAGGTCCACGACCGTGAAGTCGTTGGTGGCGCGCAGCCGGGTCATCATGCGGCGGATCTGGTCGACCGTGATGAGCTCTGCCATCTCCGGGCTGGGTGGTGCCAGCAGGACCTTGATGCCGGTGCTGTGGTTGATGAGCGTGGTATCGACGAGGTCCTCGTCGGTGGAGGCGGGATCGGCCACGACATCGATGATCGACTTGTTCTTGGGGTTCAGGTTGAGCAGGACGCCGACGTCACCGAACTGGAAGGAGCCGTCGACCAGGGTCACCGTCTGACGCTGCTCGCCGGCCAAGGCCACGGCCAGGTTGACGGCCAGCGTGGTGCGCCCGACCCCGCCCTTGGGGGCGAAGAGCGTGACTACCTTGCCGTTCTTCTGGGTGCCCTCGGCACCGGGCGCACCCTGCGCCGGGATGATCATGCGCCCGCGCTTCTGCTTCTCGCGCACGTAGACCTGGCGGATGGACGTCGTCAGCTCGTCGGAGCTGAAGGGCTTGACCAGGAACTCACGTGCGCCGGCGAGCATCGACCGACGCAGGTAGTCGGCTTCGCCCTGCACGCTCATCATGATGATCGAGGTCATCGGGTACGTACCCGACACGCGCTCGGTGGTAGCGATGCCATCCATGCCGGGCATGTTGATGTCCATCAGCAGGATGTCCGGCTGGAGCTTGCCCGTCAGCTCCACGGCCTCCTCGCCGGATGACGCCGCTCCCACGACCTCGATATCGGACTCGAACGAGAGCAGCTTGGTCAGGTGCTCGCGCGTCTCGTTGATGTCGTCGACGATGACGACTCGGATCTGTTCAGTCACGCTCGGTACCTCTCGGCCGTATTCGGCAGGCGGCCGTTATGGGTGCTCAAGGGTAGTCCGACGAAGCGCGAAGCACCAGAGGCCACGTGTGTCCGTGGCCGGTGCATGGCGAACGCGCGCTCATCGGGGGTCGACAACAAGAGCAGGACTCCAACTGGTGTGACAGGTGTCACCGGAATCCTATGCAGGTCGCCTCCGAGGTTCGATATGACTATCGGGCTATACGCGATAGGAGGCGTGCGCCTCCCCGCGACGCCGGGCGGCTATCATGCAGCCACATACCCCACCGTCACGTCCCAGAGGTTGCCGCATGCCTCAGATCCGACTGCGCAAACTCCGCCGGCGCCTGGGTCTCTACCAGCCGCCAGTCGCCAAGGCCAAGCCCATGGATCCGGCCAGCATCCGCGCACGCCGTAAGGTCTTCGAGACCCTGCCCGAACCTCCTGAGTGTCCGGCAGGCTGGTCCACGGGTGCGCCCGACTTCGTCATCTTCGGCGCGCAGAAGTCGGGTACGACGTGGTGGTTCAGGCTCATCGAGCAGCACCCCCTGGTGGTCCAGCCGGAGAATCAGCGACCGGAGCTCCATTTCTTCGACCGGCTCTGGGATGAGTGGCCCGACGAGGACCAGATCGCCCGCTACCATCGCTACTTCCCGCGACCCGCAGGGAAGCTGGCGGGCGAGAAGACCCCCGAGTACATGAACTGCGCCTGGGTCCCGCCGATGGTCAAGCTGGCGGCCCCGGACGCGAGGGGAATCGTCCTGCTGCGCGACCCGGTCGAGCGCTACATCAGTGGCTTGAGCCACCAGGATCGCGGCGGACTGCTCGACGGACAGTCGGCCGAGGGGGAGCTGCGGGTCTTCGGCGACCGTGTGCGCATCGTCACGGACGCCATCGAGCGTGGCCTGTACGCGACGCAGCTGGAGTGGCTGTTGCAGCAGTACCCCGCAGAGCGCTTGCTGGTGCTGCAGTACGAGGCCTGTTCGGCCGATCCGGCCGCACAGCTCGCCCGCACGTTCGAGTTCCTGGGCCTGCCACCCCACGAGCTGCCTGCCGAGGAGCTCGCACGGCCGCGGAACAAGTCCAAGCTCGAGAAGGTCAGTGTCCCGCTCGAGCATCAGCAGTTGCTGGCGGCCTATTTCTGGCCCGAGGTCCAGCGCCTCCGGGGGCTGGTGCCCGATCTCGAGCTGGGGCTGTGGCCCCACTTCGCCGACCGCGGGTAGCTGCGCCCTGCGCAGCTGGGCACTAGACCGCCACGCCGACCGTCGACAGGATCGAGGAGATCTCGCCGCCCAGGAAGATGAGGGCGGTGATGGCCACGATGGCGATGAGCGAAAGGATGAGGGCATACTCGGCCAGGCCCTGCCCTCGCTCGTTGACTGCCGCGTCGATGTGCACGTTCGGGTTCATGGCATCTCCTTGGCTGGCAGGCACGGATCTTGACGCACTTGACCCTATGGGTCCGCGCTGCCCTGGGGTATGGCGACACCGTCCCGTGCGCCATGGGCCGGCAGAGGCACCCCCGGTATCGAATTGCACAGAACACGCCGGACCGGGCGCGTCGCGGCGTCGGCGGCTCTGCCTAGCGGTGAAGCGGGGCTACCAGCTCCATGACCTGCCCGTCGTCGTGCATCGTCAGGCGCATACCGAGGGCGCTGGCACGGATGCTGATGGGCTCGAACTTGTCTGCGGGGAGCGCCCGTGAACGCATGGATGCCTCGCGCTGCTCCGAGCGCTTCTCGGCCATCATCGCAAGCAGGGCCGGCGGTGTATCCGCCGCTTCCTCGCCCGCGGGTGAGGAAGCCGGTAGCTCGGGCAGCTCCCGCGGCCAGCTGGCCGCGACCGTGGAGACCAGCTCCTGCGCACCCCAGTCGAGGCGCACCAGCACCGCCGGCGGCCCAAGCTCCAGGTAGGCCGCCAGGGCCTCGTCTACGCTGCGGTAGACGGCGCTCTCGAGGTCAGGATCCAGCCGCACCTCCGCGCCACGCGCGTCGAACTCCACGCTGATCCCGGCGCGGCGTGCTCGATCGGCAGCCGTGCGTCTCAGGGTCGGCCCGAGACCGAGGTCGTCGAGCACCATCGGGCGGATCTCGAAGATGAACTCCTTGGTCGTGTCGAGTGCCTGCTGCACGAGTCGGCGCAGGGACTCGATCTCCTCCACCGCGCGGGGGTCCGACTTCTCCACGAGTCGTTCCACGATCTCCGCCTGCAGACCGATGTTCGCCAGAGACTGGGCCGGTCCGTCGTGGAGCTGGCGCACGATGTCTCGTCGTAGCTCCTCCTGGCTGCGCAGCGCGAGGGCGGGCTGGTTGGCGGCTCCGCTGCGGGCGCTGACATCGCCGCTCATGACCGCGAGGCTGGCGTCGATCTCCCGCACTCGCTGCAGGAAACGTGTGAGCACCCGCTGCTTGCCCTCCAGCACCTGTCGCTGGGCGTCGAACAGCAGCTCGCGCCGCGTCAGGTTCAGGAGGCTATCGCGCAGCTTGGTCAGCTCCGCCGGGTCGGCACCCGGGTCGGACTCGAGCCTTCGAACCTCGGCCTCGACCTGCGCACGTCGGGCCTCATGGCGCTCGATCTCCGCGAGCACTTGCTCCATGAGCAGCGAGATCTCACCGTCTTCACCCTGGATGCGGGCGACATCGGCCGCCAGCTCGGCACGTAGCTCAGGCAGGTCCGCTGCGCTTGCCTGGGCAGGGGGCAGAGGCTCCGGCTCGCTCAATCCTCGGGGATCCTGATCCAACCCTGCTTCATGGCATAGACCACGGCCTGTGTCCGGTCATTGACCGAAAGCTTGCGCAGGATCGAGCTCATGTGGTTCTTGACCGTCTGCTCACTGATGGAGAGGGCATACGCCACCTGTTTGTTGGTCATCCCCTTGGCGATGTTGTCGAGGATCTCCACCTCGCGCGGCGAGAGCGGCGCGAAGATCGGCGCCGCTTCCTGCCCGTAGACCGCGAGCTCACGAAATTCCTTGAGCACACGATTGGCGACCGAGGGGCGAGCGAAGACCTTGTCGTTGATGAGGTACTCGCCGTGGTTGACGCGGCGGATGATGGTGACCAGGTCTTCGGGTGCGATGTCCTTGAGGAGGAACGCCGCAGCCCCAGCCTTGATGGCCTCGAAGAGCATGTCCTCGTCCTCGGACGCGGCCAGGGCGATGATGCCTGCGCTGGGCACCTCCCGCTTGACGCGCTGAGTGGTCTCGATGCCGCCAGGTGCCGGCAGTGACAGGTCGAGCAGGACGATATCGGGCGTGCTCGCGGCGGCAGCGTCGATGGCGCTCCGCGAATTGTCCGCCTCGGCGACGACTTCGAAGTCGGCCTCGGCGTCGAGGATCTGGCGCATGCCGACGCGGAAGAGCGCGTGATCGTCGACGAGCAGGATCTTGACCCGCGCGGTGGGGTCTCGCCGGTCGGGGCCGCCTCGGCGGCGTTCAGGTCCTTTGTACTCGCCCGGAGTCATTCCACGCTCCTCTCCCTGGAGTCAGGCCCGAGCCGAAGCGTCGTGCCCGCATCTGCTTGGCTGGCTGACTGTGATCGCCTGCGGTAGCGGCTGCCGGACCGCCGGCTGCTATGCCTCCTGCACCTTGTGGCCGAGACAGTGGATCCCGCCGTCCTTGTGGCACGGAGTATAGGCGTTGCGCATGGGCGCTCACCGGTCGAAGCTCATGGGGCCGGGCAATCGTCGGCCAGCTGGAAGAGCCATACCTCAGCCTGGCCAGCCTCCAGGGATACCGGGTCCTCTGCCAGGCAGCTCCGGGCATCGGGTACGAGCAGGGCGTCGGGATATCGCCCCCGCTCGCCGGCGACGACCACCCAGGGAGTGGCGAAGACCTTCCCGAGTGCGATGAGCGAGGAGATGTCCTCGTCAGGGAGGGCCACTGTGTAGGTTCCGGTGGCATCCGCCAACCACATGGGGTGGTCCGTGATGATCGTGTCCGGTGCGCCGTCGCCGGCATCTGCCCGGGCCGCGGCCAGCGACCGACCCAGTGCCGCCATGGTCTCAGCGAGGTCACTCGCCTGGCTTCCGACCATCCGCACCTGGAAGATCGTGAACAGCACGGTCAGCGCGACGAGCGCGACCGGGGCGATGACGATGTTCGGACGCGCCCACCGTCGCCAGCGCGAGACGCGGGCGAGCAGGGCGTCGCCGCCCAGCGCCGCCACTGTGCCCAGGGCCACCAGGAGCGGCCCCGAGGAGTGCAGGAACGTGCCCCACAAGGTCGCGACCGGGAACAGCAGGATCGTGCTCAGGAAGATGAGGAGGCCACTCAGGAGCAGGGCTGTCAGCGCCGTCGGTTGACGCAGCGCTGGCGCCCGCCACATGCCGATCGCGGCAGCCAGGCCGGCGATGCCCACGGGAAACGCCGGGATGGCGATGACGTTGATCAGCCCATCGAGCCCTGCACGAAGCGGGTTCCCCAGGACCGTCGCGAGGCCCTGGGCCAAGTACGTCGAAGCGTCCGGGTGGTCGCTGAAGGCGAAGATGTCCTCGTTCCGCAGCAGGAACATGTTGTCGATCGCCTGGCCAGGAAAGGGGCTCCCGAGCTCCAGCCAGTTCCTGACCAGCCATGGCCCCACGACGAGCAGACCACCGAGGATCACCGGCCATAGCCGATGGACGGTTTGGAGGACGCGCGAGCCCGCCGGCTGCCGCCGCACAGCCCAGGCCGTGAACAGCAGCACGGTCAGCCCCATCCAGATGACCTCCTGACGCGACAGGTAGGCCAGGCCCAGCACCAGGCCGAGGCCCACGCCGGTCAAGGTCGTTCGTGAGCGCCCGTCGGGCGGTCCGCTGTGCGCGCCCAGGGCTCGGGGCGACAGCAGCGCGGCGGCGAGCATGAAGACGGTGAAGGGGAGGTATGAGTCGGGCACCACCGATCCCAGCACCAGTGGGCTGACCAGGGCCGCCAGCAGACCAGCGGTCAAGGCCACCGAGCGCCTGCGCCGAGCGTCGAGGCCCTGTGCGATGGACGCCTCCCAACCGATCGCCCAGGCCAGCGGTGCGACCGTCGCGCCGACCACGGCGCCGCCGAGCTGGGCCGCGTCGTAGGTCGGGCCGGCCAGGGTCATGACCGCGGCCGAGATGAACGAACTCATCGGCAGCCACAGTTCGAAGGCGGGTTTGGGCACTGCCAGGGGAGGGGTGGCGAAGCTCCACACGCTGTCGCTGACGAGACCGACTCCCGTCACCAGGTTGACCGCCACTCCAGCGTAGTAGGCGGAGGCTTCCGCCACCGGGAAGGTCACCACCTGCATGGCCAGCAGGCGCACGACCAGGGCGAGCAAGAAGAGCCCCAACGGTGCCAGCAGCCTCACGCCTCACACCGCTCGTCGTCGGCTTCCAGGCACACCGCGAAGAGGGCAGCGCGCGGTAGTGGCTCGTCATCAACCACCGCTCCGTCGGCGTGCGGTAGCGGCGGTACGGAGACCAGGGGAGCACTCAGCCAGTCGGGCCGTACCTCGCCGGCCAGCAGGGGCCGGAGGGACTCGGTGATGTGGCCACCCTCGAGCACCAGCCAACGGACGCCGTATAGGCGCATCGCGTCTTCGACCACCGGTAGCGGATCATCGGGCGTGACGATGCCGGCCCAGCCGCCCCGATATCTATAGGCGCCGGCATCGGGGCTCATCACGATGTCGTCCGGGTCGGCCTCCTGCGCGAGCGTTGCCAGCACCTCCTTGCGGCTATCGGCCTCGCGCTCCCAGGCTCGCACGGTCAAGAGCGTCGACAGGACCCCTACCGCCACGATGACCGCCACGAGCATGAAGCCGATGTTGCGGCTGGCGAGCGGAGCATCCCAGGTGGGGCGGCGGTGCGCCACCCAGCCGACCACCGATGAGACCCCTACCGTTACCAGCAGGTAGGCATGTGGCAGGAGTGCCACCGCCGAATGGATGAACGTCCCGAACGCGACATGCACTGCCGAGACCAGGGCGGTGAAGGCGAAGAGAGTGACGGCGTACACGACCCAGGGTGCGAAGTCGCGATCACGTCGGCGAACCCAGATGCCGATGACCAGCAGCGGCATCAGCAGCACCATCATGGGCGAGACCACGAAGATCAGGAACGCGTCCCACAGTCCGCCGAGCCGGCTTGCGACGAGGGGACCCAGGCCCTGGCCCAGGAACGAGTCGAGCGTAGCCTCCGAGCTGACGCTGTAGAGCTCGCGGTACTCGGTGATGAAGAGGATGCGGCCGCCGACCGACGAGGGCGAGATGGAGCCGAACACGTCGAGCTGCCGGAGCAGCCACGGGGCGACGACGATGATGAAGCCCGCCGCGCAGAGCACGGCCGGCCACCAGCCGATACGCGAGAGTCGTGGCCGGCGGAGCAGGTCGTAGAGGAAGGCCAGCGCGAACGGGACGCCCAGCAGCACGCCATCGTTGCGCGACAGGAAGGCAAGCCCGACGACCAGGCCACCAGCGGCGAACGACCAGCGGTGGCCGTGCAGTCCGCGCGCGCAGAACCAGAGGCTGAGCGCGCCCAGGAGCATGAACGGGGCGAAGTTGTCGGGCTGTCCCAGGAATGGGGTCACGCCCGCCGGCACGATCACCAGCAGGCCGGCTGCGATCGCCTGCCATCGGAGCAGGCCCGCGTCCCGCCCGATGAACCAGGTCACCGGCGCCACGGCCGCCGCGATCAGCCAGAAGGGCAGGCCCGAGGCGACCGGCGTCGGGCCCAGCAGCAACACGAAGGGCACCTGCACGATCGCGGCCAGCGGCATCCAGTGGGCATTCGAGGGGATCGGCAGGACGCCCGTGGCCGGCAGGGTACCGCCGACCTCGACGAAGTTCCAGATGTAGTCCACGCTGAACCCGCCGCCACTCGCCAGCTCCTGGCCCAGGTTGGTGTAGTAGAGCGCGTCGGGGTAGGCGGGGTCCACGAAGAGCGCCGCCACCGCGACGCGCACCGCGAATGCCACCAGGAACAACAGGAAGGGGGCCACCATGACGGGCCCACACTAGCAACGGCCGGCGCCACTCCCCGGAGTACGAAAGGACCATCCCCCGTGGACCTCGTGACTGGAGCAGAGCGATGCGGTGGGGTCGATATGGGACCAACGAACTATGCTCGAGGCTGGACACGCCAGAGTAGCCTGCTCGAGTGATGCCAGACGACCGGGGCGCCCCCCGCCTCACGATCGTGCTGCCGGCCTACAACGAGGCCGAGCGGATCGGCCCTGCCCTCGACGAGCTGTTCGGTTGGCTGAGACGGGGTGGTCCCGCTCGCACCAGCGGGCGTTCGTCGGATGAGATCGGGCGTTGCGATGTACTCGTCGTCGACGATGGGTCCACGGACGACACCGTGGGGGTCATCGAAGCACGCCCCGAGGCGCGGCGGCCGACGGACGGGTCGCCCCCCCTGCTGCACGTGCTGCGACGGCCGCACCTGGGCAAGGGCGCGGCGGTCACCGCGGGCATGCTTGCCGCAGAGGGCGAGCTGGTCGTCTTCACCGACGCGGACATGGCCACGCCCCCCGACCAGATCCCCCTGCTGACCGAGGCGCTGACGACCGCCGACGTCGCCCTCGGTAGCCGGGTCCAACCGGACGGCAGCGACCGGCGCGCGAGCCAGCCCCGCTACCGACGTGCCCTGGGGCGCTTGTATCACGCGCTCGCGGGCGCCTGGATCACCGGCGACGTGCCGGACACGCAGTGTGGGTTCAAGGGCTTCCGGCGGGCCGCCGCCCGGGACATCTTCAGCCGCCTCCGGACCGATGGCATCGTCTTCGACGCGGAGGTCATCTATCTCGCACGCAAGCTGGACTACACCTGCGCTGTGGTGCCCGTGATGTGGCACGACATCCGCGGTTCACGCATGCACGTCAGCTTGCGACTCGGATGGAGCGTGTTGTGGGACCTCTTCCGCATCCCGCTGCTCCACCGTCGCCCGGCACCGGCCCGCGAGATCACGCGTACCTCGGACACCCTCTGAGCGAACCGCCCCCCAGGTGCCCCGAGGCTCAGGAGCGGACGACGTTCCAGTAGCGCTCTGCGGCGCCCGTGCCCACGCCTCCGGCCTCGGCCATACGCGCCGCATAGCCGGTGACCGCGTCGAGCATGCCCTGGTCGCTGTCGAACAGTCGCTGGACCTCGCCTGCGTAGAGCCGAAGACCGGCGCTCTTTCGCTCGAGCTGGTCGCTGATATCCGCGTATCGAGCCTCGAGTGCGAAACCGGCGGGCAGGCCGATCGACTGGCCCGTCAGATCCGATGCTCCGGAGAACCCACTCCACCAGGCGTACGGAAAATCCTCGTAGAAGCTGATCATCGAGGACAGGTCGGGTGCCGGCATGACCCACTCCGGTTCTTCGACCATGAGCGCCAGCGCAACATCGCGGCACAGTCGGTGATCGACGTGTCCGCCGATCCCGAGGGGGAAGTAGATCCGCTGCGGTTCCAGGCGCAGGATCTCGCGCCGCAGGATGTCCACAGGTGGTTCGTCGTCCTCGAATGGCTGGCCCAGCAAGGCGTCGTCATCCGCGTAGCCGCGATGGACCGCATCAGGCAAGTCCAGGTCGACCAAGGCAGCCTCGATGAAGTAGGCCCAGCGCTCATCCTCGGCCTTGCGCCGGAGGCCCGCCTCGGCGTCGGCCAGGTCGCTCCTCGCCAGCGTGCCTTGGCTCTGGACATCGTCACGCAGGGGTCGCGCGTCGAACTCGTCGTTGGTCACGTTGGCGCTGCGAGACCACGCCGCCCGCTGCCAGAACTGCCTTGCCTGCGTGTTGGCACTGTCCTGTGTCGCGACCATGCGCGAGGGATCCGCCTCCCAGGGTGCGCCCACACCCGTCACCGCTGCCACCGGGAACTCGGCGCCGATGTTGCCCCGGTCGAAGGCCTGGGTGGCCGGGTGGAGGGCCTTGGTACCGAAACCCACGGCCGTTCGGCGGCGGTCCTCGGTGTCGATGTCGGCGTCAGGTCCACCCGAATACACCGTCAGGATCGTCACCGACTGACCCAACTCACGCAGGCTGGCCACAAGGCCGCCGCACGAGAGGGCCACATCGTCCGGATGGGGGGCAATGAAGACGTGTGTCATCGCGGGCGAGGATAGCACCGGCCGGGAGTCGGGAGTCAACCGGGATGACCGAATCGTCCGACCAGCGGCACGAACACGCAACGATCCGTCTGCGTCGTCTCATGGTCCACGCCTCGGCGGTGAACGATGGTCAGTCGTTGCGAGCGCCCGTCACCGACCGGCACGACCAGACGGGCCCCGTCTGCGAGCTGTTCCACCAACGGCGCTGGCAGCGTCGGCGCTCCCGCTGCGACGACGATGCCGTCGTATGGCGTGCCGGGCGCATAGCCCAGGCTCCCATCGCCGACCACCACTTCGACCGCGTAACCCAGTCGCTCGAGCCGGTCCCGGGCAGCTTCGGCCAGGCTCGTGTCTCGCTCGATCGAGATGACCTCGGCCCCCATCTGGGCGAGGATCGCGGCTTGGTAGCCCGAGCCGGTGCCCACGTCCAGGACCCTGGGTCGCGCCCTGCTGCCGGGACCGACCGTCTCAGGCAGCTCGAGGGCCACGGTCATGCGCGCAACGATGTAAGGCTGCGAGATGGTCTGCCCGCGGCCGATGGACAAGGGACCATCCGCATAGGCGTCCGCTTCGCGGCCGGCAGCGACGAACGATTCTCGAGGCACGAGGCCCATGGCCGCGAGCACGCGACGGTCGCGGATACCGCGCGACCACAGCTGGTCTCGCACCATGGCTGCACGTGCGGCAGCGTACCGATCGTCTTGGGCTGCCGGTCCGGTGTTCTCGGTCACCCCATCGGTGTCAGCTCGCGGGTGCGGCGGTCGGCAAGGCGATCGGCGTGGCGACGGGCGCTGGGGTGTAGCACTCGGGAGTCGGCCGTGCTGTCGGTGGCGGCGAGACCCCCGGGGCGAGGCTGGGTGCCGGAGCCAGCGTTCCGCACGGCCCGATCGTCGGCGCCACGGTGGGCGCGGGAGTCGGCGCCACGGTCGGCGCGGGAGTCGGCGCCACGGTCGGCGCGGGAGTCGGCGCCACGGTCGGCGCGGGAGTCGGCGCCACGGTCGGCGCGGGAGTCGGCGCAGGTGTCGGCGCGGGGGCGCAGGTGTCGGGGCCAACGTCGGCGCAGGTGTCGGGGCCAACGTCGGCGCAGGCGTCGTCGCCGCGGTCGGCGCCACCGAAGGGGAGGGCACGATCGAGGCGCTGGCTTGTGCGGACGGCGAAGCTGACGGGCTCGCAAGTGCCGCAGTCGCCTCCGGGCTCGCGCTCGGTTCGTTCGACTCGAAGAGGCCTGACAGCAAGCCACCGGTCCCGAAGAAGATGGCCCAGGCGAAGATCAAGGCGAAGACCACGATGATCACTCCGACCCACCACTTGCTCACCGGGTCATCGATGTAGGGTGGTTCCTCCGGCTTGCGACCCGTGGCTCGGGCAGCCTTGGTCGATGCCGCCACGGGTCGCGCCGATGTCTCTGTCGGCTTCGGTTCCGGCTCCACGGGCTGCGACGCGACGGTCTCTAAGTCGGGCTCGGTCGGATTTGGCTCGGCCTTCTCGGTCGGAGGCGTGTCTTCCGGTGTGGTGTCGTCTGGCTTGTGCTCGTCAGTCATCTGTCTGGGCTCTCCGTGGGTCGATCGCGTTCCTTCGATTATCGCGGCCAACCCTCGTGCATGTCGAAGCTATACGTCGCGCACAGCCGGCAGCCACGCTGCGATCACGGCCGCCAGTACGGTCAGGACCCCGGTCGCCGCGATGATGAGCCCGGCATCGACACGGTCGGCAAGGCCGGAGCTCACCGCCATGGCTCCAGTCAGGGCGCCCATGACGATGCTCGAGCGGATCGCCACGACGCGACCCATCATGCCCTCCGGTGTTCGCTCGGCGAAGAGTGTCTGGCTGGGGATGACGTAGACAAGGTTGAATACGCCGATCACGACCGCCGCGCCGACGGCCAGCAACTCGTTCGACGTCAGGCCGAGCACGATCGTGGCAAGGCCCATGAAGGCGAAACCGGCGATCACCAGGTGGCCCTTGCGCAGGCGCGCGCCGATGGCTCCGACCACGAACCCACCCAACAGGTTACCTACGCCGATGGCGGCTTCGAGCACCGCATAGCTTTCCGGGTAGGCGATCAGGTCACCACGGAGAGACCGCTCCGCATACACGACCGTCAGGGCCAGCGTGGCCCCGATCGAGATCTGCGCGACGACGCTGACCAGCGTGTTCTGGAAGAGTGCGATCTCGCCGTGCAGGAAGGCCCATCCCTCGCGGAGATCATCGATGAACGCGGCCATGGCGCTGCTGACCCTGGGGCCCACCTCGCGCGCGGCAGGTGGGATGACGAGGCCAGCGAGGAGCAGGGCGCTCACGACGTAGGTGAATAAATCGACCCAGAAGGCGAGGGCGAGGTTCGAGCCCAGGAAGGCCACGAAGACGCCGGCCAGCGGGTAGCCCACGATGTCGGCCATGGTCTCGCCCGTCCACAAGGCGCCGTTGGCTGGCGTCAGATCCTCCCGGCGCACGATCCGAGGCAGGACCGCTGCCTTGGCCGGGCGGAAGAAGATGCTGACGGTGGTGACCAGAAAGACCAGCGGGTAGATCAGCCACAGCTCGAACTCCGCCACGAAGGGCAATGTCAGAACCAGCCCTGCTCTGATGAGATCGCTGCTGACCATCACGCGTTTCTGGTCCCAGCGGTCCACGAACGTGCCCGCGATCGGGCCGAGCAGGAGGTTGGGCAAGGTCGCCGCCAGGAAGACTAGCCCGGTCTGCATGGCCGAGCCCGTGATGCTCAACACCATCACGCCGAGAGCGACTTGGTGGAGGCGATCGCCGAACAGGCTGATCGCTCCCGCCAGCCAGAAGCTGGAGAAGCGAGCATCGCGCGCCAGGCGGACGTACGGATGGTTTCGCAGGCGGTCGGTGACGGTCGCAGCCGCCGTCGACTCAGCGGCGATGCGGTCGACTGTGCGCCAGGCAGCCGAGTCGCTGAGGCCGGGGCCCATGCCCGAGCCGCCGACGAGCGGCCGGTCGACACCGGCCGGGTAGCGCGATCGTGCAGCCGACCGTTCGGACTGGGGCCTCGCGTTCCACAGGGAGACCACGCCCGATCCGAGGTCGGAGGAGCCACGCGTGACGGCCGAGAACAGGAACCAGCCGAGTCCCGCGGCGAGCAGTACGTCACCGATGCTGATGACGTTGGCCAGGAAGGGAACCGCGATCGGGACGATGTCGCCCAACGGCCCGCCCATGAGTAGGAACTCGAGCCCGAGGTCGTGGGGCAGGAGGATGTGGAAGGTGGGGGATAGATCGGCCGAGGTGAGGCCCACGAGCTGCACCGCCGGTAGATACACCGGCATATACCCGCCGTTGACCATGACGGCCACAGCATTGGCGCCAACGCCGATCGCCGCCAGTAGCAGGCCGGGCTGTGACCGGTTGAGCCACAGGCTGAGGATGAGCAGCCCGAATGCGACCGCGAACAGGGGCACGCGCAGCTGATCGGCGATGTCGACTCCCTGCCCGACGAGCCACTGTGTGCCGAAGCGCAACAACAATCCCGCGACGATGAGCCCGCCGAAGCGCAGCTGCACCGACAGGAGGTTGGTGAAGCGGCCACCCGCTGCCAGACCGGCGATGAGTCCGACGACGATCGCGATGAAGAGCATCAGGAGAGACTGGGGACGGCCGGGCCACCGGCATGGGCTCGAACGGACTCGGCCATGTGCCTCAGGCCGAGCCGGCTACGACTCGACGGGCGCCGAGTTCGCAGGCCGAGAGTTACTGGCCCGAGCGGCCGCCACCTGACCCAGCGTGGGCACCGTGGGGGTCCGCTGCTCGGGCTCCCCAGGGTCGCCGGACTCCTCGCTGGCCTGCGCTGCGGTGCGGGTTCGGCCGAAGGCTTCGACCACCATCGGATCGAACTGGATACCGGCGTAGCGCCTCAATTCCTCGTGGGCCTCGGCCGCGGTCAGCGGCACTGGCCGGTACGGACGCGAGGCGGTCATGGCCTCGAAAGCATCCGCGACGTGAAGCACCCGGGCCAGCAATGGGATCTGGTCACCGATGAGTCGATCCGGATAGCCGGATCCGTTGTACCACTCGTGGTGGTGCCGGATAAGCGGCCGCTCGGCTGCGAGCTGGTCCACGTCGCGAAGGATCTCCTCACCCTTGACCGGATGCTCATTCATGAGCATCCGCTCCTCACGAGTGAGCTTCTCCGGCTTCAGGAGCACCGAGTCCCGGATGCCGATCTTGCCGATGTCGTGGAGCAAGCCGGCCCATTCGAGCTGTTCAAGCTCGCTCTCGCTGAGGTTCATGGCCTGGCCGATCTCGACGGCGATCCCGGACACGTGTTCCGAGTGCTTCTTCGTGCTGGGATCGCGCGCGTCGATAGCCGACGCGAGTGCCTTCACCGTCTGCGTGAACATCTCGCGGATGTCTACCACCGCCTTGTACGCCGCTCTCGTCGTGTACAGCGGGATCGCGAACACAACGGCAACCAGCGGTCCCACGGGATCCCACGCCAGCGCCATCAGCCAGGCCATCGGAGTCAATCCGACGAGCGTGAGGCCGAACGCCTGCCAGTCGGATCGCAGAACGTGACGGATAGGCGCGCTGTTCGCGGATTGCCACGGCGAGTGCTGAGAGCGCCATGAGCGTCGTGCATACAGATGAAGCCGGCCACAATGCTCCGGCCATTCCGACGTCACTCGCGACGCCCGTCCCGTTGAATGGCGGAATGAACTGGCGTGATGACAACCGTAAGTGCCGGCCGCGAGGACGGCCGCGATTACGGCGATGGAGTGGTTGTAGAGCACCCCGTACCAGGGAACGTCGCCTCGTAGTTCCCGGACCTCAAGCGTCCCCAGAGCCGCGACGATCCTCCGCCAGGCGGTCCAATCAGAGATCGACTGCAGCGACCATCGGCGCCGGCGAAACGTTCACCATGGTGCCCCGTGCTAGCCGTACTGGGGCTGCAGAAGCGACGAGGGTGATGGCAATCCAGAGACAGGAACTCCGCAGAACCACTAAACGCCCCGTCAGTCAGGCTGGCGGGAAGCGCATAGGAAACCAAGAAGATGCGCGAGCAGCCCAGTAGCGGCCGCGGTAGCGACTGCAACCAGTATCCGAAGTTCTCTGGGCAATGATCGCGCAATTCCGCGTGGCGATTGGAGCCATCAGTATCGCGACGGATGCCGATGAACTCCCCATCCAACATTAGTACTGGACTCGCGCTGGTCCCTTTAGATAGGGCGGATACTCGCGCTGCCTGCAATCACCAGTGATGCGATGAGCGTGGACAGAAGCGTGAGCCTCGAGAATGCGTAGCGAGGCACAACGTTCACCAGGGCTTGACGCCGGAGTTCGGACCCATGTTCTTCCCCTTCATACCGGAAGTGACAGCATTGCCACCGCCGGTGCTAAGGGGCGGTTCTAAACTGAGGTCGCGAGTCCCCTCTCTTGGTCCCTGCGAACCCAGTGCCGAATCGCCCCGACCGGTGTCCAGTCAGTCAACTGGTACGCGGCTCACGTTAGGTACGGTCCCAAGACCTACCTATAAGTACTAGTACGTACGACCTAGCTGCACACCTCCGGCACGTTGCCTACCGGCGAAATGGTTCGACCACCTCCTGAAACGATGCAAATCCCTCGCCTGTATCTCGACGGTACGCCGATGACAGGCTGCGGTACTGTGCATGGGCTGCATCCGCGGCCCCAACCGCTGAAAGACACCCCACCAGCGTTGCCCGCAACTCGTGGGCGGTGGGATCGATGGTGACCACTGTTCCCAGCAGGTCGACCACCTCTCCGTGCCTCCCCTCTGAAACGAGGCCTATCGCGGTACTGTGCGCCAGTCGCAAGTAGATCGCGTGGAGATGAGTCCGCCACTCGAGTGCCCACTCTTCGTACTCGAACTCGGGCGCGAACTGACCCGCGTACAAGTCGAGCATCGACGGACCATGGGAAGCGGCTGTCCCACGTGCCAGGACCTCGGTTGCCTGGCGCGAGAAGGCGACGCTGTCGATTTGGAAAAGGTCCGAGTCAAGGCGTACCAACTCGCCTTCCGTGCGCACGTACTCCGCTGTCAGTCCATCCTCGAACCAGGGTGCGATGTCGCGCCGAAGGTAGAAAATCGTCTGATGCAGACTGTTGAGTGCGGACTTCGGAGTCTGATCGGGCCAGTGGGTTTCCATCACGAGGTCACGAGTAGCGGCGAGGTTTGTCCGGGTCACAAGGTGGAGCAGCAGTGCCGCACTCTTGCGCCGGGTCTCAGCAAGAACCACCCGACGGTCTCCAACTTCAAGGCTTGAGAGTCCGAGGTCATGAAGTCGTACAACCGGGCTGATACGCCGCACCAGTCGCGCAGCGAAACTAGGCCGTCGTGACTTGCTGTTCGCACCATTTCGATCGAACTCTCGCAGTAGTTCAGCGTCGTCGGCGGTCCCGAAGCGGGCGAGCAGGGATGCCGCTGCAGCTGCGTCGTCCCCAGCTGGCTCGGCGACCTGGCGTCCCAGCGCTCTCAGCCATCTGTCTGGTTCCCGCAAGATCGAACGCTCGAGTGCAGCGGGAAGCGGCACGAGTGTTCCGATCGCCGTGGCGACTGCATCCGCAAGTTCCAACAGCGCGACGGCTGAGTCGTTCTCTGTCTCCTCGATCCAGTTGGCCAAAGCTTCGCCGTCCCGGGAGGCGGCAGCATCTATGAGCCTCGCTCTAGCCATCCATCGCCACGTCTTCTGGGCACCACAGACGTCTAGTGCGCGCCGCGCCAATGCTCGCGCTCGTGGGTCGCGGCGCGCTGTTGCCAGTGTCGCCTCGACTACTGCCTGGCGAGAAAGGTCATCAATCGTTTGGTGCTCGTAACGCACGAGTTCATTTGCGACCTCGGTTGCCAATTCGAGGTCCCCACGGGCCATAAGGAGTGCGACTCGTGCGAATTCGCCTTGGGTATCGGACCCGATCTCTCTCGCCCACCGTGAGTCTCGTCTATCGAACTGCGCAAGCAAAGCCGCTGCTCTCCGGGTTCTGCCAGCGACGGCGTGCAGGAAGGCGGCGTCGGCAATTGCATCTGCCGTGGCGTACGGCCCCGTAGCGCTCGAGTTGGCCAGACGCAGGCCGTCTTCGATCTGACCCATCTCGGCGACCGCGGCGGCCTCCGTTGCAAGTGTGGATGCGGATACGACCGCCACATCCTCGCCGCGGGACATCTGCTCCAAAGCTGCGCGTGCCAGCCCCCGCGCCTGCTCGTAGTTGCCCATCGCCAACTCAGCGTTTGCTCTGTTGTGCAATGTGATGCTGTGGAAGTAGTGGAGGCCAGCACCCTTCTGCCCGACCTCCATCCTTTGCAGGGCCTGGGCTGCCGTTTCGATGGAATCTCCCGACATTGCGTCGAGAATGTGTTTCCAGGAAACGGCGACCTCGTGCAGCGGTTCTGGAACCCCCGGATCGGAGGCGATGGCCTCCACCTCTGCGGTCAGTTCGCGTCGGGCTCCACCCATGTGGTGGACTGTCGCGAATGTGAGGCCGACCAAAGCCCGTTCCTCAGCCGACAATTCGGAGCGGTCGATCGTCTTCAGCAGGGCCAGGGCATCGTCGATGTGCTCGTCCGAGATGAGTGCGCGCGCCTGGATGACCTTGACGGCTGGTGGGGCCGCCGACGTCGGAAGCGGTTCGAGGATGGCGACGGCCGCACCCCAAGCCCCCGTCCCCAGCGCCTCACCTGCCGCGGTACCCAAGACTCGCAGCGTTTCCTCCTCCTCTTCCCCCGCAGCGAAGTGCTTGGCGGCCATCAGCCAGTCGTCTGCCTCGGCGACCCGCGCGACGGCACGGTGCATCTCTCGGATCTGGGTCGGCGTGGTGATCCGCCGCAGGTGAACTTGCAGGAAGTCGCGGAAGAGGGCTTGGATCCGAAGGCCATCTGACGTGGGACCGCCATCATTGATGAGGCCCAGTGCGTCCGCCTCCTCGATCGCTCGTTCGACGGCCTCGGCATCGTCGCCTTCGCCGGCCGCCTGTAGCGCGACAGTGACGTAGCGAGTCCGGACCTGGTCGAGCAGTGACGCGAACGTCAGTATCCGCTGCGTCTCTTGCGAGAGGCGCGTCAGGACCTCTTCCGCCAGGAAGTCGTAGATCGGGCCGGTGGCGCCGCTGAGCGCCTCGATGAAGTTGGCTACCTCGCTGGGCTGCCGTACGGCAATGGAGGCGGCGACCAGCTGCAGGCTCGCTGCCCAGCCACCGGTCCGCTCGGTGATCATCCGGCAGGTCTCGGGGTCCAGCGGCTGCCCGTGGCACTGGAACAGACGCTCCGTCTCGACAACAGAGAAGCGGAGGTCGTCGATGTTCAGTTCCGAGACGCGCCCCTGACCAGCCAGACGCCCGAGCGCGAGATTGGGAACGCCCCGCCCGCCGAGGATGAAGTACATGCCCGCGGGCGCTCGCTCGAGCATCCGGCTGAGGATCATGCGGACGTCCGGCGACTTTTCGACGAAATGGTAGTCGTCGAGGATCAGTGCAACTCGCCGGTCCTCGACGTCACCCAGGTCGGACAGGAACTGCGCCAGCACCACCTCCTGCGTCGATCCCATCGCTGCGACGTTGCGCAGCAAGGCCTCCGTGGAGCGACCGAAGCCCGGCCAAACGTCGCGAAATGCGGCGACGAGGTAGCTGACGAACGAGATCCAATCGCCGTCCGATGACTCCAGGCGGTACCAGACACACGTATCTCGGGTTTGCAGGGCAAACTCGTTGAACAGGGTCGTCTTGCCGTAGCCAGCCTCGGCTGACACCACGATGACCCTGGCCCGAGCCTGGTTGAGCATCCAGTCGACGAGCCTTGGACGTGAGAGTACCGAGCGACCCGGAGATGCCGGGCTGATCTTGCTGGCGATGATCGACAGGCCCGAGTGATGGACCCCTGGCCCGGTTGTCATGCCCTTGTGCGCATCGCGGTCGGTGTCTTGCGTCTTCGCGTCGAACCCTGTGTCTGCGGTCATGTCCGCAGCATGGCGAGGGAAACTCATCTCGTACTTTGTCGGTTGTGGATAAGTGCGGTCAGGTGCCTTCGTAATCGAAGAAGATCTTCAGCTCGACTTGGTACTCGGTGACATGGCCATCCTCGACCAGTGCCGTGTGACGGACGACCTCGACCTGTCGGATGTTGCGCACCGTCGAGGAGGCACGCCGCACCGCGTCGGCAGCCGCCGCGCTCCACGATTCGGGGCTGCTGCCGACCATCTCCCTGATGATGATGACGCCCATGCCCGCTCCCTCCTGCCTCTTCCGTGGTCCCGGCAGTGTATGCGCCGCAGCACCTCGGTTCACGCGCCGCCACGTCTAGACGTACGCACTCTCCGCGTAGCGGTCCTCCTCGGCATATGACACGAACCGAGTCTGTCGCTTCTTGAACCAGAGTTTGGTCTCGCCGGTCGGGCCGTTGCGGTGCTTGGCCAACTTGAGGTTGATGACCTCACCTTCCTGCTCGTGATCGTCCGGCCCGCGTTCCTTGTCGCGGTACAGGAACATGACCATGTCGGCGTCCTGCTCCAGAGCACCGGACTCACGCAGGTCCGACAGTCGGGGCTCGCCCTTCTCGCCCCGGTTCTCGGTTTGGCGTGAGAGCTGGGAGAGCGCCACGACCGGCACCTCCAGTTCACGTGCTAGCGCCTTCAAGCTGCGGGAGATGTCGCTGACCTCCTGGACACGGTTGGCATCCCGCGAGGTCACGCTCGACTGCATGAGCTGCAGATAGTCCACGACGACCAGGTCCAGCCCCGACTCCGCCTGCAACCGCCGGGCCTTTGTGCGCAATTCCATGGCGCTGATGTTGGGCGTGTCGTCGATGAAGATGGGCGCATTAGCCAGCGTGTTCATGGCTGGAGCCATGCGCGCGAAGTCCATCTCCTCGAGGAACCCGGTGCGCAGCCGTTGCGAATCGATACTCGCGACCGACGAGAGGAGCCGCAGCACAAGCTGTTCTTTGCTCATCTCGAGACTGAAGATGCCCACGACCTTGCCTTCGTTCACGGCTGCATGCTCAACGAAGTTGAGCGCCAAGCTCGTCTTGCCGACCGAGGGGCGAGCAGCGACCAGGACCAGGTCCGAGCGTTGCAGCCCAGTGGTTAGCGTGTCAAGGTCGGCGAAGCCCGTCCGGATGCCGCTGATCTCACCCTTGTGCTGATGCAGGTAGTCGAGACGGTCGTAGGCGCTGTGGAGAAGCGTCTTGAGCGAATCGAAGCCGGACGAGAGGCGTCTCTCGCTGACGGCGAACAGCTCTGACTCGGCCCTGTCGATGACTTCACTGACGTCTCCGTCTTCCTCGTATCCGTAGCCGGCGATTCGGCCCGCAGCGCTGATAAGGTTCCGCAGCACGCTCTTGCGTTCGACGATGCGGGCGTAATGCACCACGTTCACGGCGGTCGGCGTGAGGTTGATGAGGCTGGTGAGGTAGGCGGAACCTCCGATCGCCTCCAGCTCCTCCTGCCGTTCGAGGACTTCGCTGACCGTGACGATGTCCACGGGCTCTCGTCGTTCGAAGAGTTCCAGCACCGCCGCATAGATCGTGCCATGGTGTTGCCGGTAGAAGTCGCCTGGCTTGAGCAGCTCTGCGACCTCGGTCACCGCGTCCTTGTCGATCAGCAGCGCGCCAAGCACGGACTGCTCGGCTTCGATTGACTGCGGTGGTAGGCGATCGATGGACACGCGAAGACTCCGGGAGTTAGAGGAAACGAGGGACGACTCCGATGTTCGGGCCACCGGCCTTAGCCGGACAAGGGCCATCTCCACGAACTGGCGGCCAACTCTCCACGATTCCTGTGGAAAACTCGTGGATAACGGTGCAAGCCGCCCGTCTCAGCCCTAGTCGACCCGGCGGATGACGCCCACCAGCTTGCCCTGGATACGCACGTCGTCGTAGAACTGGGGCTCATAGGACGCGTTCGCAGGCTGAAGGCGCACGCGGTCGCGTTCCCTGAAGAAACGCTTGAGGGTGACCGCATTCTCTTCCACTTGTGCGACCACGATGTCCCCATCGCGCGCTGTCTGCTGTTCGCGGATGACGACGAGATCCCCGTCCATGATGTGGGCGTCCACCATGGAGTCTCCCCGCACACGCAGGACGTAGGTGCCCGACGTCGTATTGATCAGGTCAGGCACCGTCACCGTCTCATTGGCTTCCTGATAGGCCTCGATCGGTCCGCCCGCAGCGATCTCACCCAGCACCGGGATCGCCTGACCACCGTTCTCGCGTCCCTGCACGACCCCGTCGCCGGCTCCAGCCAGCATCATCGCGGATGGAGTCAGGCGCAGGGCGCGCGACTGCGTGGCATCGCGTTGGAGCAGGCCCTCCTTCTCCATGGCCGAAAGATGATGGTGCACTGCCGACGTCGAGGCCAATCCCACGGCCGCCGCGATCTCGCGCACCGAGGGGGGATAGCCGCTGTCGCGAACAGCGCTGGCGATGTACTCGATGATCCGCTGCTTGCGCAAGGCGTCATGCTTGGTCACGGGGACCTCCTTGCGAGCACAGTACCGAACACCTGTTCGAATGTCAAGCGAGGGTCGAGTCCGGTCGTGTCCGACGCCGGCCGTGACGCTCGTCTGCGGGGACTTGTGCTCGTGTCGGCGGTGCTAGACTCGCGCATCCGATGGCCCTGCGAACCACCTTCAGGCTGGGGCTGACTGCGCTCAGCTTCTGGCCCTTCATGCCGATCGCTCAACGAGCGCCTCTCTATGGCCGACTCATCGCGGAGCTGGCCGTTGACCGTCGCGTGCCGTGGCCGCGGAAGGCGGCCCTGGGGCTGGCGGCTGCGTATGTGCTCTCGCCCATCGATCTCATCCCGGACTTCGTGCCCTTCATCAGCCGAGTGGATGACGTCGTGGTCACGGTCATCGCGCTGGACATCTTCCTGGAAGGGGTCCCGCGAGAGCTGATGATCGAGAAGATGTATACCCTTGGCATCGACGGGCGCGAGCTGGAGCGTGACATGGAGACCGTCCGGCGCTTCCTCCCGCTCCCCATCCGCACCATCGCCCGCAGGGTGCCGGTGCTCATCGAAGCCGGTGCCGACATGATCCGGGCAGAACTCGAGGATCGCGGCTACCTCGACCCACAGGACAAGGAGGCAATCTCAGCGTGAAGGTCATCCTCACCGCGGATGTCGACCCGCTCGGCAAGAGTGGCGAGCTCAAGGATGTGGCCAACGGCTACGCCCGCAACTACCTTATCCCCCGCAGCCTCGCGGTCCCGGCCGCGGGCGGCACCTACCGCGCCTGGCTGCATGACATCGCCAGTCGTGAGGAGCAGCGCAAGAAGGAGCGCGGAGGGGCCGAGATCGCCGCGCAGCGCATCAGCAGCACGACGCTCACCATGGGCGTGAAGGTCGGCGAGGGCGGCAAGCTCTATGGTTCCATCACGGCCAAGGACATCGCCGACGCGCTCGCCCGTCGTGGCATCGACATCGACCGCCACAAGATCGACCTCGATGAGCCGCTGCGCCAGCTCGGCACCTACAAGATCGCCATCCGCGTCTACCAGGACATGACGCCGGAGGTCACCGTCGCCGTCGAGCCCAAGGGCTGACCGAGCGGGGCGTTGCCCGGCCCCTCCTAGTCGGTCGCAGATGATGGTGCGGTGAGCCGCGCCACGATCCTGCATGTGGACCTTGACGCGTTCTTCGCGGCGGTCGAACAACGCGACCGCCCTGAGTTGCGCGGCCGCCCCGTGGTGGTCGGCGTCGGCGGTCCGCACGGCCGTGGCGTAGTCTCGGCAGCCTCCTACGAGGCACGACGCTATGGCGTCCACTCGGCCATGCCCTTGCGCACGGCTGCCCGCCTTTGCCCCGAGGCGGTGTTCGTGCCTGTCCGCGGGGCGGTCTACTCCGCGGCCAGCCGCGAGGTCATGGGTATCCTCCGTCGCTACACGCCCACCCTCGAGCAGATCTCCATCGACGAGGCCTTCCTTGACGTCGCGGGGTCCGAGCTCCTCTTCGGCCCGCCTTCGGCTATCGCACGGGACATCAAGCGGAACGTCGTACGAGAGGTGGGCCTGACAGCGTCGGTCGGCGTGGCCACGACCAAGCTCGTAGCCAAGGTCGCATCCGATCTGCACAAGCCGGACGGACTCGTACTGGTGCCTCCGGGTACCGAGGCTGGATTCCTGGCGCCCTTGCCCATCTCTCGCCTGTGGGGGGTGGGCCCCAAGACCGCCGGTTCGCTGACCGAGCTCGGCGTCCGCAGCATCGGCGATCTGGCAGCACTGCCGGACGACCTGCTCGCACGCCGATTTGGTCGCCAGGGTCCCATCTTGCGACAGCGTGCGCTGGGTATCGACCCCGCGCCGGTCTCGGCCGGTGATCGCGCTCGTTCCGTGAGTCACGAGCACACCTTCGATGTGGATACCTCTGACCCCGAGGTGCTGGAACGCACGTTGCTGGCCCTGTCAGAGGGCGTGGCCGGCAGGCTTCGAGCCGGCGGCGTGCGAGCGCGCACAGTCTCGGTCAAGGTGCGAGATGCTTCCTTCCACACGACGGCGCGCCAGCGCACGCTGGGCCAGGCGACTGATCAGACCGAGATCGTGTTCGCGGCAGCGCTCGAGCTGGCTCGACCGCAGTTACGCGGGATCCGTGTTCGCCTCCTGGGCATCGCAGCCAGCCACCTGGACGATGACGATCAGCTCGCCCTCTTCGACGCCGCCGATGAGCGGCAACGTCTGGCCGCGACTGCCGCTGACGCCATCCGTCGTCGGTATGGCACCGGTGCCATCCGTCGCGCGCGCCTGCTGGGCGGGAGCGTGGCCGAGCCCTTCGAGCGCGACCCATGCTCCCCGCCAGAGGGTGGTGCCGTCGGCCGGGAGACCGATGATTCTGCGGACGATGGCTGACAATGTCCGGGACGGCGTGACGCCGGAGCTGGCACGGCGAGGCCGGAACCTCGGGTCACGGTCACGATCCTCTTGACAGGAGAACAGATGTTCGAATACGATCGGTGGGCCGTAACAGAACAGACGTTCGAGTCCACGGTCGGAGCATGCCCCTCCACCGCCCAAGACAGGAGGAGCCTCCATGTTCAACCTCAGTGCCGCGGTCGGCGACGTCACCACTGATCGCCGAGGCCGGCCACGCCAGATCCGGCAGGATGGTGAGCGGCTGCTCGTGACCACCTTCGAGTCAGTCCGCGACGAGACATCGGCGTACCCGGTCGAGACCGGCCCCCGCACCGTCTTCGTGGTCCGTGCTGCGGGACGGCGCTACCGACTCGTGCACCTGGCACGCGACCGCCGCTGGACGGTCGAGCCGCTCGGTCGCCGAGAGCCACGCTTGGCGCCTGCAGCCTGACGACGCCCGTGCGCGCGCGCATCTTGCACGTGAGAAAATCGGGCCATGGTCGACTCGGTTGAACCCGTCTCCTCGCAGACGCTGGGGACGTTGGGCGAAGCCCTGGCCTCGGATGCGCCAGCTCCCGGCGGCGGAGCGGCAGCAGCGGTGGCGGGGGCGCTCGGCTCCAGCCTGATCGCGATGGTCGCGCGCCTCTCTCTGGACCGTCCGCGCTACTCGGCCCACGCAGCCCTCCATGCGGAGGCCATCGAGCGTGCCGATGCCGCCCGCCTGCGACTCCTGGAACTGGCTGACGCGGACGCCTCCGCCTACGACGCCTACCTCTCGGCTCGTCGGCTGCCGCGGGACACGGAGGACCAACGAGCCGAACGGACGCGAGCCTCTCAGGCCGCGGCGCGGGAGGCATCGCAAGTGCCGCTCGCCGTTGTCAAGACGTGCCACGAGCAGGTCGATCTCATCGATCGACTCGTCGGGCGTACCAACCTGAATGTGGCCAGCGACCTGGAGGTCGGCGGGCTCCTACTCGAGAGCGCCGCTCGCTCTGCCGCGGCCAACGTTCGGATCAACATCGGTTCCGTTGGTGATGAGGGCTACGCCACGGCAGTCCTGGTCGAACTTGACCAGCGCTTGCAGTCGATAACGAGCACGGTGGACCGGGCCCGGGAACGGATCGCCCGGGGACTGGAGCGAGAGCCCGAGGCCAGGTAGTGCCTCAGGCGCCCCGCGCAAGATACAGGCCGGCGGCGGTGAGCAATCCCAGGCAGGCTCCAGCGAGGGCATAGGCCCACGCCGTCAGGTTCACCGGTCCCAGCGGCTCTCCCTGGAAGTCGTGACCACCGCCGTGGCCGCCCGCGTGCCCCTCATCGACAACGTCGTGGTCCCGTGGCGCCGGCACGCCATCGTGTTCAGACATGTCCGTAGTATCCGCCATCGATCAGGGCTCCAGCTCGTCGGTGACGAGGTCCCCCACCGTAAGCGAATCACTGACGACGGAGTCGGGCAGGGAACGCATGATCTCCAGGCCCGACTCCCAGGCAGTCCAGTCGATGCTCCCCAGGCCATGCTCGCTGGCGTAGTCGCTCGTCCATGACTCGATCGTGGCTTCCAGGATGGCCCGCTGCGTCGCGGGGTCGGACGCGAGCTCGGGGACTCGTGCGAATGTGGCGTCCAGACCTACCTGCGGATCCGCCTCGATCTCTTCCATGGCGCGGATGGTGGCGGCCGTGAAGGCGCGCAAGGCCTCGCCCTTGGTCGCGAGCGTGTCCGTGCCCACGACCAGCCCGGGGCCCGGCAGTGGCGCGATGTCCGCGACGTTGAGCACGTTCACCTCCAGTCCCTGGAGCGCGAGCTGCACTGGCTCGTTGGAAGAGAAGCCGGTCGCCGCATCGACCTGTCCGGTGCTCACCGCCACGGCCTGTCCGAAGTCTGGATAGGTCACGATCTCGAGATCGTCCGGAGTCAGGCCGGCTGTCTCGAGCATCGCCTGCAGGGCCACCCACGACGATCCGTACCGCCCCGGGATCCCGACCTTCTTGCCCGCCAGGTCGGAGACGTCATGGATGCCAGTCGCGACCAGGGAGAAGACCACGTTGGGATCACGGCCGTAGATGGTGGCACCGTAGACCACGGGGATGCCCTGGCTGACCGCTGGGATCACGCTTGTGCCATCCGCCATCCCGATGTCCACGGTCCCTTGTGCCAGCAGGGTGATGAGCTCGGGGTCGATCTTGTTCTGGAACGTGACGTGGAGCCCGGAATCGGCGTAGTAGCCGGCCTGGTCGGCGAGGTAGAACGGGGCGAACTGGACGCTGGGTATGTAGCCGAGACCGACCGTGAGGCTGCTCGGAGCAGCCGTCTCGTTCGCGTCCTGGGCGCCGGCAACCACGGACATGGAGAGGGCGAGGCCGGCGGCCACGATCGCAGCCGCCGTCCCTGGGAGGGTCGGATACGGAGATCGGTCCATGCGGGACGGTTCCTTTCGCGGTCAGTCGCGGGAGCGCACGAGCCGACGCTCGATGCTCACCACGATCAGGTAGAGCGTGACTCCTAGTATGGCGATGGTGAGCAGGGTGGCAAACATGAGCGGGATGTCGAACATGCTCCCGCGGGCGAGGTTGATGAGCACGCCCAGTCCGGAGTCGCCGCCGGCCCATTCCGCCACGATCGCCCCGACCACCGCAAGCGTGACGCCGATGCGGAAGCTGCCAAGGATCTGGGGCAGGGCAGACGGGATCTCGATACGCGTGAGGCGTTGCCAACGCGATGCACGGAAGCTGCGGCCGAGCTCGATGAGCTTGGGGTCGACCGATCGGATCCCCACCATCGTGCCCACTGCGATGGGGAAGAAGCAGATGAGGGCGCAGATCAGCACGCGACTGGCCAGTCCGGTCCCGAACCACAGCGCGATGAGTGGTGCCAGTGCCAGGATCGGCGTGGCCTGGGCGGCCACGATGTACGGCGAGAGCATGCGAGCCGCAGCCTGTGAGCGAGCGAGCAGGACGCCTACCAGCAAACCCGCGGTGCCACCCACGGCGAGCCCCAGGAGAACCTCTCCGAATGTCATCCAGAAGTGTGGCGCGATGGTGCCATCGGTCCAGCCGCTGACGAAGCGGCCGGCCACGACGAGGGGCCCTGGCAGGATGTAGGCCGGGTAATCGCCAATGGCCACGATGGCGGCCCACACCATCACGAACACCGCGCCGGCCAGGAGGACCGGCACGATGGTCCTCACAGCCCGTCGCCGACCGTTTGCGCCCGTGGGCGCCCCCCGCCCTTCGTCAACTCGTTCGCGGGAAGGAGCGTCGTTCATGCGGTCGCCGTCGCGCCCAGCAGTGAGCGCACCCTGTCGGAAGCATCTCCGTACGCCGTTGCCGCTGGACCACCAAGGCTTCGCGGGCGGGGCGCATCGACCGGCACCTCATCCACGACGCGGCCAGGCCGCGCGGACATCACCAGCACCCGATCCGAGAGCAGCACGGCCTCGGAGATGCTGTGTGTGACCAGGACGATGGTGGTGCCGGTCATGCCCCAGAGCGACAGCAGCTCCATGTCGAGCCGCTCCCGGGTCATGGCGTCGAGCGCGCTGAAGGGCTCGTCGAGCAGCAGGATGTCGGGCTCCGGCGCCAGGGCGCGAGCCAACGCCACGCGTTGCGCCATGCCGCCGGAGAGCTGGTCGGGATAGGCCGCGGCGAAACCTTCCATGCCCGTCAGGCGCAAGACCTCCTGGGCCCGCTGCTCGCGCGCTGATCGATCGACTCCGCCCAGCTCGAGTGGGAAGGCCACGTTGCCCAGCACGTCGCGCCACGGCAGCAACCGCGGCTCCTGGAAGACCAACCCGATGCGCGGTTCGGGACCTGCCACCGTCGAGTCGAAGGCAAGCACACTGCCGCTGTCGGGCGGAAGCAATCCACTGATGACACGCAGGAGCGTCGACTTGCCACAACCGTTGGGGCCGACGATGGATACGATCTCGCGTTCGGAGACCCGCAGGTCCACCCCAGCGAGCACCTGCAGGCGCGCGTCGGCGATGTCGAAGCTGCGCTTGATGCCGTGGAGCTCGATAGCGTCCAAGATGCGAGAGACCTCCGGCCACGTCACGGGGTGGCGGAAGAAGGGTGGGACGCGCCTGGCTCCTGGCGGCAAGCGGTCAGCCACAGGGGGTGACCACGGACCTTCAGGCCCACGGGCGATCACCTCGGTCCTTCTTCCATCCGGACTGTCACCGTCGGCTCCCTGCGAGGGGATCCACCGCCGCCGATGGATCGGCAAGCGGGTCGTGGGCTGGCGGCGCCGGACTCAAGGTCCCTGCGCCACCGACCACCGGTAGGGGATTGCACCCGACCCCGAAGGCGAGGCGTGCTATGCGGGATGTGCCGCGACTATAGCAGTCGCTACCGGACCGGCCCATGGGGCTTTGGTCACATCCGACGATCCTGGTCGGTCACCTGCAGGTTTCCTGATTTCGGGGCATCCTGTCGATGGAATGACGAGCCGGACGACCCCAGTCGGCATCTTCGTCCTTGCGCTGGTCAGCCTCGTAGCAGTCGGCTGTAGCGCCCCGACGACTGCCGTGTTCAATGCTCTGTTCGACCCCACCGGGACGGTCGCGTCCTCGCCGGAGGTCGACGTTGACTCGGGTGAGCCTACGTCCGACAGCGATGAGGCTTGGTGGCCGCATCCCAACGGGTACGCCATGGTCCTGCCTGCGGGCTGGACCGGAGTGGTCGTCGAATCCGGCGACACGGAGTCGATCACGGCCGCGGTCTCGATCGTCATGCCCGGCCTGGCGGGACGCATCTCTGATGTGCTTTCGAGTACGGGGGCGCAGATCAGCGCGATCGCGGCCGATCCTTCGGTCGCCTCCGACGTGGCGCCGGTCATGGTCATCCTGGCGCAGGCCACTGATGGTCGCCGGTCGCACGTGATCAAGACCGAGACGCGGGACAGCATTCGTGCGCTGCCCGGCCTCAGCGGTGCGTTGTCGGCCCATGATGTGGATCTGCCCAACGCGAAGGGCGTGCGCTTCGACTACACGCTGATGGACTCCGATGCCGGTGAAGTACGCGTCGTCTCCTACCTGTTCCGGTTCGGCCGCACGGCATATCTCGTGAACTTCGCCGCGCCGGCGGCCATGGCCGACGAATCAGAGTCGGTCTTCGACGAGATCGCCGACAGCCTCATCTTCGGGGTCTAGCCGCCCTACACTTCTTGTCGTGAACGACCCGGCCATCCGTATCCTCGACGTCACCGACGAGATGACCTTCGCTCTGCTGCCACCGTGTGCCGATCCTGGTTTCGACCATCGCAGCTGCGACTACTGGGAGGACGAGGTCCGCGGCTCCAAGGCCGCGCGAGCCGCACGGTGGGAACAGCCCAAGCCCATCCCGGCGGCTCCGGCGCGCCCCCCGTCTGACAACCCGTTCACACCCGATCCAGCCCGGCGACCGGGCTTCAATCCGTTCGCTCCAGATGGCCCGAGCACGTCCGGCGAGGACTTCAACCCGTTCGCGCCCCAGCCCGAGGCGCCGCGCCCGGGGTCGGAAAGCCACCGGCCGCGCAAGCTGCGCCTGCTCGACCGCGGTGAGAGCGTCTTTGGCTCGTATGCCAAGGTCCTGCTCCTCGACGAGGCACCAGCTGCCTATGCGCAGTTCGGGCCGCTCTCGGCCTATCCGCGTGCCCGGCACATACGCGAGCTCTATCCGCGACTCCCCAGCGCGCCCCTACCCGCGGTCATCACCTGCATCGCGACCACTCCCGCAGCACGGGGACAGGGCTGGGCTCGAACGCTGATCACGGCCGTGCTGGACGACCTGACCGAGCGTGGTTTTGCGGCCACCGAGACCTATCCCGATCTGACCCTCCGGACCGACCAGGCCTCTGCCGCGAAGCCCGACTTCTGGATCGCTTGCGGGTTCGAGCTCGTGGCCCCTGATGAGCGCTATCCGGTGATGCGACGCGAGCTGGCGTAGGGTCTGGTCGCGGAGCCGGGCACGCCTGAGCGTGAGCTAGCATCAGGATCATGGTCAGCCTGACCCTGGAGAGCCTCGTCGAGAGCGTGCCCAACTTCAGCGAGGGGGCGGAGCCGGCCACGCTCGGCGCCATCGGCCAAGCCCTGCGGGACGTTACCGGCAGCTGGCTCCTCGACAGCACCGCCGACCCCGATCACGGCCGCAGCGTCTTCACTGTGGCGGGCTATCCCGGCCGCGTGACGCTCGCGCTCGAAGCCGCCGTAGGGGCGGCCATCGAGCGCATCGACATGCGTGCCCACCATGGCCGCCACCCACGGCTCGGCGCGGTGGATGTCATCCCCTTCGTGCCCCTTGGTGACACCACCATGGAGCGGTGCGTGAGCGGCGTCCGCGCCTTCGCCCAGGAGCTGGCCGAGCGGTATTCGCTGCCGGTCTACCTCTACCGGGAGGCGGCTCTGCGGACGGAGCGCCGCACCCTCGCAGACATCCGTCGCCCCGGCTTCGAAGGCTTGGCCGACTCCATGGCTCGAGCGGATGGCGCGCCGGACTTCGGTCCAAGGCGACCACATCCGACGGCCGGAGCCACGGTCGTCGGTGCTCGTCCGTTCCTCATCGCCTGGAACATCCAGCTCTCCACCACCGAGGTGGCGGTTGCCCGGCGGATCGCAGGTCGGATCAGGGAACGCGACGGCGGGATGGCCGCGGTGCAGGCGCTGGGCATCTATCTCGCCTCGCAGGGCTGCGCCCAGCTCTCGATGAACATCCTGGATTTCGACCGCGCGCCCATGTGGAAGGTGTGGGAAGAGGCACGTCGACTGGCTGCCGACGAAGGTGTGAGCATCCTTGATTCGGAGCTTGTCGGCCTACTCCCGGCGAGGGCGCTCGTGGATGTGGCCGATCACATCGGATCCGCTGCTTTCCTGCCAGCGGAGCAGCGACTGGCTGAGGCGGCCGGGTATCTGCGCATCCGGCGCTACGACCCGGGCATGGTCCTGGAGGTCAATCTCGAGATGGCGCGGGAGCGGCCTCAGCACCTCGGCTAGTCCCGGGGTCGATCCTTGCCCCGATCAGCTCCGACCCTTCTGGTCCAGGAGCACGACCGCGGTCTCATTGGGGACCGTCGAAATGGTCACCTTCAAGCTTGGGACAGGCTGGACCTCGGTCGCGCTCATCTCCTTGAGGAAGCGCTCCAGATCCGCCCCAGGTTCGGCCGCGGCCTCGGTCAAGGGCAGCGGGATCACCATGTGGGCGTCGAGCTGACTGACGATCTCCGCTGCATGGGCGGCGCTCAACTGCGGCCCGATCCCGAGCAGAACGATATCCACGTGTCCCAGCTGGCGGATCGTCTCCTGGTCGAGCAGGTGACCGACCTCGCCCAGGTGTGCGGTGTAGAGGCCTTCAAGCTCGAATACGTACGAGGTCCCCAGTCCGCGCGCCGCACCCTGCTCGTTGTCCCGGAAGGTACGGACGCCGGCTGCCATGACGTCGTGGACCTCGTACTCTCCCGGAGCATCCAGCACGAACGCGCTCTCGAGGCTGGTCGGCAGCGGGACCCCCAGCTGGCGTGACGTCACGCCCGCCTTGGCCTTGCTACCGCGCCCGGCCACGACCGACTCATCCGGATGCCCGTAGGAAACGATGTCGGCCGTGAGGCCACGTCCGGTGGGGCCGACGATGGACCGGAACGGGTCAGCGGCGACGACCCCTTCGCGTCCTTTGAGCCGTGCGCATGAGCCGCCGTACCAAGTGATCTCCATGGCTGGGATGGTGCCACACGTGTGCGCCCCCATGACGCCAGAAAAGAAAGGAACGAGGGGCGCCTGCCCAATCAGCGCCCCTCGTTCCGAGAGGGAGGGAGAGGGAACTGTGAAGTTCATGTCTTCGCGGTTCCGTATCTGCCACTGTAGCCATCGACCATGAAGGCACCAGACCCCGAACGATGAAGAAACGGACACCTCCACCCCGCGGTCCGTGGCCGTGCCGGCACACACCGGTGCTCTTCAGGCCCGGGCTGTCACAATCGTGTCCATGCCATCCCACGACAGCGACGATCGTCGAGCATCCGGCCTCCGCGGACTGAGCCGGTCGGTCATCGCGGCCCTGCTCCTGACCAGCCTCCTCGCTTTCCCTGCCACCGCCCAGGACGCGATTCCCACGACCGACACCGGACCGTCCCCCTCCGTCGAACCGCTGCCGGAGGGCTTCGACGCCAGGATGGTCAAGGAGGTGCGCCGGATCGTGGCCAGGGTGGATCCCGTCCGCCAGCTCCCCGCTGCCGAGGACATCTCCTACCGCGTCATCGACCAGGAGACGTTCGTGGCCGAGCTGGAGGCACTCCTTCGCGAGGAGTACCCGCCCCGATACCTCGACGCCGAGGATGACGCCCTGACACGCCTTGGGCTGTTGGGCCCCGATGATGACCTGGAGCAGCTTCTCCTCCGCATCTACGACCAGCAGGTGTTGGCCTACTACGACCCCAGGACGGCGACGTTCTCGCTCATCGGTCCGGTCAAGAAGATCGGTCCGTTCGAGTCGTTGATCGTCGCGCACGAGTACGACCACGCCTTGCAGGACGACGCCTTCGATCTCGAGGGCAGCCAGATCAAGGATCTCGACCGTTCTGACGCCATCCTCGCGCAGCAGGCGCTCATCGAGGGTGATGCGACTGCCGTGATGTACGACTGGGCCGCGCGCGAGCTCAAGCTCTCAGACCTGCTGGCCGTGTCGGCCGAGGCCCTGACCAAGCAGGACACACGACAGCTGAACCGCATGCCCGCCATCCTGCGTCGGCAGCTCGAGTTCCCCTACATCGATGGGCTGGCATTCGTGACTGCCATCCGCGGCCGGGGGGACTGGGCTGCCGTCGACGCGGCGTGGGAGGACCAGCCCGTCTCGACCGAGCAGATCCTGCATCCGGAGCTGTATCCCGATGAACTGCCTGTAGACATCGAGCTGCCCTCGATCGCGGAGGCGCTCGGCCCCGGCTGGACCGCCTCGTACGAGCAGACCCTGGGTGAGATGCAGATCGGCGTGTGGGTGGCCGACGGCCAACGGGCCAAGGCGTTGTTCCCGGTGTTGCCGGCCCAGCTCCCCAACGCTGAGGCTGCCGCCGGCTGGGGTGGCGATCGGCTCGTCAGTCTCGATGGCCCCGACGGCGCCTGGGCCGTCGTCTGGCAGACCGACTGGGATACCGCGGGCGACCGCAAGCAGTTCCTCGCTGCCGCCCGTGCGGCCATGGATGATCTGCCCGGCGCCCATGCTGCCATCGGTGCCGATGTCGTGGGCGGGCTATCCTCTCCAGTACTCGTTCTGGTGGCCGACAGCAAGGACACGCTGAACGCCGTGCGGGAGGCTCTGGATCTCTGAGCCCTTGGCATCGCGGGCCGCCGTCGGGTGAAGCGAGGAGCGGCGGACGATGAAGAAACTGACACTTGTGTCGGGAACGGCCAAGAAGCACCAGCGATCGGCTCCCACGGCCTCGCGATCTCCCGTATGGTCCGCCTGCCATGACTGACCAAAAGCCGGATCCCGGCCACGACCCCGAGTCCACCGACAGCACCACCACACCGCCCGAGCCCTCAGCTCCGGGGGAGACCGCGTCGTCCCCCGGGTCACCGGTGGATGAGCCTGCTGCGGCCGGCGAGGCCGAGCTCGGCGGCGCCGGCGAGGCCGAGGATGCGGCGACCGATGGCATGCCAGAGCCCGAGGCCGATGCCCCCGAGACGGCGGGCGACACGGAAGCTGCCGTGGCCGAGACCGAAGCTGAAGCAGCCGACTCCGCCGCCGCGGCCGGTGCTGCCTGGACGACCACCCCGGTCGCGCCTGACCCGGAAGCCACCGAGGCCGCGCTGGCGGCGCTGGCAGCCAAGCCCGAGGTGACCCTCGAGCCACCGGAGACGCCTCCGATGGGGCCAGGCGACGAGCCACCCGAGGAGGGGACGCCAGTCCTGCTCGTGGGCGGCATCCTTGTCGGTGCCTTCATCGTGGCCTTGGCCGTGGTGCTCATCCTCTTCCGGCCGTTCGACAACCCGAGCGAGCTCGACGGCTCGCTCTCGCCGTCCCCGCTGGCCACGTCAGTCCCGAGCGCCAGCCTCTCGGTTGTGGCCGTGGTCGACACCCCGAACTTCCGCGGCCTTACCCTGGAGGAAGCAGAGGCCAAGGCGACTGACTACGGTCTGGTCGTCCGAGTCACGCCGGTCGAGACGGATGAGTCTGACGCCGGGACCGTGCTCGATCAGGATCCCGCCCCCGGCGAGTCCGTCGACGAAGGCTCGACGATCGATCTGGCCGTTGCGCAGGCCGTACCCACCAACGCCGTGCCCGACGTCGTCGGGATGCGTCGCGCCCGCGCGACGACCACGCTGCAGGACGCCGGCTTCGTGGTCGGCGAGGTGACACAGCGGTCGAGTGCTACCGCCGCCGGGATGGTCATCGAGACCGACCCCGAGACAGACACCGAGCTGCCGACCGGTAGCTCCGTTGACCTGGTGATCTCCAGCGGTCCCGAGCAGGTGGCCGTGCCCGACCTCACCGACCAGCCCGAGGCCGCGGCCCTCACCGCCCTCGACGACGCCGGCCTGGTGGCCGGTGAGCGCAGCGAGGCCTACGACGACACGATCGCCGCGGGCAACGTGCTGGGCACCGCGCCTGCCGCCGGCAGCGAGGTCGATCCCGGCAGCGCCGTGGCCTACGTCGTCTCGCTGGGCCGCGAGCAGGTGGCCGTGCCCGACCTCACCGACCAGCCCGAGGCCGCGGCCCTCACCGCCCTCGACGACGCCGGCCTGGTGGCCGGTGAGCGCAGCGAGGCCTACGACGACACGATCGCCGCGGGCAACGTGCTGGGCACCGCGCCTGCCGCCGGCAGCGAGGTCGATCCCGGCAGCGCCGTGGCCTACGTCGTCTCGCTGGGCCGCGAGCAGGTGGCCGTGCCCGACCTCACCGACCAGCCCGAGGCCGCGGCCCTCACCGCCCTCGACGACGCCGGCCTGGTGGCCGGTGAGCGCAGCGAGGCCTACGACGACACGATCGCCGCGGGCAACGTGCTGGGCACCGCGCCTGCCGCCGGCAGCGAGGTCGATCCCGGCAGCGCCGTGGCCTACGTCGTCTCGCTGGGCCGCGAGCAGGTGGCCGTGCCCGACCTCACCGACCAGCCCGAGGCCGCGGCCCTCACCGCCCTCGACGACGCCGGCCTGGTGGCCGGTGAGCGCAGCGAGGCCTACGACGACACGATCGCCGCGGGCAACGTGCTGGGCACCGCGCCTGCCGCCGGCAGCGAGGTCGATCCCGGCAGCGCCGTGGCCTACGTCGTCTCGCTGGGCCGCGAGCAGGTGGCCGTGCCCGACCTCACCGACCAGCCCGAGGCCGCGGCCCTCACCGCCCTCGACGACGCCGGCCTGGTGGCCGGTGAGCGCAGCGAGGCCTACGACGACACGATCGCCGCGGGCAACGTGCTGGGCACCGCGCCTGCCGCCGGCAGCGAGGTCGATCCCGGCAGCGCCGTGGCCTACGTCGTCTCGCTGGGCCGCGAGCAGGTGGCCGTGCCCGACCTCACCGACCAGCCCGAGGCCGCGGCCCTCACCGCCCTCGACGACGCCGGCCTGGTGGCCGGTGAGCGCAGCGAGGCCTACGACGACACGATCGCCGCGGGCAACGTGCTGGGCACCGCGCCTGCCGCCGGCAGCGAGGTCGATCCCGGCAGCGCCGTGGCCTACGTCGTCTCGCTGGGCCGCGAGCAGGTGGCCGTGCCCGACCTCACCGACCAGCCCGAGGCCGCGGCCCTCACCGCCCTCGACGACGCCGGCCTGGTGGCCGGTGAGCGCAGCGAGGCCTACGACGACACGATCGCCGCGGGCAACGTGCTGGGCACCGCGCCTGCCGCCGGCAGCGAGGTCGATCCCGGCAGCGCCGTGGCCTACGTCGTCTCGCTGGGCCGCGAGCAGGTGGCCGTGCCCGACCTCACCGACCAGCCCGAGGCCGCGGCCCTCACCGCCCTCGACGACGCCGGCCTGGTGGCCGGTGAGCGCAGCGAGGCCTACGACGACACGATCGCCGCGGGCAACGTGCTGGGCACCGCGCCTGCCGCCGGCAGCGAGGTCGATCCCGGCAGCGCCGTGGCCTACGTCGTCTCGCTGGGCCGCGAGCAGGTGGCCGTGCCCGACCTCACCGACCAGCCCGAGGCCGCGGCCCTCACCGCCCTCGACGACGCCGGCCTGGTGGCCGGTGAGCGCAGCGAGGCCTACGACGACACGATCGCCGCGGGCAACGTGCTGGGCACCGCGCCTGCCGCCGGCAGCGAGGTCGATCCCGGCAGCGCCGTGGCCTACGTCGTCTCGCTGGGCCGCGAGCAGGTGGCCGTGCCCGACCTCACCGACCAGCCCGAGGCCGCGGCCCTCACCGCCCTCGACGACGCCGGCCTGGTGGCCGGTGAGCGCAGCGAGGCCTACGACGACACGATCGCCGCGGGCAACGTGCTGGGCACCGCGCCTGCCGCCGGCAGCGAGGTCGATCCCGGCAGCGCCGTGGCCTACGTCGTCTCGCTGGGCCGCGAGCAGGTGGCCGTGCCCGACCTCACCGACCAGCCCGAGGCCGCGGCCCTCACCGCCCTCGACGACGCCGGCCTGGTGGCCGGTGAGCGCAGCGAGGCCTACGACGACACGATCGCCGCGGGCAACGTGCTGGGCACCGCGCCTGCCGCCGGCAGCGAGGTCGATCCCGGCAGCGCCGTGGCCTACGTCGTCTCGCTGGGCCGCGAGCAGGTGGCCGTGCCCGACCTCACCGACCAGCCCGAGGCCGCGGCCCTCACCGCCCTCGACGACGCCGGCCTGGTGGCCGGTGAGCGCAGCGAGGCCTACGACGACACGATCGCCGCGGGCAACGTGCTGGGCACCGCGCCTGCCGCCGGCAGCGAGGTCGATCCCGGCAGCGCCGTGGCCTACGTCGTCTCGCTGGGCCGCGAGCAGGTGGCCGTGCCCGACCTCACCGACCAGCCCGAGGCCGCGGCCCTCACCGCCCTCGACGACGCCGGCCTGGTGGCCGGTGAGCGCAGCGAGGCCTACGACGACACGATCGCCGCGGGCAACGTGCTGGGCACCGCGCCTGCCGCCGGCAGCGAGGTCGATCCCGGCAGCGCCGTGGCCTACGTCGTCTCGCTGGGCCGCGAGCAGGTGGCCGTGCCCGACCTCACCGACCAGCCCGAGGCCGCGGCCCTCACCGCCCTCGACGACGCCGGCCTGGTGGCCGGTGAGCGCAGCGAGGCCTACGACGACACGATCGCCGCGGGCAACGTGCTGGGCACCGCGCCTGCCGCCGGCAGCGAGGTCGATCCCGGCAGCGCCGTGGCCTACGTCGTCTCGCTGGGCCGCGAGCAGGTGGCCGTGCCCGACCTCACCGACCAGCCCGAGGCCGCGGCCCTCACCGCCCTCGACGACGCCGGCCTGGTGGCCGGTGAGCGCAGCGAGGCCTACGACGACACGATCGCCGCGGGCAACGTGCTGGGCACCGCGCCTGCCGCCGGCAGCGAGGTCGATCCCGGCAGCGCCGTGGCCTACGTCGTCTCGCTGGGCCGCGAGCAGGTGGCCGTGCCCGACCTCACCGACCAGCCCGAGGCCGCGGCCCTCACCGCCCTCGACGACGCCGGCCTGGTGGCCGGTGAGCGCAGCGAGGCCTACGACGACACGATCGCCGCGGGCAACGTGCTGGGCACCGCGCCTGCCGCCGGCAGCGAGGTCGATCCCGGCAGCGCCGTGGCCTACGTCGTCTCGCTGGGCCGCGAGCAGGTGGCCGTGCCCGACCTCACCGACCAGCCCGAGGCCGCGGCCCTCACCGCCCTCGACGACGCCGGCCTGGTGGCCGGTGAGCGCAGCGAGGCCTACGACGACACGATCGCCGCGGGCAACGTGCTGGGCACCGCGCCTGCCGCCGGCAGCGAGGTCGATCCCGGCAGCGCCGTGGCCTACGTCGTCTCGCTGGGCCGCGAGCAGGTGGCCGTGCCCGACCTCACCGACCAGCCCGAGGCCGCGGCCCTCACCGCCCTCGACGACGCCGGCCTGGTGGCCGGTGAGCGCAGCGAGGCCTACGACGACACGATCGCCGCGGGCAACGTGCTGGGCACCGCGCCTGCCGCCGGCAGCGAGGTCGATCCCGGCAGCGCCGTGGCCTACGTCGTCTCGCTGGGCCGCGAGCAGGTGGCCGTGCCCGACCTCACCGACCAGCCCGAGGCCGCGGCCCTCACCGCCCTCGACGACGCCGGCCTGGTGGCCGGTGAGCGCAGCGAGGCCTACGACGACACGATCGCCGCGGGCAACGTGCTGGGCACCGCGCCTGCCGCCGGCAGCGAGGTCGATCCCGGCAGCGCCGTGGCCTACGTCGTCTCGCTGGGCCGCGAGCAGGTGGCCGTGCCCGACCTCACCGACCAGCCCGAGGCCGCGGCCCTCACCGCCCTCGACGACGCCGGCCTGGTGGCCGGTGAGCGCAGCGAGGCCTACGACGACACGATCGCCGCGGGCAACGTGCTGGGCACCGCGCCTGCCGCCGGCAGCGAGGTCGATCCCGGCAGCGCCGTGGCCTACGTCGTCTCGCTGGGCCGCGAGCAGGTGGCCGTGCCCGACCTCACCGACCAGCCCGAGGCCGCGGCCCTCACCGCCCTCGACGACGCCGGCCTGGTGGCCGGTGAGCGCAGCGAGGCCTACGACGACACGATCGCCGCGGGCAACGTGCTGGGCACCGCGCCTGCCGCCGGCAGCGAGGTCGATCCCGGCAGCGCCGTGGCCTACGTCGTCTCGCTGGGCCGCGAGCAGGTGGCCGTGCCCGACCTCACCGACCAGCCCGAGGCCGCGGCCCTCACCGCCCTCGACGACGCCGGCCTGGTGGCCGGTGAGCGCAGCGAGGCCTACGACGACACGATCGCCGCGGGCAACGTGCTGGGCACCGCGCCTGCCGCCGGCAGCGAGGTCGATCCCGGCAGCGCCGTGGCCTACGTCGTCTCGCTGGGCCGCGAGCAGGTGGCCGTGCCCGATGTTCGTGGTCAGTCACAGGGGGATGCGGTCGCGACCATCGAGTCGGCTGGCTTGTCCGTCGGTGACACCCTGGAACGAACGAATGCCACGGTCCCAGCAGGCCAGGCCGTCAAGACCGACCCGCCTGCAGGAGAGACCGTCGACATGGGTGCGGTCCTCACACTAACGATGAGCAAGGGCCCCAAGCAGGTGGACGTGCCTGCGATCGTCGCCCTGCCAGAGGCCGAGGCCACCGCTGCGCTGGCAGACGCCGAGCTTCAGGCCGGTACCGTTACGCAGACCTACGACGACGAGGTTCCTGCGGGGGCTGTCGTCAGCCAGGACCCCGCTGCCGGCACGACCGTCGACGTCAAATCGAGCGTCGACTATGTCGTCAGCCTGGGCATCGAACAGGTCGAGGTGCCAGATCTCAGTGGCGCCGCGGCCGATGCCGGGCAGAAACTGACCGCTGCCGGACTGACCGCGGGTGACGTGTCCGAGGCCTATGACGAGAGGATCGCCGCCGGCGATGTCGTCAGCCAGGATCCGGCCGCGGGAGCCCAGGTCGACATGGGTTCGTCGGTCGAGTATGTGACCAGCCTTGGACCGACGCCCCTCGTGACCGTGCCCCAAGTCCGGGATCTTCCCGAGGGTGAGGCAGCCTCCACCATCGAGGCCAGCGATCTCATCGTCGCGGAAGCCATCCAGCAGTCAAACGAGAAAGTGGCTGAGGGCAACGCGATCAAGACCGATCCCGCTGCCGACAGCGAAGTCGCGATGGGCACGGGAGTAACGCTCTACGTCTCGACCGGATCCAGCACGCGAACCATCCCCGAGGTCAGGGACATGCCTGCGGCTGAGGCCCAGGCAGCGCTCGAGAGCGAGGGCCTGACGGTCAACGTCTCGGAGCGCTCGAACGCGAAGGTCGCGGCCGGCACCGCCGTCAAGACCGAGCCGGCTGCCGGCCAGCAGGTCGACGTCGGCACCGAGGTCACGCTCATCGTGAGCAAGGGCCCCAAGCCCGTGACCGTGCCCGACGTCGTCGGCGCCGTGCGTCCCGATGCCAAGACGACCCTGACCGATGCCGGCCTCCAGGTCGGCGAGGTCTCGACGGTCGAGGACAGCAGTCCCGCCAACACGGTCCTGACCCAGGATCCTGCTGCCGCTACCGACGTACCGCAGGGCTCGGCCGTCGATCTGACGGTCAGCGCCGGCCCGCCCAGTGCCACCATCCCCGAGGTCAGGGACATGCCTGCGGCTGAGGCCCAGGCAGCGCTCGAGAGCGAGGGCCTGACGGTCAACGTCTCGGAGCGCTCGAACGCGAAGGTCGCGGCCGGCACCGCCGTCAAGACCGAGCCGGCTGCCGGCCAGCAGGTCGACGTCGGCACCGAGGTCACGCTCATCGTGAGCAAGGGCCCCAAGCCCGTGACCGTGCCCGACGTCGTCGGCGCCGTGCGTCCCGATGCCAAGACGACCCTGACCGATGCCGGCCTCCAGGTCGGCGAGGTCTCGACGGTCGAGGACAGCAGTCCCGCCAACACGGTCCTGACCCAGGATCCTGCTGCCGCTACCGACGTACCGCAGGGCTCGGCCGTCGATCTGACGGTCAGCGCCGGCCCGCCCAGTGCCACCATCCCCGAGGTCAGGGACATGCCTGCGGCTGAGGCCCAGGCAGCGCTCGAGAGCGAGGGCCTGACGGTCAACGTCTCGGAGCGCTCGAACGCGAAGGTCGCGGCCGGCACCGCCGTCAAGACCGAGCCGGCTGCCGGCCAGCAGGTCGACGTCGGCACCGAGGTCACGCTCATCGTGAGCAAGGGCCCCAAGCCCGTGACCGTGCCCGACGTCGTCGGCGCCGTGCGTCCCGATGCCAAGACGACCCTGACCGATGCCGGCCTCCAGGTCGGCGAGGTCTCGACGGTCGAGGACAGCAGTCCCGCCAACACGGTCCTGACCCAGGATCCTGCTGCCGCTACCGACGTACCGCAGGGCTCGGCCGTCGATCTGACGGTCAGCGCCGGCCCGCCCAGTGCCACCATCCCCGAGGTCAGGGACATGCCTGCGGCTGAGGCCCAGGCAGCGCTCGAGAGCGAGGGCCTGACGGTCAACGTCTCGGAGCGCTCGAACGCGAAGGTCGCGGCCGGCACCGCCGTCAAGACCGAGCCGGCTGCCGGCCAGCAGGTCGACGTCGGCACCGAGGTCACGCTCATCGTGAGCAAGGGCCCCAAGCCGGTCAGTGTGCCCAACATCGTGGGTCTCCCAGAGGCGGACGCCTTGGCCGCCCTTGATCAGGCAGGGCTGGTGGCCGGTGCGCGCTCCGAGGCCAATGACGAGGGTGTCGCGGCCGGCAGCGTGGTGAGCCAGGACCCGGCCGCCGACGCGAACGTCGAAAAGGGGTCCCAGGTGACATACACGGTCTCCCTTGGTGCCTCTGTGCAGCCGTTCGGTGCGGGAGGCGACCTGGGTAACGCCGACGTCTCGAGCCAGCTCGACGCTGTCGCCACCGACGTGACCAACGTCCGCGGCCTCGGCATCGCACCGATCCCGTACGACAGCGCTGACGCACAGGCTCAGGCTGCCGCCGTCGGCCAGCGAGCCGGGATCGTGTGGGACACCGACAGCCTCAAGGCTGAGGAGCGGGCGCTGAAGCGTCTCGGCCTCCTCGCCGATGGCGATGATCTGGGACAACTCCTCGATACGTTGTATCGACAGCCGCTGCCCGTGGCCTACCTCGAAGACCAGGGGGACCTGTCCGTTCTCTCGTCGCTCGACACGCTCGATGCCGGCCAGCAGGCCGAGGCTGCGCGAGCCTTCGGTCGCGCTGCCACCCAGCAGCAGTTCGGTTCCCAGGCAGCACGTGTGGCGGACCGCACCGCTGGCGATGCCGCCGCTGCCGCCTATGCTCTCGAGCAGGGTGACGGGACGGCCGTGATGCTCGACTGGGCTTCCCAGTTCGGTAACAAGAAGCAGGCCGACGACGTCATCGTGCCCGGTGACGAAGCGGTGCTTGCTTCCATGCCGCTGCTGCTCCAGCGCGAGTATTCGTTCCCCTTCCTCGAGGGCCGCGCCTTCGTGGATCAGCTACGAAAGCAGGACGGCTGGAACACCGTCAACGGGGCGTGGGGCCAGGTGCCCGCGTCGACCGAGCAGATCATCCACCCCAAGGCCTATCCGAACGACCGCCCGACGACCATCTCGATGGACGACATCGCGGCGCGACTCGGTGATGGCTGGAAGGCGCAGTGGCAACAGACCATGGGCGAGCTGCGGATCGGAGTCTGGCTGGCGAACGGCCAGGCTGGCGAGCAGTCCGGGCCCAGGGCCCCGGTCAAGCTGCCGAAGGCGGCCGCCGCTGCTGGCTGGGGTGGTGACCGCCTCGTCAGCCTCGGCGGGCCCGGCAGCCAGTGGGCGGTGGTGTGGCAAACCAAGTGGGACACGCCCGAGGATGTGGACCAGTTCGTGAAGGCGGCCGGCCAGGTGCTGGCAGGTTTGCCGGGTGCGAACTTCGTGGCGGCCCAGGATGTCTCGAGCGGGGTCTCCGAGCCCGCCGTGGTCCTCTTGACCAGCGATCCCGATACCCTCGCCCAGGTCGCCGCTGCGTTGGGCGTCACGCTCGACGGATGAAGGCCTACCGGGAGCGGACCCGTGGGTTACCGAACGTAACCACGTCGAAGGCCGGGCACAAAGCCCGGCCTTCGATATGTCCAGGAGTCCCGGCCGGGCCAGGTCTACATCGAGTCCGGGGCTGAGATCCCGAGTAGCTCGAGCGAGTTGCGGATGGCTGCCTGGGTGACGCTGACGAGGGCGAGGCGGCCGGCGGAGGTGGTTGGATCGTCCGGGTCGACGACGCGCCGATCGCGGTAGAAGGCGTGGAAGGCGGTCGCCAGTTCCAGGGCATACGTCGTGATGCCGTGCGTCTCCTCATCGAGCGCGCCGTCCTCGACCACCTCCGGCAGCCGCAGCACCTCTCGCGCCAAGCCCGCGGCCACGTCGTCGCCGTCGAGCACGCCGGCAAAGTCTGCGGCTGGGGAGAGTCCGGCGCCGGCGGCCTTGGCCAGGATGGAGCTGATGCGCGCGTGCGCGTACTGCACGTAGTAGACGGGGTTCTCCGATGACTGTCGCTTGGCCAGCTCCAGGTCCACGTCGATGGGAGAGCTCGCGGCCCGTGAGGCGAACGACCAGCGCGCCGCGTCGACCCCCAGCTCCTCGAGCAACTCATCAAGGGTCAGGAACTCTCCCGAGCGCTTGCTCATGGCGATCTCCACGCCGTCGCGAACGAACCGTACCCACGCCACCAGCAGCATCTCCACCGAGTCCTTGTGCAGACCCAGGGCCTCTGCCGCATTGCGCACGCGGGCGACGGTGCCGTGATGGTCCGCACCCCAGATGTAGATGAGCTTGTCGAAGCCGCGGCTGAACTTCTCTGCGACGTAGCCGATGTCAGAGGCGAAGTAGGTCGGGTCGCCGCCGGAGCGGTACACGACCCGGTCCTTGTCATCGCCGTAGGCGGTGGAGCGAAACCAGGTCGCACCGTCCTGCTCGAAGATATGTCCGCCCTCGCGCAACTGCTCCACCGAACGGGCGACCCAGCCGTCGCTGTGGAGGCTGGACTCGCTCTTCCAGACATCGAAGTGGACACCCAGCCGGGCCAGGCTCGCCTCGATCCCGGCGCGGACGCGTTCCTGGGCCCAGTCGGCCACGACGGCGTCGCGGTCGGCCCCCGCCGCAGCCGCGGTCTCCCACACGTCGTCGGGCAGCTCCGCTGCGAGTTCATCGACATAAGCCCCGTGGTAGCCATCCTCGGGCACCGACTGGCCGAGCCGCCGGGCGACCACAGAGCTGCCAAGGTTGCGGATCTGGGCCCCGGCGTCGTTGAAGTAGTACTCGCGCGTGACTTGGTGTCCTCCGCCCTCCAGCACCCGGCAGAGCAGGTCGCCGACGAAGGCGCCACGCGCGTTGCCGACGTGGAGGGGGCCGGTCGGGTTTGCGGACACGAACTCCACGTTGTAGTGCCGGGCTCGTTCCGGCTCGACTCGTCCGAAATCGTCGCCGGCTGCGCGCGCCTCGTCCAGCACGCCCTCGAGCCAGGCGGGGGAGAGTCGCAGGTTGATGAAGCCGGGGGGCGCGACCGTGATCTCGACCAGGGCCGCTCTGGCGGGTCCCTCGCGCAGGTTCGCAGCGAGCGTCTCAGCGATCTGCAGCGGGGAGCGACGCATCGGCCGGGCCAGCTTCATGGCCAGGTTGGCCGCCAGATCCCCATGATCGGGGTTGGACGGTCGCTCGACCTCGATCGTCGGCCGCAGGGCTGGCTCGACCGAGGGTAGCTCGCCCGACTCGGTCGCTGCGTCCCAGGCACCGGCGATGAGTCCCTTGACCCGAGTGCGGACCGAGCGGACGACGGGTCGTTCAGTCATCGAGACCTCCGATGTTCAGGGTCAGCTCCGGTTCGGCCAGCCGTACCGGCCCGGGGAACGACGCTGCGGCGACCCGCCGGCCAGCCTCGGGACCGTGGGACTCGAGGACGTGGGTCAAGAGCAGCTCCGCGGCTCCCGACCGCGTGGCGATGTCGGCGGCTTCGGCCGCATTGAGGTGGTTGGCGTTGGGGATCGGCTCCCGGATCGACCAGAAGGCCTCGCACAACAGCGTGTCACCGGGCCGGATGAGTGGGAGGAGGTCGTCGGCACGGCCGCAGTCACCGCTGTAGACGAGCCCCGGACCATCCGGCACGGAGGCGTCGCTGACCCGGAACGCATGACTGTTCTCGGCGTGTGTCACCCGCTGGGCCTGCACGCGAAACGGGCCGGTCACGATGGTGCCCTGCGTCACGTCGTCGCCGGGAAGGAAATCCAGGAAGCCGTCCTCGCCCATGAATGCGTCATAGCGTTCGCGCAAGCTGCCGGGGAGGTGGAGGTCGATGCTGCGAGGCTCCTCATAGTGGTAGTAGAGCAGGTTGCGCAGCGGGATCAGGTCCACGTGATGATCGCCGTGCATGTGACTCACGAATACGGCATGCAGGGTGGAAGGATCCCGATGCGGGAAGACGGAGGCGAGCGACCCCTGGCCCAGATCGAGCAGGATGGCCTCGGATCCGATCTCCACCATGTAGCAGGAGGACGGTCGGCCCGGCTGCTCCGACCAGGCCGCGGACGATCCCAGGACGGTGAGTCTCACGCCCATGCGGTGACGACGCGCACGTTCCCTCTCATGTATTCATCCTCGGTGCTAGGTGGTGGGGGCGGTCCCGCTCGTGAGCTGGGCGGCGAGCCTGGCTGCCTCATTGATGCGACCAGGAAGGACCACGATACCGGCTTCGCGCGCCGCGTCCCAGTCCGAACTGGCTCCGCCGACCGCGACCACGCTGTTGGCATCGAACTCTCGCAGGGCTGTGGCCACTTCCAGTGCTGGGGCTCGGTCGACGATCTGGACGACCGACATGATGGCCACGCGTGCTCGATTCTGCTCGATGACGTGGACCCAGCTGGCGACGGGCACGTCGGGGCCGATGTAGAGCACCCCGACGCCGCGCCGGCGCAGGGCCACAGCGAAGGCGAGTGCACCGAGCTCATGGCGCGATCCGGGCGGCAGCCCCACCACGACCCGCGGCTCGCCCGCCGATGCGGCGGCCTCGTAGAGGGCTGACAGGCGCCGGTGGATCGCGGCACTGGCCGCGTGCTCCGCGGCCACGTCCACGTGACCGTCAGCCCAAGCCTCGCCCAGGGCGATGAGCGCGGGCATGAGCAGGTCGTCGACGATGGCCTCGAACGAGCCTTGGGCGAACATCTCATCGAGGGCGGCGCCGGTGGCCGCGATATCCATGGCCTCCGCTGCCTTCAGGAAGCGATCGACCATCGCGGCCTGCAGACCGTGTCCGGACTCGTCCGTGAGACGCATCGGAGCATCCGCCACGACAGGTCCTACCGGTACCTCGCCCGCGAGAACGGCTCGACTCGCCTCACTGGCGTTCCAGCCGGTCTGCGTCAGCTCCCGCACGCGGATGAGGGTGGCGATGGCCTGGTCGTCATAGAGCCGGTAGCCCGAGGCCGTCCGTGTTGGTGCGACCAGGCCATAACGACGCTCCCACGCGCGGATGAGGGGAACGCTGACACCGGAACGGATGGAGGCTTGCTTGATGCTGTACATGGTCTGTCGATAGTAGCAGGTCCGAAAATGTAAAACAAACTCTTGACAAGCCCTGTACACAAGGCTAGTATTCGGGACGTCAGGTGAACAACCCCTAGACATACATCTCGAGTACAGGTCACTGACGCTAGAGGAGGAGCAGCACGCATGACCCATCGGTGGACGACCTGAGCCACCAGCCCCGGCGTAGATCGCCGTCCTACGACGATCCCAGAGACGAGGCTCGCTCGACTCACCCTAGTTCGATCTCAACGAACTCACGAAAGTTCATTCTCAACGAAAGGACGAAACCTCACATGCGCAACAACATGAAGCTCATCGGCGCCGCCGCCACCCTCGCCGCCATCGTGGCGATCCCCGGCATCGCCTCCGCCCAGGACGAAGAGGGCGCCAAGGTCCGTGTGCTCCACGGCGTCGGCGACGCCCCCGCCGTAGACGTCTACGCGAACGGTGAGGTGCTCATCGACGCGTTGGCCTTCCCCAACATCACCGATTACGCCACCGTTCCGGCTGGTACCTACCAGATCCAGGTCGTGCCTGATGGCGCCACCCTCGAAGAGGGACCGGTCGTCATCGATGCAGAGCTGACCTTCGACGCCGGTACGATGACCACCGTCGCCGCTACCGGCACGCTCGCCGGCGAGGCGGGCATCATTCCGCAGGTCGTCGCCGACATGCCCATGCCCACCGCTGATGGCGCTCAGCTCCGCGCTTCGCACTTCAGCTACGACGCTCCGGCTGTTGACATCGCCCCTGTCGGTGGTGAGCCCGTCCTGACCGACGTGCCCTTCGGTGCGACCTCCGATTACCTGGACCTCCCGGCCGGCCCGATCGACCTGGAGATCCGTGGTGCCGGCAGCCCCGACGCCGTCTTCACCATCCCGACGCTCGACCTGCAGGCGGGTAACAGCTACTCCGCCTACGCCGTCGGCTCCTTCGAGGATGGCACCTTCACGGTCGTCCCGGCCCTTGACGCCACCGTCCAGACGATGGACGAGGAGATGACCGACGACGCCGAGGCCATGGAGTCGGCCGAGGCTTCCCCCGAGAGCGAGGGCTAGTCCCCGCTCACACCCTGATCCGGAAGGCGGTGCAGGTCGAAGCTGACCTGCGCCGCCTTCGCTTCACGAACGAGAGGAACGATCAAGACATGAATTCCCAGATCTCATTCGGCCGGAAGGTCGGTCTGCTCGGCACCGCTGCCGCGCTCTCCGCCGCCCTGGCCATCCCGACCGCCGTCGGCGCCCAGGACGAGAACGCGATGGTGCGCGTCCTGCACGCTGCCGGCGACGCACCCGCCGTCGACATCTACGCCGACGGTGGTCTCATCGGCGAAGGTCTCGCCTACGCCAACATCACCGACTACCTGGACGTCCCCGGTGGCACCTACCAGATCCAGGTCGTGCCCAGTGGCGCTTCGCTGGACGAGGGCCCGGTCGTCATCGACGCCGAGCTCACCTTCGACGCCGGCACGATGACCACGGTCGCAGCTACCGGCAGCCTCGCTGACGGTATCGTCCCGCAGGTCCTGGCTGACGATCCCGCACCCACCGGTGAGAACGCCCAGGTCCGCGTCGTCCACTTCAGCTACGACGCTCCGGCCGTGGACATCGCCCCCGACGGCGGTGACGCCATCATCGAGGGCCTCGAGTACCCCGGCGACACCGGCTACCTCGAACTTCCGGGCGGTGCCTACGATCTGGAGATCCGAGCCGCCGGTACTGACACCGTCGCTTTCGACATCCCGGAGATCACCGTCGATAACGGCACGAGCTACAGCGTCTTCGCCGTCGGCGGACTGGGTGACGCCAGCTTCACGGTCGTTCCCGCGGTCGACGCTTCCCTGGCCGCTGTGCGTGTCGGGCACTTCAGCGCCGACGCCCCCAACGTCGATGTCTATGCCAATGGTGGTGCGATCCTGACCGACGTGCCCTTCGGCGCGCTCTCGGACTACCTGTATGTGCCTGCGGGTACCTACCAGATCCAGGTCGTACCCACCGGTGCGTCGCTGGAGGAAGGCCCCGTCGTCATCGACGAGGAGCTGACCTTCGACGCAGGCACCATGACTACCGTCGCGGCCACCAACAAGCTGGCCAAGATCACGCCGGTCGTGATCAAGGACAAGAAGGTTCGTCCCGCGGCTGATGGGGCCAAGGTCCGCGTCGTGCACCTGAGTGCCAACGCGCCCAAGGTCGACGTCGCTCCTGACGGCTCGGCCAAGAAGGCCGCCGTCTTCAAGAACCTGTCCTTCGGCAAGGCCAAGGGCTATACGAACGTTCCGGCTGGGCCCATCGACCTCGACATCCGACCCGCCGGCAAGAAGGCCGTCGCCTTCGACATCCCCGAGCTGACGCTCGAGAACGGCAAGGTCTACAGCGCCATCGCTTACGGCCAGTTCCCCAACAGCTTCGACGTCCTGCTCGTCGAAGAGCCATCCTCCAACTAGCACTACACCCCAAACAGTCGCGCAGGCCCGGTCCTCAAGTCGAGCCCGCACGACGCCAAGCTTCACCGGAAGCCTGCGCTAACTCGATGACCACGCCCGGCGGAATCGCCGGTGCGTGGTCATCGGTGCTTCTACACCGATCCTCACCGCTCGGTCAGCGGACCCGTGGTCGAGCGCTCGTGCCCCTGATCACGTATGCCCCTGCCGCCCGGACGACCTCGCAGTGGCCCTGCATGCATCCTTTACCCAGCTTCCGGTCAGGCCCACGCACCGGTACCGCTTCGAGTGCTACGCGCATGAAGCCCGGTGAGAGCCAGCACGCGATCGGCAAGTCGCCAAGCTCCCGGGGCAGCCACACACCGGCCGTCCGGGCAATGGACATCCGTCGAGCCCCGGAGGCACGCTGCCGCGGATTCCTGCTGCGGATGCGGCCTCGGTGAGCAGTCCTCTCACCTGCGGGAGGCGCTCGGCGAGGCCGTAGAGCGTGCGATGCCAGCTGGGCCCGGGCCGCGCTCCGGCAGAGTTGGGCCGCGGGCGGCTCAGTCGTGGCCTGGGGTTGACGCGAGCCTGGCGCGTCGCTCCTCGAGCTTGCGCGCCGAGCGATCCATGTCCTCGAGGGCCTGGGCCAGGTCATCCCGTGCTGTCTCCGCGTGGGCTGTGAGCCCGGACATCTCGAACAGGCCCAGGTGCCTGACGAGGGGGAGGACCACCTCGTCGCGGTGGATGCGCACGTCGTAGATGCCCGCGAGTGCCATCTCCGCGGCTTTGCGACGGAAGCCGGCGATGCCGGCACCCGGCATCTCGAAGGCGAGGATCTCGGTCACCACCGCTTCCACGGTCGCGGAAGGTTGGGCCTGGGCCGCCGCCACGAGGATGTCGCGATAGAAGGTCGCGTGCAGGTTCTCATCTGCCGATATGCGGGCCATGATGCGGTCTGCGACCGGATCGTCAGAGTAGCGACCCGTGTTCCGGTGAGCGGCGCGAGTCGCGACTTCCTGCAGCGCGACGTAGGCCAGTCCACGCAGGGGATCCAGCGTGGGGCGTTCGTAGCCGGTCTCGACCTGGGCCATGCGAGACCGCTCGAGTGCGGCGGGGTCGAGGTTACGGGTGACGGTCAGATAGTCGCGCAATACGATCGAATGTCTGCCCTCCTCAGCCGTCCAGCGTCCGACCCAGTTGATCCAGGCCCCGTCGCCCCGGCCGAACATCCCGTAGATGAGCCGGTGATAGGACGGGAGATTGTCCTCGGTCAGAAGGTTCACTTCGAAGGCCGTGCGTGCGACGCCGCTGAGCCGCGGCTGGTCTGGCGTCCAGGGCTCCTTCTCGAAGTCGCGGCCCAGGCTGTACGGGATGTATTCGTGCGGGAACCACTCTGTCGTGATCTTGAGGTGCCGGTCCAGCAGGCGCCCGGCCTCGGGTTCGAGGTCGACGAGGAGTTCACGCGCGTTATATGGCCTGGGTGCTCGGGCGGTGGACCGAGGCTGCCCCGGAGCCTGCGCGTGCAGCGGTCCCATCTCAGGTCGCTCGTGCGATCGTGTCATCGGCTGCGTACCCCCGTGGGTTCGCCCGTCGTGGGCGTGGGCGTGGGCGGCTCCGTCTCGCTCTCCGTATCCGTATCCGTCAGCGGCAGCGGTCGCCCCACCCGGGGGAGCTCGGCCACCGCCGAGTATGCGACCTCCGGGCCCGGCTCGCGGCGCAGCCTCGCTCCGATCGCCTGTGGGCTGGACGGCGGATTGCGCAGGAGGCCACGCACCGTGCCGGCGATAAGCGGCCGCGATGCGTGGTTGGGGTCGAGTGCTATCCCGGCGACGCCGCGCTCCACAGCCGCGGCACCGTCGAACTGGTCGGTGCTGAAGGGCATCACCAGCATGGGCACGCCAAAGGTGAGCGCTTCGGTCACCGAGTTGTTGCCACCGTGGGTGATCAGCAGGTCTGCGCGCTCGAGCAACCGGACCTGGGCCAATGACGGGCGCACCAGCCAATCGGTCGGCAGCTGCCCCAGATCGGCCTCGGTCGCTTCCCCGACGGCCATCGCTACTCGCACGTCGACGCGGCGCAATGCCGCGGCCACTCGGGCCAGGACGTCGTGACGCCGCGACAGGAAGGTGCCGAAGGAGACCACCACCAGGGGCCGTCGATCTCCTCGGTCCAGCCAGGCCTCTGTCTCCCGATCGGCTGCCTCCGAACGCACCGCGCTACCGAGGAAGGCATGTCGGGGCAGCCGTGCTGTCCTGACCGGGCCATGCAGTTCTGAGGGGTAGTTGAAGAGCACGCGGTGGCCATGTGCTGCGAAGGCGTCGTCGACGGGGGCTGCGCCCGGTGCCAGGCGGGTCAGGGTGGCGTTGTACACGTGGGTGAACGCCTCGGTCACTCCGCGAGCAGCCGCGCGCAGCTCGGCCAGGTCGATCGCACAAGGCCCGAGGGCAGGCGGCCACGCCGACGGCACGCCGTAGATCTCGTCCCCGACGGGCATGGAGGTGGGATGTCCCAGGACGACATCCGTCCAGGGCACGTCGATGGCCCGAAGACCGATGCTGGCCGCGAACGCGAGGTGGTCGACGATGATGGCATCGGGTGCGTGGACATCGACGATGCGGGCCGTCCGTGTCGCGACCTGGAGCGGGCGCCAGAGCAAGTCGACGGACCGCTGTCCGGCCTGGTACAGAAGCGTGTCGACCATGCCCCTGCGCGTGGCCGAGAAGAACCGCTCCAGCGAGCGGGATTCCTCCGCCAGTGCCGTCTCGGTATGGATGACGCCGGCATTCGAGCCACGGGACATGATCAGCTCGGTGTACTCCATGCCCGCTCGGCGTACGAGGGGCGCCACGGCAGGACCGGTCGCCACCACCACCCGGTGACCACGTCGGAGCCAGGCACCGGCGATGGTCAACAGGGGCAGCGCATGCGAGGCGTAGTCGGGGCTGATGACGAGCAGGGTCACGACCGCCCCCCGCTCGGTGCGGCCGCGATCGGCGTCCTGCCATCGACGGTGACGCGGTAGACCTCTTCCAGGCTGCGCGCCATCTGCTGCAGCGTATAGCGCTCGTCCACCAGGGCCCGGCCGAGCGCTGCTGTCTGCGGCCGTGTGCTGAGGTCGAGGGCGCGCCGGGCGCCGGCGGCCAGGGCCTCGGTATCGGTCGTGTCGACGAGGGCTCCAGTGACGCCGTCCTCGACATAGGTCGCCGGGCCGCCGACCTGCGGCGCCGTCACGGGCAGTCCGGCCGCGAGAGCCTCTGCCACCGCCAGCCCGAACTCCTCCTTGGCGCTGGCGCAGACATAGGCGCCTGCGGCGCCGACCAGGCCGCCCCATCCACGCTGGGCAGCAGCCAGGACCAGAGCCACCTCTTCCGAGCTCCGCCGGCCGAGCAGGATCACCTGGTCACGTCGCTGGGCGTGGCTGGCGAGGGTCCGGTCGATGCGGGCGAGCTCGGCCGCCTCGGCGGACGACGGGTCGTGGAGGTCGCCACCGACGATGACGAGGTTCGCGCGCGCAGCGAGGTCCGGGTCAGACAGGTAGGCGGCGACCAGGCGCGACATGCCCTTGACCGGGTGCAACCGGCCGACGCTGACCAGCAAGGGCAGGCCGTGGCGCTCCACGGGCAGCCGCGCCACGGCTGTGCCCAGGTCGGACAGGACCGGCGGGTTCGAGCTGGCGTGCGTCACCTCGCGCGCCGCCGCGTCGACGCGGCCGATGTCGATGCCCTCGGCCACAACGGTCGCCGGGGTGTTCCCGGAGGTCACGTCGATACCCGTCAGCGACGTGATGCGGGGGCGCACCTGCGGGCGAGGGAAGAGCACGAGATGACGGGCCCGGCGTGCCAGCTGCTCGACGAGAGAGGCACGGAACCAGAGCGCATCCCTCGCATCGACGCCAGCGAACCCCCGCCGATCGAGCGCCCCCGACGCCTCGGCCGCGGCGATGGGACCATGAGGATCGGGGGCGAGGGTGAACACGAGAGGGATGCCCAGCTGGCGCGCGACCGCCGCCCCGGCGAAACTCCCGGGATCGGCCATGCGCAGGTGCATGACGTGCGGGGTGACGCCCGCGAGCAAGGCCGCACGGATGCCGCGGGCGACCTCCACCAGCGCCGGCCAGCCCGTGCCGAAGGTCTCCCCATCGCCGGCGGCCAACTCGATCCGCTCCACGCGATGTCCGTGCGGGGCCACCGTCGCTGGTCGCGGATCGGACGCGTCGACGCGAGCGATGGTCAGGGTCTCGGTGACGTCGCCGAGCTCCGACAGGGCGACCCCGAGCTGCGGCAGGAACGTGGACAGGCCGCCAGCGCGGCCGAGATGGAGCTGCGCCACGCGCAACCCCAGCGAGGGCCGTGGACCGCGTCGTGGACCGCGCCCGAGCAGACGGCGCTGGCTCCGAGCCGTGCGCACCTCCCGGCCTACGTCCCCACCCTCGCTCGCGAGCCCGGCGATGCGGGCGGGCAGTCCCTCGTGGATCCGGTCGGCAAAGGCCCGGACCGCGGTCCGCCGCACCGCCCCGAGCTCGTTGTGGTCGAGGGCCGTACGCTCCAGCACGAGCCGGGCGCGGGGGCCGGGAACGAGGCCGACGGTCTCGACGAGATGCCGGCGCGCGGCTTCGGTGTGGTGCTCCTGGAGGGCCTCCTCGAGCGCTTCGAGCACGAGGTCCGGTGCTGTCCTCGACCACGAGGTGAGCGTGCGCTGGGCGTGCATGCCCGGCATCGCGCCGAGGCTCACAGCGCGGGCGGCGGCCCGAGCCAGTCTCGTCGAGGGCGTACGCTGTCGCGCCACCCAGAGCGCGTGATCCTCGTAGCCAGGCGGGCCCTCGAGCACGAGCTCGAGCAGGGCCTCCTCGGCCGCTGTGCCCGGAACGCCCGCAAGGGCATGGATGGCAGCGATGGCAGTGACCGAGTCCTGCTCGTCATCGATGGCTTCGATGAGCGGCTCGATCAGCGTCTCGGTGGCGGCCCCTTCGCGCGACGTCGCTTCGACCACCGCGAGCAATGCCGGCAGCTCGTGCAGGGCATCAAGGATGGCCGGCACGCGACGCACCCGCTCGATGGCGGAAGCGACCGGGAGAGCCGATCTCTCAGCGCTCGGCAGCCGCGTCATCGGGTGATGGGCGCGTCGCGCGCCGTCGTGGATGCGGGAGTCGTCGATCATGGCGATGGTCCGAACCTGGCTCTAGGCCAGCGCCCCGGCCTCCTCCGGCGAGGCGTCGGAGATGCTGACGGATGTGTGTCTCGGGCCCGAGATAGCGGGACAGCCCATCCTCGAAACGCGTCAGCGTCCGCGGCATGCGCTCGAGCAGGGGGCCCACATCGACCGTGGCGGGTTGGTTCACGAAGTCCACGGCGCCGGGGCTCAGGGGCGGATCGGGCAGGAACTGCATGGGCCAGGCGGCGACCTTGACCAACGCGGCCGGAGCGGGCAGCAGCAGCTTGCGTGTGTCGGCGACGTCCATGGCTCGGTGGATGACCTCGCGCATGGTCAGCGTCTCGGGACCGCCGATCTCGAAGACCTGCTCGGCCGCTGCGTCCTGCTCGAGCGAGTCGGCGGCCAGTGCGGCCACGTCGCCCACGAACACGGGCGCCAGCTGCTGGCTGCCGAAGCTGGTCATGGGCACGAAGGGCAGGACGCGGGCGAACCCGAGGAAGCGGTTGAGCGAGACATCCCCGGGGCCGAAGATCCAGGTCGGGCGGATGACGGTCCAGGCCATGCCGGAGGAGCGCACCGCATCCTCTGCCCGAGCCTTGGCCCGGAACCAGTGCCGCTCGGCGTCGTGGCCGGCGCCGGCGCCCGAGATGTAGACGACCTTGCGCACGCCAGCCTCACGGCCGGCCGCGACCAGTCGCTCCGTGCCAGCGGCGTCGACCTCTTCGAAGGTAAAGCCCTTCTTGGGCTGCTCGACGGGCAGGCCGGGAAAGGCCAGAGCGATGACCAGCTCGTCAGCGCCCTCGAGGGCGACGGGCAATGTCGACGGGTCCCGGACGTCTGCCTGGCGGATCTCGACGTCATCGGGCAGCTGACCGCGGGCGCTCTCGCCGCGGGACGAGAGGACGACCACGTGGCGGCCCCGGCGACGCAGCTCCCGGGCGATCTCGCCGCCCACGAAGCCTGTGCCGCCGGCGACCACGACGGTGCCGGGGGTCGCAGCCGTCGGGTCGCCGGGGCGTTCGAAGATGCTCTCGATGGCGGTGTTGCGGAAGCCGAATACGTGCTGGAGTTCGGCTCGTACTGCCAGGCGGTGCGCCAGCGAGCCGAGTGGACCGAAGGGCATCTCGTACTCCACGCGGTCATCCATGCGCACGCCCCCGTCGACCTCGGTGAAGCGATGCTCGTGCAGCCACGAACCGTACGGTCCCTTCTCCTGCACATCGACGAAGCACCGTGGCGCATCGACGGTCTCGATGCGAGTCCGCCAGCGCATGGGGATGCCGAAGAGCGGCCGGATGGTGTAGTCGATCGTCGAACCAGCCTGGGTCGAAGGCGCGGCCGTGTGGATGTCGAAACGCATCGAACGCGGCGTGATGCGGCCGAGGTTCTCCGCGCGCGAGAAGAACTCCCACACTTCGTCCAGGTCGGCGTCGACGTGCTGGCGGCTGCTGAGGATGTGCTTCGTCATCGAGTGGTCCTTGCTTGTACAATCTTCGTACAGTGCAACCCTAGGCACATCGGGCTATGTTGTCAAGGAGTTGTACAATGTTGTGGTCCAACCTTGCACAGCTGCACGGAGGTGAGAGACATGGGGCACGGTGCGGGCGGCCGTCCTGACACGGTCGTCGTGTGGTTCCGTCGTGACCTGCGCCTGGCTGACCATCCCGCGCTGACCGAAGCAGTGGATGGGGCCCGCCGCGTCGTTCCGCTCTTCGTCCTCGACACGCTCCTGCTGTCCCAGGCCGCCCCCGCTCGCGCCTGGTTCTTGCGGGGCTCCCTCGCAGAGCTGGATGCGTCCCTGCGGGCACGCGGCAGTGGGCTGCTCGTTCACTCCGGGTCGCCGGCCGAGGTCGTGACCGACGTGGCCCGCAACTACGACGCTGATGTCGTGTGGGCCACGCGCGACGTCACGCCCTACAGCCACCGGCGCGATGCCGACGTCGCGGCCGCCCTTGCCCGCGATGGCCGAAAGCTGAAGTTGCGTGCTGGTCTGCTGCTGGCAGAACCGGAATCTGTGTCGACTGCGGCTGGCGCGCCATACGGTGTCTTCACGCCCTTCTGGCGGGCATTGCAGGGCCTCCCGCGCCGGCCGCTGCTACCCGCCCCCGACGAGATCCCCTCGCCGCCTGACGTGCGCGAGGGGAGCGCCGACCTCCCGCCCGAGCCGAGCCCGCCCCCCGACCGGCCCAGACTCGGCGAGTCCGCCGCGCTCGAGCGCTTGGCGGGGTGGACACGATCCGGTCTGGCCGCTTACGGATCGGAGCGGGATGGATTGGCGGGCGAGGCCACCTCTCACCTCGGTGCGGACCTCCACCTGGGCACGCTCTCACCGCTGCAGGTCGAAGCCGCAGCTCTCGGGTCAGGGGTCGACGCCACGGCCTTCGTCCGCCAGCTCGGGTGGCGCGAGTTCTACCACCATCACCTCTTCCACCGCCGCGGGCAGCGGCAGGTCCCGTCCGCGCCGCTCATGGCCGCCTTCCGGCGCGAGTCGGATGACCCTGTGGGCGTGCAGGCGTGGCGCGACGGTCGCACGGGGGTGCCGGTGGTCGATGCCGGCATGCGCCAGCTCGCAGCCACGGGCTGGCTGAGCAACCGGGCCCGACTGGTCGTGGCCTCGTTCCTGACGCGACACCTGTTGATGGACTATCGCATCGGTGAGCGCCACTTCATGCGCCACCTGCTCGACGGGGACGTGGCCAACAACCGGGGTGGCTGGCAGTGGACGGCGGGTGTCGGCGCGGACGCCCAGCCCTGGTTCCGCATCTTCAATCCCGTCCGCCAGGGACGACGCTTCGATCCCGACGGCACGTGGGTGCGGCGCTGGGTGCCGGAGCTCGAAGGGCTCGATGATCGCCACGTGCACGCGCCGTGGGAGGCGCCCGAGCCGCCCGTGGGCTACCCAGCGCCGATCGTCGATCTGGCGGCCGGCCGGGAACGTGCCCTCGCAGCGTTCAAGGCTGCGACGTCGTAGGCTCCTCCGCTCGGCGGGCCAGCTCGCGGATCGTGCCCCGGAAGATGAGCAGGTGGACCGGCAGCAACAGGTACCAGTAGAGCCGTCCGCTGAGACCTCGGGGCTCGAACAACGCGGTCTGCACCAAACGGCAGCCGTCATCGGTCGGCTCGATCTCGTACTGGAGCCAGGCCCGGCCAGGCACTCGCATCTCGGCGCGCAGGCGCAGAAGGCGCTCGGGACGGACCTCCTCCACGCGCCAGAAGTCGACGGCATCGCCGATCCGCACCCGCAGCGGATCGCGCCGGCCGAGCCGCATCCCCGGCCCGCCGACTATGCGGTCGAGCAGGCCGCGAACACGCCAGAGCACCCGGCCCGTCGGCCAGCCGGCCTCGCCGCCGAGGCGCGTCACCTCCGCGTAGACACGCTCGGCTGCGGCCTGCACCCGGATCCGCTGACGATCGATCAGCATGCCCTCGCGGTTCGCGTCCTGGTCGAGGTCCGGCCGCCCGGGGAGCCCGAGCGAGTCGAACCAGGTGGTCTCGACGTCGTGGCGATCGCGGCGTTCGATGGCCCGACGCACGGCGGTCTCATAGTCGGAGGTGGTCACGCCGAAGGCCTCCGCAGGTCGGGGGTCGCGTACAACCACCTCGTTGCGCAGGCCCTCGATGAGCGGCCGTGCGATCGAGGCTGGCACCGGCGTCACCAGGTTGCACCAGTAGGAGCTGAGCCGCGGCGTCAAGACGGGCACCGGGATCATCAGCCGGCGCATGCTGCGCAGACGTGCGTAGGTCTGCATCATCTCCTCGTACGTGAGCACGTCCGGACCGCCGATCTCCACCACGCCGGCACGCTCGGGGTGCCCCACGGCTGCGCGCAGGTAGTCGAGCACGTCGCGGACCGCGATGGGCTGGCAGCGCGTTCTGACCCAGCGCGGCGTGATCATCACCGGCAGGTGCTCCACGAGGCTGCGCATCAGCTCGAATGAGGCTGATCCCGAGCCGATGATGATGGCCGCCCGGAACTCGGTCACGGGCACGCCGTGGGAAGCCAGCTCCGCGCCGGTCTGCTGGCGGCTCGCGAGGTGTGGCGAGAGACCGCTGGCGGGATCGCCCAGTCCGCCCAGGTAGACGATGTGTCGGAGGCCGGCTTCCCGCGCCGCCACTCCGAAGGCTCGCGCGGCACGCAGGTCGCGATCCCGGAAGTCACCGTCCCCGCCGGCCATCGAGTGGGCCAGGTAGTAGGCCGTATCGACGCCATCGAGCGCCTGCGGCAGGGTCGAGGGGTCCAACAGATCGACGCGCACCACGTCCGCTCCGGGGAACCGCTCCTTCAACCCGCGCGGGTCGCGACTGGCCAGGCGCAGCTGGTGACCGTCCGCGGCGAGCAGTGCCACCAGCCGGCCGCCGACGTAGCCGCTGGCCCCGACGATGAGGATACGCATGCGCTCGCTGCCTCCTAGGCTCGGCCGCGGCTCTTCTCGAAGCCGATCTGCAGGTCCTGCGTCAGACCGGTGCGGAAGCCCGCCTCGCTGATCGACAGGTAGTAGTCCCAGGTGCGGATGAAGCGGTCGTCGAAGCCCAGCGCCCGAACCTCGTCCTCGCGCTCGAAGAACCGCTCCCGCCAGGTCCGCAGCGTGCGAGCGTACGAGTCACGGATGTCGCGCACCTCGGTCAGCAGTAGGTCCGTGCCCTCCAGCGAGGACTCGATGGCGGCCAGCGACGGCAGGACGCCTCCGGGGAAGATGTAGCGCTGGATCCAGTTCGCGCCCCGCAGCTGGGCCTCGTAGGCGTCGTGGGGGAACGTGATGACCTGGATCGCGGCCCGTGCACCCGGCTTGAGCGCGCGAGACAAGGCGGCGAAGTAGGCCCCGTAGTACTCGGCGCCGACCGCCTCGAGCATCTCGATGGAGACGACCGCGTCGTATTCGCCCTGGAGGTCGCGATAGTCGCGCAGCTCGACCGTCACGCGGTCGGCCAGGCCGGCTTCGGCGACGCGCTCGCGAGCGAGGTCGTACTGGGCCTGCGAGATGGTCACGGTCGTCACGCGGGCTCCAAGCTCGCCCGCGAGGTATATGGCCATCCCGCCCCAGCCGGTGCCGATCTCCAGCACGTCCATGCCCGGCTCCACACCGGCCCGCGAGGCGATCGCCCGGTACTTGGCGCGCTGCGCATCCGACAGCGACTGGTCAGCCGACTCGAAGAGGGCCGATGAGTAGGTCATCGTCTCGTCCAGCCAGAGTCGGTAGAAGTCGTTGCCCAGATCGTAGTGGGCGGTGATGTTCCGACGCGAGCCGGACTTCGTGTTGCGCTTGCGCCGATGCGCCACGGTCCGTGCCACCTTCGCCGGTGCCCGCCACCAGCCCTGCGAGAGCCCGAGGGCGCTGCGGTTGGCGACCGCCAGCGAGATGAGACCGACGAGGTCCGGGCTGGACCAGAGCCCGTCCACGTAGGCCCCGCCGCCACCGACCTCGCCGCCGAGGAGGATCCGCCTCAGCGCCTCTGTGTCATGGATGTGCATCTCGCCCCGCAGCTCCGAGGTGCCATCTCCGAAAGATCGGGACGAGCCGTCGGGCAGCGTGACCGTGAGGCAGCCGACCGAGATCCGGGAGGCGGCCAGGAGCGAGATGCGGACCGCGAGCCGCGTCAGCAGCGGGTCGACCGGCGCCGCCAACCGCGCGCGCAGGTGAGTCGTGGTCATCAGGCGACCTCCGAGTGGCGGTGGAAGGTGAAACCTCGGCGCCACATGCGCCAGGCGTGGAGGTGGATGGCCACGATGGTCTTCTGCGTGGCCAGGGGGATCCGAAGCAGCGCCCGCAAGAGGCTGCGATCGGTCAGCCGTCGGCGTTGGGCCACCAGCGTCGCCACCAGCAGCGGCTGGCCGTGCTCGGTCTCGGTGATGGCGATGCGGATGCTGCCGGGGTCATCCTGCACGCGCACCGTGTAGCTCGCATCCATGTCGATGAAGGGGCTGACGTAGAAGTCCTTGTCCATGCCCTCGACCCAGGCCTTGCCCTCTCGCCGCGGGCGCAGCGTGTACAGGCGCCGCTCGTTGTGCGTGTTGTGGACCTCCACGACCACGACCTGCAACGTGCCCGCGGTGTCGCGGCAGAGATAGAAGCTGGCCGGGTTGAACTGGTAGCCCAGGACCCGGGGCGTGGCGATGAAGGTGATCCTCCAGCCGTCGGGCGTGAAACCACCTGCGCGCAGGTGCTCGTGGACGGACGCCCGCAGGTCCACCGCCGACGGTGACCATTGGTCACGGTCCCAGAACGCGAGCACGTTGCGGCGATTGCGGCTGAGTAACCGCAGGGAGGAGAAGACAGCCTCGACCTCGTCCAGGTCGAGCGCGAGGTAGAACACGTCGTGCTCGAGCTCATACGACATGGGCTGCATGCGCCGATGACGGACCTTGCCCGTAAGCAGGTGCGACCTCACGCTGCTGCTCCTGCCAGTGCGGGCTCGCGCGTCTCGGCCAGGGGGTCGGTCAAGTGGCGCGGCCTGATCCCGGCACCACGCAGAAGCTCGGCCGCGTCCAGGCCGGAGCGGCACCCGTCCTCGTGGAAGCCGTAGCCCAGGTGGGCACCCGCGTAGAACGTGCGTCGGTGGCCCTGGATCGCTTCCACCAGCCGCTGCCCGTCGAGCGTGCTGAAGGTGTACTTGGGGTGGGACATCTCGCGCGAGACGATGATCTGCGCCGGGTCGATCCGGTCACCCGGGTTGACCGAGGCGATGTATTGCGTGTCCGTCCGTAGCCGCTGGAGGCTATTCATCCAGTAGCTCATCGTCAATCGGTCCGCCGGCCGTGCGCAGTCGGGCGTATCCACGTTCCACGATCCTCGCGCCCGGCGTTGTCGCGGCAGGATCGACCCGTCCGTATGCAGCACGACCTCATTGGTCGTGTACTCGAAGTGGCCCAGCGCGTCCCGCTCGAACTCGTCCGCATCCTCGAGGAGGCGGAGCGTGACATCAGCGTGGGTCGCCATGACCACTGCGTCGAAGCGTTCGGTGAGGCCGGAGCCCGTGGTCACCGTCACACCGTCAAGGTCGCGCCGAACGTCGATGACCGGATCCCCGGCAGTGAGTGCGTCAGCGGGCAGGCGGTCCATGATCCGCTCTACGTAGGTCATCGATCCGCCGACCACCGTACGCCACGGCTTGCCCTTGCCGAAACCGATGAGTCCGTGATTGTCCAGGAAGCGCAGCAGGTAGTCGGCCGGGAAGTCCATGATCTCGCCCGCAGCGGTCGACCACACCGCCGACACGACCGGGACCAGGAAGTGGTCGCGGAAGGCGGGGCCGTAGCGCTCCGCATCCATGAACTCGCCAAGCGTCTGCCGTGTCCAGGTGTCGGCGTCGAGGCGCCCGCGCGCAACCTTGTAGAAGCGTTGGATGTCCCACAGCATACGCCAGTGGGCGGGCCGGCCGACCGCGCCAGGCTGCGCGAACATGCTCGCGGGCGCCCGCGAGCCGAACTCCAGATCGCACGACCCGCAGCGATGCCCGAATGACATCTCGGTCGGCTGCGTCTCGATCTCCAACTCCGCGAAGAGCCGCGTGAGGTTGGGGTAGGTGGGCTCGTTGTAGACGATGAAGCCGGTGTCGACTGGCAGGGGACCGTCCGGCGTCGCCACTGCCACCGTCTTGACGTGACCGCCCGGTCGCTCGTCACGCTCGAACAGCCGGACTCGATGGTCCGGATACAGCGCGTATGCTGCGCTCAAGCCGCTGATGCCTGAGCCGATGATGGCGATGTCCATGCTGTCCTTTGCCCCCTCGATCGGTCGCCGACGCTTTCAGAAGTCAGCCTCTACAAACATAGTACAATCTCTATACACAAACCGCAAGCGCCGACGGGAGACCCGCATGACCAGACTGCAGCGATCGATCGAAACGCCACTCGCCCGCGAGGCGGCGTTCACCTATGTCGCCGATTGGAGCCGGCAGGCCGAGTGGGACCCGAACACCGTGTCCTCGCAGCAGATCGGTGATGGGGCACCCGCGGTCGGGGCTCGCTACTCCCTGGAGGTCAAGCTGGGCCCGCGCTCGGTGCCCATGGAGTACCGCATCACGGAGCTCGATCCGCCCTCCCGCGTGGTCTTGGTCGGCGAAGGCAGCAGCATCTGGACCGAGGACACCATCACCTTCAGCGACTCGGACAACGGGACACGTGTGGACTATGTCGCTGACATCCGGCTGCGGGGACTGCTCGGTATCGCGCAGCCGCTCCTGGGCCGCGCTTTCGATGGCATCGCCGAGGGCGCCGTGGTCGGCTTGAAGCGAGAGCTCGACGCACAGGCGGGAAGCTAGACCGTGGTCATCCGCACGTTCATCGATACGGCCCTCGAGATCAGTGTCGTAGGCAGCTTCGGTCGCACCGGCTATGCCACACGGAGACGTCTCTTCGGCTGGTCCCAGCCTGGCCCCGACGCGCTGCGCGAAAAGACTGCCCTGGTGACCGGTCCGACCTCCGGCCTGGGCCGGGCCGCGGCCGTCTCGCTGGCCACGGCCGGTGCACGGGTCATCCTCGTCAGCCGCAGCGAGGACCGATTGCAGCAGGTTCGCGAGGAGCTCATGGCCATCACCGGTGGGGACCGCTTCCCCATCGTGGTCGCGGACATGTCGACCCTTGCGAGCGTGCGCGAAGCCGTGGCGACGATCATCGCGCAGGAGGACCGGCTGGACGTGCTCGTGGATAACGCGGGCGCCATCATGGACGAGCGCCACGAGACCGAGGATGGCCTGGAGGCCGCCTTCGCGACCATGGTCGCCGGGCCGTTCGTGCTCATCGAGGGTCTGCTCCCGCTGCTGGAAGCCAGTGGCGACGGGCAGGTCATCAGCGTCGTCTCGGGCGGCATGTACCTCCAGCCGGTGCCGCTCGACGACCTCCAGTTCGAACGCGGCGCCTACGACGGGGTTCGCGCGTATGCCCGCGCCAAGCGCGCCTCCATGGCGCTGATCCGTGAGTGGTCGCGCCGCTACCGTGGCCGCGTCCGCTTCGACGCCATGCATCCTGGCTGGGCCGACACGCCCGGGCTGGCCCATGCCCTCCCGGGCTTCTACGAGGTCATGCGCCCCTTGCTGCGAACGCCTGCCGAGGGCGCAGACACGATCACCTGGCTGGCGACAGCGCGCGACCCGGGACGCGACGACGGTCGACTCTGGCTCGACCGGCGACCGCGTCCCTTCGACCGCATCCCCTCCACGCGCCTGAGTGCAGCCCAGCGGCGCGAGCTGTGGGACCGGGTCGTCCGACTCACCGCCAGCGACCGCTCCTAGGCCCAGGCCTTCCCGATCCGTTCCGCCAACTCGGCCAGGGAGTCGACGATGAGGTCGGCCGCCGCCGGCTCCTCGCGCGGCACGATGCCCCACGGTCCGCGACGCAGCCATACCGCGCGCATGCCGGCGGCCGAGGAGGGGACCACGTCGTTATCGATGCGATCCCCCACATACGCGACCGCGGTCGGGTCAGCGTCGCCCAGCAGAGCCAGGGTGATGCGGAAGAATTCCGGGTCGGGCTTCATCACGCCCATCTCCTCGCTCATGGCCATGACCTCGGCCTCCACCCCGACCGCTCGGAGCTCTGGCCCTATGCGCTGCGGCTGGTTGCCGATGACCGCCACCCGGTAGCCGGACCCACGCAGGCGCTCCAGGGCCGGCAGGGCGTCGGGGAAGAGGTCCGTGGCGACGAGGTCGCCGATGCGGGCGTGTACCGCCTCGCGTCGGTCGGCCCAGTCGAGTGCCGAGAAGTAGTCCGGCAGCCGCGTGTAGCCTTCACCGCGGGCGACCATGGCACCGAAGACGGACATGAACTCCAGCTGCGAGATGCCCAACTCTTCGGCCCACATGCGCCAGAAACGTGTCTCGTCGACGAGTGTCTCGCCGATGTCGAGCACGACCCAACGCTCATGGTGTCCGCTCACATCACTGCTCGGAGAACCAGGCCCGGCTGCGCGGTCGGCGCAGGGCCCACACCAGCAGCACGAAGAGCGCGACGGCCACGATGGAGACGATCCAGCCTCCGGGTGCGAAGAAGAGGATCCCCGCCAGCGGCAGCAGCAGCGAAGTCAAGCCCAGCGACAGACCGAAGGCCGCTTGCTTCTTCTGCAGCACCAGGGTCAGGGTGAAGATGAGGTAGGCCAGCAGGGCCATCCAGACGACGCCGATGAAGGAGATCGGCGCCTGCACCGCCTCGTCGATGACACGGGACATGAATAGCCCCAGCACCGACAGCACGAGCAAGGCGTAGCCCATGAACGCCAGCACGCCGGGCGGCATGGCCCTGATGACTTCCCACATGGCTTCGATTGTCCCACTCACGCGCGCTACGATGGGCGCGCCGGCCCTGCGGACCGTCTCGTCGCCGATGCGACAGGTCGAACCGGACATCGTCTCCGCCCATCGGAGGGATGCCCATGCTCTCGGCCGTCCTTGTCGCGGTCCTCACCGGGGTCGCCATCGCCACGCAAGCGTCCGTGCTCGGTTCGGCAGGACGGCGCATCAACCCCCTGAGTGTGTCGCTGGCACTGCAGCTGTCCGGGGTGTTGGTGGGCCTCCTCTGGCTCGCCTGGAGTCGGTCCTGGGGCGACGTGGTGGAGGTGGCGCGTGCGTGGTGGTGGATCCCGTTGGGCCTGCTGGGGCTCGTGGTCGTGGCTGCCATCGGCTACTCAGGCGCCCGTCTCGGCGCCCTTGCCACCCTGGCCCTGCTCGTCGCCGCCCAGCTGGTCACCGGTCTCGTCCTGGATGTCCGCGGCGGCTCGGTCGTGCTCGACTGGCGCCAGCCGCTCGGCATCCTCCTGGTCCTGGGCGGCACGGTGCTCATCTCTGCTCGTTCGTGAGCACCGCTGGGACGTGCCTTCGATACCCTTCACCTCATGGATATCAACACGCCCGCGTGGGTCCGCGACGCGGTCTTCTATCAGATCTTTCCCGACCGCCTGGCGCGGAGCGGTCGTGTCGAGCCGCCCGGTGAATTCGAGACCTGGGATGCCCCGCCTACGGTCGATGGCTTCAAAGGTGGCGATCTCTATGGCGTGGTCGAGCACCTCGACCGACTCCGGGCGCTCGGGATCAACGCCCTCTACCTCAACCCGATCTTCACCTCGGCCTCCAACCACCGCTACCACACTGACGAGTACCTCACGGTGGATCCATTGCTTGGCGGCAACGAGGCCCTGCGCGAGTTGCTGGACCAGGCGCACGCGCGCGATATCCGCGTCGTCCTCGACGGTGTCTTCAACCACTCCGGTCGCGGCTGGTTCCCCTTCCACCACGTCCTCGAGAGTGGCGTGGCCTCGCCCTACCGGGACTGGTTCTACCTGTCCGACGCGGTGCGCCACGGAGCTCGGACGGTCTCGGCCTTCCCGTCGCCCGAGCAGCTGGCCGAGATCGACCGACGTCACGCGGCCGGTGTGCCGCTCGGCGGGGCAGCTGCCGACGTGCTCGGCTACGAATGCTGGTGGGACCTGCCCAAGCTGCCCAAGATCCGTCTCGAGGATCGGCGGGCACGCGCACACATCCTCGATGTAGCCGAGTACTGGATCCGCTTCGGCATCGATGGCTGGCGCCTCGACGTGGCCGAAGAGATCGGGGCCGATTTCTGGCGTGAGTTCCATCTACGTGTCCGGTCGGCGAACCCGGAGGCCTACATCGTGGGCGAGGTGTGGACGCACAAGCCCGACTGGCTCGCGGGCGACATGTTCGACGCCTTCATGAATTACCCGCTCACACGCGCCATCCTCGGGTTCTCCGCCCAGGACCACTGGGATGAGGGCCAGCCGGTCCCCATCGGCTACCAAGGCGAGGATGCGGTCGTGCCCCTCGATGGCCGCGGCTTCTGGGAACGGCTCGAGCGGCTGGAGCGCACCAATCATCCTGAGGTCACCGCGGTCCAGCTCAACCTGCTCGGCTCGCACGACACGCCGCGCGCGTTGACGCTCTGCGGTGAGGACGCCGCCTCGGTCCGTCTCGCGTCCCTGCTGCAGCTCACCCTGCCCGGAGCACCGTGCATCTACTACGGGGACGAGATCGGCATGTCCGGCTCCATGGATCCCTACTGCCGCGGCGCCTTCCCGACCGATCGGGCTGCGTGGGAGCGTGCTCCCTACGGCTGGATGGCTGACCTGGTCGCCTTGCGTCACTCCAGCCGGGCCTTTCGGGATGCCGAGCTGACGCTGCTGGGCACCCGTGGGCCGGCGGTCGCCTACCTCCGACGCGACGGCGATGCCGCGTATGCGGTGGTGGCCAATGCCGGTGCTACCACGCTTGACTGGGACGTGCCCTTGCCCCTGTTCGTCGATGCGACCGAGGTCATGCCCCTGCGAGGCGGAGAACCCGCAGCTCGGCGAGCCGAGCTAGTGGGCGAGAACCTGCGCATCGGGCTCGCGGCCCGCGACGGCATGGTCGTCCGCCTCACGGTGGCCGGCTAGATCAGCCGGATCGGCCGGTATCCACGGCCCTACCTATACTCGGGTCGTGGCGCTCGTACGCATCGCGGTCGTCGTCGTCTTGGTGGCCGCAGGGCTCGTGGTCCTGTATGGCCTCATCCTCGACCGAACCGGACAGAACCTCGCATTCACCGTGGCTGGCCTGGCCGTGCTCGGCCTGACCCTGGCCTTCACGTCGGCGTGGTTCCTCTCGCGCGCCTTGACCGATGCACGTTGGGGTCGGACCGCCGGATCGCTGGTGGGGGCTGCGGTGGGCGGCCTGTTCGCGCTGGCCTCCGCCGGCTGCCTGGCGGCTGCGTCGATCTTCACCTTCATCCGCGCCTAAGGGCCCGACGCCTCGGTCGGGTACACTCTGGCGGTCGCTGGCCCCCATCGTCTAGAGGCCTAGGACGCCACCCTTTCAAGGTGGAGATCAGGGGTTCGAATCCCCTTGGGGGCGCCAGAACAACGCACCCGCGTCGTCAGCGATGACCTCGCCCGCCGTGAAGAACGGCCGTGCCGCCGGGGTCCGGACGATTCGGGTGACGGCGCGATTCGCGGTGTCAACAGGCTCGACGAGTTCGAGCACCAGCTCCTGCAACTGTGCGGGCGTGGCGCGCTCGATGTTCTCGGCCATCGAGAGCAGGATCTCTCGTTTGCGGTCGAACCTTATGAGCTTGTCGTTGGCCGGCAGCTCCGCCAGCTGTGCCTCCTCAAGACCCTATGAGACCAAGTTCGGACTTGTGATGGCGATCGGCGCGGCGCGGCCAGCGCCCATCCTTGCCCTGCCGAACCGCGTAGGCTGAGGTTCATGAACGTCAGCGCTCCGACGCAGCCGGCCCATTGACGTCGCCGCGGGACTCGCGAGGATGAACTACCGCCAGCTTGGCTCAACGGGAGTCGAGGTCTCGGCGGTCGGTTATGGCTCCTGGCCGCTGGCCGGGCACATGGGTGCGGTCGACGTGCGCGAGGCGACCGATGCACTTCGCCTCGCCCTCGACGCCGGGGTCACCCTCCTCGATACGTCTCAGGGGTACTACGACAGCGAGCTCATCCTGGGCACCGTGCTCGCCGAACGCGAACGGGACCGCGTGTTCATCGTCACCAAGGTGACCCGCGACTACGGTCCGACAGCCATCGAGCGCGCCGTGGAGACCAGCCTGCACCGCCTCGGTACCGACCGCATCGATCTCTATCTCGTGCACCACTGGAGCGACGAATACGCCATCGAGGCGACCATGGAGACGCTCGCACGCGTCCGTGACCGTGGCCTCGTGCGCTTCCTGGGCGTCTCCAACTTCGACGCCGAACAGACCCGACGAGCGATGGCCATCACGAGTATCGAGGCCGTACAACCTCGATACTCACTGCTCGTGCGCGAGATCGAGTCCGCGTTGCTGCCGCTGTGCCGAGCGCAGGGCCTTGGGGTCCTCGCCCACAGCAGCCTGGCCAAGGGTCTGCTCTCGGGTCGCTATGGCGTAGAGGATCGCTTCGATCCCGCCGACGAGCGCTCGCGCATGCCGGCGTTCGAAGGCGAGGCATACGAGCGGGCCATCCGGGTCGTCGAGGGGCTCCGACCGATGGCCGAGGCCAGGGGTGTCACCGTCGCCCAGCTAGCGATCGCTTGGGTCTTGCGAGATCCGGTCGTCAGTTGCGCGCTCGTCGGACCCAAGAGGAAGGACCAGGTGGAGGAAGCCATCGGCGCCGCGGATGTCGAACTCAGCGACGCCGAGGTGGTGGCGATGGGACGGCTCGCTGACGGGAACGAACCGCCGCTCGCCGCCTTCGATCGGCGCAGATGACCGTCCACGTTCATCCTCTGTCAGGCTGTCTCCGCGTACCACGCCAGTGGGTCGTCAGCGCTGCGTCGTCGGATCCCCAGGACCCCTTGGGGGCGCCACTCCAGAGGCTCCTGCATGTTCGACGTCAGCCTCGAACGGCCCGCGCTGCCAGGCCAGCCTCAAAGCCCTGCACCATCCTCTCGAACGACCGATCGACGTCCTGTGGCAGGCCGAAGCCGCCGGCTGCCTCGAGCGTGACGAAACCATGGAGGGCCGAGCGCAGGGCCCGTGCCGCGTGGACCAGCCCATCACCGTGCAAGCCACTGGCCTCGAGGACAGCGAAGACCGGCTCGAGCGTTCGGTCGCTCGCAGCCTGCAGCTCGAGGTCGCCGGGAGATGCGGCTCGAACGGTGGCCGCGTAGCGACCGGGATGTGCCCGCGCGTAGTCGCGATATGCGCCGGCCAACGACTGCAGTCGGCTCGTGCCGCCGCCAGCGTCACGCATGGCCGTCCCGAGCTCATCGACCGCCACTACAGCCACGCTCCGGCGCAGGTCACCGAGGCTCCCGATGTGCTTATACAAGCTTGGCACCGCCACGTGGAGCCGTGCAGCCAGCATGGTCAATGTCAGCCCGTCGTAGCCGACCTCATCGGTCAGGTCGGCGGCTTCGCGCACGACGACGGTCGTGGACAGTCCGGCCCTAGGCAACGTTCTTCTGACCTTCGTCGTGGTCCCTCCAGTGCGCCTCCTGGGCCAGGAACCGTTCGATCTCCGGAGTCACGACCTCGGGGGACTCGGCCTGGGGGTAGTGCCCCGCCCCGGGCACGACGACAACACGGCCGCCGAGTCGATCGCCGATGAGGCGCGCCTCAGCCGTCGGGTCGCCGAAGCCCGGGTCGCGCTCACCCATGACCACGAGGGTGGGCGCCGTGACGTCGTCCAGGCGCGCCTCGGCCGCCGCATGACTGGTGTGCGTGGTCCGGACGAAGGCATCCCACCCACCGGGCCGGGCGAGGCTCTCGCGGATGCGTGCACGGTGCGCATCCAGGTCGTCGGGTCGGCGACCCGGGTATAGCCGGGCGTACCACGCGTTCCAGGCGCGCGGTCCCCACGGCCGCCGCAGCGCAAGGCGGAAGCTCAGCTCGGCGATCCGCCCGGCGGGCACATCGCGCACGAATGGACCGGCGAGCACGAGCCCGGCCACCAGCGCGGGTTCCTCTGCCGCTGCCCACACGGCCGAACCCGCGGCCATGGAGTTGCCGATGACCACCGCCGGGCCGTCGCCCAGGGCCCTGATCAGGGCCACGATGTCCGACCCTGTCGAGGGGCTGTCGTAACGGTCGAAGGTGGTGTCGCTGTCACCGTGCCCACGCAGGTCCATGGTGGCGACCCGGTAACCGGCCTCGGTGAGTGCCGGTGCGAGGACCCGGTACACCGAGCGCAGGTCGCCCATGCCGGGGACGGCGATGACGAGCGGACCGTGGCCGGTGACGTCATAGCCGATACGACCGCCCGGTCGTTCGAGGTACCTGGTCTCCGGGCGGGCCCGCCCCGCCGTCTGTGCCTGGCTCATGGGCGACTCCTTCATCGTGCTCGGCTAATGACTTTAGCCGCTCAGTACCGATCATGGCTAATGCCATTAGCTTTGTCAAGCCCGGTGGCCCAAATACGCCGCCCCGACCGCCCGGGTCGTGGCGACGAGCTCAGTCCTCGACGACCGCGCCGTCCAGGATGCGCACGAGCGGCCGCCGCGCGCCGTGGCGTCCCCGTGGATCGTCGGCGTAGGCCACGATGTCGGCCGGCGTCCTGGGTCCCGCGGTTCCGTCGATCGAGACGACCCTCTGCTACGATCGGCGCGTGAGCGTGACCCGATTCCGCGGCGGCCAGATCCTGGGTATCCGGATCCCGACCGTGTTCAACGAGAACGACGCCAAGCGTTGCGCCGGTTGCCACGAGCCGATCAGCGGGACCCCGTTCCGCGTGAGCGTGATGGACAACGTCGCCCGTGAGTCGGCGCCAAGCTGGGCCGCCACCGCACCGCTCAACCCGGGGCCACACCAGTTCCACGCCCGTGCTGCGTGTTTCCAGGCCTGGGCCCAGCGTCGGGGGTACTACATCTGCCGGCTCTCGAAGCTGCGCGAGCTCATGCGACCTACTCCGCTGCCCGTCGATCCTCCGGCGTGGGGCCTGTGCGACAGCAGCCATCTCGAGGACCACGAGTTCGAGCCGGCCTAGCGCCGGCATACCCGGGGATCCATGGACGCCAACGTCTTCCTGCCGGCCCTGACGGCTGCTCTCGCAGGTCTCTTCTTCGTCGCGCTCATCGATCAGTGGCGCACGCGCCGGCGCGCCTATCAGGCGATATGGGCGCTGGGCATCCTCTTCTTCGGGCTGGCCGTCGCCTGCGAGGCGGTGGCGGCCGCGGCTGGCTGGAGTGAACCCGTCTATCGGGTCTGGTACCTCGCTGGCGCGGTCTGGACCGCCGGCTGGCTGGGCCTGGGCAACGCCTTCCTGCTGGGCCGTACCCGCTTCGGCTTCGCCTTCGCACTGTGCCTGTTCTTGGCGGGCCTGTTCACCTTCCTGACTGCGCGTCGAAACCCGGAGATCTACAGCGACGCCTCCACGACCGCGATGCTCTACTTCCTGGTGGCTGGCGTGCTGGCGCTGGCCGTGGCGGTGGAGACCTACTTCCAGAACTGGCGCTGGCCGTGGATGGCCTTGCTGGCCGTGGGGGGTGCGACCGTGCTGTCGATCGTCCTGATGCTGATGGCCACGCTGCCTGCTCCCGGCTACGCGCTGGATCCTGCTACCGGCGTGCCCACCGCGGCCATCCTGCCGCCGGAGCTGCGACTGCTGACGCCGTTCATGAATATCACCGGCGCCTTCGCGCTCATCCTCGGCGCGCTCTTCAGCGCCTATGTCTTCATGCCCAAGAAGCGGATCCTGGAATACTCGCTCGATCCCCACCAGCCGGGCGACCAGTTCCTGTTCAACTTGCTCATCGCCCCGGTGGCCATCATCGTCAACTTTGCGGCTTCGCTGCCGGGAGCGCTCAAGGCGTTGTTCACCGGTCGCATCAACAGCCGGGTCCCGGCCACGCTGCTCATCGCGGCCGGCGCCTTCGTCCCCACGGTCACGGACAGCCTCAACCGCTTCGGCTCGACCGAGTGGTTCCAGTTGGGCAAGCTGTTAAGCGTGCTCTTCCTGCTCGCCGGTTTCCTCGTCTCGACCGAGACCTTCAGCGAGATCCGAGTGCCCTTCACCCACATCGTGCTTCGAGGCCGCCGGGCCGAGCCACGGGAAGCGAACGGCTCCTGAGCCGGGGACCATCCGACCCCCGAGGGGTCATCTTCATCGCCCTTGCCGCGGCTGGCTTCGGCACGCTCGGACCGCTGACCCGCTTCGCCGCCGAGGCCGGCTTCACGGCGGTCAGCTTCGCGCTCTGGCGAGCGATCGCAGCCGTCGTGGCCCTGCTGGCGTTCCTGGCGGTGGGGGTGGCGCTCCAGCGGGTGCCCACGGCCCGCCTGAGGGCCATCTCGCGAGTCGAGTACCTCCAACTGCTGACCATGGGCGCCTTCGTGGCGGGCACCACGGTCTCGCTCTTCTTCGCCTTCGAGCGCTCGACCATCGCGACCACGCTGATCGTCTTCTATACCTTCCCCTTGTGGGTCGCCATCGCGGCCGTGCCCGTCTTCGGTGAGCATCTCGGCCGCGACAAGCTCATCGCCATCGCCATCGCGGGTGCCGGGCTGGTGCTGCTCCTGGCCGCGCCGGGGGCAGGGGAGGGTGTCGATCTCCCCGGCGTGCTCCTGGCGCTGGTGGCATCGTTCTGCCAGGTGGGCTTCGCGCTCGTGGGCAGCGGTGGCTTTCGCTCGGTACCACCGCTCCAGGCGGCGACCATGCTGCGCGCCTTCGCGCTGGCCATCTATGGACTCGTGCTCGTGCCGGTCGTCATCGCGGTGGGGCAGGGCGCCACGGTGCTCGATCCACTCGGCGCACCTGGCGCCTGGGCGCTCATCCTCGCAGCCGGCGTGATCGGGGCAGCCATCCCGGCAGTGCTGGTCATCGCCGGCTACCGACGGGTGGGGCCCACCCGGGGGGCCGTGCTCATGCTGGTCGAACCGGTCACGGGCGTGGTGCTGGCCGCCCTCCTCCTCGCGGAGCAGCCGACGTGGTCGCGACTGGTCGGCGGGGTCCTGGTGCTCGTGGGTGCCGCCCTGGTCCAACGGGCCCCCGTCTCGAGGCCCGGGCCCGATGCGCGCGCGGCGGCAGACCCATAGCCAGCCGGTCCCGCCGGTCTCCGCGAGCCTGAGCCAAGTGCGCCTCCGCGCTAAACTCGGTGTACTCGCGTCGGAAACACTCGCACCGACCACCAAGTCCGGGCAGTACCGGCAAGCGCCAGGGAGGATCGATGCGCGTTCGCAAAGCAGTGTTCCCGGCGGCAGGTTGGGGGACCCGCTTCCTGCCCGCCACCAAGGCACAACCCAAGGAGATGCTGCCCTTGGTGGACAAGCCGGTCATCCAATACGCGGTCGAGGAAGCCGTAGCCGCCGGCATCGAGCAGGTCATCATCGTGACCAGCAGCCAGAAGCGAGCGATCGAGGACCACTTCGATCACAGCTTCGAGCTAGAGCAGATGCTCGAGCAGAAGGGCGACATCGAGATGCTGCGCCGGGTGCGCCAGATCGGTGACATGGCCCAGGTCAGCTATGTCCGCCAGAAGGAGCAGCTCGGCCTCGGCCACGCGGTGCTCATGGCCAAGGAGCTGGTCGGCCACGAACCCTTCGCGGTCATCCTCTCCGACGACGTGGTCCAATCGGAACGCTCCTGCATCGGGCAGCTCATCGACGCCTATCAGCACACCGGCGGCTCGACGCTCGCGGTCATGGAGGTGCCTGCCGAAGAGACGAGTCGTTACGGCATCGTGGACGTCGATCCCGACTGGCACGATGCCGACGATCGCCTTAACCGCATCCGGGGCATGGTGGAGAAACCGCCGTCCGATCCGCCCAGCAACAAGGCCATCATCGGGCGCTACGTGCTCACACCCAAGATCTTCGAGAAGCTCGAGCAGACACAGGCCGGGAGTGGCGGTGAGATCCAGCTGACCGATGCGATCACGGCCCTGATGGAGGAGCAGGAAGTCTTCTCCTACGCCTTCGAGGGCACCCGCCATGACGCCGGTACCACCATGGGCTGGCTGAAGGCTTCGGTGCAGCTCGCGCTTGACCGCGAGGATTTCGGGCGCGAGTTCCGCGAGTATCTCTCGGGGATCGATCTGTAGTGACGCAGGCCGAGTCCATCGGTCGAACGTGCTGCCCTCTGGGTCGCACGCTTGGCTGAGCTCGGCACGCTCCTTGGCGGCCGCTACCGCCTGACCCAGGTCCTGGGCCAGGGTGGGATGTCGACAATCTTTCGCGCCACCGATGAAAAGCTCGGCCGCATCGTAGCGGTCAAGATCCTGCGCCCGGAGTACGGCGCGGACGTCCAGTTCGTCGAGCGTTTCGAGCACGAGGCGCAGGCGGCTGCATCGCTGAGCCACCCCAACATCGTCGCGGTCTACGACTACGGCACCGACAGGGTCGGGCCCTACATCGTGATGGAGCAGGTCTCGGGCGGTGACCTCGCGTCGGCTCTCGGCAAGCGGGGCTCGCTCCCGCCATCCGCGGCGGCCAACATCGGTCAGCAAGTCGCCGATGCCCTGGCCGCAGCCCATGCCGTCGGTCTCGTCCACCGTGACATCAAGCCGAGCAACATCCTGCTCTCGCCTGACGGCCGGGTGCAGGTAGCTGACTTCGGCATCGCCCAGGCCGCTGCCGGATCGCCGATCACGGCCACCGGCATCACCCTCGGCAGCGTCCTCTACTTCAGCCCCGAGCAGGCCCGCGGCGACACTGCCACTGCGGCCTCGGACATCTACTCGCTGGGCCTGGTGACGTACGAGATGCTCACCGGCAACCGTGCTTTCAGTGGTGACTCGCCGGCCGCGGTGGCCATGGCTCGACTCTCCGGGGGAGTGCCTTCGCCCATGGCCGTCCGGGCCGAGGTGCCACCCGCCCTTGATGCGATCGTGCGCTGGTGCCTGTCGCCTGATCCTGTCGCCCGCCCTCGGGCGACCGAGCTGTCGGCCGCGCTCGCGCGCTATCGGACCGATCCCTCTGGTGCCGCCGCCCTGGCTGCGGCTGGCGCAGCGACGACGGCCGGCCTGCTGCCGCCGAACGGCATGAGCCGGCCTCCCACGCAGCCGCTCTACGTGGCGCCCAGCGGGGCCGTGCCAGACGGCACCGACAGCGCTCGCTCGGGTCCATGGACCTGGCTGGCTGTGGGGCTGGGCCTGCTGGTCATCGTGGCTTCGGGCATCCTCCTGTTCCTGCTTTTCAGTGGCATCGGCGAACAGGAGCCCAGCCCGAGCCCCAGCGTGGAACCCACGGTCGTGCTGGTGCGCACGCCCGACTTCGTGGGTCACGAGGAAGCGGCCGCCCAGGCGCTTGCCGATCGGCGGGGCGTCGTGCTCGAGGTGGCCTACCGGGAGACCGTCGAGGTCCGGGCCGGCCTGGTGATCGAGCAGTTCCCGGAGCCGCGGACCGAGGTGCCCACCGGCACGACCGTCCAGCTGACGGTGGCAACGCAGGTGGAGACCGTCCTCGTCCCGGACGTGCATGGCCTCAGCGAGGCGAACGCGATCTCGCAGTTCCAGGGGTCAGGCCTGCAGCCGGGGGAGCGCACGACCGCGGCGGATCCACTGCCCGCCGGCTATGTGGTGACCACCGAGCCACGTGCCGGGTCCTCCGTCACCCGCGGCTCTCCCGTCGACTACACGGTCTCCTCCGGCCCGGCCCACGGCCAGACCCCTGGCCCTGGTGCGACCCCCCGTCCCACGCCCAGGCCGACGCCGGCCACCACGCCCAAGGTCACGCCGACCCCGTTCCCGTCGGCCAAGACGGTGCTGGTCACCGACTACACCTGCCTCGACCTGAGCGACGCGCGCGAGCATGTGGAGGCGGCGGGGCTGCTCGTCGGTGCGGTCATCCCGGAAGACCCGGCTCCTGGGGAGGACTGGATCGTGCAGGATCAGTTGCCCAAGCCCGGGGCCTCCATCCCGGTGGGATCGAAGGTGGACCTCATGCTGGGCGACCCGCTCGACCCGTTGTCACCATGCTGACCCGGCTCCCGACTTCCCGCTGAGCCGTGTCCATCTTCGACGGCACGCGCGAGACCTCGACGCCGCCCTCGTGGCGTTGTCCGCACTGCCGCACCCTGCAGGCCGAGTCGTCGCGTTGCTGGCGCTGCGCGCGCTCCGCGGTCAACTGCTCAACCTGCCGCCACTTTCGCCGCGCCGTGGTCAGCGACCTCGGCTACTGCGCGCTGGAGCGGACGCGGACCCCACTCGGTGGCGAGGAGGTTCGCGGCTGCTGGGAGCCCCCACGGCCAGCCAGCTCGGCCACGGGCCTGTTCGCTGGCCTCGAGGCGAGCCAGGCGATCGAACCGGCCGACCCTGCCCCGCCGTCTCCAGCGACCACGGCCACGGCCCGGCCGGCGGGATCGCGGTCGTCCCGTCCACCACTCCTCTCGCTGGAGGCTGCCGCCTGGAGGGAACCGCCGAGTGGTGAGTTGGTGGAGGCTCCGCGCGTCGAGCCGAGTGGACGGCTGATGTCGGAGATCGCCCGCCGCCTGTCCCCGGGCGACTGAGGAGCGCCTACTGCAGCTCGATCTCCGCGTCCACCGTGCGAGACTTGCCCGAGTCGGGCGAAGTGGCCGTCACCGACAGCAGCAGCTGGTCCGTCGTGGAGCTGCTGGCCGCAACGGTGGGTTTCCAAACGGCCTTGCCCCGCGCGTCGGTGTAGATGCTGTCGGAGATGGTGATGCGGTCCGCGCCGCCAAGACCGAAGTCCACCACCACATCACCGAGCGGCTTACCATTCTCGTTGGTGATCGTAGCCCTGATCTTGATCTTGGCGGGTAGCGACGCTCGCTTGACCTTGGGGAGGCGCTTGAGCTTGATGATCGGCCGGCCATCCAACCGCGTGACGTGGACCTCGGCGGACCGCGGGACGCCGGCCTCGTCCACCGAGGTCGCCACGATCTTGTTGTCCACGTTGCGCTTGAGCTTGATGACCGTATCGAAGGTCCCGCTCGGTCCCACGCGCTCCTTCCGCTTGTAGCCGTTGGTCGCGTTCCTGATCAGCACCTCGGCGCCGACCTCCGATGTGCCCTCCACGGTGACCGTCGCGTCGTACACCTCAGCCTTGTCCTTCGGGGCCGTGATGGCCAGCTCGGGGGCCTCGCGATCGACGGTGATGAGCACGGGCTCCGACGAGGGGCCCGGACCGTTGAGACCGTACAGCACCGCCGTGATCTCGTTGAGACCTTCGGCCACCCGCACCGACGGGACGACGACGGTACCGCCGGTCTTGGGCTGCTCGACCTGGCCCAGCGGATCGAGCCCACGCATGATGACCGAGCCTGAGGTACTTGCGCTTGACCGCCGTCTCCTCCGGGACCTCGACGGTCACGGGGAAGTCGAGCTCGCGCGTGGTCTTGCCGGAGATGGGGTTCACGATGCGGGGCTGTGCCTCGGGTAGGCCGCCGCCCGGATCGGATGGGGCCGGTGATGGCGACGTACCCTCGGCCTCGACTGCCGGTGTGTCCACGGGTTCGCTGGGGCTGACCATGGCCAGGCTGATCGCCGCCACGATCGACAGGATCACCAGGGCCATGCCGCCCCAACGGATCGGTGAGACCGCCTGTCCATCGTCCGGCCGTTTACGCCTGCTGGAACCCTGGCGCCGAGTCGACGACGACGGAGAGGAGGCGGTAGCCATGCGACGACTGGGCGGTCGAGTTCGTGAAGTCACGTCGTCCATTCCCCCAGATTGTGGCACGCTACCCTAGAACGCCCACGTCAGGGGGGTCGGAGAAGGAAGCGCGTGAACTCAGACCATCGAGGCGTGCCGTCAAGTCGTGACCGAGCACGCCGCTCGAATGCGATCGGCAGTACGCCACCGCCACCGCCACCCGGGCCTGTCGCCCGTGTCTCCCCGCGCATGCCCAGCGCCGATGTGGCCGCGACCCAGCTCGACGCTCTTCGTCCGGGCATCCCCTTCGGGCTGCCCAGCCTGCGTCGCAACGTCTGCCTCCACTTCTACATGACCGGCCCACGCGGGCCGATCCCGGTGCACACGCCACATCTGCTCAAGGCGTACATGCGCCAGGACGGCACCATCGCCCGTTGCCAGGTGCGCGGCGGTGTCCACCTCGATGGTGGTTACGTCACTGACGTGTGCCTGTCCGCTCGCTTCAACCAGTGCGTCTTCTACGAGGAAGAGATCGCCGCGTTCTGACGTGAGCTCAGACACCCTTCGGCGGATCCGGACGCGCGGCCACATCGGCATCCGGCTCGGGCTGGGCCGTATGCGGGCGCTGCTAGCGGGCCTGGGCGATCCACAGTGGGCACTCCATGGTGTGCTCATCGGCGGCACCAATGGCAAAGGCAGCGTGGCCGCGATGGTGGCGGGTGCGCTGGGAGCGGCCGGCTATCGCACCGGCCAGTCGCCCAGTCCTCATCTGCACAGCTATCGTGAGCGCCTGACCGTCGATGGCCGGCCCATCGAGCCCGCCGACCTGGAGCCATTGCTGGCGGAGGTCCTCGCAGCCAGCACGCCCGGGGAAGACGAGTTCGGCCCGGCCACGGAGTTCGAGCTGATGACGGCCGCCGCCTACCTCTGGGCCGCTCGTTCGGATGTCGAGGTGATGGTCATGGAGGTCGGCCTTGGCGGGCGCCTCGATGCATCCAACACCTGGGATGCGGAGGTCGCCGCCATCACCGGCGTCGGTCTCGATCACGAGGAGTACCTGGGTCACACCGTCGAGGCCATCGCCGCCGAGAAGGCCGCCATCATCAAGCCCGGAGCACGCGCGGTCACCGGTGCTGCAGGGCCAGCGCTCGATGTGATCCGCGAGCACGCGCGTGCGCTGTCGGTGCCGTTGGCGGTCTGTCCTCCGCTGCGCGTACGTTCGATGGACCGGGCTGGTCTGCTGCTCGAGCACGATCGGGCCGGGCTCCTGCGCATCCCGTTGCTGGGCCGGTTCCAGGCAGCCAACGCGGCCGTGGCCGTGGGCATCGTGGACGCGCTCGGCGCGTCCGGTGTGGCCCAGGTGTCCGATGCGGATCTGCGGGCTGGCCTGGGGGCGACGCGATGGCCGGGGCGCCTGGAGCTGCTCGACATCGATGGCCTGGTGGCGATCCTCGATGGCGCGCACAATCCCGATGGCATGGCCGCGCTCGCGGCCACCATCGACGAGCTCGCGTCGGAGCTGCCGGCCGGTCCGGCCACCCTGCTGCTGGGCGTGATGCGCGACAAGGAGGTGGACTCCATGCTCGCCGCCCTGTCGCGTGCGGAGCGCCTGCGCGATGCGCACTGCCTGACCACGGTCGTCCCGGAGTCGGAGCGGGCCCTGCCTGCGGATGAGCTCGCGATCCGCTGGCTTGCGGCCACCGGACGGGCAGCCACGGCGGTCTCCCGCGCCGATCTCGCGCTCGAGCAAGCCCTCGCGCTCGCCGCCCGTGAGAACGGGCCACTGGTGATCGCGGGCTCGCTCTACCTCGTCGGTCAGTTGCGGGCGCGCCTCGTGCCCGGGACCATCACCGACGAGCAGGGTTGAGCGGATGCGCGTCCGCGACCTGGAGATGCGCTTCGGAGAACGCACCTACGTCATGGGCATCGTCAACGTGACGCCCGACTCATTCAGCGGGGACGGGCTGCTGTCCGAGGGTTCGCCCCTGCCGACCGCGGTGACGCGGGCCGAGCAGATGGTGGGAGAGGGTGCGGACATCATCGACGTCGGCGGTGAGTCCACGCGTCCGGGTCACGCGCCGGTGGATGTGGTGGCCGAGCTCGAGCGTGTCGTGGCCGTCGTGGCGGCGATCCGCAGCCGGCTGCCGGGCGTGCCCATCAGCATCGACACCACGAAGCCGGCGGTAGCCTCGGCTGCGCTCCAGGCGGGCGCCGACATCATCAATGACGTCGCCGCCGTGACCCGGCAGGCGGCCCTGGCGCCGGTGGCCGCGGCACATGGTGTGCCCTACATCCTGATGCACAGCCGAACCCGGTCCCACTATCACGACGTCGTGGCCGAGGTGGTGGCGGACCTGGCCGGAGCATTGGGCCGGGCCGAGGAGCTCGGCTGCATGCCTGAGTCCCTGATCGTCGATCCGGGTATCGGCTTCGGCAAGACCGCCCAGCAGAACCTGGTCCTGCTGGGCGGTCTGTCCGCGCTCCGCTCGCTGGGCTGTCCGATCCTGCTCGGCACCAGTCGCAAGTCGACCATCGGCGCCGTGCTCGACCTGCCGGTCGATCAGCGCCTGGAGGGCACACTGGCCACGACGGCCCTGGGGATCGCCGCCGGTGCCGACATCGTGCGTGTCCACGACGTGGCGGCCAACGTGCGCACCGCACGCATGAGCGATGCCATCATCCGGGGTGGCTGGACAGGAGCACAGCGATGACCGCGGGAGGAATGCCATGGACCGGATCACCCTCAGCTCGATGCGCTACGAAGGGCACCTGGGCGCGTCCGACGAAGAGCGGCTCTTGCCGCAGATGCTGGAGGTGGACCTGGTGCTCGAGGCCGACCTGGCTGCCGCTGCGAAGTCGGACGACCTAGCCGATACGATCGACTACGGCCCCTTCGTGGCCCTGACCGAGCGGACCGTCGAGGGCGGCAACTTCCGCCTGCTGGAGGGGCTGGCCGGTGCTCTTGCGCGCGACGTCCTCGCGGCCGACGCCCGGATCCTCTCGGTCAACGTACGGGTGCGGAAGCTGGCGGTGCCGCTGGACGTGGCCATGGACCACGTGGAAGTGGAGATCCGGCACGGCCGCTGACCCGCCGGCTCAGCCCGGCCGGTCTCCCAGCGTCAGGCGCACGTCGATGACCTCCACGCCGCGCAGGATGCGCAAGGTCACCGTCTCCCGCGGCCGGTACTGGGTGAGGATCTCATCGAACGGGTTGTCCCCGTCTACCCGCGTACTGTCGACGTGGGTGATGATGTCGCCTTCCTGCAGGCCGGCCTGGTCAGCAGGGCTGCCCGGGAAGACGGCGGCGGTGTCTGCGCCCAGTGGGGACTCCACCAGCGCACCGTAGTCGAGCAGCAGGCCCTGCTGGCTCTGCAGCACGGGTGTCACCGCCTGGTAGTAGATGCCCATCCAGGGCCGGCTGAGCGTCTCGCCCTCGATGGCCTGGAGCATGATCGGCCGGGCCAGGTTGATGGGGATCGCGAAACCGATGCCCTGGGCCTCCCCGGCGATGGCCGTGTTGATGCCGATGAGGTCGCCGCCGGCGTCCACGAGGGCGCCACCGCTGTTGCCGGGATTGATGGCAGCGTCGGTCTGGATGAGGTTGCGCAGCGACTCCACCTGTCCCGTCGCACTGCAGGTGTCGTCGACGTCGATCTGCCGCCCGAGCGCACTCACCACGCCGGTCGTGACCGAGTTGGTGAAGGTCCCGAGGGGGCTGCCGATGGCGATCGCGTTCTGGCCCACCTGCAAGGTGGACGAGTTGCCCATGTCCACCGCGGGCAGGTCCGTGCCGGCGATCTTGACGATGGCCAGGTCGGTGAGCGTGTCGAGCCCATGGACCTGCCCCTCGTACTCCTCGCCGTCGGCCAGCTGCACCGTCAGCGAGTCGGCATCACAGACGACGTGCCGGTTGGTGACGATCCAGCCATCGGGATCGAAGATGACACCCGAACCCACGCGCTCGATGACGAATGAGCCGTCATGGCTGCGGGGGGTGATGGTCACGACGGCGGGACTCACGTCCTTCACGGCCTGCGTCACCGCGCTCTCTTCGACCACGCGCACGACGTCCGGCTCGATCGAGGCCGCGACACCGGTCTGTTGCCCGACGGGCGCCGGGATGACCAGGCGATGATCGAGCTGACCGCTCACTCCGAGCATCAGATAGGTGGCAGCCGAGGCCACCAGCGAGGCGAACAGGGCCACGACCAGGATGCGTCCCCAACCGAGGGTCGTGGCCGCTGGCTGCGGCGGCGGCGCGCTGGGGCCGGGGCCCCTCAGCGAAGGGTCCTGGCGCGGGTCCAGCCAGCGTGGTCGGTGCTGGGGTGGGGGACTGTAGGAGGTAGGGTGGCCTTCGCCATCGAAACCGGGCCGTTCGGCCATGGGTGGGAACTACTCCGATCGGGCACGCGTGGGGTCGGAACCGAAGCGTAGATGTGCGCTGGTTCAGGACTGGGCTGCGCCGGATGAAGAAGCCGCAACGTGGTGCGGCAAGGTCACCGTCACCTCGGTGCCCACGTCGGGCGTGCTGGCGATCGAGATCCGTCCCTCGTGCATGTCCACGATGGAGCGCGCGATGGCCAGCCCGAGGCCGCTGCCGCCGGCTCGCTCCTCACGGCGCCTCGTCCCTCGGTAGAAGCGTTCGAAGACGTGCTCCAGCTCGGCCGGGTCGATGCCCACGCCGTCGTCGGCGACGACGATCGTCGCGCCCCCGGGCACCGCGGACACGGTGATGTCGACGTGGCCACCCGAGGGCGTGAACTTGATGGCATTGCCGATGAGGTTGCCCAGGACCTGGCCCAGGCGCGGCGGATCGACGGGCAGGATGACCGACTCGTCCGGCTGATGCAGGCGCAACTCGACGCCCTTGCGCTCGGCCATGGGCTCGGCGTGCTGGAGCGCATCCTCGGCCACCGTGCGCAGGTCCTCGTCACGCAGCTGGAGCATGACCAGGCCGGAGTCGAGCTTGGACAGCTCCAGCAGGTTGGAGGCCAGCCAGTCGAGTCGCTCCAGTTGCTGGCGGCTGCCGCGCAGGAACTCGTCCCGGGTGGCGGGGTCCTCCGCGGCGCCCTCGAGCAGCAGTTCGTTGAAGGTGCGCATCGCCGCGATGGGCGTCCGCAGCTCGTGGCTGACATCGGCCACGAACTCGCGGCTCCGATCGCGGTCGTCGCTGATGATGGCCACCGATGTCTCCAGGCGTGCGGCCATGTCATTGAAGGCATCGGAGAGCTCGCGCACCTCCGGGGGACTGTTCGACGGCACCTGCACCCGGGCGTCGAGGTGGCCCTCGGCGAGGAGTCGTGACGTGGCGGTGAGGCGGCGCAACGGTCGTGCCAGCCACTGTGCCAGCAGCAGGGCCGTGATGAGCGCGATCACCAGCGCGACCAGGGCCGCGTTGAGCAGTACTTCGGTGATGGTGCGGGTGGTCTGTTCGCGCGAGGTGAAGGGATTGCTGAGTGTGACCCGCAGCTCGCGCTGGGGCGGCGCACCCTCCGAGTACCAGAGGTCGTTGACCAGGGCCGCGGCCGACTCCGAGAGGCTCGCTTCACGGCTCTGGCCCTCGTCGCCGGCGTCATCGGGGTAGGGCACCTCGACCGTCCATACGGGCGCGTAGCCGGGGGCCGGGGCCAGCTCCACCACCGCGTCGGCGCGAGCGATGTCCTGCAGCTCCAGGACCTGGCCGCGTTCACTGCCGCCGAGGGTCCAGCGGGTGGAGCCGCCGGTGGTCTGGTCGTCGGGCATGATGATCGGGCGAGCACCTCCCTCCGAGACCTGCGCCAGCTCCCCGGCGAGGACCTTGACCATGGAGTGGGCCCGCGTTTCGAGGCTGGTCTGCTCCAGCTGCAGGAAGAAGCCATCGAGCAGGCGGGGCAGGGAGAGCAGCACCAGGCCCAGCACCACCGCCACCACCAGGATGATGGCCACGAACAGGCGCGTGCGGTAGCTGGAGATGAGCCCCCGGTATCCGGAGCTGTAGTTCGGAGCTGGGCTCCGACTCCCGGCCATCCGCCGTTACTCAGCGCTCGGCGAAGGCGTAGCCGGCACCCCGGATGGTGAGGATGAACGTGGGGTCGACCGGGTCATCCTCGAGCTTCTCGCGCAGGTGGCTGACGTGGACGTTGATGGTCTTCTCATCCTGGTCCAGGGCCTCGTAGTCACGCACCAGCTCGAGCAGCTCTCGCCGGGAGAAGACGCGGCCGGGCTTGGACGCGAGATGGCGCAGGATCTCGAACTCGGTGGCGGTCAGGCTGATGCGCTTGTCGCCGCGCTGGACCCGTCGCCGGTCGAGGTCGATGACCAGGTCGCGGTGTCGGATGAGGCGGCCACCCATGGCATCGGCAAGGTCCCCGTACGCGCGCCGCAAGAGGGCCTTGATGCGGCTCTGCAGCTCACGCAGTCCGAAGGGCTTGGTCATGTAGTCGTCCGCGCCCATCTCCAGACCGATGACCTTGTCCATCTCTTCGTCACGCGCCGTCAGCATCAACACCGGCGCCTTGGAGCCGTCCGCGCGCATGCGGCGCAACGTCTCGAAGCCGTCGATACCGGGCATGCGCACGTCGAGGACGACGAGGTCGGGGGCGAGCTCGCCGGCGACCTCCAGCGCCTCTTCGCCGGAGCCCACCACGGTCACCTGGTAGCCCTCCTGCTCGAGCGCGTACTGGATCCCGCGGGCCACGGCGTATTCGTCTTCGACGATGAGGATGGTTGCTGACATCGGCCTTCGATGGTACATCGCTGTGACCGAATGCCCGGTCGTGCTACGATTCGGGGCCGTTCACCCAGTTGGAACGTCCGGCTGTCTGCCCAGCACGGGTCATCCGTCCGCCCAGTCGGGCCAACGCTTTTCTCTAGAGGTCACCCAGTGAGCACCCGTCCGGTCGTGTCTGCCGAGCCCCGCGAGGTCGTCGGCAAGAAGGTCAGTAACTTGCGTCGCCAGGGCATCCTGCCCGCCGTGGTCTACGGCGGCGGCGAGGATTCCCGGAACATCCAGCTCGATGCGCGCGAATTCGACGTCCTCATGCGTCACACCGGCCGCAACACGCTGGTCGACCTCAAGGTCGGCAAGGCCAAGGCCACACCCGTGCTGTTGCAGAACGTGCACGAGCATCCGGTGCGCCGTAACCCCATCCACGTCGACTTCCAGGTCGTCTCGATGACCGAGGCCATCACCATCGAGGTGCCCATCAACTACATGGGTGACGCCACCGCCGCCGAGAAGCTGGGCGGCACCCTGCTCCACCTGCGCGAGTCGGTGCACATCAGTGCCCTCGCGACGAACCTGCCCCAGGCCATCGATCTCGACATCAGCCCGCTCGACTCGTTCGAGGCGGTGCTGCACGTGGCCGACCTGATCGTGCCCGAGGGCGTGGTCATCCTGACCGACGCCGAGGAGCCGCTGGCTCGCGTCCAGCCGCCGCGCGTCGAGGAAGAGGTCTTCCCCGGCGAGGAGGGCGAAGCTGTCGAGGAGGGCGCCGAGCCGGCCGAGAGCGAGGCTGCCACCGACGAGGCTGCGGAGGCCGAGTCCGGCGAGGACGCCGACTAGTCTCCATACCAGCCAGGGCATCGCGACGGTGCCCGGACACGAAGACGAGCGCCCGTCGGAGGGCGCTCGTTTCGATTCAGCCGCGGCGGTGGCTCAGGGAGCCGCCCTTGCGCAGCTCGTCGCGGATCTCGATCAGTAGCTCGATCTCCGGTGGGGCCGGTCGCTGTCCTCGACCTCATCCTTGCGCCGCATCTCGCTACATCCGCTGCATCGGCTTCACCATCACGAAGAAGATGGCGACCGCGATGAGCACGAATGAGATGACGGCGTTGAGGAAGACGCCGATACGCATCTCGGCGTCGCCGACATCGATGACCCAGGTCGAGAAGTCTGGGATGCCCGACCAGTCCCAGCAGCGGCGTGAGGACGTCCTCCACGAGCGAGGTGACGATGACACCGAAGGCTCCGCCGAGGACGACCGCCACAGCGAGCTCGACGATGTTGCCCCGGAGCAGGAAGTCCCTGAATTCTTTGATCATGCGCTTCTCCCAGTTGTCAGGTCGATGCGAGGTCGCGCGGTCGCGGCCATCCAGCGTACGATGAGCGGGACTGAACATTCGAGCCGGAGTCCGTCGCAGTCTCGGCCGACCGGTCGTCCCGGGGCCGGCATCGCACGACCGGCTACCCTTGGACGGTGCGCCATATCGCGCGCACCAGTCCATCCAGAGGTGATCATTTGACGGGCGAGCCCGCACCAACGCCGAACAACGTGCCTCCGGCACCTGGCCCACAGGGTCCGCCGCCACCAGGACCGGCGCCGCGATACCCTGCGCCCCCACCGCCCGTGCCCCCGATGCCCGTGGCGCCACCTCCGCCGCCGCAGGACGGAACCGATTCCCGCGCCGGCGCCGCAGGAGCCTGGGACGCAGGACCGATCGACGACGCGCTCGCGCGCACGCGATGCCATCGTGGAGATCGTCACCACGGTCGGCCTCGCCATCGTGCTCTACCTCATCATCACCACCTTCTTCGTGCAGACGTTCCGCGTCGAGCAGCACTCGATGCAGAACACCCTCCAACCGGGCGAGCACCTGCTCATCGACAAGATCACCCCTCGCTTCGACGACTACTCGCGCGGCGACATCATCGTCTTCTACCCGCAGGGCCGGACCGACGAGACCCCCTTCATCAAGCGTGTCATCGGTGAGCCCGGTGACGACGTGCGGATCGCAGGCGGACAGGTCTTGATCAACGGCGTGGCACTCGACGAGACGGCCTACACCTACCCTGCACCAGGCGAGAACGAGCCGACCCTGCCGACGTCGCCCGCAGGCACCGACGAGTGGCTGGTGCCGGAGGGCAAGCTGTTCGTGATGGGCGACCATCGGCAGGCCTCGACCGACTCCCGTCGCGAGAGCGTGGGCTTCGTCAACACGGCTGACGTCGTTGGTCGGGCCTGGCTCGCGTTCTTCCCCCTCGACAAGCTCGGCATCGTCCAGGTACCGGCCTACCCGGAGCTGGACGGCTCCTAGCGGTCCACGCCGGGGGGCGCCGCTACCTCGTCAGCCCACGAGTAGCGCGGCTCGTACCCGAGCACTTCGCGCGCCCGGTCGATCGCGAGCAACGTCTCTCGCCCGTGCAGCTCGCGGGTGAGGGGTACGTCCGGGTAGATCTCGGCCATGAGATCGGCACTGTCGCGGGTCATGCAGGTGTCGGCGGCGGCGATGATGGCGACCTCGTGGCCTTCGACGTCAGCCGTCAGGCCCAGCTCGCAGGCTGCCGCGACATCGCGGGCATCCACATAGCCCCACAGGTTCCACTTGCGCAGCCTCGCGTCGTCCCAGTAGCTCGGAAAGGCCTCGTAGTCGGCGGGCTCCATGATGTTGGAGATGCGCAGCCCGACATGTGGCGTGCCGGTGCGGCGAACGAACTGCGCGGCGATGGTCTCACCGGCCAGCTTGGCCAGCGAGTATGACGACTCCGGCCGTGGTGGATGGCTCTCGTCGATGGGGGCGAAGGCCGGCGGCTCATCGAAGGGCAGACCCAGGACGGTCTCGCTGGAGGCGTATACGACGCGGGCCAGGCCGTGCATCTCCGCCGCGGCGAACACGTTATACGTCGAGAGCATGTTGATGCGGAACGTCTCGGCCACGGGCCTGATCTCTGGTGCCGGGATGGCTGCGAGGTGGACCACCGCCTTTGCGCCGGCGAGCGCGTCATAGCACTGGCCCGGATCGGTCAGGTCGGCGACGAGGCACAGGCCATGTGCGCTGCCGTCGTGGTGTCGATCCACGTTCAGCACGTCGTAGCCCGCTTCACGCAGTCGGCGCACGACCCAGCGTCCGGCCTTGCCGGTCCCCCCGGTCACGATGATCCTCATGTCCGAACCTCCCCTCTGTGCCTGTCTCCCTGATCGATGGGTGCGATGTCGGCGATGAGCTTGCGCATAGCCTTGGCCAGGATGGCGGGCTGATCGCCATCAGGGTCCAGGGCCCGATTCATGAGTAGCCCGGTCACGAGGGCGTCGAACACGATGGCCAGCTCACGGCCCCGCAGACCAGGCTCGGCCGATGACGCCCGCAGCCTGGCCTCGATGGCCGCACCGACGTCGTCGGCCACAGCCAGCAGGGGACCACGCAGGCTCGGGTCGCGGATGGCGGCGAGCCAGAACTCGATCATCAGTGTCTGCGTCTCGGGTGACGCCTCCGGTGCGGCCAGCAGCTCGGCCGATACATCCGGCAGCAGCGCCAGCGGGACCGCGTTCACGGTCTCCACCAGGGCTGCGTCATAGCGCGCCGTCTCGCGTTCGAGGAGTGCGCGGAAGAGGTCCGACTTGCGGCTGAAGTTGGAGTAGACCGCGCCCTTGGTGAAGCCGGCGGCATCGGCCACGTCATCGAGCGAAGCGCCGTTGTAGCCCTTCTCGGCGAAGACGTCGATCGCGGCGTCGAGCAGCAGCTCGCGCGTCATCTCCTTGCGTTGGGCGCGGGAGAGCCGGCCACCTTCCGACGCGGCCGAGGCACCGGTCGTCTCCGGCTTCCAGATCTCTGAGAGAGCGGTGCGCAGCTCGCCCATGGCTTCGCGCAGGGCCTCGCTCGTCTCGCGACGGGCGGCCCCCAGCTGCAGCCGGACCTCCGCGGCGGCCGCGCTGGTCTCGCGGCGGACCCCTGCCATCGCCTCGCGGATGGCCTCGTCGGTGCGTGTCGGCCTGGTCATGGTTCAGATGATACCACTTGGTATTCAGATACTACATAGTATTGACATGCTGTACCGTATGGCGATACTAGAGAGTATCCACATCATCACGATCGCAGTCGAGGACCATTCGAGAAGATCATGCTGCTCAAGATCAAGAACGTGAAGAAGACGTATCGGGGGCCGCTTCGACGGGGGCCCGGTGTGCGAGCCAACGACGGCATCACGCTCGACGTCGATGGGGGCCAGGTGTACGGCCTGCTCGGCCACAACGGCGCGGGCAAGACCACGCTGGTGAACCAGGTGGTCGGCCTGCTCAAGCCAGACGCGGGCTCCATCGAACTGGCCGGTGTGGACCTCGTGGCCCATCCCGACCGCGCGCGCCAGGTGTGCTCCCTGCAGCCGCAGGCCCAGTTGCCGATCACCGGCCTCAAGCCGCGCCAGGCCATCGATCTCATCGGGGGGCTGCGTGGGGGTCGGAGACAGGAGGTCGAAGCTCGCCGCGACCTCCTCGTGGCGGCCCTCGACATCGGTGAGTGGCTGGAGACCGACGGGGAGAAGCTCTCGGGTGGTGTCAAGCGGCTGGTCTCGTTCGCCATGGCCGCGGTCATGCCCGGCCGGGTGGTCATCCTCGACGAACCGACCAACGATGTCGATCCCGTTCGCCGTCGCCTGCTGTGGGATGCCGTGCGCAGCCTGGCTGACGAGGGCGCGGCCGTGCTGCTCGTGACCCACAACGTGGTGGAGGCCGAGCGGGCCGTGGACCGACTGGCCATCCTCGACGCCGGTCGTGTCGTGGCCGAGGGCACACCCGCCCAGCTCAAGGCCGGCCTCGAGCACGAGCTCCGCCTCGACCTCTCGCTCCAGCCGGGGGCGGCCATGCCGGCCGCTACTTCCTTCGTCCTGCGCTTCAAGCCCAACGGGAGCCGGGCGCAGGCCAGCATCGAGAGCGGCCAGGCCGCGTCGGCCATCGCCTGGGCCCAGGACCTGCGCTCCCGAGGGGTGGTGGGCGAGTTCTCGCTGACGCCGGCCTCGCTCGAGGACGTCTACGTCGAGGTCGTCTCGAACACCGACAAGCGGTCAGGTGCCGCGCCGGATCTGGGCACGGGACCATCCAGGGAGGCCTCTCATGCGCACGCTGCGTAGCTTCGTCCTGCTCTCCAGGTGGCAGGTCCTGCGCTTGCAGGGCATGCTGCCACTGGCGATGGTGGTGCAGGTGCTGTTCGCCTTCGGCATCGTCGTGGGCTACCCCTTGCTGTTCCCGCAGATCGACCAGATGACCGTGCTGTTCCTGGCCACGGGGGCGCCCGCCATCACGCTCATCACCATGGGCCTCGTGGTCCTGCCCCAGGTCGTGGCCCAGGCGCGCACCGAGGGCTCGCTGGCGTACATGCGCAGCCTGCCGGTCCCGCGCATGCTCTTCCTGGCCGCGGATCTCACGGTCTGGCTGGCCATCGTCCTGCCGGGCGTCGTCTTTGCCGTGGTCATCGGAGCGTGGGCCTTCGACCTCACCCTCTCGGTCAGCATCACCGTCGTGCCCGCGGTCCTGCTCGTGGCTGTCACCGCGGCCGCGATCGGCTACGCCATGGCCTCCGTCCTGCCTCCGATGGTGGCCATGCTCCTGACCCAGGCGTTGGTCTTCGGCGTGCTCATCTTCTCGCCCATCAACTTCCCCTCCGAGCGGCTGCCGGGTTGGCTGCAGGACGTCCACGCGGTGCTGCCGGTGCAGGCCATGGCCGAGGTCATCCGCGGGTCGCTCGCGTCCCAGACGTTCCCGCTCACGGCCGGCCCGTTCCTGCTGCTCGGCACCTGGTGCGTGCTCGCGCTCGGGCTCAGCTACCTGGCCCTGCGACGGCGCGCCTGAGCACGTGAGCGGAGTAGCCTCCGCACATGACCGAAGACTCGGCCTATGTCGCGGGCACGGGGCCGCTCACGTACCCACGCGTCCTGCGCGAGGCGTGGGGCATGTTCCGACAGCACTACCGGCGCGTGGCACTGGTGGCGGTGCTGCTGTTCGTGCCCCCGCAACTCGTGGTCGCGGGCCTCGGAGCGATCCGTCTCGATCTCGAAACCGATCCGGACCTGCTCCGCGGCCTGGGCTACGTCATCGGCCTGCTCATGGTCACGCTGGTCCGATTGCTCGGCCCGGTGGTCTTCGCGGGCTACCTTGACGAGGCCGTCGGCCACGAGTACTTCCGCGGGCGCCGGACCAGCCTTTCCACGGTCCTGCGCACACTGCCGTGGGGCCGCCTGCTGGGCGCCGATCTCATCCTCGTCATCGGTACCGTGGTGGGTCTTGCCGCCTTCATCCTGCCTGGGCTGATCTGGCTCACGCTGCTGGGACTGGTCGGGCCGGTGATCGTGCAGGAGCGCCGCGGCCTGCTCGACGGGTTTGGGCGGACGCTGGAGATCAGTCGCCGCGCCACAAGGATGATCTTCCTCCTGGTGGTGGTCACACTCGCAGTCGAGTCCCTTGCCCACGAACTGGTCCACCAATCCTTCCACCACGGCTCCTTCCTGCTGGAGGTGACGGCCTCGTGGTTGGTCTCGGCCGTGATCGGCGGCATCGTCGGCCTCCTCGAGGTGGCGCTCGCGACCGAGCTGATGGCCCGCACTCCGAGACCACCGTCCACGACGGGCTGAGCTCGATCTCCGCAGTGCACGGTCGCGGACACACGAATCAGGGTCGCGGGGTAGGCTCACCTTGGAAGCGGTGCCCGGCCCCACAAGCGGAGACGTTGATGCCTCGACGCTTGCGCCTGCGAGTGTTTTCTTTCGCGCTCCTCCTGGTGATCATCGGTCTCGAGGTGGTCCCTGCCGCCCCGGCCGTCCGTGCCGTCGAGCCCGATGAGCCGCCACCGTTCAAGTCGCGCCACTTCGACCTGCTGGACCTGCCCCTCGATCGCCTGTCCTGGACCAGCGACCGGCCGCCGACGCTCGACGTCCCGCCTCCGGTCGACGAATACGGCGTCGCGCTCTTCCGCTGGACCGACGGTGCCTTGTACCACCGGCCCGGCTCGGTGGCCATCAACGGCATGAAGCGGATCGACGCCTTCCGTGACACCGGCGACCGCCGACAGCTGGAGCAGGCGATGGTGCAGGCCGATCTCCTGCGCTCCATGGTCATCGAAGAAGACGATGCCTGGTGGCTGCCCTTCTGGTTCGACTACCCGTCCGAGGGCCTGACCGCGCCCTGGTTCAACGCCATGTCACAGGGCCTCGCGCTCTCGTTCTTCGTGCGTCTCCATCGCGTCACCGGCGACCCTGCCTACCTGGAGGCTGCCGAGCACATCTTCGACAGCTTCCGCCGGCTCGGGCGACACAAGGCGCGCGGTGGCCGCCGCCCGTGGGTCGCCTACACCGCGTCGGGGCACTACCTCTGGTTCGAGCACTATCCCGGAAAGCGGCCCGACCACGTGCTCAATGCGCACTTGCACGCCACCATCGGCCTCTACGAATACTGGCAACACACCCGCTCGCCGCAGGCACGACGGCTGCTGGAAGGAGCGCTCACCACGGTGCGCGACCGCGCCGGCCTGTACCGGCGGGAGGGCAAGGTCAGTCTCTACGGCCTGCGCAGTCGGACGAACCACTACAAGTACCACCAGATCCACATCTGGCAGCTGCGCCTGCTGAGCCGGATGACCGGTGACCCGTACTTTCGCGAGCTGGCCGGCGAGCTGGCCAGCGACCGGCGACCGAAGCGCGACGTCGCGGGCGAGCCGGCCCTCAGCACCATGCGCGTGGTCCTTGACCCGTCGCCGCAGCGGCGGCGCCTGGCTCGGTATCCGTTGCCGGCTACCGCCTTCGACGATGCGGCCTGACAGCGCCGGGCCCACGACAGCCGCTGAGTGGCTACTCGTTGATGACCCGGCCAAAGGGGCGTGCCTCGATCGCCCCCCAGACGCCCGCCCCGACGTAGACGTCGGCCTGGGCGATGGCCAGCGCCGCTTCGGCGTCGTCGGCGTGGACCAGCAGGATGGACGAGGTCATGGCATCGCTGTAGGCGCCGGCTTCGATGATGGTGCCGGTAGCTCGCAACTCGGCGATCCGGGCCAGGTGCTGTGCGCGCACGGCCGGTCGCTTCGCTTCTGCCTCAGGCGTGTACTGCGCCTCCACCAGGAACACCTGCTCGATCCCGACACCAGCGGGGAACTCGCTCATCGATCCCTCCTTCGCATGCGATAGCGTGGTCTCCACACCCTACGCCCGCCACGACATCACGCGATAGTGCGCCATGAGCAGGGAGCCTACGCCACCGGCGACCGTCGCAAGCGCTCGGGAAAGCCAGTCGGTGGGTTCGCCCGCAGCTCGGCCGAGCGCACGGCGTGGCGCTCCCAGCGGGCCTTGAGCCAGCCATAGTCGCGCTGGTGGAAGGGGCAGACCCTGATGCACATGGAGCAGCCGTTGTTGCGCACGAAGTAGGGCAGGCAGCGGTCGGCCTCGATGCAGGTCACGCGTCCGCTCGCATGCCGGATCGGCTCCGTCCTGATCGCCGCGGGTGGACACTCCCGCACGCACTTGCCACAACCGCAGCAGAACCCCTCGATCCAGGCGTGTTCGTCGCTGTCGGAGGCGGGCAGGTCCTCGATGCTCACGAACACGGCCGCGAGGCGGACACGGGGCCCGAACCCCGGCGTGATCAGGAGCCCGTGCAGGCCCTGCCAGCCGAGGCCCGCCGCCTGGGCCAGCGGCGGGTACAGGGCCGGGCCGCCAAGCGGGTGCCCGGCCTGGGCCGAGTAGCCCAGCGCTCGCAGATGGCGGGCGATGGTGTTGGCTGCGATGCCCAACCGGTTGTAGGTCTCGTGCACCATGACCGCCGAGTCCGGGCTGGGGGCTGCATCCATCCGCGCGCGGTCCATCTCCATGGCCAACACGATGGCCGCAGGATGGAGCACCGCCTTGCCTTCGAATACGAGGTCCGGGTCCACGCTGGTGTAGCCGAAGGTATCGACGCCGGTCGAGCGGATGAAGGTCTCCAGCCCAGCCCGTTCGGTCTCAGGCATCGAGGTCCGCGGATGGGTCGGGTTGTCGTCCACCTCCCTGAGCGAGGCCCGGATGTTGCGTGCGCTCGAGACCACCTGCGGCAAGGACCGCGGAAAGCCTGGCATCGGCCGATGGAAGCCTTCCACCTGCATCGACTCGGCGATGATCTCGATGCGTTTGGGCGAACCCGGGCCCGCATGGATGCCGCCTGACCGCGCCGCGACCTCTTCCTCCAGGCGCCAGGTCGGTTGCAGGAGCAGACGCAGAAGCAGGCGCTTGATGTTGCGCACGGCACCGCCGAGCGCGTGCGCGGCGAAGGCGGGGCGAGCGTGGCTGGCCGATCCCATGGCTTGACCCTACGACATCGGACGCCGCACCCGCACGTGCCGATCGGGCCGGGCCGACGGTCTGGCCGTCCACATCGACGAAAGGGCCCGCCAAGATCGCGGATCCGCGGGCCTAAGGGCTCGCGACTACCGTCCGGCCATGCGTATCGACCGTCAACGCCGCACCCGCTCGATCACCCTGGCGCTGTGCCTGGTCGTCTCGGCGTCCGCCCCGACGCTGGGGATCGTGGCTGCGAGCGATCCGCCGCCCGATGCGCGCATCGCCCACGCGCTCCGGTGGCCGCACGCGGCCGGCCGGGTGATCGTGGGTCTGAGAGCCGGGGCAGGGACCCCCCGCAAGTGGCGCCCGCCGGCCGGATTGGCCAGGGTTACCCACCCGATCTCACCGACGACGAGTGGCGCACGCGTCGTGAAGTTGGCTCCGGGTCGGACCGTGGCCGGGGCCATGGCCAGGCTCTCGGCAGACCCGAGGGTCGCCTATGTCGAGCCGGACTACCTGGTGCAGGCAGCAGCGACCGATGACCCGGCCTATCTCGACGGCAGCTTGTGGGGCATGTATGGGTCTGGCACAGCGCCCTTCCGCAACGAGTTCGGCTCGGGTGCCGGAGCGGCCTGGAGTGCCGGGGCCGTCGGTGAACGCGCGATCCACGTGGGCATCGTGGATGAGGGCATCAAGCTCGACCATCCGGACCTCGCAGCCAACCTCTGGACCAACCCCTTCGAGGTCGTGAACGGCCTCGACGACGATGGCAACGGCTACGTCGACGATGTCCATGGCTGGGACTTCAACCACCACGATGCCTCGGTCTTCGACGGAGAGGCGGACGACCACGGGACACACGTAGCGGGCACGGTCGGCGCGCTGGGCGGGAACGGTCTCGGGGTCGCCGGCATCAGCTGGCGGGTGACGCTGGTCCCGTCAAAGTTCCTCGGCGCCAAGGGGGGCTACATCAGTGATGCGGTTCGAGCACTCGACTACCTCACCGACCTGCGTACCCGCCACGGCCTCGAGCTGGTGGCCAGCAACAACAGCTGGAGCGGCGGAGGCTACAGCCAGGCCCTGGTCGATGCCATCGCTCGTGGCGGGGACGCCGGCATCCTCTTCGTGGCGGCGGCCGGCAACAAGGGCGTCGACCTCGACGCATCGCCCGTCTATCCGGCTGCCTACTCGTGCACCACCCGAGCCGACGGTTCGCCGCGCGGCTGGGACTGCGTCATCTCGGTCGCGTCCATCTCGGCCGATGGGGCGCTGGCGCCGGACTCGGACCGTGGCCTCGGAGCCGTGGACCTCGGTGCCCCCGGTGTGGGCATCCTGAGCACGTCTCCGCAGGGGGAGGGCTACGCATCGCTCAGTGGCACGAGCATGGCCACCGCGCACGTGACGGGTGCGGTCGCGCTGTGCGCCAGCCTTGACCGGTCCCGGTCCGCGCGTGAGCTGGGTGCGCTGCTGGTGGTGACGACCCGGGCGACCGCGTCACTGGCCACGACCACGGCCAGCGGTGGACGGCTCGATGTCGAGGCTCTGGCCCAGGCCTGCGCTCCGATCACGGACCCGACCCCGACGCCCGCCCCGGCGCCCACGCCCGCACCCGCGCCCGAGACGGTCTTCGTGGACGAGCGGGATGCTGCCTTCAAGCGTGGCGGGCCAGGCTGGCTCGCGATCGACCACGGCTGGGCGGGCCATCACTACCTGCTGCCCACACGCGCCGACACACGCATCTCCTACGGGGCTTGGCGGCCCGAGCTGCCCGTTGCCGGCACATATCGCATCGTGGCCTATGTCCCGGACGATCCCGGCCTGTCGCACGCGGCTCGCTATCGGGTCCGGACCGCCGCTGGCTGGGTCACGCGTACACGCAACCAGGACAAGCGGCGCGGCGGCTGGGTCGGGCTCGGGGTCCATGTGCTCACCACCACGCCCTCGGTTCGGCTCAGCGACCTGACCGGGGAGCCGGCATCAGCGCAGCGTCACCTCGCCTTTGACGTGATCCGCTTCGTGCCGCTCGGATGATCTACCCGCGGAGCGTCGGGATCGGGCGACTGAGAGCGTCGCGGATCGCGACCTGCGCGTGCGGCGAGGGAGCCACTCAGTCGACCGCGGCGGCGACCTCGTCGACCTCGATGCTGATGAGACGGAATGAGAAGGGCTCATCCTCCCTGGTCTCGAAGTGGAGGGCGGAGCCCTCTGCCACGGTCCCCTCGTTGAGCAGCGGCCAGTGGAGCTCCACCGACTCGGCGTCGATGCCGGATTCATCGCCGACCTCGAGATAGACGTCGGTCACTCGCGCGGCTCTGGCCTCTTTGGCATGCTCGAGCACGATCTCCAGGATCCTCTCGGTGACTCCCGCTTCATGCATGGACTGGCTCCCCTTGTGGCAGTGTCGAGCGCGTCTCCCGTAGCGCGCCCACGACTTGAGCGGCGGCGACCGGGACGGCCCCGGCGGCGGTCTCGCTCAGTTCCTCGCCGAAGACGTCGCCCCGTTCGATGACGATGCCCACGACCTCGATGTCTGTCGGCAGATCCGCGCCCATGGCCCGGCCGGCCTCGATCGCGGCCGGCAGGGGAGCGTCGTGCGTCGAGTCGAGATGACTCGTCACCCTCGTCTCCACCGCCGCCAGCGGCTTGCGCCACACGCTCCCGGGCACTTCCCCGGGGTCGATGACCGCGTCCACGATGATGGCACGTCGGTAGCCCACCAGCAGCTCCATCAGGCTGATGCCGCCTACGCAGGCCTGCTGCAGGCTGGCGCCTCCGTGGTCGAGCAGGTCCAGTTCATCGATGACCCGCCAGCCCACGCCGTCGTCGCCGAGGATGGGGTTGCCGAGCCCGACCACGAGCGTCTCGCCGGGCTCGGCGAGACGCACCGGGTAGACATCGGCCAGGTCAGTCACGACGCAACTCCTCGAGGACCGTCCCGTGCTGGTCGCGGATCGTGATGACCATGGGCATCTGCCCTGGCATCGTGTGTGTCGCGCAGCCGAAGCAGGGGTCGTACGCTCGGAAGCCCATCTCGATGCGGTCGAGCAAGCCCTCGGTCACGACCGTACCGGCCGAGATGAGGCTGCGTGCCGCCTTGTCCACGGACATGGCGATGGGGGCGTAGTTGTTGGTCGTGCCCACGATGAGGTTGACGCGCGTGATGACGCCGTTCTCGTCGGTCCAGTAATGGTGGGTCAGCGTGCCACGTGGGGCCTCGACCGTACCCACGCCCTCCGTCGGCGTCTCGGTCGGCACGGCCCGCACGTCGGGCGAGGTGATCTCAGGGTCGGCCACCAGCTGTTGGACCGTCTCGGCCGCCTGCATCAGCTCGATGAGCCGAGCCCAGTGGGTCGCACCCCGGCTATGCACGGGCGTACCGTCCGGCGAGAGCATCGTGAAGTACTGCTCATAGGCAGCCTGCGCCTTGGGTGTGGCCATGCCCTTCGCCACGTTCAGCCGGCCCAGCGGCGCCACCGTGTAGACGCCTGAGTCCTTGCCGTCGACGAGGCCCTTCCAGCCGACCTGCTTGAGGTAGGGGAACTTGAGGTACGTCCAGGGCTCGACCTTCTCGCTGATCCAGTCGCGATAGTCCCTGGGCTCGTAGATCCCGTGGACCTCACCATCGGGTGCCACGACCTTGACCCGGCCGTCGTAGAAGGTGACCTTCTCGTTCTCGTCCACGAGACCGCTGTAGTAGGTCTGGTGGGTGTAGAGGTCGCCGGTCACGATCTCCTCGATCGACTCGTCTTTGAGCATGGAGGCGAAGAGGTCCAGGCTGAAGCTGGCGAACTCGACCATGGCGTCGCCGAGGACCCTGATCTCGTCTCGCTCCTCGGCGCTGATCGACTTGGTCATGCCGCCAGGGACGCCGGTGCAGGGATGGATGCGCCGGCCGCCGATGATCTCGATCACGCGGTGACCGGCTTTGCGCGCGTCGATGACCTTGCCACCGACCTCCGCCCCGACCTTCTTGACCACGCCCAGGATGTTGCGCTCGGCCTTGGGTGCGTCCGGGCCCAGGATCAGGTCCGGTCCGCTGAGCACATAGAAGTGTGTGGCGTGGTCGGTCACGTAGAAGGCGTTGTAGAGCAGCTCCCGCAGCATCCGGCCCGTTCGCGGCACGGTCACGCCGTAGACGGCGTCGGCGGCCTTGGCCGCCGCCATGTGGTGGGCCTCCGGGCAGACGCCGCAGATGCGGTTGGTGAGGGCCGGCATGTCCTCCACCGGCCGACCCACGCAGAACGACTCGAAGCCGCGTAGCTCGGGGATCTGGAAGTAGGTGTGCTCGACGTCCCCGGCCTCGTCGAGCAGGATCTCGATCTTGCCGTGACCCTCCAAACGAGTGACGGGATCGATGGTGATGCGTGTCATGACCGACCCCCATGGAGCAGCGACGCTGCCAAGCTGAAGCGATAGAACAGGCCCACCGTGTCGGGCAGGCTGGCGAGCACACGCTCGATATCCTCCGGCTCGCTCGCGTCGACCACCGAGGCGTAGGCACTGAGCAGCCGCGCCCCGAAGTCCTGCACGCCCTGGCTCGCGCCGTAGCAGCCGATACAGGGGGCCCCGGCCGCCGGGCACTTGGCACCGCAGCCATCCCTCGCCGCCGGTCCACAGCAGGGCAGGCCCTGCTCGAGCAGGCAGAGCTCGGGGTCGACCTCGGCCAGCGTCTGGATGCGGCGGAACTCGCGGATGGTCTTGATGCCGCGCTTCCGCCCGCACTCGTCGCAGACGGTGGAGGTACCGGCGCCGAGCACGGCGCCCTTGGGCGGCAGCGGGCCTGTCCCGTCGAGGGCGGCCGTGACCGCGCTCAGGACCTCCGCGATGCGCTCCGTCTCCGGCGGGCAACCGGGGACCGTGTAGTCGACATCGACCACCTGGCCCAGGGTGCGCAGCCGCGTCTCCAGCGTGGGCAGCTCCAGCTCACCCCACGGCGATTCCCAGGGACCGCTGGGCAGGCCGGAGCCGTTGACGTCATTGAGCTCGGGATCGTAGGCGGCCTCGAAGACGCGTTCGAGCGGTCGCTGGTTGGCGAGGCCCGGGATACAACCTTCGCCGGCGCACGAGCCGAAGGCCACGAGGACCTTGGACTTGGCTCGCAGCAGCCGCGCCATCTCGGCGTCCTCATCGGTACGGATGCCGCCATCGAAGAGGCAGACGTCGATCTCGCCGTCGTCCATGGCGCGCACGTCGGCTCGCTTGGCATCCATGGCCGCCGGCCAGAAGACCGGCTCCCAACGCTCGGTGAACTCGATCAGCTTCATGCCCAGGTTGAGCACGGCCACATCACAGCCGCCGCAGGCGGAGGCCCAGTACATGGCCAGCTTGTAGCGGGGCTTGTCGGTGACCGGCGCCTCGGCCTCGGCCGGGGTGACTGGTGCGGCGGTCATGCCTCCACCTCCTCGGGCTGGCTTGCCGAGGCCACGACATCGGGGTGTGCCGCGAGGGCGACACGGGTCTCGGAGGGGATGGGGCCGAGGGCCTTGACCTCGGCCACGATGCGCGCCATCTCATCGGCGAAGCGTTGGCCTTCGGCGGCGCTGGCATAGAAGCGCTGCAGTCGGGCTGGCTCGATGCCCAGGTCGGCGAGCGTGCGCCGCAGGAAGATGAACCGCCGCAGGGCCTTCACCGACTGGATCCGGTAGTGGCAGTCCTCCGGCCAGCAGCCGGTCATGATGACCGCGTCGGCCCCCTTGGCGAAGCCCTCCAGGATGAACTCCGGCTCCATGCGGCCCGAGCACATCAGGCGGATGAGCCGCACGTTGTGGGGGTACTTGGTGCGGGCGGTGCCCGCGAGGTCGGCGGCACGGTAGCTGCACCAGTTGCAGGTGAAGCCCAGGATGAGTGGCTCGAAGGGCTGGCCAGCGGCCGCCGGTGCGGCCGCTGCGGTGGTCACTGGTGCGGCCGCTGCGGGTGTGGTCACTGGTGCGGTCATGCTGTCGCCCCCACGGCTTCCTCGGCGTGTCTGCCCGCGCCACCGCTGGTGTCGCTCAGCAGCCCATCGATCTGGGCCATGATCTGCAAATGGCTGAAGCCGCTGCCGGAGATGGCGTTGGCGGGACAGGCAGCCACGCACACGCCACATCCCTGGCAGAGCTTGGGATTGATCTCGGTCACCATCGCGTCCTCGTCGAAGGTGATCGCGCTGAAGGGGCACAGGTCGTTGCAGATGCGGCAGCCGGAACATCGCTCGGCGTCGACCGTCGCCCGGTACGGCTCCATGGCGATCTCGCCCTGGGCGATCCGACTCAGGATGGTGGCCGCCGCGGCGGCACCGTTGGAGACGCTGGTGGGGATGTCACGTGGCCCCAGCGTGGCTCCGGCCGCGAAGACGCCGTCGGTCATGGTCGCCACCGGCGCCAGCTTGGCGTGGCGCTCGATGATGAAACCGTTCGAGCTGCAGCCCACGCCGAACATGCGGGCTACCTCGGTGGCGTCGGGCTGCGGCTCCAGCCCGGTCGAGAGGATGACCATGTCAGCCGGCACGCGCCGCTTGACGCCCGCGAGGGTGTCCTCGACCTGCACCATGAGGCGACCTTCGCAACCTGCCTCCTCCGGGTAGCGCAGTGAGTCGGTGACTTCGGCCACCCTGCCGCGGATGAATTGGGTGCCCTCATCGAGGATGCGGTTGTAGAACTCGTCGTAGCCCTTGCCCGGCGTACGCATGTCGATGTAGCACTCGTAGACGTCGGCGTCCGTGTGCTCCTTGACGAGGTGCGCGAACTTGAGTGACTGCATGCAGCAGATCGCCGAGCAGTACTCGTTCGTGTTCTTGTCGCGCGAGCCGACACAATGGACGATGACGACCGACTTCGGCACGGTGACGCCGTCGCGCAGCACGATCTTGCCGCCGGTAGGCCCGGCCGCGTTGCTCATGCGCTCGAACTCCATGGAGGTGAACACGTTGGGCAGCCGGCCGTAGCCGAAGGCCTCGATCCGTCGGGCATCGAATGGCTGGAAGCCCGTGGCCAGCAGGATGTTGCCCACGTTGAGCTCGACGTATTCGTCGGTCTGGGTGAAGTCGATGCAGTCGACCGGGCAGAACTTCTCGCAAGCCTTGCAGGTGCCCTTGGCGAAGTAGGTGCAGTTCTCCGGCGTCAGCACCGGATACTTGGGTACCGCCTGGGGGAAGGGCGTGTAGATTGCCTTGCGGTAGCCGATGCCCGACTCGAAGCCGGTGTCGATGACCTGGACCGGGCACTTGTCGACGCAGATGCCGCAACCGGTACAGTCCTCTTCGACCACGTAGCGTGGCTTGTGCTTGACCTTGATCTTGAAGTCACCCACCGAGCCGGAGACGTCGACCACCTCGCTCCAGGTGTGCAGCGTGATATTGGGATGCGCCCCGGCGTCGACCATCTTGGGTGTCAGGATGCAGGCGGCGCAGTCCAGCGTGGGGAAGGTCTTGTCGTATTGGGCCATGTGGCCGCCGATCGACGGCTCACGCTCCACGATGTGCACGGGATAGCCGGCACTGGCGATCTCCAGCGCAGCGGTGATGCCGGCGATCCCGCCGCCGACGATGAGCGTGGCGTTGTTGACCGGGGCGATGAGCGGCTCGAGCGGCTCCTGCTCGCTCACGCGGTAGACCCCACCGGCGATGACGGCCTTGGCCTTGTCGGTCGCCTTGGCCTTGTCGGTGTGGACCCACGAGACCTGCTCGCGGATCGACACCAGCTCCGTCAAGTACGGGTTCAGACCTGCGTTGGAGCTCGCTTCCCGGAAGGTCTTCTCGTGCATGTGCGGAGAACAGGCAGCCACGACCACGCGCTCCAGGCCGTATTCCTTGATGTCGTTCTGGATGAGCTCCTGCCCCAGGCTCGAGCACATGAAGGGGTAGTCGCGCGCGACGACCACGCCCTTGTCGGCGAGCTCCGAGGCGGCCCAGTCGCGGACCTCCTCGACATCCACCACGGAGGCGATGTTGGTGCCGCAATGACATACGTAGACGCCGGTCTTGGGGTTGTTCATCGCAGCGCCTCCTGGTCCGCTCGCGGCTCCGGTGCCGGCAGGGTCGGGTCATCCCGACGGCGTCGCTTCGGTCTCGCCGCTGCGGCACGCTCGGCTTCTTCTTCCTCGGTCAGGGGGGCCTCGATACCGATGTTGGCCAGGGCCGGCCGGGCAGAGATGATCTCGCGCCCGAAGCCGAGGTCCTTGGCCGGCATACCGAAGGCCAGGCCCATCAGCTGCGTGAAGAAGAGGATGGGCATGTGGTGGTCTTCGTGGAAGCGGTGGTTCATCTCTCGTTGGTAGAAGTCCACGTTCATCTGGCACATGGGGCACACCGTGACCAGCGCGTGAGCGCCGGTGCGTTCGGCTTCCACGATCAGCCGTCGGATGAGCTCGAGCCCCGTATCCGGGCTGATCTGTGTCATGTGCCCGCCGCAGCAGTCGGTTCGCCGCGAGTACTCGACCACGTCTGCCCCAAGGTGCAGCAGCAACTGATCGAGCGCGTGCGGGTGCTCCCGGTGCTGCCAGCGATCGTCGTAGTCCGGCCGCGAGACGAGACAGCCCATGTAGGGGGCCAGCTTGAGTCCGGCCAGCGGGCGGGTGACGTGCTGGTGGATCTCGTTGAGTCCGACGTCGTCGATCATGATCTCGAGCAGGTGCCGGACCTTGACCGAGCCGGGCGTGTAGCTCATGCCCCCAGCGCCCAGGGCGTCGTTCACGTTCGCCGCCAGCTCCTCGGATTCGCGCACGTATGCGTCAGTACGCGCAAGGTTCACGTAGCAGGCGCTGCACGGCGCCACGAGCGTGTCCGTACCGTTCTTCTGCTGCTCGGCAAGCGCCAGGTTGCGCCCGACCAGCGCCTGCGAGCGGAGCGGGCTGATGCCCATGTACTCCGTGGCCCCGCAGCAGTTCCAGTCGTCCAGCTCCGCGAGCCGGATGTCCAGCGCAGGCAGGACGGCCTCGATGGAGTCGTGGTAGGCCTTCCCGGTGCCGTCCATCGAGCAGCCCGGGTAGTACATGTACTGCGTGGCCATCAGTGCGCTCCCTCGTTCGCCGGCTGCTCGAAGACCGCCCGCTGCTTGGCCTGCTCGATCTGGGTCGCGCGATCAAGGATGGCGGTGAGGCCCTCCATGCCCTCGATGTGGTGCGGCCGGAACCCCATCCGTCCCTTGGTCACCATCCCGATGCCCGATGTCGTCATGCCCGGCAGTCGGGACATGTGGTGGCGGAGGTAGTGCTTGGCGACGAGGCCGACCTCGAAGCTGCGGCCGTACTTGTGGATGTAGTCCACGAAGGTCTTGGAGAAGTCAGGGGCCACGTGGCTGGGAACCCGGTCTTCCTGGGTGGCCTTGGCCTTCAGCGCATACATCACGTCCGGGATGTGGATCTGCTGTGGGCAGCGCACCGCGCATAGATAGCAGCTCACACACATCCAGGGGGTGTTGCTGTCGAGGACACGGTCGCGGGCGCCGGCCCGGATGAGGGCGAAGATCTGGCGGGGTGTGTGGTCCATGTCCGCGTAGGAGGGACATGAGCCGCCGCACGTGCCGCATTGGATACAGGTCTCCAGGCGGGAGTCAGCCGGGATCATGGCGATGACTTCCTCTTGGAACGTGGCCGCACGCCTGCCCTTGTTCGGGGCCGGCGGCGGCGGTACGGCAGCCTTCGGCATGTGTGTACGCCCCTTCGTAGACAAGCGCCCGCGGACTGTCGGGGGACAGCGTCGCGGGCTGATGGATCGGACGGCTATGTGTCAGACATGGCCCACGACTCGGGTCGTCGGCGTAGCCGAGGGGAACGCCACCGGTGGCTCGAGTTATTCGCTTAGAGACCTAGCCTCCCCCTCGTGAGGCGGGCCAGACAGGGCCGACCGGCACGCTTCGGGCGCGACGTTCTGCCTTGCGCGATCCTTTCCTCTCGTCCCGGTCAGGCGCGATGCGAGATGCTGTTCTCCTTGCTCGGCCGGCTGAAGAGGTCGAAGACGACCGTGCGAACGGCGGGGATGACGTTCCTTCAGGGGTGCTCCGGCTCGTCCAACCAGGCACTGACCTCCGGGTTCTCGTTCATCGGCGCAGCGTCGCATCGCGGTCCACTGCCGGATGCGCCGCTACAGTCTGGCCATGGGTGAACCAGTGCTCGACGCGCGCGGTCTGAGCAAGACGTTCTCGAGCGGGCGCGGCGCCGGTCGCCGCGAGGTGCGCGCAGTGCAGGATGTCTCGCTGGCCATCGAGCCCGGCCAGACCCACGGACTGGTCGGCGAGTCGGGCTCGGGCAAGTCGACCACGGCCCGTATCCTGCTGCGCCTCGTCGAGCCTGACGCCGGGTCCGTGACCTTCCTTGGCCAGGACCTGCTGGCGCTGGACGGTGACGCCCTGCGCGCCATGCGACGGCACATCCAGCTCATCTATCAGGACCCCTTCTCCTCGGTCGACCCGCGCCTGCGGGTGCGTGAGATCGTGGCCGAACCGTGGGCCGTCCATGGTCTCTACGATCGTGCCGATCGGCGCCGGCGTGCCCTGGAGCTGCTCGAACGCGTGGGCATCGATCCGTCGCTCGGCGATCGCCGCCCGGCTGCCTTCTCCGGCGGGCAGCTGCAGCGCGTGGGCATCGCTCGCGCCCTGGCCCTGGAGCCTGACCTCATCGTGTGCGATGAGCCCGTCTCGGCGCTCGACGTCTCGGTCCAGGCACAGATCCTCAACCTGCTCATGGACCTGCAGGCCGAGCGCGGCATCGCCTATCTCTTCATCGCCCACGACCTCTCGGTGGTGCAGCACGTCAGCCACCTCGTATCGGTGATGAAGGAGGGCCGGATCGTGGAGAGCGGCACCCGCGAGGAGGTGTTCGCGCGTCCGCGAAACGAGTACACGAAGGCGCTTCTGGCCGCGATGGGCGCCGCCCCCGCAGCAGGTGCGGGCCCGGCTCGCCGCTAGGTGTTCCGCCGCACCCGCGGGTCGATCACGATCACGGCCAGGTCGGCGAAAAGGTTGACCAGCGCCACCAGCAGGCCCGCGATGATGCCGATGCCCACGATCAGCGAGGTATCGAGTCGCTTCAGGCCCAGGAGCAGATCGGCGCCCAGACCGGGCATGGAGAAGGCCACCTCGACCACGGCCACGCTGGAGAAGAGTCCGGCGAAGTCGAGCGCCAGGATCGAGAGCAGCGGCAGGAGCGCATTGGGCAGAAGGTGGCGCCAGCTGATCCAACGGGCCGACTCCCCCAGGGCAGCACTGAACACGACATAGGGCTGTTCGCGCTGCTCCAGCAACGACGTCCGCAGCAGCCGGGCCAGGACCAGGCCGAACGGGATCCCCAGCGTCAGCACTGGCAGGACGTAGGCCGCGGGCGAACCTGCCCCACCCAATGGGAACAGGCGCAGACGGAAGGCGAAGAGGTAGATCAGGAGCAGGCCCACGAGAAAGGCCGGGATCGCGGCAGTGGCCCCCGCGAGGATGACCAGGAGGCGGTCGGCCAGCCCACCCCGGGCGACCACCCACAGCGCGAGCGGGATGGCGATCACCACCTCTACCAGGAAGGCGAGGGCGGTCAGCAGCAAGGTCGAGGGCAGCGAGCGCAGCAACACCGTGGTCACCGGCTCGGCCTTGGCGAAGCTGAAGCCGAGGTCGCCTTGCGCCATGCGCGCGAGCGATCCCAGGTAGCGGACGGGCAGGGGGTCGTCGAAGCCGTAGGCCGACCTGATGGCTGCGAGCGACTCGGCGGAGGCACCGGGACCGGCCAGTTGCCGGGCCGGGTCGCCGGGGATGATCTCCACCAGCAGGAAGCCGGCGGTCGCGACGATCCAGACGGTCAGCAAGGCCGCCGCCAGGCGCCGGCCGATGTACCAGCCCATCAGCGCTCCTCGGTCCTGGCCCGGAGCGAATCTCCCACCAGGTTCGCGGCGATGACGAGGATGCCCAGGAACAGGGCCGGGATGAGGATGAGCGTCGGTTGGCTGCGGTAGTAGATGAGGTGCTCACCGAGCATGGAACCGATCGAGGCCTGGGGCTCCTGGACGCCAGCCCCGAGGAAGCCCAGGGCAGACTCGAAGAGCACGGCCCAACCCACCGACAGCGCCGCATAGGCACCGACGACCGGCAGCAGATGCGGCAGCACGTGGCGCAGGAGCACGGTCGAGCCCCTGGCGCCGATCACTCGCGCTGCCTCCACGTAGTCCCGCTCGCGCAGCACCACCGCCTGCCCGTACGTGACGCGCGCGATCGGTGCCCAGAACACCGCCGCCAGTCCCACCACGAGGGAGAGCGTCCCGCGACCCAGGACCGTCGAGATGGCGGCGGCCAGCAGCAGGCCGGGGATGGCCAGGCCCAGGTCCGTGAAGCGCATGAGCGCGGAGCCGGCGAAGCGACCCCTGCTGGCGCCCAGCAGGCCCACGGCCAGGCCGGCGACGGTGGCGATGCCGACCGCGGTGAGAGCCATGAGCATGGTCAGGCCCCCCGCGTAGACCGTCCGCGCGAGCATGTCACGCCCTCGCGGATCGGTCCCCAGGGGGTAGCCTGCCGATCCGACCGGCAAGGGTTCGCCGGTGGCGGACAGCCCGGTGATCGACTCGTGCGTCGGATCGACCGGCGAGAGCAGCAGGTAGCCGACCACGAGCGCGATCAGCGCCACCAGCAAGCCGAGGCCGATCCACAGGCCCCATGGCTGGGCATGTCTCGGTGGCGCCGCTGGCGGCGCGACGACGGGGCCGATCATGTCCTCGGTGCCAGTGGGTGATGGCAGGCCGCCCCGGCGTCTGCCGGCCACCGATAGGTCGGTGTGACCTGCACGCAGGTCGCGTCGGCACGTTCACAGCGGGGGGCGAAGGCGCAGGCCGGGAACGAGCCGGGCAGCCTGGGCGGCCCGCCCGGGATCACCGGCAGCCGCTCCCCGGGCGCGACCGATCGCACGGACGACTCCAGCAGCGCCGCCGGGTAGGGATGACGCGGTTCGCGCAACAGCCGTGCTGCCGGCCCGAACTCCACCACCCGTCCGGCGTACATCACCGCGATGCGATCGGCCATCCGCTCGAGCATGCGCAGGTCGTGCGTGATGACCAGGACGGACGTCCCGGTGTCCCGCACCAGGGGCAGGAACGACTCGATCACCTGGACCTGGACCAACGCGTCGAGCGCGGTCGTGGGCTCGTCCGCGATGACCAGTTCCGGTTCACAGGCGAGGGCGGTCGCGATGGTGGCCCGTTGCAGCAGCCCCCCGGAGAGCTCGTGCGGATAGCGGCTCATCACCGCGCGCGGATCGTCTACACCCAGGCGCCCGAGAAGGCCGGCCACGTGTTCGTCAGCCATCTCCGCCGACAGCCCACGGTGCAGTTGCAGCGGCCGGCGCGCCTGCGGCCCGACCCGGCGCAACGGGTCGAATGAGCGGAAGGGGTCCTGGGGGATGAAGCTGATGCGCCTGCCGCGCAGTTCCGCGGTGCGGTCCACGCCGGGAGCGCCGATCAGCTCGTCGCCCAGGCGGATCTCGCCGCCGGAGATCCAGCGCGGCCGGCCGAGCAGTCCCAGCACCGCCAGCGCAAGGGTGGTCTTGCCGCTGCCCGACTCACCGACGAGGCCGACCACCGAGGCCCGGGGCAGGGCCAGGTCGAGGCCACGCAGGATCTCGCCGGCCGCCGTCGCCACGTGCAGGCCTTCGGCGGTCAGCAGGGGCCGGTTCCCCAGCCGCGCCGGCGCCTCGGGCGAGGCGGCGATCACCTCCGCCCGGTCAGCCGTCGGCCTTGACCCAGGCGCGCTTCCAGTCGAACGGCGCGTATGTCGCGAGCGTGGGGATGTCGCCCACGCGCTGCCCGAAGACCGCCTGCGGCGTGACCTCCATGACCGGGACACCCGCAAGCTCGTCGATCAGCCGCTGCTGGACGTCGCGCAACGCTGCGTCTCGCTCAGGCCCGAAGGGCATCGACTCGGTCGCGAAGAAGGCCTCGTCGATGGAGGGGTCACAGAAGCGCGAGATGTTGAGCACGTCGATCATGTCGCAGATGAAGTTGGTCGAGATGAAGTCCTGGGCGTCGGGATAGTCGGCACTCCAGTAGGTCGACGAGATGTCGAAGGCGGTCGGATCGTAGATGGCGCCGTAGAACTCGGTCTTCTGCATGCCGATAAGCTCCACCTCGAAGCCGACCGCCTGCAGGTCTTGCGTCAGGGCCGTCGCATTCTGGGTGGTGTAGGGGTCGGTGACGTCATAGACGATCTTGACCGGGCTGCCGTCATAGCCTGCCGACTCAAGCAGCGCGGCGGCCGCCTCCGGATCATAGGGATAGGTGGTGGTGCCTTCCGGATCGGACTGTGCCGAGGTCGAGCTGATGAGCTGGTTCCAGGGCTTGGCCAGCCCGCCGAAGCGGACGGTGAAGTCGGTGGTCATGGCCTGTGCCACGGCCTGTCGCAGGTCCTTGTCGGCAAAGATGCCGTCGTTGTTGAGGGCGAGGTAGAAGATGCGCGGACCGACGGAGTCCACCAGCGTCACGCGGGGCGCCTCCTTCAGCTCGCGCAGCGACTGGGGCGAGAGGGCGTACTGGTCGAAGACGCCGTCGGCCTCGCCGGCCTCCAGGCGCAGCTTCTGCGTGTTCTCGTCGACGCCGAGGTCGACATGGATCTCGTCGAGATAGGGCAGGCCAGGGTCCACGTAGCCCGGGTTGCGGGCGATGGTGATGTCGGAGCCCTTGTTCCACTCGGTCACATAGAAGGGACCGGCGCCCACCGGCTGGTTGCCGAAGTCCTCACCCCGGGCTTCCACGGCCTCCTGCGGCACCGGCCAGCTGGTGGCGATGGTGAGACCGAGCAGGAACGTGGTCGTGGGCTGGGCAAGGGTGACTTGCAGCGTGTGGTCATCGATGACCTCCAACCCGGAGACGCTGTCAGCCTCGCCCGCGTTGAACTCGGCGGCTCCCGCGATGGGGAACAGGTACCCGCTGCCCCACGATGCTGCCGGAGCACCGGCCGGCGCGGGGTCGAGCGCACGCGTCATGCCATAGGCCACGTCGGCCGCCGTGACCTCGCGCGGCTCGAAATCCGGCCCTGCGAACATGGCGCCGGGCTTGAGGTGGAACGTATAGACCAGGCCATCTTCGGATATCTCCGGCAGGCCGTCGGCCAGGCCCGCTTCCAGCTCACCGTCGGGGTTGAAGTGGTAGAGACCCTCGTACAGCGCGCCGGCAGCCATGTTGTAGTCGAGGTCGAGCACCTGGCTGTTGTCGAGCGTGGTCAGGTCGTTGGCTGCCATCAGCTCCAGGCGGCCGCCATGGGCCGGCTCGCCATCTGCGGCGACCACCACGGCGCCGTTGAAGGCCGCGACGAGCGCGAGCGACATGGTCAGGAGCAGGGTCGGGACTGCCTTTCTCACGTGAACCTCCTGGGAATCGGCTGGTCAGGCGAGTCTACGGGTGTGCCGTCCTCCGCGACAAGGTACGACCGCGCCCGCCGCTGCCCCTATGCTCTTGGCCATGGACACGCGTGCTGCTGCTGATCGTGCTGCTGCCATCATCCGAGAGCGGAGTGGACGCGAGCCGCACGTCGGGCTCATCTGCGGGACCGGCTTCGCTCCTTGCGCGGATGTCCTCAGCGATCGTGTGACCATCCCTTTCGAAGTCCTGGGGTTCCGCCCCAGCGCCATCCCGGACCACGTCAACGAGGTCGACGTGGGCGAGCTCGAGGGCATCACCGTGGCCGCGGTCAAGGCCAAGGTGCTGCCCTGTGATGACGCCACGTGGCAGGAGAGCGGCCTGCCGGCCCGCGCTCTGGCGCGCGCTGGTTGCCGGAGCCTGCTCTACTCGGCCAACTCCGGCTCCATGCGCAGCGACGTCGGCCCAGGTTCCTTCCTTGCCTTCACCGATCACATCAATTTCGGCGGCTTCAACCCGCTATCCACCGAGCGCGAAGGTGGCGGCTGGGACACGCCCTACCTCTCCATGGCCGAGCTCTACGATGCGAGGCTGAGGGCGGCGGTCGTGGCTGCGGTCGAAGCCGCAGGTCTGCCCTTCCCCACCGGCGTCGCCGGATACTGGCCCGGTCCCAGCTTCGAGACGCCTGCCGAGATCCGGCTGGCGCAGATGGCCGGTTGCTCGGTGTCCTCCAACTCGTTCCTGCCGGAGGTCATGGCCGGCTACCACGCCGGCCTCAAGGTCGTCGCCTTCACCTTCGTCTCCACCATGTCCGCGGGCATCGGGCCACCCATCGACCTCGGCCCGGTCCTCGACATGACGCGCCGGGCGCACGCGGACTACCGGCGGATCGTGCGGGCGGCGGTCCCCGTCCTGGCCCGGGAGGTCGACGGTAGCCATGCCTGAGTCGGTCGTGGAGGGTCGGTCAAGGGGCGGGCTGCTCTGCGCGGGCGATGGGATCCGAAGGTGCCCGCTCACGCCGCGCGAGGAAGACGAAGGGCAGTGCGGCCGCGCTGACGACGCCGGCGACGAGGTATGAGGCGGCGTAGCCAGACAGGTCCGCCACGCGCCCGAGAGCCGGCTGGGCCACGGTCCCACCGAGGGAGCTCATGAGCGAGTCGAACGAAAGCACCGTCGCCCGCTCGGCAGAGGGGATGACCCCGTTGAGGAAGGCCTGGCGCATCGGTCGCGCGACGGCGCTGAACAGCGCCCACAGCACGAGCAGGGCGACCGCGAGATAGAAGGCCGCGATGCCCAGGGCCTCCTGGCCGAAACCGACCACGGCCAGGGCCAGCAGACTCATCGATTCGAGGGCGAAGAACAGCAGCAGCGCGTTGGTGCGCAAACTGAACCGCCGTCGCACCCGGGGCACGGACAAGCCCCCCACGATCTGGGAACCGGCCACGATGGCCGCGGCCAGGCCGGCGATGCTGTACGCATTGGGGTCGCCCCATAACTGCAGCAGGTATGGCTGCATGGCGTAGAAAGCGTAGAAGGAGATCCCGCCGGTGAAGGGGGCCGCCAGCATCATCCAGCGCACCGGACGGTTGCGCAGGCCACCGTCGATCGACCCGCGGGCGACCTCCTTCACGGCCGTGACCGCGCTGATGCCGGTCTTGCGCTTGAAGCCCAGGTCGTGCATGAAGAAGAAGGCGGCGGCCAGGGCCACGCCCAGCATGAGCGCACGCAGCAGGTATGGCACCCCCAGGGAGGTCACCTGGGCCACGACCCCGCCCAGGACCGAGCCCGTGAGCATGGCCGCTCCGGAGACGGTCTGGGCGCGGCCGAAGATCGTCTCCAGGTCGCCGGTGTAGCCCGTGGCCCCGAGCGCGTCCACCAGCCAGGCCTCGGTCGCGCCACTGAAGAAGGTGAAGCCGAGACCCAGCAGGATCGAGGCCAGGGCCCAACCGATGAAGGGGGCCTGGACCTGCCACATCCAGAGATACGCGAGCGTGGAGGCCAGCAGCACGGCGGCCCCGATCATGAACGAGAGCCGGCGCCCGCGCGTATCGGCCACCACGCCGGTGGGAACCTCGAAGATGACCATGCCCAGGCTGAAGAAGGCGTTGGCCGCGAAGGCCTCCGTGTTATTCAGTCCTGCATCGAGCAGGAACAGCGTGTTCACGCCCCAGATGAACGACGCCGCCAGCGTCGTCAGCAGCGTCAGCAGCAGGTACACACGCTGGATGTGGGCGGCGGCGGGAGCGTCCGGCAGGGGGGGAGTCGCCATGGCTGCCCAAACCCTACACGGCGCGTCGGGCCTCGACGTAGGCTGTGGGCATGTCCGACGCGAGTTCGATCATCGCGCTCCTGGGTCTGCAGCCACATCCCGAGGGCGGTCACTTCGTCGAGACCTGGCGCGCCGACGGGCCGGAAGGTGAGCGTGCGGCGGGTACCGCCATCTACTACCTGTTGCCGGCGGGCGAGCGTTCGCACTGGCACCGCCTGGATGCGGCCGAGACGTGGCACTACTACGCGGGTGCGCCACTGGCTCTTTCGATCGCACCGGCTGTCGGCACCGAGGCGGCCGAGCGGCACATCCTCGGCCCGGACCTCACCGCCGGCCAGCGGCCGCAGCTGGTCGTGCCGCCCGGCGCCTGGCAGTCTGCCGAGTCGACCGGCGCCTGGACCCTCGTCGGCTGCACCGTCTCGCCGGCGTTCGAGTTCGAGGGCTTCGAGCTGGCTGCGCGAGGATGGGAGCCCGGAGCCGCTCGATGATCCGGGTCATCGGGGCCAATCCGGCCATGGACCGTATCTCCACCTGGCCACCACTGCGGCTGGGCGGGGTGAACCGGGCGGAGGAGGTCACGGTGGTGCCCGGCGGCAAAGGCTTCAACGTGGCCCGCGCGGCGGTGCGACTCGGTCACACGCCATCTGCCCACGGCTTCCTGGGGGGTCACGTCGGCGAGGCCCTGCGCGAGATGATCACGGCCGAGGGGGTGCTCGATCGTCACACCTCGATCGCGGCGGCCACGCGCGTCTGCTTCATCGTGGTGGAGCCCGACCCCGGGCGCTCCACGGTGCTCAACGAGCCCGGGCCGGTGGTGACCGAGGCCGAGGTGTCCGCCTTCATCGAGGCCCTGCGCGTGGACGTCGGGGCCGGTGATCTGCTGCTGGTCTCGGGCAGCCTCCCCGACAGCGTCTCCACGAGCCTGGTGGCAGAGATCATCGCGATCGGCCGGGAAGTCGGCGCCCGCACGGTGGTTGACATCCACAGCCAGGCCCTGCGCGTCGCGTTCGCCAGCCGCCCCTGGTGTCTCAAGTGCAACAGCTCAGAGCTGCTCGAGCTGCTGGGCGAGGACGCCATCGAGGACCGGCCGTCGCTATCCGGGCTCGTCCGGGCGATGCAGGCGGTCCGGGACCATGGCATCGAGCACGTGGTCGTGACCCTCGGTGCGGAAGGCGCGCTGGTGGCGGATGCGGAAGGCGTGGTCCGCGCGCGCGTCCCGGCCATCGAGGAGGTGAACGCGACCGGCTCGGGGGATCTGCTCCTGGCTGGCCTGGCCGCGGCCATCGAGGAGGGCGCCCGGCCACGCGAGGCCATCGTCCTCGGGGCCGCCTGTGGCACAGCCGGGGCCACGCACCTCGCCCCGGAGCTGCCACCGGGCTTCGAACGCGGAGGATGGTCAGAGCGGATCATCCTCGAGCCGATGCTCGAGACATGACCTTCGCCATCGGCATCGACGTCGGTACCACGCATACCAAGGTCATCGCCGTCGACATCACCGATGGCGCGAGCGCTGCCCTCGCGTCAGCGGGGACCCCCGTCGTGGCCGAGGCTCAGGGCGAGGCGCATCGACCGGCGCAGATCCTGGAGGTCGTGGTCGCGTTGCTCCGCTCCGTGGTGGAGCAGCTTCCGGACGGCGCCGAGGTGGTCGCCCTGTCGGTGGCGAGCGTAGGGGAGGAGGTCGTCCTGCTCGACCACGCAGGATCAGCCATCGGCGACGCCATCACCTGGTACGACCCACGCGGGCTCGAGCAAGGTCAGGCATTCCTGGCCGGCGCGGGCGGCCAGTTGGCACTCACGCGTCGCTGGTCGCCGGACGCGACGTTCTCGCTCTTCAAGCTCCTGTGGCTCCGCCAGCACGCACCGGCACAGCTCGAGGCTGCCACGACCTGGACGGACCTCGGCGACTACGTCCTGCACGGGCTCGGCGGTGAGCTGGTCATGGATTGGTCGCACGCCTCGCGCGCCGGCGCGTTCGACCTGCTCGAGCGACGTTGGGACCGCGAGACCCTGGAGCACGTTGCGCTCGACGTGGCCTTCCCCGCCCTGGTGCCGGCCGGCACGGTCATCGGTCGGCTGCGCACCGAGGTCGCAGCGCGCGTGGGTCTCTCCACGAGCGTGGCTCTCGTCACTGGCGGCCACGATCATCTCTGTGCGGCGTACGGGGCCGGGTTGCGCTCGACCCGTGAGCTGTTCCTCTCGGCGGGTACCTCCGAGGCGCATCTCTCGCTCCTGCGGCGGCCACTCGAGGGAGAGGCGGCCCGTGGCGTCGACCAGGGCTGCTACGTCGACGATGACAGTTGGTATGTGCACGTCAACATCCATTCCGGCCACTTCTTCAGGCAGTGGCGGACACTCCTCTATGGCGCCACCGGTGACGAAGAGCTCTACGCCGAGCTCTCGGCAGCGGAGCCCGGCGGCATGTCCTTCGAGATCGTCTCCGGGCAGCGCCTCGGCCGGCTCGAGGCCGTGCCCTATGACGCCGACCGGGCGATGATCATGCGCGCGGTGCTCGAGGGCCTGGCGCGCCGATCCGCCGACATCGTCTCCCACCTGGAGAGCGTCGCCGGCCATCGATATGCGCTCATCCTGGTCGCTGGGCATCCTGCGCGAGTGCCGCTCTGGCGCCACCTCCGGGAGTCCACCTACGGACGCCCCCTGGCTCGGGTCGCGGAACCGGAAGCCGCCGCCTTCGGCGCCGCGGTCCTCGCTGCCCGGGCGGTCGACCCGCATGCGAGCGCCGGCCTGATCGCGGCTCGCGAGCGCTGGAGCTGAGGCCGCGGCCCAGGGCCCGTCTGGCACACTGGCGTCATGCCCCGTTTCGCCTACGACCACGAGATCCTGGATCGTTTCCCGCAGGTCGTGGGCGGAGTGATCCATGCCGTTGGCGTGCGCAACGGCCCGCCCCCTGCCGAATTGGCCGCGGCCTACCTGGCCGAGCAGGCGGCGACTCGCGAGCGCATCGGGCTGACGCCACTGGCCGAGCTGCCGACGCTGGCGGTCTGGCGTAGCGTCTTCCGGGGCTTCGGCGTGAACCCGACCAAGTATCGCTCCGCGGCCGAGTCACTTCTGCGCCGCCTCACCAAGCAGGGCAGCATCCCGAGCATCGATACGCTGGTGGACCTGGCCAATCTCGTCAGTATCCGCTACGCGCTGCCGGTCGCCGTGTTCGACCAGCGTGAGGTGGCTGGCGGCACGACCGTGCGCCTGGCGCACGGGGGTGAACGCTGGGCCGACCTGGGCTCCAGCACCACGGAGCACCCGGAACCGGGCGAGGTCATCTTCGTCGACGAGCACGAGATGGTCAGCGCTCGCCGCTGGTGCTGGCGCCAATCGCGCGCCAGCGCCGCACGGAGCGACACCGAAGAGGTGCTCGTGACCGTGGAAGGACACCATCCGGCCGCGGCGGATGACGTCGATCAGGCCCTCCGCGACCTCGGCTCACTGTTGGGCGCACACGCGTCGCCGTCGGCGGTTCGCAGCCAGTTGCTCGACGCCTCGCAGCCCGCCTTCCTCCGCTAAGCCGGCCCACGCGGCCGCGCCGGCCGGGGAACCACGGCCTGGGGATGGACGTCATGGCCGTACATCGCAAGGAGGTAGGACCATGCACGCCCTGTCCCGGATCACCATCGCTGCCCTGCTCATGACGGTGGCGCTGCCAGCTTCGGCAGCCGCCCAGGTCATCGAGCGTGAGCCGATCCCCCCGCAGCCATGCGACGATTGCTGGTGGCCCGTCGGCAGCGTCGCCCAGCTGGACGGCATGGAGGCCGACATCGACGTCACCGATGGCGTGATGCAGGCGCGCTATCGCTTCGACCTCTCCAATCCCGGGCGTCCAGATCACGGCGGTCCCGGCGCCGAGGGCCGCATCGTGTTCCCGGTGCCGGAGGGCAGCTCCGTCACCGACCTCCTCCTCTCGGGCGGACCGGAGACGCTGGAAGGCGATCTGCTGGCGGCCGATGATGCATCGCGTCTCTACGAGGACATCGTGCGTCGGCTGATCGACCCGGCGCTTCTGCGGTCGCTCGACGACGACCTCTACGAGGTGCGCGCCTTCCCCGTTCCCGCGGGCGAAGAGCGCCAGGTCAGCTTCACGGTGACCACGCCGCTCCTGGCGTCCGGCGAGCAGGCCGTGGTGGAAGTGCCCTGGTCGCGCATGTCACCACGTCCGGCACAGGCCCAGGTGGAGGTGGAGGTGGACGTGCCATGGGAGGTTCGCTCGGCCGTCGCGCCCGGCTTCGACCTCGACCAGGATCGCGCCGGCAGCGGCCGGCTCGACCTGGGCTGGGAGTCTCCGGCCGACTGGTCGCCGGAGCCCGACTTCCGGCTCTACCTGGGCGGCGGTGAGGGGCTCATCGACACGCGGCTCCTGCCCTACCGCGAGCGCGGCGATGACGGCTACTTCAGCCTGCTCTTCGCGCCGGTCCTCGAGCTGGACGCGGCGGTGGCTCGCGACATCGTCGTCGTGCTCGACCGCTCTGGTTCGATGGAGGGCGAGAAGATGGACCAGGCCATCGGTGCCGCCGAGTACATCCTCGGCAACCTGGGGCCTGACGACCGGTTCGCCGTCGTCGACTTCTCGCGGTCCGTGCGCGCGTTCGAGGACGGGCTGCGCCCGGCTTCGGAGGCCGATCGCGGGATCGACTACGTGCGCGACCTCTTCGCCGGTGGCAATACCAACATCAGTGGCGCGCTCGAGCGCGGTCTCGGCTATCTCGATGGCAGCCGGCCGGGGACCGTCGTCTTCCTGACCGATGGGCTGGCCACGGCCGGGGTCGAATCGACCGACGGCATCATGGGCATCGCAGAGATGGCGGCGCCCGCACGGACGCAGCTGTTCACCTTCGGCGTCGGCTACGACGTCGACACCCTGCTGCTGGACGGACTGGCCACGGAGTTCACCGGGTCCAGCCACTACGTGACCCCCGAGCAGCGCATCGATACCGAGGTCGCCCGGCTGTGGGAGCAAGTGTCCACGCCCGTGCTCTCGGACGTCGACATCACCATCGATGGGATCGATACCTGGGACCTGGCTCCAGCCGGCCTGCCCGGGATCTTCGCGGGCAGCCAGGCCATGCTCACGGGTCGTTACGACGGGTCGGGCAAGGCGACCGTGACCGTCACCGGCAACGCGGCCGATGGCAGCGCGACGTTCACCTACGTGGTCGACTTTCCCGAGCGCGACGAGGACGATCCGGCCGTGGCCAGGCTGTGGGCCCAACGTCGGGTCGCCGATCTGCTCACCGAGCTCCGCATCGAGGGTGTCCGCGAGTCGCTCGTGGACGAGATCGTCGAGGTCGCCGGCCGGTTCGGCATCGTCACACCGTACACGTCGTACCTGGCCCAGGAGCCTGAGATGCAGCGCTTCGCCGACGGTGGCCAAGCCGCAGCCGATGCCGTGATGGCGGAGGCGCAGGAGCTGGCGGCCGCGCCAGCCTCCGGTCAGAAGGCTGTTGAGCGCGCCGGGGCCGTCGACCGCTTGCGCGAGGGGACGGTGGCCGGCGGTACACGCTCGGCGAAGACGGTCGGAGCCCATACCTACTACCTCGTCGACGGTGTGTGGGTGCGCGACGACTACGATCCCGAAGCGGCCGCGCCCGAAGTCGAGGTCGGCAGTGCCCGGTTCGCGGACCTGCTTTCGGCGCTTCCGGAGCTGGCCGACGTCGCCGCCCTGGGCGAGCGCGTGGTCGCGATGGGCCCGGACGGGTGGGTCACCATCGTCTGGCCCGAGGTGGAGCTCGCGTCCTAGGAGTCCCGGAACGCTCCCGTCTCCACGCTGGTCCCGGTCACTCGGCCGGGACCAGCAGCTGCATGGCGCGCGGTCGGATCGCTGCTTCGAGGGCGCCGAGTCCGGCTGGGTCACCGTCGATCTCCAGCGGCATGTCCGCCTTTGGCTCCACTGCGATCCGCTGCCCTCGAAGGCGCACACTCCGGCCATCAGCGCTGGCGCCCAGCTGGGTGCGCCGCAGCTGGTCGGCCAGGCCGCGTATCCCAGCCCACGCGTTGCTGGCACCGACCACGATGAGGTCCAGCAACCCGTCGCTGGGATCGAGCGGCAGGCGCAGGTTCATGCGGCCCGGCACCAGCTGGCCCATGTTGCCGATGAGCACGGCCGTGGCCTCGGTCACCAGGACGTCGCCATCGACGGTGATGCGGCAGGGCACCGCCGACAGGCGAGCCACGAGCGGGACCGCGCGCACGAAGTAGGCGGCTGGACCCAGCCGGCGTTTGAGACTGCTCGAGGTCGCGGTCATGAGCTGGGCATCGAAGCCCGCGCCACATCCGATGACGAACACGACCTCGCGCGTCTCATCGCGGCCGCGGACCGTGGCCGTGCCCAGGTCGATCGTTCGTGGCTGGGCGGTAGCGAGCGCCTCCACGGCTGCCAGCGGAGAGCGTGGGATGCCTATCACGGCCGCCACCTGGTTGCCCGTGCCGGCAGGGATGATCCCGAGGGGGATGCGGGTGTCGGCGAGGGAGGCGGCGATGGCTCGCACCGTGCCGTCACCGCCGACCGCGATGACAGAGCTGGCGCCGCGCTGCACGGCCTCCGCCACCAGTGGCCGGACCGCTTCCCCGGAAGCGGTCTCGGCGAGCTGGGGCCGGGCTCCGTCCCGCTCGAGCAGCACGGCCTCCACGCGTTCGGTGAGTGCCGCCAACGTGGCTGGGTCGCGCGTCCTCGATGCCGCGGGATTGATGATGACGAGCGAGCTCGCGGACGACCTCCTGGTCCCGGGCACCCCGGCCGTCGTCTCGGTCACCGTGTCCCTAGGCGGGACAGGAGATGGCGGTGCCGAGATCGGAGGGGATCGGCTGGGCGATGGATGTCACCTGGTCCGAGCCCTGCGGGATGTTGCGCGTGGCCCACTCGTACACGGCCTTCGCGTCATTGTCGGTGCCCTGGAGCGCGATGTAGACGGCCGGATCACGCAAGGTCTTGCCGGCTACCTTGAGCTTTCGACACCCGGCGGCGTTGTCGATGAAGCGCACTTCCGCCCGACCATTGGTGCGATAGCAGCCCTCGGCCCGCCAGCCGGATCCGAAGGCCTGGCGCTGGGACTTGACGCCTTCGGCACAGGACGCGCCATCGTTCGCGAGCGGCACGTTGAACTGGGTCATGACCGAGCCGAACTCGGCCGCGGCGTCCGCACCATTCATGAGGTAGTAGTCGGCGCTGTCGATGAGCTTGGTGTTGGGCGCGCACGTGACGGCCGCACGGGTGCTCTTGGGTAGCGACGACCGCAGTGGGCGACAACGATCGGCGATGCGGGACGGGATCCCCTCGAGGAGCAGCTTCTCGGCCGACGTGAACGAGACCGTGCCCGTGGAGCCGTTCCCGCCGCTGCTGCCGGATCCGGCTCCCTTCTCCAGGGTGGACACGCGCTTGTCGAGGTCCTTGCCCTTGGTCTCGAGCGCCTTGATCCGCTGGCGCAGCTTGGGCACGTTCTGGCCTTCCATGTCAGACCGCAGCGTTTCGAGCCCGGTCTGCATCTCGTCGATGCCCGTACGAAGCTCGGACAAGGTCGTCATCAGCGACGTCATCTGGCTCGTCGTCCAGGTGATGCTCGGCTGCTCGAAGGTCAGGATCACGTCACCGATCCCGTCGCTCAGCTCGAGGGTCTCCCCGTCGATCAGCCAGCCGGCCACGTCATTGAGGGCGGCAAGGTACGCGTCCTCGACACCCTGCTGCGGCTCATCACAGAGTGCCAGGGTTCTGATCATCTCCTCGCTGAAGCTCAGTGCACCGCCGTCGATCTGGTAGCCGCCGCTGAACTGGTTGCAGCCAGCCGATCCCGAGGCCGTCCCGTCCTGCAGCGACAGGGTCGCCCGGACAGGGAAGGGGACTGGGACCAGGTCGGCTGCGTCCTCGTCGTAGTAGCTGGTCAGGACCCATTCGGGCCCCTCGGGCGATGGCGGCGCCTCGTCCTGGGCGAGCGCGCCCCCGGGCAGTGCCAGCGTCAACACGAGGGCCAGGCCGGCTGAAGTGGTTCGAGCGGAGAACATGTCGTGGTACCCCCTGCGCGTGATCGGTCGGGCAGGCGCCGACTCTACACCGCTGGCGGCGAGGACGGACCCGGGGCGTGGCGGCTCAGCGGCAGCCCGGGGTCTGTGGTCGGCCGTCCTGTCCGATGGGCCTGGCCACGTCGAAGTTGAGGAGCAGGTAGTCGGCATCGGTGTAGGCCAGCCCGGCCGCCCGGACCGGTTCCATCTGGCGACCCTTGCCCTCCAGGGCGAGGTAGACGACCGGCTCGGTCAGGCGGGAGCTCCCGGCATCCAGCTGCCGGCAGCTGTTGGCCTGGGCCACCAGGCGTACGTTGGCCGCACCGTTCTCGATCCAGCAGGCTTCCGCTCCCACCGGGGCGCCGTAGTCGATCCATCCCGGACGCTGCTGATCACAGCGTGGGCGTTGCTCGGGTACGCCCTGCGCGGCCGCCACCGTGCGCAACGTGGCGATCGCGTCGGCTCCGTCGCCTCTGGCCTGCCGGGGTCGGCCTGGGCCAGGGTCAAGGCGGGCAGTGACAGGACCAGGGCCAGGGTCAGCCCGAACCTCGGGATGATGGTGGGGGACATTCGGACCTCCTCCGCTCACGGGCCTGGGGTTTCGATGCTAACCAGTGCAGGCAAGCAAGCGGCCCCTGTCCATGCCTTCCGGTTGACGCGTAGAGTAGGCAGACATGACCAGTCAGACCTTCCGTGCCAACGTGGGCATCGCCGTGGCCCGCGCCGATGGGCGCGTGCTGGCGCTCGAGCGCATCGATCAGCCTGATCGCTGGCAGATGCCGCAGGGCGGCCTGAACGTGGGGGAAGAGCCGGCCGAGGCCTCGCTCCGGGAGCTGCAGGAAGAGACCGGGCTGGGTAGAGGACGGGTGGAGCTGGTGGCCGAGTACCCGGGCTGGCTGGCCTATGAGCTCCCGCCGGGGCGCCGTCGGGGCGACCGCGAAGGGGGCCAGGGTGACCGACAACGCGGCCAGGTGCAGAAGTGGTTCCTCTACCGCTTCCTGGGCGACGACCAGGACATCGACCTGGTGCCGCTCAAGGGCAAGCGCCAGGAGTTCAGGGCCTTCCGCTGGATGGACCTGGCCGAGCTGGCCGATGCCGTGTGGGAGGTCAAGCGGCCGATCTATCGAGCGCTCGTGGCCGAGTGGGCCGACCGGCTCGCCGCCTGGGCCGAGCCCGACTGAGGCCTCGCGGACCGGCCGGCGCTAGCCGACCTCGGACGCTCCGGGGTTCGTGCTCGCGGGCAACACGTACGCTCGCTCCGGTACCAGCGTCCAGGCGATCTCCTCCCCCGACTGATGGATGCCGTTCGTCATCCATTCCCCGTCGACCGCGAGCATGTTGTCCTGCCCCTGCCCAAGGTCCAGCTCGTATTCCACGTAGGAGCCGAGGAAGGTGTTGCCCCTGACCGTGGCCCGGAACGGACCCTCGCCGACGCGGACCGACTCCGGTCGGGCGACGATGACCGCGCTCGCCCCGGTGGTGTGCCCGCCGCCCGCCGCGATGCGCAAGTGGCCACCCAGCAACGAGACGTCGACGTGCGTGTCGTCGACGGCGAGCACCTCCCCGGTCAGGAAGTTGGCACGGCCGATGAAGTCCGCCACGAAGCGCGTGGCCGGGCGGCGGTAGACGACGGCCGGTGGGCCGGCCTGCTCGATGCGCCCGGCGTTCATGACCACCACCACGTCCGACAGGGCCATGGCCTCGGACTGATCGTGGGTCACGTAGACCGAGGTCGTGCCGAGGGCCTGCTGGATGCGCCTGATCTCCGAGCGCAGCGAGACGCGCAGCTTGGCGTCGAGGTTCGAGAGAGGCTCGTCGAAGAGCAGCACCCGCGGCTCGATGGCCATGGCCCTCGCCAGGGCCACGCGCTGCTGCTGGCCACCGGAGAGCTCGGAGATGCGCCGCCCACCCAGTCCGTGGAGGTTGACCAGGTCGAGCGCCGCCCCGATCGCTCGCTCCAGCTCCTTGCCCTTCTTGCCCTGCAGCTGCACGCCGAAGGCCACGTTGTCATGGACCGTCAGGTGCGGGAAGAGGGCGTAGGACTGGAAGACCATGCCCATGCCACGGCGGTCGGGCGTCAGACGCGCGATGTCCCGGTCGTCGAGCATGATGCGTCCGGAGGTCGGCGACTCGAAGCCGGCGATCATGCGCAGGGTGGTGGTCTTGCCGCAGCCGGAGGGACCCAGCAGGGTCACGAAGCTGCCACCCGGCAGCTCCAGGGTGATGTCGTCCACGGCCTTGACCAGCGAGCCCTCGGGCGACCTGAAGTGTTTGCTCAGGCGGTCGAGCAGGACGGTCGCGGGACCCTTGGTCGCGCGACCTGGTTCGGCCGTCAGCCCCATGCTGAACCTCCGCTGGCTGAATCTTGCTCGGCACCGGTACGGGTGCCCACCAGCACCGACAGGATGCCGATGGCCGCGAGCACGATGAGGATGAGCAGGACCGAATAGGCGTAGGCGTTGCCGTAGCGAGCCGCGTCCGTCTCGTTGAGGATCTGGGCGGTCATGATGCGTACCTCCGGCGTGGTCAGGAAGATGACCGCGCTGATGGCGGTCATGGAGCGGGCGAACGAGTAGATCAGCCCCGCCAGGAACGCCGGCCGGATGAGGGGCAGGGTGATCCGTCGGAAAGTCGTGGCCTGGTTGGCCCCCAGGGAGGTGGCCGCCTCCTCGATGGAGGGATCGATCTGGGCCAGCGAAGCGACACCCGAACGGAGGCCGCCCGGGGAGGAGCGCACCACGTAGATCATGGCGATGGCGATGGCGCCGCCCAGGATCGCGGCCCCGCCGGTGAGCTTGGGGATGACGGTGAAGCCAAAGATCTCGGTGGGCGTGTTGAAGGCCAGCAGGTAGCCGATGCCGAAGATGGTGCCGGGCACGGCGATGCCGAGCATGACTCCGAAGTCGAGGGCGCCGCGGCCGATGAATCTGCGGCGCACGACAAGGAAGGCCACGATCACCCCGAGCAGGCCCGCGATGGGCGTGGCGATCGAGGAGAGCGTGACCGTGTCCGTCACAGCCTTGGTGCCGTAGCCGAAGAGCACCGCCTCCCAGTGCTCGAGCGTGAGCGTGTGGTTGACGCCCAGGAGCTTGGTGAAGGAGCCCACCACGATGGTGCCGTAGAGCGCGATGACGAGGGCCACGATGGCCAGCACCGATCCCAGCAGCAGCCAGCGCAGCGAGCGGCGCTGGATCGTCGCGTGCCGGCCGCTGGGCTTGCCCGAGACCGACACGATGGAGGCCTTGTTGGCGTAGTAGCGGTGGACGAAGTAGACGACGAGGGCCGGCACCAGGAGCATCACCGCGAGGACGGAGCCGGCAGTCAGGTCGTACTGGCCCACGATGGCGATGTACATGCGGCTGGCGAGGACCCAGTAGTCACCGCCCAGCACGAGCGGGTTGCCCAGGTCGGCCAGGGCCTCGACGAAGAGCAGCAGGAAGGCAGACGCGATGCCCGGAGCCAGGAGCGGCAGCTCCACCTTGCGGAAGGTGCGCCACTTCGACGCCCCCAGGTTGGCTGCGGCTTCGCTGAGCGACGGGTCGAGCGCCCGCATCATGCCCGAGAGCATGATGTAGGCGATGGGGAAGAACGTCAGGGCCATGATCATCGTGAGGCCCATCGGCGGGAGCGGGATGTCCAGGAAGGGGATGGACAGGTCCGGCCAGGCGTAGATGTCGAGGCGGATGCCGAGCAGGTCGCGGGTGACCAGGCCGCTGCGGCCGAAGAGCGAGATGGCTGCCACGGCCAGCGCGAAGGGCGGGCTCACGATGGGCAGCAGCGCCATCACGTGGATGAGCAGCTTGACCGGCCGGGGCGCGGGGACCCGAACCTGCACGTAGGCGAACAGGAAGGCTACGAATGTGCCCACCGTGGCTACCGCCAGGCCCAGCAGGATGGTGTTGATGAAGATCTGGTTCTGGTTCGAGGTCAGGTAGCGCTCGAAGACCGGGATGGCGTCCGGCGAGAGGGCCTCGATCACGACCGAGCCGACCGGATAGACGATGGCGATCAACACGAACGCGACCGCGATGACGACGGTCGCGATGATGATGGGGTCGAAGGCGCGGCGGCCGGCCTTGGGGGGCGCGCCCGGATCGGGTGGCGGCAGGGCGCGGCCATAGCTCGCGTCCTTCAGCTCCTGGCGCGGGCGGCTGAACTCGGGGTCCGTGGCGGTGGTCACGAGGGTGGTGAGAGGGGCGAGGCCGGTGTGTGACCGGCCTCGCCCGGAACGTTCCGCTTTACGAGCACGGGCCCATGCCGGTGCCCGTAAAGCTCAGCGGGGATCTACTCGGCGGGCGGGAGGGCGACTTCGTCCTCGAAACGCTGCGTCAGCTCGGTACGAGCCTCGCCAGCGGCCTCGAAGTCATAGTCGATGAGGTTGACCTGCGAGAGGTCGACCGAGTACTCGCTGACCGCGGCATCCGGGTTGGTCGGCAGCTGGAAGGAGCCGACCGTGGCACCGATCTCCTGGGTCTCGGGCAGCAGCGCCCAATCGATCCAGGTCTTGGCGTTGTTGGGATGCGGGGCGTTCGCCACGAGCGCCTCTGCCCCGATCTCGTAGCCGGTGCCCTCGCTGGGGAACGAGACCACGAGATCCGTGTAGCCCTCCTCGATGTTCTTGATGCAGTCGTGGCTGAAGATGATGGCCACGGCGATCTCGCCGCGCCCGGCCATGGCGCCCGGCGCCGAGCCGGACTTGGTGTACTGCAGGATATTGTTGTTCAGCTGCTTCATGTAGTCGATGGCCGCGTCTTCGCTGCCGAGGCGCAGGACCTGCGTGTAGAAGGTCGTGTACGCCGTGCCGGAGCTGGCCGGGTGGGCCACCGACACGTTGCCTGCGAGCGCGGGATCGAGCAGGTCATCCCACGAGGTCGGGACATCCAGGCCCAGCTCGTCGAGCACGGCCTTGTTGGAGCAGAAGCCCAGGGCGCCCACGTAGACGCCGGTCCAGGTGCCGTCCTCGGCCTTCTGATCGGGCGAGATGGCAGCCGCGTTGGGGCTCACGTAGGGCTCGACCAGGCCTTCGATGCCGGCCGCGATCTGGCCGTCGGCGGGTCCGCCCCACCAGACGTCGAACTCGGGATCCTCCGCTGCGGCGCGCAGCCGGGCCAGCGACTCGCCGGACGACATGCGCACGTAGCTCGTATCGATGCCGGTCTGCGCCTGGAACTCGTCGGTCATGCGCACGCACCAGTCCTCCTGCGGCGTGCACAGCACTACGAGCTTGTCCTCTGCCTGTGCGGCGGCGGTGCCGGCGAATGCCCCGACCATCAGGCCGGTCAGCAGAATGGAGCCGAACTTCATCTGTCGCGTCATGCGCCCTCCTCCTTGGTGATCCGGTCGGCAGCATCCCCCTGCCGTCCCGCAGGCTCGCAAGTTAACACACGGTCAACGGCGCGAATCGGCCCGCTTGGGCCGGCTCGATGCCGTGAATCGAAGGACCGCGGCTCGTGCTGGGCCGCGGTCCCGATATGATCCTCCAGAGCGGCGGCTAGCCGGCCGATGCCGCCAGGGCCTGGTCGAGATCCTCCATGATGTCGTCGATGTGCTCGATACCCACGCACAGGCGGATGAGGTCCGGTGTGACCCCGGCGGTCTTCTGCTCGGCTTCGGTCATCTGCCGGTGCGTGGTCGATGCCGGGTGGGCGGCCAGTGAGCGCACGTCGCCGATATTCACCAGTCGCTTGAAGACCTTGAGCGCATCGTAGAAGCGGACGCCGGTCTCGTAGCCGCCCTTGACGCCGAAGCTGAGCAGGCCCGACGGCTTGCCATCGGTGTACTTCTGCGCCAGCTCGTAGTACTTGGAGTCGGGCAACCCGGCGTAGTGGACCCACTCGACCTGCGGGTGGTCCTTGAGGTGCTGGGCCACGGCCTTGGCGTTGGAGACGTGCCGCTCCATGCGTATGGGCAGGGTCTGGATGCCCTGCAGGATGAGGAAGGCGTTGAGCGGACTGATGGCCGAGCCGGTGTTGCGCAAGGGCACGGTGCGCGCCCGCGCGATGAAGGCGGCCGGGCCGAAAGCCTCTGTGTACTGCACGCCGTGATAGGCCGGCTCAGGCTCGACCAGCATGGGATAGCGGTCGGCATGATCAGCCCAGGGAAAACTGCCCGCATCGACGATCATGCCGCCGAGCGAGTTGCCGTGGCCACCGATGTACTTGGTCATGGAGTGGACCACGATGTCCGCACCCCACGAGATCGACTTGGTCAGGTACGGGGTGGAGACGGTCGCATCCACGATGACCGGCACGTGATGGCTGTGGGCCATCTGCGCGATCGCCTCGATATCGGCCACGTTGCCGGCGGGGTTGCCGATCGATTCCAGGAAGACGGCGGCCGTGTTGCCGTCGATCAGCTTCTCCAGCGCAGCCGGGGAGTCATCCTCCGCAAAACGGACGTCGATGCCCAGGCCGGGGAGCATGTGGGCGAAAAGGGTGTAGGTCCCGCCGTACAGCTGGGGCACGGACACGATGTTGGAACCGGCCTTGGCGATGGTCAGGACGGCGTAGTTGATGGCCGCCGAACCGGCCGACAGGGCGAGGCCGGCGATGCCGCCCTCCAGCGCCGCCACTCGCTGCTCGAGGACGTCCTGGGTCGGGTTCATGATGCGGGTGTAGATGTTGCCCGCGACCTCCAGGTTGAAGAGGTCAGCGCCGTGCTGGGCGTCGTCGAACTCGTAGGCGACCGTCTGGTAGATGGGCACTGCCACCGACTTGGTCACCGGATCGGTCTCGTAGCCGGCGTGGATGGCGATGGTCTCGTCTCTCATGGGGGAGCTCCTGCTGTCTGGCGCGTTCAGGCGTGGCTGCCGATGCCCAACGGATCATCGCGATCGATACCGGGCATGAAGGGCTCGTGGCGATCGAGGCCGGTGAGCTGATAGACCAGCCCCAGCCAGTTGTTGAAGAGTGCGCGGCCCGTGTCCCCCCAGGTGTTGTCCAGGAAGGCGTCGAACGACGCCTCCGGGAACTCCGGTCGGGCCTCGCCACGGGCCTGGGCGGCGAGGGCTTCGCGGAGGTAGGACTGTGCCAGATGATCGGCCTGCGGTGTGAAGTAATGCTCCGGATACGGCGGAGGCTCGGGCACCTCACCGTCGAGGAAGCGGTTCGCTTCACGTTTGTATTCCTTGAGCAGGCTCACCCGATCGTACTCGGGATGACCCTGAAAATAGACGATACGGAAGCCATCGGGACTGGTGGCGAGGTGCACGCCTGCCCGCTCCGACTCTGCCAGCACCCGCAATCCGGCGCTGTCCCACTTGGCCCGGGCGACATCGTTCCAGCGCGAGTGGGGTGCGTCGAAGACGGTGTTGACATCCTGCGTCAGGGGATGGCCACGGTCGCAGACGCGGTGCCGGTAAACGCCCCACAGCTTGTGGGAGAACGGCTCCCGGTCCAGGTGGTAGAGGTGCTTGACGAGCGCATGCGTGGCCAGGCATGAGCAGAGGATGCTGGTGACGTTGTCTGCCGCCCACTCGATGACCTCCTGCAAGGGTTGCCAGAAGGGCTCGAGGTCGATGGCCGGGTTGGTCACATTGGCGCCACTGATGATGAGGGCGTCGAGGCCGTCCGCCTGGAGTGCCTCGAGATCGGCGTAATAGGCCTCGATGTGGGCCAGCGCCTCCGGGCTGCGTGCGAGACCGGGAACGCTGAAGGGGTAGACGTAGATCTGGGTGATGCGGTTGCAGGCGCCGATCAGGCGCATGTACTGCTTCTCGGTCACCAGCAACGCCGCGTCCGGCATCATGTTGAGCAGGCCCACGTGCAGCTCGCGGATGTCCTGGGTCTCCGCCCGCTCCATGCTGAGCACGTCCTCGCCCTCGGCACGCAGGCGCTCGAAGGTGGGCAGTGCGTTGTGGGCGACGAGCGGCATGGCGCCGGGACCTCCGGGCTGGCGAGGTGGGTCATCGAGTCAGGCTGGTGGTGCTTCGCGCCCGATAGTAGCCAAGTCCGGTCGGGGTCCTGCTGCCGCGGTTCCACGCCCTCGCCACACTGGTCGGCTTCGACGAGGTTGGGATCGTGCTGCCCCGTGAGACCGGGTCAGTCGAGTCGCTCGGCGAGGACCTCCGCGAGGTGACGCGCCCGCCGCGTCCCAAGCGACTCGATCTGGGTGCGGCAGCTGAAGCCATCGGCCAGCAGCGGGGCGCTCGGCTGTGCCTCCAGCGCCGGAACCAGCTCCAGCTCGGCCACGGCGCGGCTGACCTCCTCGTGGCCCGCCTCCGCCCCGAAGTTGCCGGCCAGGCCGCAGCAGCCGCTCAGCTCGAGCCCGATGACGATGCCATTGCGCTCGCACACCCGGCGGTCCGCCTCCAGCCCCAGCACGGCCTGCTGGTGGCAGTGCGGCTGGGCGATGGCGGCGGGCGCAGGCTCCGACGCGGCCGGGCCTGCGTAGCCCACGCGATCGAGGATCTCCGCCAGCGTCACCACGCGTCTCGCCAGGCGGGCGGCCCGGGGATCGTCGGGCAGGAGCTCCGGCAGGTCGGATCGAAGCATGGCTGCGCTCGACGGTTCGAGCACCACCACTGGCTCATCGCCACCGAGCTCGGGGGCTCCGAGCGAATGGCGCAGCACGCGGGCGGCCATGCCCAGCTGGCCGGTGGAGTGCCAGGTGAGCCCATCGCAGACCCAGCGCCGCGGTACCGCGACCTCGAAGCCGGCCGCCTCCAGCACGCGGACCGCCGCCCATGAGACTTCCGGGGTCAGGTGATCGTTGTACGTATCCGGCCACAGGACGAGGCGCCCGTTCGGGGCCGCCTTCGCAGGCCGCGGTCGCGGTCGCCAGTCCCGGGTGAAGGTACGGCTCGCGATCCTGGGGATGCCGCGCTCCGGCGCGATGCCGGCGGCCCGGGCGAAGAGCCGTCGTGTGAGCCGGGAGCGAGTGACCGCGTTGACCAGGTGCGGGACGCGCGCCGTGAGCTTGAGCCAGAGCGGCAACCAGCCCAGCGCATAGTGGGAGCGCGGACGGAGTCGTCGCCGATAGTGCTGATGCAGGAACTCGGCCTTGTACGACGCCATGTCCACCCCTGTGGGGCACTCCGACACGCATCCCCGGCAAGAGAGGCAGAGGTCGAGCGCCTCGAGCACGGCCGAGGAGCGCCAACCCTCCCTGGCCAGGTCCCCGGCCAGCATCTCCTGCAGCAGGCGCGCCCGCCCGCGTGTGGAATCGCGCTCATCGCGGGTGGCACGGAAACTCGGACACATGAGGGCTTTTCCCTGGACCGAGACACAGCGCCCCACGCCGATGCAACGTTCGACCGCGGTTCGGAAGTCTCCGCCGTCGGCAGCGAAGGCCTGGGCCGTGGCAGTGTCCAGCTGCGTGGGCGCGCTGACCCGCAGGTCGTCGCTGAGCGCGGGAGGGTCCACGATGATCCCGGGATTGAGCACCCCGGTCGGATCCCACAGGCGGCGGAAGGCCCCGAATGCCTCGATGAGCCCTGGGCTGAACTGGCGATCGAGCAGGGGACCGCGGGCGCGACCGTCGCCGTGCTCGCCCGAGAGCGAGCCACCGTGTCGGATCACCAGGTCCGCGGCATCGGACACGAAGCTCGTGAAGCGCGCGGGACCGCCCGGTCCCTCCAGGCCGAAGCCGACCCGGAGGTGGATGCAGCCCTCGCCGTAGTGGCCGTAGCTGATCGCCTGCAGCCCGTGCTCGCCGAGCAGGGCGCGCAGCTCCCGCAGGTAGGCGCCGAGTCGCTCCGGGGGCACGACCGAATCCTCGAAGCCCGGCCAGAGGCGAGTGCCGTCAGCGGTCCGGGACGAGTGGCCGGCTCCGTCCTCGCGGATGCGCCAGAGCGCGGCGATGACGGCCGGGTCCTCGATGAAGCGGACATCGGGCCCCGCCAGGCCACGGCCGATCGTGGCGGCCAGGCGCGTCGCGTGCTCCCTCGCGCCGCCGGCGTCATCCGCGCGCGTCTCCACCATGAGCCAGGCCCCGCCTGCCGGCAACCCGACCGTGTGCGCCTGCGCGCCCGCCAGCGCGAGCAGCTCGTGCGACAACGATTCGACCGTGAAGGGTGCGGCCGTGAGCAGGGCGGGCACGGCTTCCGCGCCTGCGATGTCATGGCCAAAGCCGAGCACCAGCAGGGCCCGGGTCAGCGGGGCGCGCACCAGCCTGACGACCGCGCGAGCGACGACCGCGCAGGTACCTTCCGTGCCCACCAGGGCCCGCGCGTGATCGGGACCGCGCTCGGGTAGCAGCCAGTCGAGGGCATAGCCCGAGACGCGGCGGGGCCAGGCCGGTAGCTCGGTCCGGATCAGCTCTTCGTGGGCGGCGGTGAAGGCCCGGAGCTGGTCGGCCAGCGGCCCGTCGAGCTCGGGCCAGTCCGGATCGGGCCGGCGCGCCGGCGCGCCGGGACTGGTCAGCCGGACTCGCGAGCCATCAGAGCGGATGACGTCCAGGCCGAGGACGTTCTGGGCCGTGGTGCCCCACGCCACCGAGTGCGAGCCGCAGGCATCGTTGCCGATCATCCCGCCGAGCGTGCAGCGGCTGTGCGTCGAGGGGTCAGGGCCGACCCGCAGCCCGAAGGGTGCAGCCGCCGTGTTGAGATCGTCGAGGACGACGCCCGGCTCGACCACCGCGAAGCCCCGTTCGGGATCGAGCTCGATGACCCGCGCGAGGGCGTGCGTGGTCACGACCACACCTGCGCCCAGCGCATTGCCGGCGATGCTCGTGCCGGCACCGCGCATGATGACCGAGGTGTCGCTCTCGCCGCAGGCCCGCACGACCGCCGCCAGCTCGTCGACGTCCGCAGGCTCCACGACCAGTGCCGGCAGCTGTCGATAGAGCGAAGCGTCCGAGGTGTAGAGCGCGCGCGTGCCGAGGTCGGCGCGGACGCGATCGCCCACGAGCTCCCGCAGGCGCGCCTCGACGTCCGCCGGCGCGATCGCTGCGGTCACGGCGAGGAAGGGCCGGAGGGCCGGGGCATGCCCAGTCGATCGAGCGTGATCCCGGCTTCCGCGAGGGCCCGGTCCAGGCGCAGCCGGATCTCGCTGGCCACTCGCCAGCGTTCGCTGGCCACGACCTTGCCGCGCATGACCGCGACGCTGCCCAACTCATCGGCGTCAGCCACGAAGGCCAGCCGCGGCGCCTCGAGGACCGAGCCCACGAAGGCCGGATCCTGCGCGACCTCCCGGCCGACGCGGTCCATGACTCCGGCGACGGCCGCCAGGTCGCCCACCCGGATCCCGCGTACCCGCACCTCGGCGGCGGCGTACACCCGGGTGCGGTTGGCCACGCTGCGCAGGTCGCCGTTGGAGACCGAGAAGACGGTGCCGTCCACGGCGCGGATGACCGTGCGCCGCAGGCCCACGCTCTCGACGGTGCCCTTCCAGGGCTTGTCGCCGAGCTCGATGTTGTCGCCCTGGAAGAACTGCGCCTCGACGATGATGAAGACGCCCATCAGGTAGTCGAGCACGATCGACTGGCCGGCGATGGCGATCCCAGCCAGGAACAGGCCGAGGAGCACGAGCACCCACTGGCTGCCGGTGAGCCCCACGAAGATGACCACGGCGATGGCGACGATGGCCAGGCGCATGAGCGTGGTCACCAACTGCACGATGGTGGTGGAGCGCTTGCGCAGCTCGGCATCCTCGATGCCCTCGCCGCTGAAGTCGCCCTCTGTCACGCGCAGGCCTCGTCGCACGAGTGCGTCCACGATAGGACCGCTGTAGGCGTAGGCCACGATCAAGGCGGCCGCGACGATCAGCAGCACGACGATGTTGTCGGAGAACCAATCGGCCATCGCCTGGGCGCTGCTCATGCTCCTAACCCTAGTGCTTGTGCTGCGCTGTCGCCCTCACGGAGGCGCACGGTCCGCGGACGCTGCGCTCCCCTGGAACGAGCTGCTATAGCTCGGTCGCCGCCAGCCAGGTCAGCGACTCCGCGAGCGAGAGATAGCGGTCCTCGGGCACCGGATCGCCGACGCAGAAGAGTGCGACCAGCGTGCCGCGCTCGGGGTCGCGGGACGAGTAGCGGACAGCGCGGGTGCCGTCGTCGAAGACCAGCTCGGCGAAGCCGGTCCGACCGGTTGGCAGGTCCAGATAGCTCGTCTCCTCGACGGTGATGTCCGAGCGCTCGCCGGCGGTGGCGACGTACTCGTCGTGCATCGCCTCGACCGTCGTCCACCCGTGATCCGCGGCCAGCGAGGTGTAGTCACTGACGGCGCAGACAGCCGTCTCGTTGGTGGCGTAGAGCAGGCCCAGGTCGGTGGAGCTGCCGCGGACCTGCCAGGGCTCGGGGAAGGAGATGGCCAGGCCGGCGTCGGGCCGCCGCGCCACGGGGTCGAAGGTCGAGCTGGTCAGTTCGGTAGCGGGCTCCAGCTGGAACGCCTCCGCGATGGGCAGCCAGCGGTCATCCGGCAGCACGTCGCCGCGACACCACAGCTCGTGCATGTGACCCGCGTCGGGCACGACGTAGACGGACCAGCGCGCTCCCGCCTCGTCGGCGAAATCGACCCGCTCCGCCGGGCCGGCGGGCAGGCTCACCGACGCTCGCGCGATGAAGGTGTAACCCGAGCCGGGGGAGAGGCTGACCACGAAGTCGTCCACGTCGGTCTCGAGGTCCGCGAACTCCGAGCGCCTGGTCGAGACCTCGCAGCGCTCGTCATCGGCGAGCGCGTCGACCTGACGGCGAGCGGTCTCGGCGGAGGCTTCCAGACGCCACCCCGCCGGGAAGGTCACGGCCGCACGGACCGACTCGTCGTCCGGCGCTGCGACGACGATGGTGGGCCCGATCCCGTCGGCAGCGAAGACCGCGGGGATCCCCGGGGCGAGGGAAGTTCCCAGCAGGGCGGCGGAGAGCGCCAGGACCGAGTGCCGGCGCATCGGACTACGGTCCGTCGAGCTCGATGCCGGCGGCGATGCAGTCATCGGCGAACGCGGCCTGCGCTTCGAGCGAGGGGTCGTACTTGGTGGGGAAGCAGACGATCCGGTCCAGCCCGGTCGCGGCGAACGCGGCCATCAGGTCCACGCGCTGCTGGCCGGCGTCACGCATGTCCTCGTCCAGGGCGTAGAGCGAGAACCGCAGCGTCGCCGGGTCACGGCCGGCGTCCTCGCACCTGGCGCGCACCTCCGCCATCCGCTGGCGAACCTGGTCCGGGCTGATGAAGACCCAGTTCAGCTCGTCGGCGAAGCGCACGGCCAGGCCTGCGGTGCGCACGCGGCCGTTGCCGCCCACGATCAACGGGATACGCTCCTGGATGCTGCGCGGTTCGTTGATGGCGTCGCGGACGTGCACGCGCTTGCCCTCGTAGCTGGCATGGCCCGGGGCGATCATGCGGGTGATGACCTCGAGGTGCTCCTCGAAGGTGCTGATGCGCTCGCCGATGGGCGGGAAGCCGTAGCCATAGGCCAGCCACTCGTCCTTCTTCCAGCCGGCGCCGATGCCGATCTCGAAACGTCCCCCGCTGATGACGTCGATGGTCGATGCCAGCTTGGCCGTCAGAGCGGGGTTGCGGAAGGCGGTGCAGATGACCATGTGGCCCAGCCGCACGCGCTCGGTCACCATCGCCAGGGCCGACAGCTGCGAGAACGACTCGAGGGTCATCTCGTCGGTCGGATCGGGCACGGTCGTGAAGTGGTCGAAGACCCACAGCGACTCGAAGCCCAGAGCCTCGGCCTGCTTCGCCAACTCGACGGTGTTGGCCCAGGCCGCGGCCGGCTCCCAGCCGACGTACTCCATCTTCCAGCCTTGTGGCGCGATCAGTCCGACCTTCATGTGTTACCCCCTTCGGTCACGGTCATCGGTGTTCGGTTTTGCTCTGTATGGGGCCGCGGCCGCCGACGGCGACTCAGGCCATCACCGGCGGTGGTGCCACCGGCCCCGCTTCGCCATCACCAGCCACACCCAGATGCCGGATGGGCTTGTCGACCAGGCCTGCGACCAGGACCAGCAGGGTCACCACGGTGGCCCCCAGGCCGATCCAGAAGGTCTGGGCGATGGCCACGGAGAAGGCTTCGAAGATGCCGGTCACGACTTGGTCCACGATACCGCTGAGCGCCGGAACCTGCGCCAGCTGGTGGGCCAGCGAGACATCGGTGACCTGGGTGATGTCGCGGCCGGTGGAGAACTCGCCGATCAACCCTGCGGTCTGCGCAGGCACGCCAGCCGCGATGAGTTCCGGATCGAGTCGATCGGTGAAGCTATCCGCGAAGACCGTGCCCACCAAGGCCAGGCCCACCGAGGCACCGATCTGTCGGAAGAAGGTCAGATTGCCGGTGGCCACGCCCAGGGCGCTGAAGGGCACGGAGGCCTGGATGACGATGGTGAAGACGCTGAGGGTGGGTCCCACGCCGAGGCCGATCACCACCATCCACAGCCAGAGCACGGGCAGGGGCGTGCTGGCGGTGAGGCTGGTGGCCAGGAAGAGGCCGATGGCCAGGGCCACGAGCGACAGCACGACCTGCCACTTGTAGCGACCCGTCCTGCTGGTGAGGATGCCACTGCCGACGGAGCTGACGATGACGCCCGCCATCAGCGGCAGCATGTACAGGCCGGACGCGGTGGGGCTGACCTCCTGCACGAACTGGAACCAGCGGGGCACGAAGACGATGGCTCCGAAGAAGGCGATGGCGGTCAGGAAGACGGCGGCGATGGTGACCGCGAAGTTGCGGATCCGGAAGAGCCGCAGCGGCACGATGGGTTCGACGGCGCGCGATTCGATCCACAGGAACACGGGGGTGATGGCCGCGGCGATGAGGATGAAGCCGCCCACGCTGACTTCGGTCCAGGCACCCGACTGCTTGTTGGTCAGGCCCACCAGCAGGAACACGACGGCGACCGCGAAGACGATCGCGCCGAGGTAGTCCAGGTTGCGCGTGGGCCGCGCGCCGTGGACCGACGGCAGCAGCCGATAGACGATGGCCAGGGTGATGACGCCGAGCGGCAGGTTGACGAAGAAGATCCAGTGCCAGCCGAAGCCATCGGTGAGCCAGCCGCCGAGGAGGGGGCCAAGGACCGAGGCGATGCCGAAGACGGCGCCGAACAGGCCCTGATAGCGGCCGCGCTCGCGCGGGTCGAAGAGGTCGCCGATGATGGCCAGGGAGATGGGGAAGATGGCCCCCGCGCCGACGCCCTGGAAGCCGCGGAAGATGACCAGCGTCTCGATGTTCCAAGAGAGCCCGCATAGGGCCGAGCCGAGCAGGAACACGCTCACGCCGAAGAGCAGCATCAAGCGCCGGCCGTAGATATCGCTCAGCTTGCCGTAGAAGACGCCAGTGATGGTGGCGGTCAGCAGGTAGCTGGTGATGACCCAGGTGTAGAGCTCGTTGGTGCCACCCAGGTCGCCCACGATGCGGGGCAGGGCCACCCCCACGATGGTCTGGTCGAGCGCCGAGAGGAACACGACCAGCAGCACCGCGAAGAGGATCTCCATCTTCCGCCGATGCGACAGCGTCAGTGCGGGATCGAGCTCCTCGAGCGCATGGCCAGGGCCGCGGGCGGACACGAATGACTCCTTGGGGCGGTTCCGAGAAGGGTGGTGCGAGGCGATCGGCAGCCGATGGCCGCTAGCAGCGGGTGACTGCTAGCGGCCGGCGCCCTGTCGGCTCACCAGCGTTGGTGGACGAGCGGCCGGGCCAGCTCGTCGTAGAGGTCGGCGATGCGGGCCATCGTCGCCGCTGGCAGTGGGGGCAGGTCGGCGGCCGCAGCATTGGCGCGCGCCTGCTCGGGCGTCTTGGCCCCGGGGATGGCCGCGGTCACGCCGTCGTGCATCAGGATCCAGCGCAAGGCCAGCTGTGCGGTGGTGGCGCCGTCGGGCACCAGGTCGTGCAGCCCGGCTACGAAGCGGAGGCCGGTCTCGTAGTCGAGGCCGGCGAAGGTCTCACCCACGTCGAAGGCCTGGCCGTGCCGGTTGTAGTTGCGATGATCGTCTTGCGCGAAGGTGGAGGCGGCGTCGTACTTGCCGGTCAGCAGGCCCGATGCCAGCGGCACGCGCGCGAGCACGCCCACGTCGGCCGCGAGCGCCGCCGCGAGGAAGCTGTCCGCCGGGCGCTGGCGGACCATGTTGAAGATGATCTGGACGCTGGCCACGCCGGGGTACTCGAGCGCCTTCGACCCCTGCTCCACCTTCTCCACGCTCACCCCGTAGTGGCGCATCACGCCCTCGGCCACCAGCTCGTCGCAGGCGGCGAAGAGCTCGGGTGTGTAGTAGACCTCGAACGGTGGGCAGTGCAGCTGCACCAGGTCGAGGGTCTCGGTGTCGAGGTTCTCGCGCGAGCGCCGCGTCCAGGCCGCGAACGCCTCGGGCGTGTAGTTCTCCGGCCGCTGCTCCACGCGACGGCCCATCTTGGTGGCGACGTAGATGCGTTCGCCTGGCCGTTCCTTGCGGAAGCGGGCGATGAGCTGCTCGCTGTGGCCGTCGCCGTAGACGTCGGCGGTGTCGATGAAGTTGACACCGGCATCGACCGCGGCGTGCAGGGCGGCGATGGAGTCGGCGTCGTCCACCGCGCCCCAGTCGGCGCCGATGGCCCAAGCCCCGAAGGAGACGGCGCTGATCTCGTACCCGGTCTTGCCCAGTCGTCGGTATTCCATGCTCCAAGACTAGAACGTTCCGACGGGCGGGTAGCGGCGTAACCGACCCGAAAGGCGCGTTTCGCCGGGTGTGCTCCACACACCACACCCATGGGCGCCCCCGCGCAGGTTCTTCGAGCCGCCCCTACTTGCCCGGCAGCCGCACTCGCTGCCCGATGGCACGCGAGGCAAGTCCAGTCACGAGTGGTGGCAGAATCCGCGACCAGACACCCGGCCCTGATGTCGCCGAGTGCGGCCTGCCGGATCACTTCCCGACTTGCACCAGCGGAGGTTCACAAGCGTCATGGACATGAGACGAGCGATGGTCGGCGCGCTGAGCGCTGCACTCCTGGTGGCTGTGCTGCCCGGGGTCGTCGTGGCCCAGGACGACGCGACCACAGCGCCCCCTCCCGAGGGCATCGATTGGACGCTCGCAACGATGGGCGACGCGGCTCTCCCCGACGGGGTCGAGGTGAGGCTCTTCCTCAGTGGCGGCGAGGTGGTGGGCAACGCCGGCTGCAACTCGTACTTCGGCACCTACCTGCTCGACGGCGACAGCCTGACCTTCGCCGATCCCTTCGGCACCACGAGGAAGCTGTGCGACGAGGCCACGATGGCGGTGGAGGACGCCTACCTGCCGGCCCTGCAGGAGACGGCAAGCTGGTCGATCGACGACACCGGGTCGCTGACCCTTTCCGGGACCGATGGCTCGACGCTTCGGTACAGCGAGGCCACGGTCGACGTGACCGCCACGGACGTGGCCAGCCTGACCGCGACCCTGGAGGCCCTGCAGCAGCAGATCGACGCTGCCACTGCCGATGTCGATGCGCTCGCGCAGCAGGCTGCCGGCATCGATGTCAACCGCTTCGACCAGCGTCTCTCCGCCGTAGAGGAGAGCATGGCCGAGATGGAACAGCGGCTGGGCGGGACCAACCCGGTCAACCTGCGCCGACGCATCGATGCCAACGAGCAGGAGATCGCGCGGGTGCGCCAGACGGCCAACGATGCCCGCCGCACGGCCAATGCCAACGCGCAGGCCATCACGGCCCTCCAGGGCCAGATCGCCGGCCTGGAGCAGTCGGTCCGGAACCTGCGCCAGCGAGTGGTCGACCTCGAAGCGGCCGACCAGTCCCTCGACGCACGTGTCTCGGCCCTCGAGTCCGCGCAGCCGAAACCGGAGCAGCCGCTGCCGTAGAGCACGACTGCAGCGATCGAGTCGCCGGCGGCGTGATCGTGCGAGCGGTGCCGCGCTGCCAGGGTCAGGCGTCGGCGAAGACGGTCGACCAGTCGTCCTTCATGGACACGATCGTCCAGCCCGAGCGGGCCGCGACCGTGGCCATCGGCTCAGTGTCCGACGTCGTGGCGCCGACGCTGGCGTAGCGGTACTCACGATCGGCGTCATCGTGGTCCAGCAGCAGCGCCAGCGACGGTCCGGCGAAGGCCTGCGTGTACTCGAGCATCTCCCGGTCGCCGCGGCTGTTGCCGGCGGCCAGGATGGGCCGCCTTCCGAGCTGGCGCTGGACGTTGGTGATCTTGGCCGGCCCTTCGTTGGGATCGCCCACGATCTCCTTCGTGCGCACGATGGTGGGCACTCCCGCGACGTGGCTCCACTCGTAGCCGACCTGTGAGCCGACCACGCCCTCCGGCCGCACCCCGAAGTAGGCATGGCTGATCGAGCGCACGAAGTCGACACCGCTGCCGGTGGCCACGAAGACGTCGAAGTGGCGCGCGCGCAGCTCGGCGATCAGCTCGAGCATGGGTCGATAGCGCATCTGGCTGAGGGGCACGCCGCGGTCAGGATGGCGTGCGCTCGCGAAGTAGTCACGCACCCGCGCAGCGAACGCTTCCGACGTGGCGCCCGCTTCTAGCTCGAGCAAGGCGATCACCACGTTGACCGGGCCCAGGCGAGCGATGGCGGCCCGGTCCCATTCCAGCGCAGCCGCGTATTCGGGCCGCCGGGCCAGCGCAGGATCGGCCTCGACCGCCCGGCGCAGCTCCGCCCGCAGGAACTCGACCATGATGTGTTGCGGCCGCTCGCACCAGAGCGTGCCGTCCACGTCGAAAACGGCCACGCGCTGCTCGATGGGCAGCATCTCCGCTGCGTCGAGGAAGATCTCGATGGCGTCTCGCGTCGGCCCTGGGCGCCAGGACGGCAAGGTGGTCGGGGCCATTCGTGCTGCACTCCTCGCGCTTCGATGCTCTATCGGTAGCCGCCAGCTAGGCTAACGTCCATGGACCCGAGCCGCGCCTTCAGCCGCCACGACGTCGTCACCGGTGCGCCCACGGCCGCCGGCGGGGCCGAGGTCCGCGACCGTCAGCTGCCGGTCCTGCCCGATCCACTGCCGCCGGGAGCACCTGCCGGCATCCACGTGCTGACCAAGCCCACCGGCGCCATCTGCAACCTCGACTGCACCTATTGCTTCTTCCTGTCCAAGGAGGCGCTCTACCCGGGCAGCCGCTTCCGCATGACCGACGAGACGCACGAGCAGTACGTGCGACAGCTGCTCGAGGGCCAGCAGGCCCAGAACGTGACGATCGCCTGGCAAGGTGGCGAGCCCACCCTCATGGGGCTCGATTTCTTCCGTCGGACGCTGGAGCTGGTGGAGCGCTACCGTCGACCGGGCCAGCTCATCGAGCACACGCTCCAGACCAACGGCACGCTCATCGACGAGGAATGGGCCGCCTTCTTCGCCGAGCACGGCTTCCTGGTCGGACTCTCCATGGACGGTCCGGCCGACATCCACGATGCGCAACGCGTGGACAAAGGTGGCAAGGGCACGCACGAGAAGGTCATGCGGGCGGCCCGGACCCTGCGCGCGGCCGGTGCCGAGTTCAACATCCTCTGCACCGTCCACGCCCTCAACGCCGAACGGGGACGGGAGGTCTACCGCTTCTTCCGCGATGAGGTCGGGGCCCGGTTCATCCAGTTCATCCCCATCGTGGAGCGGGCCACGCCAGAGCTGCTGGAGGTGGCCGAGGCCGGCTGGGGCAGCCACGTCGAGGGTCGGCCCCTGTATACACAGCAGGGGGACCTGGTGACCACGCGGTCGGTCGGCGAGGACCAGTACGGGCGCTTCCTGGTCGACGTCTTCGAGGAGTGGGTCCGTCGCGACGTGGGCTCGGTCTACGTGCAGATGTTCGACGTCACGCTGGCCAACTTCGTGGGTGCACCGCCCGGCCTCTGCATCCACAGCGAGACCTGTGGCCGCAGCCTTGCGCTCGAGCACAACGGTGACCTCTATAGCTGCGACCACTTCGTGGAACCGCGCTACAAGCTGGGCAACGTCAACGACGTGCACATGCTGGAGCTGGCCAGCTCGGTGCAGCAGCTGCTCTTCGGCATGGACAAGCGGGACAAGCTGCCGCAGGCCTGCCGCGAGTGCGAGGTCCGTTTCGCTTGCCACGGTGGCTGTCCCAAGGACCGCTTCCGCTCGGACCGCTACGGCAATCCTGGTCTCAACTACCTCTGCCCCAGCTTCAAGACCTTCTTCCACCACGTGACGGGGCCCATGGAGGCGATGGGATCACTGCTGGGGGCGGGCCGCGCAGCCGCGGAGATCATGTACGCCTACGCCACCGAGGATGCTGCGCGCGGGCGGAACGATCCCTGCTCCTGCGGCTCGGGACGGAAGTTCAAGCGCTGCCACGGTGACCGCCCCCTCCCGACGCCCGCGCAACTCGACGAGGCCGTGGCCCGGGTGCTCGCCAGCTAGCGAATCGCGCCAGGCTCGCGCCACCTGTCCGAGCTGGGGCCACGGAGCGAACGGCGTGCCGACGAGCAGCGGCAGGTCCGACACGGGTCACGAGGATCGCGCCGGTCGTCCGGTCGGCCCGGGTCGGCGCGACCGTTGCGACGTGCTATCAAACCCGCTGCACGGATGCTGGCATCAGCCCTCAGGCACTGGGGACCGGCACGTCCTCACGGAGCAGCCCCTCAGCCTGCAGCTGTGCCCACAGAGCCGCCGGGATCGGCTCGGCCATCCAGGCGACGTGCTGCGCGGCCTCCGTACCAGAGCGGCTACCTGCCACGACCGAGACGACCGCCGGGTGACCCAGGGGGAACCGGAGCGCCGCGGCCGCCAGCGGTACTCCGTGGGCTTGGCAGATGGCTTCGATCCTGCGCGTCTTGTCCATGATCTCCGGCGGCGCTGGTATGTAGTCGTAACGCGCGTCGTCAATGACCCCGGTGGCCAGGATCCCCGTGTTGAAAGGCGCGGCAGCGAGCACCGAGACCCCTTCGCGCAGAGCACGGGGCAGGAAGCTGTCGATCGCGTCCTGGTTCAGCAGGGTGTAGCGATGTGCGAGCATGAAGCAGTCGAAGGGCCCGAGGTCCATCAGGCGCTCACACGCTACCGGCTGGTTCACGCCCGCCCCGAACGCGGAGATCACCCCATCCGATCTGAGTCGTCCGAGGGCGCGCACTGCCCCCTTCTCGACCGTCCGCAGTACTTCGGCATAGCGGCTGCCCTGGCTCCACTCGTCGCAGTCGTGGATCAGCAGGACATCGATGCGGTTCATCCCAAGTCGCTGCAGCGAGTCCTCGAATGAGCGCATCGTCGCGTCGTAGCTGAAGTCGAACGTCGGTCGGAAGGGCAACTCAGCCGCGAAGATCCCACCTTCACGGATGCTTGGCCGCGGTGGTGGCGTACGTCCGTATGGGACCAGGAGGCGGCCGACCTTGGTGGAGAGCACGAACGTATCCCGCGGGAGGCTACGCAGCACATCCCCCATGCGGCGCTCGGACAGGCCATGGCCATACATCGGGGCTGTATCGAAGTATGAGACGCCGGCATCGTAGGCGACCCGAACAGCGTCGGCTGCGTCGGCCTGATCGACTTGGGAGTAGAGATTGCCGAGGGCATTGCCTCCGAACCCGAGGGGACTGACCTGCAGCCCTGTCCGACCGACCGTACGACGAGCGCGAGGACTCGGTGGCAGGCGAACCCCGGGCGTGGCCTCGCGCGTCGGGTGATCCGTCACCAGGCTGTGTAGCCACCATCCACGACCAGGTTGGTGCCAGTGCAGAAGGACGCCGCCCCCGAGGCCAGGTACAACACGGCGTACGCGACCTCGCGCGGTGTTCCCATGCGACCCATCGGAGTCGATGACAGCCAGGTGTCAGCCCAGCCCGCGCGCTCCGAACCCTTCTTGGTCATGTCGGTGGCGATATAGCCCGGCGATACCGCGTTCACGCGGATCCCGAGCTCGGCCCACTCCGTGGCCAGAGAGCGCGTGAGATGGATGACTGCGGCCTTGCTCGCGTTGTAGTCGGCCTGTGGTTGCGGGCGGTTCACGATGAGGCCGGACATGGAGGCGATGTTGACGATGGCTCCGCCGCCGTGCTCCGCCATCAACGGGGCTACCGCACGGCTGCACCACAGCACGCCATCGAGATTGATGCGCATGGAGCGCAGCCAATTCTCGGGCTCGTCCTCGAGCACCGGCCTGTTGGCGGGCGCGATCGCGGCGTTGTTGACCAGGACGTCCACCGTCCCGAAAGCGGTCGAGGCCGCCGCGACCATCGCCTCGGCGGAATCGAGACGCGATACGTCGACCTCCACGGCGAGCGCCTCGTACCCGCCCTTGGTGAGCGTGGCAGCGGTATCGGACGCGGTCGCCATGTCGATGTCGGCCACCACGATCCGGGCCCCGGCTTCCGACAGGACCCTCGATATCTCGCGACCGATGCCTCGACCGGCGCCAGTCACGACTGCGACCTGGTCACTCAGCTCGAAGGGAGCTGTCACGGTTGCCCTCCTTCCTCAAGGGATGACGACGACTTTTCCGACCGTCTCGCCCGCGTCGAAGAGGCGGTAGGCTTCGCCGGTCTGATCCAGGCTGAAGCGGTCGGTCACTATGCGATCGGGATGCAGTTCCTTGCGCGCCAGCAGGGCGAGCGGATCCTGCATCTCGCCCACGCCTGTGACCCAGGAACCATGCAGCGTGAGCTGATGGTGGATGAGCGACGGGCTGGGGGCGAAGGTCACCTCCCCACCCTCGCCCACGAACACGACTCGCCCCCACTGTCCCACTGCGGCGAGGCAAAGCTGACGTGCGCTCGCGGCAGCGGAGCAGTCGATCGCCACCTCCACGCCCGCGCCGCGTGTCAGTGCCTCGATCCCGCCGCTGGCCTCGTCCGGGTGGAAGACGGCCATGGCCCCGAGCTCTGCGGCGAACTCGCGTCGTTCTGGCCGGACGTCCACGCCGATCACCTCTGCACCCGACGTGATCGAGAGACATCAACGTCGCCAGCCCGACCGGCCCCAGACCTGTGACCAGGACACGATCACGGCCCGAGACGTCCGCTCTCAGCACCCCCTGCCAGGCGGTCCCGAAGCCGCATGCCACAAGCGCTCCATCCTCGTAGGTCAAGGGCTCAGGAAGTGGCAGCAGTGTCCGTTCCTCGGCCAGCATGAGGTCGGCGTGGCCTCCGTCACGCTGCCAGCCGTAGGCGGCACGCTGCGGCGACGAGGCAGCTGATCATGAATCCTCCGCGACAGTCGCGGCACAGGCCGCAACCCGCGATGTGGTAGATGGCTACCCGGTCTCCTGGCCGTACCGAGGTCGCACCGGGACCGACCGTCTCGACCTGTCCGCACGGCTCGTGGCCCCCGATCGTGCCATCGATATAGCCTTCGGGGCCCTTGCCCAGATGCTCACGATAGATGGCCCGAACGTCGCTCCCGCAGATCGACGAGGCCTTGATACGAACGACGAGCCTGACCCAGGCCGGCGACAGGATCGGGGAATTCACGCAGCTCGACGCGCGAGCCTCCCGGCAGAACGACACCTCGCATCGTGACCCGTCCTCCTTCGCTAGCTGGTGCGCGGTCGCCCGCCGCACTGATGGCATGATCTCGCGAATCGCGCGCGAGCGGCCATGATGGTGGCCCCGGTTCGGCAACGGCCCATCTCCTGTCGCGCCACCTCTTTAGAAGGTGACCATGACTTTGATGGCACGCTCCTTGGCCTCAACGGCGGTATGGAATGCGGCGACGGCATCCTGGAGCGGGAAGCGATCGGTGATGACGAGGTCGACCGGATACTCACCGGAGGCGACGACGGCGACCGCGGCCGGGTAGGTGTTGGCATAGCGGAAGACGCCATGGATGGAGAGCTCCCCCTGGACGATCTGCAGACATGCCAGTACGTGACACGGTCGTCGGCCGGCAGACCGACCACTGCGATGGGCCCCACCCTTGCGCATGAGTCCCGGAGCCGCCTCGATGACCGAGCGCACCCCCGAGGTGTCGAAGAGCGCATCGGCACCATCGCCACCGGTGCGCTCCATGACGATGGCATGCAGGTCCTGGTCGCGGACATCCACGCCAAGAGCGCCGAGCTTCCGTGCCACCTCGAGGCCGAGCCGGGTAGATATCGCTGACGATCACCTGTCCCGCGCCCCGTTGGCGGGCTGCGACGATCGCCGTCAACCCGATCGGCCCGGCGCCCAGGATGACCACGGTGTCGCCGGGGCGTACCTGCGTCAAGTTGCAGCAATGGATGCCCACCGAGATCGGTTCGCACAGCGCACCGTGCTCGTAGCTCGCCGAGTCCGGCAGTGGGTGTGCGAAGTCGGAGCGGATGACGGCGTACTCCGACATCGCGCCCTGGACCGGCGGCGTGGCGTAGAACGACACATCCGGGCACAGGTTGTAGCGGCCGGCCTTGCACATGCGGCAGCGACCACAGCTCACACCGGGCTCGACGCGGCCACGCGCGCCCCGACGGCGATCCGCGTCACCGCCGGTCCGACAGCGACGACATCGCCGGCCAACTCGTGACCAACGATCATCGGCTCGTCGACGACATACTTCCCGATGCGCCCGTGGAGGAAGTAGTGCACATCCGAGGCGCAGACGCCACAGGCCCTGACGCGAACGAGCACGTCATCGGGCCCCAACGGGGGGATCGGAACCTCCTCGACGCGCAGATCGCCGGCCCCATGCAGGACGCGCGGCCTCATCGTCCGGTGAAATCGAACATGGTCTCCATCCTCACTAGCTGCCCACTGGAGATGCGTGTCGCTGAGTAGTGGCGCATCACTTCACGGCACCAAGGGACAGGCCGCGCACCAGCTGCCGCTGCAGCACCCAGCCAACGATGATCACCGGGCAGCATGGCCATCGTGCCGGCCGCGGCAAGCTTGGCCCAGAACAGGCCCTCCGATGTCACGAAGCTGACCATGAACATCGGTACCGTGGCGCCGCGCGTGGCCATCAGGCTCACGGCCAGGAAGAACTCGTTCCAGGCGAAGATGGCGATGATGAACACCGTGGCTGTCAGACCGGGGATGATCATCGGCAGCGAGATCGTGAACAACTCCTGGCGGGTGTTCGCACCATCGACGCGACTCGCATCGAGGACGTCATGGGGGATCTCGTCGAAGAACGAGCGCAGCATCCAGACCGCGATGGGCAGGTTCATGGCCGTGTACATGATGATCAACGTGGCCGGCTGGTCGATCATGTTGTGGCCGTTGATGACCACGGTCTTGGCGATGTAGTAGACGGCGATGATGACGCCCACGGCGGGCAGGAACTTGGTCGAAAGGAAGAAGAAGAGCGTGTCGCGCCCATGCCCGTAGTGGCGCCAGACCAAACCGAATGCCAGCGGCAGTGCCAGGGCGATGACCAAGAGAGTTGACACCGAGACCACCACGAGGGAGTTCTGGAAGAAAGGCCAGAAGCCGCGATCCAGGACGGCCTCGTAGTTCTCGAAGGTGGGTACGAAGGTCAGGGGCGGGTCACTGTTCACCCAGGGGATCAGTGTCGGTGGCAGGTTCAGCGCTGCCGACTCCTTCTTGAAGCCGGTCACGAAGATGTACAGCACTGGGAAGAAGAACACCAAGCCAACGACCCAAGCGATGATGGCGCGGAGCGGCGAAACCTGCTCGATGAGGCGCGTCTGTTGTGGCTTGCGCCGGAACAGCGTGGTCATTTCTCGGTCCCTTCCATGAGGCGGCCCATGAGGCGGATGAGTACAGTCGCGAAGATGAACGTGATCGCAACGAGCACGACACCCATGGTTGCTGCACGTCCGACGTCATAACTGAAGAAGACCGTGCGGTAGATGAGGTAAGGCAGGTTCATCGTCTGGTCACCGGGACCGCCCTGCGTGGTCATGGCGATGCTGTCGAACTCGGCCAGGATGTAGATGACGCCGAAGAGGAGACTCAGCTGCATGAAGGGTTTGAGATGCGGCAGCACGATGAAGCGGAACTCCTGCCACTGCGATGCGCCATCGACGCGTCCGGCCTCACGCACCTCGTCGCTCAGCGCCTGCATCCCGGCGAGCAGGATCAGCATCATGAACGGCGCCCAGCGCCAGACCACGATGATGATGATGGCTTCCATCGGATACTCGGCGAACCAGTCGATGCGCGGGCCGCCGAGCGACGTGATGGCCCAGTCGACCACGCCGAAGACCGGGTCGAACATCATGTTCTTCCAGCCCAGCGCGCCGACCACGGGCATGACCAGGAAGGGCGTGATGAGCAGGGTGCGGACGATGCCTCGACCGGGGAAGCGGTGGTTCACCAGCTCAGCCAGGAAGAGACCCACCAGGAGGGAGATGGTGACCGCAAAGAAGGTCAGAAAGACGGTGTTGTAGAGCGCGCTGACGAATTCGTCCGTTCGGAACAGGTCCAGGTAGTTCTGGACCCCGTTGAATCGGCTGTTTTCGGGACGCAGCAGGTTCCACTTCTGAAGGCTGAACCAGATCGTCACCCAGAACGGGATCTGCGTCACGAGGATGGCGTAGATGATGGCCGGGGCCACGAGGTAGTTCTTGCCCAGCCAGTGTCTCGACCGCTTGACGGCCGAACCTTCGACGACCTCGTCGGCCGGCACCATCCTGGGTGGCTTCTCGCGGTACCCCGTGAACGCGCCAGCCACGCCGGCGAAGCCACCCATGAGCGCGAACCAGAAGGGCCATGCCAGGACCCCGGTGAGATCGATGGGTTTCTCGAAGCGGGCCTGGACGTCGAACAGGATCTCGATGAGGAGGATGAGTGCGGCCATCGACGCTCCACCAGCCACAATCGAGAGGAGCTGGAATCGGGGTCGCTGGATCGAGAAGACGATGCCGGCGCAGAAGGTCAACACGCCTGCAATCAGGATGGCTGTCTTGTTGGCCTCGACGGGAAAGTCCGCTAGGTCACCCAGGAGGTCGACCCACGGGAACATGCTCCGGATGGCGATGAGCAGCCCGCCCGCGATCATGATGAGACTGCCCAGAGAGACGCCGGGCGCGCGAACGTCCGCGGACGATGTCTGGGCTTGCATCCGTTGTGCCTCCCTAGTGGTCAGAGACCGCGAGCAGTTGGAAATGGGGTGGCGGCTGCCGATCCAAGCCGGCAGCCGCCACGCTCATCAGGCGGGGCGATCCGCGAAGGCTACTTGTAGCCTCCGGTCACAGCCACGTCCTCTGCGTACTGCTGGCACTTCGCGATGGCGTCGTCAGCCGACTGCTGGTCAGCGATAGCGCCTGCGAACTCCTGTGTGCAGCGGGTCCCAAGATCCTGGAACTCGGGGATCTGCACGAACTGGATGCCTGTGTACGGCGTGTCGTCGTAGACGGTGGCATGCAGCGGGTCGACGGTGTCGAGCGACTCCAGGACGACGGGGTTGAACTTGGCCCCGAACTCGGCATAGCCCGGGTTCTCATAGAGCGACTTGCGCGAGCCGGATGGGACGCCGCCCCAGGAGCCGTTGGCGTCGTGGACGAGCTGCGGGTAGTCCTTGCTCGTGGCCCACTCCATGAACTTGTAGGCAGCGTCCTTGTTCTGTGAGACCGACTCGAGCGCGAACGCCCAGGCCCACAGCCAACCGCTGTTGTCCTTCACCTTGGTCGGAGCGAATGCGACCGCGATGTTGTCGGCGTAGGGATTGTTGGCGGGGTCAAAGATGAAGTCTGCGGGCGACGTGGCGTCGTACCACATGGCGACCTTGCCTTGGACCCACAGCGTCTCGCACTCAGTGAAGCCGGAGGAGACGGCACCCGGCTCACCGTAGTTCTTCACCAGGTCGATGTAGAACTTGATGGCCTCACTCGTCTCGGGCGAGGTGATCTGGGCGTTCCAGTCCGCGTCGTACCAGCGGCCACCGAAGGTGTTGATGACGGTGCCGAGCGGGGCACCCATCTCGCCCCAGCCGGGCAGACCACGCAGGCAGATGCCGTACTGCTCGTTGGCGGGATCATGAAGCGCCTGCGCGAACGAGGCGACCTCGTCCCAGGTGGGGTGCTCGGGCATCGTCAGCCCGGCCGCCTCGAAGAGGTCGGTGCGGTAGAAGAGCGAGGAGCTCTCACCGTAGAACGGCGCCGCATAGAGCTGTCCGTCGTAGCTGAGGCCGTCGCGGATCGACTGGAAGAAGTCGGCGCTGTCGTACTCAGGATTGGCATCCAGCGTCGAGCCGACCTCGTCGATCCAGCCGGCCTTGGCCCACAGCGGGACCTCGTACATGCCCACGGTGACCAGGTCGAACGTCCCGGCACCGGTCGACACGTCCGTCGTGACCTTGGCCCGGATCTCATTCTCCGGCAGGATCAGCAGGTTGACCTTGATGTTCGGGTAGCGTGCGTTGAAGTCCGGCAGCAGGTTCTGCAGCTCGGTCATCTGGGGATTGCCGACCATGCCGACGGTGATCTCGCCCGAGACGCTCTCATCTGGGACGATCTCATCCTGTGCGACCGACACGGCGGGCAACGCCACCGCCGCGCCGAGCACGAGTGCCATCAGAAACGCCCCGCGTCTCCTCAGTGCCTGGTGGGTCATTCGAGAACCTCCTCCTACGTGATTCACTTGGTTCAGGAGCGACACGCCTTGGTTCGCTCCGCGGATGTGTGTCGCGCAGCTTCTGGCCGCAAGCGGGGAGGACGTGAACGAACCCGGCAACGGGTGACGGTGGTTCGAACGTGCGCCCGGGCCGCCCGACGCCTCTGCAACAGGTCTCCTTGGCATCCCTCCACTGCATCTGAGCTTGACCGCTCGGGCTGGGTGCCCGGTCGCCATCCTAAGTGGTACTGGTTCCGATTTCAACCCATTACCAAGAGAAACCCAAATCGAGATGGGGTCTTTCATCTGTGTTCGTGTTGGAGTAGGGTGGCCTCCATGACTGCTGACGACGGCCGCCGGCGCCGCACGGGGCTCTCTGACGAGAATCTCAGCCGGCTCGATCAACGGATCACCGTCCCGTCCTACGACCGCAGAGCTCTGGGGGGTGGCATCGTCCACATCGGAGTCGGCGGCTTCCATCGCGCCCATCAGGCTGTCTATCTCGACGACGTCTGCGCCGAGGGAGTGCGGGAGTGGTCCATCACCGGTGCGGGTGTGCTGCCGGGTGACGCCGCCATGGCCGACGCGCTGGCGAAGCAGGATCACCTGTACACGCTGGTCACGCGCGACGCCCACGCTACCGATGCGCGCGTGGTGGGCTCCATGACCGACTACCTACTGGCGGCCGGCGACCTCGAGCCACTGGTGGCGCGGATCGCCGACCCCGGCACACGCATCGTCTCCATGACTATCACCGAGGGTGGCTATCCGGTCGATGAGGCGACCGGCGATTTCCTGGCCTCGCCGGCCCCGCCGCCGCCCGCCTTCGAGGCCCTGGCGCGTGCCTTCGGGCGACGGCGTGACGCGGGGCTGGGTGGCTTGGCCGTGCAGAGTTGCGACAACGTCATGGGCAACGGTGACGTGGCGCGCACGGCGACCCTCGGCGTATGCGCCATGATCGAACCCGGGCTGGAGGAATGGGTCAAGCACAACGTCTCGTTCCCCAACAGCATGGTCGACCGCATCACGCCCCAGACGACCGAGGCCGACCGAGCCTTCCTGGCCGACGAGTACGGCCTGCTCGATCGCTGGCCGGTCGTCGCCGAGCCCTTCATCCAGTGGGTCATCGAGGACGTCTTCCCCCACGGCCGGCCCCCCTACGAGGACGTGGGCGCGCTGCTGACCACCGACGTCCGGCCCTACGAGACGCTCAAGCTGCGCATCCTCAACGCCGGCCACTCGACCCTGGCCTACATGGCGGCGCTGGTGGGCCACACCTACATCCACGAGATCATGGCCGACCCGCCGCTCGCTCGCTATCTGCGGCGCTTCCACGACGAGGAGGCGACACCCTCGCTGCCCCCGGTCACGGGCATCGACGTGGCCGAGTACAAGCGGGTCGTGGCCGAGCGCTTCGCCAACCCGGAGGTCCGCGACCAGGTCGCCCGTGTGTGCCTCGACGGCACCTCCAAGTGGCCCAAGTTCCTGGTGCCCACGGTCGAGTCGCAACTCGAGCGAGACGGTCAGGTCAAGCTCTCGGCTCTGGCGCTGGCGGCTTGGTGCCAATACCTGCTCGGTCAAACCGATGCGGGCGAGCCGATCGTGCTCTCTGCCGACCCGCGGCTAGACGAGGCGGTCGCCTTCGCCCGCGCCTCTGTCAGCGATCCCGCCGCCTTCCTCGGCTTCACCGATGTCTTCGGCTGGCGTCTGCCCTCGGACCCGCGATTCGTGGCAGCCTTTGGCGACGCCTTGACCTCGATCCGCGAAGCCGGGACCTACCGCACGCTCGAGAGGTGGCTGAACGGAGGGACCTGATGGCCCAGGTCGACGAGCCGGTCGAACCCGGACTTGCATACCAGCGCGGGTCGCTCTTCCAGGCTGAGCGTCGCGCCGAGATCATGAAACGCGTGCTCGAGCAAGGGCGCGTCGATGTGACCGACCTGGCCGAGGAGTTCGAGGTCACGGGGGAGACGATCCGGCGCGACCTGACCGAACTGCAGAGTGAACGGCTCGTGCGACGAGTCCACGGCGGAGCCGTGCCTTGGCGCGGTTCCATCATCGTGCCCCGTCTGGAGGTGCGCGAGGGCCACAACGTGGCCGAGAAGCGCCGCATCGCGCGAGCCGCGGCGGTCGAGATCCCCGAGGACGGATCGATCATCATCGATTCCGGTAGCACGGCTCTGCAGCTGGCGGATGTCCTCGATCGCGAACGCGAGCTGACGGTCATCACGAACCACCTACCCATCGTCCGCTCACTCGCCACCACTGACCGCCCCGACATCATCGTCCTAGGCGGCACGCTGCGCCGCCGGACCATGGCCTTCGTCGACGAGACCGGCGTGGAGACGCTGAACGGAATGTCGGTCGACGTGGCCTTCATCGGCTGTGATGGCATGTCGCCCGAGCGCGGCTTCACGACACCCTATCGCGAGGAGGTCTCGGTCAAGCGTGCCATGATGGCCTCGGCGCGCCGCGTGGTCATGATGTGCGATCACTCCAAGGTCGGTAACGAGCAGCTCTACCGCTTCGCCCGCATCAGCGAGGTCGACATCATCTACAGCGACACGGGCATGGACGACGCCACGGTGGCTCTGCTCGTGGAACAGGGGCCCGCTGTCGTGCGGGTCTGACGAGCGCAGGCTGACCGTGACGATGGTGTCACCGCCAACCCCCCGCCAGCTCGAGGCCATCGCCGTGGAGGCCGCCTCGCAAGGGGCCAGCATCGTGCGCGCAGCCGCGCGCCACCTCGGCATCGTGCGTACCAAGTCAAGCCCGACCGACCCTGTCACCGCTCTCGATGTGGCTGTCGAACGCGCGATCCGCGAGCTCCTCCATGAACGCTCACCAGGATCCGCCGTGCTGGGCGAGGAGGACGGTCAAGTCGGAGGGTCCTCCCACATCGGCTGGATCGTCGATCCCATCGATGGCACGGTGAACCTGACCTACGACCTGCCCGTGATGGGCGTCTCGGTGGCGGCCACGCAGGGGGGTCGCGTGGTGGCCGGCAGCGTGGCCGACGTCGTGCGAGCGGAGGTCTTCTCTGCGTGTATCGAGGGCGGCGCCCGCCTCGATGGCCGGTCGGTGCACGTTTCGGCCGTGCCGAGCCTGGCCGCTTCACTGATCGGGACCGGCTTCGCCTACACCCCGGAGGGCCGCGCCAGGGAAGCGGCCGTGCTCGCGCGCGTCCTACCCGCCGCGCGCGATATCCGCTGCTTCGGCTCGGCCGCCTTGAACCTTTGCTGGGTCGGCTGTGGCCGACTCGACGGGTTCTACCAGCGCGACATGAAGATCTGGGACTACGCCGCCGGCGAGCTGATCGCGGGGGAGGGGGGAGCGGCGCTGCTCCAGCCGGCGCCGCCCAACCGGCAGCTGATGGTGGCGACGACGCCGCTGATCCACGAGGCGCTGACCAGCCTGGTGGCCTGACCGCTGAGGGGAGCGCGCCGCTAGTCGCGATCCTCGCCCGGTCCCAGGCAGTGACGCAGCGGCTCACTGCCGTCGGCCCCTCCGGCTTCGTGCCAGCGTTGCCAGATGGCCACGAGGTCGGCTGACGGCACCGGTTCGGACATTCGTGCCACGGCTACCACGACCTCCCACGAGGCGAAGCTGCTCGTGCCGATCGAGGCCTCGCCGGTCAAGGGCGCGGAGGTACTCGCAGTGGACCCGCTCGAGCAGCGGCGGCGTCGCACCCGGAAGGTGTGTCGGCCAGGCGGCGCGAGAATCCGGCGGTCGCATGAGCAGGGAGCTACGCGCGATATCCGCGGCGGGCGGGCCGCTCGCCGCATCGAACCAATCAAGGATGACCAACCCTCGCTTGGAGAGGACCACGTTCGCCGGATGGACGTCACCGTGGCACAGGGCCTGCCCGGGCCGCTGGCTCGCCAGGAGGGCCTGGATCGTCCGGCGATGGTGGGCCGGGATCTGCACGGCCTCGTCGATCTTGCTGCCCAATCGGCGGGCCAGATCCGGCAGGCCTTCCACGGTCGTCGCGTGAAGCTGCGTTTGCAGATCGACGATGGCCTCGACGCAGTCTGCGACCTCGGCTGGAGCAACCTTCATCCGCTCCCACATGGTTTCGCCATCGACTCGCTCGAGCACGATCCCGGGCCGTCCTCCGACCTCAACGACACCGTCCACGGCAGGCACGGGCAGGCCGGAGGCATGCACACGCCAGATGATGTCAGCCTCCATGGCCGCCCAGTGACGTGGGATGTCAGGATGCAGCACCTTGACCACGGTGGTGGCCGTCCAGGGCCAGATGTCCGAGGTGTTGCCCCGCGCGATGGGTGCGCCTGGTGGCAGTGGCTGGTCCGACATGGTCCTTGAGTATCGCGCACGGCGGCCGAATGGCCCGGGTGGCCAGGATCCCTGCGCGCTACTGTGCTCGACCATGGCTCGAGCCTTCCACCAACCACGGCTGATCCTGGCCCACGATCTGGGCACGAGTGGCGACAAGGCCTCGCTGCATGCCGCGGACGGCCGTCTGCTGGCTGCGCACACCGCGGCCTATCCTGTCGATTTCGGGCCGGGCGGCAAGGCCGAGCAGGATCCCGCCGACTGGTGGGATGGGGTGTGCCGGGCGACGCGGGCCCTGCTGACCGAGACCGGCACCGAGCCTGCGGATGTGGCCTGCGTGGTGATGTCTGGTCAGATGATGGGGGCAGTGCTGGTGGACGGGCACGACCAGGCCATCCGCCCGGCGGTCATCTGGGCCGACACACGCGCACGCGCGGAGACGCAGGCACTCGCGGATGCGGTCGGCTTCGAGCGCGGCTATGACATCCTCGGGCACCGCCTGGATCCCACCTGCAGCCTGCCCAAGATGATGTGGCTGCGCGAGCACGAACCGGAGGCCTGGGGACGGACGTCCGTGGTGCTGCAGGCCAAGGACTTCGTGACCCTGCAGCTGACGGGACGACGCTGCATCGACCCCTCGGACGCCTCGGGCACCAACGCCTATGACCAGCGCGCCGGTGACTGGTCGGCCGAGCTGCTGGGTGCGGCCGGCGTGGACCGGAGCCTGCTGCCTGGGATCCTGCCGTCGGCCTCGATCGCCGGTGGCCTCACCGCCGATGCGGCCAGGGCCACGGGGCTGCGCGCCGGAACGCCGGTGGTGGTCGGTGGCGCCGACGGCTGCACCTCCGCGCTCGGCGTGGGCCTGGCCGGGAGCGACTCCGGCGCGGTGGTCACCCTGGGCACCTCAGCCTGGATCTGCGTGGCCGTCGACGAGCCCGTGCGCGATGCCCGCATGCGCCTCATCACCTTCGACCACGTGGTGCCGGGGAGATACGTGCCCCTCGGTGCGATGCAGTCAGCCGGCGCCTCGCTCGGCTGGCTGGCCGGCATCCTCGGGATCGAGGGACGGGCTGGACTCGCGCGCCTGGTGGCCGAGGCAGCCGCGACGGAAGCGTCGGCACGTGGCCTTTTCTTCCTGCCCTATCTCCTGGGCGAACGGGCGCCCATCTGGGACGTGGCGGCGCGCGGCACCTTCGTGGGGCTGTCCCATGACCAGGGGCCGGCCCAGCTGGCGCGGGCGGTGCTCGAAGGCGTGGCCTTCAACCTCTACGGCATCCTCGAAGCGCTCTCCGAGACGGTGGGGCCCATCGATGCGGTCGAGGCCATCGGCGGTGGGGCGAACGGCGATGCGTGGCTCCAGATCATGGCCGACACATGGGGTGTGCCCGTCCGGCGCCGCTCGATCGTGGACGAAGCCAACTCGCTCGGCGCGGCGGTCATCGGCGGCGTGGCGACCGGCCTCATGGATGACTGGTCGGCTGCCAGCTCACTCTCGACGGTCGAGGCCACCTTCGCCCCGAGCGAGCAGCGGCACGCCCAGGCGCTCACCGGATACGCGCGCTTCAGCCAAGCCTATGGGCAGCTGCGCACGTGGTTCGCAGAGGGGGCGCCCCCGGCGGCCGAAGGCTGAACCTCGGCGCACGCAGCTCCCACCTGAACGACGCGTTTACATGGCGCTTACATCAGCGGATGGAAAGCCTGACCAGTCCTCTCCAACATGGTCATCAACAAGAAGCGACCACCACGGTGGATCGGACGGGATCCGGTACTCCTCCTCCCCGATCCAGGTTCCTCCACCGCAGGCTGCACCCCTCCCGGGTCCAGTCAGGCGCGTCGAAGCGGCTACCCTCCTCGCCGCACTTCTTGGGCCGACGATGGCCGGGTGCACCTGACCACCCCGCACATCGGCCAGACGATACGGCCCCGGTCCCGCGTCATGGCGACCGGGGCCTTTCGCATGCCTTGGCCCTCGTGTCGCTCGCGCCCGACCCATCGCCCTCATTCTTGCTTACGTGGCCATGACATCGCGGTCCCGAGCCGCTGATACCCGGCCGCGACGATGCAGGGCATGAACCGCTTCCACACCTTCCCATCGTGGCCACGCTGACGCGAGCCGGGACCCGGCCCCCAAGCGTGGCCGTGCGTGTGCCTCGCGCCTGGCCGCTCCGGCCCGTCGACATCAAACTGGGCCTGGTCGCGATCGGCGCCCTGGTGAGCGGGATGTGGGTCGTTCACGGTGGCCTCGACGAGTTCGCCACGCCGGCCGGCATATTGACGGGTCTGGGGCAGCTGACGGCACTGATCGGCACCTACCTGGCGCTGGTGGGTGTGCTGCTCATGGCGCGGGTGCGATGGATCGACCACGTCGTCGGCAGCGACACACTCATCGCCTGGCACCGCTGGATCGGCTTCGGCATGATCAGCCTGATCCTGGCCCACGTGGTCCTGACCACGACGGGCTGGGCCATGACCTCCGGCTCGGGCGTCGTCTCGCAATTCCTCTCGCTCAACGAGACCTGGGACATCCTCATCGCGACCGTGGGCACCGTGCTGCTCGTGTTCGTGGCTGTGACGTCGATCAAGGCCGCACGACGGCGCCTGGCGCACGAGACCTGGTTCGGTATCCATCTCTACGCCTATGTCGGCATCGCCCTCGCCTTCCTGCACCAGCTCACCATCGGTGCCGACTTCATCGGTGACCAGCTGGCGGTGTGGTTCTGGATCGGGCTCTACGTGGTCACCTTCGGCCTGCTGCTGTGGTATCGCGTACTGACCCCGATGCGCGTCTCCGCTCGGCACCGGCTGCGTGTGGCCTCGGTCGTGCCCGAGTCCCCGAGCACCGTCTCCATCTACCTCGTCGGCCGCGACCTCGACCAGCTTCCGGTCCACGCCGGCCAGTTCTTCCACGTCCGCTTCCTGCGTCGCGGCGGCTGGTGGCGCCCGCACCCCTTCTCCCTGTCGGCAGCACCCAACGGTCAGTACCTGCGCCTGACGATCAAGAACCTCGGCGACGATACCCACCGGATGATGTCGATGCCGCCGGGCACCCCGGTCTTCATCGAGGGCCCCTACGGCGCCTTCACGCGGCACGTCATCAAGCACGACCAGGTCGTGATGCTCGCCGGTGGCGTGGGCGTGACGCCGCTCCGCTCCATCCTGGAGGCCTTGCCGCCGGGCGGTCCCCGAGTCACGCTCCTCTATCGCGAAGGCGATCCGTCCGAGGTGCTCTTCCGCGAAGAGCTCCTGGCGCTGGCTGCACATCGCGGCGCGCGCGTCCACTTCCTGGTGGGCCACCGCGGCTCGAACGAGATGCCGGTCGACCCACTTTCCCCGCAGAATCTCTACGCGAGCGCCCCTGGCATCACCGAGGCGGACGTCCTCATCTGCGGCTCGCGCTCCTTCACCAGGCGGATCCTCGAGAGCCTGCGGGCGTTGCGCATCCCTGCCGACCAGATCCACGCTGAACGCTTCGGGTACTGACATGAGCAAGGCATACCGAGAACCGTCCCGCCTGCCGGTCCGCGGCACCATCGCCACGGTCGGGACCGTCGGCGCCGTGGCCCTGTTGCTCTCCTTCCGGGGCGGCCCGCTGGCTCCCTCGGAATCGGTCCTCGCGGCCGTCGAGCCCAGGGCCAGCCAGGTGCCCGAGCCCACCGCCACCAGCGGGACGAGCAGTGCCGAGGCCACGGTGAGCCCGGTGTCGATCACCGGCGACACCTACACCACGCCCTACGGCGATGTCCAGGTCGAGGTCACGCTCGACGGCGGGGACATCACCGAGGTGGTCGCCCTGACCCTGCCGGCCGAGGACCGCCAGTCGCGGCGCATCAGCCAGTACGTCGAGCCGATCCTGAGCGAGGAAGCCGTCTCTGGTGACAGCGCCGACGTCTCGGTCATCTCTGGCGCGACCTTCACCAGCAAGGCCTACGCAGCCTCCCTCCAGTCGGCCCTTGACGGCGCCACCACCGTCGACGGCTCGGCGACTGCAAACAGTGACGCAGCAGCCACGACGACCGGTCCAGCGACGGCGAGCGATGCCGGCGACGGCAGCAGCAGGACCCCGACCGACACGACCGCGGCCGCCGCGCCCGTCACGGTCACAGGCCAGGCCGTCCGCTTCCGCTTCGGCACGGTCCAGGTCGCCGCGACCGTCGAGGGCAACGACATCGTCGATGTGCAGGCCGTTCGGCTGCCCAACGGCGATCGCCACTCGGCCCAGATCAGTGACTATGTCGAGCCCATCCTGCGCGACGAGGCCATCAGCGCGGACAACGCCCGGATCAGCGTCATCTCCGGCGCCACCTACACCAGCCGGGCCTACGCGGCGTCGCTGCAGTCCGCGCTGGACCAGCTCGGCTGATGGCTGCCCTGACGATGGTCGAGCCATCCGCGCAGGCCCGGATCGCCACGCGCGATCCGGCCCATCGCCGGGCCGAGCGCGTCATGGGCACCGTCATCAGCCTGTACCTCCCGGAGGGCGGTGCTGACGGTGTGGACGCTGACGCCGCGTTCGCCTGGTTCGGTGAAGTGGACCGCCGCTTCAGTCCCTACCAGCCGGAGAGCGAGGTCAGCCGCTTCATGCGCGGCGAGGTGGCGCAGGCCGACGTCTCGGCCGACCTGGCCGAGGTGCTGGAGATCGCCGATGCGGTGCAGGTGCTCAGTGGCGGGGCCTTCGACATCCGGGGCCATCGCGAGGACGGCGCACCCGACCCCACGGGCGTGGTCAAGGGCTGGTCCGTGGACCGGGCCGGCGAGATCCTCGCTGCAGCCGGTCACGAACGTTTCTTCATCGCCGCCGGCGGTGACGTGCTGGTTCGTGGTGGCGAGGCCCCGGGCGTGCCCTGGCGCATCGGCGTGGCCCACCCGTTCGAGCGCGAGGCGGTGGCCCTCACGCTGGCCGCGACCGACCTGGCCGTGGCCACCTCCGGCACGACCGAGCGCGGCCACCACATCCGCGACGGGCGCACCGGCGATATCGCCGATGAGCTGCTGACGGTGACGGTGGCGGGACCGAACCTGACCCGCGCCGACGCCTATGCCACGGCTGCCTTCGTCATGGGGCTGGAGGGTCTCCGGTGGGTGGAGGCGCTCCCGGGGTACACCGCAGCCGGCATCACGCACGATGCCCGCCTCATCAGCACGCGAGGCTTGAGCCGCTACCGCGCCTGATGCTCTCCCCGCTACCGCGTCGGTCGGGCCAGGGCATCGACCGCCCTGGCCCAGGCCTCCGGCAAGGCCACACCCGGTCTCGACATCAGGCGCAGGAACAGCTCGGAGGCCGTCCCTTCCACGACCTCGCTCGCTGGACCCCATCCGTAGCGCCAGCGCCGATCAAGGTCGGTCGCGTGCAGCCCCAGGGTGGGCAGGTCACCCAGGCGTGGCAGGTAGAGCGCGCTGAACTCGTCGAGCCCGTGTGTGGCCACGATCTCAAGCAAGGGGGCAGGCTCGTCGACCGCATCCTCCGCGTCCCAGCGATGTACGCCGGTCTCGATCACCATGCGCGGACCCCAGAAGGCGAGGCGCCGATCGGATACGAGCGTCCAGACCTCCGCCTCGGGATCGGCCGCAGCGAGCGCCTCCAGCAGGCGCCCCAGCTGGGCCTCGGCCCATTCGACGGGGTCGACTCCGGGATCCGGATCGGGCGTCGGGACGCGCTCGGGCGGCAGCGAGCGACAGACCTCCGCGGTCCGGCCGTGGACGCCGCCGAGGTGAACGGCCAGGTCGACCAGCGTCCACGTCGGGTACTGCCGCGTGTGGGCGCTCGGCTCGGCGCGCGCGAGCTCGATGATGCGCCGTCCCTCGCGCTCGATGGCTGCGAGATCCCCGAATCGATCATGGTCGCGAGTGTAGGCGGTCGCCCGCTCGCCGAGGGAGAGCATGGGTGGCTCGGCGGCCCGTAGACTGACCCGACAGCAGTCGATAGCCAGGAGCCGGTCATGCGAGCCTTCCAGCCGTTCGCGATGGAACAGATGATGTCGGAGTGGGAGAACGTGGTCGACGTCAACCTCTCCGAGAGCGGTGTCCACCCCATGACCGTGGGCGAGCTGCTGGCCATGGACGGGCGCGAGATGAACGACCTGGCGGACGTCGGCATGTCCTACCCGCAGGCCAACGGCAGCGTCGAGCTGCGCGAGGCCATCGCAGCGCTCTATCCGGGCGCCAGCGCCGACCAGGTGCTCGTGACCGTCGGCGCAGCGGAGGCCAACTTCCTCGCCGTGGCCACCTTCCTCGAGCCCGGCGACGAGGTCGTGCTGGTACTGCCCAACTACATGCAGATCTGGGGCCTCGCGCACAACCGGGGCTGTCGGGTCAAGGAGGTCCACCTCGATGTCGAGCGCGACTGGTCGCTCGACCCCGATGCTCTCGACGCGGCCGTGGGGCCGGACACGAAGATGATCGTGGTGGTCAATCCCAACAACCCGACTGGCCGCATCATGAGCGGCGCCGAGATGGAGGCGGTGACCGCCGCGGCTGAGCGGGTCGGGGCCTGGCTCCTCGCCGATGAGGTCTATCGCGGTGCCGAGCGCGAGCGTGCCGAGGAGACCCCGTCCTTCTTCGGCCGCTACGACAAGGTGCTCGCGCAGGGCTCCATGAGCAAGGCCTATGGCCTGCCCGGCCTGCGCGTGGGCTGGACCGTCGGCCCGGCCGATGCGGTGCGCGCCATGTGGCGACGCCACGAGTACACGACGATCGCGCTGTCGATGCTCTCCGACCACCTCACACGCACCGCGCTCTCGCCGGCAGTGCGCCCGCGGATCCTGGCCCGCACCCGGCTCCTCTTGAGAGATGGCTACGGGCTCTTGGCGGAATGGCTCGCCGAGCAGGACGGTGTGTTCACCGGCGCGCCCCCCGACGCGGCCGCGATCACCTTCCTCAAGTACGACCTGCCCATCGGCTCCAGCGCATGGATGGAGCGGCTGCGGGACGAGTCAGGCGTGCTCATCGTCCCCGGTGACCACTTCGGCCTGGACCGCCACCTCCGTCTCTCCTTCGCCCTGCCCCGGGCAGAGCTGCTCGACGGGCTGTCTCGCATCAGCGACTCGGTGCGGCAGCTGCGGCGAGGGTGAGCGGCCGATGAGCGGCCCGGACCCGTGGTTCGACGTCGCCGCTGAGGTCCGCGCGGCGGAGACCCGGGCGCGGCCGTACCTCCTCACCACGCCGGTGGTGCCGTCGACCGGCCTGAGCGCGGCTGGCGGCTCGGCGGCGGTGCTCAAGTGCGAGAACCTCCAGCGCACCGGCTCCTTCAAGGCCCGCGGGGCGGTGAACAAGGTGCTCTCGCTGACCGATGACCAGCTCGGGCGCGGGATCATCACGGCCTCGACGGGCAACCACGGTGCGGCCGTGGCCTACGCTGGCGGCATCGTGGGGGTCGCGCCGCTGGTCTTCGTACCGCGAGGAGCGAACCCCTCCAAGCTGGCGACCATCGAGCGGCTGGGTGGGCGCATCCGCGTCGAGGGCACCGACAGCGTGGAAAGCGAGCTTGCTGCCCGACGGTATGCCGATGAGGAGGAGCTGACCTTCATCTCCCCCTACAACGATCGAGCGGTCATCGCCGGGCAGGGCACCCTGGGGCTGGAGCTGTTGGACCAGGTCGATGGCTTGGGCGCCGTCTTCGTGGCCGTGGGTGGAGGCGGTCTGGCCAGCGGCGTGGCGGCCATCATCAAAGCGGTCGCACCGGCGGTGCGGGTCGTGGGCTGTTCCCCGGCGGCCTCCGCTGTGATGTATCACTCGCTGCGAGCGGGGCGTGTCCTGGAGCTGCCCTCGGAACCCACCTTGAGCGACGGCACGGCCGGCGGCGTCGAGCCTGGCGCCATCACCTTCGACGTCCTTGCCGCCACGCTCGATGACTTCGTGACCGTGGAAGAGGACGACATCCGGGGCGCCTTCCTCGACCTCATCGAGCTGGAGGGCCTGCTGGTCGAAGGCTCGGCGGCCATGGCCTATGCCGCCGCGCGAGCGTATCCGGGGCGATCGGCGGGAAGCACGGCGGTGGTGCTCTGTGGCGGCAACGTGGGGGTGGAGCGACTGCGCGCGATCCTCGATGGTGCGTAGAGCACGGAAGTAGGCGGCCGAGGGAGAGGGAGCGACCCCGGCCGCCTACTGATGTGGTGCTGGCTGCCTAGCCCGGCTGCCAGGTGGGATCCGCTTCGACCTCCCTCGTATGGTCCGCGAGCACGCTCTCCACGACCCTGAGCTCGACGCCGTCGCGGGGCACCACGTGCCGCTGTGCCGCGACCAGCGAGATGTCCGGGAACAGCGCCAGGAGCTGGTGGGCAGCGGTCGGCTCCAGGCGGAACTCGGTCACCGGGATGCGCTGGTCGTGCTGTGCGGAGACGCCCTGCCAATCGCCGGCCTCTCGCAGCCGGTCGAGCTCCACCGCGAAGATGCCCGCGTGCAGGCCTCGCCCGTAGGAGAGGCGCACGTCGACGCCACACACACGCCAGTGCTCGGGATCGATGCCGGCGAGTGCATAGAGGCGATCGAGGTCACCGGTCTCCTCGATCTCGAAGTCGCCGACCCATGCCGGTTGGCTGCCCGATCGCGTCGAGCGGTCGCGCGGCGCGCTCGTGGCGGGAATGTGGTCGCCCTGCTCATCCTGCATATCCCGAGGCTATGACCGGGGGCGCCAAGCGGGTACAACGCGCAGCAGTGCGCGCCTTGCATCCACCTTGCAGGCGCGGCTCGGGGGGATCCGGCTTTCCCGGGCGCACGTCGGACCCTATCCTTGGGCCATGCAAGCCATCCCAGCTGTCCTGCTCGAGATCCTCCGCTCACGCCTGTGGTTCGTGCCGGGACTGGCGGCGATCGTGGCTGCCGTGGCGGCGATCGTGGTCTTGCTGGTGGAGCCGGATTCCACGCCCGACTCGGGCTGGTTCTCCATCGATGCCACCAGCGCGAGGTCGGTGCTCTCGGCCATCTCGGGGGCCATGATCAGCTTCACCGCACTCGTCTTCAGCATCACCATGCTCGTGCTTCAGCAGGCCTCCTCCCAGCTGTCGCCGCGGGTCATGCGCACCTTCCTGCGGGACCGCCTCAGCCAGTCGGTGCTGGGTCTGTTCGTGGCCGCCTTCGTCTTCGCCCTGCTCATCCTCCTCGGCATCGGGCCGGACTCGGCATCCTGGTTGGGTGTGGGCATCGCGCTCGTGCTGGTCATGGCAGCGGTCCTCGCTTTCGTGGCCTACATCGATCACATGGGCCACTCGATCCGCCCGACGAGCGTGATCCGGGCCATCGGTGACGAGACCCGTGCCGCCATCGATCGTAACTATCCTGCCGATGCCGAAGCCGAAGCCGAAGCCGACGCCGAAGCCGATGGAGCGCCCTCCGTGGACGACCCCCTCGCGGCCGACGTGGATGCCGCTGACCAGGACGTGCAGCTCACCGCCTGGACCGGCCACTCGGGCTATGTCCAGGCCCTCGACGAGGGCGGGCTGCTGCAGGTCGCAGAGCGAGTGGGACGACCGATCCGCTTGACCATGGGAGTGGGCGACTATCTGGTGCAGGGCGCGCCCTTCCTGATCTTGCCCGAGGGGGTCGATGTGGGGCTCGACGACGAGGAACGGGATGTCGCCGGCCTGGCCCGTACCGGGAATGAGCGCACCATGAGCCAGGACCCCGAGTTCGGCTTCAGCCAGCTGACCGACATCGCCCTGCGCGCGCTCTCGCCCAGCCTCAACGACCCCACCACCGCGGTGCAGGTGATCGACCAGCTCCACGACCTGCTGCGGGTCCTGCTCGACCGGGTCATCCCGTCGCCACGGGTGCTGCGGTCGGACGACGGCGCCAGCGTGTTGGTGCCGGCCCCTGACTGGGACGCCTACATTCGAGCATCAGTCGACCAGGTCGCGCGAGCCGGCCATGGCCACCCGGTCATCGCCGAGCGCCTGCGCCTCATGCTCGAGGACCTCGAGCGGGACTGCCCAGCCGAGCGCCGGCCGGCGATCCGCCGGGCGCTGGCCACGACCGAGGCGACCGCGCCACCCGCATAGCAGCCGCGGCCGGGCTCGAGGCCTGGCGCCATCCGAGCGCTTGTCACGAAGTTGCATCACTCCCGTGAGGCTCGATAGCACATCTGTCCGGGCTGGCGGCCGACCATGTACGTGCTGCCTGACCAACGACTTTCGGTTCGCGGAGCGGTCCCCGGGCGGACGGCCGCCGGAACCGTGCCCGTCCCCCCTCCCTTGGGGGACATCCACTTGCGGTCCTGGGTCTCGCGGACCGGCAGTCGCCGGCTCTGCGGACCCGGGGCCGTCCCTGTCCTTCTCCCGCTCGCTGCTAGGGACTCCGAGGTGAGCTGGTCCAGCGAAGCACCAGCCAGCCTGCGATCGCGGCCACCGTGCTGGCAGCGAAGATCCCGAGCTTGGCCACGTCGGCTGCCGCTGCCTGCGTGAAGGCCAGCTCGGCGATGAAGATGGAGACGGTGAAGCCGATGCCCGCGAGGATGCCGATGCCCGCGATCTGGGAGAGGCTCGATCCCTCCGGCAGGCGTGCGGCCCCCAGGCGAACGGTGAGCGCCGAGGCCGTGAAGATGCCGAGGGGCTTGCCGAGGGCGAGGGCCACGAAGATGCCGATGGCGACCGGGCTGGCCAGGGCTTCGGCGATCCCGTCGGCGGTGATACGGATCCCGGAATTGGCCAGGGCGAAGAGCGGCAGCACCACCAGCCCGCTCCATGGGTGCACCAGCCGGATCATGCGGTCCAGCGGTGCCTCGGTGTGCTGGGCTGCGGCCTCCAGCTTGCCCATCGACCAACGGGCACTGTCATGGTCTCCTGCTGCGCGAGCCGTGCGATACCGCTCCGCCAACTGCAGGAAGTGCTCGTCGCTGCCCTCATCGAGCGGCCGAGCCGGCGTCAGCAGGGCCATCAGCACGCCGGCGATGGTGGCGTGGACGCCAGACTCCGAGATGGTCAGCCAGAGCAGCGCGCCGAGCAGGACGAAGGCCGTCGCCGAGCTCAGGCCGAGGCGACGCAGGCCGTAGGTGGCGAGCAGGATCAGGCCTCCGACGAGCAATGGCTCGATAGCGATCGATCCGGTGTAGAAGACCGCGATGACGATGATGGCGCCGATGTCATCGACGATGGCGAAGGCCAACAGGAACGCCAGCAAGGCCGGCGAGACGCGGCCATGAAGGAGCGAGGCCACGGCCACAGCGAAGGCGATGTCGGTGGCGATCGGCACGCCCCAGGCGGAGGGGTCGCCCTCGAGCACGCTGTTGAGCGCGATGTAGAGGGCCGCCGGAACGACCATGCCGCCGATGGCTGCCACCACGGGCAGCGTCGCATCAGCGCGACTGGCGAGCGCGCCGTCGAGGAACTCGTGCTTGACCTCCAGCGTGACCAGGTAGAAGAAGATGGTCATCAGGCCAGAGTTGATCCACTCGAGCAGCGGGTGGGTGAACGAGAAGGAACCGAATTCGAAGCCGAGCTCGGTCTCCCACAGCTGGTGATAGGCGTCCGCCGCGGGTGAGTTGGCCAACACCAGACCGACCACGGCCGCCAGGATCAGCAGACGCCCTGAGGCACCTTCCTGATGGATGAATTCCTGGGCCGGCCGGAATACCCGCTTGGCCAGCGGTGAACGAGCTTCGGTAACCTCGATCGATGCCGCTGTGCGTGGGGGCAGCGATGAACGGCGATCGCTCGGGGACATCGAGGCGCGCTACGCCAGTTAGGGGGCGAGGCTGCGCACGGCAGCCACGAGATCGCTCACCGCGCGGGCCAGGGCTGGCACGTCTGCCTGAGCGGATCCGGCCATGTTGGTCAGCGTAGCCTGCGAGCGCGGCCGCAATGCCATACGAACGTGAGCGTGCCGTGATTCGTGGTGATACCGGTTCATCGTGCTTGACCTTTCGATTGCGGGGGAGTCGAGGCGATGTTCGCGTCCAGGGGAGTAAGGACGCGACGGCCCGCAGCCGGAGTCACCTAACACCGACATTACGCCATGTTCTGGGCCAGCTCCCGACGCGCCCTACTGGCGTTCAGCCGATCATCTCCGAGGCGGGGTCCGGCTGCTCCGGCGGGTTCGCCCCGGACTGCTCCGGCGTGGGCGGCTCCGCATCGAGCAGGTAGCCGATCCCCTGGAAGGTCTTGATGCGTCCTGTCTCGCCGGCCTTGGCGCCCAGCTTTCGCCGCACGCGGCTGATCCACACCCGCAGGTACTGCAGGTCGTCTCGGTATTCCGGGCCCCACACCTTGGTCAGGAGCTCCGTGTGGAGCACCACCTTGCCGGGGTTGGCGGCCAGGTGCTGCAGGAGCAGCCACTCGGTCCGGCTGAACTGGACCAACTCGCCGTCCCGCATCACGATGCGGCGCTCTAGGTCGATCTCGACATCGTCGAAGCGGAGGGAGCCGGCATTGACCGTCGCACCGCTGGAACGTCGGATGACCGCCCGGATGCGAGCGGCCAGCTCGTCGGGGTGGAAGGGCTTGGCGAGGTAATCGTCGGCTCCCATATCCAGGCCCTTGGCCTTGTCGGAGGTCGTGCTCTTGGCCGTCAACAGGATGACCGGCACCGGACGACGCTGCTGCAGCTCGCGCATGACTTCGATGCCATCGAGGTCGGGCATGACGATGTCGAGCACCACCACGTCCGGCCGATACTGCTCGGCCATGCGGAGCGCTTCCTCGCCTCCATCAGCGGTCACTACACGAAAGCCCTCATCAGCCAACGCCAGGGCCACGAGCTTGGTGATGCGGGCCTCGTCGTCGGCGACGAGGACGAGGGGTTCGGTCGACACGGGTGCCTCCTCGCTGTGCTCCACGCCGGTCAGGTGACCGGGTGCGCGCGCTTCTGGCTCAGGTCCAATCATCGTTCATCTGGTCGAATCCGGGTAGCCACACCCGGTGCTCTGCGTGGCCGTCTGCATGCGCCCGGCTATCCGTCCAGCCACCCATGGCGCGGGCGACGCGCTTGTTCGTGTAGCCAGCGAGGGTGGGGGCGCGGACGAGAGCGCGGGGCTCGGCGCCGGTGATCCTGATCTGCACCCCACGCGTGCCCTGGAGCATGGAGAGCTCGACGGTGATGGGCTGATCATCCGAGCCCTCGCTCTCTGCCAGCAAGTTCTGCATCAGCAGCCGGATCCCGCCCTCGTCGCCTGCGACCAGGGGCAGGGTCCCGAGCTGTCGGAGCACGATGCGCGACTGCGGACGGCGTCGGCGCTCCCAGTTCAACAGTGGCGGCACGATCCGCTGCACCAGGAGGGGCTCTCGCTGGAGTCTGATGCCGGCGTCGAGCTGGGCCAGCGTAAGCACCTCGCTGATAGCGCGCACCAGTCGTTCGCTCTCTTCGGAGATGTCTCGGACCAGCTCGGCCTGCACTTCCTGATCGAGCCGGGGCGCCTGGGCGCGCAACACCGAAGCCGCTGCGTAGATGCTGGTGGCCGGTGTGCGCAGCTCATGCGAGAGCAGATCCAGATAGCGGCCCGGCTCTGCCGCCTCGCGCGGGCGACAGCGCGCCGGCCCCGGGTTCAGGGCGGGCCCGAACATCGCGGTCGGTCCATGCTGGGCTGGGGGGCGTTTCTGGCGCTCAGGTCCATGACCGACCGAGTATCCCCTCGCAACACTCGCGAAGGCGTCAATCGACCGCTGCGCATTCGGCCACGGGCATTGCACATACCTTGCAGTCGGCGACCGCGTCGGTTCCTGCGAGGTGGCTGCAAGGTCCGCACCCGCCCCCTTGACGTCCCTGCACCGGACGCCAGCCGACGATGTCGCCAAAGCCACCGCTCCGGGAGCACCGGCGCAGAAAGAAAGGAGCGATCGACGCCGCTTGGACCGAGAAGGACCGACATCAGTACGAGCACATCAAGGGCAGCGCTCTCGAACGCGGTCGTACCGAGGACCGCGCCGAGGAGGCCGTCCGCTCCGCCAACGGCTAGGACCAGGCTCCGATCGCCTACCACTCATCATCAAGACCAGACAAGGAGCACTACCCATGTTGAACCTCGCCATCGTCTTCCTGGTCGTGGCTGTCATCGCCGCCCTCGCCGGGCTCAGCGGCATCGCTGGCGACCTCGCCTCTCTCGCCTGGCTGCTCTTCGTCGTGTTCGTCGTACTCTTCATCATCAGCGTGGTGGTGAACATGCTTCGTGGGCGTGGCACCACCGCAGCCTGATCACGGCTGGTGACCGCCGAGGCACCACTTCCAGGAGGATCAAGCATGGCTATCGCCCAACTCGAACGCCCGCAGGAGCTCGATGATCTCGCTGAGATGATCGAGCGCGGCAGTGACCGACTGCGCCAGGAGCTGGCCGGGATCGCCGACGCGGCCGGCACCATCGCCGATCAGGCTGACCGGGCCGTCTCCGACCTCGGGTCACAGGCACAGCATCTCGGAGGCGAATTGGAGCAGGGGGTGCGACGTGCCAGCGACACGCCTGAGAGTAGAGCCGGCCTGGCCCTGGTGGGCGCCATCGCCATCGCGGTCGTTCTCTCCGGGCTCATCCTGCTGGCACGGCGCCGGGCCCAGAAGGTAAGGAAGCGATCAGCCAAGCGCCGCAACCGCTGACCCATGACAGCAGGCCCGGCCGATGCGCCGGGCCTGATCAGTCTTCGGGGACCAGCATCTGCGGGATGGCGAATCCGAAGTCATTGCCCTCCCCGGAGCGAGCGGCCCAGGCTCGCCCGCCGAAGGACTCGGTGATCCGCTGCACGACCGCCAGGCCGAGCCCGGCGCCATGCATGCGAGCTGAGCGCGGGGCGCGATAGAAGGGCTCGAAGAGTCGCGCCAGCTCGGCCGCTTCCAAGCCCGGCCCCTCGTCCAGTACGTGGAGCCGGACCTCTCCATGCTCGGCCTTCACCATCACCCTGATCTTCCCTCCGCGCCGGGAATACTTCGAGGCGTTGGAGAGAAGGTTGGCCACGATGCGCTCCACGAGGCCGGGATGCGCTTCGACGAGCACGTCACCCGCTGACTCCAGCGTGTACTCCCGGGACGGATCACGCTGGCGCTGCCGCCGAATGGCTCGTTGCGCGACACGGTCCAGGAGCAGCGGCTCGTCGCTGAGCTCGGTTTCGCGGTCGAGCCGGGCCAGCAGCAGCATCGACTCGATGAGCTCGTTCAGATCGTCCGCGCTGCGGGCGATGTCAGTCGCCACCGACCGTGCTTGCTCCTGGTCCAATCGCCCGCCGGCCAGGACCTCGCTCATGCCCAGGATCACGGTCATGGGGGTACGCAACTCATGCGAGACCAGGCCCAGGAACTCGTCCTTCACCGCCAGGGCGGTACGCAGGCGGGCCTCGGCGGCCTTGCGGTCGCTGATGTCCTCCACGATGGTGATGTAGTACTCATCGCCGGCAGCCGGGTGGACGAGCGACCCCGTCACCTCCACCCACACGGGTGTGCCATCCGGGCGCAGGTACCGCTTCTCCCTGACCACTGACTCTTGCCTACCTGCGCGCATCCGTCGGCGCACATCCTCGTCCTCCGCGAGGTCATCAGGATGGGTGATGTCGGCGGACGAGCGACCCACGAGGTCAGCCTCGCGATAGCCCACGATGTCGCAGAAGCGCTGGTTGACCCGCAGCCAGCGGCCATCCGTGTCGGCATGGGCGACACCAACCGCTGCGTTCTCGAACGTGCTCCGGAAGCGCGCCTCACTGGCTGCGAGCGAGGCGCTTTCGCGTGCGCGGCGGAGGCTGTCCCAGGTGTGCTCCGCGACATCACCAGCCAGGCCCGACTCGGCCGCGGTCCACCGACGTGGAGCTGGGCCATGGATCAGGAAGGCCCCTTGCCAGCGCCCCCCACGCACGACGGGCACGGCCAAACCGCTGGCCTCGGCGGACATGCCGTCCTCGGCCGGAACGACGAAGCCATCCGCGAAGGCAGCCTTCTCGCCAGCCCGCAGACGCTGCAGGAGCTCGGAGCCGCGCAGCCGGGAGAGGGGTTGACCCGGCATCGCAGGCGTCCCGCTGCTGTGCCAGCTGCACCGCGCCTCGTACCCGTCGGGCACGGCCTCCACGACATCCACCGCGGATGCCCCCAGGTGGACACCCAGGGCAGAGGCCGCCACCTCCAGCACGTCGTCGGGGTCATCGGTCTCACGCTGCGCCTGGAGCAGGTCCACGAGCATCCGCTGGCGTACCTCGCTGGCGCGGATGGATGCCTCTGCCGCCTGGCGCAGGATGAACAGGGCCAGCTCGTTGCCCAGGCTCGCGAGTGCTTCGAGCAGCAACTCGTCTCGTGGGATCGTCCGGTGGCTGAAGAGGTCGATGACCCCGAGCAGCTGGTCGCCCGCCTGGAGGGGGATAGCCGCCCCGGTGCGCAGGCCTCGGATGAAGGCGGCGCGCGGGCCGATGAGCCCACGTTGGCGGGTCCTCTTGATGGAGTCGATCCACACCGGGCGCCTGGTCTCCCAGGCGCGGCCGATCAGTCCCTGGCCGGCACTCAGGCTGGTGCTCATGGTCTCCTGCAGGAACCGGGGATGTGCGCGCTGCGCCGCCTTGGTGGCCCAGATGGTCGAGCAGCGCAGGGTGCCGTCCGTGGCCGGGAGCCAGAGACCGGCGATCTCCATCCCTGTGCCACGGGCGATGGCCTCCATGAACTCGGGAGCAGCCTGCTCGAGGGAGGTCGCTCGCACGAGCGAGTGCGACACGGCCTCACCCAGCTCCTGGCGGCGCTCCAGTCGTTTGCGCGGCGTGACGTCATGGGCCACGCCGCTGGCGCGTACTCGCGTCCCATCGGGCTCCGCCTGGACATCACCCGCGACGCGCAACCAGCGGCGTTCGCCGGTCAGGCATAGGATCGCGACGTCCAGACCGATGACGCCATCGCCCGCCACCGCGTCGCGGAGTGCACGGGTGAGGCGCGCCCGATCGCTGCGGCTGAGGGCCAGGCGCGACAGCTCATGGTCCGACGGTCCATCGAAAGGGTCCGCCCCGAGCAGGCTGCGCAACTCCTCCGAGAGGACCAGCTTCCTCTGCCGTGCGTCCCATTCCCAGACCCCCGCGGAGGCGGCGGCTAGCGCACGCTGGAGGCGTGCGACGGCGGCGCTGGCTCGACGTGTCATGACCGGCGCGGCCGGCAAAGGTGACCCATGTTCGCCGATGATAGGGGAGGTGAGAGCCAAACCTTCGGCCCGGCATGCCGTCGATCGAGTCTCTCGACGTCCTCGTTGCAATGCCGATGACATGCGCCACCTCCGCGCGATGGGTGTCCCCGTAGCGCCCCGCCGCATAGGGTCAACATCGTAGCTGTCCAACGAAGATGGCTGGCCCGGAAGCGGAACTTCTTCAACGGAGGAACACGACATGAACTCTCGCATGGACGAGATCAAGGGCAAGGTCAAGCAGAGCGTCGGCAGCCTGACCGGCAACGACGAGATGGAGCGCGAAGGTCAGGCCGAAGAGACCCAGGCCAAGGTCGAGCGTGAGACCGAAGGCGCGGCCGACCAGGCCGTGGGCAAGGCCCAGGAGACCTTCGGCGATGTCACCGACGACGAGGAGACCGAGGCGGAAGGTCAGGCCCGGCAGACCGAGGGTGACATCAAGCGTGCGGGCTAAGCCCCCACGACCCACTCCCCCATGGTCTCGCAGACCGAACGCCTGAAACGCCGAGTGGTCCCGATGTTGACAAGCATCGGGACCACGATCGGTGATGCCCTCGAGCGTGGGCCCCTGGGCAAGGTCCGCCGCACGGTCGTGGGTCTCGTCCGCGAGATCCTCGCTGACGATGTGATGGGCTTGTCGGGCGAGCTGGCCTATCGCTGGCTGCTGGCGCTGTTCCCGTTGGCCATCATGGTCGCGGCTATCTCAGGGCTCGCCGCTCGCACGCTGAACATCCAGGATCCAGCCGATCAGCTGATCCAGGCGGCCGGCCAGGCGTTGCCACCCGAGGCAGCCCAGACGATCCGGCCGCAGCTGGAGCGGATCTTCACCGGTCACGACGGCGCGCTCCTGTCCATCGGCCTGGTGCTCACCATCTACGCTGCCTCCTCGGGTATCCGCGCCCTCATCAAGGGGCTCAATCGGGCGTACGACGTGGAGGAGACACGCCCCCTCTGGCGGCAGTACTTGCTGGCGATCTCCCTCACGGTGTTGTTCGGCGTCGCGGTCGTGGTTTCCTTCATCGTGCTCGTGACCGGCCAGGTCGCGGCCCAGCAGGTGGCGACCGCCGTGGGCTTGCGCGAGGCGGCAGCCTGGCTCTTCGAGCTCGCGCCCTTCCCGCTCGCGGTCGCGGCCCTCGGGGTCGCCGCTGCCTTCCTCTACTGGGCTGCGCCCGCGCGCCATCTCAGCTGGCGTGGCGTATTGCCGGGCGTCGTGGTCTTCGTGCCCGGCTGGATCGCAGCGACGGTCGGCTTCTCCTTCTACGTGGCTAACTTCGGCTCGTACAGTGATACCTATGGCGCCCTCGGCGGTGTCATCGTGCTTCTGTTGTGGCTCTACCTGACTGCCTTCATCCTGCTCGTAGGTGGTGAGCTCAACGCCGTCCTCGAGCGCGAGTTCGGGTCCGGGCGGAGGACGCCCGCCGACGAGCCCGAGTCCGAGCCTGCGGCCGACGACCACGATGCGCTCCCGTCCGAGTCGTCCCGAGAGTGACCTTGTCGCAGCCGCCTCCGACTGACCCCCCGGCGTCCGGGGGCAGGTCAGAGTTGTGGCACTGGGCCATACGTGGCTCGGGCCTGGCCATGGGTGCGCTGGGTGTGCTGCTCGTGGCCTACCTCCTGCAGGCCTCCCTGCGCGTACTCGTCCTGGTCATCATCTCTCTCCTGCTCGCGGCTGCCCTCGACCCGCTGGTCGAGACCTTGCGCGGGCGCCTGCCGCTCTCGCGCGTCAAGGTCATCGGCCTCGTCTACGTTTGCCTGGTGGCGCTGGCGGTGCTGCTGGTCCTGCTGATGGTGCCGGCGGCGATCGACGAGCTCGACGCCCTCTCCAGCCGCCTCCCGACCCTCATCAGCGAGGCCAAGGACTGGGCCGCCACCATCGAGCCGGCCGCCGTCGGATCGACCATCGACCGTGCGCTCGTGAGCCTGGAGCGCACCGTCCTGCGCGGGGGCACGCCTGCGGCCGATCCCGAGGCCGTGGTGCAGTTCGGCCTGACCGCGGCCGACGCCGCCATCACGGTCGTGACCGTCCTGACCATGGTCTTCTTCTGGCTCATCAGCCGCGAGACGATGCAGCGCTTCAGCCTGTCGCTGCTGCCGCACGACCAGCGACGCCCGGTCCGCGACGCCTGGAACGAGATCGAGCATCGGCTGGGCTACTGGTTCCGAGGCCAACTCACGCTGATGGCCGTCATCGGCGCCCTGACCACCGTGGCCTACTTCGTGCTCGGCCTGGAGAACGCGCTCCTCTTGGGCATCTTCGCCGGTTTCGCGGAGGTCATCCCCATCGTGGGTCCGGCCATCGGCGCCCTCCCGGCGCTGGCCTCGGCCTTCATCACCGGGGGCCCGGAGCTGGCCCTGCTGGTGGCCGTGGTCTACATCGTGATCCAGGTGCTCGAGGGCCAGATCCTGGTGCCCATGATCATGCGCAATGCCGTCGGCCTGCCCCCCTTCGTGGTCATCGTGGCGCTGCTCGTGGGAGCCGCGGTCGCGGGGCTCATCGGGGCCTTGCTGGCCGTGCCCGTGGCGGCCGCCATCGCGGTCGTCCTCGAGCGTGCGCAGGCCCGTGTCGTGCCGGTGGCCATGGACACGCCCCGACCCCCCGGATCTGAACCCGAACCCCCGCCGGCCGAGGCCGACGATGAACCCCCCGAGGTGCCCCTGGTCGCCCCCGCGGTCGAGCGCCGCTGAGGGCGTTCGATGAACGCACTGCGCCTGGGCCCGATCGAGGTCCAGCTCGACGGCCAGCGGGTGTGGCCGCCGCGCTCTGGCGCTGCTGGCTGGCCTGAACGCGGCCGGCTGGGGCGCAGCCCCACGGAAGGGTCCGCATGGCCCGCCGATCAGCACCGGATGGTCCGGGCTGGACAAGGATGAGACTCAGTATCATCAGGAGGCCGTCCCGGCTCATTCGTCTCGCCCAGGAGACCTCCATTGTCCGCTTCCGCTCCCACCATCCTCGTCGTCGGTGGCGTCGCCGGCGGGGCCTCTGCCGCCGCCCGTGCCCGGCGCATGAACGAGAACGCCCGCATCATCATCTTCGAGCGCGATTCGTACGTCTCGTTCGCCAACTGTGGGCTGCCCTACTACCTCGGCGGCGAGATCACCGACCGCGACGCCCTGCTCATCGCCAAGCCGTCGCTCTTCAAACGCCGCTTCGACATCGAGGTACGCACCCGACACGAGGTGACCGCCATCGACCGCGCGGCGCGCACGGTCACGGTCCGCGACCTCGACGCCGACGCGACCTACCAGATGCCCTGGGACAAGCTCATCCTGGCGCCCGGCGCGGATCCGCTGGAGCCGCCCATCCCCGGCCTGGACACAGCAGGCGTGTTCACGCTGCGCAACCTGGACGACACTGACCGCATCGCGGAGGCCATGCCGAATGCCCAGCGGGCAGTGGTGGTCGGCGGCGGCTACGTGGGCCTGGAAACGGCCGAGCAGTTCCGTCGCCGGGGCCTTGACGTGTCGCTCGTGGAGATGCAGCCCCAGGTCCTGCCGATGCTCGACCGGGAGATGGCTGAGCCCATCCATCGTCAGCTCGAGTACAACGGCGTTCGCCTCGAGCTGGGCAACGGCATCGCCGGCATCGAGTCGACGGCCGGGCAGGTCACGGCCGTGGACCTGGCCGACGGCACGCGCCTGCCCGCGGACCTGGTGCTGCTGGGCATCGGCGTGCGACCCAACGTGGCCCTGGCCGAGGCGGCGGGCATCGAGCTGGGCGCCAGCCGCGGCGTGGCCACCGACGAGTTCATGCGCACCAACGACCCCGATATCTACGCGGTGGGCGATGCCGCCGAGTACACCTTCGGCAGTACCGGCACCAAGGCCCGCGTGCCCCTGGCGGGTCCGGCCAACCGCACTGGCCGCCTCGCGGGCGAGCACGCCGCGACCGGGTCGTCACGGCCCGCTCCCGCCGCCTGGGGCACCAGTATCGTGCGCGTCTTCGGCACCACGGTCGGCATCACCGGGCTCTCGCTCAAGGCCGCCCGCGAGGCCGGCTTCGAGGCCACGGCGGTGCACGTCATCGCCAACGACCACGCCGGCTACTACCCCGGTGCCCAGGCCATGGCCCTCAAGCTCGTCTTCGAGGAGGGCAGCGGCAAGGTCCTGGGCATGCAAGCCTGCGGCGGCAACGGCGTGGACAAGCGGCTCGACGTGGCGGCCACGCTGACCCACTTCGGCGGCACGGTCCACGACCTGGCCCAGCTCGACCTCGCCTACGCGCCACCCTTCGGTTCGGCCAAGGACGTCCTGCACATGGCTGCGTTCGCGGCCGAGAACCATCTCGACGGCCTGGCCCCGGTGCTCCAGCCGGACGTGGACCTGTGCCCCTACCAGGTCGTGGACGTCCGTTCCGCGGCGGAGGTGGAGGCGCTACCGCTGGCGGAGTGCGACAAGATCATCAACATCCCCCTTGACGACCTGCGCGACCGACTCGACGAGCTGGACCCTGCACGGCCCACGATCGTGGCTTGTCGCTCGGGGCTCCGCTCGTACGTGGGCACGCGGCTGCTCAAGCAGCATGGCTTCGACGAGGTCTACAACCTCTCGGGCGCCACGGCCATGCGCGAGTTCGCGCTCAATCGGCGCCTCCCCGCTTCGCGCACCACCACTCCCACGGGCGTGCCGGTGCCGGACGCGATCATGATCGACTGACGTGGCCGCGGGGAGCAGCCGACTACGATGACCCGGTGAACGAGATCCACGGCCCCCACCGCCGATGACCAGGACCGCTCACGCCATCGTCGCGGTCATCCCCGCCTACCAGGCGGCCCGCACATTGGACGCGGTCGTACGCGCGACGCGCGTGCATCTGCCGGTGCTGGTGGTGGACGACGGCTCGACCGACGCCACCGCTACGGTGGCCGAGGCCGCGGGCGCGACCGTCTTGCGGCAGGAGCCCAATCAGGGCAAGGGCGCCGCGCTGCGCCGCGGTTTCGCCCATGCGCTCGAGGGCGGCGCCGAAGCGGTGCTCACGCTCGATGCCGACGGGCAACACGACCCGGCTTGTGCCCCCGACTTCCTGGCGGCCCGGCGAGAACGGGGGGCGCCGCTCATCATCGGTCGGCGTGACTTCGACCAGATGCCGCTGAGCCGCCGGTTGGCCAACAAGCTGGGCACGGCGGTGTTCAGCCGGGCCGTGGGCCGACCGATCGCGGACAACCAATCAGGCTACCGACTGATCGCGCGGCCGCTGCTGCCTCATCTGCTGCGCAGCAGCGAGGACGGCTTCGAGTTCGAGGTCGAGATGATCACCGACGCGATCCGGGCCGGCCTGACCATCGACTGGGTGCCCATCCCCACCATCTACGAGGAGGCCGGCTCGCACATCTCACCGTTCTCGCACGTGGCCAACTTCCTGCGCGTGGCTCGCGCCGCCCGACGCTCGGTCGGCACGCCCCTGCAGCTCGACGATTGAACACGTCCGCTTCCACCCCGCCGGTCCCGCACGACATCGGTCGGCGCGAGTTCATCGTGCTCATCTCGATGCTCATGGCCCTGACGGCCCTGGCCATCGACATGATGCTGCCGGCCTTCGGCCGGATGCGGGCCGACTTCGATCTGCCCGCCGACTCCAACGCGGTCGCACTCATCGTCACGGTCTTCTTCCTGGGCATCGGGCTGGGCCAGGTCGCGTGGGGTCCGACCGCCGACGCCCTGGGACGCAAACCGGTGCTGTGGGCCGGGCTGCTCGTCTACGTCATCGGGGCGCTCGGCGGTGCCCTCGCACCATCGCTGGAGATCCTGCTGTTGTGGCGGTTCGTCAGCGGTCTCGGCGCGGCCGGCGTGCGGGTGGTGACCATGGGCGCTGTCCGCGATCGCTACCGGGGCGACCAGATGGCGGTGACGCTGTCCTACATCATGGCCATCTTCATCCTCGTGCCCATGATCGCCCCGTCCCTCGGTTCGGCGGTGCTGCTGGCCGGCGACTGGAGATGGATCTTCGGGCTCTTCGCGCTTGCCGGCTCGCTCCTGGCCCTGTGGTCGCTGCGGCTGCCCGAATCGCTTCCCGTCGAGCGTCGCATCCCGTTCCACCTGGGGCGACTCACGGGCGCCGTGCGCTTCGTGGTCGGCAGCCGCTTCACCATGGGCTTCACGCTGGCGCAGATGGCCATGTTCGGCTTCTTCGCGTCGTACCTGGCCTCCACCCAGCTCATCGTCTCGGACATCTACGACCTGGCCGCCTGGTTCCCGCTCATCTTCGGCGGATCCTCGCTGGCCTACGGCGCTGCGACCCTGCTTAATCCAAGACTTATCGCTCGCTTCGGGCTGCGGCAGACCTTGCGCTATGCGCTCGTGGGCCTGGTGCTAGCCTCGGTCTCGTTCGCGCTCATCGCCTTCCTCTTCGGTGGCCGGCCGCCGTTGGCCCTGTTCCTCCTGGGCATCCTGCCCATCCTGGCCACGCATGCCTGGACGATGCCCAACCTCAACTCGGCGGCGATGATGCCGATGGGCCGCGTGGCCGGCACCGCCGCGGCGGTCATCGGCGCCCTCTCGACCCTGGGTGGGGCGGCCCTGGGCGCCACCATCGACTCGCGCTACGACGGCACGGTCATCCCCCTCGCGACCGCGGCGCTGCTGGCGTCGATCGTCGCGCTCGCGCTCGCGCGCTGGTCCGACGCGACCTGGGAGCGGGACGCCGGCGAGCGTTCGCCATCAGCGGAGACGCAGGCCCAGGCCCAGGCGACGGCGCCCATCGAGGTGGGCTGAGGCGCGCTGCCGGGACCCGGAACGTCCCTCCTTTGGGCTACGTGTCGTTGACGTGGCCGCGTGTTTCATGCTAGCGTCTGATTGAGAGGATTTTCAGACCTGAGAGAATTCTCGCGCAAGGGACGGATCCGACCGATGCCTGACTACCTGCTGGGCGCCGACTTCGGCACCGGCGGTGCCAAGGTCGCGCTCATCGACTCCGCAGGCCGACAGCTGGGGTACGCCTACGAGGAGTACCCCATCCATACCGACCATCCCGGCTGGTCCGAACACGACGCGCCCCGCTACTGGGACGCCTTCTGTCGCATGACCCGCAAGGTCGTTGCCGACACCGGCATCGACCCGGCCGACATCCGGGGCGTGGCCACCTCCTCCGCGCTCCCGTCGGTCGTCCTGGTCGACCGCGACGGCCAGCCGCTGCCGCGGGCCTACAACCTGATGGACCGCCGGGCCACGGCCGAGGTGGCCTGGGTCAAGGAGCAGGTCGGCGCCGAGCGGATCTTCGCCATCACGGCCAATCGGCTGGAAGACCACCCCATGGTCATGAACCTGCTGTGGGAGCGCGACCACGAGCCGGAGCGTTTCAGGTCCGTGGCCAAGATGCTCACCATCGACGGCTTCATCAACCTCAGGCTGACCGGCCGCGCCACGGCCCACTACAGCGCCGCGCCGTTCTTCGGTGTCTACGACATCCTCGACCGTCGTTTCGACGAAGGCCTGCTCGAAGCCATGGGCATCGACCCCGCCCTGATGCCCGAGCTCTGTGGCTGCGAGGATGTCATCGGCGAGGTCACGGCCGCTGCCGCCGCCGAGTGCGGCCTGGCCCGGGGCACACCCGTGGCCGGAGGGCAGGTGGACTGCAACGCCGGCTGGCTGCAGGGCGGTGCGGTCGAGCCGGGCGACATCCAGATGAACCTGGGCACGGCCGGCAACTTCGGCATCATCCACCGCTCGCGCGACTTCCTCTTCAGCGAGTCCGGGGCGGCGTCGATCAATTTCCCCTACACGGTCGATTCGCACGACACGTACATCACCGTGCCCACGACCACCACCGGTGGCCAGACGCTGCGCTACCTGCGCGACAACTTCAGCGCCCTCGAGCTGGAACGCGAGCGCGAGGGGGGGCCGGATGTCTATGACCTGCTCACCGCGGAGGCCGCGGTCGTGCCGGCCGGCGCCGAGGGCCTGCTCTGCCTGCCCTATCTGATGGGGGAGCGCACGCCCATCTGGGACGTGAACGCGCGCGGCGTGCTCTTCGGCCTCTCGCTCAATCACGGCCGCGGGCACGTCGTGCGAGCGGCCATGGAGGGGGTGGCCTTCGCCCTCTACCACTCCTTCGAGACGCTCAGCGCGGCCGGCCTGCGGGTGAACTACCCGCTCGTGCTCAACGAGGGTGGGGCCAAGTCCGTGCTCTGGCGACGGATCATCACGGACGTCTTCGACGTGGGCACGGTGCTCCTCGAGCGGCGCACGGGAGCGCCCTTCGGGGACGCCATCCTGGCCGGCGTGGCCACCGGCGTGTTCCCCGACTTCGGCGTGGCGCGGGAATGGGCCAGCACGATCGAGCCGATGGAGCCGGACCCGGGTGCGCACGCGGCCTACATGGAGCGGTTCGCGCTCTTCAAGCAGGTCTACCTGGACCTGAGACAGGACTTCGTCGAGCTGGCTCGCCTGCGTTCGAGCCAGGACATGTGAGCCACAGGAGGTAATGGTGGAGCTCGTCAGCAAGCTGCGACAGCGCGCGGCGGCGGACGACCCGATCCGGGTCGGCATCGTCGGCTGCGGCCAGATGGGGTCGGGCCTGGCTCACGCCATCAACAACGTCGAGGGCATGCGCGTGGCTGCTATCGCCGACCTGGCGGTCGAGCGAGCCCGCACGGCCTTCACCGAGCTGGGTCGCGACCCTGCCGACATCGTGATGGCCGAGGACGCGGGCGCCATCGACGATGCCATCCGTGCCGGCGCTGCGGCCGTGACCCCTGATGCCCTGGCCCTGCCCCTGGTCGACGGCCTGGAGGCGATCGTGGAGGTGACCGGCGTGCCCGACGTGGGTGCGCGCGTGGCCCATGACGCCATCATGGCCCGCAAGCCGGTGATCATGATGAACGTCGAGACGGACATCACCATCGGCCTCTACCTCGACCGCCTGGCCCGGCGTATGGGCACCGTCTACACCGTGGCCTCGGGCGACGAGCCCGGGGTGCTCAAGATGCTCTGGGAGCAGGCCTTGCTCATGGGCTTCGAGGTGGTGACGCTGGGCAAGGGCAAGAACAACGTCATCGACCTCGCCGCCACACCCGAGGCCTGCGTGGCCGAGGCCGCGACCAAGGGCATGAATCCCAAGATGCTCAGCGCCTTCAAGGACGGTACCAAGACCATGGTGGAGATGGCCGCCGTGGCCAACGCCACCGGCCTGGTGCCCGACGTCCCGGGCATGCACGGCCCGAAGGTGGAGCTCGATGAGCTGGTCACGACCTTCATCCCCCAGGCCGACGGGGGCATCTTCTCCGGGCCCGGTCGTGTGGACTACTCCACCGGAGCCATCGCCCCGGGGGTCTTCGCCATCGTGCGCTCCTACGACCAGCGCATGCGCAAGGAGATGAAGTTCATCACGCACGCGGAGGGGCCCTACTACCTGCACTTCCGGCCCTACCACCTGTGTGACCTCGAGACGCCCCAGTCGGTGGCGGAGGCGGTCCTGCTGGGTGAGGTCACCGTGACCCCCGAGCAGATGTACGCGGAGGTCGTCTGTACGGCCAAGCGCGACCTGGAGCCGGGAGCCGTCCTCGACGGCATCGGTGGGCCCGACTGGCATGGCGTGGTCATGACCCACGAGCAGGCTCGCACGGCCAGGGCCGTGCCCATCGGCATCGGGGCTCGTGCGGTGGTGAAGCGAGCGATCGCCCGCGGCGCGACCATCACCGAGGACGACGTGACCGTGGACGAGTCCACCTTCGTGGCCCGCCTGCGTCGTCTCCAGGACGCGCTCTACGGATAGGACCGCGATGCGACCACCCCAACTCGCCCAGCTCCCCCAAGCGCCCCTGCCGTTCCTCCAGAACGGGGTCGCCCAGATCGCCTTCGTGGTGGAGGACCTCGAGCAGACGGTCGAGGCCTATCACCGGACCTTCGGCATCGGTGGCTGGCACTTCTACACCTATGGCACCGGCCTGTGTCGACAGATGTCCTATCGCGGGCAGCCCTGCGAATACACCATGCGCGTGGCCCTGTCCTACTTCGGGCCCATGCGCATCGAGCTCATCGAACCAGTGTCGGGGCCGACGGTCTACGCCGACTTCGTGGAGCGGCACGGCTATGGGGTGCAGCATTTGGGCGTGCTCGTCGAGGACATGGAGACCGCGCTGGCCCAGGCCCGCGCCGCCGGTTTCCAGATGATCATGGACGGTTCGGGCTTTGGCCCCGATGGAGACGGCCACTATGCCTACCTGGACACCGAGGAGGTCTATGGCGTGACCATCGAGCTCATCCAGCGGCCGGCTCGGCGGCACCCACCGGAGAAGATCTACCCGCCTGAGGAGTGAGCGGACGACCCGGCCGGATCGGTTTGCCCGGATGGTTGACGGAGGCCGGACCATCATGGTACGGTGCCTGAGAAAATTCTCAGGAGTGGGAATATTTTCAGGATGAATGCCCTCAAGCCGACGAAAGAGGAGCTCCGTCTGCTGGTGAAGGTCGCACGCATGTACTACGAGGAGGGGCTCAACCAGGACGCCATCACCGGGCGCCTGGCCCTGTCCCGCTCGAAGGTCTCGCGACTGATGGCGCAGGCCCGGGAGACGGGTATCGTGCAGATCAGCGTGGTCGAGCCGGACGACCTGTTCCTCGACGTCGAGAGCCGGCTGGAAGAGCGCTTCGGCTTGCAGGAGGCGCTGGTCGTCGAGTCGAGCCACACCGACACCCAGGCCCAGGTCAGTCGAGCCGTGGGCAACGCCGCCGCGGCCTATCTCATCCGCGCCATCTCCAGTCGCAGCACCATCGGCATGTGCTGGGGCGACACGCTCCACCACATGGTCTCCGGCCTGACGCCGCAGCGCTTCCCCAACGCCCAGGTGGTCCAGATGATCGGCGGCATCGGCCAGCCAGACTCGGAGATCCACGCCACCGAGCTCTGCCGCAGCATGGCCCGCTCACTGGGGTGCCGGCTCACGCTGCTGCCCGTGCCGGGGATCGTGGCCGACCAGCGCACGCGAGAGGCGCTCCTGTCTGACGTCCACGTGAGCCGCGCGGTGGACGCCTTCGACGATCTCGACATCGCCTTCGTGGGCATCGGCGCGCCGACCACCGACTCGGTGACCATGCGAGACGGCTCCATCATCAGTCGCGCCGAGCTCGACGAGCTGCTGCGCAAGGGCACCGTCGGCGACATCGCCCTGCGCTACTACGACGCCGACGGCATCTGCATCGAGTCGGAGATCAACGACCGCATCATCGGCATGACCCTCGAGCAGATCAAGCAGGTGCCCAAGGTGGTCGGCGTGTCGGGCGGTCCCCAGAAGCCGGCGGCTATCCGGGCCGCGCTCATGGGTCGGATCGTCAAGGTGCTCATCACCGACTCGGTCACGGCCGCCAAGCTGCTGGACGACGCGTGATGGACGACGCTGCGATCCGCAGCCTGGGCACGGCGGTCATCGAGCGGGAGGCGGCCGCCGTGGCTAGCCTGGCCGGCCAGCTCGACGAGTCCTTCCCGGCTGCGGTGCGCACGCTGCTGGCGTGCGAAGGCAAGGTCCTCGTCTCGGGCTCGGGCACCTCGCACGCCGTGGCCTTGCGCTTCGCCCACCTGCTCAGCTGCGTGGGCACACCCGCTCTCTTCCTGCACCCGGGTGACAGCCAGCACGGCGCATCGGGGGCGGTCGCCGAGGGTGACGTCTGGATCGGCCTCTCCAAGGGCGGTGAGACCGGCGAGGTCATCTTCCTCGCCGGGATCGCCCGCAAGCGCGGCGCGACCGTCATGGCCATCACCGAGCGGCCCGACTCCAGCCTGGGCCGGCTGGCCGACCTGGTCCTCCGCATCACGGCTCCGGCCGACGTCGATCCCTTCGGCATGGTGGCCACCGGCAGCTCGCTCTTCGGCGCGGCCTTCTGCGACGCCATCTGCGTGGCGCTGCTGGAGCTGCGCGGCTACTCCGTCGATGACTTCGGCGAGACCCATCCTGGCGGCGCCGTGGGCCACAAGATCAGGGGAGCGGACGGCCGATGAAAGCTGCCCGGCTGACCGGACCCGAGACCGTCGAGCTGGTGGACCTGCCCGTGCCGGCGTGCCCGTCCGATGGTGTGCTCCTGGCCGTCAAGGCTTGCGGCGTGTGCGGCTCGGACCTGCGGCGCTGGAAGGAAGGCCCCGCTGGCGGTGGCATCACCGTGCCCGGCCACGAGTTCGCGGGCGAGGTCGTGGAGGTCGGGTCGGACGTCAGCGACTACGCCGTGGGCGACCACCTCGCGGTCGCGCCCGACGTGCACTGTCTCAAGTGCTGGTACTGCAGCGTGGGGCTCTACAACCTCTGCGACGACATGACCATGATCGGTATCACGCCCGGCTTCATGGGCGGGCTGGCGGAGTACTGCCTGCTGCCGGCGCACGCGCTCGCGGGCGGCACCATCCACAAGATGCCGACCTCGCTGAGCTGGACCCAGGGAGCCCTGGGCGAGCCGCTCAGCTCGGTGCAGGCCTGTCATGCCGACATCGGCACCTCCCTCGGTGACACGGTGCTGGTGATGGGCGCCGGACCGATCGGCTGCCTGCACACGGCCATCGCCCACCTGCGGGGCGCCCGCGTGATCCTGAGCGAGCCCAACGAGCTGCGCCGCAAGATGGCCGCGCCCTTCGAGCCGGAACTCGTGCTCGATCCCTTCAGCCAGGACGTGGTGGCCGAGGTCAAGGCCTTCACCGACGGCCGCGGCGCCGACAGCGCCATCTGCGCCAATCCGGTCGCGGCCACGCACCAGCAGGCCGTCGCGGCCGTGCGCAAGAAGGGCACCGTGGTCCTCTTCGGCGGCCTGCCCAAGGCGGCCCCCACCACCGAGCTCGACGCCAACCGCATCCACTACGACGAGATCCGGGTGGTGGGCTCGTTCAGCTATCACCCCGACTATCACCGGCGGGCGCTGCAGCTCCTCGAGCGCGGCCAGATCGCGCCGGAACGGATCGTCACCCACACCTTCCCGCTCGACGAGATCGAGCAGGTCTTCCGCACCGTGGCCGCGGGCGAGGCGCTCAAGGTGATGGTCCGCATCGAGCAGGAAGGATGGACTCGGGCATGATCGGATTGAACGCCGAGCTGCAGCAGCGTGAGGCCGCGGGCAAGCCGGTGCGCGTGGGCCTCGTCGGTGCCGGCCAGATGGGCACCGACGTCGTGGCCACCGCTCACGAGATGGTCGGCCTGCGGGTCGTGGTCACCGCGGATCTCGACCTCGAGCGCGCTCGCGACGCCTATCGCATCGGACTGGTGGAAGGCGAGGTCGTGGTGGCCGAGACCGCGGCCGAGGCTGACGCCGCCGTGGAGGCCGGGCACAACGTGGCCGTCGCCGACTACCGCATCGTGACCGACATGCGCAGCGTGGATGTGATGCTCGAATCCACCGGCGTGCCCGAGGTCGGCACCCGCGCCGCCCTGCGGGCCGCACGCAACGGCCAGGACCTGGCCATGATGAACGTGGAGACGGACATCACCGTGGGCCCGCTGCTCCACTGGTACGCGCGGCAGAAGGGCGTGCTCTACGCGCTTGCGGCCGGTGACGAGCCAGCCGCCTGCAAGGAGCTGTACGACCTGGCCCAGTCGATGGGCTTCACCATCGTGGCCGCGGGCAAGGGCAAGAACAACCCGCTGGACCGTCACTCCACCCCGGCCGATCCGGCCGTGCAGGCCGAGGCCGCCCGGCGGGGCCTCTCGCCCAACATGCTCGTCGAGTTCGTGGACGGCTCCAAGACGATGATCGAGATGGCCGCCGTCTCCAACGCCACGGGGCTGGTGCCCGACATCCGCGGCATGCACGGACCGAGGACCGATCGCGATCACCTCCACGAGGTCTTCCGCCTGCAAGCCGAGGGCGGGCTGCTGGGCCGGATGGGCGTGGTCGACTACGGCATCGGGGCGGTCGCCCCGGGCGTGTTCCTCATCGTCCACACCGACCACCCTCGCCTGCGCGAAGCGATGGTCCTGCGCGACATGGGCGATGGCCCCTACTACACGCTCTTCCGGCCCTTCCACCTGTGCAGCATCGAGGTGCCCCTGACCTGCGCCATGCTCGCCATCCGGCGCCAGTCGAACATGGTCCCGCTCGATAGGCTGACCTCGGAGGTCTTCGCGGTGGCCAAGCGGGACCTGGTCGCGGGCGACACGCTCGACGCCATCGGCGGCACCGCCTACTACAGCCTCATCGACACCTACGAGACCGCGGCGGCTGAGGGGCTGGTGCCCATCGGTCTGGCCAACGGCGCGAAGGTCGTGCGCTCGGTCCCGCTGGACAGCCCCATCACGTTCGCGGACGTCGAGGTCAAATCATCCACCGTCTATAGCCTGCGGCAGCTGCAGGACCGTTGGTCGCAGGGGGCGATCACCGAGTCCGAGCTGCTGGCCGCGGTCGACCGACTGGCAAGCGACTAAAGGGGCGCAGGCCCAAGGAGGAGAAGGATATGGCACGAGCCACACTGGGAGTGATCGTCGGCAACCGCGATTTCTTCCCGGACGCACTGGTGACAGAGGCACGAGCCGACGTGAAGGCGCTCTTCGACGAGATGGACCTCGAGCCCGTCTGGGTCGACCCGGAGGCCACCAAGCTCGGTGGCATCGAGACGCGCGCCGAGGCCAAGGTCTGCGCCGAGCTCTTCGACCAGCGCCGGAAGGACATCGAGGGCGTGGTGGTGATCCTGCCCAACTTCGGCGACGAGAAGGGCGTGGCCGACACCATGCGCCTGTCCGGGCTGGACGTGCCGGTGCTGCTGCAGGCCTATCCCGACGACGTCACGGCCTTCTCCCTGGATCGTCGGCGCGACGCGTTCTGCGGCAAGATCTCCGTCTCCAACGACCTGCGCCAGTACGGCATCAAGTTCTCCCTCACCGAGAACCACACGACCCCCGTCGACAGCGCCGCGTTCCGCGCCGACCTCGACAAGTTCGTGCGCGTGTGCAAGACGGCCAACGGCATGAAGCACGCTCGCCTCGGCGCCATCGGCACCCGGCCGGACGCGTTCAAGACCGTGCGCTACAGCGAGAAGCTGCTCGAAGCCAGCGGCATCTCGGTCAGCGTCGTCGACTTCAGCGAGATCTTCGGCCTGACCGACAAGCTCACCGACGATGCCCCCTCGGTCAAGGCCAAGCTCGATGAGATCAAGGCGCACATGCCCCATCCGACGGTGCCGCCCGAGCGCCTCGTACGCATGGCTCGACTCGGTGTGGTCATCGACGACTGGATGGCCGAGAACGACCTCAACGCCAGCGCTATCCAGTGCTGGCACTCGCTGCAGGAGAACTTCGGCGTCAACGTGTGCACGCTCATGAGCATCATGAGCAGCAAGATGATGCCGTCCGCCTGTGAGACGGACATCACCGGCCTGGCCTCGATGTACGCGCTGCAGCTGGCCGGGGAGCAGCCCTCCGCCATCGTCGACCTCAACAACAACTACGGCGAGGACCCCGACAAGTGCGTCCTCTTCCACTGCGGCAACTGGCCCCTCAACTTCTATCCCGAAGGCGAGGCGGAGATCCAGATCGCGGACGTGCTGGGCACCACGCTCGGTAACGAGAACGTCTACGGCGCCATCAACGGCCGGGCCCCGGCCGCGCCATTGACCATCGCGCGCATCAGCACCGACGACGTGAACGGCAAGTGCAAGGCCTACGTGGCCGAAGGCCGTTTCCTCGACGACCCGCTTGACACCTTCGGTTCGCGGGCCGTGGTGGAGATCCCCAACTTCCAGCCGCTGCTGAAGCTCATCTGCAACGTCGGCTTCGAGCACCACTGCGCCATGAGCCCCGCGCACACCGCGGACGCGGTGGCGGAGGCGCTCGAGAACTACCTCGACTGGGAGGTCTTCCGACATGTGTAGCGATAACGGGAGGTGTGGCAGGCGATAGGGAGTAGTCAGACGTCCATCTAGGCACTGATTTTGGAGGAGACGCAAGTAATGCGGAATCTCAAGGGAGTCATCGGACTCACCATGGCCGGCGCGCTCGCGCTGGCCGGCACCCCCGCGCTAGGGCAGGACGAATCTCCGGCTGTGGACGAGTCCATGGCCGCGGCCGGCGGGCTGAACATCTGCTTCATCCACGAAGACCTCGAGACCGAGTTCTGGCTGGCCGGCCACAAGGCCATGACCGAGACGCTGGCCGCCCAGGGCGACAACGTGCTCGAGCGCTACAGCCCTGATGCCAACGGCCAGCTCCAGCTGGAGCGCGACTGCATCGCCCAGGGCGTGGACGCCATCTTCGTGATCCCCAAGGACGGCTCCATCGCGCTGACGCTGATCGAGGAGGCCAACAACGCCAACATCCCGATCGGCATCTTCAACCGCCCACCGCAGAGCGAAGATGGCGCTGCCATCGTCGTCCAGGCTGACAACCGCACCATCGCACGTGACGCCGTCCAGTACATCGCCGATCAGGCCATCGCGGCCGGCGAGAAGGTAACGCCGCTCATCATGGTCGGCGACCTGGGCGATCCCAACGCCATCGGCCGCTATGAAGGCTTCTACGACGTCATCGACGCCAACCCCGACCTGTGGCTGACCGATCCCATCGAGGTCCCCACCAACTGGGACGCCGCGACCGCTCAGGCCAACCTGCAGGCGGCCATCGCTGCCAACCCCGACGTGGACTTCCTGTTCACGTCCTCCGATTTCCTGTTCCCGACCATCAAGGGCATCCTCGAGCCGCTTGGCAAGTGGGTCACCCGTGATGATCCCAATCACGTCCTCATGGCCGGCCTCGACGGCGACGTCAACGCCTGCCGCCAGATCCGAGACGGCTACGTGGACTCGACCGGCGTGCAAAACCTGTACTTCGAAGCCGAGACCATGCTGAACGCGCTACTGCAGGCCGTCGCCGACGGCGAGACCCAGCCGGATGCCTGGCTGGATGACCCCGGATTCGCCCTCACCGCCGGCAACTTCGCCGAGCGCGCGATGGACATGTGGGGCTGCAAGCTCCTGGCCGATCAGGAAGGCGTCGACACCGTCGTCGAGTAACCCCCCGATGATGGCGACGAGGCAGGACCGACCTGCCTCGTCGCATCCTCGGGCCCTGGCCCTGGCCCCTGGATCCGCCACCCACGCAGCAGAGACGTGATGTACCTGTCACCTAGCAGCCAGCGGAGTCTGGCCGTATGACCGCCGCCGCTCAGCCGCAGCCCTCGGCCATGGACCGCGCCGTATACCTCGGCAAGCGCATCCTGATGTCGGAGTACCTGATCCTGTACCTCTGCATCGCGATGTTCGCGGGCCTCTACCTGGTGTCTCCGACGGTTGCGACCCCTTACAACATCACCAACCTGCTCTCCAACATGTGGCCGCTGTTGGTGATCGCGGTCGGTCAGACGTTCGTGCTCATCATCGCGGGCATCGATCTGTCGCAGGGCGCGGTCGTCTCGCTCGCCAGCGTGGTCGGCGCGGCGTTCATCGCCCAGTCGGCCAATCCCATCGTCTTCCGCAAGAGTCCCCTCTGGGACGTGATGCTGTTCCAGGACGGCGCGGTCCTGCACGACTCGGTCCTGGGTATCCCGGTAGCCATCCTGGCCATGCTCGCGGTGGGCCTGCTGATCGGGGCCTTCAATGGCGCTGCCGTGGCCTTTGCGCGGATCCCGCCGTTCATGGTCACGCTGGTGACCTCGATGTTCGTGGCGGCCCTGGCGATCTACCTCGTCAAGAGCGAGAACATCATCGACCTGCCCGACGAGTTCGCCCTGATCGGTGACGACTTCGGGTTCTTCTCGATCGCGATGGGCATCGCCATCGGTGTCGCTGTCGCGGCCCACCTGGTGCTGAGTCGGAGCATCTTCGGGCGCTGGCTGTACGGGATCGGTAACAACCCCCGCGCGGCCATCGTTTCCGGCGTGCCCGTGAAGAAGGTCATCGTGGCTACCTACATGTTCAGCAGCTTCTGTGCCGCGGCGGCATCGATCATCTATACCTCGCGCGTGCAGCAGGGTCGGCCGACGCTGGGCGAACCCTTGCTGCTGGACATCATCGCGGCCGTGGTCATCGGCGGCACGAGCCTGGCCGGCGGCAGGGGCAAGATCATGTGGACCGTGTTCGGCGTCATCTTCCTGGTCCTGCTGGGCAACGCGCTGTCCCTGCTCAACGTGCCCTACTTCTACATCGCCATCGTCAAGGGCTCGGTCATCCTCTTCGCCGCCCTCCTCGATGTCGTCCGTCGGCGCCTGGCGCTGCAGCAGGTTTGAGGGCCGCGCGAGCATGACTGACCTGATCCTCCAGTTCCAGGGCATCGAGAAGGCCTTCTTTGGTGTGCCAGTACTCCAGGGCATCGATCTCGACGTCGAGCGCGGCACCACGGTCGGCCTGGTCGGTGAGAACGGTGCCGGAAAGTCCACGCTCATGAACATCCTCGGCGGCGTGGTGCCAGCCACGGCCGGCCAGATGCTGCTCAACGGCGAGATATTCGAGCCCGGTGACCCACGGCACGCGGATGCGGCTGGCATCGCCTTCATCCACCAGGAACTGAACCTCTTCACCAACCTGACCATCGCCGAGAACTTCTTCATCAGCGACTTCCCGACCATGGGACGCGTTCCCTTGCTGAATCGGCGCGCCCTCAACAACCGCGCCCGGGAGTACCTGGCCATGGTCGACCTGCACGTCTCGCCCGATATGCGCGTCGAGCGCCTCGCTCCCGGCGAGCGACAGCTGGTCGAAGTGGCAAAAGCGCTGTCACTGGACGCGAGCATCATCATCTTCGACGAGCCCACGACATCGCTCACGGCGCGCGAGACCGATCGACTGTTCGGGCTCATCGGGCGGCTCCACGAGGACGGCAAGACCATCCTCTACATCAGCCACATCCTGGGCGACGTGATGCGCCTGTCAGACGCCATCGCCGTGCTCCGTGACGGCAACCTGGTGGCCAAGGGGCCGCGCGAGGAATTCACCATCGACCGCATGATCAGCTCGATGGTCGGTCGCGATATCGAGAACCTCTACCCCGAGCGGACCGCCGCTCCGACCGAGGCTCTCATGCTCGAGGTCCGTAACCTGAGCAAGGCTGGCATCTGCCACCAGATCGACCTCAAGCTCCACAAGGGCGAGGTCCTGGGCGTGTTTGGCCTGATGGGCTCGGGCCGTTCCGAGCTGGCCCAGATCATCTTTGGCCTGGAGGACTTCGATGAGGGCGAGGTGCTCATCAACGGGGTCGTCGCCGACAAGCTGTCGCCGACTCGCAATATCAAGGACGGCATGGCCTTCGTGACCGAGAACCGCCGTGAAGAGGGCCTGATGATGGAGGCCACCGTGGCCGACAACCTGACCCTCGCCGCCCTTCCCGACTACACCTCTCGCATCGTCAAGCGTGTCCGGAGCAGCGGCCTCGCGACCGCCGTGAAGGAGACCGTGGAGGTCCTGACCATCAAGGTCAATGACGCGTTCAGGAACGAGGTCAAGGGCCTGTCTGGTGGCAACCAGCAGAAGGTGGTGCTGGGCAAGTGGCTTATGACCGAGCCATCGATCCTGCTCATCGATGAGCCCACCCGCGGTGTGGACGTGGGAGCCAAGTACGAGATCTACGAGATCATCGACCAGATCGCGGCCAGGGGGACTGCCGTGCTCTTCATCTCCTCGGAGATCGAGGAGTTGGCGGGCCTGTGCGACCGGATCGTGGTCATGGGCCAGGGCGAGATCCTGGGCTCGTTCGACCGGGCCGACTTCGACCGCGAGCAGATCCTGCGCACGGCCTTCCGGGAGCAGGCAGCATGACCACGAACCGCCTGACCATGCCGATCCTGCGCAACATCCCGCTTATCCTCTTCGTCCTCGTCTTCGTGCTCTTCAGCGTCCTCGACGAGCGCTTCTTCGCCATCGGCAACTTCTCCAACATCGTGGAGTCATCGGCGTTCGTGGGCCTGCTCGCGGTGGGCATGACCGCGGTCCTGCTGACGGGTGGCATCGACCTCTCGGTCGGCGCCACCATGTACATCACTGCGGCTGTGGTGGGCCTGCTCCTGCAGCAGGATGTCAACTACGTCCTGGCCATCCTGGCCGGTATCGTCGCCGGTACCGCGTGGGGCTTCCTCAATGCCTTCCTCATCGCCAAGGTGGGACTCGTGCCCTTCGTGGCCACGCTGGCCACGCTCACCATGGGCCGGGGCGTGGGCCTGTTGCTGACCGAATCGCGGCAGTTCATCCTCCCGCCAGAGATGGCATATGCGGCCACCGACGTGTTCGGCGTGCCGCTCCCGGTGGTGGTCTTCGGCATCGTGGTCGCGGTTGCTGTCGTGTTCCTGCGTTTCACCGCCATGGGCCGACAGATCTATGCCATGGGCAACGACCTCGATGCTGCCAAGAAGGCCGGCCTCAACGTCATCCGGCTGACCGGCTCGGTGTACGTGATCTCCGGGTTCTGTGCGGCCCTGGCCGGTGTCATCGCCATCAGCCAGCAAGGCAGCGTCTCGGCGGGCATCGGCGAGGGCGTCGAGTTTCGCGCCATCGCTGCGGCGGTGCTGGGCGGCACCAGCCTCTTCGGTGGCGTGGGGGCGGTGTTCCCCGGCACCGTCATCGGTGTCCTGCTGGTGCAGATGATCGCGACCGGCCTCGTCTACCTCCAGATCGACCTGTACCTGCAGGACATGATCGCCGCCGCGGTCATCTTCTTCGCGGTCTTCATCGATGCCCAGCGCATGCGCCTCCTCACGCGCCTGGAACGGCGCAATATCCGCGTCGAGAAAGGCGAGTCCGGACCACCAGAGGCGAGACCCGCGCCCGCCCCGTCATAGCGACGGCGCGGGCGGGTCCGGCAAGGTCACTGAGCACCGTGGAGGAGTGACGTGAATCATCGAGAACGTGTCGTGGCCGCGCTGGACCACCAGGAGACCGACCGCGTCCCGATCGACCTGGGCTCGACCATCGTGACCACGGTCACGCGCATCGCCTATCAGCACCTGCTTGAGCACCTGGGTCTGCCGCCCGATGACACACCGCACATCTCGCACCGCCAGATGGACACGGTCTATCCCCGCGAGGACCTGCTGCAGCGCTACGACGTGGACACTCGGGCGGTCTACCTCAAGGGGCCCTGGGAGTTCGAGACGCGCGAGCTGCCCGGCGATCGCTTCGTCGATGAGTACGACCTGACCTGGCAGAAGGCGTCCTTCTACTACGACGTCGTCGAACGTCCCTTCGCCGACCTCGAGCGAGCCAGCGATCTCGACAGGGTGCAGTGGCCAGATCCCTATGACCCCGGACGCGTGGCGGGGATCCGCGAGGAGGCCCGGCGTCTCTTCGAGGAGACCGACTTCGCGGTGGTGGCTGACATCATGTGCCTGGGCCCCTTCGAGGGCGCCTGCTTCATGCGCGGATACGAGCAGTTCTGCATGGATCTGTACTGGAACAGGGACCTGGCGCATGCCATCCTCGACAAGATCACCCAGACCGACATCGCGCTCTGGGACCTGTTCCTCCAGCACGTCGAGCCCTATGTGCAGGTGGTGGCCCAAGGCGATGACCTGGGCACCCAACGGGGCACCTGGATCAGGCCAGAGATGTTTCGCGAAGACGTCAAGCCCTATCTGAGGGAGCTGTACGACTTCATCCACTCCAGGACGGCGGCCAAGATCTTCATGCACTCCTGCGGCTCGGTCTTCGACATCATCCCCGATCTCATCGAGTGCGGCGTCGACGCGCTCAACCCCATCCAGCGCAGCGCGGCCAAGATGGACATCGCCGTGATGAAGCAGGAGTTCGGCGCTGAGCTGGCCTTCTGGGGCGGCGGCATCGACGTCCAGCAGGTACTGCCGACCGCGACCGCGGAGGAGATCCGGCGCGAAGTCGACTACAGCATCGAGACACTGGGCCGAGGCGGCGGCTACGTCTTCTGCGCGGCGCACAACCTGCAGCCTGACATCACACCCGATCGTATCGAGGCCATGTACCAGGAGGCCCTCGCCCACGGGGCCGTGACTGCATGACGGCCCTTCTCGGGCTCGACGTCGGTACCACCGGCTGCAAGGCCGTCCTCTTCACCGACGACGGCGCGCTGCTGGCATCCGCCGCTCGCGAGTACCCCGTCGATCTTCCGCAACCGACGTGGGCGGAGCAGGATATCGAGGCTGTCTGGGGCCTGGCGCTGGAGGCGATGGGGAAGGCGATCGCTGCGGCCGGCATGCGCGAGGTGGCCGCCATCGGGCTCTCGGTGCACGGCGAGGCGGTCACGCCGGTCGATGCCGGGCTGCGGCCATTGCGCCCGACGATCCTGGGCATGGACACTCGCACGGACGCCCAGAACGCCTGGCTGCGCGAGCGATTCGGGGCCCAGGCCCTGTTCGAGCGCACGGGCATGCCGGTCCACACCATCAACACGCTGCCCAAGCTGCTCTGGATCCGCGAGCACGAGCCGGAGGTGTGGGCCGCGGCCGACCGGTTCCTGCTGGTCGAGGACTTCCTCATCGCGCGCATGACCGGGCACCCGGTCATCAGCTCGTGCCTGGCGTCACGGACCCAGTTGTTCGACCTGGAGGCCGGCGGCTGGTCCGAGCGAGATCCTCGAGGCGGTCGGGCTGGTGCCCGAGCGGCTCGCTGCGGTGGCCCCGTCGGGCACGCTGGCGGGGCCGCTCTCGTCGGCGCTCACCGAGCGGCTGGGCCTGCGAACGGCACCGCTGGTCGTCACCGGCGGCCACGACCAGGCCTGTGGTGCGCTGGGCGTCGGGCTCACGCGACCGGGCCTGGCCATGGTCTCGACCGGCACCGCGGAGGTGGTGGAGGTCGCGCTGGGCTCGGCCGTCGTCTCGAAGCCGCTCTACGAGGGCAACGTGAGCGTCTACCGCGCGACGGTGCCCGAGCTGTTCCTGGCCATGACCCTCAACCACAGCGGCGGGCTGGCCCTGCGCTGGTTCCGTGATGGCTTCTGCGAGCCCCAACTGGCGCAGGCCCGGGCGGATGGCAGCGACGCCTACGACCTCATGCTGGCCGACGCGCCCGCCGGACCGACCGGCCTGCTGGTGCTGCCGCACTTCGCCGGCGCGGGCACACCCTCGTTCGACACCGCCTCGCGGGGTGCGGTGCTGGGGCTGACCTTCGCTACCACCCGGACCGACCTCGCCGCGGCCATCCTCGAAGGCCTGACCTACGAGCTCCGCCTGAACCTGGACCTGCTGCAGGCGGGAGGCGTGAGCATCGACGTGCTGCGCGCCATCGGCGGGGGTGCTCGCTCTCCACTGTGGCTGCAGATGAAGGCAGACATCACGGGCCTGCCCGTCATCACACCACGTGTGACGGAGGCAGCCGCCTTCGGGGCGGCGCTGCTGGCCGGCGCCGGCGTCGGGCTGTGGCCATCCGCGAGCGCGGGAGCCGAGCGCTTCCTGGAGCTGACCGAGACGTTCGAGCCGGACCCGGCCCGGCACGCGGCCTACACCCGCAGCTACGAGCTCTACCGGGAGGTCTATCCGGCGGTCGCTCCGATCTCCCACAGGCTGTAGCAGGCTTGATCGTCGGGGGTTGGTTGCCGGGGTTCCTCGCCGGTCGTTCGGAGCTTGTCGTCACCAGGGCCGACTTGCCTGCCAGTCACGCAACCAGCCACCCTCCGGGTGCGCACGTTCAGGGTGCGTGTCAGGCACATGCGGGCTGGTTCGGAGAGCGCCTCTGGCCCGTCGTGCACTGGGTGTGCTCCAGGCGCAACTCCGGATCAGGTTCGAGCTCGAGGTCGTCAGTTGCGTGACTGGGGAGCAAGTGGCCCAGGCCGAGATCGATCTGCGGCGCTGAGTCGGCGCGGGCCAAGAGCGACCGGCGGCGGCCGGTCGGTGAAGCCGGCTCGTGGGGACTACTTCGGTCGCAGGTCGATGAAGACCTCGGCCTTGCGCTCCTTGCCACTGGCGTTGGCCGCCCACACCGGGATCCTCACCTGGTAGCAGGTGCCCTGCGGTGAGGAGAGCACGAGCGCGCGGCCGTTGCCATCGCGGACGAGTGATACCTCCTTGAGGTAGTCGAGGCTCTTCGGCCGATACGAGTAGAGGTTGGGCGCATCACGGACGCCGTCGAGCCTGACGACGATGCCGACGTTGCCACGCTTCGACCGCGGCGCCTTGGGCACGGCCTTGGTGGCCTTCGAGAGCGGCATCCGCTTCACGCGTGCCTCGGTCGGCCACTTGGTGTTGTTCTTGCCCACGCGCTCCAGGTTCAGGATCACGCGCTCGTAGCCCTTGCGGTTCTGGAAGTCGATCGTGGTCAGGCGCCAGGCACGGTCGAACGTATCGGGGATCGTCGGTCCGTTGGCGGCGCAGCTGATGGCGTCCGGCGAACCCGGCACACGCACGAACTTGCCCAGCGGCGATGGCCTGGGATTCGCAGGCTCTTTGGGTAGGGCCTTCTTCTCGGGCGTGACCTGAGCGCTCTCGGCGCTCCGCCCGATCTTGCGGGCGTTGGAACGCCACCAGTCATACAGTGCCGATACGTCGTCGCTGGTGCCCTTGACCGAACCGAGCAGCCCGATCCGCGCATCGGTCCAATCGATGCGTGCGGTCCCACCCTCGATCCCGCAGGCGATGTTGCCGAAGCCCCACTTGTTCGTGTCGGGGTAGGCGGTGGTACAGGCGTCACCGCGGACTCGTCGTTCGTCTGCGACGGCGGCTGCTCGCCAGGCGGCGCGCAGGGTCTCAGGCTCCTCGACCGTCGTGAGCGTCAGCGAGTCGACCGACGCATCCGTCGGTTCGCAGGAGATAGCCGCGGCCAACGTGTCGGACGTCGTGGTCTCCGGCGCGCACGCAAGCGTGGGCACGCGTGCGAGCAAGGCAGCTGTCTCGGCGGTGATCGGTTCCGGGGCCACGGATGCGTTCGGTTCCGGCGTCGGTGATGGCGTCGGCGTGAGTGGCGGCGTTGGCGTCGGGCTGGGTGATGGCGTCGGGCTTGGTGATGGCGTGGGGGTAGGAGTCGGCGTGGGCGATGGCGATGGGGTAGGAGTCGGCGTCGGCGTCGGCGTCGGGCTGGGTGACGGCGTGGGCGACGGCGATGGGCTAGGAGTCGGCGTCGGCGTCGGGCTGGGTGATGGCCTCGGTGTTGGTGATGGCGGGGGGGTAGGAGTCGGCGTGGGCGACGGCGATGGGCTAGGCGATGGGGTAGGAGTCGGCGTGGGGGTCGGCGATGGCGTGGGGGTCGGCGTCGGGCTGGGCGATGGCGTCGACGTGGGAGTCGGTGTCGGCGTAGGCGATGGGGTCGGCGTGGGAGTCGGGCTGGGCGACGGCGTGGGAGTCGGCATCGGGCTGGGCGACGGCGTGGGAGCCGGTGTCGGGCTGGGCGACGGCGTGGGAGTCGGCGTTGGGGTAGGGGTAGGCGTCGGCGATGGGGTAGGGGTAGGGGTCGGTGATGGCGTTGGGCTGGGAGTCGGCGTCGGGCTGGGTGATGGCTTCGGCGTTGGCGTTGGTGTGGGGGTCGGAGACGGTGTGGGGCTCGGTGTTGGCGTCGGCGACGGCGTGGGGCTCGGCGACGGAGTGGCAGTCGGCGATGGGGTAGGAGCAGGCGTGGGAGTCGGTGATGGCGAAGGGGTCTCCGCGAGAGCGGCGATGACCTCCGGATCGAGGGTCGCCATCACCGGCGCCGTGGAGCTCTCGGCCATGACCGCCGGTGCAGACGGCGTGGGGCTTGGCAACTGGGCGGTGATCGGTGGTTCATCGCCGCCGCCACCGCCAAGGAGCCACACGGCACCGGCCAGCCCGATGGCCGCAGCCACCACCGCAGCGATCCCGCGTCCCCAGCCGATGTTGCCGCCACCCCGGCGAGAGGCAGCGGACACCACGGAAGGCGTGGGCGGCACCGGTATCGGCGCCACTGGCGAGGCCGTCCCGGCGGATTCCAGCATGGGGTCGATGCTCGTGACTGGTGCCCCTGTCACGAGCGGCTCAGCGGTGGGCGGCGTCGGAACGTCCGCGGTCGGATCGGCCGCGCTGGCCTCGTCAGGTGAACCCGACGCATCTGCTGCCCACGCCAGGGGGGCGGCCACCACGCTCGCGGCCAGCTCGGCCCGAGGTGTCGGCGCAGGATCCTGCAGCAGGTCGGTGGTCCGCAGCTCGGTCAGGCAGCGCCAGCAGAAGGAGCGCTCGGCCGGGTTACGCGTCAGGCAGGCCGGGCACTGGGCCACGTCCTCCGCCGCCTCCGGCATCCTGGTCACGACCTCTGGTTCGGCCATCTCCACGCCTTCGAGGAGCGGGGCGCCGCAGGCAGCACAGGACTCCGCGTTCGGCTGGTTCGCGCTCTGGCAGCTGTGGCAGATGCGGACGTCGCTCATGGCTGCCGATGTACCGGCGGCGACAGGCGACCTCTTGGTCGAATCGAGATCAGCGGACTCTCACCCTGTGCGGACGTAGGTGGAGTTTATGTTGGGTGTGGTCGGGTGTGGTTGGGAGAGGCCCATCAGTACTAGTCGCACGGTGAACTCTCGGCGGGTCTCCGCGGTCCGCACGGCGCACGCCCGGTCTCGCCGCGGACCTATCATCGAGACATGAGGGACATCCAGATCACGTGCGCGGGCAGCGCTGTCTTCGACGTCCTGGCCAAGGCCGCCGGCCCCCTCCCCATCGGCGTGCTCGGACTGGTCGAGACCTTCTCCACCGCCGAGGGCGGCCCGGCCCTCCGCACCGGCCGCGTGCTCGGCGGCATGGGCATCGAGACCCGGCTCATCATCCCCGTCGGTGACGACATCTTCGGTCGTTCCATCCGCCAGACCTCACCCGCCCCGCACCTGCACGTCGAGTTCGTCGATTCGCCGTTCCCGACCTCGACCTCGCTCGTGGCGGTGGACCAGGACGGTGAGCGGACCATGTTGCACAACCTGGGTGCCGACGCCTCGATCACCGCGGAGGCCATCGAGGACCGTCTGGTCGGCGACTTCCTGCACGTGGGCGGCGCACTCGTGCTGCCGGGCCTGGACGATCCCGACGGCGAACCTCTGGCGGGGCTCTTCCGGCGGACCAAGGCCAAGGGCATCCACACCAGCCTGGACGTGGTCCACGATTCCACCGGGCAGTGGCAGCGCGTGTTGCCGGCGCTGCCCCACACCGACCTGTTCATCCCCAGCATCCCGGAGGCCGAGGGCATCACCGGTATCGCCGATCCGGTCGCTGCCGCTGCGCGCCTGCGCCAACTGGGCGTGGCCTTCGCCATCGTCACCGACGGCCCGCGTGGAGCGTGGGTGGATCACGACGACTTCGTCGGGCACATCCCGGCCTTCAAGGTGGACACCCTCGACACCACCGGCGCCGGCGATTCCTTCACCGCGGGTGTCCTCATCGGGCTCATCCACGGACTCGGTGCCGAGGAAGCCGCTCGCCTGGGAGCCGCGCTGGGCGCGCTGTGCACCACGACCATCGGCACCTTCACCGGCCCCGAGGATCCCGCCGAAGCCTGGCGACTGGCCGGCCTGGAACCGCGATGATCGCGCCGGGAGCCGTGGGCCCGATCCCGGCAAAGATGCGCGCCACGGTACTCGCTGGACGTGGCACCGCTGCGCTCTCCGTGCGCAGCATCCCGGTGCCGCGGCCCGGACCCCGGCAGCTGCTCGCCCGCGTCGATGCCGCGGGCATCTGCACCTCGGTCAACAAGCTCATCGATCAGGGCGCTGAGCATCCGCTCATGCACGGCTGGGACCCCGCCGAGCACCCCGCCATCGTGGGCGACGAGGGCGTGGTCACGGTCGTGGAGGTCGGTCGCGGGCTGGCGGGCGAGTGGGTGCCCGGGCAGCGTTGCGCCGTCCAGCCCGCCGTCGATATCGCGCCCATCAATCACCTCGAACGTTATACCGACGATGGCCGCGGCGTGGCCAAGGTGGCGGTGGGCTACTCGCTGCCGGGCCTGCTCGCGGAGTACATCCTGCTCACCGAAGAGGTGCTGGAGGCTGGCTGCCTGCTGCCGCTGCCCGACGAAGGGCTGCCGGCCGGCCATGCCGCCATCGCCGAGCCCATCAGCTGCATCATCAGCTCGCACGCTCACCACTTGCACCTCTCGCAGCCGGTCCGCACCGCGGCACGCAGCGCGACGAACGGGCTGCGACAGGGTGGGGTGACCGTCGTGATCGGAGCCGGACCGATGGGACGCATCCATGTCGACCTGGCCATCGCGGCACGCCCCCGGCTGATCATCGCCACGGCCCGTCGTGACGACCGACTGCGCTGGCTGCAACAGACCTTCGGTTCGCGGGCGGAGGCGGCGGGCGTGGAGCTGGTGACGGTCAACAATCGCGCGGGCGACCTGGCCGCGACCGTGTTGGCACGCACCGGCGGGGCCGGTGCGGACGATGTCATCGTGACCGCAGCCGACGGCGAGCTCATGGAGTCGGTCCAGCACCTGGTCGCGCGCTACGGGGTGCTCGATCTCTTCGCTGGGCTGCCGGCGGGGCGGGAGATCATCGGGGTCGATGAACGTTTCGTGCACTACCAGGAGATCAACATCACCGGCTCGTCCGGCGGGGGGCCGTGGGACGTCACCGAGTCGTTGCGACTGATGGCGGCCGGGCAGATCGACGCGGCTGCGCATATCGGCCATGTGGCTGACCTGGCGCACGCCCCGGAGCTGCTGGAGATGGCCCGCACCGGACGCGTGCAGGGCAAGGCCATCGTCTACCCGCACCGTGCCAGCGAACGGATCCTGGACGTGGACCGCTGGTCGGCCGAGGACGAGTGGCGCTATCTCGCGGACGCCTAGGGTGACCTTCGAGGGCTCCCGGCGCCTCGTCGTCCTGGGCTTCGGCGCCATCGGCGCCGGTCTCTTCGTCTACGAGGCTTACGGCACTGGCGACTACGCCCCGCCGGTGGTGGTGGACGTGCGCGCCGAGCTCGTCAACGGTCTTCTCGCGGACGATGGCCGCTTCGCCCTCAACATCGCGCGGCCAGACCGGGTGGACGTGGCCACGATCGGCCCGATCACGCCGGTCGACTCCACGGCCCAGCCGGAGCGTGTCATCGAGGCTATCGCGGACGCGGACGAGTTCGCTTCCGCCCTGCCCAGCGTGGCCTTCTACCAGAGCCCTGGGCCGGCCAGCCCCAGTCGTCTCCTGGCCGAGGGTCTGCGTCGACGGCTCCGGCCGGAGCCGCTGATCGTCTACTGCGCGGAAAACCACCGCAACGCCGCCAGGCTCCTGTCGTCCGCGGTCCTCGACGCGGTGCCCGACGACGAGCGCGAGTCGGTCCCTGCCCGCGTTCGCTTCGTGGACACCGTCATCGGCAAGATGAGCGGGGTCATCAGCGACCCCGCCGAGCGCGACGGTCTGGGTCTCTCCGGCATCACCTCCGCCCTCCCCGGCGCGTTCCTGGTGGAGGCGTTCGATCGCATCCTCGTATCCCGGATCGGCGACGGGCTGCACCCGGGGATGCCTGCCTTGCGCGAGGTCGGCGACCTGGCGCCGTTCGAGGACGCCAAGCTCCTGGGCCACAACGCGACGCACGCCCTCGCCGGCTTCCTCGGCGCTTCGCTCGGCCTGACCTTGATGTCCGACTTGACCGATGTGCCTGGTGCGATGGGCTTCCTGCGGGCTGCCTTCATCGATGAATCGGGGGCGACCCTACGCCGTCGCTGGGCGGGAGCGGACGAGCTCTTCAGCCGGGCCGGCTATGCGGCCTTCGCGGACGACCTGCTCGAGCGCATGGTCAACCCGTGGCTGGCCGACACGGTCGAGCGCGCGGCCCGCGATCCTCGCCGCAAGCTGGGCTGGGACGACCGCCTCATCGGTCTCGTGCGGCTCGGCCTGTCCCAGGGCGTGCCCACGCCACGGTATGCCGTGGGCGTGGTCGCCGGACTCGACCTGCTGCGGGCCGGCGGTGCCTCCGGCAGCGACGAGGCCCTCCTGCGGTCGACCTGGCCGGCCGACGCCGACGGAGTCGAGGTCCAAGCCGTGCTGGCGGTGGTCGCCGAGGGCCGCGTGTGGGCGGACCGATGGGCGAAGGGCGGGTTCGGTGCGTTGGTTCCCCAGGCGACCGCGAACGTTGGTCCTTTAGGCGACCGCCAAGGGGATCGCCAGCAAGAAGAGCCCGCCCAGGAAGAGCAATCCGATGAGCGGGAACAGGGCCAGCACCCATAGGCAGCCGATGGCACAACCGTTGGCCTCATGGACGGGGCCGCCGTACTTCTGGGCCCACTCGACATCGCTGCGGCTCAGCCAGTAGATCGCTTCCAGCCAGGCCAGGAAGGCGGGGATGCCGGTCCAGAAGAAGACGAGGTAGGCCACACCCCAGGCGATGGGGCCGACATAGAAGCGGTGGATGCCGAAATCACCCAGGAAGAGAGCGAGCAGGATGGCGATCGGCCGGTTCTTGGGTTCCTCGTAGCCGACGTCCGCCTGGCGTGCGCCGCAGTTGGGGCACGCCGGCGCGCTCGCCGCGATGACCGCGCCGCATGACTGGCAGTACTTGGTCGGTCCCGCGGGCGCGGCCGGCGGCGCACCCCAGCCTGGCTGCTGACCGGGTGGCGGCGGAGGCTGCTGACCGGCCGGTGGCGCACCCCAGCCTGGCGGCTGCTGGCCGGGTGGCGGCGGAGCCTGCTGGCCCCAGCCCTGCGGTCCTGACATCCGATCTCTCCCTCTAGTGGTCGCGACTGACGCGTGCGATGACTTCGATCTCGCCGGGCTCGTCCGGCAGCGGGATGACGTTGCCCGCGACGACCTCCCCGTCGACCTCGAGCGAGGTCACGCGACCGGTCGTGCCGGGCTCCTTCTCCACGGTGATGTGGTAGACCGCGTCACGAAAGCGCCGGATGGCGGTGAAACCGCTCCATTCGGCAGGCAGGGCCGGATCCACGCGCAGCCCATCGTGTTCGGGCCGGATGCCCAGGATGCCCTGGGTCGCAGCCACGAAGTTCCAGGCTGCCGTACCGGTCAACCACGAGTTCTTGGCCTCACCGTGGGTCGGCGCGTCCACGCCCGCGATCATCTGGGCATAGACGTACGGCTCGCAGCGGTGGATCTCCGAGATGTCCTCGCGCGCCGAGGGGTTGATGCGCAGGTAGTAGTCGAGCGCACCCTCGCCGTTGCCCAGGGCCGCCTCAGCCAGCATCAGCCAGGGGTTGGTGTGGCAGAAGATCCCCGCGTTCTCCTTGTACCCGGGCGGGTAGGACGAGATCTCTCCCAGCTCCGGGTAGTAGCGGCTGAAGGCCGGCTGCAGCAGGACGATGCCGTGTTCGGTGGCGAGGCGCTCGCGCACCGAGGCCAGCGCGGTCTGCGCGCGTCCGTCTGCGACCCCGATGCCGGCCATCACCGCGATCCCCTGGGGCTCGATGAAGATCTGGCCCTCCGCGTTCTGGGCCGAGCCCACGGGTGCGCCGAAGAAATCGTATGCCCGGCGGAACCAGGCGCCATCCCAGCCGTGCGCATCGACCGCCGCCACCATGTCCAGCTCGGCCTGCTCACATCGACGCCGGAAGACCTCGTCGCGCAGCGGCCCCGCGACCTGGGCCATCTCCTGCAGGGCCAGCGTGAAGAGGGCCGCGATGAAGACCAATTCGGCGACGCCGCCGGCCTTGTTCTCCGTCGTCTGGAATGGTTCGCCCGGGGTCTCGCTGAAGCAATTGAGGTTGAGACAGTCGTTCCAGTCGGCCCGGCCGATGAGCGGCAGCCCGTGCGGGCCCAGGCGGTCGAGCGTGTACTCGATGGCACGCACCAGGTGTTGATAGAGCGGCACCTCCGAGCCCGGTCGGTTGTCGAAGGCGACCATCTCGTCGAGGATCGAGCGGTCACCCGTCTCACGCAGGTAGGCCGCGACGCCGAGCACGAGCCAGGCGGGGTCGTCATTGAAGCCGCCGCCGACGGCATCGTTGCCGCGCTTGGTCAGCGGCTGGTACTGGTGGTAGGCGCCACCAGACGGGAGCTGGGTGGCGCTGATGTCGAGGATCCGGGCCCGCGCGCGCTCGGGGACCATGTGCACGAAGCCGAGCAGATCCTGGTTGGAGTCGCGGAAGCCCATGCCCCGGCCGATGCCCGACTCGAACATGGAGGCCGAGCGTGAGAGGTTGAAGGTGACCATGCACTGGTAGGCGTTCCAGGTGTTGACCATGCGGTCGAGGTGCTCGTTGGGCGTCGATACCTGCAGCCGGCCCAGCAGATCCTCCCAGTGGCCCGCCAGCTCGTGGAGGGCCGCCGACACCGCCTCCCGCTGCGTGAAGCGCTCGATGACCGGGCGCACCCGCGACTTGTCGATCGTCTGCGAGCCGGGCGGGTCGAACTTGGCCTCGCGTGGGTTCTCTGCATAGCCCAGCGCGAAGACCACCTCGCGCGTCTCGCCTGGTGCCAGCTCCAGGCGCACGTGGTGGGCCCCGATCGGCTGCCAGCCGTGGGCCATCGAGTCGCGTGCCCGACCTTCCTCCACGGCCAGCGGCCGGTCCCAGCCGCGATAGGGGCCCAGGAAGTCGTCGCGCTGCGTATCGAAGCCGGCGAGCGGCTCGCTGCAGGCGAACCAGGCGAAGTGATCACGCCGCTCGCGGTACTCGGTCTTGTGGAAGATGACGCCGTCTGCCACCTCCACCTCGCCGATCGAGTAATTGCGCTGGAAGTTGGTGGCGTCGTCGAGGGCATCCCACAGGCACCACTCGACCGCGCTGAAGAGCGAGATCCGGGCCGCGCTCGCTCGCTCGTTGCTCACGCGAGTGCGCCAGACCTCCAGCGTCTGGCCCACGGGTACGAAGTACGTCGTCTCGGTGCGGATGCCCTCACGCGCCGAGCCGATTACCGTGTAGCCCATGCCGTGCCGGCACTCGTAGTCGTCGATCGTCCCGCCGACCGGCGCCCACGATGGGCTCCAGTAGCTGCCCGAGTCGTCGTCGCGCACGTAGAGGTAGCGTCCACCGACATCGAGCGGGGCGTTGTTGTAGCGATAGCGGGTCAGGCGCCGGAGCCGCGCATCCTGGTAGAAGGAGTAGCCGCCGGCGGTGTTGGAGATGAGCCCGAGGTAGTCCTCTGATCCGAGGTAGTTGATCCAGGGCAGGGGGGTGTCCGGACGCGTGATGACGTACTCGCGCCGCTCGTCATCGAACCGTCCGAACCGCATCGAGACCCCTCCCACTCCGAGCCGATGGACACGGTCGTGCGCTCCGCTCGCGCCCCCGAGTGTACGCGGACTAGCGGCCCCGGTAGCGCATGTCGATGGAGCGCGAGAGCCGACACGTCTGGCCCCGGATCTTCGCTTTCGCCCGGAACGAGCCCTTCATGTGCTCGGAGTCGACCAGCTTCAGGTCAGCCCTGAACTCGATGGTGCCGCCGGCGGCTGGCTGCCGCAACGTGCCCCGGAAGCGCCGCGGGTCGGTGCCATCGCGATCGAACCGCCACGTCACGCCGTTCCCCCGGCCGACGATCCGGTCGCCATCCTGGACGAGCGAGATCGACACCTGCTCGGTCAGCCCATCGAGCGTGTCGTTGATCGGACCGCAGTTGATCTTGAGCGGCCCTTCGTCGGCACGCCACGGACCTTCACGGGGCACGAGCGCCTGCAGCTCGAAGGTGCAGGTCACCTGGTCGCCCCCGTCGACCCCGGCGCTGCCGGTCGCGCCGTTGGCTGAGGACGGCGTGGTCCCGTCGGCATCGGTGCAGGTGGACGACTGCAGCTCCCACTGGTAGGGGAACTGCGCTTCGATGCGCCAGGGACCCATGCGCAGCTTCTCGCTGGCGCTGGGGGCACCACGCATCGAGTGCGGTTCCGCATCCGGGTGGCTGAAGAGCGGGTCGAGCGCGAACTTGATCTTGCCTTCCTCGCCCTTCGGATCGGTGATCGTCCTGATCTCGAGGTCGCCCTTGACGAGCTCGACTTCCCAGGCACAGCTGAAGGTGCCGCCGACACCGTCGGGGTCGCTGATGGTGACCGAGCGCTGGGACCAGCTGATGCGCGGTGCCTCCGCGGCGGGCGGTTCCGGTTCAGGCTCGGGCGCAGGCTGGTCTCCATCGTCGACCGGCACGACCGGCCGGGGGTAGCTCGTGAGGACCATGGCGCCTGCTGCCCGTGCGGTCCTGGCTGCGGCGCCCGCGAGCGTGGCCGTCGCAGGGGCCGGCGGCAGCGCGCCGGCACAGCCGCCAGAGACCCTTGGATCCACGGCCACGACCGGCCCGGGATAGCTCGCCAGCCTGAATGGACCGGTTGTGCGTTCGGTCTGGGCGCGCACCGGCGTGGCCGCGGCCGTGGCTCCGCCGCAGGTGCAGCTGAGGCCGACCACCTCCCATTCGGAAGGCGGCTGCTTGAGCGTGATGGACCGGTCGGCTGCCGGCTGGTTCGTGTGGTAGCCCGCCTCCAGCGCGCCCTGGGTCACGAGGACCTCGTCGAACCACGCGTCCACACCTTGCGGCTTGCGACCGTCGGGTGCCGTGATGGTCAGGCTCAGCGAGACGTCCTGGCGGCAGCTGGTGCTCGGCCCGTTCCGGGGCTCGACGTCCGGGCCCACGGGCACGACGGGTCCGGGCTGTGACGTGAGAACGCCGGATGGTCGCTTCGTAAAGCCGCCGGATCGTTGCCTGACCAGGGCCAGCCGAGGCGCGCCCGCGGTCGAACCATCGGCGCAGAGGCGCGCGGGCGCTTCCTGCGGGGGCGGCTCCTCCTGCGCTGGTGCCCCGTCGTCGACGGGCACGACCGGTTCGGGCGCGAGGGCCAGGGCCGGTGCGCTGCCGAGCACGAGGAGGACAGCGAACAGGCAGACGAGGAAGGGCAGAGAGCGACTGCGCATGGCGAGGGCTATGGCAGCTGGCCCAGCGCCTGCTCGACGAGGTCCGGCTCGAGCAGGATGACCCAGGCCTCGTCGCCGCTCGCGTAGACCACGGCATCGTGGTCGGACAGCGCCTCCGGCATCGGCACCACGAGCACGTCCTTGTCGCCCATGACCGCCTCGCTCACGTCGGGCTCCGGTCGACCCAGCCCGGTGACCTGAGCGCTGAGGTCGGCGATGACGGCGTCGCGCACGACGTCGGTCTCGGCGCCGGCGATGCGCACGCTGGCGATCCCGCCGATCACCGGCAGCTGCGCCGGGTCGAAGGCCTGCTGGTAGCTGTATTCCACCTGATCGATGGACACACCCGCCGTCTCGGCCAGCGTGTCCCAGGCGGCCAGCTCGTCAGGGCTCAGCTCCGCCGACCATTCGTCGCCCGCCAGCGCCAGGCTCTCATACCAGGCCACTCCGTCGAGCACGGGCAACGGGGCTTCGGGCGATGGCGAGGCCTGCTCCGGATCGGACTGGGCGGCGGTCGCGACCGGTACCGTCAAGGCGAAGGCGAGCATGCCGACAGCGATCGTCCGGCGGCGGGGCAGGGGCATGGTCGAAGCTCCTCGAGGTGTGGGGGTCAGCGGGTCGCAGGTCGTCCGAACACCATACAGGCGGGGGCAAGTCACCGATCCTGCTCCACGGGACAGGCGCTCACCGACCACGAGGCCGCCGGGTCCACAAGGTAAGCCACCACGACGTCGATGACGCAGCGCGCGGCAGCTTCGCGCGGGTCGCTCAGGGCGGTCTGATAGGCGAGGTGATGGTCGCCGGCGACCGTGATCACGCGGGCCTCGTCGAGGTCTGCGGGCGCCCGCGCCGCTGCCGAGGCGGGCGTGGTGGGGTCGCCAGCGGTGGTCAGCACCAGCACCGGCCCGGCCCCGGCCGCGTCGAATGGGCCGGGCAGGGGAGCGGGCAGCGTCGGCAGCATCTCGCAGAGCCGTAGCCACGCCGGCTGCACCTCCGGCGGCGACCACAACCAGGGGCCGAGCAGTGGTGCGACCCTGCGTACGCGCTCGCCCACCTCCTCGAGGCGCTTGCGCGTCAGCAGTCGCCAGGTCGCGGCCGTGTCGGCGCACTCGATGGCGGCGAACGTGCCCAGCGTGAGCCCGCTGGCGCGGTAGCGCTGTCGAACCTCGTCGGCCAGGGCCAGGAGCGGAGCTCCGTGGCCATCGTCCGCCGCCGCCAGGGCGGTCAGCAGTCGCTCCTCGGCCGCGCTGCCCAACAGCAGTGTCCCGGCGATCGCCTCGTAGGCGTCCGATTGGCTCAGCTCCTGGTCGGTGCCCACAGGCACGGGCTCGGCGTCGAATCGCGCCAGCAGCGCGGAGATGACGTCGTCGGGCTGACCGTGCTGCGCAAGGAGGCAGTCGGGGTCAGACGCGCAAGCGGACAGCCACCGCTCCAGCGAGCGCTCGAACGCACCGGCCTGCTCCACTTCCGCGTCCCATGGCGGCAGGTTGGGGTCGCTGTAGCCGTCGAGGACCAGCGCTCGAACGTGTTCCGGATAGAGCGTGGCATAGGTCAGCGCGAGGCGCGACCCATACGACGACCCGAGCAGGCTCAGCTGGTCCTCCCCGAGCAGCGCACGCAGCGCATCGAGGTCGTGCGCCCCATCGGCCGTGCGCACGAAGGGCAGCAGCCACCCGTGGCGATCGCGACAGGTCTGGACCAGCGTCGCCGTGCGTGCCTCGAGCACCTGTCGCTCAGCCTGGTCATCGGGCGTGCGGTCGAGCCCGCGGTAGGGGTCCCACTCGGGGATGCAGTCGATGAGCGTCTCACCCGACGTGCCGCGTGGGTCCCAGCTGACGATGTCGAAGCGTGACTCGACCGCTCCTGCCTGGGCTCCGCGATAGACCAGGTCGGTGCCACGCTGGCCCGGGCCGCCGGCGATCGTGACCAGCGTGCCCAGACGTCGCTCTGGGTCATCCGCGGGCAGCCGGCGCACCGCCAGGTGGATCGTCGCCGAATCGGGGTCGGAGCGATCGAGCGGCACCGCCAGCAGCGCGCATTCGACCGGGGCTGGTGCATCCGGGCAGGGGAACCAGGCCTCTGGAGGGTCCACGAGCGCCGCTACCGCCGGTGCGACGACCATGGCCAGCGTCGTCGCCACCAGCAGCACGACCCCCGGTACCGAGATGCCGAAGCACCGCCTCGCCCGGGTCACGACAGGCTGGCCACGACCTCCTGATCGAAGCGTTCGATGGCGCTCGCGGCGAGGTCCGGATCGGTCTCGCCGAAGTCGATGACCAGGTACCTCGCGCCGGCGTCGGCGTAGGCACGGACGCGGGCAGCCATCGCCTCGGGCGAGCCGCTGATGACCGCGGGTCCGGAGGCCATGCCGCTGAAGTCCACTTTCACGCGGGCGGAGATCAGCGGCCGGTCCCGTCCCGCCTCGTCGGCGGACGCGCCCACGACGCTCGCCCGCTCGCGCAGGCTGGCCGGATCACCACCGGTGCAGTGATAGCCGTCGGCGATCCGGCCGGCTCGGCGCAGCGCTGCCTCGGCGGTGGCGCCGATCCAGATCGGCAGCTCGGCGCCCTGCGGCGGCAGCGGACCGAAGAAGCCTTCCTCGAAGCCGTCGAAGCGGCCCCGGTAGGGACCCTCACCTCCGCCCCAGAGGTAGCGCCAGAGCTCGATCGTCTCCTCCAGGAAAGCACCTCGCTGGTGGAAGCGATCGCCCGCGCCCACACTCTGGAACTCGGTCTCGTTCCAGCCGATGCCGACACCGACGATGAGACGCCCGTCGCTCAGGGTGTCGATGGTGGCCAGCTCCTTGGCCAGCACCATCGCGCCGCGCATGGGTACCACCAGCACGCTCGTCCCCAGCCGGATGGTGGTCGTCTGGCCGGCCAGCCAGGCGATGCTCATGAGCGCCTCGTGGATGTGCCGATAGTCGGAGCCGCGCGCGGCGCTGTCGACGAGGATATGATCGGTGGCGAGCGCGCAGTGCCAGCCCAGTCGTTCCGCCGCCTGGGTCGCGGCCAGCATGGTCTCGGGGCCGCTGCCCCGTCGGAAGTTGGGGATGCAGATCCCGAAGCCGATGTCCGTGCTCATGCCCACTCCTCCTCTTGTCCGCTAGTTGGTCGCGCTCGCATCGGAGCTCGGCGGCTCGCCGCCCGCGAGGGGATCCTCCGGCAGCTTGCGCACGCGGGCTCGCCGTCGCTTGCGCGCGGGGATCATGTCGCGCATGGCCTCGAGCCGGCCGAAGCAGAGCAAGCGGTCGTTCGGCTCCAGCTCGCGGGCCTCACGTGGGTTGGGGATGACCTCGGTGCCCCGGTGGAGGGTAAGGACGGTGATATCACGCTCGCGCAGCCCGGAGTCGCGGATGGTCGTGCCCACCAGCTCCGCACCTTCGCGCACCAGCAGCTCGGCCACGCCATAACCGGTGCTGACCGAGAGCCGCTGGCGTACGTCGAGCTCGGGGAAGGCGACCTGGTTGGCGGCGTAGTCGACGATGGCGCCGGCCACGTCGAGTCCGGTGGCGGTCTCGATCCCCTCCAGGCCGGGCGACGAGTTGACCTCCATCACGAGCGGGCCATCAGCGCCCTCCAGCATGTCCACGCCCGCCACCCGCAGGCCCATGATCTGGGCCGCTCGGACGGCGGTGCGCTCGTACTCGGTGCTGATGGACAGCGCCTCGGCCTTGCCGCCGCGATGGACGTTGGAGCGGAACTCGTCTCCCTGCGCCACGCGCCGCATGGCGGCGACCACCCGATCGCCCACCACGAGCGCGCGGATGTCCCGCCCCTTGGATTCGGCGACGAACTGCTGGATGAGCACGTTCTGGTGGGTGCTGTGGAGCGTCTCCACGATGGCCTCGGCCACGCGGTTGCTGGGCGCCAGGATCACGCCGATGCCCTGCGTCCCTTCGAGCAGCTTGATGACCACGGGCGCACCACCGACGCGCTCGATGGCTGGGCGCACGTCGGCCCGGTTGCGCACGAAGGCGGTGGCGGGCATGCCGATGTCATGCCGTGACAGGATCTGGATGGCTCGCAGCTTGTCACGCGAATTGGTGATGCCGTTGGCCGGTGTCGGCGTATACACGTCCATCTGCTCGAACTGGCGGACGACCGCGGCCCCGAAGTAGGTCACCGAGGCCCCGATCCGAGGCACCACCGCGTCGTAGTCCGAGAGCGGCTTGCCGCGGTACTGCAGGTCGGGATCGCCGGTCGAGAGGTCGATGGCGAAGCGCATCGTGTCGAGCACCAGGCAGCGATGTCCGCGGTCGATGGCGGCGGCCTTGAGCCGCTGCGTGCTGTAGGCGCCCGGCGAACGAGAGAGGATCGCGACCTTCATGGCGTCTCCGTGGCTGCGATGTGGATGAGTGCGTCGCCCTGCAGGACCAGGGGGTGTTGCGTGAGGCCGATGACGACCCCATCGATGGGGGCACGCACGCGACCGAGTCGCCGGCCCAGCGAGTCGTGGATGATGGCCAGCTGCTCCCCCTTGCGCACGGCCTGCCCGAGCTGGGCCGAGATGAGGGCGATACCGCTCCGACGTGCCCGGATCCAGCTGCTGCGTCGACTCTCGATCGGTTGCCGGCTAGAGGGTGCCTCATCACCGTCGATCATGTCGAGGTAGGCCAGCACGCGAAGGGTGCCGCTGGTACCGGCCACGATCACCTCCTCGTCGAAGCGCCAAGCCTCCCCGCCCTCGAAGAGGAGCAGGGTCACGCCGGCGTCGGTGGCGGCGGTCCGCAGCGTGCCGTCGCGCAAGCCGGCCTGCAGGAGCACCGGTGCGCCGAAGGCCCGAGCCAGCTCCAGGGTGTGCGGATCGTCGAGGTTGCCCCGGATCTGCGGCAGGTTGGTGCGATGGTCGGAGCCAGTATGCAGGTCGATCCCGATCTCGCAGCGGCCCACGATCCCGCGCATGAAGGACGAGGCCACGCGGCTGGCCAGGGAGCCGTTGGGGGAGCCCGGGAACGAGCGGTTCAGGTCCCGCCGGTCGGGCAGATAGCGGTCGCCGGTGAGGAAGCCGTGGACGTTGACGATGGGCACGAAGAGCACGGTCCCGCGCAGGCGTCGGGGATCGAGGCGGCTGCTGACCCGGCGGATGATCTCCACGCCACCGATCTCATCGCCATGGATGGCGGCACTGACCCACATCACCGGTCCCTCCCCGCGACCGTGGAAGACGCGCACGGGCAGGGAGATCTGGGCCCCCGTCACGAGCCGCGGGATGGGCACCTCCGCCACCGCCGAGCGGCCCGCGGGCACCGACTGGCCGGCGAAGTCGAACGCGGCCCGGCGGGTGCGCGGCGTCATGCCCGACCTCGGTTCCGTGCCCGCACCGATCGCGGTGGCCGTCCACCGAGATAGGACCGTGCGGGATCGACCACGAAGCGTCGACGCAGGGCCTGGCGCCCGATGAGCATGCGGAAGCCCATCTCGTCCCGGCGGGTGAGGGTCACCTCGATAGGTACTCGCCGGCCGGCCAGCTCGACGGTGGCCATGACCACCGGTCGCAGGCGCGTCGCGCCCGATGAGCTGCGCACGGTCCGTCGGTCCAGCAGCGGCGCCTCGACCACGACCACGTCCTCGCTCGAGTCCTGCCAGGGGTGGACGGCGAAGCGGGCGTAGGTCACGCCCTCGCGTGCGATGGTCTCGATGTCGAAGGCGTGCAGCGCGGACGTCCGCGCGCCGGTATCGATCTTGGCCTTCACGGACGGCACGCCCCAGTCGGGCAGGGCGATCCACTCGCGCCAGCCGACGGTCGTCCGAGATCTCGATGGAGGTTTGGGCATGTGCGGCGAGCCTAGCGCCTTGTCAGGTCAGCTGTGTCAGCAGGAGGGTGGCGAAGGAGAGCGCCAGGAAGAAGCCGCAGATGTCCGTGACCGTGGTCAGGATGGGACCGGAGGCGACGGCCGGGTCCACGCCGAAGCGGCGCAAGAACAAGGGCACGGTCCCGCCGATGGAGACCGCGATCATCGTGTTGAGCGCCAGCGTCAGTCCCACCACCAGGCCGAGCCAGGGATTGCCAGCCCACACGATCGCCACGATCCCGATGAGCAGGCCCAGGGCCAGGCCGTTGATGATGCCGACCGAGATCTCCTTGAGCCAGACGCGTCCGACCTCGTAGGGCTTGACCAGGCCGAGCGAAAGCTCGCGCATGCTCACGGCCACGGCCTGGTTGCCGCTGGCGCCGGACATGTCGCTGATGATGGGCAGGAAGACGGCCAGGGCGATGACCTGGTCGAGGGTGTCGATGAAGAGCGCGATGACGCTGGCGGCGACGATGTTGAGACCGATGTTGATCGAGAGCCAGCTGAGGCGGCGCCGCGAGCGGGTGGTGGTGGGCAGCGAGCGCACTTCCTCTCCGCCGACGATGCCGCGCATGCGCAGCATCTCCCGCTCGCGCCGAGCGGCGAGGGCATCGAGCACCGCAGTCCGTCGGGTGACCCCCAGCAGCCGGCCCCGCTGGTCCACCACGGGCACGGCCGCGATGGGGTGAGCCTCGAAGAACTCGCGCAGCTGGTCGAGCCCGGTGTTGGGGCTGGTGAAGAGCGGTGGCACCATGCGATCGGCCACCGGCCGGCTGCGCGGGATCGGGCCCAGCTCGCTGACGGCGGCTACCCCCACCAGCCGCCCCAGCGGGCTGAGGACGTAGACGTAGCGGCTGAAGTGGTCGTCGCTGTCCTCGGCGTTGACCACCAGCTGATCGAGCGTCTGGCCCACGGTCTGCATCTCACCGACGGCCAGGAACTCGGTGATCATCAGGCCACCCGCGACGTCGTCGGCATAGTCGGCCATGGCCCGGACCTCGCTGGCCACGCCGGGTTCCATCTGGCGCAGGATGGCGTCGGCTTCGGCCGAGCGCAGGTCCGCGATGAGGTCGGCCTGCTCATCGCTCTGCATCGCGGTGACGATGGCGGCGGCTTCATCCGGGGGCAGCTGCTCGATGAGGTCAGCTGCCTGTTCGTCTGGTGCGTCCTCCAGCAGGTCGGCCGCCTCCGGCGGCGAGAGCGTCGTCAACAGCGCCTGCTGGTCTTCGGGCTCCAGGCGCAGGATGGCCCGGACGGCCTCGGTCGGCTCCATGGCTCCGATGGCGGCATCCAGTCCGGTGCGGTCATCGGCAGCTGCGAGCTCGCGCAGCCGTTCCCAGGCCTGGCGGTCGGACTGTACGGTCATATGGGCCTCCGCTGTGTGGTCGCCCGCGCATGGTACTGACCATGCCGCGGCCTGCCTACCGGTGCCGCGCGCCTGGCCATCGCGCAGGGGCGACTCGCGCGAACGAGCGCGCTCGCCGGTGGCCGCGACGCTGTGTCGGCGGTTATGGATTCTTCATCCATGGCCGATTGACAGGGCCCCGCGAGGGCGCGCAAGAATCCCTCCACATCGACCCCGTGACCGCGGCCATGTGAGCCCGGCCGGGGTCGACCTTGATGAGGTTCCCGCTTCATGTGGCGCAGCCCCGATCCCGTCCTCGGCAGCCAGCCGGGTGAACCTGCTGAAGCGAGCACGGACGAGGGCCGGCTGACCGCCACGACGGTCGCTCCGGCCAGGACGCCTGCCTTGGTGGGTCTGTCGCTGATGGAGGCTCGGCGCCAGGCGCGCCTGGTCGGGCTCCACGTCGAGGTGCTGGAACGGATCACCGGCGAGGACGAGTGGGGCCAGGTGCTCGCGCAGGAGCCGGGGGCCGGATCTGCGCCGGGGCGCCAGGCGAGCGTGTCGGTGACCGTGGGGATGCGCCCGCACGCGCGCGTGCCGGATGTCCGCGGGCGAAGCGAGGACGACGCCCTCGCAGTCTTGCGCGCGGCCGGCTTCGTCAGCACGCGCCGTCTGGTGCGCAAGTCGGACAAGGTGCCGGAAGGCCACGTCGTCCGCACACGGCCTCGCGCCGGCTCCCAAGTGCCGGCTGGCAGTCGGATCTCCTACGTCCTCGCGGATGCCCCACGACCGACCGGCCGTGAGCGGCACGGCGAGAAGCACCGGGTCCGGGCTGTGCGCATGCCCGACGGCTCCTTCGGTCGCCGGGACGGCTGAGACGCCTTGACGCCGTGCCCCGGCGTCAGGATCCTCCGGCGGCCGCCGAGCGCTGGCGCTCGAAGCCGGCCACGAAGCGGCTTAGCGTATCCGACATGCGACCGCGCTCCATGACCACGTCGATGAGCACGAAGCGGCCCTCGGTCGCGACCGCCTGCTCGATGGCCTCGGCCAGCTCCCGCCGGGTACGCACACGGATGCCCACGCCCCCGAGCGAGCCGGCCAGCTCATCGAAGGGCCAGTCGGGCAGGTCGTTGTAGCCGGCGCCAGGCTGGAACGCTCGCAGCATCTCCCAGCTCGCGTTATTGAAGACGATGACGATGGGATCCCAGCCGTACCGCCGACAGTTGCCCAGCTCCCAGCCGGTCATCTGGAAGGCGCCGTCGCCGACCAGGATGAGCGGCCGCTCACCGGTGGCTACCTGGACGCCCAACCCGGCCGGCACGCCGAAACCCATGCCCGCGTAGTAGCCGGGTGCGGCCAGGGCGGTGTGCTCGATATCCATGGCCGTGAAGAGGCAGTCGCCCATGTCCGAGGCGATGGGCATGGCACCGTGGTCGCGCATCATGTCGTTGACGGCGGTGGCGACGTCAGTGGGCCCGATCGACGCGTCGTCGGCGATCAGCCCGGTGGGCGGATCCGGCGGCCTGATCCAGTGGGCCGGGGAGCCGCTCGGGCGGGCCTTGTCCGCCATGGCCGCGACCAGGTCGGCCAGGGGCACCTCGTGGTACGTGTGGAAGCCCAGGCGCACCTGGCGTTCGGCCGCGATGATGGCGTGCCGCAGGTCGATCTGGCGGGCGGCGATGCTGAAATTCGTGTCGCTCAGGATCACGCCCAGCATGAACAGGGCATCCGAGCGATTCGACCAGCTCGGTGATCTCCGGCTGGCCAGCCACGCCGATGTAGGTGCCGACCGGCGGGTTCGGGGCGTCCGCCAGCAGGCCCCGACCCATGAAGGTCGTGACCACAGGGATGCCCAGGCGACCGGCCAGCTCGGCCACTTCCGCCTCGGTCCCGTAGCGACGGATCTCGGCATCGACGAGCAGGACCGGCGAGCGAGCTGCGGCCAGCCGGGCCAGCACTTCGTCCGCGGCCGCGCCCACCGCGTCAGGATCGACCGGCGACGGCGGCAGGGCCGGCACCAGCCCGATCTCGACGCCCACCATGTCGCGCGGGATCTCCAGGTACACCGGCTGCGAGTGCTCGCGGGCGGAGCGCAGGACGCGCGCGATGGCCTCGGCCGCGGTCGCGGGGTCGTCCAGCACCGCCTGGTCGCAGGTGATCTCGCGATAGACGTTGAGCTGTGACTCGAGGGTCCTGGCCTGATGGTGAACGAGCAGGCCGCGGGACCGCTCGGCGCGCGATGGTGCCCCGGAGAGCACGACCACCGGGGAGCGTTCGGCATAGGCCCCGGCGATGGGGTTGACCAGGTTGAAGGCGCCGGCCCCGTAGGTGATGGCGGCGACGCCCAAGCCGCCGTGGAAGCGAACCGCGGCGTCGGCGGCGAACCCGACCGCCGGCTCGTGGCTGAGCGTGTAGAGGGGTAGCGTGCCGGACCGTTCGATGACCTCGAAGAAGGGCAGGGCGAAGTCGCCGGGGATGCCGAAGATCTCCTGCGCGCCCGCGCCGCGCAGCGCGCTCAGCACGGCCTCGGCGGTTCGCACGTTCTACCTCAGGCTGCGACGGTCAGGAGGCTTCAGGATAGGTCGTCCGCCAGCTCCGTGGGAGTCCGTCCTGACCGCCGGGCAGCCGGGCGCCTAGCGGGGTTGCTCGGGCTCGACCACCACGGCTGTGCCGTAGGCCAGCAGCTCTGAAGCTCCGGACATCACCTCCGCGGTGGTCATGCGCATCATCACCACCGCGTTGGCCCCGAGGCTCTCGGCCTCCGCGACCATGCGGTCGATGGCCTGCTCACGAGACTCGCCCATGAGCTTGGTGTACTCGGAGATCTCGCCGCCGACCATGTTGCGGAAGCCGGCCATGATGTCGCGCCCCAGGTTACGGGCACGGATGGTGTTGCCCCTCACCAGGCCGACCACGCGGGTGACGCGGTAGCCGGGGATGTTCTCGGTGGTGACGACGATCACTTCTGGATCCTCCGATAACGGTCATGCTTGATGGCACGGCGACGGTCGATGATGGCCGAGCCGAGCAGGAGAGCGGCGGCCAGGAGGATCCCGCCGACGAGGAACAGGCCCATGACCGCCTCGGGCTCCTGGGCCAGCTCCCACAAGAGCCACATGCCCAGGCCCGCGAACCAGAGCAGGCCGACGGCCAGGCCCAGGTTGCGCAGCGTCCGGGAGAGGCCGCTGCGTGGCGCCTCGTCCCAGCCGTCGTCGGGGATGCGGAACTCTGACAACATGGTCGCCTCCTTCATGCTCACGAGCTCATCAGCCAGCGCGCGGCAGCGAGGGCAGTCCTGCAGATGGACCTCCACCCGCTGTGCCTCGCCCTGCGTCAGCTCGCGGTCGAGATAGCCGCTGATGAGGGCTTCGTCGAAGCCGTGCTCGGTCTGGCTCATCGCTCTTCCCTCAGTTCCTCGCGCAGTCGCATCCGCGCAGCGTGCAGCCGAGACATCACCGTGCCCTCGGGGATGGAGAGCACCGCGGCGATCTCGCGGTATGACAGGTCGTGGTAATCGCGCAGGACCACGATCTCGCGGTGGGCGGCAGAGAGGCCCGAGACCGCTTTCCAGATGCGCCGCGCCAACTCCGCCCGCTCGGCCAGTGCCACCGGGTCGGTGGCGGCACTCGCCGCCCGCTGGCCACCGCCCTCGAGCCACGCATCGAGCGACTCGTGGCGGCGGACCCGTTCGCGCCGCGCGTGATCGCGCACCTGGTTGCGCACGATGGTGAAGAGCCAGGGCTCGAGCGGCCGGCCCGGATCGAAGCGATCGAGTCGGTCGAACAGGCGCACCAGGCTCTCCTGGGCCACGTCCCGGGCCACGTCAGGTCGGCCGGTGAGCTGCAACGCGAACACATAGGCGGCGCGGCCGGCTTCACGGGCCAGCTCCTGGCGCGCCTCCGCCGCGCCCTCACGCGCCCGCACGACCAGGGTCGCGGTGGTCAACGGTGGCGAGCTGCTCATGATCGCTGTGACCGTACTCTCCATGACCAGACCTACGCAGGAGCCGTCGTTCCTATTCGCGGTTGCGGGTTACGCTCGTCAGATGAGCACCGACCGATACGCCGCCCGTCGCGCGAGCTTCCTGGCCCTCATCGGTCAGACGCTGGCGATCGTGCCGGCGGCACGCGAGCAGATCCGCAACGACGACGTCAGCCACCCCTTTCGCCAGGATTCCGACTTCCACTTCCTGACCGGCTTCTCCGAGCCAGACGCGGTGGCCGTGTTCGACGCCAGCTCCGACGAGCCGTTCACGCTCTTCGTCCGTCCGCGCGATCGGGCGGCTGAGGCCTGGACGGGCCAGCGCGCTGGGGTGGAAGGTGCGATGGACCGGTACGATGCCGATGCCGCTCACCCCATCTCCGAGCTGCCCGCCTGGCTGCGGCTGCACCTGGTCGACCGGCGCACGGTCGGCTACGTGATGGGCGGACCCATCGACGACGTCGTGCTGGGGGCGGTGCGAGCGGTCCGCGGCTACGCCGCCCGCAGTGGCGCGGGCGTGCCCATCGAGCTGGTGGACGTTCGCGAGGCCCTGCACGAGCTGCGATTGGTCAAGTCGCCCGCCGAGATCGAGGCCCTGCGCGAGGCCTGCCGCATCAGCGCCCGCGCCCACGACGAGGCCATGCGCTTCGCGGCAGCGGGGCGCACCGAGCGGCAGGTGCAGGCGGTGCTCGAGTACGTCTTCCGCGTGATGGGCGCTGAGCGCGTGGGCTACGGCTCGATCGTGGCCGGCGGCGACAACGCCTGCATCCTCCACTACGTCGAGAACGATCAGCCGCTCGCCGAGGGCGACCTGCTGCTCATCGACGCGGCCGCCGAATCCGCCCACCTGACCGCTGACATCACGCGCACATTCCCCGTGAGCGGACGGTTCAGCGGGTCCCAGCGTGCGATCTACGAGCTGGTCCTGCGGGCCCAGCGCGCGGTCATCGAGCAGTGCCGGCCAGGGCTGCCCTTCAGCCAGATGCACACACGTGCGGTGCAGGTGCTGAGCGAGGGACTGGTGGAGCTCGGTCTCCTGCCTGGCCCGGCCGAGGAGGTCGTGGCCAAGGGCTGGTACCGCCAGTTCTACTTCCACGGCACCGGCCACTGGCTGGGCATCGACGTGCACGACGCCGGGAGCACTCGCGTGGCCGGCCGTGGGCGCCCATTGGCGCCGGGCATGACCTTCACCGTGGAGCCGGGCCTGTACGTCGCTCGCGACCACGCCGTGGTCACGCTCTCCCACTCCCCCTACGACGATGAGGAGCGTGTCCGCCTCGCCTTCGAGCTGGGCGCCGCCGGAGCGCGAGCGGAGATCGCGCGGCGAGACGAAGCGGCCGGCACCCTCGAGTTCCCCGTGCCCGACGAGTACCTGGGCATCGGCGTGCGCATCGAGGACGACCTGCTGGTGACGCACGAGGGTGTGGAGAACCTCTCGGCGGCCACGCCCGTCGACCCCGACCAGGTCGAGGCCCGCTGCGCGGAGACATCCGCCCTGCCGCTCTTCGACTGAGCCATCACCGAAGTGACTCGCGGGTGCTACACCCGGGCTCGTGCAGCCGACTGTGCTGTTGCCATGAGCGGACCGGAGACCACTCCTTGGCCCGGCTATGCACCCGGCCACGCCTGGGATGAGGCCATGGTTGGACCTGGTCCTCCGCATGGTTCGACTCCGGCACGGCCGGGATGCCGGGGCCAACTGGACCGCGCTGCTGCGCTCGTGCGCGGCGAACGAGGCCTAGTCGCGTCGCGTGCGCTCGTTGGTGGAGGAGCAGCGTGCAGCCGAGTTCCTGCTCATCGACCGCACGTTCCCGCGCTCCATCGCCGATATCTCGAAGACGTTGCTGCCCGTGTCGAGCAGGCACGCCTGGGTCGAGTGGTGGGCGGGCGATTGGTTGGGCTACGAACCCACCGTGACCGTCGACATCACGCAGGCGGCCTAGCCGGGCGACCGTTGGCGCGCGGCCGGGGGCGCGAACGGCCCACGGTGTGCGTCGCCTTCGGAGAAGTGTCCGGACTTCACGGTGGCGACCAGCTCGCCGTCACGCCAGAAGGCCAGGTCGGCCGGGGCACCAGGCTCCAAGCTCGCGGCCGGATCGTCCGGATCTCCAGGTGTGACCAGGCAGCCATCGAGGTCGAGGAACGTAGAGTCGCCGCGCGAGATCGACCGCACCGCCTCGTCGGTGCCGACGGCCAGGATGGCCTCGGCGGCCCAGCCCACGGCCGTGGCCTCGGCCTCACTCGAGGTTGATCGGATGTGGCCCGAGAGGGCGATCACGTACTCGTGGGTCACGTCTGGCTCCTGGGATGGGGATGGGCAACTGGTGCCCCGCAGGATACGCCGGTGGTGGACGGGACCGCGGGTCGTTACTCTGGAGCGGTACAGGAGGTGCAGTTTGTCGCGCAAGCCGATGACGAGCGACCAGAAGCGAGCCCTGGTCATCCTCATCATCACCGCCGTCGTCATCGCGATCCTGGCCATCGGCGTGGCTTGGCTCGTGGGGTCGCTTGGTGCGCCTGCCTGGATCACCGTGGCGGTGGCCATCGTGGTGGCCGCCCTCGTCGGGCTCTTCATGTTCCTCCAGCTCTCCTGACGTCGCTGCCCGGCGCCGCAGCAGGTCCGCCTAGCACCCTGCAACACCGGTGTAACAGGCATTGCGCCGCGCGTGCTGCGTGCGCAACGGAGTCTCGGCCACAGTGAAACGTAGCCGGGTCCGGCTCGGAGCGGCCCCGCCCACTCGCACGGGTTCGCCAGCCAGAGCGACGGTTTCGAGACGAAAGGGACTTCACGCTCGTGCGCATGACCAAGCTGGCCGCCCTTGCTGCGGCCGCCACCAACTCCCTCACAGCGGTGGCCTGCGATGGCGACCGATCCGCTGAGGCGCGCGGCACCTGACCGACGATCACGCCGGCAGGTCCCGGATCGCGATGGCCCGGGAGCTGCCGTACCGTTACCCTTACCTCGGGCGAGCGGGGCATCAAAGGAGAGAACCACGATGATCGATATCACACGAGGTACCGCTCCGCTCGAGAGCACCGGCGAGCTGGTCGATGCCGGTGCCGAGCGGACCCGCGAGCTCATCGGGATGCTCGCCGGGCGCGCACAGGAGGTCGCCGACTCGGCAGACTTCGACGCGCGGGCGGCCCGAGCCACCCTGCAGCGCCTGATCGGCCAGTTCGCCGGTGACGACATCCGCTGCGCCAGCCGCATGCAGGCGGCGGAGGATCGGATGCGTCTGCGCTCGGCCCTCATCGCGGGCGTGGTCGTCTTCGTCATCACCACCCTCGCCTTCGTGATCGCCCGCGAGATCGCGAACCGGCGGGCAGCGCGTCGGCGGCCGGCGGAGCAAGAAGTGGAGGCCGGCAGCTGAGCCTGCTCAGCGCGTCCCAGGCATGACCGCGTCGCGCCACGGACGCACGTAGTCGCGGCCTCGCTCGTCGAGCAGGCCGGTGGCGGAGACGTAGGCGGTGAGCCGCACGCCGTAGTAGAACGCCGGCAGCAACGAGGCGTGCAGCCCGGGCGGCGGGAGCAGGCGAGAGGCATCGACCGCGGCCAGGTAGCCGCTGGTGAGATACACGCCTGGGACGTCGGGTGGCGAGGGCAGCCACACACCGGGTCCGATCGACTCCGAGCGTCGGCCCCGGCCGTCCTTGCCCAGGTGCAGCCGCCAGGACTGTGCCAGTCGCTCGGCCGCATCGATCGACAGCTCGCCCGCGGCCAGGAAGAAGGCCATGACCTCGTCCTGGCGCGGACCGTAGCGGCGCTGCCCGATCGACGAGATCCAGGGCGCCGTACAGCGCAGGGCGAGCGTGTCGGCCACGCGGACGCCACGCACGGCCAGCCCCGACAGCTCCTCCCGGAAGAAGCTCTCGAGCAGGATCCACTGGGCGTAGAGGTTGGCGACCGGCAGGCCGGTGGGGAGCAGGCGGCCCAGGCCCGGCACGTCCGGCGCGGGCTCGTCGTAGCCGCGCTCCCAGACGCGCTCGACCTCGTCGCGCAACGCCTGCGACCGGCTCCAGAGGTCGGGATCGAGGTAGGTCCGATAGCCTTCCAGGTCGGGCGGCGGGGCATCTCCAAGGCTGTAGTTGACGCGGGCCCGCTCGTCGGGCGAGAGCGAACCGATGCTGGCGAGGAAAGCGTGGATCTCGGCGGTGCGCGGCCCCAGGTCCCGCGGGTCGAACACCCGCCGGGTTCGTGAGTGCCGCCGCCGGCGAGGTCCTCCCGGCGACCTCGCTTCCGGCCCAGCCTGCGGCGAGGCGGTGGCACGAGCGTGTCCCAGCCGGGCGCGGCGATCGGGGTCCAGCAGCCAGTCACGCGCGACGTTGAGGCGCTTGGAGATCTCCAGGCCAGCCGCGCCGGCCACGTCCGGGTGCGCCTCGCGGATCCGCGCCCGATAGGCCAGCTGGATGACGACTTCGTCAGCGTCGGGCTCGACACCAAGGGCCTGAAAGGGATCGAACGGTGGTAGTTCGGCCATCGTCAGGGCAGCCTACCCCGCCCTGACCGGAGGCGCCCTCGAGCGCAGGGCTCCGCTGGCCTCCGCTCAGGGGTCCAGCTGCCGCCACTCCACCCGGCAATAGCGCCAGTCCTCGCCCGGTTCGAGCGAGCGCATGATCGCGTGTCCGGTCTCGTCGAAGCGTGCCAACGCGTGCTTGCCTTCAGAGGCCATGCAGCACGTGCGGCCGTGCAGACGGGCCCACAGGCTGGGCAGCCGGTCGGCCGTTCTCATCGACGGAGTCGCTCTTCGCAGGTGGCCAGGTCGGCCGGCGTGTTGACATTGAGGAAGCTGTCCGCAGCGTCGCTCATGTCCACGCCCTCGACACCCACTTCGTCTAACCACTCGCGGACGGCACGTCCGCCTGTCTCATGGAAGCGGAGCAGATCCTCTGCCCGCGGTCGTGCGAGGAGCAGCACGAGATGCTGTCGCTGGGAGCCGGTTCGCGGGACGGCCACGCCGGTCGCCTGGGCCGTCGGACCCAGGCGCTGCACCAGCGCGGGATGGGGGAACGGGGCATCGCCGGGGTAGACCAGGATCCACTCGGCGCTGATCTCGCGCAGGGCCGCGGCCAGGCCACCGAGCGGCCCCTCGCCGGGGCTGGCGTCGGTCACCACCCGGTAGCCAAGCGCGGCGTAAGGGGCCGGATCGCGGCCGCAGGCGAGCACGAGCTCGCCGACCTGCGGGGCCAGGCCATCCAGGGCGTAGCTGATGAGCGGCCGGCCCCTCACCACCAGCAGGGTCTTGTCGGCGACGCCCAGGCGCGAGCCCGCCCCGCCACAGAGCACGACCGCGGTGAGGTCACCTGGCCGCATCGTCGCTCAGGCGTCCCCGACCACGCGGTGGGGGAGGGTGTAGATGTTGAAGCGTCCCTCGCGCAGGAACCCGACCAGGGTGAGCCGCTGCTCGAGGGCCAGCTCGACCGCCAGGCTCGACGGCGGGCCGATGGCGGCCACCAAGGGACAGCCCGCCATGGCCGCCTTCTGGATCAGCTCGAAGCTGGCGCGGCCGCTGAACAGGAGCCCGCGCTTGGCCAGGGGCAGCTCGCCCGTCTGCAGGTAGGCGCCGATGAGCTTGTCCAGCGCGTTGTGGCGGCCCACGTCCTCCGCCACCCGTTCGATCGCGCCGTCGGCTGTGAAGGCAGCCGAGGCGTGCACTCCGCCCGTGAGCGCGAAGGCCGACTGCCGGTCACGCAGTGTCGCCGGCAGACCGGCCAGGGTCGTCGGACTCAGCGTGAAGGAATCGGTGGCGTAACGGGTAGGAACCTGGACGCGCACGGCCTCGACCGAGGCCTTGCCGCAGACCCCACAGCTCGAGGTGGCGTAGGTGTTGCGCGTGAGCGAGGCTGGGTCGAAGGCCACGCCCGGGTCGAGCGTCACGGTCACGATGCCATCAGCCGCATGGACCGTCTCCACCTGGGCAGCTGATCCGATCAGGCCCTCGCCGTGCAGGAAGCCCAGGGCCAGGTCCACGTCGTCCCCGGGCGTACGCATGGTCACCGCGAGGTCCAGCTCGGCGCGGGCCTCGGCCGGACCGTAGACCAGCCGCAGCTGCAACGGCCCCTCCACGGCTACGAGGTCATCGCGCCGGGCTCGGGCGCCGCCAGACACGACATCCACGCCGACCCGGGTGACCCCGCCAGTCCCGTCGGTCATGGGCGAGCGGGCGGCACGCTAGTGGTCGGCCGGCACCAGGGCGGCCTGTGCGGCGCTGCGGCTGGCGAAGCCCTCCTGCCAGGCCGAGCGGTGGCTGGCTGGCCGCACCTCCACGGCGGTGACCTTGTACTCAGGGCAGTTGGTGGCCCAGTCGGAGAGCTCGGTGGTGACCACGTTCGTGCCCGTGTCCGGGTGATGGAAGGTGGTGTAGACCACGCCCGGCGCTACTCGCTCGGTGATCTCTGCCGGCAGCGTGATCTCGCCCATGCGGCTGGCCACCGCGACCAGGTCACCATCGCGGATCCCGCGCAGCTCGGCATCGGCCGGATGGATCTCCAGCACGTCCTGCTCCAGCCAGCGGATGTTCTCCGTCCGCCGGGTCTGAGCGCCGACGTTGTACTGGCTCAGGATGCGCCCGGTCGTCAGCAGCAAGGGGAACCTTCGGTTGGCTCGTTCCTCGGTCGGCTGGTAGTCGGTCAGGATGAACATGCCCTTGCCCCGCACGAACTCATCGACGTGCATGATGGGTGTGCCCTCTGGCGCAGCCTCGTTACAGGGCCACTGCACGCTGCCGTGCTCGTCGAGGAAGTCGAACGAGACGCCCGCGAAGGTCGGCGTGAGCTCCGCGATCTCATCCATGATCTCCGCCGCCGACCCGTAGTGCATGGGGTAGCCCAGGGCGACCGCCAGGGCTTGCGTGACCTCCCACTCGGCCATGCCCGTGAGCGGCTTGGTCACCGGTCGCACGCGGTTGATGCGCCGCTCGGCGTTGATGAAGGTGCCGTCCTTCTCCAGGAAGCTGGTTCCGGGCAGGAAGACGTGCGCGAACTTGGCCGTCTCGTTGAGGAAGAGGTCCTGCACCACGACGCAGTCCATGTTGGCCAGGGCCGCCTCCACGTGCTGCGTGTTGGGATCGGACTGGGCGATGTCCTCGCCCTGGATGTAGATGCCCTTGAACTCGCCGGCCACGGCCTTGTCCAGCATGTTGGGGATGCGCAGGCCCGGCTGGTCGTACAGCTCCACGCCCCAGTGCGCGTCGAAGGTCGCGCGCACCGCGTCGTCGGTGACCGGTCGGTAGCCCGGCAGCTCGTGGGGGAAGGAGCCCATGTCGCACGAGCCTTGCACGTTGTTCTGGCCGCGCAATGGGTTCACGCCCACCCCGAATCGACCGATGTTGCCAGTGGCCATGGCGAGGTTGGCCATGGCCATGACCATGGTCGAGCCCTGGCTGTGCTCGGTCACGCCGAGGCCATAGTAGATGGCGGCATTGCCGCCGCTGGCATAGAGCCGGGCGGCAGCGCGGATATCCTGCGCCGGCACACCGATCTCATCGGCCACGACCTCCGGTGCGTGCTCCGGGCGTGCGGCGAACCGGACCCACTCGCGGAACGAGCCCATGTCGCAGCGGGCTTCCACGAAGTCGTCGTCCAGCAGCCCCTCGGTCACGATGACGTGGGCGAAGGCATTCATGAGCACCACGTTCGTGCCCGGCCGCAGGGGCAGGTGCACGTCAGCTTCGGTGTGTGGCGAGCGCACCAGGTCGGTGCTGCGCGGGTCCACCACGATCAGCTTGGCGCCCTCGCGCAGACGCCGCTTCATGTGGGAGGCGAAGACGGGATGGGCATCGGTGGGGTTGGCCCCGATGACCATGATCACGTCGGCCCCGGCGACCGAGTCGAAGTGCTGTGTGCCCGCCGACGTACCGTACGTCTGCTTGAGGCCGTAGCCGGTGGGCGAGTGGCAGACGCGGGCGCAGGTATCGACGTTGTTGTTGCCGAAGGCCGCGCGGATGAGCTTCATCACCAGCCACACCTCCTCGTTGGTGCAGCGAGAGGAGGTGATGCCTCCGACCGCGAGGCGGCCGTGCTCGGCCTGGACCGCCTTGAGGCGCCCGGCGGCGAAGGAGATGGCCTCATCCCAAGAGACCTCGCGCCACGGCTGGTCGGTCGCATCCCGGACCAGGGGCGTGGTGACCCGGTCCTTGTGGTTGGCGTAGCCCCAGGCGAAGCGGCCCTTCACGCACGCGTGTCCGTGGTTGGCCTTGCCTTCCTTGTAGGGCACCATGCGCACGACCTGGTCGCCCTTGAGCTCCGCCTTGAGCGAGCAGCCCACGCCGCAGTAGGCACACGTGGTGAGCACCGTGCGATCGGGCACCCCGTGCTGCACCACCGACTTCTCCATCAGCGTGGCCGTGGGGCAGGCCTGCACGCAGGCACCGCAGGAGACGCAGTCGGACGACATGAAATCTACCGCGCCGGTGGCGATCTTGGCGTCGAACCCACGTCCCAGCACGGTCAGGGCGAAGGTGCCCTGGACCTCGTTGCAGGCCCGCACGCAGCGCGAGCAGACGATGCACTTGGAAGGATCGAAGTCGAAGTACGGGTTGGAGGCATCGACCGCCGCGTCGAGGTGCGTGGCCGGCTCCTGGTAGCGCACATCCCGCAGGCCCACCGCCCCGGCCATGTCCTGCAGCTCGCAGTCGCCGTTGGCCGAGCAGGTCAGGCAGTCAAGCGGGTGGTCCGAGATGTAGAGCTCCATCACGCCGCGTCGCAGCTTGGCCAGCGTGGGCGTCTGGGTGCGCACCTTGAGGCCTTCGCGCACGGGCTCGGTGCAAGAGGCCTTGAAGCCGGGGCGGCCCTCGACCTCGACGAGGCAGAGCCGGCACGAACCGTAGGCCTTGAGGCTGTCGGTGGCGCACAGGCGCGGGATGCTCACGCCCGCCTGTACCGCCGCCCGCATGATGGACGTCCCGGCGGGAACCTCCACCTGGACCCCGTCGATCTCCAGGGCGACCGGTGCGGCGCCGTTCGTCGTCGGGGCAGGCGTGCCGTGGTCCAACTCGATCATTCGCATGGCTAACGAACCTCCGCCCCCAACTGCCCGAAGTCCTCGGGGAAGTGTTCCATGGCACTGCGCACCGGCTTGGGCGTCATGCTGCCGAGGGCACACAGGCTGCTGTCTTCCAGCACGCTGCAGAGGTCGTCGAGCAGCACGAAGCGATCGGGGCCCGCACCTGTCTTGATCTGGTCCATCAGCTCCGCGCCGCGGCGCGAGCCGATGCGGCAGGGCGTGCACTTGCCGCACGACTCGTGGGCGCAGAACTCGAACGCGTAGCGGGCCTGCTCGGCCATGTCCACGGTGTCATCGAAGACGACCACGCCGCCGTGGCCGATCTCGGCCCCGATAGCGCGCAAGGCTTCGTAGGTCATGGGCACGTCGAAATGGGCCGGTGAGAGATAGGCACCAAGGGGGCCACCGACCTGCACCGCGCGCACTGGACGGCCGCTGCGGGTCCCGCCACCCCACTCGAGGACGAGCTCGCCGAGGGTCACGCCGAACTCCAGCTCGTAGAGACCGCCGCGCTTGACGTTGCCAGACAGCTGGAAGGGCATCGTGCCGGTCGAGGGAGCTACGCCCATGGCGGCATAGGCCGCACCCCCGTGGCGCAGGATCCAGGGCACGGCACAGAGGGTGACCACGTTGTTGACGACGGTCGGCTTGCCGTACAAGCCACGCACGGCCATGGGCGGCGGCTTGGCGCGGACCTCGCCCCGGCGGCCCTCCAGCGACTCGAGCAGGGAGGTGGCCTCGCCACAGATGTAGGCACCCGCGCCGATGAAGAGCTCGATGTCGAAGTCGGGACCAAGGATGCCCGCTTCGCGCGCGATCGGGAGCGCCTCGCCCATGACCTCCGCGGCGAGCGGGTACTCCGAGCGAAGGTAGATCACGCCACGTGTGGCGCCGATGGCGCGGCCGGCGAGCAGCATGCCCTCGATGAGCAGGAAGGGGTCGCCCTCCATCAGGAGCCGGTCGGCGAACGTACCCGAGTCGCCCTCGTCCGCATTGGCCACGACGTACTTCTGGTCGGTCTCCTCGTCGGCCGCAGCCTGCCACTTGCGGGCGGCCGGGAAACCGGCACCGCCGTACCCGCGCAGTCCGGCGGTCGCGACCTCCTCGAGGATCCTGGGCGGATCGGCTGTGAGGTCGGCGAACCCTCCGGCGATCCGGTAGCCAGGCAGGTCTGTGGGCGCATACCGGCCGCAGCCGCCGAAGACGACCCGCGTCTGGCGTCGCAGCAGGTCGTCGACCGGGCCCAGCTCGCGGCTGGTCAGGTCGGTCATGGCGGTCGGGTCGAGCGGGCCATACGCGGTGCGCCGGCCATCACGCTCCAGTTCGACCATGGGCTCTGCCCAGAGCAGGCCGCGCGACCCGATACGCGTGACCGAGGCACCGCCGGCCGCGAGCGTGGCGGCGATCTCAGCGGCACCGAGCGAATCGGCGATCGACTCGTGCGGGACGAAAGCGCGATCGTTCATGGCTCCACCCGGGCCACGATGCGTTCGACCGCGGTGTCGGCGTCCACCACCAGACGGCCGTCGACGGTGACCGCGGGTGCGCGGGCACAGAGACCGAGGCAGTAGACGGGCTCGAGGGCGACCCGGCGGTCCGGGCGGACTCGTCCGAGCTCAGCCCCCAGCCGCTGCTCAAGGGTCCGAGTCAGCGACCGTGAGCCGGCCGCCTGGCATGCTTCGGCCTGGCACACCGCCACGGTGTGCTCGGCCGGGGGGAGCGTGCGGAAGTCGGCGTAGAACGCGACCAGGCCGCGGACCTCGGCGCGGCCCAGGTTGAAGACGTCCGCGACCACTTCGATGGCGGCCGGGTCGATCCAGCCGCGGTCAGCCTGGATGGCGCGCAGCGCAGTGACCGGTCCGCCGGTCGCACCCACCAGGGGGGCGATGGTGGCGCGGAGCAGGTCGCTGGTGTCGTTCGCGACGGCGTCGGCCATCGAACGAGCATATCAGGCACGCACCGGGGTTCCGCCCGGACGGTCGGGCCAGTAGCATGGCCCAGGTCACTCGTACGTTGAGGAGGTGTCGGTGATGTTCCGGTCGACCACGCGTGTGCGGTCTGCAGCGGCGATCGCCCTGGTCTCGACGCTGGCCCTGGTGCCGGCGACAACCGCAGCGCAGGATGCAGAGGCCTACTACGGTTGCCTCACGCCAGCGTCGCTGCTCGTGCACGTCGGTGTCGGGGAGGCACCGGCTGACCACTGCGCCGCCAGCGATACCCTCATCAGCTGGAACGCCGTCGGGCCGTCGGGTCCGGCGGGACCACAAGGCGAGCCCGGACCACGGGGTGAGCCCGGACCACAGGGCGAGCCCGGACCACAGGGCGAGCCGGGCGCGGTCGGACCACAGGGCGAGCCGGGCGCGGTCGGACCACAGGGCGAGCCGGGCGCGGTCGGACCCCAGGGCGAGCCGGGCGCGGTCGGACCCCAGGGCGAGCCGGGCGCGGTCGGACCCCAGGGTGAGCAGGGCGAACCCGGACCACAAGGGGATCCCGGGCCTGCCGGGCAGGCCGGCCCCCAGGGCGAACAGGGCGACCCCGGACCACGGGGGGAACCGGGGGTCGTCGGCCCCCGGGGTGAGCCGGGTGCCCAAGGTGATCCCGGTCCGCAAGGTCCGCAAGGTCCGCAGGGACCGGAGGGCCTCCAGGGCGAGCAGGGCCCCCAGGGCGAGCAGGGCCCCCAGGGCGAGCAGGGCCCCCAGGGCGAGCAGGGCCCCCAGGGTGAGCAGGGCCCGGCAGGGCCACAGGGACCCCAAGGGGAGCAGGGCCCGGCAGGGCCACAGGGCCTGCAAGGCCCCGAGGGTCCGGCCGTCGAGACCGCCAGCGGGTTCGCCAAGGTCGCGCGCAACAGAAGCGTCGTGGTGGTGGATCCCGGCGTCGATATCACGTTCGGCTCGGTCATCGTGGTCACGCCCTACAAGACCCTGCGCGACGTCACCTACTGGGTCAGCCGGGACCTGGAGGCTGACACCTTCTCCATCAAGCTGTCCGCGCCCCTGCGGCGCTCCACGCCGTTCGGCTGGTTCGTAGTCGAATCCGGCCTGCTCCCACCAGAGCCGGCGACTGACTGAGGCTGTACCACGGGGGGAGAAGGAAGGGATCGTTGGCTTCCCGCACACTCATCCTCCTCGGCACCGAAAAGGGCGGCTTCATCCTGGAGCTGGACTCGGCTCGAGATCCCGTCGCGCTGCGGGGCCCATTCAACGAAGCCATGCCGGTGCGGCACCTCGCCTGGGATCCCGCGCGCGGGAACATCCTCGGCGGCGCCGGCTCGCCGTGGTATGGCCCCCTCGTCTGGCGCAGCGAGGACCTGGGTGAGACGTGGACCCAGTCGAGCGAGGGCCTGACCTACGGGGACGGCCCCGACGACGAGGCCGTCATCCGGGTCTGGAACGTGACCGCCATCGGGGACACGCTCTACGCCGGGGTCGAACCGGCGGGGCTCTTCCGGTCCGCCGATGGTGGTCGCAGCTGGTCGCACGTGGCGGGCCTGCGCGAGCACCCCTCTCGAGCGGGTTGGGAGCCCGGCGCGGGCGGGCTGATCCTGCACACGATCGTGAGCCATCCCGTGGATCCCCGGCAGATGTGGATCGGCATCTCCGCGGTGGGCGTCTTCCATACCGCGGACGGTGGCGGGACCTGGGAGGCACGCAACCGTGGCATCGCGGCGGTGGGCACGCCGGAGGAGCAACCCGAGACCGGCTACTGCGTGCATAAGTTCGGGCTGCACCCGGACCGCCCGGACGTGCTCTTCCAGCAGAACCATCGCGGCATGTACCGATCCGATGACGGTGCGGCCACGTGGGCCAGCATCAACGAGGGACTGCCCTCGACCTTTGGCTTCGGTCTGGCGGTCCATCCACGGGACCGCGAGACCATCTGGTCGATCCCCCTGAACGGCGACTCGGTCGGACGCTTCATGCCCGACGGCCGGGCGGCCGTGTGGCGGAGCCGAGATGGCGGAGCCTCGTGGTCGGCCCTGTCCGAGGGGCTGCCCCAGCAGAGTGCCTATTTCGGTGTCCTGCGCGAGGCCATGGCCATCGACACGCACGACGAGGTCGGGGTCTACTTCGGCACCAGTAGCGGCCAGCTCTTCGGCAGCCGGGACGAGGGCGACAGCTGGCGTCTGCTGACCGACTTCCTGCCGCGCATCTCATCGGTGGAAGCCGTGGTCCTCGACGACTAGCCAGCCGTGGCGCAGTTGCATGTCCCGCGCTCCCTGGCGGCGCTGTTCCCGGGTGTCCCTCGGCGTCTGGAGATCGAGGCGCCGGACGTGGCCGGCCTGATCCGCGTGCTCGATGCGGACTACCCGGGGATGTGGGACCGGCTGTGCGAGCCCGGGCCGCGTCTGCGCCCGCACATGAAGGCCTTCGTAGATCATCAGCCCGCGACGCTGGCGACACCGATCTCGGCCGACAGCGTGGTCCACCTCATCCCGGCCGTCTCCGGTGGCGACCTCCTGGCCGGCCCTCCCTGCGCCTTGGGCTGACCCTCAGCTGGCGGGGCCGGCGGCGTCGATCATCAGGACGGCGGTACCTTCGAGCTCGCCCGCAGCCAGTCGCTCGAGGGCCCGCGCACCCTCGGTCAGGGGGAATGGTTCGATGCTCGTGCGGATACCGATTCGCGCCGCGAGGTCGAGGAACTCGTGTGCGTCGGCGCGGGTGTAGTTGGCCACGCTGCGGATCGATCGCTCCGACCACAGCAGGTCATAGGAGAAGGCCGGGATCCGATCGAGGTGGATGGCGTTGACCGCGACCGTCGCCCCCCGGTCGAGGCTCGCGAGCGCAGCCACCACCACCTCTCCCACTGGCGCGAAGGTGACCGCCGCGTCGAGTGCCGGACAGGGTTCCTCGTACGGCCCCACGCTGCTGGCGCCGAGCGCCGCCGCTTCCTCCTGGCCGCTGCGGGAGCGTGTGCGCACGTGCACCTCGCAGTCCCAGGCGCGAGCCACCTGCAGCGACAGGCGAGCGGAAGCGCCGAAACCGAAGAGGCCGACCCGCCCACCGGGCTCGATGCCGCTGACCTTGAGGGCGCGATAGCCGATGACGCCGCCACACAGCAAGGGGGCGGCGGCGAGATCCTCGAACCCGTCCGGCAGGGCCAGGGCGAAGTCGGCCCGCACCGTCACGCGTGTCGCATACCCGCCGTCACGGTCCCAGCCGGTGAAGACCGCGGCGCGGCAGAGGTTCTCACGTCCGCTCCGGCAGAAGTCGCATCTACCACAGGCTCCGCCGAGCCACCCGATCCCGGCCCGGTCGCCCACGGTCCAGCCGTCCACACCCTCACCGATGGCGACGACCCGGCCGACGGCCTGGTGGCCGGGCACGATGGGAAGCGTGCGCGCCTCCAGGTCGCCTTCGACGATCTGCAGGTCGGTCCGACAGACGGCGCACGCCGCCACGGCCAACACGATCTCGCCCGGGCCGGGCGCCGGAACGGGCCGCTGGGCCAGCTCGATCCGACGTGAGGCGGCCGGTCCGGGTCGCTTGAGCACGAGCGCGTCCACGAGCTGATTCTAGCGATACCCTCGTCGTCGGAGGTGGTATCTCCCGAGATGTCGTTCCGCTACTTCGCGTATGGCTCCAACATGTGGGTTCCGCGGATGGTCTCTCGCTGCCCCTCGGCCCGGTTCGTGTCGACGGCCGTGGTGGCGGGTTGGCGTGCGGTCTACGACAAGCCATCGCTCGATGGCTCGGCCAAGCTGAACCTGCGGCCTGATCGGGAGGCGATCGTCAGTGGCGTCGTCTACGAACTCGACGACGCGGACCGCCCGGCGCTCGATGCCGCCGAGCCGGCGTACGAGCCGGTCGAGCTGCCGGTCGGCCTCGCGTATGTCTATCGAGGCGAGCCTGCGACCGTGCCGCCGTTCGAGTGGTACGTGGACCTCGTCAGTGCCGGTGCCCGGGCGCACGGCCTGCCGCCGCGCCTGGCGGAGGCAGCTCAGGCCTCGTCGCCGCGCAGTCGCGAGTAGGCCACGCAGTCGACCGGCTCGCCTCGCAACAGGTCCCACGATCGCAGCACGCCCTCGCGCTGGAACCCGGCCCGTCGCGTCATCCGCTCGGAGGCCTCGTTCCCGACCATGATGAAGGCATCGACGCGGATGACATCGGTCGAGCGGAAGGTCCACTCGGTCACCGCTCGCAAGGCCGCGGTGCCGATGCCGCGGCCGCGGGCTTCGCGGGCGACCCAGCAGCCGATCGTGGCCTGGTGCCCATCAGGCCCGAATCGCGCCACCGTCCCCAGCAGCTGGTCGGTGGCCTGGTCGACGATGGCGAAGGCCGCGCCGGTCCCATCCTGCCAGGAGGCCACGGCCTCCTCGATGTGGGCGACCGCGTCAGCGAGCGTGAAGGGCTGCGGGATCGAGACCCAGCGCGCGATCTCGGGATCGGCGCAGGCAGTTGCGAGGGCGGATGCGTCCGAGGTGCGCCACGGCCGCAGCTTGGCCTGCACCGCGGGCAGCTCGATCTCCGGACCCGGTCCGTCCATGTGACTGCCCCCGCGTGCGGCGTGTGTCGAGCGCGAGCCTACGCTACGTCCGCGCCGCTAATCGTCCGAAGCGGGTGATGCCCCCTTGAGTCACGGGTCATACCATGGACGCACGCAGGATCGTCCCCATCGGGAGCGGTCCATAGCGACAGTCGGGGCGGGAATCACATCCGCCCCCTGCACGGGGTACCACAACACGGGCTCAAGGAGGACGAGATGCTAGGACGTGGTCGGCGCATGCGCCGTCGAGGAATGGTCGCTGGAGCGGCCGTCGCGAACCACCGCCGGTCGGTGGAACAGCAGGAGTACCAGCAGGGTGCCAATGATCAGCAGGTCCAGGACCAGCAGTACGTGGCCCCGGCCCCCGCTCCTGAGCCCGCTGCCCCCGCCCCGGCCCCGGACCCGATGGACACCAAGATGGCCGAGCTCAAGAAGCTGGGCGAGCTGCACGAATCCGGCGTCCTGACCGACGAGGAGTTCGCGTCCGAGAAGGCCAAGATCCTCAACAGCTGACCACCGCACGGAGAAGGGAGCACGACAAATGGCGATCGGCCCGATCCAACTGCTGGCCATCGGATTCAAGCAGCCTGACTTCCAGGGCGAGATCCTCGACGAGATCGAGAAGCTGCGCCGAAGCGACACGGTACGCATCATCGACAGCCTGACCGTCTACAAGGACGAGAACGGCGATGTCGCGGCCCTCGAGATGAGCAACCTGCAGGACGACGAGAAGCTCGAGCTGGGCGCCGTCGTCGGGGCCCTCATCGGCCTGGGCATGGATGGCGAGGAAGGCATGGTCGCCGGTGCCGAGGCCGGTGCCGAGGCTGTCGCCGAGGGCGGTGCAGACGTCTTCGATGCGGACGACGCCTGGGACGTCATGGAGACCATCCCCAATGGCACCGCCGCGGCCGTCCTGCTCATCGAGCACCACTGGGCCGTGGGCCTGCGTGACGCCATCGCGCGCGCGGGTGGCTTCCGTCTGACCGAGGGCTTCATCGACCCCTTCGACCTGGTGGCCATCGGCTTCCTCACGGCCGAAGAGGCCGAGGCGCACGCTGCGCTCGACGCCGAGACTGCCGAGGCCTAGTCTTCCACCAACCTCTCGCCAGCCAGGAGAACGTCATGGGTACGGCCCGGCGGCCACTAGCCGCCTTCCTTGTCGCCTCGGCCATGCTGGGCGGGTCCGCGGTCTCCGCGGCCGCCGCCGAGGTCACCGATGCCACCGCCTGCGCCGCGGAGGTCGAGCCGAATGACGCGATCGGGGACGCGACCACCTTCGCCGATGTCGGGTGTGTCTCGGGCACGCTCGTCGCCGCGGACGATGTGGACATCTACCGCTGGCAGGTCGATGAGGCTGCGGCGGCGACCCGCTGGACGGTCGAGCTGGATGGCCCGGCCGACGTCGCCCTCGACGTGCGGATGGTCACGGTCGATGCCGGAGCTGACGGGACCGCCGCTGTGATCGGTGACGAGCTCACCCGCCTGCGGCTCGATCCCGCGCAGTCGGCAGCGGTTGACGGCACTGTGGCCAGCACCGGGGCGGAGGTCGAGGTCCAGGCCGGCGACTATGCCCTCATCGTGGAGGGTGACGGCGCGGCCACGGAGAGCACGGCTCCGCCCGAGTACTCCCTCCGCCTGACTCCGGTCGAGAGCGCCGAAATGGCGAGCGCATCACCTGCCGAAATGGTGAGTGCATCACCTGCCGCCAACACAGCCACAGGCGGATCGCCGGACGCGACTGCCGCTGCCGCGAACCTGCTGGTGGTGGCTGGGGCGGGCACCAGCCCGCGACTCGGACAGGGTGCGGCCGTGGAACTGGTGCTTGATACCTCCGGCAGCATGCTCGAGAAGCCGGGCAAGAAGACCAAGCTCAAGATCGCCCAGGCCAGTCTGGTCCAGCTCGTGGACGAGCTACCCGCTGACCTGCCAGTGGCGCTGCGCACGTTCAAGGCGCAGCCGCGCTCGTGCGCCACGGTCTTGCGGGTGCCGCTCGGACCGCTCGACCGCGAGTCCATGGACAAGACCATCCGGACGCTGCCGATCAAGAAGGGCACGCGCACGCCCATCGCCAAGGCCATCGACAAGGCCGCCGCCGATCTCGCCGAGTTCGACGGTCATCGGGTGGTCGTGCTCTTGACCGACGGCAAGGAAGACTGCGGCGGCGACCCTGCCACCGCCATCGAGGCGCTCAACGCCGACGGCTCGAGCGCAGCGGTGCACATCATCGGCTACGACCTGCCTGACGATCAGGCGACCCACGATGCGCTCGCGGAGTGGGCCGCGCTCGGCAACGGCCGCTACATCGAGGCCGCCGACCGTGCCGGCCTCATCGCCGCCCTTGGCCAGGTGCTCGCTGCGCCCTACCTCGTCTTCGACGCGGATGGCGTGCTGGTGGCACAGGGCGTCGTCGGTGACGAGGGTGTGGCCGTGGAGGCCGGTGTCTACCGGGTAGAGGTCCTCACCGATCCACCCCGCACGTTCGAGGACGTGAAGCTCGGCGCTGCCGCGGAGACGACTCTCACCCTCACGCCATAGGACCGCACGCGTCTCAGATGACGCGTGCTGGGAACGAACCGGCGCCATCCCGTCAGGACAGTGGCAGCACCCACCTCGCGTCCAGCCTCCTCGCTGAAGCGCTACGCCACGCTGGGCGATTCGGGCGCGGCGGCCACTGGCGTCTCGGGCTCGGCCGGGATGCGCTCGTCCGCGAAGGCCACGTCATCCGCGTGGCTGTCGGAGGGCGACAGGAAGATGTTGGCGAGGTAGCCCGTGAGGGTGCCGAAGACGCCGACGCCGACCACGATGATCACGACGCCGAAGAGCCGGCCCAGATCCGTCACCGGGTACTGGTCGCCGTAGCCGACCGTGGACATGGTGACCACGGTGTACCAGAGCGCATCGCCGGCGCTGGTGATGTTCGCGCCTGGGCTGGCGCGCTCAGCGAACAGGACCGCGAGGCTGCCGAACTCCATGACCATGATGGCGATGAGCACCACCAGCAAGAGGCCGCCGGTGGCCTTGTCCTTGAAGAACATGAGCAGCGCCTGCTCGAGGCCACCCATGCGCCGCACGATGCGACTGACTCGCAGGATGCGCAGGACGCGCGCGATGCGGAGCATGGGGATGATGCTGATCAGGTCCAGCCAGCCGCGACCGGGTCCGAGGTAGGCACGATCGTCGGTCGCCACTCGCATTCGCCGCACGAAGTCGATGGCGAAGACCAGGATGAGCACGCCGTCCATCATCATCACGACCTGATCAAGGTCGGGATTGTGCATGACGATCTCGATCACCATGTTCAGGATCGAGAGGAGCGCACAGCCCAGGACGAAGATCTCCCAGGGCATGCCCAGCAGTACCTGCCCATCGGGGGTCTGGCTGTTCCAGGGGATCGCCTCTCGTTCGTCGGTCGCGTTTGTGGCGCTGCTCGTCATCGGGTTCCCTCGGTGCTGGATCGGTCGATCCCAACGCTAGCCCAGCAGCGGCCCGCAATTCCTCCAGCGACTGGGACTGACCAGCCTCGAGCGCCAGTCACCGCCAAGTCCAGTCAGCACCAGCCCATGCAAGGCCGCCGGCGCCACCGGCCTCACCTTATCCGGCGGCGCCGGCGCCGACTTCCTGCGCCGCCGCGTGCTCGTGTAGCGCCAGTTCGGCTTCGTGGTCAGCCGGCTTGAGGTCGAAGGTGACCTTGCGCACGGTGCCAGTGAAGGCATAGGGCGCGCGGTCCTCGTAGGCGAGGTCCACCACACCACCGTTGTCGCGGCCCATGTCCATGCCCGCGTAGGTGCTGTAGATGAGCGAGACCGTCTTGTCCAGGCGGCCCTCGCCGATCTGGCGATCGTTCGCCCACAGCGTCACCTTGCCTCCGGAGCTCGGGACCGGCTCGTCGATCTCGAAGAGCATCTTGAGGTTCACGTCACCGCTGGGGAGCGGCTCGGTCGAGACCTGCTTGTAGGTGTCGATGCCGAGGTATTGGTAGGTGTGGTTGAGGTAGCCGTTCTCGTCCACCCACAGGGCGAAGCCGCCGATGAAGTCGGCGTAGGCCACGAGCACACCTTCGGCGCCCCCCTCGGGCACGTGCGCGTCGGCCTCGATGGCGTAGGACCGCCCGACGATCCGGGGGATGACCGGTGTCTGCACGTTCTGCACGTCGCCGGCGAACTCGAAGCGGGTCCGTGTCGGCATCGGTGGCAACATCCCGAAGAAGGCCGAGAAGCCGCCCAGCAGGGGCAGGGCCCGGTTGCGTGCCGCCTCCTCCCACCAGATCGCCTGCAGCTCCTCAAGCTTGCCGGGGTTCTCCGCCGCGAGGTCGTGGGCCTGGCTGAAATCCTCTGGCAGGTAGTACAGCTGCCAGGGGTCCTTGGCCGGATCCCAGTCGCCACCGGGCGCGAAGTGCTTGAGCGTGGCGGGCGAGAAGTCCCAGGGCAGCTTGTCCAGCTTGGCACCCGCCCACCAGCCCTGGTGATAGATGGCGCGGCTGCCATACATCTCGAAGTACTGCGTCTCGTGGCGCTCGGGCGCCTTCGCGTCATCGAAGGTGTAGGCGAAGCTGGTGCCGTCCATGCGCTCCTGTGCGATGCCGTCCACGGTGGCGGGTTCCGGCAGGCCGACGAGCTCGAGGATCGTCGGCACCACGTCGATGCAATGCGTGAACTGGCGGCGGATCTCGGCGTCGGCCGGGATGCGGCGCGGCCAGGCCACCACCATCGGGTCGCGTGTGCCGCCCAAGTGGCTGGCCATCTGCTTGCCCCAGGGGAAGGGCGTGTTGTTGGCGTGCGCCCAGGCCGCCGCGAAGTGCGGAGCGGTGTGGATGCCACCAAGCTCCTCGATGCCGCCCCACTTCTCGATCAGCTCCAGCTGCTTCTCGGCCTCGAGGACCTCACCGTTGAAGAAGGTCGTCTCGTTGAACGAGCCGGTGAGTGTGCCCTCCATGCTCGCCCCGTTGTCACCCCAGATGTAGATGACCAGCGTGTCTTCCAGCTCACCCATCTCCTCGATCGCATCGAGAAGCCGGCCCACGTTCCAGTCGGCGTTCTCCGAGTAGGCAGCGAACACCTCCATCTGGCGCGCGTACAGCTGCTTCTCCGCTTCGCTGAGCGTGTCCCAGGCCGGGAAGAGGTCAGGACGCTCGGAAAGCTCGGTGCCCTGCGGTACGAGGCCCAGGTCCTTCTGGCGCTGCAGTGTGCGCTCCCGGTAGGCATCCCAGCCGTCGTCGAAAACGCCCTTGTACTTGTCGGCCCACTCCTTGCCCACGTGGTGCGGGGCGTGGCTGCAGCCGGTGGAGTAGTACATCATCCAGGGCTTGTCAGGGTCGTGGGCACGGACGCCATGGACCCATTCCACGGCCTTGTCGGTGATGTCATTGGGGAAGTAGTAGACCTTGCCGTCGTCAGCCTCGGGCACGCCCGGCGTGGAGTTGTCCGCGGTGATGACCGGGTCGTATTGGCCGGCGGCGCCGGTAAGGAAGCCCCACCAGTGGTCGAAGCCCCAGCCCAGCGGCCAGTGATCGAACGGTCCGGCCGGGCCCATCTCTCGACCCGGTGTCATGTGCCACTTGCCGAAGCCGCCCGTGACATAGCCGTTCTCGCGCAGGATGCGGGGCAGGGCCGTACAACTGCGCGGGCGTGTGCCCGTGTAGCCGGGGAAGGGCCCGGGGAACTCGGCGATGCCGCCCATGCCCACGCGATGGTGGTTGCGACCGGTCAGCAGGGCCGCGCGCGTGGGCGAGCAGACCGCGGTGACGTGGAAGGCGTTGAACGTCTGGCCCATCTCCTGGACCCGGCTCAGGGCCGGTGTCTGGATATCACCACCGAAGGTGCTGGGGCCGCCGAAGCCGGCATCATCGATGAGCACGATGAGCACGTTGGGTGCGTTCTCGGGGGCCTTGGGCCCGGCGATGAACGACCAGTCCCCCACGGACTCATCCATCGTGCGTCCGATGGCTCCGCCGAAGACGCGATCAGGGATGGGCAGGATCGTGCGCTCGGGCGTGAACTTGCCCATGGCCTCGGCTAGAGACTGCTGGAGGGCCTTGGTGCCCTTGGCCTCGGTGGTCACGACGGACTTCATGGGCGAGCCCGGCAGCTTGCGTTCCACGGCCAGGCGCTGGTCGCTGTCGAACATGGTGATGACGGCCGCCGTACCCGGCTTCATAGCCTCGCCGATCTGTTCGTGCAGGCCAGACTCCAGCTTGTGGCTGGCGAACTTGCCGACGATCGCGCCCGCAGCGGCGCCGACCGCGACCGAGGCCAGCAGCGGCGGAGCCGCGAGGCCGACCAGGAAGCCGACCGAACTGCCCCAGCCGACGCCCTTGCGCCCGAGGTGGTCGCCGGTCTGTCGAACGCTGACGTTTCCGTCCTCATCGTGTGCCACGAGGATGGCGGCTTCGATCCTGGCGGCCTTGGACTGGACCGCGGCGATCAAGGCGTCGAAGTCGGTCTCGGCCGTCTCGACGGTCTGATATCCGGCGACCAGGACATCGGTGGTCGGCTCTGCCATCACGTGCTCCTCATGCCAATGGGCATCTCTCATGCGGGCTGCGGCGGGCGGTGGTCATGGGGAACCTCCATACCCCATTCCCCCATGAAGCAGCGGTGCACACATCGCCCGGAGCGGATGAAACCAGCGAACTGCGTCATTCGGCCGCAGCGTGTTGGGCCTGCAGGTCCCGCTGCAGATCCAGGCCGGGTTCGCGGCCGGCTGGACGCCGGACAGGACCAGCCCGCTGCAGGCCGCAACCAGGCGGGTGTCGTACTGCCCCGAGGTGCGGGTATCAACCGTTTTGGATGATGTCGCAGCTTCCTCCCTGGGCCGATGCTTGCCCGGGCTTGGCGGATTCCCGTGAAGGGTTCACCTTGCCCGGATCCGTCAGAGGGAGCCGGTGAGCGCACCACCTACGACAGCGGATGCCCAGCCCAGATCATGGACCACCTGGTCGACGAAGCCGTCGTCTCCGCCTGCGGCCCGGATATGCTAAAGGAGGGCCAAGGACATCCTGGGTCAGACTAGGACCGAGCAGTCCATCTCGATGGGATCCACGTGCCTGCCCCGCGGTGAGCGGGTACGCCCCGACCGCCCGTCGCCGCCCACAACGAGGAGCTGAGCATGCTGCATTCCCGAAGCACGGTCGCCGAGGAGCTCGATGACGACGTCTTCGCCTCGAACGACCTCTCGATCTCCATGCCCAAGTACCGCATGCCGGACAAGGAGCACGACCCCCGACATGCTCGCCAGGTGGTCGCCGACGAGCTGATGCTCGACGGCAACTCACGCCAGAACCTGGCCACGTTCTGCCAGACCTGGGTGGAGCCGGAGGTCCACGAGCTGATGGACCTGACCATCGACAAGAACATGATCGACAAGGACGAGTACCCCCAGACAGCCGAGCTCGAGGCACGCTGCGTGCACATGCTGGCTGACCTGTGGAACTCGCCCAAGGCCCACGACACGCTCGGGACCTCCACGACCGGCTCGAGCGAGGCGGCGATGCTCGGGGGCATGGCCCTACTGTGGAAGTGGCGCGAACGCCAGCGAGCGGCCGGAAAGCCGACCGACAAGCCCAACCTGGTGACCGGCCCGGTCCAGATCTGCTGGCACAAGTTCACCCGCTATTGGGACATCGAACACCGCGAGGTCCCCATGGAGGGTGACCGCCTGATCATGACGCCCGAAGAGGCGCTGAAGCTGGTCGATGAGAACACCATCGGCGTCGTGCCCACGCTTGGCACCACCTTCACCCTGCCACTATCGAGCCGGTCAAGGCCATCGCCGACGCGCTGGACAAGTTGCAGGCTGAGACGGGCCTGGATATCCCCATCCACGTCGATGGCGCCAGTGGCGGGTTCATCGCGCCCTTCACGGACCCCGAACTCGAATGGGACTTCCGGGTGCCTCGCGTCAAGTCCATCAACACATCCGGCCACAAGTTCGGTTTGGCCCCCCTCGGTGTGGGCTGGATCGTGTGGCGCGACAAGGATGAGCTGCCCGACGACCTCATCTTCTCGGTCAACTACCTGGGTGGGAACATGCCCACGTTCGCGCTCAACTTCTCGCGTCCCGGTGGTCAGATCGTGGCCCAGTATTACAACTTCCTGCGCCTGGGTCGCGAGGGCTATCGCAAGATCCACCAGGCCTGCTATGAGACGGGCCAGTACCTCGCCGACGAGATCGGCAAGATGCCCCAGTTCGAGATCCTCTATGACGGTCGAGGGGGCATCCCGGGGCTGTGTTGGAAGCTCAAGGAAGGCGTCGATCACGGCTTCACGTTGTTCGACCTGGCGGACCGCCTGCGCACCATGGGCTGGCTGGTGCCGGCCTATACGCTGCCCAAGAACCGGCAGGACCTGGCCATCCAGCGCATTCTGGTCCGCCACGGCTTCAGTCGTGACCTGGGCGAATTGCTGCTGGATGACTACCGCATGGCCATCGAGCATTTCGACCGCCACCCGGTGACGACCCCGCTGACCGAAGCCGAGAGCGGCAGCTTCAACCACAGCTGAGTTCCCTTGCCGGACGGCCGGGCAGAGACATCGAACGGCCCCAGCTCGATCGCTGGGGCCGTTCACTTGTGTCGTCGGTGCCCCGTCAGGAAGCAGGGCGTTCGCCGGAACGTCAGCGGCGACGGTCCCGACGATCGGTGCGACGGTTGACGCCCTGCGCCACCGCCTTGGACTCCACGACCATGCAGTCGATCGGTCCGAGTTCCGCGATGTCGGCGTCTTGCGCCATGCTACCCTCCCACGTGACTTGGCCGTCGTGCGCTGGCCGGACACGCTGCCGCCGGCCGCCTGCGGCCGGTATCACCATCCAGGCGTGCGCTTCCTCCGTGGTCATCGCACGTATCGGTCGAAACGGAGGGTGTCTGTTGCGGCTGGCGGGGCAGGAGGCGCGACGCGGATCGCGCGCACACGAGACACGCTTCCGTGACGGGCGGCTCCCCGGATGAACCCTGCGAGAATCCTGCGCGCGGTCGAGCGACGGAGGCTGCTCGACCGTATGAGCGAGGCAGACACCGTGCCCTTGATGACGGTCCTGGCGCCGGCTGGATTCGGCAAGACCACACTCATCACCCAGTGGGCAGAACGGTTCGAGCGTTTCGCTTATCTCCGCCTGACGAGGAACCACGACGATGCCACCGAGCTGGTGACCGACCTCGCCTCGGTCCTGCGTGGGTTCGCCCCGATCGACGAGGAGGCGATCAGGTCCCTGGCCGGACGGGGGCTGGAACCCGGACTGGCCGGGGCGGGCAGGCTGGTAGACGGCCTCGCCCGATTCGGAGGGACCGCGCTCCTGGTGCTCGATGACGTGCACGCCGTCACGGATCGCCGCGCAGGTGACGCCCTCAACGTCCTGATCGAACAGCTGCCGCCCGGCCTCCGGGTCGCGGTCGCTGGGCACGACGCACCGGTGTTACGCCTGGCCCGCCTGCGTGCGGCGGGCCAGGTGATGGGGTTGGACGAGTCCGATCTGGCCTTCGATGGTGCCGAGACACGCGTCCTGGCCAAGTCATTGCGCGTCTCGCTCTCCGACGACGACGTCGCAGTGATCATGGCTGAGACCGGCGGCTGGCCGGTGGCCGTCTCCCTGGCGATCAACAGCCTGGCTGCAGCGGGGGAGGAAGGGGACGCCCCGCCCAAGGCGATCGTGATGCACTCGATCAACGAGTACATCCGCGCTGAGCTGCTTGACCCGCTGGATCCCGACCGTCGTTCCTGGCTGCTGCGATCGTCTGTCCTGGAAACCATGTCCGGCCCACTCTGCGACGCTGCCCTGGAGGTGTCGGGCTCCCTGGAGCAGCTGCGTGAGCTGGAGCACTCCAGTCTGCTCATCACGCCCACCGATGCCACCCGTACTGCCTTTCGCTACCACCGCCTGCTGCGGGCCGTCCTGCGTGACGAGCTGGACGCGGGATCGCCGCACGAGGCGCCCACTATCGCCGCGCGAGCGGCGCGTTGGCACGACGGCCAGGGACGGATGCTCGATGCTTTCGAGTTCGCGCGTCTGTCCGGGGACCGCGATCTGCTGGCAGAGCTGCTGGTCAAGTATGTCTGGCCACTCCACTGGTCCGGCCGCATCGCCACCATGGACCGCTGGGTCCGCATGTTCGATCAGGCGGGCGTGCGCGAGCACTATCCCGATGTCGCCACGGTGGCCGGGTTCGTGTTCACCATCGACGGACGTCGGCATGAAGCCGAGTACTGGCTGGCGGCGGCTGAGGCTGCGCCAGGTTCCAGGCTCATGCCCGATGGCTCCACGCAAGAAGCGTGGGTCGCCATGCTCCGAGGGATGATGTTGGGCCGAGGCGTCGAAGCCTTGACTGTCGATGCCCAGATCGCGGTGGCGGGCATGCGGCCAGACAGCCCGTTCATTCCCGGCGTGCGCCTGTTGATGGTCCTGGCGACGTGGCTGTCCGGCCGGCTCGACGATGCACTCGCGCTGGCGGCTGAGACGGCAGCGATCGCAGACGCGCGCGGGGCGGTCCCGGGGTTCGCCATGGCCGCGGCCATCGAGGCCTCTCTGGCGTTGCGGACCGGTCAGATCCGCCGTGCCCGCATGGTCGTGGAGCGGGCCTGCCGCCGGGTGCTCGCCGCCGGCTTGAATGAGTACGTGCTCGCGGCCCATCTGCATGCGGTCGCCGCGCGCGTCGCCGTGGCGTCAGGTGAGGCCGACGATGCACGGCGCCATCTGGCCCCCGTGGAGCGGCTGCGACCCTTGATGACCGCCTCGGCGCCGTGGCTCTCGGTCTCCGTCCGTCTCGACGCTGTCGAGGCGTTCATCGCGTTGCGCGAGGTCGCCTCCGCGCGCACCCTGATGCGTGAGATCGATGACATCCTGCGCGTGCGGCCGGACGTGGGCAGCCTCACCGAGGATGTGCACGGCGTCCACCAGCGCCTTGCTTCCATCACCGAGGCCGGGGCCGCACAGTGGACGCTCACGACCGCCGAGCTGCGGGTGCTCCAGTACCTGCCGACCCACCTGACCTTCGGAGAGATCGCTGAACGCCTGTACGTGTCCCCGCACACCATCAAGTCGCAGGCGGTGGCCATCTACAGCAAGCTCGGCGTGTCTTCGCGTCGCATGGCGATCGAGAAGGCGGTCGAGTTCGGGCTGCTTGACGGTGCCGCGCTGCGCTTCCCCCTGGGCCCGGAAGCCGAGCCTGGGATCGGCTGAGGTCCGTTTCCCCCGACCCGGGTGATGACGGTCCACAGGGGTGGCGACATCATCCCTCTGAGCCCCCGCTCCTCGGGTGCCACAGGCTTGACCATTGACTTGGAGGGTGGCCACCGTGCTCACACCCGCGCAGGAGACGCTGCTGCGGCAGCTCAGCATCGGCGACGAGGCGTCGCTCACGAACGAGCTGCCCGACTCCGCACACGTGCTCGAAGAACGGACGGCGGCCTTGGTGCGCCTGTCAGCGCTGATCATGCGGGACTCGCCCCTCGCTTCGTACCAGCGCGCGGCCAATACGGCCCTCGATGCCGGCGTCTCCGTGGATGAGATGCTGGCCCTGCTGCCGCTGCTGGCACAGCTGGCCGGCTCCACGGCCGTATTCAACGCGGCGCCCAAGCTGGCCATGGCCCTGGGCTATGACGTCGAGACCGGCCTGGAACAACTCACCTCGTAGCGTGGGGCGGATCCCGTGAGTGAGCGAGCCCCCGCCGGCGCAGGCCGCTGGCAGATCGACCGCGCCTGGGTCGTCATCGGGCTGGTCCTGCTCGGCGCCCTCGGGGTCATGCTGCTGGGCGCGCTCATGGCTCCCGAACGTCAGGACGACATGTGGGTCAACATCGTGGGCCGCAGCGCGCAGCTCATCGCGCTGGCCCTGGCCGGCGGCGTGGTCGGCGCTGTCATCCACGACCGGGATGCCGCGCGGGCGGCGGTCCAGCGACGGGATGCTGCCCTGCGCGTGTTCCTTGACGAGGTCGAGGCTGCGTTCGCCGAGGCCCAGACGTCGCGGCGGATGCTCCGGACGCTCGGTTTCGACGGTCAGCGGGAGATGCATCTCACGCCCGAGCAGGTGGAGGGCTTCCGTGCCCAGATGGCCCTGCTCAACGACGCTGAGCTCCAGTTCGAGGGACTGGCTCGCAAGGCCGCGGCCCTGGCCGGCCCACTGGCCACGGCGGCCGAGGAGACGGTCGCTCGGCTGGCGGCGATCCACGAGTACCTCAATGGCGTGATGCGAGAGTGGGAGGTGAGCCCAGACGCCATCCGGGCGGAGGGCACGAACACGGCCCTGCTGTCATGGCCGCGGTTCTCTGCGTTCGTGGGCTACGACGACGAGGCTGCCGACTCCTTCCGGCGGGGGGTGGCAGAGGACATCTTCGCCATCGAGCATCTGATCGGGTCGCTCGGGGCTGGCAGGTCCGCCTCGGTCTCGTGACCATCGAGGCTCGGGCCTCCTCGCGCTGGGTTCGGCCCACGCGCAGACCCGCCCCGCCGTTGGCTCGCGCGGACGGCGCACCTCAGTCCGATTCGGCGGCGTCCTCGATAGCCAGGAATCGACGCAGCTCGACCTCCTCAAGGCGGATGCGTCCGCTCACGAGGGAGTAGGCCAGGAAGGTACTCAGCTGCCGAAGGCCCCGAGCCCAGGAGGGCACGTAGCGCGCCGGTAGCAAGAACCCGTCACGGAACGCGGGCTCGAGCTCGATCACATCTCCGAGCGTGAGCCGCCCGGCGAAGAGGATGGGGATCAGTTCGGGTCGCTCATCAGCGATGAGCTTGCGCAGGAACGTCTGTACCAGCAGCAGCCCTTCGAGGTAGACCGCGTCCTTGGTGAACGCAACGCGACCGCGGACGTCGCCCCCACGGAAGACGCGCTGGGCCGAATCGTAGGCGTCGGTCTCGGTCTGGCCGCCCTCGAGGTAGATGCGGAAGACATCGATGAAGTCGGCACCCGAGAGCGCGGCGTCCACCGCCACCGCCCGCAGGGCGAGGCGGCGCAGGCGGATGAGGTCCATGGAGTAGGTGATGAGCTCGGAGAAGACGGCCAGGCCTTCTTGCGTCTTGGTCGTGCGGGGCGACCCCAGGCCGAGGACCCGCAGGTGCGGCTGATGCTTGCCGCTCAGCGAGGTCGCGGCGTGGATGAAGGCTTCGTGGTTCAAGAGCTGGGCCAGGTCGAGGTCTGAGAACGTGGCTCCGGCCTGGACCTTGACCCGCTTGCCGCCGGCCGCGGCTCGGGCGGACATGGCCGGGTCCACCACGACCTCGACCGGGTCGTCTGTGAAGAACTCGGCGATGCGTGGGCGCAGCAGCTCGGCGAATGCGGCCGCCGGTATGTCCGGGTTCGTCTGCAGGACCGCGTCCGAGTGCTGCAGCGGCTCCGTCACCTCCAGGATAGGACGGGCCGCCGCGACTGCCGACAGGTGCTGGCGCTCGTACACGTAGTCGGGTCGGCCGTAGAGGCGGACGCTGTGCGCGGTGAACTCGGGCGTGCCGATGGCACCGAGCATGCGCCCCGCGGTGGCGTAGCTCGAGGCCGTCTTGTGGAGGTGGTCCGCTACCGGATCCCGTCGGTCACAGCGGGCCATGATCGACTCGAGGGCCTCGATCTGTGCGCGGTAGTCTGGCGCCACCGTCTCCACGACCGGCAGCTTCGGGTTCCCGGCATGCCAGCCCTCGAGGAACGTCGCTGCCAGCTCGCGTGGCCAGGTCAGGCTGTCGAGCACCCGGATGGAGCGCGCGATCGAAACGATGTCAGCGTCGAGCGCATCGATGCGCTCGAGCCTGGCCGCGGCGGTGTTCGTGTCCGTACCTCCTCAGGCGTGCCTCGTTCCACAGCCAGTCCCAGCCGTCGATCCCTGCGGGCGCCCATCGGGGCGATGTCCCATCGCGCGAATGATGCCCCGACGGGGCCGACCTTCACATCGTCCGTTTCGGATGACGCCGAGCGCTGAGGGCTGAGGCACGGCGATGCGCCCCGCACCGCGCGCTGGTGCCCGGGCGGTAGGATGCTGGCCATGGACCCTCTTGTCGTCGCCGGCATGTTCCTGCTCATCGGTTCGATCATCTCTGCGGTCGGTGGTGTCGCGGCGGCCTGGACCGGGCACTTGCTGGAGACGCGAACCGAGCGCAGCAACCGCTTCTTCGACGAGAAGGCCCGCGCCTTCCGACAGCTCATGGCCAGCGCCCACGAGCACTGGTGGCGCATCCGGGAGCAGGTGGAGGATTCACGCAGTAACGGCGCGGACGGCGATCCGGAGGTCCCGCCCATCGAAGTGGAGGATCCGGTCGACCTCTGGCGCAAGGAGGCGGAGATCGAGGTGCTCATCCGTGACGAATCGGTGGTGAAAGCAGCCAGCGGCCTGGCCACGGCCGTGGTGAACATGGGCAACGCCGCCCAGGGCAAGCCGCGGCATGAGTACCAGAAAACGGAGACCTGGGAACAAAGCCAGCAGGAGTTCTACGCTGCCCGCCGCACGTTCATCGATGCGGTGCACGCGTACTTCGCCGCCGCCGGCTACGACGGCTGACGGGACCAGGTCGTCCGCACGCCGCGCTCTGCCCGGGACGTGAAGGGGCCCCGGCGTCGCGCCGGGGCCCGTGGAGCTAGCCGGTCACCGTGGACTATTCGGCCGCAGGGCAACCGAACTGGTTGCAGACTTCCTGTGCGTTCTCCGGGGTGACCGTGTCGAAGGGCAGCACCAGCCACAGCGGCGGGTTGACGTGGCCCTCGAGGATGTTGACCGCCCAATCGACCGCCTGCTGGCCGCCGGTCGGGTAGACGAAGGTGACACCCAGGCGCCCGTCGAGGACGGACATGATGCCGCCGTCGGGGGTGGGCAGCGCGTCGATGCCGATGAAGAGGATGTTGGAGGTGTCGACTCCGGCGTCCTTGGCGGCGATGAGCGCGCCCTCAGCCATGGGGTCGTTGTGGCCGTAGATGATGTCCACGTCGGGGTGCGCCTGGAGGGCAGCACCGGCCGCTGGCACGGCCTTCTCGCGCAGCCAGTCGGCGTTCTGCGAGAACACGATGTTGTCCTCGCTGAGACCGCCCGCGACGAGTCCCGCACGGAAGCCATCGCCACGGTCCTTGGCGGGCGGTGCGCCCTCAAGGCCGCGGATCTCGGCGATCTGGCAGGCATCGCGACCGTTGTCGGCACACCACTGCGCGGCGTACTCGCCGGCGGCCTGGCCGATGGCCACGTTGTCGGCACCGATGAACATCGAGTAGTTGGGGTCGACCAGGTTGCGGTCCAGCACGATGACCGGCACGCATGAATCCCAGGCTTCCTTGACGATGTCGTTGAGCGGTGCCGCCTCGTTGGGCGAGATGATGAGCAGGTCGATGCCCTGGGTCAGCAGGTTCTCCACGTCGCTGACCTGGTCGGCATTGTCCTGGGCCGCGTCCTGGAACACGACCTCGATCTCGGGATAGGCATCCGCCGCGGCCTGGATCTGGCTGTCCATGGCCTCGCGCCAGGGCTCGGCGCGGTTAGCCTGGGACATGCCGATGATGTAGCTGTCCTTGGCCTCGGGCACGGCGCAATCAGCGGGCAGCGGGCCCTCCGGACGCGCATCTTCCTTGACCGTGCCGCCCCCCAGCTGGTCCTCGGTGTACGGAACCCATCCATCCTGCGCCAGTGCCACGGACACCGAGCTCAGGGTCAGGGCCGCCACCATGGCGCCTACGAAGACGCTCTTCCTCATTCGGGTTCTCCTCTACGTTCAGTCAGTCGACTGCACCTTCCATGGCCGTGATGGGATCGGTCGGGATACACCTCCTTCCGCCGCGCACGTAGGCGCGAGCTGGTCGCTCACAGGGGCAGGCCACCGCCCGGAGCGGGTCGGCGCTGCTCTCGGATCGATAGGCAGGTCATGTGGCCTCCGCGATGCTCGGACGCAGCTGCTGGAGCGCCACCGCGCCGACCACGAGCAGGCCCTTGATGACCAGCTGTGCAGCGCTGTCGACGTTGTTGAGGCTAAGCATGTTGTCGAGGATGCCGAGGATGAAGGCACCGGCGATGGCGCCGGCGATCGTGCCCTTGCCGCCGGCCAGGCTGGCGCCGCCGATGACGACCGCCGCGATGGCATTGAGCTCGTAGCCCACGGCCTCGTTGGGACTGCCCTGGTCGAGCTGTGCAGCGTGCACGATGCCGGTCAGCGCCGCCAGCAGCGAGCAGAGCATGAAGGCGGCGATCTTGATGCGCGAGACGGCCACACCGGACAAGCGAGCCGCGGTCTGGTTCCCGCCGATGGCATAGAGGTAGCGGCCGAAGGCTGAGTAGCGCAGCACCAGGGCCATCACGATGGCCACGCCGAACATGATCAGCGCCGGCACTGGGAAGACCCCATCGATGCGGTAGCCGATGCCCTCGAACGCCGGGTCGGCGCCACCGGCTCCGTAGGAGATGGGCACCGCGATGCGGTTGGACCAGATCACGGCCAGGCCGCGAGCGATGCTCATCATGGCCAGGGTGGTGATGAAGGAGGGGACCCGGAAGCGCTCCGAGACCCAGCCATTCCACCAGCCGATGGCCAGGCCCATGGTGAGGATGATGCCGATGGCTGCGTAGGCCGGCACCTGGTCTCGCATCAGCAGGAAGGCGCCGCCGGTCGCGCCGAGGGCCACGACCGAGCCGACCGACAGATCGATGCCGCCGATGATGATGACCAGCAGCATGCCCACGGCCAGGATGCCCGTCTCCGAGACGTCACGGGCGACGTTGCTCAGGTTGCGCTGGCTCAGGAAGAGGACGGCGTCGTCGCGCACCGGCGAGAAGATGATCGCCAGGAGGATGACGATGAGGAGGCCGAACAGGAACTGGAAGCGGAAGAGCGTGCTCACGACCTGGTTGGCGCGAGGACCATCGAGCGCGGCGCCGACCCGGGCCCGCCAGCCATCCAGCAGGCCGCCTCGCTCGCTGCTCGAAGCGGTCACGTCCGGCCGGCGCGTGGCGTAGTACTGCAGGAACAGGAACCCGGAGGCGAAGCAGGTCAGCCAGAAGCCGACGGCGGTGTAGCTCAGGAGCAGCACGTCTGTGCCCCGATCGTGGACCAGGCAGATGACGAAGTAGGCGAACGCGAGCAGGGCCCCGATCGGGACCAGCCAGGCCACCCGACGCCAGGTCGTGCGCCCGGTCAGCTCCAGGAAGAGGCCGATCGAGACCACCGCGATACCGGCGGGCACGAGCAGCAGGGCCCAGCTGATGCCGGAGAGCGCGTCTGCGATCTCCGGCCCGAAGGCGGACCCACCAGACAGCAAGAGGCCCAGTCCGGTGGTGCTGGCCTCGTCGCTGATGAGCCAGGGCAGGGCCACGAACCCCACGAGGGTCGCCATCGCCGCGAGGATGCGCAGCACCTGGGCCAGCGTGAAACGGCCTCGTTCGACGCCCCCGGCCATGCTCGCGGCGGCGGTCATCGCGCGACCCCGGCGAGCGGCCGACCCAGTCCGGGGCCGCCCGCTGCGTCCGCGTCGCTGAACCGAGTGGCCGCCTCCATGATCGCCTCCTGGTCGAATGACTCGCGCTCGAACTCAGCGGTCAGCCGTCCGTCGCAGAGCACATAGATGCGGTCGCAGACCGCCAGCAGCTCTGGCATCTCGCTCGAGACCAACAGGAACGCCGTGCCCTCCTGGGCCAGCTCGCCGACCAGCTGGTAGATCTCCGCCTTGGCCCCCACATCGATGCCGCGGGTCGGCTCGTCGAGCAGGAAGAGCACGATCTGCGAGAGCAGGAACTTGCCGATGACGACCTTCTGCTGGTTGCCGCCGCTGAGGTTGGCCACGAACGTGTCGATCGAGGGCGTCTTGATGTGCAGGTCGTCGACGACCTTGCTGACGGCGCTGCGCTCCGCGGCCCGACTGACCACGCGGAGCCGATTGACGAACTGCGCGAGCGAGGCCAGGGTCGCGTTCTCGGTGACCGACCGTTCCAGCACCAGGCTCTGCAGCTTGCGGTCCTCGGCCACCAGGCCGAGCCCGCGCTCGATGGCGTCCTGCGGCGACGTGAAGCGGACCTCCTGGCCCCGCAGCTTGATCGACCCGCGCACCGAGTCGCGCGGGTACACCCCGAAGACCGTCTCGAGCAGCTGCGTGCGCCCGGCGCCCATGAGTCCGGCGACCCCGACCACCTCGCCCGCACGGACATGCACCGAGACGTCGTCGAGGACCTTCTTGCGGCGCTGCGTGAGGGTCAGGCCCTCGACCTGCAGGACCTCCTCGCCGAGCTCGACCGTGGCCTTCGGATAGAGCACGTCCAGATCCCGTCCCACCATCATGCTGATGAGCGCTCGGCGGGGGGTCTCCTGCGGATCGACCGTGCCCACCACCTGCCCGTCGCGCAGGACCGTCACGACGTCGGTGATGGCATAGACCTCGTCAAGCCGATGGGAGATGTAGACGACGGCCACGTCGTGCTCGCGCAGGCCCCGGATGACCTCGAACAGGTAGTCGACCTCGCTGTCGCTGAGCGCGGAGGTCGGCTCGTCCATGACGATGACCCTGGTGTCGAGGCTGAGCGCCTTGGCGATCTCCACGAGCTGGCGCTGGCTCACGCGCAGACGCTCGATGGGGCGGCTGGTGTCGATGTCCAGGCCGAACCGCGCCATCAGCTCGTCGGCCGCGCGCCGCATGGCCCGCCGGTCGACGGTGCCCAGACGGGTCTTGTGCTCTCGCCCCAGGAAGATGTTCTCGTAGACCGACAGCTCGGGCACCAGGTTGAGCTCCTGGTGGATCATGGCCACGCCGCTGTCGATGGCCTCGCGGGTATTGCGGAAGTGGACTCGCTCGCCCTCCAGCAGCATCTGACCGTCGTACTCGGTATAGATGCCGCTCATGATCTTCATGAGGGTCGACTTGCCGGCGCCGTTCTCCCCGACCAGGCCGTGGACCAGGCCGACCTGCACCTCGAAGGACACGTCCTCCAGGGCGACCACCCCGGGGAAGCGCTTGGTGATATGGCGCATGCTCAGGTGTGGCTGGCGGACGGACCTGTCGAGGACAGCGGGGGCCGCGGTCGTCGCTTCGGTCATGGCCGCACGCCGACCGGCCCGGTCGATCCGCGCACGACGAGGGACGCGTTGAGCACGACCTCGCGGGTGGCTGCGTCGGGCTCGCGCAAACGTCTGATCAGGAGGCTGGCCGCCTGAGCACCGACCCGATAGGTCGGCTGGCGCACGACCGTCAGGGGCGGCTGCAGCAACTCCCCGGTGGGCACGTCGTCGAACCCCACGAGGGAGATCTCCGCCGGGATCCGCGTCCCGCGTTCCCGCAACGCGCCCAGGACGCCGATGGTGGTCAGGTTGTTCACCGCGAAGATGGCGGTCGGCGGCTCGGCCAGGTCGAGCAGGGCCCGGGTCATGGCCAGCCCTGCGGCTTGGCGGAAGTCGCCCTCGCGCACCAGCTCGGGCACGACCGGGATGCGCGCCTCGCCGAGTGCGCGTTCGTAGCCACGGAGGCGATCCCTGGCGGTCGCCGCGTCGGGCGGGCCGCCGATGACCGCGATCCGCCGATGCCCCAGGCGCACGAGGTGGGTCACCGCTTCGTGCGCGGCGCTCTCGTTGTCCACGACCACGCTGTCTGTGTGGAGGTCCTCGATGTGGCGATCGATGGCCACGATCACGAGCCCCATGTCCCGGCAACGCCGCAGGGCCTCACCGTTCTCGTTGGTCGTGGCCACGATGATGCCAGCCGCGCGTTCGGCGGCCATGACGCCCAGCGTCGCCGCCTCCCGCTCGGGGTTCTCGTCGGTGTTGGAAAGGACCAGCGAGTAGCCGTTGCGCTGGGCCACGTCTTCCGCGCCCCGAGCGACGGCCGTGAAGTAGGGGTTGGCGATGTCGCTGATGAGCAGTCCCAGGATGCGGGCCGTGCCCGAGCGCATGTTGCGCGCCAGATTGTTGGGGATGTAGTCGAGCTCCGCGGCCGCCTGCAGGATGCGCTCGACCATGGGGGCACTGACCTGCCTCGGCTCAGCAGAAAGTGCTCGTGAGACGGTCGCCACGGACACGCCGGCCCGCCTGGCGACATCGGCCATCGTCGGCATCCGCGACCCCTCGGCGCCTCCCTTGGATCCGGTTTGCTGTAACCGATTGCTCTTGGGACCGCCGGCCTGGGTGCCCTCCTGCATCCTGGAGCGAACGTGTCACAGGAACTATCGCGTGGCTGATTGAAATGCATTACATCGTGCAAGTCAAGACCGAAGCGCTCCGCCCCTCGTGGATTCAGGCCCCGGCCGGAGCGTCCTGCTGCCCACGGCGCTGGAGCCGCGGCCGGACCACGAGCAAGGCGATCAGGATGGCCACGATGACGGCTCCGGCGGCGGCCGCGAGGACCGCCAGCGTGTCCGTCTGCTTGGCCGCGATGCCGACGTAGGCCCAGACGATGACCAGGGCGTACGCCCAATCGGCCTCCCGCAGCAGTATCAGGGCCGTGATGACCACGCCAGCACCGAGCACGATCACCGTCCAGGGCCCGGCACCGAGCGGAGCACCGTCGTATCCGGCCCACAGGAGCATCTGGCTGATGTTGGCGATGGTGGCCACGGTGATCCAGCCGAGGTAGACCGAGAAGGGCAGGGCCACCAGCCAGCGATCGGTGCCGCCGGCGGTGCGGGCCGGTCGAAGCCGCAGGTAGATGGCGATCAGGGTCACCAGCAGGGCCAGCATCACCGGCACGGTGAGGGCGAAGAGCTCGAAGTGCCAGGTGAAGATCCAGATGGTGTTGAGCGCGCCCGCGACGGCCGGCAGGTATCCGATGTCGCGCAGGCCGCGGTCCGTGCGGTTGCGCGGCAGGGCCTGCCAGACGCTGAACGCGCCCAACAGCAGGTAGATGACGCTCCACACGCCGAACACGTAGTTCGCCGGCGTCACCAGCGCCGCGAAGCGGTCAGAGATCTCCGCGGTCGTGAGCCCGTTGAGCGGCAACACCACCGCGGCCGTGTTCACCGCTACCGTGACCAGGTAGGCCACGAGGTTGACTACCTGCCTGCGCAGATCCGTGTCCATCACGTCCTCCTCCCGCGCGATCGGGCCGAGAAGCCGCGCGCCGTCCCGCTCGGCGCGGTGCGGTACGCTGCCCGCATGGCCCAGTCCGACGATCCCTTCGAGGTTGCGCTCGACGCAGCGATCGCGGCACTACCGGCACCCTATCGCAAGGCGCTGGAAAGCGTCGCCATCGTCATCCAGGACGAGCCGGATCCAGAGCAGTTGCAGAGCGTGCACGCGCGGGGACTGCTCGGTCTGTACCAGGGAGTGCCGCGGACGGCGTATGGCGCGGATGGTGCCATGGTGCCGAGCAAGATCACCCTCTTCGAGGGACCACTGAGCCGGCGCTACCGGACGCCCGCGGCGCTGACCGAGGGTGTGCGCGAGACGCTCGACCACGAGATCGCGCACCACCTTGGTATCAGTGATGCTCGGCTGCACGAGCTCCAGTCGCAGCGGCAGGAGGAGCGGTCCTAGGCCGCCCCGGTGACAGGTATCGGGTCGATCTCCGCGAGCGCTTCCTTGCGCTTGAGGGCAGGGTGGCCGATGGAGGCGAGCAGCAGCAGGCCGCCGATCTGGGCAAGAGCGCCCGGGGCAAGCGTCGGGGCCGGACCGACGTCACCGGTCCCGGCAGCGATGCGCCGTTCGATCTGGCTCATGCTGTCCCAGCGGTCGGCATAGTCGCGATCGAGCGGACCGGCGCGGAGATTCTCGTTGAGCTGGAAGCCCAAGCCGACGAGGGCCACGAGACAGGCGGCCAGGAGCAGCACTTGTGCGGTCACGTACGCGGATACGGTTCGGCCGCACGACCAGCAACGCCAGGCCCATCGCGAGCGCGGCCATGCCCAGCCACACGATCGAGCGCGTCTCGCCCCAGTGCCGGAGGAACACCAGCTCGAGGGTCAGGCTGTTCACAGCCGCGTGTGGGGTTGGGCGTGGTTAGTGGGGCTTACTTTCCGCCCCCGTCCGGGGTACAAGTCGAGTGTGCTCGCGCGGCGACCTCTTTCGCCAGGCGTCGACACCTCACTCACGACAGGAGGTTCCTGATGATCCAGGCCCGGACCCACCACCGATCCCTCCTGCAGCGCATCGAAGACGTCAAGCGTCAGGAAGGGATCACCGTCGAACTGCCTCGCGATGCCGCACCCAAGACGTACGCGGAGCAGTATCGCGGCACCGAATACTCGAGCCCGCCGGTCTCGCTCGCACCGACGCCTGTGCCCGAGTCGTCGCGCCCGAAGTCCTTCGTCTTCGCTGCCGGTGGCGCCGTCATCGCTTTCATCGCTCTCGTCCTCCTCAACGCCGCCTAGGGTCTCGACGACCCGACACCGTCGGACAGCGCCGGTGAGGAGTACGCTGCAGACGACATTCGTCACGCTGACCGGCGGGCCTGCCGGGATCCTGGGGCAAAAGGAGTGACCGTTGCGCTCCACGAGCAGCCGGTTCGTTCGTGTGGTCCTACTCTCGGCCTCCGCTGTATTGGCCCTCGCCTCCCTCGCTGCCGCGGCCGATCCGCTCGAGACGCAGCCAACAGCGGCCTGTGTCGTTCCGGGCGCGGACGCTGTCGAGGCCAGTCCAGTGCCGGGCTGCCTGGTGGCTTCGTTCGAGCCTGACGCAGCCAACGTCGTCACGGTCGTCGCACGAGACCTGTACTTCGATCCCAAGGAGTTGGTCATCCCATCGGAGGGGACCACGATCATCCGGCTGGAAGATGATGGCGTGGTCGTGCACAACCTGACGGTCGACGAACTTGACGTGACCACGGTCGCGCAGCCGCGAGGGGTCAGCGAGACGACCGTCGTCGATCCACTGCCCGGGACCTACCAGTTCTACTGCTCGGTCTCCGGCCATCGCCAGGCGGGGATGGTCGGCACACTCATCGTCCTGCCCCCCGATGCATGGCCGCCAGCCTCCCCCGAGCCAGCCTCCCCCGAGTCGTCGCCGGGTCCGAGTACCTCGCCCGGCGCATAGCGCGCTCGGCATGACACATGAAGAAGCGCGCCGGCGAAGCCGACGCGCTTGGCTTGGGGCGGTTACGCCGATCGGCTAGGGGTTGACGTTGATCACGCTCCCGGCCCCTGGGGGGCAGGCGCTGCAGTTGGTGATGTAGAGGGAGCCGTCGTCCGCGACAGCCATGCCGCCCGGCATCACCAGGCCCTCCACGTTCAGCATCTCCGGGTCACCGCCACCAGGCGGGATCTTCCACAGGCCGCCTGCAGGAGGTCCGTCTGGGCCGGCGTTGATGAGGCTGTCCTTGGCGATCTCAAGCACGTACAGAGAACCGTCTGCCGCAAACGCGAGGTCCATGATGTTGGTGAAGCCGCTGGCATAGACCGTGGGATCCTCACCGGGCACGACGCGGAAGACCGAGGCCCCGCCAGGCGGGAAGGGGAACCCGGTCAGCTCGCCTACGTAGTAGGCACCATCCGGACCGACCGCGACCGATGTCGGGACCGGGTCCATGGGGATCATGGCCGGCGCCGCGCTGGGGTCAGGCGAGGCAGTCGGATCGACCGGCGCGGGCTGCATCTGCACCGGGAAGACCGCGATGGTCGAGATGGTGCCATCGGCCGCGACTGACTGGAGGTCGTTGCCGCCGGCGTCGGCGACGAGCACACCATCGGCGGTGGCGGCCAGGCTGTTGGCGTTCGAGTCGGGCTCGGTGTTGCCAGGCTGAGCGACATCGGGGTTCGAGTCGGACTCGTACTGGGCCAGGTCGGCGACCGCCTGGGCAGCCCCGTCCGGTCCCACCTTGTAGAGGTGACCGATGCCGTCGCCGGCGCCGTTCTCCAGGCTGTCACGGAAGCCGGACGCACCGACGCCCGGTCCACCGACCAGGAACCAGACGGTGCCATCGTCGGCCACGGCCACGTCAGACGCCCCGATGGCCTCGCCGTTGTCCGTGAGGCCTCCTGGGAGGCCATCGACGAGCTTGGTGGTGGTGCCGTCCTTGATGGCCAGGATGGCTCCGCTTGGCCCGAAACACATGTGCCCGAGCTCCGGATGCTCGGCGCACGCGACGTCACCACCCGTGCCGGCCTCTGCCACGTAGATGGTGCCATCGGGACCGATGGCGATCCCGCGGGGCGAGTTGAGCCCGCTGGCCACGTCGCCTCCCTGGGCTGCTGCGGGCATCGCCAGCGCCACTGCCATGGTGGCTGCGATGGCCAACCCCTGGTATCTGCTCCTCATCTGAGCACCTCGAACTATGCCGGCCCTTACGCATGAGCGTTGCGCTACCGGCTCGCACACCCCCGTGCCGCACCATCATGCGCTGCTATCGGTCACCTGTGAAGCATTAGTTATGCGAGCAGGCTCGAGACGATGGCGCAGGCTTGGCGCTCCCTTCTGTGGGCCACCACTGCGGCCCGTCTTCGCCCCGCGAGGCTCCGGTCAGCTTCCGGAGAAGTGCTCTGGTGTCAGCTCGGTCAGGCTGCCGAGCACCACGTCGGCTACCGCTGCCGCGTCACCCGCGGGGTGGAAGCGGTCGTCGGGTACAGCGATGACCCGCATACCTGCGTTGGCTCCGGCACGGATGCCGTTGCCCGAATCCTCCAGGCAGACGCATTCGTCCGGTTCGAGCCCCAGGCGCCGGGCGGTCTCCAGGTACACGTCGGGAGCGGGCTTGCCGCGCGCGACCTCGTCGCCCGAGACGATGATCTCGAACCTGCCGCGCATGGCCTCATCGGCCATGACCGCTTCGATGAGCGCCGGGTGTGAGCCTGAAGCCAGCGCGGTCCGATAGTGGGCTCGGGCCAGCTCGACCGCGTCGATCGCGCCCGGCAGGTAGGGGACGCCCTCGCGGTACATCGCGATCATGCGCTCGACGACCTCGTCGACCACTGCCTCACGGGTCATCTCCAGGTCGAGGTGCTCGATCATGTAGTCGGCCCACTCAGCGGTGCTCACGCCCATGAGGGCTTTGTGGTCGTCTGCCGTCCAGGGCTTGTCGGCAGCATCGGCCATCGACTTGCGAGCGCGGTCCCATACCGGCTCAGAGTCCACCAGCAGCCCGTCCATGTCGAAGATGACGGCCTTGATCATTGATGCACCTGCCCGGACTAGAAAGCCAGGCCCTGCGGTGGCGGTCCGAGCGGCGGGACGGTCTCGTCCTCGAGGTGGAAGCCATTGGCCTTGTAGGCCTCGTAGTCGAAGTTCTCCGTCTCCTCGTAGCCCACGATGTGGTATTCGTCGAACCCTTCCCACTCCTCGTAGCCCTCGCCGAAGGAGCTGTCGAGGAAGGCATCGGCCATGGCCATGCCCAGTCGCGGTCCGGTGAAGAAGGCGCCCATGGCCAGCACGTTGCAGTTGTTGCCGGTGGCCGAGCGCTTGGCTGCGGGCACGCTCTCGCAGACCGCGGCGTGCACGTGCGGGCACTTGCCCGCGGCGATGTGGATGCCCATGCCGGTGCCGCAGAAGGCCAGTCCCTTCTCGAACTCACGTTCGGCGATCTTGGCCCCCAGCATGAAACCAGCCCGCTGGTACATGGGCGTCTCCTCGAGCACCGGCGTCAGGTCCTCTACCTGCCAGCCGCGCTCGATCAAGTGCCGCTTCACGATCTCCTTGAGCGGGAAACCCGCAAAATCGGCGCTGACGACGACGTGCTTGTCCTTCGTTGTCTTCATGGCTCCCTTCCTTGCCCGTCGGTCCTGGCCGACGGCGAGCGTCGCCACCGATGGTACCCGGAGAACGATCGGCCGGAGGCGTCCTGGAAGGGCCCTGATCCGGCCCGAGCATCCCGGGGCTTGCGGCCGGCCCGTACCATGCCCCGATGAACGCCCTCGTCATCGGCGCGGGACACGCCGGACTCGCCACCAGCCAATGTCTCCGGCAGCAGGGGGTAGAGCACCTGGTCCTCGAGCGCGACACGATCGGCGCCACCTGGCTCAACCAACGATGGGAGTCGTTCGCGCTCAACACGCCGAACTGGCTCAACCGCCTGCCCGGGGACGAGGACGCCGACGTCACCCACGGCGAGCCGGGCGACGGCTTCATGCGTGCGGGGGCCCTGGTCGATCGCCTGCGGGGGTACGCCGAACGCTGGGACCTCCCGGTGCAGGAGGGCGTGACGGTCGTCGACGTTCATCGTGCGGAGGGTGGTGGCTATCGCGTGACCGTCGAAGGCGCCCTCGATCAGCCCATCGGCGTCGATGCCATCGTGGTGGCCTCGGGTTGCCAGAACGTGCCGCGTTTCCCGCCGCTCGCGGAGGCCTTCCCGGACCACGTCAGGCGACTCTCCGCACTGGACTACGGTGCGCCGGACCAGCTGGCGCCCGGCGCGGTGCTCGTCGCCGGTGGCGGTCAGTCCGGTGGCCAGATCGTGGAGGACCTCCTGGCGGCCGGACGAGAGGTCTACTGGTCGGTCAGCCAGGTCGCGCGCATCCCCCGCCGCTATCGTGGGCGCGAGATCATGGAGTGGCTGGCAGGTTCGGGCTTCTTCGAGCACACCGAGCACGACATCCCCGATCCGCTCGAGCGGGCGGCCACCCTGCCCATCATCAGCGGGGTCGGTCGCCACGGCCACTCGTTGAGCATCCAATGGCTGGCCGGGAAGGGGGCCAGACTCCTCGGTCGCATCGTCGATGTCCGCGGTTCTGTGCTGCAGCTAGACGATTCGGTCGCCGCCTGTGTCCGCTTCGCCGACGAGGCCTCGGCGGAGGTGCACCACAAGATCGACGCGGGGATCCGGGCCGCCGGCCTGGAGCTGCCGCCGAATGAGCCCGACCCGGCCGACGACCCGGCACCCGCGACGGGTCCGTTCCACTCGCCCGACGTGCTCGATCTCGAGTCGGCCGGCGTGCGCACGGTCATCTGCGCCACCGGTGTGGGTGGTGACTTTCGATACCTGCCCGATGAGGCGTTGCGGGACGACGGCTCACCGGCCCAGCAGCACGGACGGTCGGTCGCTCCCGGCATCTTCCACGTGAGCATGCCGTGGCAGTCGTGCCGCAGCTCGGCCATCATCCGCGGCGTCGCACGCGATGCGTCCGAGACGGCCGGGGCGGTGAAGTCGTATCTCGCCGCCCCGGCCTAGTTCAGACGGGACTCGCGGGGACCCCGGTCCATACGCTCCAGCAGGATGCCGCCGACGAGGGCAGCAGGGATGAGCGCGGCCGCGATCAGCAGCCGATTGGCGCCCCCCAGCAGGAGGCCGGCGGCGAGCCCGACCGAGAACGAGCCAAGCAGGCCCAGCGAGGCATCCGAGCGCTCCCGCAAGGTGTCGTTCGCGGCGCGTACGCCGGCCTCGGTCATCTCGGCCGCACCGGCCAGGCGCTCCTCGAGCCCTCCGGCCGCGTCGGCCAGCGATCCTGCGGCGTCACGCGCCGTGTCGGCGGGGGAGCGTCCGGACTCGTTCGCGGCGCCCTTCGGTGTGCTGGCCATGTCAGCGGCTCCTGGTGACGAAGCCGGCGACCAGCACGGTCACGACCGCGCCGAAGACGGCGACCACGATGGAGAAGATGTTGACCACGTCGCCGCCCTCACGCCCGCTGCCGATGCCCAGGAGGCCGACGACGAAGCCGCCGACGAGGGCGCCGACGATACCGAGCACGATGTGGCCGATGACGCCGAGGCCCTCGTCACCCTTGACGAGGAAGCCTGCGAGGTAGCCGGCGATGGCGCCGAGCACGAGCCACGCGATGACCGAGACGAGCATGCGATGGTTCCTCCGGATCGAAAGCTGGGAGGAGCCGGCCCGACGCGATCACTGGTCGGTTGGGAGGCGCTGGCTCCAATGGGCTGACGTGAGCCTAGGGCGCCGCTTGTCTCGGCCACGCCGCAATAGCCCAGCCCCGCATGTCAGATTCGTTGCGGCTCGCGACGTGCCCAGGAGGGGCGCTCAGCCCGCGACGTACGCGGCCAGGTGCTCACCGGTCAGGGTGGGGGCGGACGCGGCCAGGGTCGCAGGCGTGCCTTCGAAGACGATGCGCCCGCCGTCGTGGCCGGCACCCGGTCCGAGGTCGATGATCCAGTCCGCGTGGGCCATGACCGCGAGGTGATGCTCGATCACGATGGCCGACTTGCCATCATCGACCAGCCGGTCGAGGAAGGCCAGCAGCCCCGCGACGTCGGCGGGGTGCAGTCCACTGGTGGGCTCATCGAGCACGTAGACGCCGCCGCGCTCCCCCAGGTGTGTGGCCAGCTTGAGCCGTTGCCGCTCGCCGCCCGAGAGCGTCGTGAGCGGCTGGCCGAGCGTGACATAGCCCAGTCCCACGGCATCGAGGTGGCGCAGGATCCGGTGTGCCGCGGGGGTGTGTGCCGGGCCCGCGCTGAAGAACCGCTCCGCTTCCATCACTGACATCGCCAGCACCTCGCTGATGTCGCGGCCGTCCAGCCGGTGATCGAGCACCTCCGACGCGTATCGCTTCCCCTCACACACCTCGCAGACCGTGGCCACGTCGGCCATGATGGCCAGGTCCGTATAGACCACTCCTGCCCCGCCACAGCCGGGGCAGGCACCCTCGGAGTTGGCGCTGAAGAGCGCAGGCCTGACGCCGTTGGCCCTGGCGAAGGCCTTGCGGATCGGGTCCAGCAAGCCCGTGTAGGTGGCCGGATTGCTGCGGCGGGAGCCGCCGATCGTGCCCTGGTCGACGGTGACCACCCCCTCGCGCCCGGAGACCGAGCCGGCGATGAGCGAGCTCTTGCCCGATCCAGCCACGCCGGTTACCACCACCAGCACGCCGAGGGGGATGTCGACGTCCACGTCCCGCAGGTTGTTGGTATCGGCGCCACGCACCGCCAGGTGGCCCCTGGGCGTGCGCACCGTGGACTTGGGCGCGGCGCGGTCGCCCAGGTGGTGGCCGGTCGTGGTGCCGCTGGCTCGCAGCTCGGTCACGCTGCCCGCGAACACGACCTCGCCCCCGGCTGACCCGGCACCCGGGCCCAGGTCGATGACATGGTCGGCGATGGCGATCGTCTCGGGCTCGTGCTCCACTACCAGCACCGTGTTGCCCTTGTCGCGCAGGCGGATCAGCAGCTCATTGACCCGACCGATGTCGTGCGGGTGCAGCCCGGTGGTGGGCTCGTCGAAGACGTAGGTCACGTCGGTCAGCGCCGAGCCGATGTGGCGCACCATGCGGGTACGCTGTGCCTCGCCGCCCGAGAGCGTGCCGGAGGCGCGATCCAGCGAGAGATAGCCCAGTCCGATGCCCACGAACGCTTCCAGCGTCTCGACCAGGGTGGTGACCAGGGGTGCGACCGACGGCTCGGTGATCCCGCCGGCCCACGCGACCAGGTCGCTGACCTGCAGGGCACAGGCCCCGGCGATGTCCAGGCCGTGGACGCGCGCCGAGCGCGCCTGTGCGTTGAGCCGCGTGCCGGCACAGTCGGGGCAGGTGCTGAAGGTGACCGCGCGATCCACGAACGCCCGGATGTGCGGTTGCATGGCCTCACGATCCTTGGTCAGCATCGACTTCTGCAGTCGGGGCACCAGCCCCTCGTAGGTGACGTTGATGCCCTTGAGCCGGATCTTCGTGGGCTCGTGGTAGAGCAGGTCGTGGCGCTCGGCAGGGGAGTACGCCGCGATCGGCTTGTCCGGGTCGACGAAGCCCGACTCGGCGTACATGCGCACCATCCAGCCGCCGGGCTTGTAGCCGGGGATGGTGATGGCACCCTCGTTGAGCGACTTGTGCCCGTCGAGGATCTGCGCCGGATCCAGCTCGGTCACGCGCCCCAGGCCCTCACAGCGTGGGCACATGCCGCCGGCGACGGAGATGGAGCGTTCCACCGTCGTGGATCGGCCGCGTTCGAGCGTGATGGATCCAGACGCGTGGATCGAGGGCACGTTGAAGGAGAAGGCCCTGGGAGGGCCCACGTGTGGCTGACCGAGTCGGCTGAAGAGGACGCGCAGCAGGGCGTCGGCATCGGTCACGGTCCCCACGGTCGAGCGCGCGTTGGCACCCAGGGGTCGCTGGTCCACCACGATGGCCGTGGTCAGGCCGGTGAGCAGGTCCACGTCCGGGCGCGCCAGCGTGGGCATGAAGCCCTGGATGAAGGTGCTGTAGGTCTCGTTGATGAGGCGCTGGGACTCAGCTGCGATGGTCCCGAAGACGAGGGAGCTCTTGCCCGAGCCGGAGATACCCGTGAAGACCGTCAGCCGGCGCTTGGGGATCTCCAGGCTGACGTTGCGCAGGTTGTGCTCGCGCGCGCCCGCGACGCGGATCAGCGCGTGCCTGTCGGCGGGATGCGTCATCGCACGGGAGCCGCGGGGCGCCGGTCAGACCCCGCCGGCGGTCCCCAGCGGCAGCACGAACGCGCGCATGGGGGCGGAGTGCTCGTATTCGAGATCGAGCGTCACAGCCTCATCGGTGGGTACGCCGTGGTGCTCGGCCGCGGCAGCGGAGATGAGGGCATAGGCCGGCCAGCCGGTCCTGGCCACCACGTCGTTCTTGAGCATGCGGTGGGCCGTGGTCACGTCAGGGCCGAGGAGCTCGGTGCTGCCGGCGATGGTCTGGGCGATGTAGCTGCCATGGTGGAGGATGAACTTGAGGTCGAGCCGTGCTCCGGAGACACATGCGTCGCAGTCGCAGGTCAGCGCGTTCTCCGTCCTCTGCAGGTGCTCGCGGAAGCTGGCATAGCAGCCGCGCATGCAGGCGATGAGGTCGGCACCCTCGACCGCCCAGGTGTCGTCGTCGGCATAGGCGAAGACCGCGTCGCCCTCGAGCTTGGAGAGCACGAACGGCGGCGTCAGGCTCCCCACGATGGCGTCGAGCAGGGTGGTCATCAGGGGATAGGCGGGCGGCGTCTCGCCACCTTCGAGCTGGATCCGGTGCGATTCGCCGACCGAGGCCAGGAACGCGGTGTAGCCGGAGATGTCGGCAAGGACCATGGTGGCGCGGCTGGAACCCCGCACCGGCTTGGGTTCACGTTCGTCTGGCATCGGGCGAGCCTAGCACCTGGCAAGCGCTGCCCTGTGCGCGCAGTTTCGGCGCGACAGGCGGCCGGCTGCCCCCATCGCGCTCATCCTCATCGTGGCCTCGATCGTGCCGGTGTACCTGGCCCGGCGACTGGTTGCTGAGGCGTTCGCGCGTCGCTGACGCGCGAACGAGGGCGGGGGCGCTAGTGTGGCGCACATGTCGATGAGACTGAGCCTCTTCCTCGACGCGCAAGAGGGCATGACCTATGAGGCCATGCGCGATGTCGCGGAGTGGGCCGAACGCTACGAGTATCACGGGCTCTACCGCTCGGACCACCTGGCGCCCACATCCGGCGAGTTCCAGCTGGCTGCGACCGAGGCCTGGACGACGCTGGCGGGGCTGGCCCGAGAGACTTCCACCATCCGCCTCGGCACGCTCGTCACCCCGCTCACCTTCCACCACCCCGCGGTTCTCTCCAAGATGGTCAGCACGGTCGCGGAGCTGAGCGGCGGTCGCGTGGACGTCTCCATCGGGACCGGCTGGAACGTCGGCGAGCACCGGGCCCTGGGGCTCGAGCTCGGGCCGCTTGGGCGACGTTTCGAGATGCTCGAGGAGTATCTGCAGGTCCTGCGCGGGCTGTGGAGCGTACGCCCCTTCAGCTTCGAGGGCCGCTACTACCACGTCTCGGGCATCCTGCCGCGGCCCCTCCCGGCACCGCGGCCGCGGATCATCGTCGGCGGTCACGGCCAGCGCAAGACGCCACTGCTCGCTGCGCGCTACGCCGACGAGTACAACATCGACCTGCCCTCGCTCGACGACTGTAGCGCGCTCTTCGCCCGGCTCGACGCCGCCTGTGAGGAGGTCGGCCGGGACCCGGCCACGATCGAGCGCTCCGTGCTCATCGGGGTGATCCTGGGCGAGACGGAGGCGGACGTGCAGGGGATGCTGCCGGCCGGGCTGGCCGAGCTGGGACGTGATGAACACGACGCCTGGCGCCCGCGGCCGGGCTGGATCGCAGGCACGCCCGAGCGGGTGGCCGAGTGGCTCCGTGGATATGCCGCGACCGGCGTGGATCACGCCATCATCCGCGCGCTACCTCACCGCGACCTGAGGGCCATCGAGCTCCTCGCCACGGCGGTGCGTCCGGCCCTCGACGAGCCCTCGAGCGACGAGCCGGCGCGCGCTAGACTGCCGCGATGACCGAGTGGGAGGCGCTGCTGCGGCTGGTCCTGGCGGCGGTGGCCGGCGCCTTCGTGGGGTTGGACCGGGAGATCCGTCAGAAGCCGGCCGGCCTGCGGACCAACGCCATCGTCGCCACCGGCGCGGCCATGTTCACCATCGTGGGCATCCTCGCCTTCGGTGAGGGCGACCCGAGCTCGCGCATCGCTGCCCAGATCGTGACCGGAGTGGGTTTCCTCGGTGCCGGCGCCATCATCCAGCAGCGCGCCGGGGTCGAGGGTCTGACCACCGCGGCCGGCATCTGGGGCGCGGCGGCCGTAGGCATGGCCTTTGGGGCCGGCCTCTACATCCTGGGCCTCGGCGGGACCATCCTGCTGATGACCCTGCTCACCCTCATCGGCGTCGTCGAAGGCTACTTCAAGCACTCGCCATAGGGCGCTTGGGGGACCGTGGTCAGTTCGCCAGCAGCTCCTCCAGGCCGCTCAGCGGGATGCCCACCCAATCGGGACGTGAGCCGATCTCGTAGCGCAGCTCGTAGGCCACCTTGGACAGCATGAGGGCATCGAGCAGGATGCTCCAGGCCTCGTCGTCTGCGGGCAGGAATGCGGCGCCCTCGGTGATCTCGCGGTAGCCGCGGATACAGGCGGCCGCGACCCACTGATACCAGAACCGGGCCCAGACCTGGACACGCTCGGCGGCCCCGTCCTCCTCCAGCGACGGCCGCTCCATGCGCGACCAGTGCGCCGCGTAGTGGAAGGAGCGGATCATGCCCGCGAGGTCCGTCAGGGCGGTGCGCTTGAGCCGTCGTTCACCCAGCGGCCGGGCCGGCTCGCCCTCGAAGTCGATGATCATGACGTCGCCGCCGGTGTCGAGTACCTGGCCCAGGTGCAGATCGCCGTGGATGCGGATCCTCTGGCCCCCGATGCGCTGTTCCAGCAGGCGTCGGGCACGCGCATCGATCTCCCCCGATGCATCGAGCAGGCGCGCGCTCGCGGCCTGGTCGGCTTCGGACAGCATGTCCTGGCGTGAGCGCAGGAGGGTCAGGGAGTCGCGCACCCCCGACCGGATCGACTGGTAGAGCGCCCGGACGTGGAAGGGCGCCATGGGCTCTGGCGTGAAGTCGGGATCGGAGGCATCGGCCGAGCCCAGGATCTGGTGCATCTCGCCGATGCGGCGACCCAGGACGCGTGCCGTCTCCAGGTACGCGCCGATGAGGCGGTAACCGACGTCGGGTGGCGCGCTGCGGGACAGGGCCAGGAGGCTGGCGGCACGCTCGTTCTCCAGGCGGGGCGGGTCCGGTTCGGCTACCGCGTCCTGCAGGAACGCCTCGACCGCCTCGCGTGTGGCCTTCCAGAGGTCGCCCTGGTTGGGCACGAAGGCCTGGATCATGGCCACCGTGCCGCTGGAGCGAGCGCCATGGTCGAGGCTGATGGAGCCGAGCACGGGCGGCACCTGGGCAAAGCCGTGGTCGACCAGGTAGCGCGTGACCTCGAGGTCGGGATTTTGGCCGCCCTCGATGGCCCGATACAGCTTCATGATCAGGCGATCGGCGAAGATGGTGGAGCTGTTGGACTGCTCGGTGCGCAGGGGCGTGGCCGGCAGGTCCTGGGCACGCGTCCCGGCCCACGTGCGCAGGCCGCGGAAGGCGCGGCCCAGCAGCTCGGCGCGGGCGCCCTGCACCCGGCGCCGGCCGGCCGCGATGCTCATCAGCGCTTCCAGCACCTCCGGCACCTGGGCGCCATCGATGAGATACCGTGGCTCGCCGCCGCCCGTCAAGCGGGCTACCGCGGCATTCGGCGCCGCCGCCAGCAAGGCCTCCAGATCGAGCCCTTCGTCGGTGACCAGCGGCAGGGCGTAGGTCTCCGGCTCCCCGACCTCGTACTCGACCTCCAGCAGCGCCAGCACGCTCGTCGATGAAGCTGTGCGCACCGGGACCGAGCCCACCAGCTCGGCCCCGAGCACCTTGCGCGCCTTGCCCCGATACCAGCGGCGTTCCAGCATCCAGTCGAGCAGGACGCGCGCGACCCGCTTCGCCCCTGGCCGCACGGTCGCCTGCAGGTCGCCCCGCCAGCGCAGCTCGGGCAGGTCTTGCTCACCGGCACTGGCGAAGGCCTCCGTCAAGGTGTCCACCTCGAGGCTGAACCAGGCGAAGGAGTGCGGTCCGAGGTTGATGAGGTAGGGGTCGCTGCCGATGCGCGGGAAGTCGACCGACCCGAAGAGCTCTCGCGGCACGCGGCCCTCGAAGTCGGCCAGGGGCAGCTCCGTCCACTGCAGGTACCGCGAGAGGTTGGCCACGACGAGGATGGTCTCGTCCTCGTACTCGCGCACGAAGGCCAGGATGCGGCGGTTGTCCGGGTGCAGGAAGCGCAGCGAGCCGCGGCCGAAGGCGGGGTGCTTCTTGCGCAGGGCGATGAGCCGCTTCATCCACCACAGCAGCGACTGGGGGTTGGCCTGCTGGGCCTCCACGTTGATGGCCTCGTAGTGGTACTCGGGGTCGGTCACCACCGGCAGGTAGAGCGACTGGCGGTTGGCCGAGCTGAAGCCGGCGTTGCGGTCGGACGACCACTGCATCGGCGTGCGCACGCCGTTGCGGTCGCCGAGGTAGACGTTGTCGCCCATGCCGATCTCGTCGCCGTAGTAGAGGACGGGGGTGCCGGGCAGGCTGAAGAGCAGGCCGTTGAGCAGCTCGATGCGCCGGCGGTTGTTGCCCAGCAGCGGGGCCAGGCGCCGGCGGATGCCGAGGTTGATGCGGGCGCGCGGGTCATCGGCATAGACCCGGTACATGTAGTCGCGCTCCTCGTCGGTCACCATCTCCAGGGTCAGCTCGTCGTGGTTGCGCAGGAACAGCGCCCACTGGCCCTGCTCGGGCAGGGCCGGGGTCTGCTCGAGGATGTCGATGATGGGGAAGCGGTCCTCCATGCGCAGGGCCATGAACATGCGCGGCATGAGCGGGAAGTGGAAGGCCATGTGGCACTCGTCGCCGCTGCCCTCGCCGAAGTAGGCCACCGAGTCCTCGGGCCACTGGTTGGCCTCGGCCAGCAGCATGCGGTCGGCGAACCGCGCATCCACGTGTGCCCGCAGCCCCTTGAGGAACGCGTGCGTCTCGGGCAGGTTCTCGCCGCTCGTGCCCTCGCGCTCGTAGAGGTAGGGGATGGCGTCGAGCCGCAGGCCATCCACCCCCGCCTCCATCCAGAAGTCGGTGATGCGCAGGAGCGCCTCCTGCATCTGGGGCGAGTCGAAGTTGAGGTCGGGCTGGTGGCTGTAGAAGCGGTGCCAGTAGTAGGCGCCGGCCGTCTCGTCCCAGGTCCAGTTGGACGACTCGAAGTCCTTGAAGATGATGCGCACATCCTCGTAGCGCTCGGTGGAATCACTCCACACGTACCAGTCGCGCTCGGGCGATCCTGACGGCGCCTTGCGCCCGCGCTGGAACCAGGGATGCTGGTCGGAGGTGTGGTTGATCACCAGCTCGGTGATGACCCGCAGGTCGCGCTTGTGCGCCTCGCGGATGAAGCGACGAACGTCGGCGAGCGTGCCGTAATCCCGGTGTACGCGCGTGTAATCGGCGATGTCGTAGCCGTCGTCCCGCAGGGGAGACGGATAGAAGGGCATGACCCACAGCGCGGTCACGCCCAGATCGGCGAGGTAGTCGAGCCGCGCGGTCAGGCCCCGGAAGTCACCGATGCCGTCGCCGGATGCGTCCTGGAAGGCTTTCACCGGCACCTGGTAGATGACCGCGTCCTTGTACCAGGCCGGATCGGACAGGAAGCCCGTGCTCAGGGGCTCGGTCCTGACGGACCGCCGGCGCGACTTCCTGGGCGCGGCCATGTCAGGCTCCTCCGGCCGGTGTCAGCTGCACGATCCGGGCCATCTCCACGCCTGGCTCGAGCTCGAAGCCGATCTCTTCCCCGGAGGCCCGGTCGTGCCGGGCGCGCAGCAGGTCGTGGACCTCATAGTCGGCGGGATCCAGGCCATACTCGCCGACGGGTACCGAGACTTGGCCGCGATGCGCTCCGTCCGGGTCCAGGTTCACGATCGTGAGGACCACGTCCGCACGATCGTGCGTGTGCTTGCTGTAGGCGATCACCGAGTCGTCGGTCGTGCGCAGGAACCGCAAGCGCTCGTGCGACTGGAGCGCCGGATGCTCACGCCGGATGCGGTTGAGGTCCGTGATGAGGGGCGCGATCGATTCGCTCGCCTCGAGGTCCCAGTAGCGCACCTGGTACTTCTCCGAGTCGAGGTACTCCTCGCTGTCCGGCTCCCGAGGGGTGCCCTGCAGCAGCTCGAACGGCGGGCCGTAGATGCCATAGCTCGGCGTCATCGTGCCCGCCAGCACGACGCGCGCCTCGAAAGCCGGCTCGGCCGCCCTCCTGCAGCGAGGCGTGCAGGATGTCCGGTGTGTTGGTGAAGAAGTTGGGGCGGAAGAAGTCGCTCACCGGCGGGCGCGTGATCTCCTCCAGGTACTCGGTCAGCTCCTCCTTGCCGGTGCGCCAGGTGAAGTAGGTGTACGACTGGCTGAAGCCGACCTTGGCCAGGCGGTACATGACCTTGGGGCGGGTGAAGGCCTCGGCCAGGAAGATGACGTCGGGGTCGGTGGACTTGATGTCGCTGATGAGCCACTCCCAGAAGTCGAACGGCTTGGTGTGCGGGTTGTCCACGCGGAAGATCCGCACACCGTGGTCCATCCAGAAGCGGGTCACCCGGCGCAGCTCGAGCCAGAGCTCGGCCCACGCGCTGGACTCGAAGTCGAGCGGATACACATCCTGGTATTTCTTGGGCGGGTTCTCGGCGTACTGCATGGTCCCGTCGGGGCGGGCCTTGAACCACTCCCTGTGCTCGCTCACGTAGGGGTGATCACCCGAGGCCTGGAAGGCCAGGTCGAGCGAGATCCGGATGTCGTGGCCTGCCGCTGCCGCCACCAGCGCGTCGAAATCGGCCAGCGTGCCCAGCTCCGGATGGATCGCGGTGTGGCCGCCTTCCGGTCCGCCGATGGCCCAGGGCACGCCGGGGTCGTCCGCGTTGGCCAGGAGGGTGTTGTTGGGGCCCTTGCGGAAGGCTCGGCCGATGGGGTGGACCGGCGGCAGGTAGAGCACGTCGAAGCCCATGCCGGCCACGTAGGGCAGGCGCTCGATGACGTCGCGGAAGGTGCCGTGGCGACCAGGCTCGGGCGAGGCCGAACGCGGGAACAGCTCGTACCAGGCGCCGAAGCGCGCGTGCACCGGATCGACCGTCACCGCCAGCGGCGGATCCCAGACCGTCTCGAAGCGGCGGTCCGGGTGGGCCTCCATGAGTGCCGCCAGCTCGTCGGCCATGCCGGCATTGATGCGGGCCTCCGTGGGCTCGCCGTCGATGGCCTCGGCCCAGGCCAGGATCCGTTCCCGGTCGCCCTCGGCCGCCCGCTCCGCAGCCTCGCGCACGAGGCCCGCGCCGATGGCCAGGTCCACCGCGCTCACACTCTCCGCTTCCGCCCGTCGCTCCAGATCGTGGCGCCAGGTGCCGAAGTGGTCGATCCAGGCGGTCACGGTGTATTCGTGGCGCCCGACGAGCGTCAGCGGCAGCTCACCGCTCCAGCGATCGTTGTCCGGCGCGCCCATCGGCAGCTCCGACCAGGCCACCGCGCCAGGCGGCCGGTGTCGCAACCGGACCGAGATCCGGTCGTGGCCGTCGGGAAAGACATCCGCCCCCACGGCGAGCGTGTCGCCCACGACCCGCTTGACGGGGTAGTGGCCGCCATCCACGGCAGGCAGCACCCGGTCGATGACGACACGCCGGCGCCCCTCGAGCGGCAGTGGCCATGTCTTCAGCTCGCGGCTGCCGGTTCCGACGTCAGTTCCGATCGGGATCACCTCCATCCGTGGTCGTTCGCGGGTCCGTGCATGCTACCGAGAACGGCCGTCGCCTGTCCCCCTCAGCCCCGGCTGCGCTCGATGAGGACGGCCGCGGACAGGGGCGGCAGCTCCAGTCGCGCCCCGTCGAGAGCCACCTCCGGGTCCGAGGCCAGGGCCAGCGCCAGCTCTCGCGGAAGCACTGGCGAGCGCGTCGCGTCCGACACGTTGACGGCCAGGACGCGGGTCCCCAGGTCCGCCACCAGCCACCCTGCCTCGACCTCGGCACGGACGCTGGGACGCCCGGCGGTAGGCGGGTTTCCGGTGGCCGCCCGCAGCGCGATCAGCCGCCGATGCCATTCGAGCAGGGAAGCGTGGGGCTCGCGTGCGGTCTCCCCGCGGTCGAGCCTGGAGGCCTCGAAGGTCGCCTCCGCCATCGGGTCCGGGACGTCCTCCGGGGCCCAGCCGAAGGCCGCGAACTCGCGGCGGCGCCCCGTGCGCACCGCCTCGGCCAGGTCGTCGTCGGTGAAATCGGCGAAGAAGCGGAAGGGCGTCGAGGCGCCCCACTCCTCGCCCTGGAACAGGAGGGGCACGAAGGGCCCACACAGGACCAGGGCCGCGGCCACCCGCAGCGCCCGCGGATCGACCAGCTCCGACAGCCGCTCACCGCGGGCCCGGTTGCCCACCTGGTCGTGGTTCTGGGCGTAGCCCAGGAAGCGCGTCAGGGCCAGGCCATCGCTGCTGCGGCCGTGGCGTCGTCCGCGATGAGCGGAGTAGCGGCCCTCGTAGACCCAGCCCCGCTCGATGGCGCGGGCGAGGTCGGGCAGGCCAGCGAAGTCCTCGTAGTAGCCACCGTGCTCGCCGGTGAGCGTGGTGTGCAGGGCGTGGTGGAAGTCGTCGCTCCATTGGGCGTCCAGGCCGTAGCCGCCCAGCTCGCGAGCACGCACGACGCGCGGATCGTTGAGGTCGCTCTCCGCGATGAGCACGAGCGGACGACGGAGCTCGTCCGCCAGCTCCTTCACGCTCAGCGACAGCTCTTCGAGCAGGTGGATCGCGGTGAGGTCGACGAACGCGTGCACGGCATCGAGGCGCAAGCCATCGATGTGGTAGTCGCGCAGCCAGCCGAGCGCGTTGTCGATGATGAAACGGCGGACCTCGTCGGCACCGGCGTCACCCAGGTTGACGGCCCCACCCCAGGGCGTCTTGAAGCGGTCGGTCACATATGGCCCGAACGCCGGCAGATAGCAGCCCTCCGGGCCGAGGTGGTTGTAGACCACGTCGAGGAGCACGGACAGGCCCAGGCCGTGGCAGGCATCAACGAAGCGCTTGAGGCCGTCCGGCCCGCCGTAGGGCTCATGGACCGCATAGAACCCGGCCACGTCGTAGCCCCAGCCGCGCTGGCCCGGGAAGGCGTGTACCGGCATCAGCTCGACGTGGCTGATGCCCAGCTCGACGAGCGAACCCAAGTGCTCGATGGCGCCGTCGAAGGTGCCCGCCTCGCTGAAGGTCCCGATGTGCAGCTCGTACACCACGCCGTCGGCCAGCGGCGTGGGACGGAAGCCGGCGTCGTGCCACGCGTACCGCTCGTGATCCACCCGCTGAGCGGGTCCGTGCACTCCTTGGGGCAGGCGTGGGGCGCGCGGATCGGGACGCGCTGGCCCGCCGTCGATGGAGAAGGCGTAGTCGGTGTCGAAGGGCACCTCCGACCCCCGCCACCAGCCATCGGACTCCTTCGTCATGGGCAGGTTCCGTCCAGCCACCACCAGCTCCACCCGCTCGGCGGCCGGGGCCCACACCCGTGTGCTCACGCCTCGCCCCGCTCGAGCAGCGCGACCGGGAAGCGGCTCAACGCCTGAGCCACGCGCAGGCCGCGGGATGTGGGAGACACGCGGTGGAGATCGCCGGTCAGCACGTTTCGCCAGCGTCCGGCCGGCAGCTCTACCCGTGTGCTGCCCCAGCGTGAGGCTGGGGCCACCAGCCGGGCGCCGATGCGTCCCCGGGCCAGCCGCAGGGGCAGCCGCGGCACGACCGCGGCGACACGCCCGTCTCGAGCGAAGGCCACGACGTGGTCGGCCGCCGGCCCGGACACTTCCAGGGGCTGGTACGAGGCACCGGGGGCGAAGGCCTCGCTGCGGCGCGCTCGCAGCGCCAGCGCCTGCCGCATGAGCCACAGCTTGGGCAACCCGGCGTCGACTTCCGCCATGATCGTCGCGGCGCCGGGGCCCCGGCGGGGGTCGGCCTCGAGCGCCTCTTCCAGGCCGGTCAGCAGTCGGTCGCGCAGCTCGAAGTCCACCGCCCGGCGATTGTCCGGGTCGACCAGGGAGAGGTCCCACAGCTCCGTCCCCTGGTAGATGTCCGGCACCCCCGGCGAGGTGAGCTTCAGCAGCAGCTGCGAGAGCGAGTTGACCCGCCCTGCCCGGACGAACGGGCCGATCGACCGCTCCAGCTCGGCGATGAACCTGTCATCAGCGAGGAGGTTGCGCACGAAACGGTCCAACGATGCCTCGTAGGCCTCATCGGGCGCGGTCCAGGACGTGCGCTGCTTGGCCTCGCGCGCCGCTTTGAGGAGGTACGCGGAGAGGCGGTCCGCATCGATGGGCCAGGCACCGACCAGCGTCTGCGCGGCGAGGTAGCCCATCACCGGGTCGAACGGCGTCTCGCGCCACGAGCGGCGGAACCGCCGCATCCAGCGCTCGGCGAGCTTCCTCCAGCGTTCGGGGGCCTCGGAAAGAGCGGCGATCCGGACGCGCACGTCCTCGCTGCGCTTGGTGTCGTGGGTGGACGTGGACAGCATCGCCGCCGGCCAGTCGGCCGCCCGCGCTGCATTGGCCCCGTGGTATGCCTCCACGCTCGTGCCGAAGTGGCCGGGCTCGCAGCCGACGTCGTTGAGCGCGACCAGTCGCACGTAGCGGTAGAAGGCGGTGTCCTCGATCCCCTTGGCCATGACCGCGCCGGTGAACTGCTGGAAGCGGCCACACAGCTCGGTCTCTGCCTCACCGCTGACCCGCAGCATGAGGATGTCACCGAGGAACCCCAGCAGCTCCGGATCGATGTCCGCACGTTGCTCGCGGGCCCTGGCCACCGCCGTTTCGATGACCGTCCGGTCGAGGTCGCTGATGGCGCCATCCCGGGGTCGCACGTACGTGCGGTAGACGGGCATCGAGGTCGCCACCGCCCGCACGGCGTCCCGCAGCTCGCGCCGGGTGAAGTCGCGGAAGCGCCGCTGGTTCTCGCAGATGTCCACGAACGTGGCCGCGAGGCGATTGACCTCCGACGCGAGCGTCTCGTTCGCGATGAGCGCCCGTGTCTCGTAGGTCACCGTCTCGAAGTCGCGCTCCTCGCCGGTCAGGCGGCGGTGCAGCTCGGTCATCGGCGCCTCCGCCTCGGGATCGATGAAGAGGCCTACCGTGTCGCGCAGGAAGTCGTAGCCGGTGGTCCCATCGACGGGCCAGTCCTCGCGCAACGGCTCGCCGGGCATGAGGATCTTCTCGACCACGATCCAGCCACGCCGGACCGACCGTCGCAGGCGCTGGGTGTAGGTCGTGGGATCGAGCAGCCCGTCGGGGTGGTCGACCCTGATGCCGTCGAGCACGCCGCGCTCGACCCAGTGCTGGACCCGGGCGTGGGAATCCTGGAACACCGTGGGGTCCTCCACGCGTAGGCCGATGAGCGTGGTCACATCGAAGAATCGGCGGTAGCCAAGCTCGGCGCCGGCTGAGCGCCAATAGGCCACGCGGTAGTTCTGGATGGAGAGCAATCCGTCCATCTGGTCGGGGTCGGCCGCGGTGGCTCCCAGCTGCGCATCGAGCGTGTCGCGCACACGCGGCTGCTCGTCGAGCAGCCGTCCCAGCCAGGCCTGCAGCACCGACTTGTCCCGATGGCGCCCGAGGATGCTCTCACGGTCGGTCACGGTCGAGCGGGGCAGGGAGCGGAAGGCCTCGGCGAGATAGGCCAGCTCGCTGGAGCGGGCCGAGCGCGCGGCCGGGCCCAGCACCCGATAGAGCGACCGCGGCGACAGCGGCAGCACGTGATCGAAGTAGCGCAGGCTGATCGTGCCGCCGTGACGCTCCAGCTGCAGCTCGCCACGCTCGATGACCCGTCCGTAGTGGTCGCCCAGGATCGGTAGCAGGACGTTGTTGCGGTCGCGTGCCTCGGGTGGATCCCAGTCCACGTCGAAGTAGTCGGCATAGCGGCTCGACGGGCCGTTCTCCAGCACATCCCACCACCACGGGTTCTCAGGGCCCGAGATGGCCATGTGGTTGGGCACGATATCGAGGACCTGGCCCAGGCCGGCCCCGGCCAGGCGGCGCGACATGCGCCGATGCGCCCGTGCGCCGCCGAGGTCCTCGTTGACCCGCCGGGGATCGACCACGTCGTACCCGTGCTCGCTGCCCGGCGCCGCCTGCAGGTAGGGCGACAGGTAGGCGTGGCTGACCCCGAGGCGCGCGAGGTAGTCGCTCACGGCGGCGGCATCCGCGAAGCCGAAGGAGGGTCTCAGTTGCAGGCGATAGGTAGACGATGGGATGACCCGCGCCGGCCTTCGCTTCAACGTCCCTTGCCGGGTCCGCCCGGGTGGCGTCGTCGGTTCAGCCGTTTTCGCCATCCTCGTCCTGTGTCGGCGCGCGTTCGAACGGGGCCATCGAGCTCATCGGTCACCTCGGGTGGGCATGGAGTGCTGTCAGTATCAGCGTAGACCCACGCACCGGCTGTTCCGGATCTCGCGGGCCCTGTCAGACCTTGCGCCAACGTTGCAGGTGGAGCCGTCTGGAGGCCCCGAGTCTACTGCTCTGCGCCCGGCGTCCCTTGCGGTGCGGGCTCGTCGAAGAAGCTGATGAGATCGATCATGCCGCCGATCGCGTCAACGCCGAACTCCTCCCGTTGACCCGGGGCCAGGACGTACTTGCCGGTCGATTCGGGATCAACGGCTGAGACGGCGACCCAATAGGTTCCTGTCTCAGGCGCCTGCGATCGCACCGTTCCGTAGTTGATGAAGCCCAGGCCTCCATGGACCTCACGCGGCGGATCCGCTGCCGGCTCGAAGGCCACGCCACCGACGACCCCGGCTCGATCCGCAAGCATGGCCACGGCATCGCCGCCCAGGCTTGCCTCAGGCAAGCCCGGCCCCAGGAGCACGAAGGTCGCAGCCACGGCTCCGCGGGCATCCGGTGCGGTCATGCCGACCACGAGGGGATCACCGGCTTGGAGGTCCATCCGATACCAATCGATCTCGCCGGGCTCGGCGAGCACGGCACCGATGGCCCGCGACAGCGTGGGGTCCTCGAGGACGACGGCCTCCTCCGGGGATGAAGCGTCCTGGTTCGAGACCGACGGCGCATGGCCTGCGGCCGCGGCCGGGAGCAGCAGCAGCGCCAGGGTGGCAGCGAGGACGTCCCGATGCCTGCTCACGGCCGCAAGGTCCCGAAGAAGACCTGCCATGCCAGCAGGGTCTTGGCAAAGAGGCTCAACAGCATGTACGTCTTCTCGCCCGCAAGGTAGTCGCGCCAACGCCCTACCTTGCGGTACTGCAGGATCATGGTGATGGCGAAGACGTTGAAGCTCACGAAGAGCGAGACGAAGATGATGTAGACGAACGTCGGCACGCTCGCGGCACCCGGCTCGGTCGAGGCCGACCAGAGCGCGATGCCGATGACGATCCAGGGCACGAGCCCCGCGATGACGCCGAAGATATAGTGGTTCCACTGCACCTTCTCGCGGCCCTGATTGGCGGACTCCATCGACCAGCCGAAGAGGTTCATGGCTGCGTTCGCACCGAAGATGGCCACCAGCGTGCCGATCTCCTGGATGCCGGAGAGCGCCGCGATGACGACGATCATGACGCTCGAGCTGAGGGCGTACTCGATCCACCGTGCCGGCGCGATGTGCTCACCCAGCCTGCGCTCATACCAGCCACGGGCGGGCCAGGCGAGGAGCGCATGGGCGCCCGCGCTGAGGAAGAAGAAGAGCGCGACAGCGGGACCGATGGGCAGGTCGAACAGGGTCCGCTGTGCCTGGACCAGGGTCTCGGTCGCGCTGTCGAAGGTCAGGTAGCTCGTGACCACGGGCGAGGTCACGAGCTCCGCCGCAGCCAATGAGATGGCCAGGATGATGAGTCCCTGCAGCGCATGCAAGCCGGAGAGCGATGCGTTCCAACGGAAAAGGCTGTGGCGTCGTTCGTCGGAGATGACCACTGCCGTTGAGGTCAGCTCCGTGACCGGGGCCTTGGTGTCTGCGTTCATGGACGCGCGTCCCCCTCGTCGTTCTAAGTTGGTATAATGTTTGTCTATGGTACGTGAGAGTCATCCATCGCGTCAAGCGCGGCCTTCCCCTGCGAGCACGTCGTCCGGCCCTGCGAACGGCAACGGTGGCGTGCGCGGCGCCCTGCGCGCGATCCTCGACTGGTATTTCCGGGACCCCCGCAGTGGCAGAGTGGTGCTGGGGCAACGACCCAACCTGCCGATCATCCTGTGGGGCGCGACCTTGGTCGCCCGGCAACTGGCAGAGGATGGATCGGATGTCGAGCGACTGCTTGACTGGACCTCCCTCGCGTTCCTGGGTTGGTGGGCCATCGACGAGCTGGTACGAGGCGTGGACCCGTTTCGTCGGACGCTGGGACTCGCGGGCTGTCTCTTCGTGGCCTGGGGTGTGCTTTCCCGCGTGGGCTGACCGCTGGTCGGACGAGGCGCGCCCTCCGAGGGTGCCGCCCACCCGCCATGTCAAGTCACCGTCAGGGCCCAGGCAAGTGCGAGCAGCGCCAGGCCGCTCGCCTGGGCCACCCAGCCGGCCTGGCGCAGGACGCGCGATCCGGCCCAGCTGGCTGCCACGCCCAGGCCGCCCAGCACGCTGGCCGCGAGGCCCAGTGCCAGTCCTGGGGCTGTGGGACCGGCCAGCCACAGGAGCACCCAGGCACAGGCGTAGATGAGGACGGTGAGCAGCAGCAGCGCCCGGCGGGCCTGATCGACCCCCAGCCGATCGGCCAGGCTGGGTGCGCCCACTGTGCGATCGAGGTCGAGGTCGGCGAGGCTGTTGGCGAGGTGGATCGCCGGGCCGGCTAACGCGGCGAGGAGCATCAGCAACGGCCAGCCCTGCAGGAGGCCGCCGGGCACCGCCAGCCAGACCCAGCCGAAGAGCGCGGGCAGGGCGATGGAGAAGCACAGCCAGCCCAGGCCCCGGCGACGGAGCGAAACGTCATAGGCGATCCCGCACCCGTAACCCAGGGCCGCCAGCAGCAGCACCGTCGGGCCGAACCAAGCGGAGACCAGGATCCCGACGGCCCCACCGACGACGACGACGGCCCAGGCCGCCCGCCTCGAGACGACGCCGCTGGGGATCGGCTTGGTCCGACCGGCGCGTCGGTCCGCATCGGCGTCGACGAGGTCGTTGAGACTCCCGATCGAGAACTGGAAGCCCAACATGGCGAAGGCCAGCACGCCGGCCACGGGCAGCGCCGCCCCAGCCACCAGCGCCAGCGCCGCGACCAGGAGCGCATCGAGCAGCGATGGGACCGGGTGCAGGACGGTCAGGGCCAGGGCGGCCCGCCGCAGGCCCGCTGCCGGCACGTGCCCAGCGCCCTCGCCCCCGCCATGGTTCGGCTCGACGACCCGACGCTGCTCCCCGTCCGGCATGCTCATGGCCCCAAGCATGCACCGATGTGCCAGCCTGACCGTGGTCGGCGTATCGTCATCAGCGCGCGGGCTTGCGGCTCAGCCGGCCACGGTCGTCGAACCCACGGGTGCGCCATCGACGGACGGGAACACGCTGAGGATCTGCAGGGGCATGGAACCCGTGTTGCGCAGCTGGTGCGCACCGGCCGGACCCTGGGGGCAAGCGAGTAGTCCGCCCGGAGCCATCGTGATAATCGCGACCCTGCGCATCCACCGCGACGCCCACGCCCGAGAGTACGTAGACGAGCTCGAAGGCATCGTGGTGGTGCAGCGCCATCCGGCCCGGCAGCGAGATGAGCTCCCCCACCAGCTCCGCTCCTGCCACGCGGGAGTCGATGATCCGCCCCCGTGCGGCGTCACTCCCCGGCGATCCCGGCGCCGTCCGCAGCTCGGTTGGTGCCACGTAGACCGAGCGTGCGCCGGGACCCGGGCTCGCGCCCGCGTCGAACGGGCTGCGGTCGGGCGTCGCCCCACCAGGCGATGGATAGATACAGAGCAGCGTGAGGGGCAGGGGACCGGTGTTGCGGAAGCCATGGGCACCGGCGGGGCCGGCCGGACTGAGGACCGTTCCGCCGGGAGCGATGGGGTTCTCGCCGCCATCGGCGTCGAGGGCAAGACCGGTGCCGCTCAGGACGAACTGGAACTCCATCATCGAGTGGTAGTGCAGCGGGATATCTCCGCCGATGGCGACCATCACCCCGAACAGGTCGGCACCGGACGTGGTCGCGTCGCACACGATGCTGATCGGGGCGTTGGGATAATCCTCGGGCGCGAAGATCCCCTCGGTCGGACTCCGGTACGACAGGCCGGCTGATGGCGTGGTCATGGCTGGCTCTCCCACGATCCTTGACTTGGACAGGCGCGACGCCGATCGCGCGCCACGTGCCAGAGGATATCCACAGCTCCCGGCGCTGGTCGGCCTCCCGGTCAGTCAGTATGCTGGGGCCTTCCCCGATGGCAGGAGCCGATTGCAAGAGAGTTGTAATCCGACGACGGCAGGGCAGACGACTCCGAGACGATCCAGCCGATAGGCTCGGCTCGTGTATTCCCCCGAAGCCATGCGTTCGGCAGCTAGTGCCGTCGGTTCACTTTCGGCAGAGGCACGTTCGCGGCTACGGACGGTCGAGCGACCTGAGCGTGCGTCTCCGATGCTTGCCACGCTGGCTACCGGACCCATCCCTGATGACGGCTGGATCTACGAGCGCAAGCTCGACGGGCAGCGTTGCCTGGGTTTCAGCGACGGACAGGCGGCGGGGCTGCGCTCCCGCAGCGGACGCTCACTGGACGGAACCTATCCGGAACTGGCCCAGGCGCTGGCTTCCGCCACCCAGCTCGCCTGCGTCGTGGACGGCGAGATCGTGGCCTTCGAGGATGGGGCGACGAGCTTCTCACGGCTGCAGGGTCGGATGCAGAACTCCGATCCCGACGTGGCTCGCCAGAGCGACATCGCGGTCCACTACTACCTGTTCGACCTGCTCTACCTCGACGGCTATGACACGACCGCGCTGAGCCTGCTCGAGCGCAAACATCTGCTCCTGCGGGCAGTGGCATTCGGTGACGCCATCCGCTTCAGCGCACACCGTGACACCGACGGTGGGCCGTATCTCGAGCAGGGCTGCGCCCAGGGTTGGGAGGGCATCATCGCCAAGGACGGGTCGAGTGCTTACGAGCACCGTCGCTCGCGGCGCTGGCTGAAGTTCAAGTGTGTGACCGGACAGGAGTTCGTGGTCGCCGGCTACACTGATCCGAGGGGCAGCCGGGTCGGCTTCGGCGCCCTGCTGCTGGGTTACTACGATGATGGGCGCCTGGTCTACGCCGGCCGTGTGGGGACCGGTTTCGATGTTCGCACCGCATCCGACCTCGCGCGGCGCCTGCAGGCCAGCGAGCGGGCCACGTCGCCCTTCGACGAGCCGGTCAAGGGACGCGGCGTCCACTGGGTCAGACCGGCGTTGGTGGCCCAGGTCGGCTTCACCGAGTGGACTCGCGACGGGCGCCTGCGGCATCCGCGGTATCTGGGCCTGCGCACCGACAAGGATCCCCGCGATGTCCGCCGCGAGACCGCGGGCGCATGAGCGCCACGACACTCGAGCTGGAGCTCGGAGGCCGCACGGTGCGCGTCTCTCGGCCCGACAAGCTGCTCTTCCCCCGGGCAGGCATCACCAAGGGGGATCTGGCCGAGTACTACCTCGCGGTCGCAGAGGTGATGCTGCCCCACCTTCGATCCCGTCCTCTGTCCTTCGAGCGTCGGCCGGACGGCGTGGACGGCAGCGGGTTCGTGCAGAAGGCCGTGCCCCGACACTACCCCGGCTGGATCGAGCGTGTCGAGGTCGCGAAGCAGGGCGGTACCATCACCCAGGTCGTCGTCGATCGCGAACCGGGTAGCCTCATCTACCTCGCCGACCAGGCCTGCATCACGGTGCACCGGTGGCTGTCGACGACCGCGACACTCGAGCGGCCAGATCAGGTCGTGCTCGATCTCGATCCATCCGGGGACGACGTCTCGCTGGTGCGGGCAGCAGCGCGCGACGTCCGGGCCATCCTCCTTGACATCGGCCTGCGGCCTTTCCTCATGACCACCGGGTCGCGTGGCTATCACGTGGTCTGCCCTATCGCGCCGGACCAGGGGTTCGACGAGGCGCGAGCACTGGCGCACGACGTGGCCCTCCTGGCCGCTCAGCTTCGGCCGGAGGCCTACACCCTCGAATGGAGCAAGTCCCAGCGACGCGGCCGTGTCTTCCTCGACTATCTGCGCAACGGCTACGCGCAGACCGCGGTGGCCCCGTACTCGGTTCGGTCGCGGCCCGGGGCCGGTGTGGCCACGCCGATCGATTGGGAGGAGCTGCCGCGCACGGCGCCGGATGCCTATGGGCCACCAGCGCTGCGCCGGCGCCTCCGCCAGAAGCGCGATCCCTGGCACGACATGGATCGCTACCAGGGGTCGCTGCCGGCGGCCCGGCGCGCGCTTGACGATCTGCTCGGGCAGCAGGCCTCCCGCCAGCGCCTGTCGGCCTGATCGGCACCATGGCTGAAGCGCGTCCGAGCGCCGCCGCCGGGAGGCCCGAATCAGGGCATCCCAACTGGATCCTGCTGGCGACCATCGCGGCCTCCGGCATGGTCTTCCTCGACGGGACCGTGGTCAACGTGGCCATCCGCCGGATCGGCGAAGAGCTGCCGTCGACGGTGCTCGGCACGCTGGAGGCGCAGGCCTACATCACCAGCGGCTTCCTGGCGGTGCTGGCCGCATTGCTCATCCTCGGTGGCGCGCTGGCCGACAAGTACGGACGCCGTCGGATCTTCCTCATCGGTCTGGGTGGCTTCGGCCTCACCTCCGTGCTCTGCGGCATGGCACCGAGCCTGGAGTTCCTCGTCGTGACCCGCCTGGCCCAGGGCGCTGCGGGGGCACTGCTGGTGCCGGGCTCGCTCTCGATCATCACGGCGGCCTTCGAGGGGCCCCAACGCGGGCGCGCCTTTGGCATCTGGACCGCGGCCACCTCCGGCCTGCTCATCTTCGGCCCGCTCATCGGCGGCGTCCTCGTCGACACCCTCTCCTGGCGCGCGGCTTTCCTCATCAATGTCCCCGTCGCGGCCCTGGCCCTGTTCGCTACCTGGCGCTACGTGCCGGAGAGTCGCGATCCCGATGCTCCAGAGCGCCTCGACTGGCTCGGTTCGGTCGTCATCGCGGTCGCCGTGGCGGGCGTGTTGTTCGGGCTCATCCGTGGCACCGAGTCGAACTGGTCCGAAGCGGCGGCCTGGATCGCGCTCGGACTGGGCATCGTCGCGAGCATCGCCTTCCCCGTGCTGATGCTGAAGCGGGAGAACCCCCTCATCCCGCTGTCGCTCTTCCGGCGACGCACGTTCACGGTCATCAACCTCGCGACCTTCGTCATCTACGGCGCGCTGTACGTGAGCCAGTTCCTGGTCTCGCTCTTCGTCCAGGGCTCCCTTGGCTACACCGCCTTCGGCGCGGCGCTGGTGGCGCTGCCCGGCGGCATCGCCCTCGCCCTGGGCTCGACCGCGGTGGGCTCGCTCGCGGCGCGGGTGGGGGTCCGGCCATTCCTCGTGGCCGGGCCCGCGATCATGGCCGCGAGCCGGCTGTGGCTGGCGCGCATCCCCTGGGACAGCGCTGCCTGGGATGCGCGACCCAGTGACCCCGCCTCATGGCTGCCGCCGGGATCGGCGGTCGTGGACGTGCTCCTGCCGAACCTGCTGTTCGGCCTCGGCCTGATGCTGGTGGTGGCCCCCCTGACGACCGCGCTCATGGGCTCCATCCCCACCGCCAACGCCGGCCTTGGCTCGGCCATCAACAACGCTATCTCCCGCGTCGGCCAGCCGCTCGTGCTGGCCGTCCTCTTCCTGGTCATCTCGACCACGTTCTACGGCACGCTTTCGAGCGAGGCCCCCAGCCTGGGCGGCCAAGGCGTCGACAGCGCCTACCAGCCGCTCAATCGCCCACCGCCTTCAGCTTCCGGCCAGGAAGTGGAGGCCACGACCAAGGCCTCGACCCAGGCCTTTCAGCTGGCCATGCTCGCGACCACGCTCTTGCTCGGCCTGGGTGCGGCCATCAGCGGGCTGGGATTGCGCGAGCCCGAGCGGGATACCGACGGTGACCAGGACCGGGCTGCCGACGGTGACCAAGGCGCGGGCGCGGGCCGCGATCCTGCTGCGGGTCCGACTGATCAGCGGAACGGCAGCGAACGCTCGTAGGACGGCTTCTGGCCAGGAGGGTTCGTGCGTCAGGGTGGGCACGTGCGGGTGGCAACGTCCGTTCGGTTGTCATGAGCTCGAAATGGCCAGCGGTTCGGGCGTTGCGCCGACGTGGTGCGTTCCCCGCCAGTCTGAGGGTCAAAGGAGGTCGAGATGATCGACGAGACAGACGACGTGCGTCCTACGCTCGTCCAGGCCGGATGGGCGGTCTACAGCAAGGAAGGCACCTTCGTGGGTGAGGTGCTCGGGGCAGACGAGCGGCGGTTCCTGCTCCAGGATGGCCAAGGCTCCGAGCGCCGCCTGGAGATCCCGACCGAGTTCATCACAGAAGAGGAGCCGCTCGAGATGCGAGCGCGCATCTCGCTCGCGGCGAACGAGATCGGCGTGGGCCACGAGGACATCGCGGCCATCCCTCGCGAGTCCGCCCATCGCAGGGCTTCCGGCCATGACTGACCGGCTCGACGACGCCAGGAAGGAAGATAGACATGAGTTCTCGCACAGACTCCCCCGAATTGATGACGCACGGCTCTGACCAGCGCCCCTCGCGGCCGCTGCACACCGCCCTCCAGCGCATCCACGTGGCGACGCTGGCGACCGAGCTTCGAGCCGAGGACGCGTATGCCTCCGATGGCCGGTGCTCCAAGACGATCCACGACGACGGTCAGACCCGCATCATCGTCTCGGCTGTCGCGCAGGGAGGCGTGGTGGGGGCCGACTCCAATCAGGAGCACGTGATGCTGGCGATGGACCAGGGACAGGGCAAGCTCCATCGCGCCGAGGCTGAAACGGAGCTTTCTCCAGGCAGCGTGGTGATCATCGCTCCGGGTGCCTCCTGGACCTTCGAGGCTGGCTCCGAGTGCGCCTTCATGGCCACCTTCTGGCGTGGCGGCGAGCCCGCCCCGACCACCGCGGCCTGAGGCGCCTGGCCCGCTCGGAAGCGGGAGCCTGCGTGCCCGGCCAGGCGGCGGGACAGCGCCCGGCGGATCAGGCTGGAGCGCGCCCCGCGGCGGAAGCCTGGTCGAGCGCGGACTGCAGGGACATGGCGTACCCGGTACTGGTGTAGGTGGCGCCGGAGACGAGCTGGATCCTGGAGCTCTGGGCCTGCAGCACCTCCTGGCGCAGCATGGGCTCCACGACCTCGCTGATGCGGCGGGAATAGGGACGGTCGGAGGGCAGTCGCAGCGCCTGGATGTCGCTGATGGCCGTGCCGTCGAGCGTGATCTCGACCTGGACCGGACCATATGGCGTACGCACCACCTGGCCGGTCAGCACCGCCGGTGCGCCCGGTGTGGGTGCAGGCTCTCGCGTGGGGGGCCTTGTGGCCTGCGGTGCCCTCGCTGGTCGCGTCGTGGCCGCTGGCTCTTGAGTCGGTGGGGCAGCGCCTCCTGGCTCGTTGGCCGACGCCCCTGTTGTCCCGGGGGTCGCCGTTGCGCCACCGAGAGGCTCGGCCGTGATGGCCGCGTCGGCTGTCTCGCTGCCGGACCCCAGCCGGTTCGAGGTGGAGTCCTTGCCGGGCGCGAGCGGGATCGCCGTCGTGTCGGAGAGCAGCTCGGCCGGCGTCTTGAAGCTGAACACGAGCGTCAGGCCCGCGGCCGTCAGCACGAGCGCCGCCAGCCCGCGTCGCGGGACCCGGCTCGGCGGTCGTGGGCTAGAAGGCGAAGCGTTCCGCATGCACGCGATCTCCGCGCAGGCCGAGTCGCCGCAGGCTGCTGCGCACATAGCTGATGAAGCCTTCCGATCCGCTGACGAAGACATCGCGGCGAGCGATATCCGGGACCAGGCTGGCGATGGCACCTGGAGCTAGCGGCTCCCCGCGCAGGGCCGGATCCGAGCGCCGGCCCACGAGGTAGACGAGGCGAACACGACGTCTCGCGGCCAGCTCGTCGAGCTCGGCCCGGAAGGCGACGTCGCGCCAGGAAGAGGCACGGTAGATGAGCACGACGTCCCCGTGGTCTGGCGGCAGCTCATCGAGCATCGCGCGCAGGGGCGTGATGCCGATGCCGCCCGCCACGAACAGCGCGGGACCGCCGGTCAGGCGATCGGCCGTGAAGGTGCCGTAGGGACCTTCGGCCAGGACGCGCACCCCCGGGTGCAGGGCCTGGGCCAGGTTCGAGTCGAGGCCCCGCCCCTTGATCGTGATGCGCAGATAGCGGCCGTCGGGCCGGGCCGAGAGGGAGTAGGGGTGCGCGCGCCACCAGCCGCCCCCGGTCAGGAAGCGCCACTGGAAGAACTGGCCGGCGCGCGCACGGAGCGCGCCCAGGTCTCGACCGGTGATGTAGACCGAGACCACCCCGGCAGCCTCGGGGACCACGCCTGCTACCACCAGCCGGTGGCGGAGGTTGAGGCCCACCGGTGCACCGACCCGAAAGACCAGCAGGAGGCCGAAGGTGATGACATACAGCCCCAGCCAGTAGGCTCTCGCGACGGGATCGGCCAGGAAATCGGTGCCCACGGCCAGGGCGTGCAGGAAGGCCAGCGCGATGCCGACATAGGCGTAGAGGTGGAGGCCGTACCAGGTCTCATAGGAGAGGTGATCCCGCACCCAGCGCAGGGAGCTGAGACCGACCACGAGCAAGGCGCCGAAGCCGACCGTGGCCATGAACACGTACGGCTCCTCCGCCAGCAGCGAGATGAACTCGTCGACCGGACCGCGACCGGCGGTCACGCCCCAGCCGACCGTCGTGAAGAGGAGATGCCCGACGATGAGCCAGAGGCAGGCGAAGCCGACCCAGCGGTGCCAGCCGACGAGGCGGTCCATGCCCACCCGCTGCTCGAGCCAGGGAGTGCGTGAGAGCAGCACCAGCTCGAGCAGGGCGGCGAACGTTCCCAGCAGCGCCGTGAGCTGGCCGAGCGCGGTGGCCGCACCGCCGATCGTCCCGAGCTGACCCAGCCCGCCGTGGCGGAGCCACATGGCGACGATGAGCAGGACGTTGCCGGCCACCAGCAGCAGGAGGTCGGTAGCTCCGATGGTCCATGAGCGGCCTGGCTCGGCGCGTCGGTCCGGCGCGTCGGGCCAGGCGGTGTCCGGGAGGACGCTCACTGGGCGATGTCTGCCGGGCGGATCCCCAGCGTCACCGTCACCTTCAGCGTCTGGTCGCCGCGCAGCACCGTCAGCTCGACCTGGTCGCCGGGCTCATGCTGGAGCAGGGTGACATCGAGCTGGTGGGTCGCATCGATGGGCTGGCCATCGATCGCGGTCAGGATGTCGCCTTCCTGGAGGCCCGCCTGGTCAGCGGGTCCACCACTGATCACGCCAGGCTGGCCTGCCGCGGCGTCGCCCTTGACGAGCACGCCACTGTCCACGGGCAGACCCTGATCCTGGGCCACCTGGGCGTCGATCTCGGTGAAGTAGATGCCGAAATAGGGGCGGCGGATCGGTTCGCCTGCGAGCACCTGCTTGATGATGGGCTTGGCCAGGTCGATGGGGATGGCGAAGCCGATGCCCTGCGAACCTCCGGCCATGGCAGTGTTGATGGCGATCACGCTGCCATCGCTGCCCACCAGCGGCCCACCCGAGTTGCCGGGGTTGATGGCGGCGTCGTGCTGGATGAGATGGCGCAGCGATTCGGGTGCGTTCATGCCGTACTGGTCAGTGACCACGATCTGACGCTCGAGGGCGCTGACGATGCCCGCCGTGACGCTGCCTGGCAGGTCGCCTTCCGGGTTGCCGATGGCCACGGCCAGCCCACCCACCTCGACGTTGGATGACTCGCCGAGCGTGGCGGCCGGAAGATCGGAGGCATCGACACTCAGCAGGGCCAGGTCGGTCAGCGTGTCGACACCCTCGAGGGTACCCGGCAATTCGCGACCATCGGCCAGGTAGACCGTCAGGTTCATGCCGTCTCCGACCACATGCCGATTGGTCAGGATGAGGCCGCTCGGGTCCACGATGACGCCGGAGCCGGCGCCTGTCATCGAGAAACCGGTCGAGGTCGGGACCGTGCTGCTGGTCACGATGGCGACCACGGCTGGCCCGACCTTCTTGGCGATGTCGCTGACGAGACTGGCGGGCGCCGTCTCGGCAGTCAGCTCGGCCGCGGTCGCCGGGGCCGTCGCGGATGCCTGGTCGACCCCGGCCGTGACTGCAGCCGGGGCTGCCACCGCGGGGGCCCCGCCCAGGGCTCCGGCGGTGGCGACGCCGCCGCCGACAGCGGAGGCCAGACAGAGCGCCAGGACCGCGGTCAGGCCGACGCGACGCGATCGCGGCGGCCGTGACCGCGGAGCCGGAGGCGCGCTCGGCGCGGGGTCGGGTGCGATGGGAGGGTTGGATGGAAAGCGGGTCTGGGGACCGTCGTTCACAGGAGTCGGAGCCTCGTTGGGTGCGGTTTGGGAGATGGTTGGTGATGGGCCCAGTCGGTCCACTGACCTATGGGCAGCCGATCGTTCATCGTTATAGGGACCGCACATGAGAATCGTCTGAGAGGCGGCCCGCTCCGCAGGCCGCGGGCGCTATCGGTCGGGCGCGGCCACGTCTGGGTGCGGGGCGTCCGGCGGCAGCAGCGGCAGTCGCACCGTGAAGCACGCTCCGGCCCGGGGCGGGCTGGAGACGGAGATCCGGCCGCCGTGACTGCGCGCGATGCTGTCGGCGATGGCCAGTCCCAGCCCGGCGCCGCCGCCAGTGGGCCCCCGGCCGCGCCAGAAGCGATCGAACACGTGCGGCAGGTCGGCGGGGTCGATGCCCGGGCCCTCGTCCTCCACCAGCAGGACGGCTTCGTCGCCAGCTGGCTGGACGCGCACCCGGACCGTCGCTCCGCGAGGGCTGTGGCGGACCCCGTTATCGGTGAGGATCGTCACCAGCTGGCGCAGACGCACGCGGTCGCCTCGGACCATCACCGGCTCGGGTTCGACGACGATGGTCACATCCCGGTCTCTGGCCCTGCCGGACATGGCCCCCGCGGCAGCCGCGGCGATGTCGCCGAGCTCCACCGCCTCGAGCGTCAGATCGAGGGCGCCCGACTCGGATCGGGCCAACAGCAGGAGGTCGTCGACGAGGCTGGTCAGATGCGCTACCTCGGCCTCGATGTCGACCAGCGCCGCCCCCACCGCCTCGACCGGCTGCTGGGCATGCAGGCGCAGGTCCTCCACGCTGGTGCGGATGATGGCCAAAGGCGTTCGCAGCTCGTGGCTGGCGTCGGCGGCGAAGTCGCGCTGGCGGCGCAGGGCACGTCGCTGGGCCGCTAGCGATTCGCGGATGGGCACGAGAGCGCGGTCCGAGTACACCGCGCCCGCGATGATCGCGACGAGGACCACGGCTGCGCCCCCGGCCATGAGAAGCTCCAGCATCAGGTCGAGCGTGCCCTGCTCCGCCACGCGGTCCTCGACCACCTGGATCATGTCGATGGGCACCCGCCCGAAGGCCGGGCTCACGACGGAGCCGCTGAGGGGCTGGCTCAGGACCCGAAACGGCACGTGGTCGGCCACGACGTTGCGCACGTCGCGCCCGTCGGCTTGGGCGGCTGCCAGCGAGCCCGTGTCGGGCAGGCTCTCGGGCCCACCGAAGGGAGGCCGGAAGACGTAGCCGTCGGAAGCCGCGAGGTAGGCGAAGGTGCCCGAGCTGGCGCCACCCATGACCAGCTCCAGTGGCGGCATGTCATCGAGCTCCGCGGGGCCCTCCGGCACGATCTGGGCGATGCGAGCTTCGAGGCGGGCGATGCTGGCGGCCTCCAGCCGACCGCTCACGACCGCATAGAAGGCCGCCCCCAGGACGAGCAGGATGAGCAGGGTGATGCCTCCGCTCCAGCCGGCCAGCCGCCAGCGGACCCGACGTAACAGGGCCGCATCGCGCGCGATGGCCGCCCGTTCGATCTCGTCGGGCTCCACCGCGTAGTGGCGGCCGGACGCGTCCGCTTCAGTCGTCATCGAGCCGGTATCCGTACCCGCGGACCGTCACCAGCAGTCGCGCCGCGTCACCCAGCTTGTCGCGCAGGTAGTGCACGTAGGCATCGACCGCATTGGGCGTGACGGCCGCACCATAGGGCCAGGCGTGGTCCAGGAGCTGGTCGCGGCTCAGGACCTGACCGGGGTGCCGCAGGAAGCACTCCAGCAGGGCGTGCTCGCGCGGGCTCAGCGCGATCGGCTGGCCCTGCACCTCGACCCGATGCGAGGCCTCCTCCATGCGGATGGGACCGGCCGAGAGGACCGCACCCTCGCGCGGCGGCGCCGACGTGCCGCGGCGACCCAGGGCCCGTACCCGTGCGGCCAGCTCGGCGAAGGCGAACGGCTTGACCAGGTAGTCGTCGGCTCCGGTGTCCAGCCCGGTGACCCGGTCGGCGACCGTGTCGCGCGCGGTGAGCATCAGGATCGGGATGGCCAGCCCCTTCGACCGGATGGTCCGGGCCACCTCGAAGCCGCTCAGGTCGGGCAGGCCGATGTCGAGGATGATGACGTCGAGGCCGCCGCCGAGCTGGGCCAGGTCCAGCGCCTCGCGGCCCCCACCGGTCGCTTCCACCACGTGCCCCTCGCCTTCGAGCATGCGTGACAGCAGCTGTCGAAGCCGATCGTCGTCCTCCACCAGGAGCAGGTGCATGGCTGCAGCCTAGCGCCAAGCGCCGAGCTGCCGGTCGAACGTGGCCGCGCTCATGGGCGTGACGGCGCGTCGCTCGCGGGCCGGAGCCGCCGCGCCGAGCGTCAGTCGAGCTCGGAGGTAGCGAAGAATTCGCGCCCCGGGCCGGTCGCTGCGAGCTGCGCCGGCGACAGCTGCAGTCCGGCCCGGTCCGCAGCCGCAAGCAGAGCCCCGTAGGCGGGCTCCAGTCTCGCGACCGCGACGGTGTGTTCCGGCAGCTCGGCGGCGATGGCGTCGCGCAGGTGAGAGCCACGGCTGCGCAACAGGCCGCCCGCGAGGACCACGCAGGGATGCTCGAGGCCCAGGCCGACGCGCCGGGCGGCTGCTCGGATGTACTCGGTCATCCGCCGGCCATGGGCAGACACCAGGCGCTCGGATACGGGGTCGCCCGTATGGGCCGCCTCCAGCAGCGCGGGCGCCAGTCGGGACACGCTGCGGTAGCCGGCGCCGCCGGTACGCGTGATGGCATAGACCAGCGCCTCGACCGAGTCGACCCCGAAGATGCGCAGTGCGACCGGCTCATAGGCCTGCCGCCGGCCTTCGCCGTACTCGGCCCGGATGAGTCCGTCGTAGACGATCCGGCCCAGCTCGCTGGCCCCTGCCCGTTCCATGCGCTCGCCGGAGAACCAGGCGGTCCCATCGGGACCGCGCGCCGCGATGGCCCCGCCGGTGCCCAGCACCAGTGCCACGCCGACGCCGTCGTCGGTCCCCGCGCGCAAGCGAGTTGAAGGCGTCGTTGGTGACGATGGGGGGCTGGTCGAGCGCGAGTCGGGCAGCGATCCCATCGAGATAGAAGGCCACGTCCTCGTCCCAGTCCGCGCCACACACGCCGAAGCAGCAAGCGCCGAGATCCGCACTGCCGGCTCCGGCCGCGCGCAGTGCCTGCTCCACGCTCGCGACCACGTTGTCCACCGCCCGGCTCGGCGGCGACTCGCTGTGGATGTCTGACGAGCCCGCGCGACCGGCACCGACGACCTGGCCCGCGGCGTCGGCCACGAGCGCGATCGACTTGGTCGCGCCGCCATCGAGGCCCAGCAGCAGCCGGCTCATGGCCAGCTGACGGTCAACGCAGCAGGCGCGCCGGGAGCAGGTCGCGCTGGGCCGCGGCCATCTCGTCGTAGAGCGCCTCCGCCACGCGGAACTCGGTCATCCAGGGGTGGCTCGACAGGGCCTGGATCGCGGCGTGGCGGTCGCCCGACCAGGCCGCGTCGGCGGTGACGTACTGGTACTCCGCGAGCTGCTTGATGAGGCCCGCCACATGGTGTGGCAGGGCCGGCGTGGGCTCGGGCTGGACGCCGTCCTTGTCGACCCTGGCGAAGACCTCCACCACCACGTCCTCGTCGAACCCGGGCAGGGCCCCACCCACGTTGGGCGTGTTGACCGGCAGGTCCAGGCCCAGGTCGTTGTAGTAGGCGTCGATGGCATCGAGCGCGAGCTCCAGCTCGAAGATGCCGCCCCGTGACCGCTCGGGGTCGAGCTGGGGATCGTCCTGCTGGCCCTGCTCCAGGTAGTGGGCCCAGTAGTCGGGTACCCACGAGAGGATGTCCTGGGCTCGTGTCGTGGGCTTGGCGGCGAGCTCCTCCACCATCTCGCCACGGTAGTAGTAGTAGCGCAGGTACTGGGCCGGGATGGCGTCCATGGTCACCGCCAGCTCCACGAGCCGACGGTCATGGGGGTCGACGTCCTCGCGGCCCTGCATCTCCGCCCAGGCCGCGCGGATCGCGGGCATGGCGTCGTCGGCCCCGTCGTACTGCGACTGATAGCTCCAGGTCGTGTGGTTGAGGCCCACCATGCGGGCGCTGATCCTGGTGCGGTCCAGGCCGGCCGCGTCGGCCAGCTCCATGGGGAAGTCGTAGGTGCCCTCGCAGAACGAGGTGAAGGGGATCTCGGTGTGGCGGGTCGCCGCCTGGGCCACGATGTTGACGGGGTTGGTGTAGTTGAAGATGCGGGCGCGCGGCGCCACCGCCCTGAGGGTCTCGACCACGCCCTGCAGGACGTGGATCGAGCGCAGGGCCATGAAGAAACCGCCCGGCCCCTGGGTCTCCTGGCCGATGATCCCGTAGCGCAGGGGGATCTGCTCGTCGAGGACTCGTGCCTCGAAACCGCCGGGACGGTAGCTGCTGAGGACCGCATCCACGTCGCTCAGGCCCGCGCGCTGGTCGGTCGTGGCGCGGAAGCGCAGGTCCAGCCCACGGGCGGCGGTCATCCGCTCGGCCACACGCCGCACGATCGCGAGCCGTTCCGCATCGAGGTCGATGAGCACGATCTCGGTACCGGCGAAGCGCTGGCCGTGATTGTGGATGAAGGCAGCCATGGTGCCGGCTGCACGCGTGGAGCCACCACCGAGGTAGGCCAGGCGGATCGATGCCACTGATTACTCCTTGACGGCGCCCGTGAGGAAGCCACGGACGAAATGACGCTGCAAAAAGGCGTAGAAGATGATGACGGGGAGCGCCACCAGCACGGCTGCGGCTGCCACCACCGTCTGGTCCGTGACCCGCTGCGCGCCCGCGAAGAAGGATAGCGCCAGCGGGGCGGTGAACACGCGTCCCGAGGGGTTCATCACGAGGGCCAGCAGGAAGTCGTTCCAGGTGTACATGAAGATGAGCACCGAGAGGGTTAGGATGGCGGGCCAGGCCGAGGGTACGAGGACGCCCACGAGGGTGCGGAAGTGGCCGGCGCCGTCCACGCGGGCGGCCTCGGTGATCGATCTCGGCGCGGAGCGGAAGAAGCCGCGCATCCAGAACGTGCCCAGCGTCACCGAGACCCCGATCTGGGGCAGGATCAACGCCGGCAGGCTGTCCAGCAGGCGCCACTCCTTGAACATCTGGTACAGCGGGATGATCAGGGATTCGTAGGGGATGATGAGCCCGGTGATGAGGATGAAGAAGATGAGCGAGGAACCGGGGAAGCGCATCGTGCCCAGGGCGTAGCCAGCGAGCACGGAGAAGATGACCGACACGACCACCACCGTGAAGGCCACGATCGCGCTGTTGATCAGGGCTTCGTCGAAGCGGCCCTCGTTCCAGGCCGTGGCGAAGTTGTCGAAGGTGATCTGCGTCGGCAGGCTGAAGCCGGTGATGATCTCGTTGGACGGCGTCAGGGCCAGGGTCAGGACGGAGATCAGGGGGTAGATCGCGATGACCGCGAAGATGATGAGCAGGAAGTGGGTGGCCACACGCTCGGTCGTGGTGCTCACCGGCCGGGCTCCGGCTCGCCGCGCTCACCGATGCGCACGATGAGGATGGCCACGACCAGGATGAGGCCGGTGAGGATGACGCCGATGGCCGAGCCTGTGCCCAGGCGCCGGGCCTCGAAGCCGAGCTCGTAGAGCAGCACCGAGGGCGTGGTCGTGGCGTCTCCGGGGCCGCCGCCGGTGGAGACCCAGATGAGGTCGAAGTTGCGCAGGGCGAAGATGACCGTCAGCGTCAGCGCGACCACCAGCTCGTTGCGCAGGCTGGGCAGCGTGACCGCGAAGAACTCCTGCACCGGGCCGGCACCGTCGACACGAGCGGCGTCATACAGGTCCGCCGGGATCTTCTGCACCCCGGCCACGAACAGGACCATGCACAGGCCGGCGTTGAACCAGGTGCCCACGAGGCCGATGGCCGGGAGCGCCCAATCGAAGTCGCCGAGCCAGGCCCGCGTCACGCCGTCCAGGCCGATGAGCCGCAGAAACTCGTTGACGATCCCGTTCTGGGAGTAGATCCAGACCCAGGCGATGGCGATGACCACCATGGCGATGGTCTGGGGCAGGAAGAGGGCGACCCGGTAGCCCGCGATGCCGCGGATGCGGATCCGCGAGAGCAGCGCTGCCAGCAGCAGCCCGATGGTGATGGGCAGCAGCGAGTAGAAGAAGATCAGGATGAAGGAGCGCAGGAAGGCGGAGTAGATGTCCGGGTCGGTCAGGACCTCGACGTAGTTGTCGAACCCGACCGGCTTGGGCTCCCCGATGCCCTTCCACTTGGTGAACGAGATCTGGACGTTCTGGATGAACGGCCAGATGCCGAAGATCAGGAAGGCGATGAACGCCGGCGCGACGTAGAGGTAGCCGACGAGGCGCGGCTCGCCCGGGGGTCCTCCCGAGCGAGCCGCGAACCTCGGTCTCAAGTGCGACCTACCGGTCGGCCTGGAAATCGGCCCAGTCGGACTGGACGTCGTTCACGTAGTCTTCGGGGCTGATCCGGCCGCCGATGAGCTCCTGCAGGCCCGCGGTCATGGTGTCGTACATGGTGTCGCTGGCCCAGTCCTGGTAGAAGGTCAGGCCGTCATCGGCGGAGACCTTGTTCCAGGCGGTGTAGGTGTCGGCGGTCAGCGGGTCGGTCGCTTCGCCCACGGCACCGGCTGCGGCCGGGATGCGTCCGGCGTCGAAGTAGACCTGGCCCTTGTCGGGGTTGATCACGTAGTCGATGATCGCCGCCGCCAGGTCCGGGTTCTGTGACTTGGAGGAGATGTGCAGGGGCATGGAGACCGAGGATGTCGCCACGGTCTTGCCCGACTCGCCGACGGGTGGGGCGAAGAAGCCCACGTTATCCCCCATGCGCTCGTACAGTCCGGCCGTCAGCCAGTTGCCGGCGGGGAGGAAGACGCCGTCACCGGCCGCGAACTCCTGCCACGCCTGGTCGTAGTCGAGGCCGTTGGCATCGGGGCTGATGTAGCCGTCGTCGACCCAGCCCTTGAAGGCGGTGAAGCCGGCGAGGTCGTCCGCCGACGCGTAATCGGCGCCTTCCCGGCCGAAGACCCAGTCGCGCATGTCCGCAGCGTCGATGAACGCGTCCTGCGCGATGCTCGCGGTGTGCATGGCGGGGAAGCCGTTGAGGTTGCCCAGCTTGATGGGCAGCTCACCCGCGTCCTTGGCCGCGGCCAGCGCGGCCTCGAACTCGGTGAAGGTGGTCGGGACCTCCAGGCCCAGGGCCGCCAGCTTCTCCTTGTTGTAGAAGACGCCCACGACCTCGGCCGACTCGGAGATGCCCCAGCGGGGCCCCTCGCCGAACTGGCCGTCCTCGGTGAAGCGCCACTGGTCCATCGTGCCGGGGCCGAACCAGTCGTCCCAGCCGTAGGCTTCGTAGTAGGGCTCCAGGCTGGTGATGAGCCCGGCCTCCACCAGCGCGCCATCGTGGACGTAGCCCTGGTTGCCCCAGATGATGTCGGGTGCGTCCGGCAGATCGGCCACGTTGAGCATGGTCGCGATGTGCGAGTCCCAGTCCTTGAAGGACGTCTCGATGGTGACGTTGGGGTACTCGGCCATGAACATGTCGGTCAGCTCGGTGAGGCTGCCGGTCGAGGCATTCTCGGCCGCGATCCGGATGGTCACGTCACCGATGTCGCCCCAGCCGTCCGTCTGGACGTCCTGGGCTGCTGCTGGCCCGCCAAGGGCCGCGAGCATGAGCGCACTGCCACCCAGCGCGCTGATGCGGGTGAAGGTCGATCGTCTAGTCATCTTGACCTCTGCTCCTCCTTGCCCGGAAAAGGCCCGGACTGCCTGCTACGCGCCACCCGGGTGGGCGGCTTCGTCGAGCCAGATCTCAGCACCGCCGCAGCGGTGGATGAATGACGCCGGCCACTCCGGCGTGTAGTCGTCGGTTTCGAGGACGCGCTGCGCGGCGCCTCGCTTGTCCGCACCGTGGATGACGAGCCGAACCTGCCGCGAGACCCCGCAGATGGTATCGAGCCCGACCGAGACACCGTGGCCCGGCACCTCGTCGAGCGAGGCGAAGTCGGGGAAGGTGGCCATGTTGTCACGCCGCGTCGTCTCGGCCAGGGGGATGATCGTGACCCCGCTGTCGAAGGGCATGCCCGGTTTGACGAAGGCCACGTGGCCGTCGCTCGCACCGCTGGCGGCGATGAAGAGATCCACGCCGCCGGCCGCGACCAGTCTTGGCTCGTAGGCCGTGGGGTCGCGCGGATCGGGCAGCCAGACCTGGTCGTCGGGGATGGGCACGGCGGCAGCTTCGTTGATGGGTCCGGCGATCTCGACGCGGGCGAAGCGTCGGCAGCTGTAGTGCGCGTCGGCGGGGCAGTGCTCGAAGCCGCCGTCGGTCGCGGGCAGCACGTAGTCGTCCATCATGGCGATGACGAGGTGGCTCACGTCGGCGCCGCGCAAGCGTCTGGCAAGAGCCTGGTACGTGGTGCGCGGGCTGCGCCCGCCGGGACAGCCGAGCACGTAGCGCCGTCCGGCAGCACGAGCGTCATCGATGCCGGCGACGATCTCGTCGGCCAGCGCCGCGCCCAGGCTCTCGGCATCGGCGAACACGCGGACGCGGGTCACGGCGTCACGCCCCGCGCCGGTGGCTCGGGGGCACGTTGACGCTGGCAACGTGGATCAGCTGCGTTCCTCCTGCCGATGCCCATCGCCGCAAGCTGGGGGGTCCGCTGCGACCGGCCCTGCAAACGATATCACGCAGGATCGGAACCCCGACGGCCGACGGCCATGCCCGGCTGGGCCAGGCCCGTGGGCGATGCGCAGGGCCCTCGCGATCGGTCGGCTCGCACCGGCGCAGCCCTCGCGGATCACCGGCACGCTCACTCGCGTGATGACGGGTGGCGCGCGCCAGCGCGGAGTACGATGTTTGCCGCAAGGGGGCGAAAGGAGACGCCGTACGAGGGCCTGACCTGACAGGCGATCGTTCGCGCCCCGATACGCGCACCAGGTGCCGACCACCGAGCCCGGACTCGATGGCCTGGTCGTGGCCACGAACCCGCTTGGTTCCTCTGCTATCCGAACTTGCGTGGATGCCTCGTCCGTCGCGATCCGGTCCACTTCCAGCTGGTCCTCCGCGGCGGTCAAGGGCCGTCGATGGGCCATCGATCGATTGGGGGCATAGGAGACGAACCAGATGTCTACCGAACAGAACAAGGCCGTGGTCAAGCGCTGGATGACGCAGGTCCTCGAAGACGGTGACCTCGACGTCCTCGACGAGGTCCTCTCTCCCGATTACGTCAACCCGGCCATGGGCGGGATCGACCGCACGGCCATGCGTGGACTCCTGACCCAGCTCGCTGCCGCAGGGTCCTGGCGCATGGAGGGCATCGAGCTCATCGCCGAAGGGGAAGAGGTGGTCGCCCGCTTCACCCTCCACGTCACCCAGCCGAACGGCGAGCAGGCCTCCGCCCAGGGCCTCACCTACTACCGCCTGGCCGACGGCAAGATCGTCGAGGACGATCCCTTCGGCCGTCCGGACCTGGCCCAGGTGCTGGGCATCACGCCACCGGCAGGCTGAGCCGCGGCCCAGCGGCCGGGCACTGGTTGCTGGCGATCCGGCTCGGGGGGCCACCGGGCCGGATCGTTCCCCAGGCCATCCGCTACGCTGCGGGCACCGAGGAGCGTGGGAGGCGTGGGCGTGGACTGCACCAACTGCGGCGCGTGGAACGCGGCGTCACGCCGCTTCTGCCTGGCCTGCGGTACGGAGCTGGCCAAGGCCTGTCCCAGCTGCGGCGCGGCCAACGAGTCCATCGCCCGCTCCTGCGGCTCCTGCGGCTCGAGTCTCGATGACGTCGCGACCCCTGCGCCCGCCGCCCGCCGCCCGCCGCCGTCGCCTCTACGGAGCCCGAACGGCGTCTGGTGTCCGTCCTGCTCGGTCCGACGCCGGCGGAGATGGACGAGGCCCCAGCGGCCAGCGAGGCGGCCCGTGCATCACTGGCCGACCTGGGGGCGGCGCCATTGTCGGCCCGCTTCGACCGACTCGCGGACGCCTGATCCCTATCGGAGAGCGCCGGCGCTGGCGCCGTCGAGGAGCATCAACCGACCGATCGTGACGTCGAGATCCGGTGCCTCGCTGCCCGCGTCGCCGTCGAGCGACTGCGCCGCGACGCTGGCCTCCGCGATGGCCAGCTCCTGGCGCGGCTGGACGGCGTACACGCCGGGCATGTCCGGGTCCGCCACGACGGCCCGCAGGATCGGCAGCCACTCGCGGGCCTGGCCCTCGCTGATGTACGCGGCAGCGATCACGGACACCGCTGAGAGTCGGCCGAGCCTGGCGTACTCGCCGTCAGCGACCAGGCGCAACCCGCGCAGGGCCCAGGCGCGGGCCTCTGCCGGTCGACCGAGCCTGAGGTAGGCGAAACCGACGCGCTCGGCCGCGATGGAGCTTCCCCAGCTGTGACCGACACCCTGGAACGCCTCGTAGGCCGCCGTCGCGAAGTCGAGCGCCCCGCGGTGGTCGCCCAGGACGTACGAGCTGAGGCTGGCCCGCGACAGGCTGAAGCCCACGCCGCCGTCATTGCCGGCATCTTCGAAGCCGGCGAAGGCGTCGAGGTGCCGCCGGAGCCCATCCGCCGGCCGGCCCTCCGCGTCGTCGAGCAGGCCCAGCTTGGACTCGGTGAAGGCGATGGTGACCGGGTCGCCGGTGGAGAGTGCGAGCCGCTGCGCCTCCTCGAACGCTGCGCGCGCGCCGGTCATGTCGTCGAGCATCAAGCGAGCCCAGCCGAGCCAGGTGAGGGTGTCCGCGCGCATGAGCTCGTCACCGAGCGCCGCGAAGAGCACATCCGCCTCCTCGAGCGGCGCGATCGCCGCCGCGTTCTCATCGCGATTGTCGTGGTTCATGCCGCGTGCGAGCAGGAGCATGGCCAGGGCCCAGCGATCACCTGAGGCGCGGACGGCTTCGAGGTGCGCATCGATGATGGCGTCCGATTCGCGGTTGTCATCGATGCTGGCCAGGCTCATGGCGAGGTGGCTGGCGAGCCGGACCCGCATCGGCACCTCGGCGCCTTGGTCAAGGGTTCGGTCCCGCTCCTGCTCGACCACGCGCCACAGCTCTCGCAGCACGGGCGGGCCCGCCGGGTCGACCTGCGCAGCCCACATGTAGGCGAGCCCCCGCAGCAGGGGCTCGACCTCGTCGCTGGGCCAGTGCCCGACCGCCCAGGCCGCCGCGGCCCGGATATCGGGCAGGGACGGACGGAGCTCGTCGCGAGCCGCTCGACTTTCCGGGCCGCGGAGCCGAGCCGCTCGTGACACGACCTGCTCGACGAAGAAGCGCGCATGTGTCTCCCGCATGGTCGCGACCGCCCCACGCTCCTCGAGCTGTTCGGCCGCATAACGGTGGATGAGCTCGTGCATCTCATAGCGTTGGCCGGATCGGCGGACGAGTGAGCGGGCGGTCAGCTCGGCCAGCGTGGTCAGGCCGGCACCGACGACCGACGCTGCCATGTCCCGGGCGAACGGGGCCCCGAAGACACTCAGGCCCGCCAGCACCCGGCGCTGCTCCTCGTCGAGCAGCCGCCAGGAGCCCCCGAAGGCGGCCCGCAGGCTACGGTGCCGGGCCGGGGCGTCCGGTGATCGCGTGGCCAGGATGTCGAGGTCCCGCTCCAGCTCATCGGCCAGCTCGGACGGTGCCAGCACGCCCATCCAGGCAGCAGCCAGCTCGATGGCCAGCGGCATGTTCTCGGTCAGGCGGCAGATGCGGGCCACGGCCGCCCAGTCCTCGCCCCCGATCGACAGGTCTGGATCGTGCTGTCGTGCACGCTCGACGAAAAGGCGCGTCGCCTCGTCACCCCGGTCGGGCCCGGACAGGCCAGCCACGTCGACCGGCCACTCGGCAGCCAGCCCGAGACGGCTGCGCGAGGTGATCAGCAACTGGACGTCCGGGGCGTCCGTGAGCACGCGGCTGAAGACGTTGGCAGCGGACGGGACCTGCTCGCAGTTGTCGGCCACCAGGAGGATCGAGCGCTCGCGCAGGAAGTCGAGGAGCTGGTCCGCCGGCGCTCGCCCCGCGCTGTGGGCCAGGTCGATGGCCAGGTCGAGCGCGTCTGCGAGGGCGACGACCAGCTGCTCCTCCGTCGCTACCGTCACCAGCGGGACGAACACCGTTCGCCGTCGATGGCGTTCCCAGTATCGGCGCGCTGCCTCCGCTGCCAGTCGTGACTTGCCCGCGCCCCCCGGGCCGACGATGCTGATCAGCCGGTGCTCGGGATCGCCCAGCAGCGCTTCGATGCGCTGGAGCTCCGATTCGCGACCGACGAACGAGGTGGACCAGCGCGGAAGCTCGGGGCGATCGGCCTCGACCGTCGTGAGCGGCGGGAAGCGATCCGGCAGCCCCTGGATCGAGAGCTGAAAGATGTGTTCCGGTTGCTCCAGCCCTCGAAGGTGGTGGCGTCCGAGGTCCACCACCGGCTCGTCGGTCAGTGACTGCGTGGTGGCGGAGAGCAGGACCTGACCACCGTGACCGGCCGCGCCGACGCGAGCCCCGCGGTGGACGTCCAGGCCGACGTAGGCGCCGTCGACCATGTCCGGGGTACCGGTGTGCAGGCCCATGCGCACGTGGACGGGGCCGTCGTGGAGCGCCCGCTGCCCCTCGGTGGCGGCTGCGATCGCGTCGTCTGGGCGGGCGAAGGCCATGAGCATAGCGTCGCCCTGGCTGTCGACCACGACACCGCCGTGCCCTTCACAGGTGACCCGCAAGACCTCTCGATGCCGTGCCAGGACTGCGGCGTAGTCGGTCCTGAGCTTGGCCAGCAACCTGGTCGAGCCCTCGATATCGGTGAAGAGGAGCGTCACGACGCCGGTGGGGAGCTCCGGTGGCATTGGCTCTGCCCTACTGCGGATGCTCGGGACGGTAACAGGCCTGACCGGCCCAAGCCAACCGTCCGACGCATGGGTAAGGGGCCTCCGGCTGGCTCCAGCCGTCCTGGGCCCGGGGTGCCTTTCCTTGGCTACAGGCCCCCGAGTGCAACGTGTCTGCGATATCACAGGGCGCCGGTCACGGGCTGGTGACACGGCTTCCCTGCGAGATTAGAGAGCCAGGAGGTATCACATGGCGCACGCTCTATTCGAGACCACGCGCGCCCTCGCCGAGGCGGTCGAGACGGAAGCCCGGCCGCTGGTCGGGGGAGGCTCGCGTCGTCGCCTGGCTGCCTACGAGGTCGATGTCCGCAGCCCTCGGCCATGACCAGGTCCGGGACACGATGACCACACCTCCGACTCCGTCGCGCGGAGAGGCCGGCCTGTGGGCCGTGCGCGGTGCCGGGTTCGGTTCCGGGCTGCTGCTGATCGTCATCGCGGCCAGCGTGGCCGATGCCGCGATGGGAGTCCTGGTCCTGATCGTGGTGGCCCTGCTGCTCGCGGCAGCCATCGACCCCGTCGTGCTCGCGCTGCGGGATCGCTTGGGGCTGTCGCGCGTGAAGATCATCCTGTCGCTGTACGTGCTGCTCGCAGGTCTGGCCATCGCCCTCATCCTGCTCTTGGCGCCGGCCGTCGCCAGCCAGGTGGTCATGCTCTCCGAGCGCCTCCCACAGATACTCGAGGACACCCGAGCGTGGGCCACCTCACTGCAGCCGGACATCCTGGGAGCCATCCTGGGGCAGTTGCTCGACACCGTTGACTCCGCCCTGCAGCGCACCGGCGCCACCGCGCCGCGATCGGAGACCCTGGTGCAGGCGGGGCTCACCGCGGCCGACGCGGTCCTTGCGGTCATGGGCGTGGTGACCATGGTCTTCTTCTGGCTCATCAGCCGAGCCGCCATCCAGCGCTTCGCGCTCGCGATGGTCTCGCTCGAGCGACGTGGCGAGATCCGGACCGCCTGGAACCAGGTCGAGCGTCGCCTGGGTCACTGGCTGCGTGGTCAGCTCGCCTTGATGCTCATCGTGGGCAGCGCCACGACCGTGGCCTATACCGTCATCGGTCTGCCCAATCCGCTGGTCCTCGGGGTCATCGCGGGACTGGCCGAGGTCATTCCCCTCGTGGGACCGGCCCTCGGGGCGATCCCCGCTCTCATCTCGGCCTTCGTCAACGGCGGTCCCACGCAGGCCGCGATCGTGGTCGTGGTCTACGTGATCATCCAGGTGATCGAGGGCCACGTGCTCGTGCCCATGGTCATGCGCAACGCCGTTGGGGTGCCACCGTTCCTCGTCATCATCAGCCTCCTGATCGGTGGCTCCGTCGGAGGCATCGCGGGCGCGCTGCTGGCGGTGCCGGTCATGGCCGCGATCATCGTGGTGCTCGAGCATGCGCAGGCGCGCCGACGTCCGGTGGACATGGAACCCCTTGAGCCCGCGGAGGAGGACGACGAGGAGCCTCGCCAGGGATCAGAGGCGCCCGCGCCTGGGGCGTAGGGCGCGCCGGGCAACTGAGACGCGGTCCCGGTGAGCGCCCAGCGCAGCTGGAGATGGAGCCGGCCGGCCGAACGCTTAGCCCGCGGGCTGGGAGGCTGCCGGCTCGGCCGACTCCTCGGGGCTGGCCGTGGGCCCCATGAGGTTGGTCGGGGCTTGCAGCTCCTCGACCGCTTCTGACAGCAGTCGGATCTGATCTTCGGCCTCGCTGAGTCGAGACTGGAGGTCGGAAGGCTCGACCTCACCCAGGCGAGCCTCGAGCTCAGCCAGGCGAGCCTCTGCCTGGTCGATCCTGGAGCTGAGCTGGTCCAGGCTCGGGCCCGCGCTTGCGGCGGGGGACCCGCTCTCGGCCGCGATCGGGGTCGACAGGTCGGCTGAGGCCGTTGGCGCGGCGGTGGTGGCGGCCGGCGCTGGATCGCTGCTGCAGGCCGCGATGAGCATCGCTGCGGCGGCCAGCATCCCTACCTTGGTCATCGGTCTCATGCGACTACCTCATCGGTGGATGTGCGCGGGTGGATGTGCGCGCACGGCCTGTGGATCCCGCCGTCTGTCAGTCAAGTCCAGGACGGCGGACCCCATGTCGTGCATTCTCGGCCAGCAGCGTACTGAGGCCCGCATCGCAGGCGCCTTTCCAGCTACCGCCGGGACCTGACAGGCGCGTGTCGGGCGTGCAGCGGACGAGCCCTCCACCAGCGAGCAGCCCGGCGCGCGCGGCGAGCGAACTCGATCCGCCGCCGGTCGCTGCCGGCTCACGCCGCTGGGGCCCCCGGTGGGCGCTCCTGCGACGCACCTGCAACCTGCACACCAGGGGCGTCATCGCCCACGTTACGGGCCGCGAGCGAAGGTGGGTTCCGGAGGGTTCGAGACTGCACAGGCGAAAGGAAGCGAGAGACGATGTCAAGAAGACCGCTGACCGACGAGGAGGAGGCTGTCGTCCGCTACATCCGCAGCGACGACCCGCCAGCGACGCAGCCCGTACCCCCGCTCATCTCCGAGGCGCTGCGACGCATCGTCGAATCCGCCAATCCTGTCGACGTTCTCCGTCACGAGTATCGCGCGATCTCCGAGTTGACACTGCGGTACGACCTCGAGCAAGGCCTGGTCCTCGAGGCGCGGACGTAGGCTCTCTCATGGCGGCGGCACATGACGTCGGGTCGGCTGACGTCTGGCCGCCTGCGCGGGCCGATTGTTCCCTGAGGAACGGACCAGGCCTGGCCCCGCGGGTACGTTATCGGGGAATGGTGTCGAGCCGACGCACGGTGGGCGCAGGCCCGGGTGCCCAGGAGCCTGTGAGCCTCCCCGGTCGGTTCGGCAAGGAGGCCATGATGCGACTCGATGAGATCACACCGTTTACCAGCCTGTCTTTGGAGCAGCTCAGGAGCGCGCTTGCCAGCGCTGACGTGCGGAGCGTCCTGCCTGTGACGAGCCTCAAGTCGATGCGCGACCACGTCCTGGTCGCGACGCCAGAGGGCCTGGCCATCGTCACCAGCCGCACCGTCGGCGAGTCGGGGCCGTCCGGCGTCGTCGTCGACTGGGCTCGCTGGTCCCACGTGCAGCTAAGTACCGGCGGCGACCGAGCGGATGCGGATGATCCTTCCTACTTCGACATCGTGGTCCGAGTCGGGCGCAAAGCCTTCCATGCCCTGTTGCCCGGCCCGGCCGGACAGAAGGCTCTCCGCGAGTTCGTGGTCTCGGTGCAACGAGGCGCCAAGGGCAACCTCGCCTACGTCGACTATGACGCTGCCGCGATGCTCACGCACTAGGCATCACATCACATCGGTGCCAAGCCTGAACGGAAACGTTCCTGACCGCCGAGACGCCGCACGACCGTAGATCTGTCTCCCAGGGAACGATATGCATGGGTGCGAACCTGCTACAAGGATGGATGTGAAAAGCCGAGTGCGAACCGAGCGGGTCATCGATACCTTGCGCGCGTGGAGGCGAGCCCTGCGCGAGGTCGGACGAGCCGAGCGCACGCTCGCCGGCTCCACGGGAGGCGCCTCAGAGGACGATGCTCGCGCCGTCCTCGATCGTGCGCGGGAGGCAGAGGCCGAGGCGGCTGAGCGGCACCGGACCGTGCAGGCACTGGTCTACGAACGGTACGCCGACGATGAGCGCGAATCGGCGCGCCGGTCCCGGTCGCAGGGTGACCCGGCCGAGCCGATGTCGGAGGCGGTCGCCGACTAGCAGGGCACTCCGTCCCGCGGCCGCACGTACCAGGCCGGCCGCGTCTGCCGGCTCAGGATCCCCAGGGCCGGGGGGCCGTCTCAACCGTGTTAGCCACGCCCGGCGGTCGAGCCCTAGCCTGTCCGCTCTCGCCGTGAAGGGCATCGTCTTCGAACATGTGATCGAGTTCGTCGCGGATGATCCAGTAGCACTCGCAGGTCATCTTTTCCAGCCCGACCCGGTCGAGGATCATGATCTTGCCCCGACGACGATCGCTGATGAGCCCGTGATCGCGCAGCGTGCGCTCCACCCGGCTGAGCTTGGGACGCGAGACCCCCAGCATGGTGGCGAAGAACTCCTGCGTCAGATCAAGCAGCTCGTCTTCCCTGCGATCATGCGAGAGGAGCAGCCACTTGGCCGATCGCTGCTGCATGTCATGGATCCGATTGCAGGCGCCGTTCTGTCCCGCCTGCACCAGGAGCGAGCTGAGATACCGTGCCGCCAGGGAGTAGAGCACGGGCAGCGAAGAGGCGGTCGATCGGATCCCTTCGACGCCGACCCGCAGAGCCTCCCCGTCGAGCTGCCAGAAAGCGTCGAAGGGAAGCGATCGGTCGCCGAAGATGGCGCCCACACCGACCACACCCTCGCGTCCGATGCTGACGACCTCCACTGATGCGCCGGTGGCATCGGAGGTGACGATGGAGACCATGCCCGACAGCGGGAAGTAGAGCCACTCGATCGGATCGAGCCGGCCGATCATGCGCTCTCGCGCTGCGTCCTGGGTCACCGACCCCTGTGCCAGGACAAGAGCACGCTCGGACGCAGGTAGGCGGGCCAGCACGCCATTGCGCTGCTCGCTGGACATCGCGCCCCCGACCTTGACAAGAAGGTGCGCGCTGGTGCGTCCGTTGCGGCTCGACATACGCATAAGGCCGAGGTGCCTTCGCGTCCGATGTTGACAGCCGGCGGCCGTGAAGTCAATCGCGCAACGTCCGGAGAGATGGCCTCGACATGGACTTGCAACATCTTGGTCGCGGGCTGCATCGAAGGTGTGCCGGCGGCCGCGCGATACTCCTCGACGGGTGCGGTGCCGGGCATCGCCGTAAGCGCGAGAGCGCGGCGCGCCTGGTCAGACCTCGCAGATGGCCGGTGTCCGGACCAGGGCGGCCGCGTCCCGTGAATCGGGCCGCCATCGCGCTGGAGGTCGCTCATGGAGCTGTTGTCTTTGGTCCTGGGCCTGATGCTCCTGGCCATGGGCCTCATCGACCTGTTGTGGACCGCGCTTTGGATCACCGGGCGGGCGGGGCCGTTGACAGGCCTGATCTCCGGCGCCGCCTGGCGGATGCTGCTTCGTGCCGCGGGCGGTCGGCACCGGCTCCTCTCGCTCTTCGGACCTGTCAGCCTCATCGGGGCCATCGTGTTCTGGTCCACCCTGCTCTGGTTGGGCTGGACCCTCGTGTTTGGGGCTGAGAGCGGTTCGGTCCTCGATGCCGACACCGGTGCGGCCGGTGGGCTCAGCGAGCGGCTGTACTTCGCCGGCTATGCGCTCTTCACCATGGGCAACGGCGATGTCATCCCCGCCCCGGGATGGCGCCTGCCGACCGTCTTGATGAACGCGAGCGGCATCGTCCTCCTCACCTTGGTGGTGAGCTACCTGATCTCGATCCTCGCCGCCGTCGCATCCGCTCGCGCCTTCGGCTCGCGGGTGACCTCTCTCGGCAGCTCGGCCCAGGCCATCCTCCTGGCGGCCCGTCGTGAGGACGGGTTTCACGCGCTCGATGGCCCGCTGGCCTCGTTTGCGGCCGAGTTGAGCCGCCTGGCTGAGCAGCATGCCGCGTACCCGGTGCTCGGCTACTACCATGCGGACGGTGAGGCCAAGGCCATGCCCCGGGCTGTGGCGGTGCTCGACGATACGCTCACCATCCTCGAAGCGCTGCCCGAAGCGAGCGTCCCGAGCCGGCTCACACGTATGTCCCTGCGGGGAGCCATCGAGAGCTACCTCGGGACCGTCCCAGCCGGTCGGACCAGTGGCTCGCAGGCGGCGTCTCCGGTACCGGCAGTAGAGCAGCTGCGTGCGGCCGGTATCCCCGTGGATCGGTCGCGACTGTCGGATGCGCTGACACGCGCGCGTGACCGCCGGGCGGCCCTCGCCGCCGTGCTCGCCGAGCAGGGCTGGCCGTGGCCGGCGACCGCGGCCAGCGACGCCGAGCATTGACCCCAGCCGAGGATGCCGCCGTCGCGGGGAGGAGCGCTGGCGCCGGCCTGCGCTTCAGCTCCGACAGCGATCCCGGCTACGGTCGCCGGCAACGCGGGAAGCGCAGGTGGTACGTCGATGAGGCGGGCAGACGGCTGGGCGATCCCGCCGAGCTGGAGCGCATCGAGTCGCTGGCCATCCCGCCGGCGTGGACGGACGTGTGGATCAGCCCTGACCCAAGAGGGCACCTCCAGGCCGTGGGGCGCGATGCCCGAGGGCGCAAGCAGTATCGATATCACCGTGAATGGCGCCGTCAACGAGACGCCGAGAAATACGAGCGGATGGTGCGTCTGGCCCGCCGGCTGCCGCGCGTCCGTGCCGCCGTCGAACGCGACCTTGCCCGGCCAGGCCTGCCTCGTGAGAAGGTCCTCGCCCTGGTCGTGCGCCTCCTTGAGCTGACGCACCTGCGCGTCGGCGGCGAAGAGTACCGGCGCCTCAACCGGTCCTTCGGCCTCACCACCATGCGTCGCCGCCAAGCCAGCGTCTCGGGCTCGCAGATCCGCTTCCGCTTCAGAGGCAAGGGTGGGAAGCTCCACGACGTCAGCATCCGGGATCGCCGGCTCGCGCGGCTCCTGCGCAAGGTCGGGGACCTGCCCGGCCAGCAGCTCTTCGAGTACGTCGACGATGACGGCGAGCGCCGTGCGCTGCGCTCGGAGGACGTCAACGCGTACATCCGGGACCTCGCCGGGATCGACGTCACGGCCAAGGACTTTCGCACCTGGGCGGGCACGCTGACCGCGTTTCGCGTGCTGCTGCACGAGCCGCCTTCGGAGGCCCCGAGCGAGCGACGGAGACGGGCCAGGCAGGCGCTCGAGCGCGCCGCGGATGCGCTCGGGAACACGGCCGCGGTGACGCGTGGCAGCTACGTGGACCCTGAGCTCCTCGATGCCTGGGAGGAAGGTGAGCTCGCACGTCTCCGGCTGACCGACGCCGAGTCACCGGTCGGTCGGCCCGGCGAGGTCGCCAGCCCGGAGGAGGAGGCGGCGCTGCTGCGGCTGCTCGTGCGCCGGCATTCGTCGTGAGCGACGGCAGCAGCGGCGACGCTAGGGCTGGGGTCGCCCGCCAGCCCTAGCGGGTCAGGAGCTGGTCCGTCGGCGCGTAGTCATCGCGCAGGATGACGGCGCCATGCGTGAACGTCGAGATCGCCGCGGGGTCGTCGACCAGCGCGTCGCGTCCGGCCCGCGCGCGGTTCGCGGCCAGGATCCCCACGGCGGGCAGCGGTTCGTCGGAGGCGAGCAGGATGACGTTGCCGCCACTGGTGCCCGCTACCCGTGAACCCGGTCCGAAGACGCCCACATACTTGAAGACCTCCCTGAGCGTAGCCAGCTCTGCGCGTGCCAGCGAGAGCGGTGGGTGGTCGATGATGTTGGCGGCGTAGATGCCCGCGGGGCCAAGCGTCCGTGCGATCTCCGAGAGGAACTCGCGCGTGGTCAGGTGCCAGGGCACCGCCGGTCCGGCGAAGGCGTCGCCGATGACCAGGTCATAGGCGTCGGGAGGTTCGTGCGCCAGCCCCAGCCGCGCATCGCCGATCTCGATGGACAGGTCAGGGGAGGGCTCCAGCCCGAGCTCGGTCTCGGCCACCTCGACCACCACCGGGTCGAGCTCGAGGACGCGGTTGGCTGAGCCGGGCCGGGTGGCGGCGATGTAGCGCGGCAGGGTGAAGCCACCCCCGCCGATGTGCAGCGCGCGGACCGGCTGCGACGGCGGAGCCAGCGCATCGGCGATGTCCCCGAGCAGGCGCGTGTAGGCGAACTCCAGGTGGGTCGGGTCATCGAGGTCGACGTAGGCGTGGCGCAGGGTGTCCATGCGCAGCAGCCGCTCGCTGCCGTCTGCGGAGGCGGGCTCTACGCTGATACAGAAGTAGGCGCTTTCGCGCTGGCATGGGTCTGGTGAGGCGACCGTCCACAGCGCGGTCCCGCCCGCCAGCGCGAGCACCAGCGCGAGCAGCCCGCCCGGTCGCACCCGGCCCAGCCGCCAGGCGATGAGCAGGCCCGCGGCGATGAGGGCGACGCCGATGGCGATGACGATGGGTCGGGTCGGCCAGGCCACGACGAGCACGAAGCCGGTCACGAACGAGCCCGCGATGGCGCCCGTGGTCCCGATCGCCGAGTAGCTGCCCACGACCGTGCCCGTCTGGCCCAGGTGGTGAAGCTGCAGCTTGACCACGGTCGGGCTGGCGGCCGACAGCACCGCCGCCGGCAGGAAGAAGGCGGCTCCTGCATAGAGCAGGACAGCCCATGGGCCCGGGCCCACGTCGGCCGCCTCGACGAGGCTGAGCACGGGGATCACCGCCAGCGCGAGCAGGCCACCGGCGACGAGGATCGGACCGAGCAAGCGTCGCGGGTCGGCTCGGTCGGCCAGCTGTCCACCGACCCAGGTGCCGACGGCGATGCCGGCGAGGATCGTGCCGATCACGCCCGTCGTGACCTCGAGCGTGATGCCCAGGTGCGGCGCCAGCAGGCGCACGGCCAGGATCTCCAGCGCGAGCACGGCCGCGCTGGCGAAGAAGACGATGAGTCCAGCGATGACGGGGCGCATGGGCCACGTAGCCTGCCAGCATCGCCGACGCATTGCCAGTTCGGGCAACCAGGGTCACCTCCGCGGTCGCCCGCCTGCGCTCCCCGCAGGCCGGATGCTCCGATCTGCGGTGCCTGTGGCAGTCTTGCCAGTATCCCGGTGTGACGAGATGAAGGGGGCTGATCGATGACACCGCCATGGTGCGATCCCGAGCTGGTGGCCAGGGGCCGCGAGCCGATGCATGCGCTGCGCCACCCACCTCTCGTCGAGCTGGACGGTAGGTGGCGCTTCCAGCTGCTGGGGCAGGCGGACGCCGAGCCCGGCGACGAGTGGCGGGACATCACCGTGCCTGGCTGCTGGACGATGCAGGACACCTTCGACCGGCCGCACTACACCAACGTGCAGATGCCATTCGAGGCCACGCCGCCGGCGGCCCCGCAGCCCAACCCCACGGGGGTCTACGAGCGCGAGTTCACGCTGCCCGCCGGTGACCCCGGCGCGCGCACCGTGCTGCACGTGGGCGCGGCCGAGAGCGTCCTCCTGGTGGAGGTCAACGGCGTCGACGTGGGCGTCAGCAAGGACTCGCACCTGGCGGCGGAGTTCGACCTCAGCGACGTCGTGCGGCCGGGCTCCAACCGGATCCGCCTGCGGGTCGTGAAGTGGTCGGACGCCAGCTACATCGAGGACCAGGACCAGTGGTGGCATGGCGGGATCACCCGCTCGGTCTACCTGTACCAGACCGGGCCGGCCTACCTGGCTGACGTCAACGTGGTGGCCGGGCTCGGCGAGGACGGCTCGAGCGGCGCGCTGGACCTGCGTGTGCGCATGGGCTGGAAGGGGCAGGACATCCCCGCGGGCTGGCACGTCGAGGCCGCCATCGACGCGATGGGTGGCCCCTGGTCGAGCGAGGTCGCGACCGGCGCGCTGCCGATGTGGCCGACCGCCGGCTCCGACCGACGGCTGCTGCGACAGCGCATCCTGGGCGCGCCTGACATCGACGCGGCGGATCAGGCGGCGTGGGCGCGGCTGGACCCGCTGTTGCAGCCCCCGGCTCCGGGCTCCGCGGTCATCAGCGCCACGGTCCCCGGTGTGATGCCGTGGTCGGCCGAGCTACCGCGGCTGTATCGGCTGCAGGTCTCGCTCGTATCGCCCGCCGGTGAGATCGTCGAGACCACGGCCATCCCGATCGGGTTCCGACGAGTGGAGGTCCGCGGCACGGACCTGCTGGTCAACGGCCGGCGCATCTACATCCGCGGTGTGAACCGCCACGACTTCGACCCGGCTACCGGCCGCGTCGTGTCGCGCCAGGCCATGCGCGATGACATCGTGGCCATGAAGCGCGCCGGCTTCAACGCCGTGCGCACCTCGCACTATCCCAACGACCCGGCCTTCCTGGAGCTGACCGACGAGCTGGGGCTTTACGTGTTCGAGGAGGCGGACATCGAGGCGCACGCCTTCCAGGCCTCGCTCTGCGACGATCCCCGCTACCTGGGCCAGTGGCTGGCACGCGTCTCCCGCATGGTCGAGCGAGATCGCAATCACGCCTCGGTCATCGTCTGGTCCCTGGGCAACGAGTCCGGCTACGGCTCCAACCACGATGCCGCCGCCGGCTGGCTGCGGCGTACCGACCGCACCCGGCCGCTCCACTACGAAGGTGCCATCCGCTTCGACTGGCACGGTGGGCACGCGGCCACCGACATCGTCTGCCCGATGTACCCGGAGATCGCTGACATCGTCGCCTACGCCACCTCGGGCACGGCCGACCGGCCGCTGATCATGTGCGAGTACTCCCACGCCATGGGTAACGGCAACGGCACGCTGGCGGAGTACTGGGACGCCATCGAGTCCACGCCCGGGCTGCAGGGCGGCTTCATCTGGGAGTGGCGCGACCACGGGTTGGAGCAGACCCTGCCCGACGGCCGGGTGCGCTGGGCCTATGGTGGTGACTTCGGCGATCTGCCCAATGACGACGGCTTCTGTGCCGACGGGCTGCGCTTCCCGGACCGCGCGCCCAAACCGGCCATCCGGGAGCAGCAGTTCCTGGCGGCACCCGTGCGCATCGAGGCCGAGGCCGGGACCGACCCGGTCGACGCCGGCCGCATCCGGGTCCGTAACCGGCTGGCCTTCCGCGGCCTCGGGTGGCTGCGCGCACGATGGTCCCTCGCCGACGCCTCCGCGACCCTGGCCGAGGGCGACCTGGCCATCCCGGACCTTTCGCCTGGCGACGCCGGGTGGGCCACGCTCGAAGGCTGGCCCGAGCCGGGCACCACGGAAACCGAGCGCTGGCTGACCGTCATCTTCGAGACGGCGGGGGAGGAGCCATGGGCCCCCGCGGGCACCGAGATCTGCTGGCAGCAGATGCGGCTCGCCGGCGGCGAGACGGCACCGGCCCTGGGTGTCGGCAGCGGTGTCGCCGCCCGGAACGCCGGCAGCGGTGTCGCCGCCGAGATCGACGACGACGGAAGGCTGCGACATCCGGACCTGGCGGCCGCGCCGGCGCTCTCCCTCTGGCGAGCGCCAACCGACAATGACCGCATCGGCGGCCTCGGCGCGCGCTGGCAGGAACAGGGCCTTGACCAGCCCTGGCGACGGCTCCTGTCCATCGATCGCCAGCAAGCCACGACCACGGTCTACAGCGAGGTGCTCGTGGGTACGAGCACGCTGGAGCACGTCCAGACGTACCAGGTCCTCGCCGGTGGAGAGGTCAGGGTGACCGAGCAGGTGGAGGTGCCGGCGGACCTGGTGGACATGCCACGCGTGGGCACCGTCCTGGAGCTCGTACCCGGCTTCGAGGAGATCGAATGGTACGGGCTGGGCCCGCACGAGAGCTACCCTGATCGCAAGCGGGCCGGACTGGTCGGGCGCTGGCGCTCGACCGTGGCCGATCTGCACGTGCCCTACCTCTGGCCGCAGGAGTCAGGTGGTCGCGCCGACGTCCGCTGGCTCGCCCTCACCGCGGGCGATGGTCGCCGGCTCACGCTCCGCTTCGAGGTGCCGCTCCAGGTCTCGGTGTCGCACTTCCGGGCCCGGGAGCTCGCCGTCGCCACGCACCAGGGGGAGCTGGTGCCTGGGGCGGAAACGATCGTCCACTTCGATGTGGCGCATCGTGGTGTGGGCACCGCCTCGTGCGGCCCGGACACGCTGCCGGCCTACATCGTCGGACCCGGCACCTACCGTTGGACCTGGACCCTGCAGCGCGAGTCATGACCGGCCACTGAGTCGCCACGACTGAGCGCATCCGCGATGGGCAGGGTCAGCCCTTGGTGGAGCCCAGCGTCAATCCGCTGATGAACTGCTTCTGGAGCGCGAAGAAGACGATGAGGGTCGGCAGTGCCACCAGGAGCGAGGCGGCTGCCACCAGGTTCATGTCCACGAAGTACTGGCCCTTGAGGTTGTTCAGCGCCGAGGTGATCGGGAACTTGCTGCCCGTGCTCATCAGGAACAGCGCCCAGAAGAAGTCGTTGTAGATCCAGGTCACCTGCAGCACGGCCAGGGCAGCGACCGCAGGTCGGGTGAGCGGCATGATGATCGCGTAGAAGGTCTTCCAGACCGAGGCGCCATCGACCAGCGCCGCCTCATTGAGCTCCTTGGGCAGGGTCCGCATGTAGTTGCTCAGCACGAACGTACAGAAGCCGAGCTGGAACGCGATGTGGACGATGGCGATCCCCATGTACTGGTCGTAGAGCAGCTCTGGTTGCCGGCGGAACATCTGGTACAGCGGCGTGATCAGGACCTGCGGCGGCAGCATGTTCAGACCCAGGAAGAGCAGCAGCATCGCGAGATTGAACTTGAAGCTGTAGCGCGACAGCACGAACGCCAGCATCGAGGCCAGGAGCAGCACGATGATCACGGCCGGGACGACGATGACTGCGGTGTTGAAGAAGTAGCGGATGAGCTCGGCGTCGTTCCACGCATTGACGTAGTTGTCCAGCGTCAGGCTGTGGGCGATGGAGACGTACCCATGCTGTGCCGTGTCCGAGAACGGACGGAGCGAGGTATAGAGAGCCCACAGCAGCGGTAGCAGCCAGACCACCGACATGACGATGAGGAAGCCATGCAGTGTGGCTCGCTTCCAGTTGAACCCGCGTGCGGGGGTCTGCCCCGATGTCGGGGTGACGGACGATGTCGAGGCGGTCATATCGAATCGTCCCGAAGTATGCGGGTGAGGAAGGTGATGATGGGGATGAGCGAGAGCAGCAGCAGGACCACGGCGATGGCGGACCCGAACCCGACGCGCACGCCCTCGCCGACGATGTTGTTGGTGACCAGGATCGAGAGCAGCTCGAGCCCGTTGAGGCCCTTGTTGATCACGTAGACGATGTCGAAGGCTCGCAGCGATTCGATCACCGTGATGACCACGACCACGATGTTGATGGGCCGCATCACCGGGAACACCACCCGGAAGAACGTCTGGCGCTCGTTCGCGCCGTCGATCTGGGCAGCCTCACGGAGACTGGGATCGACGGCCTTCAGTCCCGCCAGGTACAGGATCATCACGTAGCCCACGTGGCGCCAGCTGGCAGCCACGAGCACGGCCCACAAGTTGAGGTCGCGGTTCCCGAGCCAGTCGATGAAGACGTCGTCGGAGCTGGTGGTGCCGAGCAGGCTGTTCAGGAACCCTTGGTCGGGCGAGTAGATGAGGTTGCCCCAGATGAAGCCGATGATGGCGAGGGAGAGCACCACGGGCATGTACAGAGCGCCCTGGTAGAAGCGTGTGCCACGGATGTTCTTGTCCAGCAGGACCGCCAGGAACATGCCCAGCGGGGTCGCGAGCACGGCGAGCCACACGAGCCAGATGACGTTGTGCTGGACCGCGGGCCAGAAGAAGGGGTACTTGGTGAAGAGGATCTCGTAGTTCCACAAGCCCACCCAGTTCGTCCGTGTCAGCGGGTCGCCGATGCCGTTCCAGGTCCCGAATGACCAGATGATCGAGAGGAGCGTGGGGATGATCACGAAGATCGTGACCACGACGGTGGGGACCGCCACCATGACGAACAGGGTCAGCTTGTCCCGTCGATTGAGCGGGCTGAAGCGACGGTTCCTTGCGGGCCGGCCTTTCGAAGTAGCCCCCGCCCCGGCTGCTGGGCCGGACGCGGGGGCTGCTCCGTCGGCGACGGTTCGAGTCACCGAGTGAGACGCTAGCTGAGCGGCGGCAGGGTGTCCCAGAAGTCCTGGATGCCCTGGAGGTAGCTGTCCAGATCCTGGTCAGGGTTGTCCAGGAAGTTCTGCAGGAAGCCCTGCATGCCCTGCGGGCCTGCGAAGTCCGGTCGCGTGTCGCGATCGAGGAACTGGGCGATCGCACCGGCGTTGCCGATGATCTCTGCCATGCGCTGCTGCTGCGGCGTATAGGCAGACGTGTCGGCATCGTTCGCGGCAGCCACGTTGTTGGGGCTGGCGGCCAGGAAGATGTCCTGGGCGGCACCGGTGGCGAGGCAGGCCAGCATGGCCTTGGCGCCGTCCGGGTTGGCCGCTGCTGCGGCCATGACCATGCCGTCGATGGGGGCATCGATCGCCATCTCGGCGTCGAATTCGGTACCGGCCACCGGGAATGCGAAGAAGTCCCAGTCGTCTGTGATCGCGGCGATCTCCTCCGGTGTGGCGTTCTCCCCGGCGTAGGTGGGGATCTGCTCGCCGAAGAAGGTGCCGATGAACATCATCGCGGCGTCCTTGTTCAGGACGGCCTGGGCGGCCTCCTGCCAGTCACGACCGAGGGCGCCGTCCTGGAGATATGGCGTCAGTGACCGCCATTCCTCGAATACCGCCTTCACGCGTGGGTCGGTCCACTTCTCGTTGCCGGCCATCAGGTCCACATGGAACTGATAGCCGTTCAGGCGCATGTTGAGGATGTCGAAGAAGCCCATGGCCGGCCAGCCCTGCTTATCGGCGAAGGCCAGGGGCACCATGCCCGCAGCCTTGATCTCTTCGCTGAGGGCCACGAATTCGTCGAGCGTGGTCGGCACTTCCCAGCCGTTCTCCTCGAACACGCTGGGGCGGTAGTTGATGACCCAGGGGTAGTTGTAGATGGGCACGAAGTACTGGTTGCCATCGTTGCCCGTCGAGGCGGTCTTGAAGGCCTCGCTGTAGTTGTCGCCGACCTCTGCCCAGACGTCGCTCAGCGAGCCGAAGAGCCCCTGCTCGGCGAAGAACTTCATGCGGTAGCCCGCGAACCAGGCCAGGATGTCCTCCGGGCTGGCCTGCAGCGCCTGGCTGAAGGTGTTCTGGTAGTCCTCGTGCTGCAGCGTGTTGATGCTGATGGACAGGCCGGTCTGATCGGCGCAGTAGTCCATCATGTCCTGCATGGCCTGCTTGGGCACCGGGTCCGAGTAGTTCGAGCGCATCGTCACCTCGTTCTGGGCGGCAACGCCCAAGCTCGAGACAACGAGCGCAGCACTGGCGAGCGCGGTCGCGAAGACCGTCGTACGCCGGAGTGCGTGGGATGCAGAGAACGCCATCTGTTCCTCCTCCAGTGCTGCCGGACTCCCTTGGTCCAACAGAAACCTACATGGTTCGCCACGAGTTTGCTTTGATGTGAGGACATATGTCAACCCTTCGAGGGGTCGATTCGATGCATTGATGTGCTATCGTGTTGGCTTATGTAGATATGGGCGGCCACGCCGTCTCTTACCTACGCGCGCATGCCTGGAGGATCCGACCCGTGCTGGCTCCGCAGCGACACGCCCATATCCTGGACCGACTCGAGGCGGATGGAGCCGTGCGTGTCGGCGACCTGGTGCGGGAGTTCGGCGTCTCCGACATGACGGTGCGACGTGACCTCGAGGTGCTCGAGAACCAGGGGCATCTGCTCAAGGTCCACGGAGGCGCGGTCGTGCTGCGCGATTCCACGGCTCATGAGAAGGCGTTCGAGACCAAGCGCGGATTGCTGCACGAGGCCAAGCTGGCCATCGCGCGGGCTGCGGTGGCGCTGGTGCAGCCGGGCATGGCCGTGGCCATCTCCGCAGGCAGCACGACGTACGAGGTGGCTCGCGGTCTCACCGCCGTACCCCGCCTCACCGTCATCACCAACTCGGTGCCCGCCGCCGAGGCGCTCTACCACGATGGTCGCGCGGACCAGACCGTTATCCTCACCGGCGGCGTGCGCACGCCCTCGGACGCCCTGGTCGGCCCCTTCGCCGTGGCGGCCCTGCGCAGCGTCAACGTCGATATCGTCTTTTTGGGCATCCACGGCATGACCGAGCGTGCCGGCTTCACCACGCCCAACCTGATGGAGGCCGAGACCCATCAGTCGCTCGTCGAATCCGGCGGTCGCGTCGTGGTCACGGCCGACCACACCAAGTGGGGCATCTCCGGACTCAGCACGATCTGTCATCTGTCGCGAGCGGATACGGTCATCGCGGACACCGGTCTTGATCCCGGCGCCCAGGCCGTGCTGCGTGCCGAGGTGGGCGAGCTCATCCTGGCCGATGCCGCCCGCCCGGCCGCCGATGACGCGCGACCTGATGGGCCGGTACTGGCCAGAGTCGACTAGCCTCGGTCAAGACGAAGGTCAACCCGAACCGCGCCCTGTAGCACCTGCCCTCGACGCCCAGCGACCTACGGTCATCGATGAGCGCGCTCGGGCAGAGCGAGGGCTTCGACCGGAGCGTGCTCGGCAGTGGCGCGGATCTCTGCATCAAGGGCGGCGACCGGCGGCGTTCCTGGCACGGCAGGCCGAGGTGGGGGTTCCTGCCCAGAGGCGCTCACACGCGGGGACGGCGACGCTGCCGGGAGACATCGACCCGGCGAGCCGCCCGATCGACGAGCGCGGATGATGCATTCGACCCCCGGATCTGGCGCGCCGTCGCACGAGCCTGGAGGTGACCCCACAGCGGGTGCGCCGGCTGACGAGTTCGCTTGACGTGCGTTCGGCAGATGGCCGAGACTGTCCTTCGCATCAAGGGATCTGGAGGAGGCTGTCTCGACAGCCATTCAAATGCGGTGGTGTGTTTCCGTCCCGACCTACGGGGCCGGATATCGCACGAGAGGAGGACGGATCGTGAGGAAGCGGATTCTTCGGTTTGGCCATGTCGGTGGCAGTCGTCGGATCATTGGCAGCCGCGCCCGTGGGGGCACAGGAAGAGCTGACCATCGCGTCGTCGATGCCCGCCCTGGAGTTCCCGTTCTTCGTCCACATGCAGAAGGAGCTTCGCGCCGAGGCGGAGGCTCTGGGCGGCATCACGCTCATCGAGACCGATGGCGAGAACAGCGCGCCGAAGCAGACGGCCGATGTCGAGGCCGCCATCACCCAGGGCGTCGACGGCATCATCATCAGCCCCATCGACACGGTGGCCATGGCGCCGGTGCTGCAGCAGGCGGTGGACGCCAGCATCCCGGTCGTGACCATCGACCGCCGCGTGGATGACGTGGAGGGCATCCTGGCCCACGTCGGTGCGGACAACGTCATCGGTGGCGAGGCCCAGGGCCAGCTCATCCTGGACACCTTCCCCGACGGCGCCACCATCGTGAACCTGCAGGGTCAGCCCGGTTCCAGCCCGGCCATCGATCGCAACGCCGGCCTGCACAACATCATCGATCCGGTCGCGGACCAGTACCCCATCGTGGCAGAGCAGACCGCCAACTTCTCGCGGACCGAGGCCGTGGGCGTGACCGAAGCCATCCTGGCCGGCATGGACACACCGCCGGACGTCATCGTGGCTGCGAACGACGACATGGCGCTTGGCGCTCTGCAGGTCGTGCAGGAGCAGGGGCTCGACATCTCGGTCATCGGTTTCGACGCGCTGCCCGAGGCGCTTGGCAGCGTGCGCGACGGCGGCCTGCTGGCCACCATCGAGCAGTTCCCCGGCGGCCAGAGCCGACTTGCGGTCGATACCCTCGTGTCTTATCTGCGTGACGGCGTCCAGCCGGAGCCGCTCACGCTCCTGAGCCCGATCGCCATCACCGCGGACAACATCGACCAGGGCGAGCGGCTCGGCGAGCTCGAGTAGCGTCGCACCAGGCAAGCACCCGTAGCGATGCGCGGCGGGCCGGTTTCCGGCCCGCCGCCTGCTATAGGCTGGTTTCTCTGAACGACGCAAGGGGATGCTCCGCCAGAAGATGACTGAGAGTCCGCTGCCGGGGCCGAGCACATCCCAGGGCCCCGACTACCTCTATATCGCGTCCAGGCTCGCAGCGCCGCTGTTCCTGGTGTTGCTGGTGATCGTCTTCACACTGCTCGAGCCGAATTTCCTGAACCCGTTCAACCTGCTCAACACCCTTCGCCAGGTGTCGTTCACGGGGCTCATCGCCATCGGCATGACCTTCGTCATCCTGACCGCGGGCATCGACCTCTCGGTGGGCTCGCTGCTGGCGCTGGCCGGCATGATCGGCGCCTACGTGGCCAAGGGCGGCCTCGCCGATCGCTTCGCGGTGGGCCAGGCGGTCGATGCGGGCAACCCGTGGCAGCTGGCGCTGCTGGCCGCGCTGCTGGTCGGCGTCCTAGGTGGCGCAGCACAGGGCTTCACCATCTCGAAGTTCAGGGTGCCCCCGTTCGTGGTCACGCTCGGGGGCTTGACCATCTTCAGAGGCCTGACGCTGATCCTCTCCGAGGGCGGCCCCATCTCGGGGTTCGAGCGCGACTACAACTTCTGGGGCCAGGGCCGCATCGACATCCTCTTCATCGAGAACGTGCCCATCCCAGCGTTGATCTTCGTGGCGGCGGCCATCGTGGCCCTGCTGGTGCTCCGCTACACGCGCTTCGGCCAGCACGTCTACGCGACCGGCGGCAACCGCAAGGCGGCCAAGCTGAACGGTATCTCCACCGACCGCATCATCTTCTCGGTCTACGTCATCGTCGGCTTCATGTGCGGCCTCGCGGGCTTCCTGCTCTCCGCGCGTCTGGGCTCGGCGGAGGCCGTGGCCGGCATCGGCTTCGAGCTGGCGGTGATCGCGGCCGTGGTCATCGGTGGTACCAGCCTCTTCGGTGGGGTCGGGGGCATCTTCGGGACCGTGGTCGGTGTCCTGCTCATCGGCGTCCTGCAGAACGGCCTGGTCCTGCTCAACGTGTCGTCCTTCGTGCAGCAGGTCATCATCGGCCTCGTCCTCATCGCGGCCGTGGCCTTCGACCAGTTCGCGACTCGCGGCCGGCGGCAGGAAGCCTGAGATGGCCGATCACGTCCTCGAGCTGCGCGGCATCTCACAGCACTTCGGTGCCATCCAGGCCCTGACCGATGTGGACATGACGCTTTCGGCCGGAGAGGTCCTGGGTCTGATGGGCGACAACGGCGCCGGCAAGTCCACGCTCGTCAAGATCATCGCCGGCAACTTCCCACCTTCCAGCGGGACCATGCTGCTCGATGGCGAAGAGGTGCATTTCCATTCGCCTCTCGACGCGCGACGTCACGGCATCGAGATCGTCTACCAGGACCTCGCCCTCTGCGACAATCTGACGGCCGCCCTCAACGTCTTCATGGGGCGCGAGCTCACGCGCGGCTGGGGTCCCTTCAGGATCCTGGACCGCGGGGCCATGGTGCGTCGCGCGGGCGAGCTTTTCGCCGACCTGAAGTCCGAGACGCGACCTGGGGACCTGGTGCAGATGATGTCCGGGGGTCAGCGCCAGGCGGTGGCCATCGCAAGGACGCGCTTGTCCGATCCCAAGCTGGTGCTCATGGATGAGCCCACAGCCGCCATCAGCGTGCGCCAGGTGGCCGAGGTGCTCGACATGATCCGCCACCTCAAGGATGCTGGTCATGCGGTCATCCTCATCTCGCACCGCATGCCTGACGTCTTCGCGGTCAGCGACCGCGTCGCGGTGCTGCGACGAGGTCAGCGAGTGGCGGACAAGCCCATCGATGAGATCTCGCCGGAAGACGTGACCGGGTTGATCACCGGGGCCATCGAGCGCATCGACTGACGACCCCGGCCGACCCTCCGCTAGGCCTGGGGGCCATCCTGGGCCAGGTCCTCGTTGCCTGGGCCGAAGTGCTTGAGCATGACGAGATCCTGCACCGAGCTGCGGTTGGTCACGACGATGCCGGCACGGGCGGCCTCGGCCGAGACGAAGAACTCGTCGTTCGAGAGCTCGCCGAAGCGGATGACGGTGGCCGCCTCCACCTCATGGGCACCGATGGAGCCGTAGCCCTGGACCACGATGAGGCCGTAGGCGTCGCTGTCGGTCACGGTCACGGTGGCACTCGGCTTCACCCTCAGCTCCTTGCCGCTGGCGGCCACGGACTTGAACACGACCCAGCGCTCGACGGCGCCATCGCCGGACTCGCGTGACCACGCGGTCTCATAGGGCGCCATGAAGCGATTGCGGCCGAACCTGGGATCGGCATTGGCGTCCCAGTCGAGCAGGTCCATGACGTAGTCGAAGTCACCGATGTGGTCCTCCGGCACGTCCTTCCACATCAGCTCCGCGGGCACCTCGCGATTGTTGCTCCAGGACTCGCACATGACGAAGACATCGGATGCCGCCTGGGGTTCGTAGGTGCAGATGCTCGCGGGCGCGTGCAGGACGCCGACCGGGACGTCCCAGCCGGTGCCGAGCTGGATGCGATAGCCCAGCGAGAGGTCCGTGACCCGGTTGTCGCCACCGTCGGCGAAGCGGGCCAGCCGCTCGCGGAACTGCTCCCGCGTCGTCTCCGGCTGGAACCCGAAGAACGAGACCGGATGGTCACCGAGGTGGTTGTTCATGTGCGGCGAGAAGTAGTAGGCCTCGGGCTTGCCCAGCTTGCCCACCCGGGCGGCGTCCTCGTCCCGGTGGTGGAAGTGGAAGGGCAGGGCCTGCTGGTTGTCGAAGAACTTGGAGTACATCGGCCACTTGCCGAACGCGTCCCACAGCCGACTGCCGATGAGCCCGGCGCCGTGCTCGGCGACGAACTCGTCGAACGGCAGCAGCGGACCACCGTCGGGATCGATCACCAGGCTGAGGCCTTCGAACGGCCCGGTCAGGGGCCCGTTGTCCGCGCGGATGGCCGAGGAGAGCCAGCGCTCGTCGATGCCGCCGCGATCCTTGCCCAGGGGGTAGTAGTCGTCGGGGTGCAGGCGGATCCGACGGCCGGGGGTGCAGAACTCCCGCGGCACCCAGGCGGGTGCCAGGCGCACGATGCCATCGCCCGCATCGAGTGCCCGCTCGGCTGCGGCGGTCGAGAACTCGACGTGCTCGTAGGCACCGTTGGGATACAGCGTGGTCATCTACTTGCCTCCTCCATGCACGACCGGGGACGTGCGCCCCGATGGTCGGCTCCATGCCGAGCATCGTCTGGCCTCGATGGTACGCGGAGGCAGGCCCGTGAGTCGCACGATGACAGTGCACATGTCCTGCCGCATGGGTCGGGATCCGAGCAGGCGGTCGTCGGTCCTCGTGCCCGGCACGATGCAGATACCACGGGTCGCCCGACCCGATGTCGGCCCATTCGGCCGAGCGCCCCCGGTCCGCAATCCGCTGCGGCCACGCCGATCGGCCACGGATGACGCGATCCCGGGCGAAGAGAAGGCCTGGATCGACGAGGACGCGCCGCACTGACCGGGCTCACCACTGCCGTGGCTGGTGATGGGTAACGGCGGCTGATGCCGTCGCCCCTCATCAGCATCGACGTCGTCGTGCTCACGATCGGGGGCGGCCAGGTCATCGTGGCCGCCCTCGTGGTGGCCGCGGCAGAGGTCGGCAAGCGTGCCGGTTCGTCCCACGTCTCCGACAGACAGCATCCACATGATCTACGGCGCTGCCCTCGATCGCGACCCCGCAGGCCAGATCGGCGCGGGCCTGGGCCAGACCACCTCGACGGGCACCGTCACCCTCATCATCCCCACCGACACCATCGCCGAGACCGGCGAGACCCGCGTGCTCGACGGCATCAGCATGGAGTTCCAGCTGACGCCTGGCACGGAGGCACCAGCGGAGATGAACATCCTGTTCCCCGATCTGGGCGCCCTGTGCCTGGCCGAGAACGCCACCCACACCTTGTACAAGCTCGATGCCACCAACGAGACCGCGCAGACCGCCTCACCGGACCTGTACGCCGCGTTGTCCCCGGGACAGGTCTTCGACGCCATCACCATCCGGGTCGACGGCCCGGCGGCCTGGGCCGAGCAGCTATCGATCGGGATCGAGCTGACCCACCTGGGTGAGACCTATCGGCTTAGCGGCGGATCGCGAGCCAGGCAGGCTCGCGGAGGCTGCGCGGCTATGGGCGATTCAGCGAGCCGTCGGGCCTTCGCGCCTGGGTCCAGTCCACCACGCCATCACGGAATTGGGCCATGTCCGCGTGCAGCGGGTAGCGTGCGGCGGCCGTCTCGTCGATATCGACCCCGAGACCGGGGGAGTCCGCCGGGAAGAGGTAGCCGTCGCGCTGCTCGGGAGCGCCTGGAAAGACTTCCTGCAGGACGTCGGACCCGCCCGTGTACTCCTGGATCCCGAAATTCGGCAGGGCCACGTCGAGATGGACGTTGGCGGCATGGCCCACCGGCGAGACGTCGCTCGGGCCATGGAAGGCGGTGCGCACGCCGAACACCTCCGCGAGGGCGGCCAGCTTGCGCGCGGGTGTGATGCCTCCGATGTCGCTCACGTGGACGCGGATGAAGTCGATCTGGCGTCGCACGATGAGCGCCTGCCACTCAAGAGGGTGCGTGAACAGCTCGCCCATGGCCACGGGCGTGGCGGCCTGCGCGCGCAGCTGCGCGAGCCAGCCCCGGTCCTCTGGCGCCAGCGGGTCTTCCAGGAAGAAGAGTCGATAGGGCTCCAGGTCCTTGGCCAGACGGATGGCGTCGATGGGCGCGAGTCGCTCGTGGACATCGTGGAGCAGCTCGACCTCGAACCCGACTGCGGTGCGAATGTCCTCGAACAGCGCCGGCACGGCACGCGCGTACAGGCTCGGGTCGAAGTACTGGCCTGGCTGTGCGTGGGGGAGCCCACCGCCCGATCCGGTGGATCGCGAGACCAGACGGGCCGCCCCATACCCGCCCACCTGGCAGCGCACGTGACGCAAGCCGTCCGCCTGGAGGGCCAGCACCTGGTCGAGCACCTCGTGCGCGTCGCGTCCTTCGGCATGGGCGTAGACGGCGGCGCCTTCCCGAACCTTGCCGCCGAGCAGCTCATAGAGCGGCATGCCCGCGACCTTGCCCTTGATGTCCCACAGGGCCTGGTCGATGCCCGAGAGCGCGTTGTTGAGGACCGGCCCGTTTCGCCAATAGGCATTCTGGTAGACGAGCTGCCAGATGTCCTCGATGCGGCTGGGGTCGCGGCCGCGCAAGAGTGGATCGAGGTACTCCTCGACCACCGTTCGGACCGCCAGCGCTCGCTGGGTAAAGGTCGCGCAGCCGACCCCGTGCAGGCCCGCCTCGGAGGTCTCGACCTTGACCACCGCCAAGCCGACGCCGGCTGGGGCCGTGAGGATGCACCTGACGCTGGTGATGTGCACGGTGACCTCCTATGTGTCCGCTGTCGCCACCGGTTCTGCCCGCCACGAGTATCGCGGCTCCCAGCCGAGCACCTCGCGAGCGTGACGACAGTCGATCAGCGAACGGTAGGGGTCCGCTCCAAGGTATCGCTCGGGATCGACGTCGGGCCAGGGCACGTGGGCATACTCGCGCTCGACCAACGTCCGGGTCTCTTCCGCGACGGAGGTGTCCCTGGCAGCCAGCAGGAAGCGATCATGCGTCACGCCTTCCAGTCGCAGGCTGAGCACCACCGCCTCGGCCACATCGCGCACGTCGACATAGGCCCAGAAGTCATCCCGCCATCTGTCGACGAAGGCGGGTGTCCCGAAGCCGTCGCTATCGGGGCTGCCCGGTTGCGCCACGAAGACGGGGCGCAGGCAGATCGTGATCACGCCGTGCCGCTCCGTGTACGCGCGACAGACCTCTTCCATGAGGTGCTTGGAGAGCTGGTACGGCGTCATCGGGTGGTGGGGGTAGTCGTCGTCGATCGGCAGATACTCGGTCGGGCGCCAGCCGCCGACGCTGCCCTGCGCATTGATGCTCGAAAGGCTGACGACCCGCTCGACGCCCGCCTCCACGGCTGCCTGCAGCACGTTCCAGGTGCCGAGGACGTTGGCCGACATGACCATCGAGCCGTCGCCCCGGTCCCAGGGGATGGCACCGGCGTGGACCACGGCGAAGACGCCCTCGAGTGCCCTGCGAACCGCTCCCAGGTCGAGCAGGTCCGCGACACGATGGTCGCGCTCGGACGAGGTGCTGGAGCGCAGGTCCAGACCGCGCACCCCATAGCCGCGCTCGCGCAGGACTCGGTCCAGCTGCCGGCCGATCCGTCCTTCCGAGCCGGTCAGGAGTACCAGCCCCGAGCGGTTCCCACCAGCTCCATTCATGGTCTAGATCGCATCTGTCGCAGTGAGTAAGCGCTTTCTCAATGTGTGCATAATTGACCTTCCGCAAGCGTGTATACGCTTACTTGACAGACAGTCTACCATGCCCTTAAGCCCCGACGGGCCACTCCAGCTGAGGGAAGGCTCGGAGGCATCCAGTGGAGGAGACACCCAGGCATCGAACGACGACCACCTCGCCCAGGCAGGGCCGCTCGCCGCCACCGGCGGGCAGTCTCGGTATCCGATCGAACCAGGAGGAGACAACGACACGATGCGCAGACTTATCACCCTCGCCGCCGCGACCGCCCTGGCGGTCACCGCCTTCGCCAGCAGCGCAGCGGCTCAGGACCCCGTCAACCTACGGGTCCTGGTTCACCAGAACCCACCCTTCGTGGACTTCATGAACTCGTTCAATGAGCAGTTCCAGGCCGACCATCCAGACATCAAGGTGGACATGGCGGTGGTGAACGCTAACGAGCTCATGACCAGCACCCAGACCCGTCTGATGGCCAACGATGTCGATGTCATCGACATCTTCGCCTTCAGCAACGCGGCGCAGCCGTACATGCAGAACACCGACCCGCCCGGCTGGCAGTCGCTCATCGATGCCGGCCTCATCATGGACCTGACCGATCAGCCGTTCGTGGCCAACTACGACCCGACCTCGATCGCTGATGCTGGCACGTACGACGGCAAGGTCTACCAGATCAACCTCGGCCGCGTGGGCTTCAGCGGCATCTACTACAACAAGGACCTGCTCACGGCGAACGGCATCGACGTCCCTACCACGTGGTCCGAACTCGTCACGGCCTGTGAGACGCTGACGGCGGCCGGCGTGCCGTGCATGACGGCCGGCGGCGGCGATGGCTGGCCCATCTTCGTCGGTGGCTACGGCCTCGTGGGTTCTGCGTTCCCCGATCAAGCTGCCCTCGTCGAAGGCCTCTGGACCGGTGACATCAAGTACACCGATCCCGAGTGGATCGACCTGCTGTCCAAGTACCAGATCTACGACCGCGACATGATGGAGCCAGGCGCCAGCGCGCTTCCGGGTGACGGCGCGCCAGGACGGTTTGCGTCGGGCGCCGTGGCGATGTTTCCGGGTGGCACCTGGTACGGGCCGGCCATCGAAGCACTCGAGCCTGCCTTCGACTGGGGTTACATCCCCTTCCCCGGCAGTGACGATCCCGCCAATAACCAGTACATGTTCGGCAAGTACGACCAGGGCTGGGCCATCGCTGAGACGTCCTCCCACAAGGACGCGGCGGTGACCTACCTCAGCGCCTTCTCCGAGCCGGCCAACTACCAGGCCTTCGTGGATGCGGTCGGTCCCATCCCGACACAGCCGGGTGCGACGCTGGACACCAAGATCGGGCAGGAGCTCGCTCCGTACCTGGACAACTTCCGACTTGGCCTCGAGCTGCTGTGGACTCCGCCGAAGGGGGCCGGCCAGTTCGCCCAGCCCGCGATGGTGAACATGTTCCAGCCATTCGGAACCTTCGACGACGTCCAGGCCGCCGCCGAGCAGGCCCAGAAGGACCTTGACTCCGGCTTGGACGCGATCCAGTAGGACGTCTCCTCCTGCTGTGGGCCGGAGGTGCTCGCACTAGCAGTGCGGGATCTCCGGTCCACCCTCGCGGGGAACGCAGCCTGGGGACGACATGAGCTACAACTTCGGCACTGGGCGTCGATCCAGATCCTGGCCTTATCTGATGATGGCGCCGGCGGTGATCCTGTACTTCGTGCTGGCACTGGGCCCGTCCATCGCCACCAGCTTCTTCTCGGCCACGGACGCGACGGGGCTGCCGGGTCTCCCGGTGCACTTCGTGGGCCTGGACAACTACCGGGAGTTCCTGACCCTGGGTGCACGCGCCCAGGAGAACCTCGATGCCATCTTCAGGACGCTCGTCTTCTGCGTCGCGGTCACGACGATCCAGTTCACGCTGGGCCTGTTCGTGGCCCTGCTGCTGAACCAGGGCCTGCGTGGAACGCGGTTCTTCCGGACCCTGTTCTTCCTGCCGGTCATCCTCGGCGTCACCATCCAGGGGCTGATGTGGACGCTCTTCCTGTATCCACTGGGCGGTCCGCTGCAGAGCTTCCTGAACCTCTTCGGCATGCAGTCGCTGTTCCTTGGCGGTCAGCCCGCGGAGGCCTTTTTCTGGGTCATCGTGGTGCAGATCTGGTCCAACCTCGGGTTCACCATGGTCATCTTCCTGGCCGGCCTGCAGACCATCCCCGAGGAGGTCTATGAGTCAGCCCGGATCGACGGTGCCAGCCGCTGGCAGGCCTTCAAGAACGTCACCTGGCCACTGCTCACGCCGGCGGTCAACACGAACCTGATCCTGACCATCATCGGCTCGCTGCAAGCATGGCAGCTGTTCCTGGTGCTGACCGGCTACAGGCCCGGCACCCAGGTCATGGGCTACCTCGTCTATGCCGAGGCCTTCGGACGGACGACCAACAGCACCACCGTGAACAGCTTCCGCCAGGGCTACGGAGCGGCGGCCGCGATGATCCTGTTCGTGATCGTGCTCGCCATCGGTATCACGACCCAGTTCTTCCTCCGACGTAGAGAGGCCCGGTTGACAGGATGAGCGTCACGACGAGACAACTGCTGGACCCTCCGCCCAGCGAGCCATTCACACCGGCACCGCCAAGGAAACCCATCGACTTGGCGCGTCTCGGCTCTTACGTCGTGCTGCTGGTCCTCAGCGTCATCTACCTTGGACCACTGCTGATGCTGCTGAACACCTCCCTGCTGACGCCAGGTGAGTTCAACAAGTCACCGATGACTCTGCCGTCCGGTTTGAGCCTGGACAACTTCCTGGAGGCTTGGGACAAGGCCAACTTCGCCCAGTATCTGCTCAACAGCATCCTCTACACCGTGGTCGCGACGACGGTGTTCGTGGTGACCGCCACCTTCCTGGCCGTGGCTATCGCCCGTCGCTTCGTGCGCGGCGGCGGATTGATGTTCACGCTCTTCCTGATCGCCGTCTTCCTGCCGCCGGCACTCATCCCGCAGTTCCAGCTGATCCTGCGTATGGGCCTGTTCAATAACCCGCTGGGCTACGTCATGCTGTTCGTGGTCAATCCCATCGGCATCATCATCCTGGTCAGCTACATCCGGACGATCCCCATCGAATTGGACGAAGCTGCGGCGATCGAGGGCAGCGGCTACATCCGCTATGTCGTCCAGATCATCATGCCGCTGGCCAAGCCGGCCATCGCCACGGTCGCGGTGCTGCACGCCATCGGCATCTGGAACGAGCTGATCCTGCCGACGATCTACCTGACGAGTTCGGACTACTACCCGATCACGAGAGGTTTGATCGCCTTCCAAGGCGTCTACGGCAACAACTGGCCGCTGCTGGCATCGGCCGTCCTGATGATCGCCCTGCCGATGGTCGTGTTCTTCATCTTCATGCAGCGCTACATCATCGGCGGCGTCACGGCGGGGGCAGTCAAGGGCTAGCCTGATGCCGACGTCGACAGGACCCAGAGGAGTGCCAAGCAGCGTGGTAGGCAGGAAGCGCCGTCGGAAACCCAGGCCACGCGGAGTGACCGTCAAGGACGTGGCCGAACGCGCGGGGGTCTCCACCGCCACCGTCTCGCGGGTCGTCAATGGCAACCCGCGGGTCGGGGCGGAGGTCAAGGCCGCGGTCACGATCGCGATCGAGGAGCTTGGTTACGTACCCAATCCCTCCGCGCGCAGCCTGATGACCCATCGCACCGGCTCCATCGGTGTGGTCATCCTCGAGTCGGCCGACCGCCTCTTTGGTGATCCCTTCTTCGGGCAGCTCATGCATGGCATCAGCGCGGCGCTGGCTGATGGGGACCGACGCCTCGTGCTCATGCTTGCCCCCAATCGCGCCGAGGAGGCGAGGATCGAGCGCTATATCGTGGGCGACCACGTCGATGGGCTCGTGCTCGTGGGCCCCCACGGTGCCGACCCCTTGATGACGCGCCTGGTGCGACGAGGCGTGCCCATGGTCGTGAGCGGACTTCCGCTGGGCCACGAGTCCGTCAGCTACGTCGATGCCCAGAACCGGACTGGGGCAGAGGCCGCGGTTCGTAATCTCATCGAGCGTGGCCGAACCTCCATCGGGACCATCTACGGAACCCTTGACCTGCCCTCGGCGGCTGACCGCCTGGAGGGTTATCGCGATGCGCTTCGGGCAGCTGGCCGTCCCATCGACGCATCCCTGGAGGTGTCTGGCGAGTACCGGGCCCGGACCGCCGCCGACGCGATGGCCGGGTTGCTCGAGCGACATCCCGAGCTCGACGGGCTCTTCGCGGCCTCGGACAGCATGGCCATCGCGGCCATGCAGGCGATCAAGGATTCCGGGCGTCGGGTGCCCGAGGACGTCGCGGTGGTCGGCTTCGACGACCTGCCCACCGCCGAGGAGGTCCGGCCGACGCTCTCGACGGTGCGGCAGCCCATCGAGGCCATGGGCCGCGAGATGGTCCGGCTCGTCCTCCAGCAGATCGATGAACCGGGTAGCGCCGCCAACCAAGTCGTCTTCAACACGACGCTCATCCTCCGCGAGTCCACCGGCGATGCTGGCCCAGCAGCCGCGGCCGTGCCAGCCGGCAGCAGTGCCTCGTACAGTGGCTAGGCTCGTCGTTGCGCGGCGCCGCAGGCTGGTCCCGCCGATCATCGCTGCGGCCCTCGTGACCGGCTTGGGAGCAGCCGGGCTCATCTCGCAGGCCGCCGGCCAGTCGGCCACGGACGCCACGGCTGCGGCGCCGCCAGCGCAGCCGGCCCCCTTGCGCGCCGATGGCGCGGCATGGACGCTCGCCTGGAGCGACGAGTTCGACGGGCCCGGCGGCTCCGCGCCCGATCCGGCCACGTGGGGCTACGACCTCGGTGACGGCAGCGACATCGGCCTGCCCGGCTGGGGCAACAACGAGCGCGAGTGGTACACCGACGAGCCGGCCAACGTGGCGCTTGACGGTGACGGCCACCTCGCCATCACCGTGCGCGAGGGGGACGGGAGCCGCGACTGCTACTACGGCCCCTGCGAGTACACCTCTGCCCGGCTGCTCACGCGGGACAGGTTCGAGTTCCAGCACGGTCATCTCGAGGCCCGGGTCCGCGTCCCTGCGGGCTTCGGCCTGTGGCCGGCGTTCTGGCTCCTCGGTTCGAACATCGATGCGGTCGGCTGGCCGCAGTCCGGCGAGATCGACGTCATGGAATACGTGGGTCGCTGGCCGACGGTGGTCCTGGGCACGGTGCACGGACCGGGCTACTCGGGCAGTGCCGGCATCAGCGGCCGGATCGACCTGGCCGAGCCGGTGGCCGACGCCTTCCATGTCGTGGGCCTCGAGTGGCAGCCCGATCGCCTGGCTTGGTTCATCGATGGGGTGCTCTACCACGAGGTGACGCGCGACGACGTCGAGCCCCGCGAGTGGGTCTTCGAACACTCGTTCTTCATGCTGCTCAATGTCGCCGTCGGAGGCAACCTCGGTGGCCCCGTCGCCCCCGATACGGTGTTCCCGGCCCAGATGCTGGTGGACTACGTCCGGCTCTTCCAGCAGGAGCCGGCGTGACCGCACTTGACGTCGTGCAGCCGGCAGGTGCGCTCGTGCCTGCCGAGGAGCGCTCGGTCGACGGCGGCTTCGTCACCCTCGACGGGGAGCGGTACGCCCGCCTCGGTGATGTCGACGCCATGCCACCCTTCCTGATGAGCGTGGTCACTGACAGCGATGTCTGGCTCTTCGTCGGCTCGAACGGTGCCTTCACCGCCGGACGCCGTGATCCAGATCACGGGCTCTTCCCCAGCCAGACCGCGGACAAGATCCTGCGGGACCCCGATGCCAGCGGCGCCCGGGCCACGTTCCTCGTCACCCGGGGTGGGTCCCAGACCCTGTGGGAACCATGGCGGGGTGCAGCCGGGCTGCGATCGGTCCAGCGGAACCTGTACAAGCGCGTCGACGGCACGGCCGTGGTCTTCGAGGAGATCGCTGAGGACCTGGGGCTGCGCTTCCGATGGAGCCTCTCGGCCTGCGAAGCCTTCGGTGTCGTGCGCCATGCCGTCATCGATGAGCTTGCCGGCGAAGATGTCGAGGTCCGCTATCTCGACGGCTGGCACGACCTCATCCCGCCAGGGGTCGACCGCGATCTCTACGCCCGCCTGAGCTACCTCGCGGTCGCGTACATGCGCCACGAGCGCGTGGAGGCCACGCCCCTCGCGCTCTACACCCTCAATGCACCGATCTCCGATCGGCCCGAGCCATCCGAGTCGCTGCGTGTCGCGGCCGCCTGGGCGGTCGGCCACCCGCCGGGCTCCCATGTCCTGCTCGACGACGCGCAGACGGAGACGTTCCGGCGCGGCGGCCCGGTCGCGAGCACGCCGGAGGTGCGCGGCACCATGGGCGCCTACCTGGCGGCGGGTGCGTTCGACCTGCGCGCGCATGGCTCACGCGACTGGTACACGGTCGCCGATACGGGCCTGGACCACTCGGCCGTGCTCGAGCTGGCGCATCGCCTCGAGACCTCGGAGGAAGCGCTGCGCGCGGACATCGAGGCGCGACTGGCGGCCGATCAGGCAGGGGTCCGAGCGCGCCTGGCCGGGGCCGATGCGGTGCAGGCGACGGCTGACGAGGCCGCGACGGCCAACCATGTCGCCAACGTGCTCTATAACATCATGCGCGGGGGCACGTTCGAGGATGGGTACGGCTTTCCTCGACGCGACCTCGTCTCTTATCTGCACGACCAGAACCGCAGCGTCGCTGCCCGTCACGGCCGGTGGCTGGGACAGCTGCCCGAGTGGATCACGCTCGACCAGCTGCGGCAGAGCGCGACCGAGCAGGGCGACCCGCAGCTGACGCGACTCGTGCGGTCGTACCTGCCGCTCACCTTCAGCCGTCGCCACGGCGACCCGAGTCGACCGTGGAACTGGTACACGATCCGTGTGCACGAGGGTGATGAGCTCGTCTACGGCTACGAGGGCAACTGGCGGGACATCTTCCAGAACTGGGAAGCCCTGGCCATCAGCTATCCGGGCTACCTGCCGGCGTTCGTCAGCGTCTTCCTCAACGCCTCGACCGCGGACGGCTACAACCCCTATCGGATAACCCGCCAGGGGATCGACTGGGAGGTCGAGGATACCGACGACCCCTGGAGCCACATCGGTTACTGGGGTGATCACCAGATCGTCTATCTCCTGCGGCTGCTGGAGGCATACGAGCGTCACGAGCCGGGCGCACTCCGGGGCGGACTCCGTGAGCGGGTCTATTCCTACGCCGACGTGCCCTACCGCATCAGCGGGTTCGAGGCCATCGTGGCCGACCCGCGCCACACCATCACCTTCGACCGGGTTCGTCACGAGGCCTTGCTGGCTGCGTTCGGCGAGATCGGCGCCGACGGGCGGCTGGTTCGCGACGCCGACGGGGAAATCCGGCTGGTGACATTGGCCGAGAAGCTGATGGTGCCGCTGCTCGTGAAGCTGAGCAACCTGGTGCCGGACAGCGGGATCTGGCTCGATACACAGCGACCGGAATGGAACGATGCCAACAATGCGCTGGCGGGCTGGGGCCTCTCCATCGTGACGCTCAACGCCATCGCGCGCTACGCCTCGTTCCTGCTCGACATCTTCTCGGGCGACGACGAGGTGGAACTCTCGGCACCGGTGCGCACGCTGCTCGATGAGCTTGCTGCCGTCCTGGGCTCCATGGTGCTGCCGACGGATGACCGCCAACGGTTCCGCAGCATGGACCGACTGGGTCACGCCGGCCAAGCGCATCGCGAGGCGGTCTACGCGGGTGCCTTCGGCAACCCGGTCCCGACACCGCCGGCGGGCATCCGCGCCGTCCTGGAAGAGGCCGCCCGAGTGTGCCAGGCCACGATCACGGCCAGCCGTCGAGCCGACGGGCTCTTCCACAGCTACGACGTGCTGGCGATCGAGGACGGACGGGCGCGGATCAGCCATCTTGGTCCCATGCTCGAGGGGCAGGTCGCCGTCCTCGAGTCGGGCGTGCTCGATGACGGGGAGGCCGTGGCGCTCTTGCGGGCGATGCGCGATAGCGGCCTCTATCGCGCCGACCAGCGCAGCTACCTGCTCTACCCCGATCGTCCCTCGGTGCCCTTCCTGGAACGCAACACCATCCCGGGCCCTCCGCCGGTGATGGACCCCTCTCTGTTCGTGGTCGATCGCGATGGGAGGTGGCACTTCCAGGCCGATCTGGCGACCCTCTCGGATGTCGACCGCCATCTCGCGCGCATCGGCGCCGCGCCGTCTGTCCAGGACCAAGTCCGCGTCCTCTGGCGGGCGACGTTCGGACACGCCGAGTTCACCGGCCGCAGCGATCGCTTCTTCATGTTCGAGGGCCTCGGCAGCATCTACTGGCACATGGTGGCCAAGCTCGCCGTGGCCGTGCAGTGGTGCTTCGGCCGAGCGTCCGAACCCGATGCGGCCTCAGCGCTCGCGCGGCTCTACCACGACATCCGCGATGGCCTCGGGTTCCGCAAGGACCCCGCCCTCCAGGGTGCCTTCCCGACCGATCCCTACTCGCACACTCCACGGCACCTCGGGGCGCAGCAGCCGGGCATGACCGGGCAGGTCAAGGAGCAGGTCATCTCGCGCTTCGGCGAGATGGGTGTCGAGGTGCGTGGGGGTCGTGTCCGGTTCGCTCCTCGACTCGTCCCCCGCAGCGAGCTGCTCGAGGACCCTGCGTCGGTCGTCTTCTCGAGCCTCAGCGGCGAGCCCGTCCCGATCGATCTCAGGCCCGGCAGCCTCGCCTTCACCTACTGCGGGGTGCCGATCGTCTACCAGGAGGCGACCACCGCCGCCATCGAGCTCGAACGCGCCGACGGCCGGCGGGAGCACGTCGATGGTCCAGAGCTCGACGAGCGCCAGAGCCAGGCGATCTTCGATCGTGCCCAGACGTACCGCCGGGTCATCGTCTCGGTCCCGTTCGGCTCCCTCTATGGGTGATCGTCCCGCACGCCGACCTGGCGGCCTCTCGACCGACGACCGTTCCGTCGTGATCGGCGCCGATCACGAGGCCCGGCCGGCCGCGGAGCCTGAGGCCGTGCTCGATGCGGCCCGCTTCCCGACCACGTTCCTGTGGGGTGCCGCGACGTCGGCATATCAGATCGACGGTGCCGTCCACGAGGACGGTCGGACGCCTTCGATCTGGGACACCTTCGCCCACACGCCGGGCAAGATCGCGGGCGGTGATACCGGCGATATCGCCTGCGACCACTACCATCGCTGGGCGGAGGACGTCGGGCTCATGGCCGGCCTCGGCCTGAACGCCTACCGATTCTCGGTCTCCTGGCCACGCCTGCAGCCGGGCGGGACGGGGCCCCTGAACGCGCGGGCGGTCTCCTTCTACCGTGACCTGCTCGAGTCACTGCGCGCTGCTGGCATCCGCCCGTTCGTTACGCTCTACCACTGGGAGCTGCCACAGGAGCTCGAGGATGCCGGTGGCTGGCCAGAGCGCGACACCGCCTCTCGCTTCGCCGACTTCGCCGGCGCGACCCTCGAGGCGCTCGGCGACCTGGCGGCTGACTGGATCACGCTCAACGAGCCCTGGTGCCAGGCCTTCCTCGGCTACGGCAATGGCATCCATGCGCCGGGCCGCCGCGACCTGCGAGACGCTGTTGCTGCAGCCCATCACCTCAACCTGGCCCACGGCCTGGCCGTCAAGGCTACCCGCGCTGTGCGCGGCGACGCGCACCTCGGGATCGCGAACATCCTCACCCACATCGAGCCGCGCTCGTCAGGCCAGGCGGACGTCGAGGCCGCACAGCGCGTCGATCTCAACAACAATCGGCTGTTCCTGGACGTGCAGCTGCTGGGCCGCTACCCGGGCGATGCCGACGATCTGTACGGTCCCCAGGGCTTCGGACGGCTGGTGCGAAGCGCTGATGAGGCCACCATCGGAGCGCCACTGGACTTCCTCGCGGTCAACCACTATCACCACATGCTGATCGAGTCCGACCCCGTGGACCCACACCTGGGCGCCCGCGGGATCCCGGCCGAACCGGCCTCCACGTCGCTGGGCTGGTCGGTCACGCCCGAGGCCCTCTATCGAGTGCTCGCGCGAGTCCGTGACGAGTACCCCGCCATGCCGCTCTACGTCACCGAGAACGGCGCCTCGTACGCTGATGATGTAGGAGCCGACGGGGCGGTCCGTGACGTGGAGCGCATCGACTATCTGCGCGGGTACCTGGGAGCTGCTGCCCAGGCCATCGAAGACGGCGTGGACCTGCGCGGCTACTTCGTCTGGTCGCTGCTGGACAACTTCGAGTGGGGCGAGGGCTACCGTAGTCGCTTCGGCATCGTCTACGTGGACTACGCGACGCAGCACCGCATCCCCAAAGCCAGTGCGCATTGGTATCGGGATCTGATCAGGCGTCACCGGAGACCGTGACGAGCGAGAGGATCCCATCGCAAGCGGAACCTTGTCGGAAGAGGGGTTGGAGATGTTGTCAGAGGCGCTGACCACCGTGACCCAGGTGGGCGTGCTCGCTTTCGTGGTCGCGAGCATGATCGCCATGGGCCTGGGCTTGACGGTCGACCGGGTGACCGAACCGCTGCGAGACCTGCGGACCGTGGGCCTGCTGCTCGCGGCCAACTTCGTGGTCGTGCCCGCCGTGGCCATCGTCGTCGCCCGGCTGCTGCCGATGGACCAGGCGGCCGCGACGGCTGTCATCATCTACGGCTGCTGCGCCGGTGCACCGTTCCTGCCCAGGCTGGCGCAGATGGCCAGGGGCGACGTGGCCCTGGGCGTCGGAGCCATGGTCCTGCTCATGGTCGTGACCATCCTCTATGCGCCGATCGTGCTGCCGCTCGCGGTGGAGGGTGCCACCGTCGACGCCTGGCAGATCGCCAGCTCGCTCATCCTCTTCATGCTCGTTCCGCTCGGGCTCGCGCTCGTCGTCCGGGCGCGCTATCCGGAGCTCGCGGCCGAGTGGGTCGGCCCTGCCGGCCAGGCCTCTACGACGGCGCTGCTCATCGGCATCGCGGCGGGCCTCCTGGTCAGCTGGCGGGAGATCATCGGCGCGCTCGGGAGCTGGATCTTCATCGGCGTCGCCGTCATCGTGGTGGCGTCCCTGGCGGCGGGGTACCTGGCGGGCATCGGCCGGTCGGCCGGCACGCGAAACGTGACCATGCTCGCCACCGCGCAGCGCAACATCTCCGCCGCCCTCGTCGTCGCCAGCTCGCTGAGTGGCGATGTCGTCGTGCTCACGCTCGTCGGCGGTCTGGTCATCGTGGTCGCCCTCCTGGTGGCCGCGGCAGAGGTCGGCAAGCGTGTCGGTTCGACCGACGGCTCCGACATACAGCATCCGCAGAAAGGGACACCAGGACATGGCTGACAAGACGACACCGAGGCCGAAGTTGGACTTCGACGACACGAGCGATTTCGACGACGCCAGGCGAAACCTCATCGGCCGCCTGGAGCCGTGCATCGTCAAGGCTGACGACGGCCGCGTGGTCTGGGACAACTCCAGCTACGCGTTCCTCGAAGGGCCGGCCCCCACCACCGCCAACCCCAGCCTCTGGCGCCAGTCGCAGCTGGCGGCCATGGACGGCCTCTTCGAGGTGGTGCCCGGCATCTACCAGGTCCGAGGCATGGACCTCTCCAACATCAGCTTCATCGAGGGTGACACCGGCGTCCTCGTCATCGATCCGCTCATCAGCACCGAGACCGCCCGGGCGGCCCTGGGACTCTATCGCAAGCATCGGGGCGATCGCCCGGTCGTGGGCGTGCTCTACTCGCACAGCCATGTCGACCACTTCGGTGGCGTCAAGGGCGTCACGACGCAGGCCGACGTGGATGCCGGGACGTGCACGGTGATCGCGCCCGATGGCTTCGTCGAGCACGCCGTCGCCGAGAACGTCTACGCCGGCACGGCCATGGCCCGGCGCGCCGGCTACATGTACGGCGCTGCCCTCGATCGCGACCCGGCGGGCCAGATCGGCGCGGGCCTGGGCCAGACCACCTCGACGGGCACCGTCACCCTCATCATCCCCACCGACACCATCACCGAGACCGGCGAGACTCGCACGCTCGACGGCATCAGGATGGAGTTCCAGCTGACGCCGGGTACCGAGGCACCCGCGGAGATGAACGTCCTGTTCCCCGAACTGGGCGCTCTGTGCATGGCCGAGAACGCCACCCACACCCTGCACAACCTGCTGACCCTCCGTGGCGCGGTCGTGCGCGATCCCCGGGTCTGGGCACGCTACCTGACCGAGGCCATCGATCGTTTCAGCGGGCGCTTCGAGACCGTCTTCGCCTCCCACCACTGGCCGACCTGGGGAGCCGACCGCGCGCTCACGTTCCTCCAGGAGCAGCGCGACCTGTACGCCTATCTCCACGACCAGACGCTGCGCATGCTCAACGCGGGCCTGACCGGCATCGAGATCGCCGAGGTCATCGAGCTGCCGCCGGTCCTCGAGCGGGCCTGGCACGCCCGTGGCTACTACGGCTCGGTCAGTCACGACGTCAAGGCCATCTATCAGCTCTACATGGGCTGGTACGACGGCAACCCGGCACGCTTGTGGCGGCACGTGCCGGAGGCCGCTGCCAAGCGCTACGTGAGCGCCATGGGCGGCGTCGACGCGGCCATCGCCGTCGCTCGACAGGCATTCGACGAGCAGGACTATCGCTGGGCGGCGGAGGTGCTTGACCATGTCCTCTTCGCTGATGCCACCAACGAGACCGCGAAGTCGCTCCAGGCCGATACCTTCGAGCAGCTTGGCTTCGGGGCGGAGAATGGCACGTGGCGCAGCGTGTTCCTCGCGGGTGCCACCGAGTTGCGCGAGGGCAATTTCGGCACCCCCGCGCAGAGCGCCTCACCGGACATGTACGCCGCGTTGTCCCCGGGACAGGTCTTCGACGCCATCGCCATCCGGGTCGACGGCCCGGCGGCCTGGGCCGAGCGGCTATCGATCGGGATCGAGCTGACCGACGTCGGTGAGTCCTATCGGCTGGACCTGCGCAACGGTGTGCTCATCCACCATCCCGCTCAGGTGGAGGGAGCCGATCTCATCCTGCGGATGCCGCGGGCCGCCCTGCTTGGATTGCTCGCGGGCAGTACCGAGGGCATGGAGACCGAGGGCGACCTCGGGGTGCTCGAGCGAGTGCTGGCGGTGCTCCAGGCACCCGATCCCGCCTTCGCGATCGTCACGCCCTGAGCGGTACGTCGGCCGGACGGCAGCGCATCACCGACAAGGCCCAAGGGCACGGTCCGGGGGGTCGTCTTCCCGCCTAGCCCGGAGCAGGCCCTGCACTGAAGGGTGCCGCCCGCAGGAAGTCGCGCAGCGCGCGCTGGCCCTGTTCGCCGGGGAGGCTGGCCACGAACGTGAAGCGTCCGACGTAGACGGTCAGGCCTGCCTCCACCGAGCCGCTGACGCGGACGACATCCCACGGTGCCCAACGCGTGAGCCAGCGACCACCCTTGGGGCCATCTTCCCCGGTCACGATGGCGAGCGCAGCGCTCGTGGCGACCAGCACGGTCTCAGCCCCGTTCTGCTCGGCGTGCACAGGCAGGACGGTGCGCACGTCCTCGCCATGAAAGGCCGAGCGGATCGTGTCGATCGGCAGGCCAGTCCAGCCCGCCAGCTGCTTGAAGCGCATATCGTCACCTCCGATCTCCCGCCACGACCGTGTCGGGGCCCCACCCTACGCCTGCCCTGCAAGGGGTCCGCAAGCCCGGGCTGAGCGCAAGTCCGGCACGTCGCTGCGATCCGACACAGCGTGATGGGCACGGGATTGAAAGGTCGTGTTCCATCGAGGTGTCGCAGGTGTAACCGCGATACGCTCACTGTCCCAAGGAAGTCACGAGGCACAGGCATGATTCCTACTGCCCGCAACCACGGAGGGCGCGCATGAACCCCACGACACGACTGCACCGAGCAGGCCAGAGCCTCTGGCTCGACCACATCGATCGGGGACTGCTCGCGAGCGGGAAGCTGCAGCGGTATATCGACGAAATGTCGGTCACCGGCCTGACCTCCAACCCCACCATCTACCACAAGGCCATCAGCCAAAGCGAGGCCTACGACCAGCGCATCCGAGAAGGGCACGAATCGGGGCTCAGCAGCGAAGACATCTTCTTCGGTTTGGCGATCGATGACCTGCAGCAGGCAGCGGACGTCTTCAAGGCCATCCACGAACGATCATCGGGGGTCGATGGCTTCGTGTCGCTGGAGGTCTCGCCACTGCTGGCCGACGACACCGAGGGCACCGAGGGGCAGGCCAAGCGACTGCATGCCGAGGCGCAGCGGCCGAACCTCTTCATCAAGATCCCGGGCACACCGGCCGGACTGCCGGCCATCGAGGAGGCCACGTTCGCGGGTGTGCCGGTCAATGTCACGCTGCTCTTCACGGTCGATCACTACCTGGCTGCTGCCGACGCGTACATGCGCGGCCTGGAACGACGTATCGAGGCTGACCTCGATACCTCCGTGCAATCGGTGGCCTCGGTCTTCCTCAGCCGCTGGGACGTCGCCGTCGCCGACGACGTCGACCCGGAAAGCCGCAACCGACTGGGTCTGGCCGTCGGCCACGACGCCTACCGTGCTTACCGCGATCTCCTCGACAGCGACCGCTGGCAACGACTGGCCAACCATGGCGCGCGGGCGCAGCGACTGCTGTACGCGAGCACCGGGACCAAGGATCCCGCCGCACCGGACACCTTGTACGTATCCGGCTTCGCATCGCCCAACACGGTCAACACCTTGCCCGAGGCGACGCTGCTTGCCTTCGCCGACCATGGCGAGGTGCCGGCGATGCTGCCGCGGGACGGTGGTGACGCGGCCGAGGTGCTGGAGAGCTTCAGGGAACAGGAGATCGACCTCCAGGCGCTCGGCGAGCGACTCCAGCGCGAGGGCGCGGAGGCCTTCACGAAGTCCTGGCTTGACCTCATGGAGCTGATCTCCGCCGGCGGCTGATCTCGCCGCCGGCGGCTGATCTCGCCGAGACCGCTATCCCTTCTTCTGGCCGGTCTGGATGTGGACGTGCGGCCATTCGACATCGACCGGTCGGGCGAACCGGTGGCCGTTCTCCTTGTCGTGGCGCATGAACGCGGCCGGCTTGATATGGACCGCCAGACGGTAGGTTCCGTCACCGGGCACTGTCCAGTTGCGGCCATAGTGGTGCAGCCACGGGTGCCACAGGAACGGTTGCTCGTGCGTACCGACCTCCGTGCCGTCTTCTGTCGTGAGCGTCACGCTCACGTCCAGGCCGGGTACGAAGCGACCGTCGTAGGCATCACGGGCCACGACCTCGATGTGGGCGTTCTCCTCGGTCGGATCGCGCCACAGGAGCTGTCCGTCCTCCCACACGTACATGCCTTCCGCATCTTCGATGGCATAGCCGACGATCAGGTCCCCCGTCTCCACAAGGCTGCCCTCGTCAGCTTCGCTCGTGGCCATCTCGGCCACCGCCTCGCCATAGGCGCGCCCCTGTTCTCGGGCCAGCTTGAGCTGGGCTTCGGTCGACTCCTTGCTGGTACTGCCGGAGTTGGACGGTGACGGGATCGAACCCATGGCTGGAACCTCCGTAGCTGGTCAAGGTGGTCGCGGCCGCCCGAGCGGACGGACGGCCGCGCACGTGGGTCTTCTCTTCGCCGCAACGCTAGGGCGGCGCCAGTGAAACTCGCGCCTCTGTGCCGGGGCCAGACCTATCAGACGTCTTGCGCCTGTCTGACCCGTGGCCCAGCGGCTGACGCGATGACAGCTACGCAGCCGTCGCGCTCGACCCGAACCACTCCGGCAACGCCCGCGCCAGTCCCGGTTCGCCGAAGACCTCGACCGAGTGATCGGCCAGCGCCTCGCGCCAGTCCCGACGCCCCTGGGCGAGCGCAAGCAGCACGGCACTGCTGGTCTCGAAGTAGACGTAGCGGGCAGGGTCGAGCTGCGGATCTTCCAGGCAGGCATATGGCCGCGCCCCGTCCTCGATGACGATCCAGCTTCGCAGCGTCGGCTCGTCGCGCGTGGATAGCTCGATCACGGCCTGCCGCTCGGGCAGGCGTTCGAGGGACATGCGCTCGACCAGCCAACCCAGCACGACCTCGGGATCGCGTGCGACCATCGCGGGGTCGTCGGGAAGCCACGCTTCCGCCCACTCCCGGAGGGCCAGGAACGTCGGGATGAGGGCCTGCCCGGGACCAGTGAGCCGGTAGGCGATCTGCCTGCCATCGCCCTCCGCGACGCCCTTCGAGATGAGACCGAGGTCGCGGAGTCGCGCCAGGCGGTCGGTCAGGACCGACCGCGAGATGTGCCCGGGCACGCTGGCGGCGAGGGCGTTGAAGCCCATCGGTCCTGACAGGATGAGCTCGCGCATGATGAGCATGCACCAGCGGTCGCCAAGGTGTTCGACCGCCTTGGTGAACGAGCAGTACTCGGTATCGACCGTGCCTGTCATCGGCTGATTCTCCCATCGCTGGCCAGTCGAGCCAGTTCGAATCGAGAACTTTGCCGTAGTGCGCCCTCATCCGAGCATGTGTCCCTGAGGAACGAGCGGCGCAGCGGAGGCAACCGGCATGCGAACAGCAGGACACCAAGAACGGCACGACGTCATCGTCATCGGTGGCGGTCAGGTCGGACTCTCCGTCAGCCATCATCTCCAGCGCCGTAGCCTGGACCACGTGTTACTGGAGCGCGCCGAGCGGATCGGGGACACGTGGCGCGACCGCTACGACTCGCTGCGCCTCTACTCGCCCGCCCGCTATGACGGGTTGCCGGGCCTGTCCTTCCCATCCGAGCCCGATCACTTCCCCACGGGGCACGAGATGGCCGACTACCTCGAGCGATACGCGCGCCACTTCGAGCTGCCCATCCGCACCGCCACCCCGGTCGAGCGACTCGGTCGTGCCGAGCGTCCTGGCGATGGCTACATCGTCACTGCCGGTGATGAACGCTGGGTAGCCCCGCGCGTGGTGGTCGCCACCGGTCCCTTCCAACGGCCCCACGTCCCCGGATTCGCCGCCGAGCTCGATCCGGCCATCACCCAGCTCCACTCGTCCCAGTACCGCAACGCCGATCAGCTGCCCGCCGGGCCGGCCCTCGTCGTCGGTCTTGGTCACTCGGGGGCGGACATCGCCTACGAGCTGGCCGCGACCCGCCAGACCTACGTCTCGGGTCGCAGCCACGGGCAACTGCCCTTCGCCGTGGACGGCCAGGTCGCGGTGGCGCTGTGGCCGCTCATCATCCGCTTCCTCGACCACGTCGCCAACCTGGACACACCACTGGGTCGCAAGATGGGACCGAAGGTGCGCCATGGCGGCGGCCCGCTCCTGCGCTACCGACGCGGTGACCTGCTCGAGGCGGGGGTGACGCTGACCGAGGCGCGGACCATCGGCGCCACCGAGGGACGGCCGACGCTCGCCGATGGCACCGTCCTCGATGTGTCGTCGGTCGTGTGGTGCACCGGCTACCGGCCCGATTACGCGTGGATCGAGCTGCCGATCCTCGACGACGACGGCTGGCCCGTCCAGGAACGCGGTGTGGTCGAGAGCATGCCAGGTCTCTACGTCCTCGGGATCCCCTTCCTGCACGGTTTCACGTCGATGCTCGTGTTCGGCGCCGGCGCCGATGCCGCGTATGTCGCCGACCACATTCGAGACGCAGCAGATGCGGCCCAGACGGCAGCCGCCTGATGGCCACCGCATGACGCGCACCTGAGGACCGCACGCGGCCCAGGGCGGTCGCGCTCGTGGGCGGGAGCCCTCAGGACGGAGGGCTGCCCGACAGGACCGCGATGGTGATCGAGTGTCCCTCGCCGTGGTCATCACGAACGGTGCCCCACACCAGCTGCAGCGACCGGGCATCGGCGATGTGCTCGGCCTGGTCGTGCACCTCAGCCAGCGACGACGCCTGGCGCAGGGTCCGGAAGGCCACTAGCAGACCCCGCGACTCGTAGGCGAGCTCGTGGTCGATCATCACGCGGATGTGATCATGACCCTCGTGTGGCCAGGGGATCTCCAGTGTCGTTCCTCGTGCATCCGCTGCCACCGTCTCTGCCCTCCTCCGAGTCAAGGATAGGCCTCGGCGGGCCCTCCCGGAGCGCAGGAGTCGCGGCCCACCGCGCGCTGGCGAGATTCCAGGACGAGGCCGGGGTGCACGCAGCGTCCCCTTCTGGACAGCCCGGCGATGCTATGCGCATGGCCACGGCAGTCCCGCTGGCCGTCGCGAAAGGAGTCGACATGGACCTCGGAACGTTCTCGGTCAGCCTCTCGGTCAAGGACCTCGCCACGACCCGCGACTTCTACGAGAAGCTCGGCTTCACCGTCTTCCACGACGCCAGCGAACAGAAGTACCTGATCCTGCGCAACGGCGAGTGCACGCTCGGACTCTTCGAGGACATGTTCGAGGGCAACATCCTGACCTTCAATCCCGGTTGGGACCGTGATGCCCAGGCGGTGGACGAGTTCGAGGATGTGCGCGACATCCAGGCCCAGCTCAAGGCCGCTGGGGTCGAGCTGCTCAACGAGGCCGAGCCTGACTCCACCGGCCCGGAGAACCTGATGCTCACCGACCCGGAGGGCAACGTCATCCTCATCGACCAGCACGTGCCCAGGCCCGGCGCGTAGCGTTCTCGGGCGCATGCTGCCGCACGTTCACCCCACGGAGCGCATCTCCGCCGACCTCCGCGGCCTCGGGCTGCATGAAGGCGCGCTGGTGATGATGCACGCATCCCTGCGAGCCGTGGCCCCGGTCGAAGGCGGAGCCGATGGGGTGATCGATGCCGTCCGGGCGGTGATCGGTCCGCGCGGCACGATGCTCATGGTCCTCGGGGCGCTCGATGCCCACGCCTGGGTCAACGAGCGTCAGGAGCCCGAGCGGGCCGCGCTCCTGGCCGAGGCGGAGCCCTTCGACGCCCGCGCCACGCCTGCCGACCCGGACGTGGGCGCCCTGGCGGAGGTCTTTCGCCGGCGACCCGAGACGATCGTGAGCGATCATCCCGAGGGCCGCTTCGCGTCCGCAGGTCCGTTGGCCCGGGAGCTCCTCGATGACCCACCCTGGGACGACTACTTCGGTCCGGGCTCGGCCCTCGAACGGCTCGTCGACGTGGGCGGCCAGATCCTGCGGCTCGGCGCCGACCTCGACACCGTGACGGCGTTGCACTACGCGGAATACATCTGCACCGTCGAGGCCAAGCGGCACGTACGCCGGTATCGGCTGATGGCCACCCCGACCGGCGCCGCGATCAGGTCGGTGGCCAGCCTCGACGACGAGCATGGCATCGTGGACTACCCGGGCGGGGACTACTTCGAGGACCTGCTCCGGGACTACCTGGCATGCGACCGTGCCTGGCCAATGCCGAGGCCGTGCCGGTGGAGGACGGACCCTACCGCGTGGTCGAGGGCGGTGCCGACGTCCCCCGGCGGGTGCTGGTCGATGAGGACGTCGATGCCGTGATCGCCGCCGAGATCGCCGAGCGCCGGCGCGCGATCGATGCGTACGCGCGACGCGGACAGCCGACCGAGGTCCTGCGTCTGCAGCTGGAGACGCTGCGGCGCTACCAGCGCCGGGACTGAGCTGGTCCGGCTCCGTCCCGTTCGCGCTCCGCTTTAATCTTCATCTATCGCTTCGGGGCTGGTCTCTGCTACGCCAATGCCGCACGCTTCACCGAGGAGGCCATGGCCACCACGGTGCCGATAGCGCCCGGGTGGTCCCGCTCGGCCCGCTACATCGAGATGGGCGTTTCGCAGGCCTTGGGCAAGGTCACGGTGCTGTCGGTGCCGATGCTGGTCAGGTCGATGCGTACGCTGAAGTCACCCTCCAGGCCGACGGGCTCATAGGCGCCGCTGAAGGCACCCTCGTAGCCCACCGGGTAGCCCGTCTCGGTGTCGATGTAGATGTCCGCGTCGCCCGCGTCGCGCAAGGCCTGACCGAAGGTCTGCACCGTCGGGTCGCTGCTCGCCTGGGCGGCCGCGAGGAAGCTCGGCCCGTCGATGACATAGTGGTCGACTGCCGTGCCGTCGAGGTTCTCCGACCCGACCAGGGACCCGTTGGCCACGTCACTATCGGTGAGGATGGTCATGAGGGCTCTCGGGCTGAGTTGGCTTAGCGCCTCAGTCGTCGCGGTGTCCTCCGTCCTGACGCAGAGATCGGTGAGCCCGGAGACGACCACGTAGTTGCCGGCCTCCACCACATAGACGCTGACCTGCTTGGGCCGGAAGAGCTTCACGAGCTTGCCGCCGACTTGCGCCGCGACCGGCCCCAACAGGTCTCCGGTGATGTCGACGCGGTACTGCCCCTGCTCATCTCCCACGAGCTGAAGCGTCAGGTCTCCGGCCATCTGCTCGCCCCCCATCGACCCCGCGGCGCTGAGAGTGGCGGTCGCTTCCAGCGACGTCAGGTCGCCGAGTGGCGTGAGCGGGATGGGGACGACCGTGGAGCCACCGGTGGGGGACGCATTCGCTGCGTCCCCGTCTCCCTGCGCCAGCGCCACCGTGCTCGCGGCACTCAAAAGCAGCGCGGCGACCACGATGGCCGCGACGAGGGCATGCCGGAAACGTCCGCCCCATGGTGCGCGCGTCTGTCTTGCTGACATCCTGTCCTCCTCCTCCGTCGTCTCTGCGATCCATGGCGGGCGACCTCCTGCCCTGCCAGGATTCACCGGGCCGACGCGTCTCGCGACCGGCGATGGGACTCCACCGCCTGGCACGGCCAGTCTCGAGCCATCGGTCGCAGGCAGCATCCCCCGTGCGGGATGAATACCGTGGGGGGTCACCCGCTGCTCCGGCTGTCACCGCGACGAGACTGACCCGGGCAGGCACGCAGCGGACCGCTCGGCGCGCAGACGCACTCAGGAGCCTCCGTCGGCGACGATCCTCGAGATGCGACCACCCTTGTCCACGGCGTAGAGCTCGCCGTACCCATCCCTGCCGAACGAGACGAGTCGTCCGTCGACGGTCGCGACGGGCTCCGCGTGGGCCTCGCCGGCCAGCATCGCATCGGCAGAGGCCGCCCAGACGGTACCGCTGCAGTAATCGCCGAAGAGGTAGATGCCGGCAAGGTCGGGCTGGGCCACCCCGCGGTACACATATCCGCCCACGATGCTGCAGCCGTCGTCATGACTGTAGCTGAGCACGGGCGGCGTGTGTCCCGACGGGTCACAGTCAGGTTGGTAGCATTCCGGGCCCTCCACGACGCTCCAGCCGAAGTCGACCCCGCCGGTCCCATCGGGCAGCACGTCGACCTCCTCCCAGGCGCCCTGCCCGACATCGCCGATGTAGATGTGGCCGCCCGCCGGATCGACGCTGAAGCGCCAGGGATTGCGCAACCCGGTGACGTGGATCTCGGGTCGGTAGGCGTCCCGGTCGACGAAGCCGTTGTCAGCGGGGATGCCGTAGGGGTCGCCGTTGTCGACGTCGATGCGCAGCAGTTTGCCGAGCAGGACGGCCGGGTCCTGCCCGGCGCCGAGCGGATCGCCGCCACTGCCGCCATCGCCGGTTCCGATGAGCAGCATGCCCTCGGCATCGAAGGCGATCATGCCGCCGTTGTGGTTCGCGAAGGGCTGGTCGATGACGAGCAGCTGGCGCTCGCTGGCGCGCTCGACGCTCCCGTCACCGGCGCTGAACTCGCTGACCACGGTGGCGCCGTCCGAGGCCCGCGTGTAGTCGACGAAGAGCCGCCCATTGTCTGCGTAGTCCGGGTGGAAGGCAAGGCCGAGCAGACCGCGTTCGCCCCCGAAGGAGACGTCAGCGGTGATGTCGAGGAAGGGCGGTCCAGGCGCCGGACCATCGCCGTCGACCACCCGGATCCGGCCCGGCTGTTCGACCACGTAGAGCGTGTCCGGTGCGCCTGGCGCAGTGGTCACCAGCACGGGATCTTCGAAGCCACTGGCCACCGGGAGCAGCTCGATGCCCGGCGCGTCGATATCGGCTGCCTGGGCCGCACCCGCTGTGCCGATGGCGAGCGTGACCAGCATGATCGCGATGGGTGTGCTCTTCCTGCTCACTGAAATGCCTCCTGCCTGCAGCTGTTCGAGAGGAGCGGCGCGGCGCGTGGCCAGATTGTCCATGCCGCACCTCGCGCCCGCACGGCCAGGCACCAACTGCGAGGCGGATGCAAGGCTACGGCGGGGGGTCCGGTGCGCGCGCGAGAGTCTCGTGCGCGCACCATCAGGCCCATGTTTCGGGACCAAATGAAACCAGATGGCGGTACCGAGGCTGCCGGCGATCGGGACGTCGCCCACGATCCCAGCCACCCCGACGAGCAGGGCCTGCCCTACTCGCCCCCGATCGAGCGACCGACGGTCCCGGCCGAGGACGGTCGTGTGGCCGTGGCCGCCGGCTTCGGCGGCAGCGCCGAGGTCGAGTCAGCTGACCGAGCCGACCGCCGGATCGTCGATTCGGCGGAAGACGACCTCACCGCTCGAGTGCGCGAGCGCATCGGAGCTGCCTCCCTCGGTAGCCAGTACATCGACGGGCCGGCCATCGAGACCGAAGGCGCGACGGTGATCATCGACGGCGTGGTCGATCGGTTGCGCCTCCCCGAATGAGGCTCCCTGGCCAGCGTGCCCGGCAGACCACGGCCGTGAACGGCAACAGCGGATCGCCGCCGCTTCTGGGCGACGGGCGAACCGATCTGCCCGGGGCCGGTCAGCTCGGCCACGGACGCGGGGCGCCTGGGAGCGATGCCCCATGACCCTGGTCGTCGTCGCAGTGGTCTCTGCCGCACTACTCATCGGCGCTGCCTGGGGCATCTTCGGCAAGCTGCCGAAGATGTGGGAAGGATTCCTCATCGCGCTGGCCGGGGGAGCCCTGGTCTACTCGCTCATCGCCGAGTTGATCCAGCCCTCGATCGAGCAGTCTTCGATGTGGGTGGCGATGGGCGCAGTGACGGCTGGTGCGCTGGTCTTCACCCTGCTCGATTACCTGGTCGACGAGAAGCTGGGGTCTGCGAGTGGCGCCGGCCTCCTGGTGGCGATCACGCTGGACGGCGTGCCCGAGAACCTGGCGCTGGGTGTGGCGCTGATCGGCGCGACGCCGCTGGGAGTCGCAGCGCTGGCCGGCTCCATCTTCCTGTCCAACCTGCCGGAAGCCGCGGGTGGGGCCAAGGAGATGGCGTCGGGCGGGCAAAGCCACCGCAAGGTATTCGGCCTGTGGGCAGCGGCGGCGGTGTTGCTGTCGGCGGCAGCCATCATCGGCAACGTCGCCCTCGAAGGAGCAGCCCCCGAGCTGCTGGCGGCGACACGTTGCTTCGCCGCTGGCGCGGTCGTCGCGTCACTCGCCACAGAGGTGTTCCCCAAGGCCTATCACGAGGACTACCAGCTCGCCGGCGTGGCGACCGTTGTCGGGCTCGTCCTCGCTGTCCTGCTGGGCTCCCTTGGCGGAGGTTGAGCGCGGGCCCAGTCGGAGCAAGGCACTCTGCTCGTGGTCTGTCGCGCGCGAGAAGACAGGTCGACGCAAGGCTGGCCTTCTCGGCAACGGCGCGCCTTTGATGGAGCAGGCGCTACGTTCACTGACGAGCAGCGCTCGTCATCCAGACGAAAGGGGGCAGTCATGGATAGCACACGTCACGCAGGACGCTCGGTCGTTATCACCGGCGCCGGCTCGGGGATCGGGCTTGCCACCGCGGTGCGCTTCGCCCAGGAAGGCGCACGGGTCATGGGCTGCGATGTGAGCGACGAGCGGGCGGCGGCAGGCACAGCGGCGATCGAGGCGACCGGCAGTCGGGCCGAGGTCATCGTCGCGGACATCTCGACCCAGGAGGGTTGTGACCGACTCGTCGGACGAGCCATGGAAAGCTTCACACACGTGGACGTCCTCGCCAACATCGCCGGCATCATGGATTCGTTCCTGCCGGTCGACGCAGTCGACGATGCCACCTGGCGACGGGTCATGGCGGTGAACCTCGATGGACCGATGATGCTCAGCCGGGCAGTCCTCCCGCAGATGGTCGAGCGCGGCTCAGGGGCGATCGTGAATGTCGCCTCGCTGGGCGGCCTCAAGGGTGGCACCGCGGGCGCAGCCTACACGGCGTCCAAGCACGGCCTGATCGGGCTGACCCGCTCGGTGGCCTGGTACTACGCGCAGGACGGGGTCCGCTGCAACGCGGTCTGCCCGGGGGGCGTCCGGACGAACATCGAGGCCAGCCCGCGAGAACAGGAGCATCTCGAGCGGCTGTCGCCTATCCACGCGGCAGGCCGCCGTCTGGCCGAGCCCGACGAGCTGGCGTCGCTCATCTCGTGGCTGGCCTCGGACGAAGCGATCAACGTGAACGGAGCCGTCATCACCTCCGACGGCGGTTGGGCTGCCGGCTAGAGACCCCAGCTCGATGGCGCGGGGGCCACGACCCACTCCCTGCACGGGCGCTGCTGGCCGAGCAGCTCGACGGGAGCTCGAGCGCCGCCGGCTGGAGGCCGGGGAGCCGGAGCTGCCGTCGCCACGTCCGAAGGGCCCGCTCGCACGACTCTTGGCGGTGTCATAGCGCGTGGCGTGTCGGATGTCGCGCCGTTCTCCACCGCGACCGCGGGTTGTGGCGCGTGACACTACGTGATCGGACGGCCGATACTTGGCACGAACCCGCGTTGGAGTCCGACCGAGTGGACGAGAGGTCAGCCGTGCCGCCCCGAAATGCCCCTTTGCTCTCCCGCTGAGCCGGCACCCGCCCTGTGCCGGGTACGATCTTGATTCCCAGGCGACCTCGGCCCCGCCCACGAGCGACCGTCCTCCTCGGCTGGTGCCTGGCGCTTGCCCTGTGCCTGTTGGCCTTCGGAGTGCTCGCGACGGTGGCCCTGCGACCGGGCGTGGATGCCTTCGATCGCTCGGTGACCAGCCAGGTGCACAGCGCCGCAGGCCCGACGATGGATGCCCTGATGCACGCTCTCACGAGCCTTGGATCGACGGTTCTCCTGACGGCCCTCGTCGGACTCGTCGCGCTGGTGCTTTGGCTACGCAGAGATCATGCCGATGCTGCCCTGCTGGTGACCGCGTTGGTCGGCACGCTCGTGCTCAACGAAGCTCTGAAGGTCTTCTTCGCACGTCCGCGCCCGGCGCTGGACTGGGCGGAGTCCGCTACAGGCCTGAGCTTCCCCAGTGGTCACGCCATGAACTCGTTCGTCGTCTACGTCGTCCTCGGTCTGCTGATCTGGCGCTGGCGGGACGCGCGGGTGGGTGTCGCGGCGCTCACGCTGGCGTTGGTCGTGGCGACGCTGGTGGGCATCAGCCGGATCTACCTGGGGGTCCACTGGGCGACAGATGTGGCGGCCGGCGCCGTGGCGGGTGCCACCTACCTGCTCGTCCTCGTCCCGGCCTGGGAGATCATCCGGCGTGACTAGCCCGCTTGCGGGGCCTCCGGCATGACCACCCGGAGAGCACCGGGTCTGATCTCGAACGTCAATGGCGTCGTGCCCAGATCCTCGCCATCGGCGCTCCCTGGCAGCGGCCGGTGGCTCGTGACCGTCACGCGTGCTGCGCGTTCGGTGACCGAATGGGGCACGAATGCCCGCCGGCCGAAGGCGATGCTGGCGAAGTTCAGGATCAGCTCCCGCTTGGAGTAGTGAAGGAAGGCGCGAACGTCGAACTCCCCGTCCTCGATGCTGGCGTCCGGTGCGACGGTGAAACCAGCCCCCAGGAAGGGTCCATTGGCGACGGCCACGAGCAACGCCCGCCGTTCGATGATCCGTCCCTGGTCGAGCTCGATGCGCACGCGTGAGGGCCGGTAGCGGAAGGCCGCCACGATGGAGCGCAGGATCGCCCGGTGGTCGCCCTGCTCGAGACCGGACAGGTCCCGGGAGATGGCCGCGTGCAACCCGATGGACGCCGACTCCAGGAAGAGGTGATCGCCGACGAAACCCACGTCCATCGGGCGCACGGTACCCGTGCGCAGGATCCGGGCCGCTTGATCCAGGTCCCTCGGTAGCCCGATCATCCTGGCCACGTTCATGATGCTGCCGAGGGGCAGGATGCCCAGGGCGCACTCGGCCCCCAGAAGCTCGCTGGCCACGCACCTGACCGTCCCATCGCCACCGGCAGCCACCACGACGTCACAGCCTTCTCGGACGGCGTCGCGCGTGGCCTCGATCGCCTCCTCTTCCGACTGGGTCTCATGCAGGTCCGCGTCCAGCCCGTGACGCTCCACCAGCGCGAGAAGCTCGTCACGAGACGTCTGCGTGATCGGGATACCGCCCTTGCTGCCGGAATGCGGGTTCCACAGGATCCGGATGTGGCGTCCGCTGCCGTCCATCAGCCCACCCGCGGGCTCGAGCCCATCGCTCTGTCCTGCCGGCGTCACTGGAGCACCCGCCGAGTTTTGAGGCGTCGATAGACGATGATGAGGGCCGCGACGTAGCTCGTCCCCAGCAGGTAGGACGCGGCCACGTCCGAAGGCCAGTGGTGGCCCAGGTAGACGCGGCTCGGACCGACACCACCAAGCAGCACCAGCAGCCCGCCGACCACCGCGAGACGGATCGATCGGCGAGCGATGAGCACGTTCGCAACCACCGCCAACCAGCCGTAGGTGCCGACATAGGTCAGGACGTGGCCGCTCGGGAAGCTGGAGCCGCCGAGGTTCGCGGCCACCACTCGCAGGTCACCGCCGGCGACCGGGCGCGGGCGCTGCATGAACCTCTTGACGGCGGTCGAGAGCAGTGCGCTTCCCCAGGCCGTCAGCTGCATGACGGCTTCGAGCCGGAAGCGCGTCATCCACAGGGTCGTGATCAGGACCGGCGGGAGCACGCGGCTCTGCGGCGGAAACCCGAACCACGAGACGACGGCCATCGAGCGCCCGAGTGCCGGATGTCGGATCGCCTGGATCCGCAAGGAGAGGGCCATATCGATGGCTTGCAGGCGGTTCCGGCGGACCAGCGCGGTGAGGGCCGCGAAGGCGATGATGCTCGGGACGGTGGCACGCAACGCGGTCCCCGTCCGCGGCACGGCGACCGTCGGCGGAGCGGGACCACGCCGCAACGTTGACTGCACGCCTCGTTCCATGGGCGCCATCGTAGCCCGTGTGGCGACGGGCCTCTATGCCCGAGCTGCCGTCATCGCGCCGCTGGCGATGTCGACCACTGGTCGCGCAGCCGCGCACGCTGGAGCTTGCCCACCGTGTTGCGCGGGAGGTCTTCCACGAAGACGACCGCCATCGGGACCTGGTGCGCCTCAAGGCGCTCACGGGCGAAGGCCGCGATCGCCTCGGCCGTGGCATCACGCCCGTCTGCGCGCACAACGAAGGCCACGCCGGTCTCGAGCCCGACAGCGGTGTTGCTGTCGGCGGACTCCAGGACCCCGACCACGGCGACGTCGTCCACGTCTGGATGCTCCAGCAGGACCCGCTCAACGTCACCCGGAAAGACCAGCCCGCCCTCTGACCTGAACCCATCGCGCATCCGATCGACGATCCAGACGTAGCCGTCCTCATCGATGCGTGCGGCATCGCCCGTCCGCAGCCATCCGTCGGAGGTCAGGACCTGCCGCGTCGCCTCGGCGTTCCGCCAGTAGCCGGCCATGACGTTCGGACCTCGGACCCACAGCTCGCCCGTCTGGCCCGGCGCCGCGTCGCGGCCCCCGTCGGCCTCGATCCGAACCTCGACCATGAGCGCGGGCCGGCCTGCCGAGCCGACCTTCGCGAGAGCACCGGCCGGGTCCAGCAGGAGCACGACCGGTGCGGCCTCGGACAGCCCGTACCCCTGGAGCAGGGTGATGCCGCGCTCGAGGTAGCGCCGGATGAGGCGCTCCGGGACGGGCGCGCCGCCGGTGATGAAGAAGCGGATGCTCGACAGGTCGGCGACCGGCCAGCGAGGAGCAGCAGCCAGGTCGGCCAGGAGGTCGGGATTGCCGAACCCGACCGTCACGCCGTATCGCTCGGCGTCGTCGAGGAAACGGTCGGGATCCGCATCCCCGGGGACGACGACGGTGCCGCCCATGAAGAGCACGGGCAGGACGTTCACGCCTGTGCCGCCGACCCGGAAGAAGGGTGCGCTGGCGATGGTCACGTCGCCCTGCCGGACATCAGCCACGCTCAGCAGGTTGATGACGTTCCAGGTGATGTTCGCGTGCGTCAGCATCACGCCCTTCGGTGTCCCTACCGTGCCCGAGGTGTGCGGCAGCATGAGGACATCGTCGAAGTCGACGGGGACGTCGATCCGGTCGTCGGACGATCCCGCCACCACCTCCTCGTAGTCAAGCGCACCCGTAGATGGCTCGCCGATATCGAGGCGATGACGGACCGACGCAGGCAGCGGGACCGGGCCAGGGACGCGATGCCGCAGCACGATCCGCGGCTCGATGTCGCGCAGGACCAGGGACATCCCGTCTACGGGGAGGCGATGGTTGACCGGTGCCAGGACGCAGCCGAGCAGGCCTGCGGAGAAGAGGGCTTCGAGGAAGGCCGGATGGTTCGGCCCCAGCCACGCGAGCCGGTCGCCAGGCTCGACCCCGAGGTCCAGCAGGCCGTTGGCCAGCCGCCTGATCCGGCCGGCGAGCTCGGCGTAGGTCACTTGGCTGGCGCCATGGACGATGGCGACGCCCTGTGGCGCGATGCGTGCGCGTCGCTCGATCCACGACCCCACCCCGACCGCTGGAGGAGCAGGCCTGTCAGCAACCATGACGCACATCCTCCCGGGGTACGCCACAGGCCTCCGACTCAGGTGCCCGGCGTTCCGTGGCACCCAGAAACCTACTCGCTGCCATCGCGCTGTCAAGACCGGCAGGTCCGAGGGATGGCTGGGCCGATAAGCGATCCACGCGCTATGCTCGACCCCATGCCAGCTGGAGCGCGCAGATGCGGATGACCGACTTCCGAGCCGGCTGGGCCGTCGTCGGTAACGACGGCCATCGCCTCGGCACCATCAAGGACGTCGGTCACGACTATGTCCTGATCTCCCGCTCGATGTTCGACGCCGACCTCTACGTGCCCGTCTCATCGATCGCGAACGTCGAGCACGAGACCATCCACCTCAACCTCACGCGCGAGGGCGCTCTGCAGATGGGCTGGGAGCAGCCTCCCAGGCACGACGAGCTCGACAAAGACGCTGACGAGCTGCACCGCCACATCTGAGGGGCTCAACCGTCCGCGGATCGCAGGGCGGCAAGGAGCTGGCCACTGAGCCAGCGCTCGTAGGCGTCCGCTGACCATCCATGGACCCCCACCAGCTGCGCGTACAGGTCGTGCAACGTGAGGGCATCGACGATCGCAGCGGCCCGAGCACCGACGAGTTCGACCATGCGGTCCCGTTCGAGCGCATCGACGAATGCCCGGATGCCCTGCTGTCGTCGACGCTGTGCCGACTCGACCCCGGCGCGGATCTCGGGATCCGCGCGCGCTGCGTCCTCGTTGACCTTGACGATGTCGCCGGCCAGCTCCCAGCGGCGGCGGATGGAGTGGGCGAAGCCCGCCAGGCGATCTTCCAGCGTCGTCTCCAGCATCGCCGCCCGCAGTGCGTCATCGGCCTCTGGCAGGCTCACCACCAGTGCTCGGAGCTCGGCGAGGATGGCGGCCTTGGAGCCGAAGACGGCATAGACGGTCTGGACCGCCACTCCCGCCTCGGCTGCGACCGCCTTCAGCGTCGTCGCGGCGTACCCCTCCCTGAAGAACAGCAGGCGCGCGGCTTGGAGGATCCGGCGTCGCGTGACGGCCGCACGCTCCTGTCGCAGCGTGGGTCGTGGCGCGGGGCGGATGGCCGGATCCATCGTGATAGAGTAGCACTCTATCCAAATAGAGTGTGACTCTACTGAAAGGGACTGACCATGCAGACCGTCGATATCGCCGAGCGCTTCCGCCGCATCATCGAAGAGGGCATCGGCCGCGGGGACGAGTCCGTCCTCGATGCGTTCGTGGCCCCGGACGTGGTCGAACACCAGCGGGGCAACGCCCAGGGTCTCGAGGGGGCCAAGGGCGTGGCGAGGACGCTGCACCGCTGGACGAGCGACTTTTCGCTCACGGTCGAGGACATCGCCGTCGCCGGCGACGTGGTCTGGGCGCGGAACCGCGCACGGGGCACGAACACCGCCTCCGTGATGGGCTTCGGTCCGTCCGGCGCGCCGATAGAGCTGGACGTCATCGACATCGGACGCTTCGAGGACGGCCTGCTCGTGGAGCACTGGGGCATCGCCGACCAGATGGGTCTGCTTCTGCAGGTCGGCTTCGACCCGCGGGTCGCCGCCTCGAAGGGCTGAGCGATCTGCGAGGTCTCAGGCCAAGCGACCATCCGGGGAACCCGCCGCCATAAGTCCGCGTCGAGCGTCGAGTCTCAAACGTGGGGTAGGACGCCCTCAGCCAGCTCCCCCATGAGCTCGACCTGCTCCTCGTATCCGATCAGGGCCAGGTAGCTGCGGGCCACGAACTCGACGGGTACCCCCGCCTGCTGCCGGACGCCGAGCAGGGCCTCGACGAGCTGATCTGTCGTCCCCGCGTACGCCGCCCCGCGCTTGAAGAGTGCCTCGTCCGACCCACGGAAGGCCGGGGGTGCGGCGGGGGGAGCGGTCGTGAGGCCGACGCCTCCATGTCTCCGTACTTCCACTGCATCGCCCACACAGCATCGCGGTACCTGGCCAACGCCGCCTCTCGAGAAGCGCCGGGCAGGAGCACGGAGTAGTGGACGAAGCGGAAGCCGGCCGGGTCGCGCCCCACTCGAGCGCACTCGTCGAGCACCCAGCCGACCTGCTCGACGAAGCCCTCCGCCGACGCGTTCGAGAACAAGCCGTCAGCCAAGCGGGCTGCGCGGCGGATGGCCGGCTCGGCGCTGCCACCGATGAGCACCGGGATCGGCGCGGACGGCGCCGGTCGGACAGCCAGCGTGGGCAGGTCGTAGAGCGCACCCGCGTGCGTGAAGGGCTCACCGCTCCAGGCCTGGGGAAGGATGTGCAGGATCTCGTCCATGGCCCTGCCACGCTGGCCGAGGTCCGCCCCGAAACCGGCGAATTCGACACCGGACCACCCCAGCCCCAGCCCCAGCACGAGGCGGCCATGGCTCAGCAGCTGGACGGTGGCCGCGTCCTCGGCCAGTCGCAGCGGGTGGTGCATCGGCGCAAGGATGACGCCGGTACCCAGCTCGATCCGTGATGTCGCCTGCGCCAGGGCGGCGCTGACGACCAGCAGCGAGGGCATGTAGCCGTCGTCCACGAAGTGATGCTCGGTCGTCCACACCGACGAGAAGCCGAGCCGCTCCGCTTCCACCGCCAGGCGTACGGTCTCGTCGTAGGCGCGAGTCCAGTCGGTCTCGCCTGGTCGCAGCTGGGCGCTGAGGAGTCCATATCCAAGTGACATGGCCATGACGATAGCAGCAGGCCTCGCGGTCGGCCACCCCACCCGCAGCGTCGCCGTCGACGGGCCTACCGGCGCGACGTAACCTTCCGCACGTTCAGGACGCTGCCGCGAACCGATAGATGACGTTGGCCGCTCGACCGCCGGCATAGACCGTGCCGTCGTCGGCAACGGCCACGCCGTTGAACCAGAACGTCGGGGCCATGGGGAAGCCCTCGGGTGGTGGCGGGTCGATGGCCAGCCCCGCGGCCACGACCTGCGTCTCGCCCGTGGTCGGGTCCAGTCTCACCAGGTCCTGCTTGCCGGTCTCGACAACGAGCAGCGTGCCGTCGGGCGCGGCGGCCAGGCCCTCGGGGAACGAGAGGCCCTGCCCGACCATCTTCGGCTCGGTGAGCGTCTCGCCATCAGCCACCAGCTGCCAGACGATACCCGTCGCCCAGTCGCTCGCGTACAGGTCGCTATCCGTGCCAGCCAGGCCGCCGGGCACGACGAGCATGGCGAGGGTTTCACGCTGAGTGGGATCGTCGCCGGCAGCCCGCACGATGCTCGTGGTCCCCAACTCAGCGACGATCAGGTCGTCCCCGAAGCGCAGGGCGTTGACGGGCAGGGCGAAGTCGTCATGCACCGTCGCCTGCCCGCTGGGCCAGTCGACGACCCGGACCGTGTTGTCCAGCCAGGACGTGGTGATGACCTGGTCGTCGCCCGCCGCGATCGTGATCGGGTTGCCCACGTCTGAAACGCCGAATACGCTGCGGATGAGGCCTGTCGGCTCGCCCGTCAGGCGGTCGTACCCACGGATGGCCTGCGGCTCGGCCACGAGGAGCGTGTCGCCCATCACCGCTACCCCGGCCTGCGCCGTCAGACCTCCAGGGCTCACCACCCGCGTGCTGCCGTCTGGCCGCACCTCGGTGATCGATCCATCGACCGCGCTCGAGACGTACAGGTCGTCCTCGTCGTCGAAGACGAGGTTGTCCAGGCCGACCGCGAGCTGCGCCAGCACCTCGGTCGAGCCGGTCGCCGGGTCCAGCCGGTAGACCGCGCCCGTGGCCTGGTCGGCGTAGTGCATCCGGCCCAGGGAATCGAACTCGACCGCGGCCGGGAACGCCAGCCCGTCCAGGACGACCGTCACCTCGCCCGTGTCGAGGTCGACCGTGCTGATCGTGCCGGCCGGCGGGTTGGGTGCATAGAGCAGGCCGTCGGGCCCGAAGTCGAAGCCGTTGAAGGCGCAGCCCGGGATGCCCCCGAGGATGAGACGAGGCTCACCCTCGCCCTGCGCGTCGATGATGTACAGCCCGTTCTCTGGCGCGAAGCATTGGGCGACGACGAGATCTCCATCGGCGGTGACGGCCACCGGGTTGCTGAAGGGCAGCGCAGCGATGATGCTGACCCGGCCGTCAGGCGAGATCCGTCCGACACCACCCCCCGGGCCCTCTAGCGTGAAGTAGAGCGAGCCATCCGGACCGAACGCTATGTCGTCCGGCAAGCCCAGGCTCGACTCGCGCCCGTACATCTCGAGGATCTCGCCGCTGGCGGGGTCGATGACGGTGATCGTCCCGCCCCACACGTTCGCGACGGCCAGGTTCCCGTCAGCGTCGATGGCCAGCCCGTTGGAGCTGCCGGCGATGGGTGCTCCCTCGATGAAGACGTTGTCCTGCGGCTGTGCCGAGGCGGGCACGCCCACCAGGGCCGAAGCCAGTAGGGCGATGACCAGCCCAGTTCGTATCTTTGACATCGGATACCTCCCCAGGCACCGCTCACACATGGCTGGCGGCGCCGTGACGTCTGAGTCTGTTGCTGGCTGCCCGATCTGGTGGCGCGGAGCGGTCCCGTGACGCAGCCACTCTCGCAGCCGCTCACCGCGCTGTCCGCGCTCGTGACACACAGCCTGCGCTCGACATCCTCCTGCTCTCACGCGGGACCGGGTCCGCATGAGGCTCGACGCGGTCGACCCGGCCATGGTCGACGGCCGCGTGTCGTCACCTCCCGCTACTACATAGATGCTTCGAGAGGCCGGTTTGCTTCGATCTTGGCGTGGCCACGACCCCCTTGGAAGCCGCAAGCGCCGACGACCTGTCGACCGCCATCGAAGTCGCTACCAGCGCACGCTTCGAAGTCTTCGTGCCCGAGGGCATCGCGCCAATCGCGCGCGGCACCGTCGGCGGCGATCCGGGCACGCTCGATACACCGCAGCCGTGGTAGGCACCCTGAGCCACGCCTCGGGTTCGTCGAGAAAGCATGTGCAGCGTCTGCGCTTCGTGTCAGGGTGCGAGGCGGTCGACCCTCCAGCCGTCGTCTTCGGGCAGGTAGCGGAAGCGATCGTGCATCCGGTCTCGTCGACCCTGCCAGAACTCGAACATCACGGGTGACAGCCGGTAGCCACCCCAGAACGGCGGAAGCGGCACCTGCTCCGGATGCGTCGCCGCGATCCGTTCGGTGGCTGCCTCCAGCTCGGCTCGCCCGGACAGCGGCTGGCCCTGCGGCGAGGCCCAGGCCGACAGCTGGCTCTTCCTCGGTCGGCCCGCGAAGTAGGCGGCAGCCTCTGCTTCGGGTACCTCCGAGACGGTGCCGCTGACCCGCACCTGGCGCTGCTGCGGCGCAAAGTAGAAGACCAGGGCGGCACGCGGATTCACAGCCAGCTCACGGCCCTTGAGCGACCTCCGGTTCGTGTACCAGGTGAGCCCGGATGCATCGAGCCCGCGCAGCAGGACCACGCGGGCGGAGGGTACGCCGTCGGCGTCGGCGGTGGCGAGCGTCATCGCATGCGGCTCAGGAATGCCCGCGGCTGCAGCGGCCTCCAGCCAGCGCGCGAGCTGGAGCACCGGGTCGGGGTCGAGGTCCGCTCGAGCCAGCGGCCGATCGGGACCGTCCGGCCGACGATGGACGATGTCGGTCATGGACCAACGATAGGACATGGAGCAGCGTCGCTGACGGCGACTGAAGCGTGTGACATCCTCTCGCCATGGGAGCGCCTAACGAGCCCGAGCAGGAGCGGCTCACGGTCGAGCAGCTGGACCAGCAGCTGCGCCGCATGCGCGGCATGCTCTTCGGCTACTCGAGCCTCTTCTTCGTGCACATGCGCGTTTACACCATCGTGGCCATCGGCCTGCTCGCGGCCTCGCTGTGGGAGCCCCTCGGGGGTGTGGTGCTCGTCGTCCCCTTCCTGATCCCCTTCGTATTCCTGGAGGCCAGCTATCTCTTCTGGTACACGGTCTTTGCTCGACGGCACGCGGAGTGGGTCGAGCGCGCTCTCGCAGCGCACACAGGCACCGGCATCCCTGCGGCCCACCGGCTGGAAGCGGCCTACTTCTACGCGCCCGACGACCCCGCCATCTCTGCGCTCGACCTGCGTCGTCCAGCCTCGCACATGAGCGCGGCGACCATCGGCTACATGGGTGGTGCGGGCCTGCTCTGGGTCTCGGCCCTGGTCATGGGCCTCGATTGGCTGGGTCGTCTGGTCGAGCCCTCGCCGCTGCTGGGCTGGGTCCCGGCGATCGCGGTGCTGTGGACCGCCGGCATCGCGCTCTACCTGGTTTACACCTGGCTCCGTCGCCCGGATGAGCGTCGCTTGGTCGATGAACTCGAAGCCGTCTACGGCGCGAGGCACGCGCAGGACTGACGACGAGCGGACGCGCCGATCGGTGGCGGCCTCGACGGCGTCGCTCGTGGCGCGGTTTCATAACTCGACACCAGCAAGTGATACGGCTGGTTTGTACAGACTTGAAGGGGGCGACGCGGCGTCGTCGCGGTGCCAAGTCAGTACAAACACTATACAACCACGCTACAATCTAGAGCAACGCGCCTCGTCTTGAGGGTGTGTTGCTCGGAGAACACGAATGTTCGGATCGTTCCGCCTCGGTACCATCATGGGAATCCCGGTCAGCATGAGCTGGAGCGTGCTGCTCATCGCATGGCTCATCGCCCTCAACCTCGCCGGCCAGCTCTTGCCGGCGCAGGTGCCGGGCCTCGACGCCTCGCTCTACTGGGCGGCCGGCGTCGTCGTGGCTGCGGTCTTCTTCGTTTCCCTGCTGGCCCACGAGCTGTCCCACGCCATCGTCGCCAGGCGCGAGGGCATGATCGTCTCGGGCATCACGCTCTGGCTGCTCGGGGGCGTGGCCCGTATCGGCGGCGACGCCCGCTCGCCCGGCGCTGAGGCACGCATCGCGGGCATCGGTCCGCTGACCAGTCTTGCCCTCGCCGCCGCCTTCGCCATCGCGACGGCTGCGCTGACGCTCGCTCCACCTTCGGACCTCGTTGCGCTCGCGACCGCCTCGGCGGGTTGGCTGGCGCTGGTGAACCTCGTGCTCGGGTTGTTCAACCTCCTCCCGGGCGCTCCCCTCGACGGTGGCCGTATCGTTCGTGCGCTGCTCTGGCGCCTGCGAAAAGACAAGCTCGAGGCGACGCGCTGGGCGACGGGGCTGGGACAGCTGCTCGGCTACGGGCTACTCGGCATCGGTGTGCTGCGCGTGTCGTCCGGCGACATCGGCGGCATCTGGTTCGTGCTATTGGGCTTCTTCCTCCGTGGCGCCGCTGCGGCCGAGCGACGCTCGACGGAGCTGATGGAGTCCCTGCGCGACACGCGCGTGGGGGAGATCATGACGCGCCAGCCACTGCGGGTACCCGCTGGCTTGACCGTGGACACGTTCACGGCAGCGGCAGCGGCAGCGACAGCGGAGAGCGGAACGTCGGCCTGGTTGGTGGTCGGCCCGGGCGGCCAGGTCGTGGGCGTGCTGGGGCTTGATGAGCTGCGCAGGGTGAATGGCAGCGAGCGGCGCAGCAAGCGCATCGGCGAGCTGGCCGTGCCACTCGAGCGCTGGCCCTGGGCCTACGAGGACGAGCTGGTGAAGGATGTCCTCCTGCGTCTGGAAGGCAGCTCCACCCGTGCCGTCGTCCGCGGACGTGGCCAGGACGCCGCCACGGTGCTGGGCCTCCTGCTGCCCGAGGACATCTCCCGCGCGGCGGCCACGGGCGGCGCCGTGGAAGGACGCCCCGGGGAAGCGAGCTCCCACGATGGCGATGCGCGCGAGGGCCGCGTGCCCTCGTAGGCGCACCGCACCCAGCGGGTCACATGGGAACCTCCGAATGAGAGGAGGCCCAAGGACCACGACCGACCGCGAGGGAGTGAGGGCGACCCCTCGTCGAGGCTGACGAGGGGTCGGGCAGGCCTCCTTCGGGAAGTCGCTCAGTCGTCCAGAGACCCTCCGTCGACGACCCAGACGACCGTCTGGCCCTCGTGCTGGCCGAGGATCGCGGTGGTGCCATCCAGCGAGGCCACGTCCGTGATCCAGGTGGCCTCGTCCGCACCCCGCAGGCCGTCCGGGCCGGCGGCTTGCGACCAGCCCGTCCCGTCCAACGAGACGAGCAGCGGGTTGGTGTGACACTCGTCGGTGTTGGGGACGCACCCGCTGAAGTCGTTCCCCGGGACGACGAACTCAGAGCCAGCCCATTCGACGAAGGAGAACGCGTTCGAGCCGCCGACGCGCCACGAGGTCGGGCGAGTGAGGGCCTTCTTCCAGGCACCCAGCCCCTTCGGCGACCGGTAGATGTGCTTGAAGCCGATCCCGACCAGGGTGCCTCCCTTACCGACGGCCACATCGAACAGGCGTGGGGTGTCCTTCAGCCGCTTCCACGTGCGCCCGTCGACCGACTTCCAGTTCGAGGCCACGCCACGCCCGGACTGGCCGAGCAGCAGGTAGCCCCTCGGATACGACACGACCGCGTCCCACACAGGGTTGCTGACCCTGGGTAGCGTGGCCGGCCGCCAGGTGCCGTCGCCCCCTCTGCGCCAGAGCCGCTGACCGGCGAGATCCTGGCCGATGAACGTGCCCAGGGCGAGCGATCCGGCAGGTCCGTCGGCGAGTCCGGAAGCGACGGCCTGGTAGCCGGACCTCGCCGGCTTCTTGACGGCCGCCCGTTCCCAGGTCCGGCCATCAGCCGAGTACCAGGCTTCGACGCGTTCCTTCGCCGCGCCGTAGAGCCCGGACTTCACTCCGAGCGCTACGAACCCGTCGTCGGTCGCAGACACCTGCGTGAGCCCCGAACCGACGGAGGCTCGGGTCAGTCGCGCGGGCTCCCACGTTCGGCCGTCTGCCGACCACCATGCGGCTGCCTGCGGCGGATTCCCCCTGTGGCCGACGGCCACGAACAGCCCGTTCCCGGCCGCGACGGCCTCGGCACCCTTACGCGCGGTCATGGACCACGGCCGTGCGAGGGCGGATGGGGAGACCTTGCTGCTGGCAGGCGCATCCATCGCCGGCTCGACCGTGGGGTCGGCTGCGACGGTGGCTCCGCTCGCGGCCGTGGCCAGCATGAGCAGGCCGATGGCGCAGAGGGAGATGGCCGCCATGGTGCGGTGGCGGGAGAATGGCATGTGCGGAGAGCTGGTCGGTTCCATGAGTCTGGTTTCCTCCTGTGGACGCGCCACGTCGCGCGTCGCGTCGGTGACATGCGCGCCGGATGGGGACCGCGCGCATGGGATGCGATCAGTGGTGAGGTGGGGCAGTAAGGGGGGGTCCCTCGGCGTGCCGTACAGGCGGCTGGGGCTCACTTCGACACGCCCTCGCGCAGGCGGAACACGTTCGTCGGGTCGACCGCGTTCTTGACCGCAGCCAGACGTCTGGTCGTGGCCTCGTCGAAGACCGAGCGCGTCGATCGCTCGACGAAGTTCAGGTATGCGCCCGCAGCCCAGGGTCGCATCGCATCGATGGTCAGACCGAGCTGGTGATACGACCACGCGGCCCGCTCGCTGTCATGGGCTGCACCCACCGCATTGAGCAGGTACGGAGCACCGATGTGGGACAGGGCGCCAGCCCCCTTGGGTTTCCTGGCCAAGGCGCCACCGAGATGCCTGACCTCGACCGAGATGAGCCGCTCCTGCGAGTCAGTGCCGGCGACATCGATGAGGGCGTCGATGGCACCTTGCCCCATGCTGCCCAGCAGCGTGTGGTGGGACATCCCGGCCGTGGGGCCCTCCGGATCTCCGTGGAGCCGGCACAGCTCGGCCGCGGGCATGGGCCTGATGCTGTCGAGTGTGGGCGTAGCTATCGTGCGCATGACCTTGATGGACCTTGTGATCGCGTCCGGGTCACCCACGCCGACCAACCCGAGCGTCATCACGTGGCGGCCCCGGAATGGCTCCGGCACGCCCGGTACATCGGGCGCATTCAGGAACCGGATGATGGAGGTGATCGAGTCGTCGAGGCCAGCCGTCCATTCCGACCACGCGGGCAGGATGAGTGGAGCCAGCTGCGCATCCCACACCAGCGTCCCGCCGATCATCGCCGTCACGGGGAACAGGTCCATCTCCACGCCCACCACGACGCCCAGACCGCCACCGCCTCCGCGAAGGGCCCAGAACAGCTCCGGCAGATGCTCGCGGCTGGTGTGCCGGAGACGCCCGTCCGCGGTGACCAGGTCGATCGAGCGCACAGCGTTCGAGGCCAGGCCGAAACGGCGCCCCAGCCAACCGATGCCACCGCCGAGGGTGTAGCCGACGACCCCGACATCGGGAGACGAGCCGCCGAGACCACTGAGGCCGGCGGCTCCGGCCGCGTCGGCCACATCACCCCACAGCGTGCCGGCACCGACGCGGGCGCTTCCGTCCCCGATGGCTAGCTCCTGGAGCTGGGTCGTGCGGATGAGGATGGTGTCGCTCATCGAGCCATAGGCCGAGGCTCCGTGCCCGGTGCCCTGCGTCACGACCTTGGCCCCGATCGTTCGGGCGATCTCGACGACCGACGTGACATCGGCCCCGGTGCGGGGGAAGACGACGGCCATGGGCTGCTGGTCGACGGCCAGGTTCCAGGCTTGGCGAGCCGCATCCCAGGCCGGTTCTCCGGGCACGACCGATGGTCCGGTGAGATGCCAGCGATCGAGGGTGGAGCGGATCGAGTCGGATCGGGTGAGGGTCTTCATGGCGGGAGCGTGCCTGCCCTGACCCCGCATGTGAAACACCGGCTCGATGTAGGACTGACAAGCGGCGCTGGTGGCTCGCTATCCTGTCGGACCATGGACATCGAGCTACGCCACCTGCGGGCGTTCGTGGCGGTCGCCGAGGAACTCAACTTCACCCGCGCGGCGGCGCGGCTCTCCATCGCCCAGCAGGGCTTGAGTGCGCAGATCCGCCAGCTGGAGGAGCGCATCGGCACACGCCTGTTCGATCGCGATACCAGGCGGGTCACACTCACCGAGGCCGGCTCCGCGCTGTATCAGCAGGCTCGTGCCCTGCTCGAGGACGCGGAGGCCGCGGTCGACGCGGCGCGCACCGCCGGCCTGGTTGCCACGCGTTCATTGACCGTCGGCTTCGTCGTCGCGATCGAGCACGGCTCCTTCGCCCATGTGCTCACCGAGTACAGCCGGCGCTTTCCCGAGACCAGGGTGCTGATCCGGTTCGGCGATGCGACCGATCCATCGGGCGGCCTTCGGTCAGGACAGGCAGATGTGGCCTTCGTCTACGGACCCTTCGATCGTATCGGGCTCGAGACCCGTCCCCTGTTCGCCGAACCGATGGGTGTCGTGATGGCTGCTGACCACCCCTTGGCGATGGACGATGAGCCCAGTCTCGAGCAGATCCTGGCCGAACCCACCTTCGACTTCGCCACTGCTGACAGCGCCTGGCGCGACTTCTGGATGGCCACGGCCCTGCGCTCGGGGAGGCCGCCCCGGATCGTCGCGCAGTTCCATGCCCTCGACGGGCTGGTCGAGGCGCTGCGCGCGAAGTTGGGCATCCACACCGGCTCGCGCGCCCTCGCCGAGATGGGCGGGCCAGGTCTGGTGTGGCGCCCCATCGCTGAGCTCGGCGTGCTCGAGCACGCGGTGGCATGGAGAACCGGCGACGGCAGGCCGACGGTGGGCGATTTCGCCGCCGTGGCCCTCGATGTCTTCAGTGCAGACCTCGGCTCCTGATCCCGCCCCCTCGTCGTAGTCGAGCAGGTCGCGCCGAGTGCGCCAGGCCGTGAAGCGTTCCCGTCAGCCGTTCAACCCGCCGCAAGTCCGGAATTGCCGTGGGGTCTGGCTGCAGCGCGGTCGATGGCGACATGGAGCCGGTTCGCGGGCACCCATGGCGTCTGGATCGCCCTCGGAGCACTACGCGTCGTCGCCCTGGTCGACTGCTCCCGGGTTCTACGGGCTGCCGGGAGCCGTACTTGCAGCGGATGCCCGGCCGGTCGTGCGGCGGACCTGGCCGCGGGCTCGACCCGCGAGGCGAACGGCGACATGATGGTGACATGACCCGCCTCGTCCGCGATCGCTCGTGCCTCCGGTTCGACCGTCGTGGATAGCGCCCTCGTCGCCGCGGTCGCCCTGGCGCTCGCGTTCGCGCTGACCAACGGGTTCCTCGATGCCGCCAACGCCATCGCCACGCTCGTGGCCACGCGCGCGGCGCGCCCCTTGCCGGCCATCCTCATGGCCTCGATCGCCAACCTGCTGGGGCCGCTGCTGCTGGGCGCGGCGGTGGCCGATGCCGTGGCCGGCATCGTGACCGTCGAACAGGGGATCGCGGTCGCGGTCATCGGGGCCGGTCTCACTGGCGCCGTCCTCTGGAACGTGATCACCTGGTGGCGCGGCATCCCGTCCTCGTCGTCCCATGCGCTCGTCGGTGGCCTGACCGGCTCCGCGATCGTCGCCGCCGGCGTGGACGCGGTGGCCTGGGGTCCGCTCGTGGACGGCCACCTCGGAGGCGTGCTGGGGATCCTCGCGGGCATCTTCCTGGCCACGGTCCTCGGGTTCGGCACCTCCTGGGTCCTCGAGCGCGTGGCCCTGCGCCCCGCACGGCGAGCCTCGGCGGCTGCACAGCGGCCGGTGCGCCTGGGTCAGTGGGCCGCGTCCGCCTGGCTGGCCTTCAGCCATGGAGCCAACGATGCCTCCAAGGCCGTGGGGGTCGTCGCCGCGCTGCTCGTCGCGGCCGGCGACGTCGACGACGTCAGCGACACGGGTGTGCTCACCATCGTCGGCTGCAGCCTGGCCCTGACCCTGGGCACTGCGCTCGGCGGCTGGCGCATCGTCAAGACCATCGGCACGCGCATCTACCCGCTGCATAGCCTGGACGGCCTCGTGAACCAGACCAGCTCAGCCGCCATCATCTTCGGGGCTTCGCTCGCCGGCGCGCCGATCTCGACCAGCCAGGTGGTCTCGTCGTCGGTCGTGGGCATCGGTGCCGGTCGCCGGCGCTGGCGCCACGTCAGCTGGGGCGTGGTGCGCGAGATCGCCCTGACCTGGCTGACGACGATGCCGGGGGCGGCGCTCTTCGCGGTGCTGGCGCTGCCGCTGTGGATGTGGTTCGCTGGGGTATGACGATGCACATCCGACGATCGATCAGCCGCTGGTTCCTGCCGCATGAGCCCGATGTGCTGGGAGCACTGCAGAAGCAGATGGCCATCACCGTCGAGGGCATGGCCGCCTTCGCGGATTGGGCTGCCGGAGAAGCCGACACGGCCCAACGGGTGCGCCAGCTCGAGCACGAGGCCGATGAAGCCAAGCGCGACGTGCGGGTGGCCCTGCGCGATGCCTTCATCACGCCCATCAGCCCCGAGGACATCTTCCTCCTGAGCCAGCTGCTCGACAAGGTCCTGACCGCTTCCAAGGACGTGGTGCGCGAGTCGGAGGTGATGGACATGCCGCCCGACGAGCCCACGGCCGAGATGGCCGGTCACCTGTGCACGGGGACCGAGCACCTGGCCCGGGCCTTCGATGCCATCGCGGCCAACGGCGGCAGGGACGACCACGAGACCGCGACGGCGGCGGCCGACGATGCGACCAAGTCCGCGCGTCGGATGGAGAAGGTCTACCGGCAGGCCATGAGCAGCCTGCTGCTGCTGGAGGCGCAGGATGCGCACGAGAGCGGGCAGGTGCGAGAGGTCATGGGCCGGCGCGAGCTCTATCGACGGATGTCGCGGATCGCCGGCACCATGGTGGACGTGGCCGATCGCGTCTGGTACGCCGCCGTCAAGGAGCTGTAGGGGCCTCAGGGGAGGGGAGGCGTCGCCGGTTGCTGCCGCGGTACGAGTAAGGGCTGGGCTACCCTTGAAACAGCGCCCCCAGTCGCCCCAAGCGGAGGTACTCATGACTCGTCATGCCGAGGAACGCGAACTTGACGTGAAGGTCTTCGCGCCGCCGTACACGCACCCCATGGACCGTGGTGAGGTGCGGGTCGATCGCCTGCCGGCGGACGGTGCCATGCCCGACGTGGCCAAACGCCTGGTGATGGACGAGCTCATGCTCGATGGCAACGCGCGCATGAACCTGGCCACGTTCGTGTCGACATGGATGGAGCCCCAGGCTGAGGAGCTGATCCTCGAGACGCTGGACCGAAACCTCGTGGACCGCGATGAGTATCCGGCGACCACCGAATTCGAGCGCCGCTGCGTCAATATCGTGGCTGACCTGTTCAATGCACCGGGCCTCGACCAGGCAGATGCGACGGGCGTGTCCACGCTCGGATCCTCGGAGGCGGTGATGCTCGCCGGCATGGCCATGCTCTGGCAGTGGCGCCGGCGACAGCTCGACTCTTCGTCACCGCGACCCAACCTCGTGATGGGCACCAATGTCCAGATCGTGTGGAAGAAATTCTGTCGATATTGGGGGGTCGAGCCCCGCGAGGTCCCGGTCCAAGGCGGTCGCTACGTGCTCGACCCCAAGTCGGTGGTGGACGCGATCGATGACGACACCATCGGCGTCGTCGCCACCATGGGCACGACCTTCAGTGGCGAATACGAGCCGATCAAGGCCATCCATGATGCCGTAGTGGATGACAACCGGATCAGTGAACGAGCGGTACCGATACACGTCGATGCGGCGACCGGTGGGTTCATCGCGCCGTTCCTCGACCCGGACATCGAGTGGGACTTCCGCCTGCCGAACGTACGCTCCATCAACGTCTCCGGCCACAAGTATGGACTGGTCTACCCAGGTCTCGGCTTCGCGATCTGGCGCGAGCCCCAGGATCTGCCCGAAGAGCTGGTCTTCAAGGTCGACTATCTCGGTGGCGAGATGACGACGGTCACGCTCAACTTCTCGCGCCCCGCCAGCCTCGTGGTGGCGCAGTACTACAACTTCCTCCGCTTGGGCCGCTACGGATACGGGCGCATCATGCAGACCCTCCGCGAGACGGCGGTCAGTCTGGCTGAGGCCATCCCCGACATCGGCCCCTTCCGGGTCGTGAGTCGAGGGCACGAGATCCCCGTCGTGGTCTTCGCGCTGGAAGGCAACCTGCCCTACGACGCCTTCGACCTGGCCGAGCGGATGCGCCTGGACGGCTGGCTCATCCCGGCCTATCCGATGCCGCCGGAAGCAGACGATCTCATCGTCCTGCGTATCGTCGTGCGGGAAGGCTTCACGCATGCCCTCGGCACGCATCTGCTCGCCGACCTTCGCTCCCACCACGAGGCTCTCGTGAAGAACCCGCCGGCCGAGTCAGCCACACGGTCCGGATTCAGACATTGAGAGCGCACTGACGGGATCGGCGTCCCGAGACGGCTGATCTGGTCGAGCATCTCGGCCGGGCCGAGCCACGTTCGTTCCGTCGCGCCTATACGACACCATCCGAGAAGGGGAGGACGAGCCAGGTGTCGCGCGTGAACGTCCAGGGCGAGCTGAGGCGGGCCGCATCGATGGTGCTCAGCGGTCGCCGATCGCAGGCCTCGGGCCTCGGTCCGGGCTTCTTCTCCACCGGTCCGGCCGCGCTGACGTACGACGAGTGCGCGGCCATCATGACCGAGGTGCTCGGTCGTCCCATCCGATATGCCGACCCGAGCCCCTGGTCCTATTGGCGTCGGGTCCGCCGCGCGGGCATGCCACGCGGGATGGCGGCGGTCACCATCGGCATCTACACCGCGGCCCGTCTCGGACTCGCGGCCGGCCTCAGCGACGACGTCGCCCGCCTTGCCGGGCGTGCGCCCATCGACTTCGCCACCTTCGCCCACGACCATGCCGCGGCCTGGCGTCGACCGGAGGACCGCGTGTCCTGACCCGTCGGGAGCATACGGGCAACACGCTACGGGGTCCCCGGCGCCCATGTCCGAGACCTGTGGGTACCCCCCGGGTGAGCGCCCACGGTCAGCTGCGCAGCTCGGCGCCTTGATCCCCCCGAAGCCAACGCGGAGGGGCCACGGTGGACGGGGGCTCATGAAGCTTCGCTCCGTGCCGTGTCGCGCGGCTCCGGACCCGGTCCATGAGCCCCCGTGGCACCCACGCTGCAACCAGCCGATGGTCATGGTAAGGCTCGCCCCAGGCGACGGCCGTCGCGACCGAGACCGCGCGGCCGGGGATGGCGAAGTCCTCCCGGAGCGAACGTCGGAACGCTTCCGCGCCGGCGTCATCGGGGAAGGTGGCGATGACGACACGCATGGCCGTCAGTCTGCGCGTGGTCGCATGCCAGGCGCGTCTGTACCTCGCGGCTGGCAGGCTTGCGTCCCCGTTACGGCTTGAGCGCCCCTCCGCCCGTTCTTGCCCGCACCTTCAGTCGGGATCGTCTTCTTCCACGCTGGGAAGGGCGAAGCCGAACTCGGCGCCCCCGCCCGGTCGCGAACTGGCCCAGATGCGACCACCCATCAATTCCACCATGCGCCGGCACACGGTCAGACCCAGGCCGGCGCCGGGCACCGAGTCGCGCACCGACGGACTCCGGTAGAAGGGCTCGAAGAGCCGCCCCGCATCTTCGGGGGCGATGCCATCCCCCTCGTCGAGGATCATCACCCGGACCTCGCCATCGGCGCTTTGGACGACGGACGCGATGGTGCTTCCCGGCGGTGAGTACTTGGCGGCGTTGCCCAGGAGGTTGGCCAGCACCCGTTCGATCCAGTCGGGGTCACAGGCGGCGATGGCGCCGGGGCTGCGCAGGTCGAGATCATAGGTGTGCGCCACGTCCGTAGCGGTATGGCGATCGACCATCTCGGCGACGAGTCGAGTCAGGAGCACCGGCTCCGCCTCGATCGGGTCGCGCGCGCGGTCGATCTGGGCGAGCACGAGCAGCGAGCCGATCATGGTGTCGAGCTCCTGCGCGCTCGTGTGGATGTCGGCCGCCAGCGCACGCTGCTCCTCCGCGGACACCGCTGCCCCGGCGAGCAGACTGCTCATGCCGAGGATGACCGTCATCGGCGTGCGCAGCTCGTGCGAGATGAAGCCCACGAACTCGTCCTTGGCGGCGAGGGCATCGCGGAGGCGCGCCTCGGCTTCCACCCGCTCGGTGATGTCGGGGCTGCTGCCGGCCAGGCCGAGGTACGTGCCGTCGGGCGCGAAGCGGGGCGCGGCGAACGATTCGATCCAGCGCCACGCGCCGTCGGCCCGCGCGACCCGCGCCTGCGCGTGGTAGGGGGTCTGCTCGCGGAGAGCGGAGAGGAAGGGCGCGACGTATCCCTCGCGGTCGTCGGGATGGACGAGCGCTTGCCAGCCCTCACGCCGTATCCGCTCCAGTGTGACGGCGAAGAAGTCCTCATAGGCGCGATTGACGTACTCGATGCGACCGTCCGCATCGGTTACCCAGATCATCACCGGTGTCCCGTCGGCCATGGAGCGGAAGCGACCCTCGCTCTCGCGCAGCTCGGCCTCGATGCGCTTCCCCGCGGAGATATCCATGACCGTCCCGATGAGACGGACCGCCCGCCCGTCCTCGAACGTCACGTGCCCGGTCGCCTCCACCCAGCGGGTCACCCCGTCGGCCTTGGAGGACACACGGTACTGGGCACGGTAGACGCCCTCGCCGGCCGGGTCGAGCGCAGCGTCGACCGCCGCCTGGGTGGGCGCACGATCGTCGGGATGGAGGCCGGACAGGAAGAACTCATAGGTCACCGGCTCGTCGGGCCCGATGCCCCACAGCTCGCGCACCCGCTCGTCCCACAGGATCCGTCCGGTCCCGGGCTGGTACTCGTGGATGCCGATCCCGGCCGCGAGCTTGGCGACCCGCAGGCGCTCCTCGATCCCGACCTCAATGGAGGCCCGGCTTCGGACCGGCTCGTCGTCGATGACCACGTCTCCCTCCGGTGCTCGGCGGTCACGGAACGCCAGCCAACCCATACCGGGCTTGCCGCGTCCCTCCTCCAAAGCATACCCAGCGCGGACCGGCGTCGTCACCGACGCGCTCAGGTGGGAGGGCGGGGCCCTCGGCAGGCACGATCTCGCTCGGGGCATATCTGCTGCTCTACGAGGCCTTCGGCGGCTCCGCCTGGCTCGCGCGCACTGAGACGGCGGCGACCTTCGCCGAGTCGGGGATCTATCCCTGGGACGACCCGATCGAGTCGGAACCGGACCAGGGCCCTGCTTTGGGCTAATGGCGTACCCACGACGGGATTGTCCCTGGTGCGCGTTCCCGGAAGGCCCGTCCGCCTGGGCCCGGAATGGACTCGACCCTAGGCGGGATGTTGGCCGGGGTCGTCGAGAGACGACTCCGGCCTGTCGGCCGGCCGCTCCGGCAGAAGCGCCGGTCGTTGCCCCGAGGCCGACCCCGGCTCAGCCACCGTCTCTCCGTCGAGCCGTCGATCGATGTCCATCGGGGGTGGCGATCCGGCGCCCGCAGCGCCCGGCTCGGGTGTCCCGCTCTCGCTGTAGTCAGCGGTCTGCCGGACACCCGCGTCGGAGTCGCCCTCCTCCTCCTCGTCCTTTCGCGCTTCCAGCTCATCGACGAGGTCTGCGCCGCCCGACGCCCGCTCGATGGTCGCCTGACCCTCGATGCGGGCCTTGAGCTCGTCCCGTCGGAACGTCACCTCGGCCTTGTAGATCGAGTCCAGCAGCGAGTCGAGCATGCCGTTCTCGTAGGCCCGTTGGACAGCCTCGTGGGTCACGAGGTTCCCGACATCGAGGATGACGTCGTCACCCCGGTCGAGGATGACCTTGGTGACTGGCCGGCCGATGGCATCGTTGATGCGCGAGAGATGCTGCTTGGTCTGCTCGGCCTCGACCCGGCGGCCGGCCGCATCGGTGAGCTGGGAGAGCTTGGTGGTGAAGCGGTCCCACAGGTCGCCGGCCGTCTCGGCGGCGCTGTCGGCCGCTTCCTTGGCCTGATCCTCGGCGGTCTTCTGGCGAGTTGCGCCAGCCGCCCGGTAGAGCTCGTCGATGACACCGGCATCGCGCGCCTCGCGTACGTCCTCGAGCGCGATGCGCTGGCCTCGGGCCACGATGATCGAGCCGGTGCGGTCGGCGACGTCCGCGCCGGAGCGGCGACCCACGAGCGTGCCATCGCGGTCCTGCGCCTCCTCCGCTGCGCCCTCGAGCTGCTCACGCACCTGGCCTGCGCGCTCCCCGGCCAATTCCATGGCCCCCTGGACCCCTCCGGCCTGCTCCGCGAGGTGGGCCTTCGTCTCGACGGTCGTGATGACCGCGTCTGGCCCGACCACCCGGATCTCGTCGAGCCGCAGGAACGAGGTCCCGCTCATCACCTCATCGAGGCGTCCGCCCGAGACCTCGAAGCCGACGATGCGTCCGTCGTGCTCGTCGAAATAGATGTCGTTGACCTTGCCCAGGTCGTCGCCATCGACAGTCAGGACGCGGCTGTCGAGTAGCGCTCCGTCCCGCTCGAGGATATGGGCGACTTCGGGGTCGGCGTCGGCCTCGATGACGGCGTCCCGCTCGGCCACCATCACTGCTGAGGGGCCGAAGCTGCTGATGGCCTCGACGGGGATGATCTTGGACGAACTCATCAGGCCACCCTCGTCGACGAGGAGCGCGATGATGGCGTCGTTCTCGGCATTGATGACGAGATCGGATACCGACTCGACGCGCGTGCCGTCCGCGAGACTGTAGACATCCTGACCGGTGACGGTCCTGCCTTTGCGCATGTCGATCCTCTTTCTGCTCTTGTGTGCTGCGGCTTCTGCCTGCTGCGGTGGTCGACCTCTATAGGAAGAACAACAGATAGACCACGATCAGCACGATCGCGACGACGACCACGACCGTGCCGACGGTCAGGATGATGCTGCGGCCCGAGGGGCCGCCGGATCCGGAGTAACGCATCGAGATCTATACCTCCGCTCGCCTCGTTGCCCGCGCGCTCAGGGGGCGCGTTCGGAGGGTGGATGCTGGCGGCGAGGTCCTCAGATTCGCGCCCATCCCGCAGGGGTCCCCGTTGCAGTGGCATGTCACGTGTGGCCACCCTCCCGCGGGTCACGCCCGCCCTCGAGCAGGTCCAGCCGCTGCTGCTTGGTCGCCTCCTCGAGGCGTTCATGCATGCCCCTGACGCTCGGCAGGTCAGCCCGGAGGTGGTCAGCGCCGTCGAGGTCTGCAACGCCGTTGTGATGGCTTCCTCTCAGGCTGGAGCGCAGCGGCAAAGCAGCACACGGCAGTCTGCGAGTGGGCACCTCTTGGCGGTGTGCGCCGGTCGATGTGACGGGAGAGCAAGGCAGTGACGTTCAGGCGACGGGTCCGCCTCGATCCGGGGCAGGTCCGCGACATGCGCGGACGGCGCGCATCGGGTCCCTGCTCGGCAGCGGTGCACCATCGTGCGAAACCGGTGCCGATGCCAACGAGCGGGAGGACTGCGGCGTACACCGACGGGCTGCGGTTGAAGGGCTCGAGCAGCCGCTCGGCCCGGCGGCCATGAAATCGCGAACGTCGATATGGAGGCGAGAAGAAACGGTGACACATCCGACGGGGGGCCCGCCCACGAACCAGGACAGGGATCCAGGCGAGGGCATCGCCGGGGTCCGCTGGTCTTGGGTCCTCGTGGCGATCCTCGCGATCGCCATCGCCCTCATGATCGGCTGGTGGCTATGGCAGAGTGACGACGGTACGGTCCCTGACACGCGCAGCACGAGCCTCGGGGCCATCCTGGAGGAGCCGGACAGCCTCGTCGGTGACCGCGTCGTGGTCAGCGGCTTGGTGGCGCGGCTCCTGACCGAGAACGCCATGACGCTCGGGAACGACTTCGTCGACGGTCAACTTCTCGTTCTGACGCCTCCGGGTGCGTTCGTCGACCGTGGTGGTGACGCTGCTGCGCCCGGTGTTGCGGGGCCGGGCGGCGGAGACGCGACCGTGGCACCTTTCCTCGAAGGTCAGTTCATCCAGGTCACCGGTATCGTCCGGACCTTCGATGCGGAAGCTATGACCCAGGACTACGGCCTGGTGCTCGCCCCTGAACTCTTCGCATCATTCGAGGGGTCGCCGGCGGTCATCACGGAGGTCTTCGACATCGCCATCGATGCCCCACAGCTGGCACCTTCCGTCGAGCAGGAGGAGGTCGACGTGGCCACGGTGCTCGCGGAGCCGGAGCGCTTTGCCGGACAGACCGTCCGTGTCAAGGGCGGCTTCGGGGAGATCATGGCGGACAACGTCTTCACACTCGGTGGAACAGACGGAGAGGATGGGCTGCTGATCGTGGGCGAGGACACCGGAGGCTTCGACGAGGTAGAGCCTGGACGACCCGTCCGTGTCGAAGGCATGATGCTCGGTTTCGATGCCGAGGCGCTGCTCAACGCCGGTGTCGAGCTCGGCGAGGACATCGACACAGGGGCACTCGAGGGCCGGCCCACGGTCATTCCGGCCGCGGTCGAGGTCCTGGATGCGGACGAGGCGTCTCCTGCAGCCGATGGGGCAGCTGTGGTGACACCACGGGCCAGCTAGCACCCCGAGCCGGAACCAGGGGTCGGTGTCCGGTGCTAGCGGATCCGCTTCCTGAAGCTGCTGAAGCCGCTGCCTCCCGCGGTCATCGATGCCCGCGATGGGCCAAGTCCAGCGGGTCGAGGAAGTCGCCTTGACTGACGTTCGGTGGTACATCGTAGCCGGCCTGATCCTCGTAACGATGGGCCTCATCGGCTCGACCATCCGGCGGTTGCCGCTGTCCACGTCGTACGTGTACCTGGTGGCGGGCGTCATTCTCGGGCCGCTCGGTCTGGGGATGCTCGTCGTCGACCCCGTGGGCCAGGCGCCCCTACTCGAGTTGATCAGCGAGGTGGCCGTCATCGTTTCGCTGTTCACGGCTGGCCTGAAGCTTCGCATCCCGCTGCGCGACCGCCTGTGGCGGCTTCCGATCCGGCTCGCAAGCGTCTCCATGGTGCTCACGGTGGCAGCACTGGCTTTGGTGGGCTGGCTGGGCCTGGGGCTCCCCGTCGGCTCAGCGGTACTGCTTGGGGCGATCCTGGCACCAACCGACCCCGTTCTCGCATCCGACATCCAGCTGTCCGATGCCTTCGATCGTGACCGTGTGCGGTTCACACTCACAGGCGAGGCTGGCCTGAATGACGGCACCGCGTTTCCGTTCGTGATGCTCGGGCTCGGGCTCCTTGGCCTTCACGACCTCGGACCGTTCGGCCTGCGGTGGCTCGCGGTCGACGTCATGTGGGCAGTGGCAGGAGGACTGGCTGTCGGGTTCATCGTGGGGACAGGGGCCTCGCGCATCGTCCTCCACCTGCGAACGCGCACGCACGCCGCGGTCGGACGCGACGAGTTCCTCTTGCTCGGGTTGATCGCGCTCTCGTACGGCGTCGCCATCGCCCTCGGTGCGTACGGGTTCCTGGCGGTCTTCGCAGCGGGCCTCGCCGTGCGCCGAGTGGAGCGCATCAGCGCAGGCGACGGGCCATCCGATGAAGCGCGAGAACCCGTGGGCGCCTCAGTGGACGAGGAGCATGACAGCGCCAAGGGAGTAGCCGCCCATGTCGCTCATTCGTTGCTCACGTTCAACGAGGCCATCGAGCGAGTGGCAGAAGTGGGGCTCGTCGTGATCGTGGGGGCCGCACTGAGCGCTGTGGGGCTCGATTCGTCCATCATCTGGCTGGGCCCACTGCTCCTCCTCGGGATCCGGCCGCTGTCGGTGTTCGCGGGCCTCGCCGGGACACGGGCCCGTCGGCCTACGCTGGCGCTATACGGGTGGTTCGGCATCCGCGGCATCGGCTCCGTGTACTACCTGTCCTTCGCCGCCACGCACGGCCTGGACGTGGACCTCATCTCCTGGCTCGCCAGTATCACCCTTGGCCTCGTGGCTCTGTCGATCGTCGTCCATGGCCTGTCGGTCATGCCACTCATGACGTGGTATGAGCGGCAACAATCGCGTTGGCGGAGCACGACCGGCGTGCGGCCGTAAGCCTATCCATTCGCGCTGCGACCATGCGCTGCTGCTCGGCCCGGTGGCGAAGAAGGACGTCGCCTCTTTCCTTTGGACCACGCCCGAGACCCTTCACTGGTCGCCGACGCTTCGACGCCGACCGTCCCCGATGCCGTCGGCGATCGCGGTGATGATGAGCCCGACCGTGAGTACGGTGGCGAGGCTCACCAGAACGGCACCGATGGCGGCCACCGGGTCGGTGCCCGATATGACACCCACGGCCAGGACAACGAGCCCGAGGTCCGCCGCCAGCAGTCGGAGCGTCGCGGCTCGGCCGAGGAGCTCGCGCTGTCGAGCGTGGGCGTGCGGTCCTCCCGGCCCCACGGACGGCACGAGATGGGTCGCTGCGGCCAGGACGGCCAGCCCCGCCCAGCCGGCCACCAGCGGGACCACGAAGAGGTCGCTGCGCGTCGCACCCGGATCGGTGCCGGCGAGGAGGACCCGCCCGGCGGCGAGGACGAGGCCGAGCTCGAACCAGGCGATGGCCGAGATGAGCCCGCCCATGGCGAAGCGATGCCAGCCCGGGTCGCCCGTCCAGCGAGCGCGCGTCCGCCACACATCCAAGGCATAGACCGCCAGGGCCACGGCACCGACGAGGGTGGTGATCGCGCCGAGTCGGGCTACCAGGTCCGAACGCAGCCAGAAACCCGCCGCCACCGCCGCCGCACCGAGCGCGAGACCAGCGATCGTGCCGTGGGCGGCGGGCGAGCGTTGCATACGTGAGCCGATGACGGTGGGAAAGAAGTGCAGCAGTGTGGTGGCGATGACGAGCGAGACGAAGCCGACGAGGTTGAGCCACGCGTGGGCGGGCTTCAGGTAGACCCAATCGCTCGTGACCGGCGGCCAGCCGGCGAGGAAGAGCGTCGCCACCAGCGCACCCAGGCCGACCATGGCGAGGGCGGCCCCGTAGCCCAGGGCGACGACTCCACCTCGGGGACCAAGACCACCTGCGAGCGGGACGAAGGTGCTGACGGCTGTCAAGGTGATGCCCACGAGATAGGTGACGCCGCCCAGCACGGCGAGCGGCAGCAGGCCTTCGACGAAACCGAGGGTGACCACGGCAGCACCGCCGGCCACCGCGACGATCGAACCCCAGCGAAGCCGGGCATCGACCGGCTGCGCCGTGGCGAAGGCCGCGCTGAAGAAGGGCATCACACCCGCGATGGCCACCGATGCGGCACCCGCCATGGCCAGGTGCAGCGGCAACCACACCCCGAGTCGCTGCGCGGCGGGCAGGAAGAGGGCGGCCGCGCCCAGACCCAGGAACCCGACGGCGAGGACGATCGACGTCGCGGCTACGAGCCGGTCGGCGCGGCGGTCGACGGCGGTCCGTCCGCTGCGGGGGCCGCCGAGGCCGATCACGACCTCATCGCGGTGTTAGGAAGCGGTAGCCGAGACCACGTTCGGTCCGGATGTAGCGCGGCGCATCGGGATCAACGCCGAGCTTGTCGCCGATGGCCGCGAGAAGCGTATGGCGCTGCTCGTCCGTCGGATCGGTGCCCGGCTCGAGCAGCAGGCCCACGCTCGTCCGTACTGCGGTCAAGGGCGTGCGCAGCTCATGGGCGATGGCCGACAGTAGGTCGGTCCGAAGGCTCTCCAGCTCCGCCAGCCGATCGGCCTCGCCGACGACGAGGCTGTCCCGCAGGGCCTGCTGTCCAAGCGATGTGAGCACGTAGCGCCGCCCTGACCCGTCGGCGCTCGTGACGCGCACGAGCCCGAGCCGGGCGAGCTCTTCGAGCAGCGCATCGGCGACACCCGGCCCGAGCGTGGCCCCGGCCTGTGACAGGCGGTCTTCGATGTCAGCGGCGGCGGTCTCCGGGCGGACCACGGAAAGGACGGCCGGAGCGAGCGGCGAGATGCCTGGGGGTCGCGTCATCCTGCTGCCAGCATAAGCATGACGTTGTGGTCCTGGGCCGGTGGCCACGCTCATGTTCATGTGCCGTTCATGTACGTCCAGCCGCTTGTTCGTGGTCGTTCGTCATGCTTACGGCGTCCACGTCCGCAAGTGGTGACGCCACGTGATCTTGTTTCCCTTCTGCCCACCCGTCTCGTGCTCGCAGCCATCGGTCACACACCCAAGGCGCCGGCGCACTTGCGGCTGCCCTCGATCAGTTCGAGGCCGTCGCTGACCATCTTGCGCTCGAGGCGGGTATGCGCCGCGTCCTCACGTCCTGCCAGCGGGAGTTGTCGGTGCTTTTCTCGGTCCGCCTCCACGACGGCACCGTCGGAGTCTTCACCGGCTACCGCGTCCAGCACAACAACGCACGCGGCCCCAAGGGAGGCCTGTGCTTCCACCCGCACGCCGATCGCGACGACGGGCGTGCGTTGGCCATGTGGATGACCAAAGTGCCGCTCGTGGACGTCCCTTTCGGCGGCGCCAAGGGCGGCGTGACCTGTGACCCGGCGTTGCTCAGCCCACGCGAGCTGGAGGCGATTCCTGAGACACTTGCTCCACGCCGTTCGTCTATGAGCTATGGGGGGTATGACAAGGGTCGTGGACACGGACCTCGGCGTCGCCGTCAGGGCGCGATGGGCGGCACCCGCGACGGACCTCGTGCGGTTCGCGGGGCCCGCGAGGCAGATGGCCGCCCGAACCGGGATGATCGTGACGGGTGAACCTTGCAGCCGTGTGATTTGTCGGTCATCCTCGTCGCGTCCGCACGTCGCCGACGAGTGCGACGGGGAGAGGAGGCTACTGTGAGCGATCTCGCACCTACCAGGCATCCAGCACGGGGACCGAGGACGGGGGCGCTGGCGCTGTCCCTGGTCCTTGCTGCGTTGGCTGCGACCTCCGCGTCAGCGGGAGCCCAGTCCGAGTCGATCACCGTAATCATCCCGGCGCACGAAGCCGACATGGGAACGGCCTTCGAGAGTCGGATCAACCAGTTCCAGGAAGAAACAGGGATCTCGGTCAGCCTCATCCAGAGCGACTGGGATTCGGTGGCCGACAAGGTCGTGCCCGAGCTCGCGACGGGAGGCAGCGCCTATGACGTCGTCGAGTTCGACAACGGGTGGGTCGCACAGTGGTGTGGTGCCGGCTGGGCCACTCCGCTGAACGACTACATGCCGGAGGGCTACACGGAGGGCATGATCGAGGGGCTGGTCGACCTGTTCACCTGTCCTGACGGGTCGATCACCGGCCTCGTCTGGAACAATGACACCAGGTTCTTCTTCTACAACGAGGCCAAGCTCGCCGAGGCGGGCTTCGACGCGCCGCCCCAGGATTGGGCGGAGTTCACCTCGCAGAGCCAGGCCGCCGTGGATGCCGGGATCGTCGAACACGGGATGGCACCGTTCTGGAACCAGGAATGGGCCCTTGGCAACGAGTTCCACTTCTGGACGTATGCGTTCGGCGGTGAGATCGTGGACGACTCGTCGTGCATCGTCGCGCAGGACGATCCCAACACCCTCGCGGGCCTGCAGTTCATGATCGACTCCCTCTCCAACGGAGTCGCCGATCCAGCCGGACTTACCTTCGACCAGGCTGCAGCACAGGACGTGTTCCTGGCCGGGCGAACGCTGTTCATGCCCCAGGGCATACCGGGACTGGTGGCGTTCGCCGAGGACGACACGCTCTCGTCGATCCAGGGCCAACTGGGCATCGGGGCGGTCCCGGCTGGTGCGCCCTCGTTGACCCTGCCCGAGGGCTATGCGATCCCGGCCAACTCGCAGCACAAGGACGCGGCCTGGAAGTTCATCGAGTACATGACGAGCGAGGACACCAACCGGTACATGGCCGAGCAGATCGGCATGCTGCCGATCTGGGTCGACCTCTACACGGACCCCGACCTGGTCGCGCTGTATCCGGAGTGGGAAGCCTTCTCGAGCCAGCTCGACTCGGTTCGCGGGCTCTCGACCCTGACCTGGTATGCCGACCTCGTCGATGTCAGCACCGCCGAGATCCACAAGGCCCTCAACGGAGGCCAGACGGCCCAGGAGGCGCTCGACGCGATCGCCTCTGGCCTTGACGAGTTCAACTGCGTGCCATAGGCCGCTACGCAGTCAGCACCGCCCGGTCTCGGGACATCGGAAGGGCCACCGTTGGCTATCAGCGGTGGCCCTTCCTCGCCATCGGCCGGTGAGTCGGGAGCGCATGGACGAGGGATGCAGGCTTGAGGTGGGGACGGGATCGCACGTCGGCCGGCGAGCGCCGCTTTGGTCTCGCGCTGGCCTTGCCGGCGCTCGTCGCGATCTTCGCGGTCGTGCTCATCCCGCTCATCGATGCGCTGGTCCTGAGCTTCCAGCAACAGGATCTCGCCAGGCCCCAGAACGACGGCTTCGTCGGGCTGGACAACTACATCAGGCTGGCGACCGATGAACGGTTCCTGAACTCAGTTCGTGCTACCGCCACCTTCGCGCTGACGTCCATCGCCATCGAACTGCCCCTCGCCATCGCGATCGCCCTCGTCCTGACCCAGTCGTTCAGGGGCCGTGGCCTGGCGCGCGCCCTGATGATCCTGCCCTGGGCCCTGCCGGCCGTGGTCGCGGCATCGATGTGGAAGTGGATCTACAACGCCGACTTCGGTGTGCTCAACGCCCTCCTGCAGCAACTGGGGCTCATCGACGAATACCAGGTCTGGCTCGCCGATCCGAACTGGGCCATGGGCCTGATCATCCTCGCCAACGTGTGGAAGGAGACGCCGCTCACCGTGCTCCTGCTGCTGGGTGCCCTGATGGCGATCCCGGCGGCACCGTACGAGGCAGCGAACATCGACGGAGCCTCTGCCTGGCAGCGGTTCCGCTACATCACCTTCCCGCTGATCCTGCCCATCCTCATCGTGGCCGGGCTGCTGCAGCTGATCTGGGGATTCCAGACCTTCGAGATCCCGCAGATCATCACGGGAGGCGGTCCGGAGAGCTCCACCCAGCTGGTGTCGTTACGGATCTATGCCACGACGTTCCGGTCGCTGCGCTTCGGTCTTGGTGCCGCCATGGCCTATTCGGTGGCGATGCTCCTGCTCATCCCGGCGATCATCTACATTCGCAAGGCTCACAAGTCGATCGTGGAGATGTAGCTGATGTCCACGAGCAGGCGAGCGCGCTTGACGGTCCCACCCAAGCCGAGACAGGTGGTCTGGCGTCACCGACTCGGCCGCATCGGCCTGTACACGGCCGTCGTCCTGATCATGGTCTGGACGCTCGCACCGTATGCCTGGATGGTGATCTCGTCACTCGCGTTCAAGGCCGACCTGCTGGAGATCCCGGCAAAGCTCATCCCCGATCGGTTCACGCTTGACAACTACCGCGAACTGTTCGGCGCTACCGAAGGCGCATCGGCTAACGCGGAGCTCTTCCTCTCGTCGCTCAGGAACTCGGCCATCATCTCTACGAGCACGACGGCGCTGGCGCTGACGCTCGGCATCTTCGCTGCCTACGCCGTGACCCGGGTCAACTTTCCGGGCCGGAGGCAGTACCTGTTCGGTGCCATGAGCGTGCAGATGGTGCCGCCGATCGCGATCGTGATCCCGATGTACGTGATCCTCCGCAACCTGGGCATCCTCGATACGTACATGGGGCTCGTGCTCGTGTACATGAGCCTGATCCTGCCGCTGGCCATCTGGATGCTGCGGAGCTACTTCGCGTCGATCCCCCGGGAGCTCGAGGAAGCCGCCATGATCGACGGTGCGACCCGGGTCGGCGCCCTCCTGCGCGTCACGTTGCCCCTCGCGATCCCGGGCGTCATCACGGTCGCGGTCTTCGCCTTCGTGGTGTCCTGGAACGAGTACCTGTACGCGTTCATCCTGACCAACGTCGATGCCAAGACCCTGCCGGTGCTGATCGGTGAGTTCAGCACGAAGCTCGGCCTGGAGCATCTGAAGGTCGCAGCCGCCGGTGTCGTTGCGAGCCTTCCGCCGCTCATCCTCGCCTTCGCCTTCCAGCGGTACCTGATCCGGGGGATGACGGCCGGGGCGGTGAAGTAGGGCGCGACCGGGACAGGCACCGACGCTCGGACCAGAGCCGATCTCGACCCCGAGCGTGGGATAGGCGCGTAGGGGTCAGCGTAGGGGTCAAACGAGCCAAAACGACCCCACGGACAGCCCGAATCGCGCCATTTCACCCGTGGCAATTGGAGCCGACACTCGGATTGCGCAGGCTAGCCGGACACCAGCCGCGACGGACGGCCATCGTTCCGGGAGTTCCATCGGCTCCAGCCCGCCCCGGCGCTGCCGGGGCGGGCTGCGAAGCGTAGAGCGGAGCCTCGCCAGCCTGGCTGTGGCCAGTGCGCACGACCACGGTCAGCCGAAGCCCTCGGTCACCGTTCGCCAAGTCGACGGTAGGCGCGCTTCAACTCCTTGCTGATCGGAAGCCCCAGGGCCTCGCGGATCTCGTATGCACTCGCGACGTTCCACGGATCGAGCTGCAGAGTCCGCTTGTTGGCCTGGCTGAAGGCCTTGCTGTTCTTGGCCCCGCTCATCCGGGTCCAACCCCCGCCCATGGCGTCGAGGAACGCCACGAGCTCGGCGGCTTTGGCGCTGGCATCGCCGGGCCACGGCCAGGCGGCCATGTCCTCCGCCAGCGTTGCCGCGTTGTCGGCCAGTCCACGCGCAGCCTTGCGTGCTTGCTGCAGCGTCCGCAGCGGCTTCTTCAGGACGCGCGCTCGTTCTGCGTTGTAGGCATCGGCCAGCTCTGTGTAGCGTGCGGCACTGTCATCGAGAGAAGCCACCTGGCGCGCAGCGGAGGTCTCGGCGATCCACAGCGCCGGGATCTTGCGATCGCCGTATGCCGGCGCTTGGCCCACGACGAGCACGCTACCGTCGTCGAGGACCGAGGCCGCCCGAAGTTCCGCGGAGCCGAGGAGCGGCTCCGGGGACCGGGTCCACGTCGCGCCATCCGCACTGGTCGCGACGATCCCGTCACCGATGGCGATGCCGCCGCTCGCGAGCGGGATGACGAGGTCGATAGCCTGGAGCTCCGGTACCGGCATCCACTCGCCCGTGTCAGATGGTGCGCTGGCCCAGCCATCCGGGCCGAGCATGAGACGGTGCTCGCCGACCTCGATCGAAGGGGCATCCGCGGGCGCCGGGGAGCCAGCCGCATCTCGCCAGTCGATGCCGTCGCTCGATGCCCACGCGGGCGATGGCCCGATGAAGAGCCAGCCGTCCGTTCCGTGCTCCAGGGCGAGCACGTCTCCGACGGCTGCCGGTGGCCGGTCCACCGGCGACCAGCCGGACCGCCCATCCGACGAGTACCACACGGTCGCCCTGTCACCCTGCTTGCGGTGGTCGGCAGCGATGACCGCAGCCGCGGTCCCATCTGCGGCGACGTCGGCCAGTGCCGTGCCCGTCAGGCCGGAGACCGCGAGCCGACGCCAAACGAGATCGTCCTGGCTCTCCGACTGGGTCAGGGCCGGTCCACACACGGCCGCGGCGAGCAGCGTCGCCATCCCGGCCGCGACCAGCGACCGCCTGCTCGATAGCGGTATGACAGATGCTCCCACTGATGGGCTGAAGGGTCGGGTGGACTCGTCCATGGCGAGGTTCTCCTTGTGCTTGCCTCGACCCCTTGGACCGGGGATCGTTTACCGGCAGCATCGGGTCGGTCGCTCGAGCGGGCGGAGCGGTGGGCCGACGGGGTCGCTGTCAACCTGCGGACGTGTTCGGTGACACCGCCCGCACCCGCAGCGGGACGTCGATGGGAAGGCCCACCTGCAGAAGGTGGGCCTGGGTGGCTGCACAGCGATGAGGCCGCGGTGCGCCTGCTCGATGGGTGTCAGCCCCTCGACCAGCGCACCACGAGGCCGTCCACATCGCCTCGTGGTCTGTCTAGCGCGGGCATTCGTCGGCTTCAGCTGGCGCCGCCAGCGTGACCTCGAACGCTCGTGCCTGGTCGACAAGCGCCGTGGCCCCCTTGCGCCTGTAGGACCTGACGGCCTGCGCCACTGCCTCGCGAGCGCCCGTGGCATCGCCCAGGCCATGGCGAGCTCGTGCGAGGATCAAGTACGTGTCACCCCGATCCACCGGCGTGTCGGCGGGGACGAGCGCCGCCGCCTCTTCCGCGATCGACACCGCCTCGGCGGAGAACCCACGGTTCAGGCGAACGAGCGCGAGCGCCTGCCGCGTGGCTGACTGCGTCCAGACGTCCGTGCCCTCGACGAACGCCAGTGCGCCCGTGGTCACTGCGTCCGCCTCATCGATGCGCCCCTGACCGACGAGGAGGCGCGCGAGGAGAGCCAGCAGCCACACATGGGTAGACGTATCGCCGACACGGGCCATCTGCGCCACGGCTTCACGCACGTCGCCCTCGGCCGCAGCGTGGTCTCCCGCGGCGAACTCGATGCGCGCGTGATCCGCAGCGAGGTTCGGCAGCCAGTAATCCTCCCCCGTCGCGCGCACCGCGTCCGCACCTTCGTGCCACAGGCGTCGGCCAACATCGAACTGCCCGAGATAGGCCGTGAGCACGCCACGCGCCACCAGGGCGAGCCCGCGCGCGATGGGCTGGTGCTCGAACTCGGGAAGATCGGTCTCGAGCCGGGCCAGCCCTTCGTCCACCGTGCCCGGGCCCCAGGTCAGGCCCTGGAGTCCCAGGATCCGCATGCGACGCTCCAGCATGCGGTCGCCGGCAGCCGCGGCAGCGCGCTCGGCTCGGAGGTTGGCGTCGATGGCATCGGCGACCCGCATCGACTGGTGGAGGGCGTTCGCCTCCATCAGATGAGCGTAGGCCAGGGCCCGGTCGTCGCCCAGGTCCCGCAGTATCGCGAGGTGCTGCTGTGCTGAACGGATGACGACTTCGTAGTCGGGGGCGTCTTCCTCGCCAGGCCCGAACATGTCCAGGTGCATCCTGAGCAAGCCCGCCAAGGCCTGCTGGGCAGCGCCGCCCGAACTCGCGGCCAAGTCATCCAGCCCGTCCGCCAGCTCGCGGCCACGCTGGTAGTCCTCGGCCCACGCACAGAGCATGGCCAGCTCGTGACCGGCCTCGAAGCGGTTGGCCGGGTCACGGGCGAGGTCCCAGGCCCGCTCGAGCATGCCGATGGCAGCGGCCGTGTCTCCCGACCAGGCGGCACGGCGGCCGGCCCGCAGCAGGTGGCCGGCCGCGGCGTCTGCGAGGGCCGCGGTCGCGGGGGATCGGTCGCCGAGCTCCGAACGGTAGCGATGGGCGCGTTCGAGGTGGAAGCCGAGGATCTCCTCGTACTCGTCGGCACGGTCGCCGGCCACACTCGTGAGCCAGTCGGCGAAGGCGGCATGGAGCGCCGCGCGGTCGACCTTGGCGAGCGCCTCGTACGCCGCATCGCGAAGGAGCACGTGGCGGAAGCGGTAGGCATCGCCGATGGTCAGCGCCGCGCGGTCGGGCCGCAGCAACTCACGGCGCACCAGGTCGAGCAGGCGCTGCCCGAGCTCGCCCCGCGATTCGATCGGTGACAGTTCCGCGAGCGCGGCGGCCTCGAAGCTGCGACCGATGACCGCGGCCCGTCGAGCCACCTCGCGGTCGGGCTGGGGCAGACCATCGATGCGCGCCGCGAGCAGCGAGCGGATGGTCGGCGGCAGCTCGACCCCCGCCGCTGCGCCGGTGAAGATCCACCCGTCATCGGCCGTCTCGACGAGCTCGCCACGCTCGCGCAGCAGGCCCACCATCTCCTCGAGGAAGAGCGGGTTACCCTCGGCCGCGGCAGCGATCCGTTCAGCCAGCGCAGCGGGCACGGCGGCTCCGCCGGTCTGGGCCGCGACCAGGCTGTGTGCAGCCTCCGGGTCGAGGGCGTCGAGCCGCAGCACGTGTGCCCGCTCGCGTCCGCCTGCCCAGGTCGGGTGTGCCTCACCCAGGTCGGGGCGAGCGGTAGCGACGATGGCGAGGGCGGTGTCGAAGGCGTGGTCGAGGAGGTACTCGATGAAGTGGAGCAGCGTGGGTTCGGCCCAGTGGAGGTCCTCCACGACGAGCAGGACCGGTCGCTGTCGCCCGAGCCCCTCCAGCAGCGAGCGGAGGGCCCAGAAGCGCTCGTCGGAGACGACCGCTGCAGAGCTCAGGCCGATCGTGCCGGCCACCATCGCCCCCACGCGCGGGTCGGCCTGGGCATCTGACACGAGCGACGCCAAGCGGGCCCTGGCCGAAGCTGCGTCGTCGCCCTCCTCGATACCCGCCGCGGCGTGGATGATCTCGCGTACGGGCCACCAGGTGATGCCATCGCCGTAGGGCAGGCAGCGCCCGATGAGCACCCACGTCGAGGCCGGCCCCGCGAGGATCGCCTCGCGCACGAGCCGGCTCTTGCCCACGCCGGCGGCGCCCGCGATCGTCATCAGCACCGGGCGCCGCTCAGCGTGCGCCTCATCGACGCGTGCACGCAACTGGGCCAGCTCAGGCTCACGGCCGAGCATGGGCGCGTCCGTGTGTATGCGCCGCCCCCGCGACGCAGCCACCTCCAGCAGCCGCCAGGCACGGACGGGCTCGGCCTTGCCCTTGACCGACAGCGGCGCGATCGGGTCCAGTCGCGCGACTTCGCCGGTGAGCCGCATCGTGGCTTCGTCGAGGATGATCTCGCCTGGTTCCGCCACCGCCTGCAAGCGGGCAGCGGTGTTGACCGCATCGCCCGTCGCGTAGGTCCCGCCCGAGAGGGAGTCACCGGCGATGACCTCGCCGGTCGTGAGCCCCGTGCGCAGCGCGATGGTCACGCCTTGCTCGGCGGCCAGGCTCGCGTTGAGCGGTTCGACCGCCGCGCGCATGGCGGCCGCGGCTCGCACGGCGCGGACCGCGTCATCCTCGTGGGCGGCAGGCAGGCCGAAGACGGCCATGAGCGCGTCGCCGATGAACTTCTCGACGCTCCCGCCGTACGACTCGATGAGCGTCTTCATCGTCTCGTGGTAGCGAGTCATGACCAGCCGCACGACCTCTGGGTCGCGAGTCTCACCCAGCGCAGTCGAGCCCACGACGTCGCAGAAGAGGACCGTGACGGTCTTGCGCACGCCCGTTCCGAGGGCGGGTGTGGCCATCTGCCCGAGCCGGGCGCCGCAGTCTGGGCAGAAACGCGCACCCGCCGGGACGGGGGCCGTGCACGCGGAACACGTGGTCATCGCCGACGAGTGTACCGGCAGCGTCACCCGTGCCAGTGGGAGATGCGCGGATCAAGGAGGGCGTAGGCGAGGTCGGCAACGAGGTTAGCCACGACGATGAGGAAGGTCCCCAAGAGCAGCGTGCCCATGAGCACCGGCAGGTCCTCCGAGGTGATGGACTTCGCCGCCAGCTGCCCGATGCCGGGCCAGCTGAAGACCGACTCGATGACGACGACGCCACCGAGCACGAAGCCCAGGTCCATCGCCGCCTGGGTCACGATGGGCAGCAGCGCGTTGCGGAAGGCGTGTCGCCAGACGACCCGACCCTCGGGCACCCCCTTCGCCCGCGCCGTGACCACGTACTGACTGTGGAGTTCCTCGATCATCACGGTCCGCGCGACGCGGATGTAGAAGGGTGTCAGGGCCACCGCCAGGGTGATCGCCGGGAGCGCCAGCCCGCCGAGATCGAGCGGGTCGTAGTGGGTGTTGGCGATGGGAAAGAGCGCGATGCCGAAGTCCTGGCGCAAGCGGAAGGCGAAGGCATAGATGAGCATGAGCCCCAGCAGGAAGGAGGGCACGGAGATCATCAGGGAGCTGAAGACCGCGCCGACGCGGTCGAGACGGCTACCGGGCTTACGGGCCGAAGCGACACCCACCGGCAGGCCCAGCGCCAGGGCCAGGACGATCCCGCTGAGGGCCAGCTCGAAGGTGGCCGGCAGCTTGCCCAGGATGAGGTCCGTCACGGGCAGCCCGCCCGACTGGTAGGAGGTCCCGAAGTCGAATCGGGCCACGCCCGCGAGATAGTCGCCCAGCTGCTCGACCGGAGATCGGTCGAGCCCGAGCGACTCGCGGATGCGCTCGACCGCAGCCGACGAGGCCTTCGGTCCGGCGATGGCCTTGGCCGGGTCCGCCGGCGCCATGAAGGTCAGCATGAACGCGAGCACCGAGACAGCCAGGAGCACGAAGACCGACCACACGATGCGGCGGGCCAGGAAGGTCAGCATCAGGTCCGCTGGGTGTGCGGGTCGACGGCGTCACGGACAGCGTCGCCCAGCAGGTTGAAGGCCAGCACCGTGACGAAGATGGCCACGGCCGGCAAGAGGGGCAGCCGGGGGTCCGTCGTGAGCGAGCCGGTCTGCCGCTCGAGCATCGTGCCCCAGGTGGGCGCATCGATGGGGGCACCCGCGCCGAGGAACGAAAGGGCAGCCTCGAAGAGGATGGTCGTGGCGATGCCCAGCGAGCCATAGACCAGCGCCAGCGGCAGGACGTGCGGAAGCAGGTGTCGCCGCATGATGGCCATGTTGCTTGTGCCCAGCGCGCGGGCGGCGGCGACGAACTCGAGATTGCGGAGCATCAGGACACGGGCATAGATGAGGCGGGCCATGGTCGTCCAGAGCACGGCCGCGATGACGATGGTGACGAGCTCGAGACTGCGGCCCAGGACCGAGGTCAGGGCCATGGCCAGGAGCAGCGCCGGGAAGGCGAGGCCGACGTCGGTGATGCGCATGAGGCCGGATTCGACGGGGATGGAGAGGCCGAAGCCGCCGGGCAGGCCGAGACGCGGCGAGCGCACGAAACCCGCCACCACACCCACGACCACTCCCAGCAGCACGGCCAGCGTGTTGGCCACGAGTCCCACGAACAAGGTCGCTCTGCCCGCGTACAGCAGTTGGCTGAGATAGTCCCGACCGAGCTGGTCGGTGCCCAACGGGAACATCGCGCTCGGGGGCGCGGACAGCTCGCCGATGGGGATCTCGTGTCGGAACTGATGGGTCGGGTCGTGCGGTGCGAGCCACGGGGCCAATACCGCCGATGCCACCACCAGCGTGACCAGGGTGCCGCCGATCCAGAACGCCGGATCACGCACGAGCGAGCGCCTGGTGCGGGAGGCACTGGTCGGAGCCAGCGCCTCCTCGGCACCAGGCGGCTCATCGCCGATCAGGAAGTCGGCATGGTCGACTCGGCCGGACATCGAGGCGGTCGCGCCTTCGCCGCAGGCGCTCTCGACCTAGCCCTCGACGCCGTACTTGTAGAGCTCCCAGAGCCAGATCGGATGCAGCTCGTCCAGTCCGCTGAGACGCTCTGATGTGAGCGTGGTCCAGGTGTCGTTATAGAGCGGCACCAGCGGGACCTGCTCCATGATCTGGCGCTGGATGTCCTGGTAGACGGGGACCGCCTCGTCGATGCTGGTGAGCGTGCGCGCGTCCGCCGCCTGGGCATCGATATCCTCGTCACACCACCAGGACGAGTTGGCGCCGCCCTCCACCGCCGCCGCGCAGGAGAGGATGGGGTCGATGAAGTTCGAGGGGTCGGGGAAGTCGGCGAACCAGCCGATGGACACCAGCGGCGCCTGGTGCGGCACGGTGATGGTTCCGAGCAGCGTGTCGAAGTCCTGGGTGATGATCTCGACATCGATGCCGATCTCAGCGAGGTCCGCGGCCATCGACTCGGCCACCAGTCCACTGAGCTCGCTCGTGTCGGTGTACAGCTGCGTGGAGAAGCCGTCCGATCCGGCCTCCGCCATCAGCGCCTTCGCGCGGTCCACGTCGTAGGGATACGGATCGCAATCCGCGTCGAAGGCCGGCAGCTCCGGCGGGAAGAGGCAGTTCGCGATGCTGCCGCGACCGGCCGCCAGCCGCAGGATGTTCTCCTTATCGATGGCATGGGCCATGGCCTGGCGCACGCGCACGTCGGAAAGGGGGCTGTCCGCGGCGGAGGAATCGATCGAGAGGTACTGGAAGGAGAGCTGCGACTGGCGATGGAGCCGGTCGGCGAGGTCGGGATCGTCCTTGACCTGCTGGTAGATCGGTGTGGGCAGGTTGTCGCCGTCGATGTCGGATTCGCCAGCCATCACCTGCTGCACGCCGGTCTCCTCGGGCACGAGCAGCGCGTAGTCGATGGTCTCGGCCTTGGGGGCGTCGCCCCAGTAGTGCGGATTGGCCGTGAAGACGGCCAGCTCCCCGGGCGTGTACGACTCGAGGTAGTAGGGGCCCGTGCCGACGGGATCCGCGAACGACTCGGTCGCGTCGTATCCGGCCTCGGCCGGGATCACCGAGCCGAAGGGCGTGGCCAGAGCATTGAGGAACGTGCGGTCCGGCGTCGAAAGCGTGAACTGCACGGTCCGCTCGTCGAGCGCCTGGAGGCCCTCGGCCGTCTCCGCCGAGCCGTCGATGACCGCGTCGGCACCGGCGATGGAAGCGAAGAACGCCTCCGACACCGGGCTCGGGTGCGGCAGCAGATCAGGGCGCAGGACGCGGTTGACGGAGAACACGACGTCGTCCGCGGTCATGGGCCGCACGATCTCGCCACCACGCACGAAATCCACACCCTCGCGCAGCGTGAAGGTGTAGGTCAGGCCATCGTCGGAGATCTCCGGCATGGCCTCGGCCAGTAGGGGCACCAAGGTCGTGCCTTCGTCGTAGGTGACGAGCGTCTCGTAGATGAGGCGCTCGGCCGGCCACGAGACGAAGTCGTAGCCGAGCGCCGGGTCGAGCGAGTCGACCTCGCTGTCGAAGGTGATCGTGAGCGTGCCGCTCGGGGCACCCTCCTCCTGGGCGGCCACCGGTACGATGGCCAATGCCGTGGTGGTCAGGAACGCTGCCGTGAGCGCGACCATACGGGGGAATCCTCGGTCCATCTCCATACCCTCCAACTGGGAAGACACGCGCGAGCCGACCGACAGCCGTGCCTGCGCGCATGGCGACCCCCCGCCCATGGCCGACGCCACGTCGGCGTCTACCACCCCCCTGACGGATGGGCCAGCTTCGCGTGCCACATATCATGCTCCGCAAGGTCAAGTCGCCCACGGATGGGCAGGCTGTGCGGTCGGCGACGCCGGGCTTCCGGTCCTTTGCTCGAGGTCATGAGGCCTCGATCGGTCGTCGCCTGAGGCCCACTGCTGGCGCGAGGTGGCGCCCCAGGTCGTGCAGCGGTCGATCCGCGACCGCGTTCGGCACGATGGACCAGCTAGCCCATCGGCCCTCACGGTCGGCCCCGGCCGGGGCACGTCGGTAGCGGTAGGCAGGCCACCATCTCGTCGGCCTCGCGACCGTCAACCTGACACGCAGCCGACGGTCCCGTCGGCAGCGGCCTGCTCTCAGGCCTACGACCGCGGGTCGGCGGCGGTCAGCGTCCGCCAACGTTGCGCCGCTCGTGCCACCAAGGCCGTCGCGCCCTTCCGCTCGAAGCAGGCGACGGCCTCGCGCATGGCCGCTGACCCGGCCACGCGGTCGCCGCAGGCCCACTCGGCCTCCGCCAGTACGCTCAGCGCTCGCCCCTCCATGACCAGCGCATCCGAATCACCCCGCAATCGCACCGCGTGACGGGACAGTCGACGGGCCTCCAGGGGATCTCCCTGGGCCAGTCGCACGCGTGCCAGGAGCGTGGATGCGTCCGCCTCCTCACGCGGGCCGACCACTGTCGCCGCGGCAGTGCTCGCGAGCCGAGCTGCCTCGTCCAGGTGCCCCAGGTCGAGCAGGACATGGGCGAGGCGAGTGCTGGTGCGTGGGTCGGTCCCATCGCGCGACTCGGCCAGCACCCTGGCAAGCTCATCCGCGGCCGCCTCGTCGTCGCCCCCTACCTCCTCCACGAAGGCGAGGCTCCAGGCGACGTTCTCGCGCCAGTAAGCCTCGCCCGTCTGCTCGAGCAGCTCAGCCCCACGCCGCCACGCGTCGCGGGCCTCGGTGACGCGACCACGGAAGGCCTCCACGATGGCGAGCGAGACCAGCGTCGAGCCGTGGCCGACGGGCTCGTGCTCGAACTGCGGGAGCACGGCGTACATCTCGACGATGGCTTCGGCCACCGGCAGCGGACCCCACGGCAGCGCCAGCACGATCATCGCCCGCAGGCGCTTGGCCAGCGTCATGTCGCCGGCCGCGCGAGCGAGCTCGGCGGCGGCCCGGACCGCATCGACACAGGCGGCGAAACGGTCGAGCGAGTTGTCGATCAGGCCCACCAGCAGGTTCGCGTAGGCGGCGCCATGGAGATCTCCGGTCCCCGTCAGGACCTCGATGGCCGCTCCGGCGATCGCGCGTGCGGCGTCGAACTCGGCGAGCGACCCCTTGGACTCGTTCAGGTTCAGGTCGATCCACTGGCCCAGGACGGCAGCCCGCGCCCGCTGCGCCTCGTCGTCCACGCTCGCGGCCATCCCCGCGAGCGTGGCAGACAGGTCGGCGGCGCGCTCGAAGTCCGCCATCCACACACACTGCATGGCCAGCTCGTGACCCGCAGCGAAGCGCGTCGCCTGGTCGCGGGCGAGGTCCCAAGCCTGCTCGAGGAGGGCGCGAGCGGCGCTGGTGTCCCCCGACCAGGCGGCCCGCCGGCCGGCCGCAAGCAGGTGGGTCGCAGCTCGGTCGGCAAGGATCCCGACCAGGTCGTTCGAGGGGCCGAGCTCGCTCCGATAGCGGGCAGCCTCTGCCAGGTGGAAGCCGAGGATCTGGTCGTACTCGTCGGCACGATCACCTGCCGTGGCCAGCAGCCAGTCCGCGAATCGTTCGTGGAGCTGGGCCCGGTCAGCCTTGGCGAGCGCTTCGTAGGCCGCGTCGCGGATGAGCACGTGCCGGAAGCGGAAGGCGTCGCCCGTGGAAAGCGCAGCTTGCTCGGGGCGCACGATCTCCCGGTGGACGAGCTCGAGCAGCCGCTGCCCGAGCGTGAGCCTGACCCGCGGCTCGCAGAGAGCGGCGAGGGCGGCGGCCTCGAAGCTGCGTCCGATGACGGCCGCTCGCCGGGCGGTGTCACGCTCATCGAGCGGAAGAGCATCAAGGCGCGCTGCGAGCAGCGCGCGGATGGTGGGCGGAACCACGATCCGCCGTGGCTCGCGCACGAGCACCCAGCCACCGCCCTCGGAGCGGAGCGCACCGTCGTCGCGAAGCATGCCCACCATCTCCTCGACGAAGAGCGGGTTACCCTCGGCCGCGACGACGATGCGGTCCGCGACGGCGACCGGTAGGGCCGCCCCACCGGGCTGGGCCACCACCAGCTGCGCACAGGCGGCCGGGTCGAGGACGCCGAGACGGATGAGGTAGCCGGCCGCCGAGCCCCATCCGGGCCGCATCTCGAGCAGCTCCGGGCGCGCCGTGGCCACGAGCGCGAGTCGAGTATCGTCCACTTGGAACGCGAGGCCCTCGAGGAAGTCAAGCAAGGTGGGCTCGGCCCAGTGCAGGTCTTCGAGCACGATGACCGTGGGCCGCTCGCGACCCAACGCCAGGAGCAGGCTGCGCAGTGACCAGAAGATCTCGTCGAGCGCCGCACCGCCGGGCGCGAAGCCCAGCGCCGATGCAACCAGCTCGTCGACCCGGGGGTCGACCGCGACCGTCGCCATCAGGGCCGAGAGGCGGGCTCGGGCGGCCTTGCCGTCATCGCTCTCGACGATGCCCGCGGCGGCGTGGACGACCTCACGCAAGGGCCACCAGGTGATGCCCGCGCCGTAAGCAAGGCAGCGGCCCATGAGGGCACGCGCGTCGCTCCCGAGCGTGGCGACGGCCTCGCGCACCAGCCGGCTCTTGCCCACGCCCGCTCCGCCGGTGACGGTGACGATGGCCGGACTCGACTCGGCGAGCGCGCGGTGGACGTGGTTGAGGAGGCCGCGCAGATCCGCTTCACGCCCCAACATCGGGGCCGCGTCCCGGACCTCCCGCGCGCGCGCCGGCTCGACCGAGATCAGCCGATGCGCCTCGATGGGTGCAGCCTTGCCCTTCGCAGCCACGCCGGGGAGTGGCTCGGTGACCGCGGCATCGGTGAGCAGAGCCCGGGTCGCGGAATCCAGGAGGACCTGGTCGGTCGCGGCCGCCGACTGCAGTCGTGCCGCGGTGTTGATCGCGTCGCCGGTGGCGAGTGTGCCGCCGGCCATGGCCTCCCCGACCACCACCTCGCCGGTGGTGATGCCGATGCGGATGCCGATGGTCACCCCCAGGCGCGCGGCCAGCTCCTCGTTGAGCGGGCCCAGGGCATCGCGCATCCCGGCCGCGGCCCGGGCCGCGCGCAGGCCATCATCCTCATGGGCAGCCGGGATGCCGAAGAGCGCCATGACGGCATCGCCGATGAACTTCTCGACCGTGCCGCCGTGGGCCTCGATGATCGCGCGCATCGCCTCGTAGTAGGCGGCCATGACCGAGCGCACGACCTCCGGGTCGCGGGCTTCGCCCAGGGCCGTCGAGCCGGCTACGTCACAGAAGAGCACCGTCACCGTCTTGCGCGCCTCGGACGGATGCCGCGTCGCACCCTCGATGCGGGCGCCACAGGCGTTGCAGAACCTCGCGGCCGGCGGGTTGGCGGCACCACAGCTCGGACAGGGCCTCATCAGGTCGCGAGTCTATCGGGCTGCGGCCCGGCCCTGGCTAGCGGTCGGCCTCGTCCTCGAGGGCTTCCACCGAGGGGATGGCGAGCGTGTCCTCCGCCAGGACGATGAGCTCACGTTCGACGAACTCGGAGAGCAGCTTGTTCACCGACTGGCGCGTGGCGCCGATCATGGCCGCGAGGTCCGACTGCGTGTAGGGCCAGTCGAGACGCACCTCGTCAGCGTCGGGTTCCTGCGCGCGCGCGAGGCGCACGAGGCGCATCGCGAGCCGCCCGGCGAGATCGAGGAAGTGCAGCTCTTCGACATGCCCGGTGAGTCGGCGCACCTCGCTCGCGAGCCCGACGTACAGGGCATCGCGCAGGGCCGCATCCTGCTCGATAAGTGCCCACAGCACGTCGTGTTGGAGCATCCACGTCTCGGATGGCTCCATGGCGATGGCCGACGCGGAACGGGGCGCGCCGTCGAGCAGCGAGAGCTCGCCGAAGAAGTCGCCCTCGCGCAGCGTGGCCATGATGGCCTCCTCGCCCTCGGGGCTGGGCACGGTGATCTTGATCGAGCCGGCACCCACGACGTGGAGCGAGTCGCCCGGGTCGCCCTGGTGGAAGACGACCTCGCCCTTGCGGAACTTGCGCCGGCGCAGCCCGCGCGCGACACGATGCATGTCCTCGTCGCTGGCCTGGCCGAAGAGCACGCATCCGCGCAGGGCCTCGACCGCCGCCTCCTGGTCCATGAGCCACTCCTCCCTCGCTTGACCGGCCCGGTGCCGTCCGAGTCTACGGTGTCGGGCGCTTGACAGGGACACCGTCGCTTCGGGCTCTCGGGCTCGCTGCTCGTGTCGATGGTGGCCGTCGCTGCCGCCTCGGGCGGGACACTGCTGACCGAGGTCGTCTACACCACGCTCCTCCAGCGCATCGCTCCGAAGAGGTCCGGGGCCGAGTCTCCGGCGTACTCGAGCCGTGGGTGTCGTCCTCTTCGCGGCCGGCTCACAGCCAGCTCACGGCCCTTGAGCGACCTCCGGTTCGTGTACCAGGTGGGCCCGGATGCATCGAGCCCGCGCAGCAGGAGTCGGGGCAGCCTGCTATCGCGAAGCCGAACACGACGACCTTGCTCGTTCGGGACTGGCGCTCGCAGGACAGGTGGCGTCAGAATGGGTTCGTCAACAGCTTGACGATAAGGAGGGTCATCGTGGGCGACAAGGGACCAGGCAGCAAGAGCAGTGGCAAGAAACCCAAGGGCGGACCGAAGCCCGGAGACAAGAAGAAGCGATAGCAGACGTGCTGGGTGGTATCTGCCTGCCCACCCGGCCAGCTCCGTAACGAGTTTCGGCCTGAGCGACATCAAGGCCCTGCACTGACCCAACTGGACACGCGGCGCGAGGCGGTTCCAGATGGCCGCTGAGCTCCAGGTTCCTTGAGGTCCTTCCGGATCGGACGGTGTACTGGGAGGTCGTCGATCTCCATGGGGGGACTTTTGGTCACCTGTGGGGACTTTCACTTGGCCATCGACACCTCACCAGGGCCCCGTTCGCGAATGACCTCTGGCTGCCCGTCAGCCAGCCTTCCAGGCCTCCTCGGAGATCGACTCTGACTCGGTCGGCGGGGCGCTCCCGGCTGGTTGGCCCTTGGCACGTCCCGCCGCAGCCTTCTTCCCGTCCTGCCCGATGAAGTGGCTTGCGAGCGTCGCCGTGAAGTATCCGAAGACGGCAAGTCCGTAGAGCGATAAGAGCCATCCGAGGAGCCGCCCTTCTGTCGACGCGGGCTGGGTGGGGGGCCCGGACGTCATCGCGTAGGCGGTCCACCATAGCGCTCGTTCGTAGGCTGCCAGCGCGGACGAGCCGGCGCTGCGCACGATCCCGGGCTCGAATGCGGCCATGCCGGCCGAGCCGATGACGATCACCAGCACGGTGAGGGCGACGAGGTAGCCGAGGCCGCGCGTTCGAGCCACGCGCCGCAGCGTCGTCGCGCCGCGGTTGAGCGAGGTGAGGACGCGCAGCAGCCCCACCGACCGCAGCAGCCGCGCGGCGCCGAGGAAGCGCAGCATCGCGAACGCTCGGAGGATCCGGAATGCGGGCAGGACGAGCGACAGTGCCGTGAGCCATCGTACGCGCAGGTACGCTCGACGGTCGGGCGCGACCACGAGGCCCACGGCGTACTCGGCGATGAACAGTCCCCAGATGACCCAGACGACGACGTCGATGGGTTCCGGGAGGCGGCCGAGCACAAGGTCGGCCACGACCAGGACCAGCCACAGGACCGAAAGGCCGACGAACACGGGCTCGAGCCGCTGGTGCGCCCACAACAGGACGCTCCAGCGGGCGCGTTCATGTGGCGTTGACCGCTCGCTCCCCGCTGTCCTCTGCGGCGTGGGGTCACCGATCTGTGGAGTGCTCACGTGGATACCTCGGGACGATTGTCGTGCCCGACGTATTTCACTGGCTCGTCGCTGCTGAAGAAACACGTATCAGCGCTATGTAGGCCGGTGACTGGGCTGCACCCTTGGTCCGTCGCTACCGAGATCGTCGACTTCTGCGAGTACGTGACGGAGTCCTCCACCACGGGATCACGACGGCGAGATCGAAACCATCCTCGAGCAGGACGAGACTGCCGGCCTCAGCGCGGCCTCGTCCGTGCCACAGCTGCGACTCAACACTCACGATCGGGCTGGATCACGCACCAACGAGTCGACGAGGTCTGTGGCGCTGGGTCGGGTCCCTAGGTTCGCGACAGAGACCGGAAGCTCGCGTTGAGATCCCTGAGGGTGTGCCTGTGCTCGGCCTCGAGGGACTCCCTGGACGGACCCAACATGGGCTCGGTGGGGGTCAAAACCTGCTATTTCGGCCGGTCGGTGCCCGGAACCGGCCTTCTCGTGCGTGGAAAGTGGAGCCGACACTCGGATTTGAACCGAGGACCTGCTGTTTACGAATGTGGAGGACAGGCACATCGACGAGGCAGACTTGGCGTTGGATGCGCCCATCTGGCCAAGCGCCAACTGCGGCCCCGCGCGAGGCGGGCAGGTGCGTCCCCGAGGCCGCCTCCGAGCCCGCCGCTGTCGCGCATATTGCTGCCCCCGGGGTTGGGTCACGGCAGGGGTCACAAGCACACGCCCGTGACTAGCAGAGGTAGTCATGCGGGCGCGGGCCATGCGGCCGAGGCCGCCCTGTCACGCGTCATATGCGAACGAATGTTCGGCATCCTGGCGGCGGCATGCCACCACCAGACACCGCCTGCGCCAGCGTTACCGGGAACCCACTCCGTTGGTACTTCTTCAGTCCGGGATCATGGTTCATGAAGAGGCCGTCCGCGTAGTAGCGCGTGTTCGTAAGAACTCCCAGGTGACCAGCAGACGTAGTCACGGTCAGCCAGGTCGCTCCTTCGCGTCCCCCTCCGTGCAAATGCTGCTAGAACGTTCCAAGGCCGTACCGCATGCTGTCCCTCGAGGGATGTCAAGCGGCCCGTCAGGCGGCCTCGGTCACAGCCCTCGTCCGCCGCTCCGCAAGCCGCCGAAGGAGGGACGGATGCCTACGTCCACCGGAATGGGCCTCATCGGATTTGGCTGGATGGGCCGGGTGCATCCACGCTCGGACCACAGCATCCCTGCTTGCTTACCCGCGGCCGCATCATGCCGCGACTGGTGGCGGTGGCCGACACCGCACGGATCACGAGGCAGTCACACTTCGGCCCGGCATGGGCGAACACCGGGAGCTGCTTGAACACGACGACATCGACGTCATGGTTAGAGTTGACTCGCTTCCGTGGACACCTGAGAGTTGGGGCACCGATCCCCGGAGTTGGGAGTCCACATGCCACGAGGGAGAGCATCCTGTCCACCCGGGTTCCGCGCTGAGGCGGTTCGCCTGGTCCACGAGTCCACAGCCGCGTTCCAAACCGAGTAGGAGGTCTCTGACTTCCTTGACTAGCACGGAGGCCTTCGATGACACGACACCACCTACATTCGAGCGCAGGTTCCGGCCGCGTCCTTGACGTCAGTCCCTCGTCCGCGGGCTGGACCAGCCTTGACTTCTCGGTCTTGGTACTCGACGAAGGCACGCCGGAAGAGCTGGAGAGCGCGGGCCGAGAGATCGCCATCGTCCCGCTGGGCGGGAACGTCCGGGCCGAGGTCGGCGAGCGCACGTATGAGCTGCGCCGTTCATCGGTCTTCGCCCAGATGCCCCACGTCCTCTATGTGCCGCCCGGCCACCGCGTCCGCCTTGCCGCCGACTCCCGGGCCGAAGTGGCGGTTGGCGGAGCACCGGCGGAAGGTCGGTACCCAGTGCGGCTCTTCACACCGGACGAGATGCGATCCGAGATCCGGGGTGGCGGCGGCGCCACGCGTCAGGTGAACCACGTCCTAGCCCACCCGCTGCCGGCGGAACGGCTCATTCTCTACGAGGTCTATGTCCCGCGAGGCGGCTGGTCGGGGTGGCCTCCGCACTGTCACGACGGCTACGAGGGCTCGCCCTATCTCGAGGAGACCTACTACTTTCGGCTCGATCCGGCCGATGGCTGGGCCCTCCACCGCAACTATCGGGTGGACACTGACTTCGAAGAGACCTTCGCAGTGGGCGACCGCGACATCGTGTGCGTCACCCAGGGTTTCCACTCGAGCGCAGCCGCACCGGGCTCGCACATGTACTTCCTCAACTACCTCGCGGGCGACCTCATCGACGACGAACGCCGCATCCCACCCTTCTTTCAGCCGGAGTACCGCTGGATCGACGGCAACTGGGAGCAGGACGCGATGACACTTCCGGCGGTCACGCCCGAGGGTGGACAACGGTGAAGCTCGCCATCGCCTGTGAGGCTGGCGCCTCGGGCTTCATGGCCGGGCGGGGGACTGTGGGCGGCTACGTGACCGCCCCGCCCGGCAAGGAAGGAGTATCACTCGATGCATGACTCTCTTTTCAGCGTGCAGGACAAGGTCGTCATCGTCACCGGCGGCCTGGGCCAGATTGGGTCGGAGGTGGTCAAGGCTCTGCTCGAGCGTGGCGCCCGCGTCGCGGTGTTCGGACGGCATGTCACGGTCGAGCAGGCTGTGGCGACGCTCGGCCGGAGCCACCCTGACGATCGCATCGCGCTTCACGCCGTGGACATCACCGAGCGGGCCACGATCGATCGAGCGCTCGATGAGTTGGCAGCCCGCTGGGGCACCCCGGACGCGCTGATCAACATCGCCGGGCTGGATACGCAGCCGAGTGCGCCACCCGCCGTTTCGGGACCGTTCGAGGAGTTCCCGGAGGAGGTATTCCGGGAAGTGGTGGAGGTGAACCTCGTCGGCACATTCCTGATGATCCAGGCCGTCGGAGCCCGGATGCGCAGGGCTGGTTCGCCCGGCGCCATCGTCAACGTGGGTTCCATCTACGGGATGGTCTCGCCGGTGCAGGACATCTATGCCTATCGCAAGGAGCAGACCGGGATCCCGTTCGTGAAGCCGGTCGCTTACAGCGCCGCCAAGTCCGGGATTTACAACCTGACCCGCTACTGCGCGACCTACTGGGGTCGTGACGGGATTCGCGTGAACACGCTGACACCTTCTGGGGTCGCGCGCGACACCCAGGACGCCACCTTCCAGGCCAACTACATCGCGCGCATCCCGATCGGCCGGATGGCCCGGGCCGACGAGTTCAACGGTGCCCTCATCTTCCTCATCTCCGACGCATCGGTGTACATGACCGGCTCCAACCTCGTGATCGACGGCGGCTGGACCGCCTGGTGAGTGACCGGCCGCCCCAAGGGTGCTAGGACGCCGGGGGAGCTCCTCGTCGATCGGAACGAAGGTGTCGAAGTGGCGCTCACCGATGAGCGCCTCGATAGCGCACAGCACGCTCGTCAGCTGCACATTCGCGCTTACCGAGTAGTCGGCATCCGAATGGAAGGCTCCTCCTTCCACCTGCCCGACGAGGGTGGCCAGCGCCCGTTCGAAGCTGGCCGGAAAGTCCAGTGGGTCGCTTGATGACACGGCTCGTCCGCCCGGACCCCAGAACTCGAAGGTCTCGGTCTTGTCCGCCGGGTCGGCGTGCAGCGTCATTCTGACAGCGCTGCGGGCGCCTCGCTCGTGCTGCAGCCGGAGGGACGTCTCTCCCAGCGGATCGTGTGCGGTCACCGACACCGCCGCGACCGGCCCCAGCACGGCCATGAGCTGCGACACGATATGCGGTCCGACGTCCCACAGGGCGCCGCCTGCGTGGCGCCATGCCGAGGCCGCGTAGGGGCTGCCCTTCGACAGCGCTGCGGAGAGCCACTCCACCTGCCCGTCGGTGTGGCCCAACCGCGCTTGGTCCCGCAGCCAGGCCGACCGTACTGGCTCGAACAAACGAGTCAGAAACACCAGCGCAGCCACCCCGGTACCCGAGACGGCTTCGTTGATGCGCCGGGCGTCGGCTACGGACAGTGCCATCGGCTTCTCCAGCAGCAGATGCTTGCCGGCCATCGCCGCCGGTACCGCCAGGTCTACCTGCACTCCGGGTGGAACCGCGAGATCCACCAGGTCGACCGCGCCCAGTAGCTCCTCGTAGTTGGTGAAGACGCGCAGCCCATGTGCTCTTGCGATGCGATCGCGCGCGATAGCGTTGCGACCCCAGATGCCATGGACACCGGGGTTCTCCAGCGCCTGGATGGCAGGTGCGTGGATGGTCTCGGCCCAGAAGCCAGTGCCCACGAGACCGACCGAGACCATCGGCCGACCCTGGCGACGATAGCCTCGACCTCTGCGGCGGCCGCCGATGGGAACGGCGTCAGCGGCATGCTGACCTGGACTGAGTCGATGACGCCGTCGCGGTGCAGCAGGTGCTTGAGGGCCCCCAGCTCAGAGGCATGGCGGCCGAGCCCGTGCGCCTGGCCCACGCTCAGGATCTCGGCCATGACATCGACCTGCGCCTGGAGCTGCTGCAAGCGCTCCTGATCGTCCGAGCGGTAGGCTTCGTGAAGCGCCACGAACAGGTCGGGGCACACGTTGCCTATTCCGGGCACGATGCCGTCCGCGCCAACCGCCAGTGCCTCAGAGGCCAGCCGGTCCGATCCGATCATGACGGTCCGATCGCCGACGCCGCCGACCTGATCCACGATCCGCCGGAAGGCCGACATGTCACCGGAGGTGTCCTTGAGGCCGATGATGAGGTTCCGGCGCAGCAGCTCGAGGCCGACATCATCGGGAGCTTGCGACCGACGTTGACCGGGATGTCATACGCCACGACTGGCACGGGGACGAGGCCGCCACAACCTCGAAATGTGTGACGGTCTCGGTGGGCTGACAACCGCGTAGAACGGCGCGGTCACGACGAAGGCGTCGAGGCGGAACGTCCGCATCCACTTCATCTGGTCGATGACTCGGTCGGTGGCGCGTCCACGAGCGCCCGCCAGCACCGGCACAGCACCTGCAACCGCCCCGACAACCACATCGAGCACGCGTTCTGGTCCTGGCGGCGTCGTCGAGATAGATGGCCTCGCCTGTCGAGCCGAGGGCGAAAATGCCGTGGACCCCAGCCGTAGAGCGTCGAGGTTACGAGGCGCTCGAGCCTCGCGCCGTCCACGTCCCCGTACTCGTCAAGCGGCGTGCAGATAGGAGGTATGACACCCCGGAGCGCATCGTCATCGGAGACGCTGCGGACGCCGTCAGGATGCGGTGTTCGCGCCATGTACTCACGGTCTAAGTCGAAGCCGTGCCCTGGCATCTCAGGCGGCGTGTAGTAACCGTCGACGACCTTGTGTGGAGTGCGGAGCGCCTTCAACGCGCTCAGCGAACCCCCCTCGACGTCCTCGCCGATGTAGCCGTTCGGAAGGGCGCAGAGGACCTGAGAGCTGAGCTCCAACATGAAGTGCGGAGCCATGGGACGGTTAAAGGCCTGCGCGAGCGCGGCGATCTCCAAGTACGGGGTGATCCCGCCCACGCGCACAACGTCGGCCTGCACGAAGTCCACGGCGCCTGAGACGAGGTAGTCGCGCCATTGGTAGATGGTGTATATGTTCTCGCCAACCCCGATCGGCGTCTCGATTTGGGTGCGGAGGCGTGCGTGGCCGGAGATGTCGTCGCTGATGAGCGGCTCCTCGACCCACGTCAGGTCGAGGCGACGCAACGCGTTGATTCTGCGCGGAGCAAGCTCCGGTCCCCAGCCCTGGTTCGCATCCACCATGAGAGGCGCCGCGCCGATCAGTTCGCGCACCTTGGTGAGACGCTCGACGTCCTCGTTGACATCGGGCTTGCCGATCTTCACTTTGAACCCCTCGTAGCCCGACGCCCGCCACGACTTGACCTGCTCTAGCAGTTCGTCTTCGCTCTTAGCCAAGGTTGATCCCACTCGCGTAGACCGGGATCCGGTCACGCACGCGACCTAGGACGTCGACGAGCGGCTTCCCCGCATCCTTTGCGACCGCGTCCCAGAGCGCGATGTCGACGCGCGCCAAGGGCGGTGGTCGTGAGTCCCGCACCGCCGAGGTCATGCAGATAGTGCCATGAGTCGTGCCAGTTCCGCTTCGGCGAGATCTCACGTCCGACGAGGAATCCGGCGAGCCCGTCGCGGACCATTGACGCGATCGTCTTGCCGCCGTCGCCGGAAGTGTGGCTCACTCCCGGTGCCCGTGACGCCCGTGTCGGTCGTCACGTCGACCACGACCAATTCGATATGGGTCACGTGGTGGATGGTGTCCCGCCACTCACCCGTCGAGGAGGGGCAGGCGGGTGGTCATTGTCTCGATTGAGGCGATCTTCATGGAGGCACCCTTTCCAGTCTGTGCGACGACGCGGAATGGAGTTGACGGGGGTCGGTGGCACGTCAGCCCTTCACCGCGCCTGAGGTGAGTCCCGCGACCAGGCCGCGCTGCGCGAACATGAAACCAATGAGAATCGGGATGGCAGCGAGAACGCCACCCGCGGTGAGGAAATCCCAGCGGATCAGGTTCTCCCCGACGAACAGACTGAGTCCGACGGGGATCGTCTTCGCGTGATCGTCTAAAGGTGAACGTCAGCGCGAAAAGGAACTCGTTCCACGAATAGATGAATGCATAGGTGCCGGCGGCTGCGATTCCCGGGCCGCGACAGCGGCAGGATGACGTGGAAGAAGGCCTGGAGCTTAGAGCAGCCGTCGATGAGGCATGCTTCCTCGATCTCCATGGGGATCTGGTCGACGAATCCCTTCATCAGCCAGGTGCTGAACGACATGGCGAATGCAGTGTACACAAGAATCAAGCCCGAGCTTATTGTCTGAGCACCGAGTTTCTTCAGCTCGATGTACAGCGGAACGATCAGAAGGATCGTCGGGAATCAGCTGCACCAGCAGGATGCCGCAAAGAACCGCACGCGTCCACGGAACCGGTAGCGCGACAGCGCCGTCCCAGCGAGCAGAGCGCAGAGACGGTTAGCACGACGACGCCGACTGCGACAAAGCGCTGTTGGCAAGGTACTGCAGGAACGGCGGTCTGCGGTAAGCAGTTCGCTGTACGCGCCGAAAAGGTCGGGTGATTTGGTACAGCGTCGTCTACTCATGCCAACTCGTTACGGCGGCGTGATGGAGGTGAGAACATCCAAAAATATGGGCCCGAACACGCCGACGATCCACGCGGCGATCAGGAAGTAGATCGGCCTGATGCGGACTCGAGCCGCGGCGCCCGAGGCTCACCGGCGTGAGCGCTGATACTTGTGTGCGGTGCCGGCAGCGGTCATGCGATTCAGCTCTTTCGTGATCCGGCGCATGATAGATGATGACGAGGAGCCGAGCAGGGCATCGCCTGGACGACACCCAGCGCCGCAGCCGCTGCCCGAAATTGGTTCCCTCGGTACGCGGTGTGATACGCGTGCAGCGGGATGCGTCAGAGAGGCATTCGCCGGCCCGCCGTTGGTCAGGATGAGGATCAGGTCGAAGTAGTTCGCCGTCCAAATGAGCCGCAGGATGATGGTGATCAGCACCGTCGGCATGATCAGCGGCAGCACTACCCGCCAGAAGTGACTTCCATGCGCTCGCACCGTCGATGCTGAGCTGCCTCCAGCAAGCGCCGATGGAACAGACTGCAGCGCGGCAAGGATCATCACCGCAAAGAACGGGATGCCCTGCCAGATGTCGATGCACATGAGCGTGGGCAGCGCCGTCGTTCGGGTCGGCGAGCCAGGCCACGGAGAGTGCGTGATAGCCAGAGCGCTGCAGCAAGTGATTGGCGATGCCGAGGTTCGGGTCAAGGATCCACATCCACATCAGCGCGACGAGTACACTAGGGGTCGCCCACGGAAGCAGCACCAGACCGCGGATGAACCCGCGGCCGCGGATACTTCGCGTTGAGGACGAGCGCGCCGATCATGCCGAACAAGAGCTGGAACGCGACGTTGCCGAACGTCCAGACAGATCGAATTGACGCAGCGATTCGTGGAAGTGCGGGACGCTGGAGAACCCGGCGAAGTTGTCGAAGCCGACGAACGTCTGCGCGCTGATGTTGAGCAGGTTCGTCTTGACGTGAGCGACAGCCACAGCGCGTTGAGCGGCGGGATAGATGATGAACCCGCCGATGATGGCGATCGCCGGCGCCAGCATCAGCCAGTGGACCGGCATGCGAGCGTCCGCGGCCAGACTGCCTGACAGCCGGACGGGCTGGTTCAGGTCAGGTACTCACGGCGTCCTACGGGTCTTCAGCAGCTGATTTCGAGGTTGAGAATCCGGCTGCCCGCCGCCTTGTCGCGGCACCGGGGCGGTCACACTCGCATCGGGCATCCCGATGCAGATACCGGCCGTCGAGGCCGGCCCGTATTCGGCAGCGTCTCGGCGACACCCTCGACGACGGCGTCGTTGGAATTCTCGCCCAGCAACGCGCCCTGGAACAACGGCTGCCAGGTCTTGGTGCGAGGCCACGGTCGTCCCCGGGATCGCCGGCCAGGCGGTGACCACGTTCTGCGCGGCCTCGACGAGACTGCGATGAGCGGTTGTCCTCGGACTGGGGTCGCTGGCCACCGATTGGACCACCGGCAGGTAGCCATTGGTCGACTTGGTGATCGCGAGCTGCGCCTGCTGTTCTGCCAGGAAGGAGATCCACTTGAAGGCGGCGTCCTTCTGTCGCTGTCGGCGAGCACCGCATTCGCATTCATGGTGCCCATGTACGTCGTCTGACGGGTCGCCGGTCGCCGACGGGATGAGCGCCACGCAGACGTTGTCGCCGATTGCTGGCTTCCAGCGTCTTGGCCGCCGCCGAGGTGGTTGATGATCATGGCCGCGGTGCCGGACTGGAAGTTGGCGATGATCTGCGCGAAGCCGTCGTTGATCGCGCCTGGAGGAGCGTACGGGTACGTCGAGATGTAGAGGTCGTTCGAGGCCTTCGTCTCGGCGCTGTCGAAGGCCACATTGCCCTGGTCATCGAGGAACGCGCGCCACCTGCGACGAGGAAGGCCGCCCACTGGTCCTGGCCGTTGGCGCCGCCGCGGATGTCAAATCCGTCAGACGCTCATTGTCGGGGTCGGTCAGGGCTTCGGCCGCCGCCACGAACTCCTCCTGGGTCTTCGGGCACCTCGATGCCCGCGGCCTCGAAGAGGTCCATGCGGTAGTACAGTAGAACATCAGGAACTTGTTTGGCATCGCGAAGATCGTCGAGCCGTCCGGGCTGGTGACGAAGTCCCACATGCTGGGGATGACGTCGTCCTTGGCCGCCCATGTCTCGATGTATGGATCGAGCGGCTCGAGCATCTGCGCCTGCAACAACTGGCCGAACATGTTCGTGTTGAGGTGCGTCGCATCGGGCGCGTTCCCCGCGGCGATGGCGTTCACGAGACTGTCATAGAACTGCGGCTGCGCGACGGAGTCGCGGATATTCACCGTGATCCCGTTGATCTGCTCGAACTGGTCAGCGAGGTCCTGGATGGTCGTATCGGTGACGTCATCCTGCCAGTACCAGTAGTCGATGCTCTGTGCGGAATCCTGCGCGCTGGCCACGCCTGCGAGGGCGAGGACGCTGGACAATCCCACGGCGATGCCTGACCTGAATCTCATCTTCTCCTCCTTGGGCTACTGCCAGTTACTGGGTCTAGGGCCCAACCTCCGCGGGTCATCCTATACCATCCGAGGGGCAGAGAGCTATACTTTGTGAAACGTTTCGCGAACCGTTTGAGGGCACCGGGCGGCGAGCCTGGTCAGCGTAGGAGTCGATGAAGTGAGTCAACGGGTACTGATGCCGCGCCTTTCCCAGGACATGGAGACCGGGCAGGTCGTGGAGTGGCTCAAGGCCGAAGGGGACCCGGTCGCGGAAGGAGACCCCATCTTGATCGTCGAGACAGACAAGGCCAACATGGACGTGGAGGCGCCGGCTTCTGGCGTGCTCCGCCGCATCGTCGCCGATGTGGGCGAGGATGTGGCCGTGGGCGGCGTGCTGGCCCTCATCGCGGGCGCTGACGAGGAGCTTCCTGACGAGGAGCCGGCAATGGGTGACGGTCACCCCGCGTCGCCGCCGGCGGGATCGGTAGCGAAGGGCGATGGTACGCCCAGCAGTCCAGCACCGCTGCCTGCCAGCGGCCCAATCCGCCAACCGGCATCACCGGCGGCGCGCCGCGTGGCTGCCGAGCTCGGCCTGGACATCGGTCAGGTCCGTGGGAGCGGCGACGGTGGCCTCGTGACGGAGGCTGATGTCAGGACCGCAGCGGACAAGGGCGCGCCGTCCGCAGCGCCCGCCGAGGGACGCGTCGAGGTCCCGCTCATCGGCACTCGACGCCGGATCGCGGAGCGCATGGCGCTGAGCCGACGGACCGTGGCGGACGTGACTACGGTCATCGACGTTGACATGAGTCGCGTGGTGGCGCATCGCGATGCTTCGGGGCGGTCCTTCACGGCCTATGTCGCGTGGGCGGTGGCGCAGGCACTGATCGATCGACCCGGCCCTCAACGCCACGATGCAGGAGGACCACCTCTTCAGGCATGCGCACGTCAACCTCGGCGTGGCCGTTGCCCGCGACGATGGGCTGGTCGTACCGGTAGTCCGCGAGGCGGAGCGGCTCTCGTTGTCCGAGCTCGCCTCTGCCATCGACGCCCTGGCCGCGTCGGCCAGAAGTGACAGCATCCAGCCCGAGGCCTTGACCGGCTCTACCTTCACGTTGACCAACTCGGGCACCTACGGGTCGCTGTTCTTCACGCCGATCATGAATATGCCGGAGGTCGCCATCCTGGGCGTGGGTCGGGTTGCCGATGTCCCGGTGGTCCGGGATGGGGCGGTGGCCGCGGCAAGGTCATGTACCTCTGCCTGAGCTATGACCATCGGTCGTCGACGGCGTCGCCGCCGTCAGGTTCTTCGCGGCCGCCGTCAAGCAGCGATTGCAGGATGTGGAAGCGGCGGACGCCTGACCGGTGACGACGAACGCGACCGATCGGCACAGGCCGGCCGTCCGGCGGCCTGACGGACACGCAGCTCCTCGAGATGTACCGGTGGATGCTGCTCACCCGCAGGTACGAGGATCGGGCCCAGGAGCTGTGGAGCCAGGGGCTCGTGGTCGAGTCGCTCCACGGGAGCCAGGGCCAGGAAGCGATCGGGGTCGGGGTCTGCTTCGCTCTCCGTCCCGAGGACGGTCCTGACTCCATCACTGCGTACCCGCGCGGCCTTCCTCGTTCGCGGCGTGCCCGTGCGGCAGTTCCTGGCCGGCATGCTGGGAAAGGCGACCGGGGCCGCGAATGGCAAGGCGACGGCACACCACATGGGGCGCCGAGGGCGGCATCCTGCTGGGCAGCGCCATCGTCGGTGCGGCCGATCCCGGTCGCCACCGGCGCGGCGCTCGCCTTCCAGATGCGAGACGAGGACCGCGTCGCCGTCTGCTTCTTCGGCGACGGCTCGGCACAGCGCGGCGACTTCCATGAAGCCCTCAACTTCGCGGGGGTCATGCAGCTGCCGGTTGTCTATGTCATCGAGAACAACGGGTATGCCGAGTTCACACCGATCGCCAAGCACTTCGCCGGCAACAGCCTGGCCATCCGCGCCGAAGGGTATGGGTTCGGCGGCGTGACGGTCGACGGTAATGACGTCCTCGCGGTGTACGACGCAGCGGCAGAGGCGCCGAGCGCGCAAGGTCTGGTGGAGGGCCGACCCTCATCGAGTGCATGACGTACCGCCAGCGTGGCCACTCCTCGAGCCACCCGCCGACCGAAGGGCGCGATCCCGCAGAGGTCGAGAGCTGGCTGAAGAGCGACCGCTCGACTCGTTCCGGGCCGAGCTTGATCGTCGGGGCCTTGTTGGTGCGGGCGTGCTCGAGGAGATCAGGGAAAGGTCGATCGAGAGATCGAAGAAGCCGTGCAGTTCGCCGATCGACAGCCCCTATCCCGATCGTGGCGAGCTGTACCGGGACGTCTATGCGGGGTCCGGACTCGGGGTCGAGGCGGCGCAATGACGACCATCGCGTACCGGGAGGCCATCCAGCGTGCGCTCCGCGAGGAGATGCGGCGCGATCCGAGCGTCTTCGTGTTCGGTGAAGACGTCGCCGAGCCGGGTGGCGTCTTCAAGGCCACGCTTGGGCTGCTGGACGAGTTCGGGCCCAAACGTGTCTTCGACACGCCAATCAGCGAGTCGGCCCTGGCCGGGGTGGCAGTTGGCGCCGCGATGATGGGCATGCGGCCGGTCGTGGAGATCATGTTCGCCGATTTCACGACGATCGCCATGGATGGCATCGTCAACTCCGCGGCCAAGGTCCGTTTCCTGTCAGCCGGCGAATACACGGCGCCCATGGTCGTGCGCATGTCGTACGGTGCCGGTGCCCGCTGGGGTGCCCAGCACACGCAGTCCGTCGAGGCGTGGCTGATGAACGTGCCGGGACTGACGATCGTGCAGCCATCGACGCCGTACGACGCTCTGGGTCTGCTCAAGTCCGCGATCCGATCTCCGGACCCGGTCATCGTCCTGGAGCATAAGAACCTCTACGGGAAGAAGGAAGATGTTCCCGACGAGGAATTCCTTGTTCCGATCGGGAAGGCGGCGGTCCGACGCCCGGGATCCGACGTCACCATCGTGGCCACGGGTGCGATGGTCGATCGGGCGCTACGGGCGGCAACGACGCTGGCAGCCGCGGGGACTGAAGCCGAGGTGATCGATGTCCGGAGCGTGATGCCGCTCGACGTAGACACCATTGTCGAGTCGGTGCAGCGTACCGGCCGGCTCCTGACTGTCCACGAGGCGCCGGTGTTCGGGGGCTTTGGCGCAGAGATCGCGGCTGCAGTTGCAGAACCGCGCCTTCGGCTACCTCGATGCTCCCATCGAGCGCCTCGGTGGTGCCTGGTCGCCCATCCCCTTCGGGGAGGCCCTGATCGACGAGTATCTGCCCAGCGAAGAAGACATCGTTCAGGCGGCCGAACGGACGCTCGCTTCATGAGGCTGGTCGTCAGGACACGGGTTGCCTGAGAACCGTGGCCCAAGTCGACGTTCGCGCGGGCCGGGACGAACGGAGCTGCGGGGAGCGTGACATCTAGGGACGCCGTCGTCGGCATCGACATCGGGACATACAGCTCGAAGGGTGTGGTCTGTCGGCCCGATGGCTCGATCCTTGCCGAAGCAGGGGTTGACCACGGCGTCTCCATTCCCAGGGCCGGCCAGATGGAGCACGATGCCGACGCGGTCTGGTGGCGGGACGTTGCGTCAACTCGGCCGGCGTCTCATGGAGTCCGTTCCGGCGGATACCCGCATCGCAGCGGTCGGCATCAGCGCGATCGGTCCATGCCTCCTCCCGGTCGACCAGCGGGGCAGCCCGCTGCGACCCGCCATCCTGTACGGGGCGGACGTTCGGGCGGCCGAGCAGACCGCGCGGCTGGAACGCGAGCACGCTGCCGGCATTCGGCGGCTGAGCGGCGCGCGGCTCACGAGCCAGGCGGTCGGCCCAAAGATCATGTGGCTGCTCGAGCACGAGCCCGATGTCGTCGCGCGGACCGCCCGGTTCATGACGGCGACCGGTATGTGGTCTTCCGGCTCACGGGCGCGTATACGACCGACCATCACAACGCCTCCTACTTCGCCCCGTTCTATGACATCCGGCGAAGCGCGCTGGGACCTCCGTTTCGCCGGCGACGGGATCGGAGCGAAACCCTGCCGACCGTGCTGGACCAACGAGTCGTCGGGCGCGTCAGCCGAAGGCCGCCGCCGCATCACGGGGATCCCTGCGGGCACTCCCGTGATCGGCGGGACGACCGATGGTGCGGCCGAGGCCGTTGGCGCCGGTGTCATCCAGCCCGGCGACCTGATGCTCTCCTACGGCAGCACGTCTGCGCTCGTGTTCGTCGCCGATCGGTACCGCCCGCCAGGCCCTGTGGATCACTCGTGGTTCGCCGGCCCGGACGAGTACGTGCTGACACCGCGGCGCTGTCCACCAGCGGCTCGATCACGACTGGTATCGCGACCAGTTCGCAAGCGAGTTGCCGCTCGACGGGACCTCGGCGAGCACGGGCTAGGCACACGAGCAGCTGTCGCGGGAGGCCCGAGGCTCCGACGGTCGGCGCGCAGGGCTGCTGCTGCTGCCCTACTTCAGCGGCGAGCGCAGCCCCTTCAACGATCCGCATTGCTCGAGGGGTCATCGCGGGCTGAGCCTGTCGCATGAGCGAGGGGACGTGTACCGAGCGATCCTCGAAGCTACCGCCTTCGGCATCCGCCACAACATCGAGGCCATGGTCGGCAGCGGCACGGTGCCGCGACGCGCGGCCGCCGTCGGCGGCGGCACCGCCAGTCGGCTATGGGTCCAGATCGTCTCGGACGTGACCGGGCTTACCCAGGAACTCCCGGACCGCTCGATCGGGGCCGCCTACGGCGACGCCTTCCTGGCCGCGTCCTCGGTGGGGATCCTTGATGATCGCTCTGCCGACCGCTCGTGGATCCGCATCCTCGATCGCGTCGAGCCAGATCCGCAGCGTGCACAGCAGTATGAGCGCCGCTACGCGCTCTACCGGATCCTCTATGCGAGCACCAAACGGGTCGTGCACGCGCTCGCGCAGGAGGCTGCCTCGACGGGCCAAGCTACCACCGAAGGCACCGTAGGCGAGCCCTGACCACTTGTGAGCACCATGTCGTCGGCTCCAATCGTCCTCGTCAGCAATGTGCCGCGATGGGGTTCACTCTGGATCGATCCCCAGTTGGCGGGCGAGATCGACGAAGTCGGCAGCCACCAGCTGCGCATCGTCGCCCGGTTCCGGATCGGGCGACGCGATATCCCACCACTCGGCGGGTCGATACACGAAGGCCGTCTGGAATCCGCCCGCACGCGCGGCTCGGATGTCGTTGTTGTGCGTCGACACCAGCATGATGCGTCGCGGACTCAGGTCCAGCCAACGGGCGGCCGTCTCGTAGGTGTGTGGATGCGTCTTGTAGACGCCCATCATCTCGCATGAGAAGACGGCGTCCCATGTTAATCCCGACAGCCGTGAGGCCTCGATCACCAGAGCCGTCGTCAGGATGGTGAAGGGGCACACGAGGAACCGCTTCCGCAGCTGCGGCAGGGCCTCGACCACATCCGGCCATGCCCTCATGCGGCGCCACGAGAGCACGAGCTCACGTCGGTCGCCGGCAGAGAAGCCGGTGACTCGGTGTTGCTCCAGCGTGGTCTGCAGCGTGAGCTCGAGCACGCCGTCCATGTTCAGATCCGCGCTCCCTTCCGGGCCAGGGAGACCGGCGTCTACCATCGCAGTCGAAAGCCGACGCCAGGTCTTGGTCAGGGCGGGCCAATCCGCGTCGATATGGCGAAGCGCGCCCTGTCGCTCGAAGGCCGCGTGCACGGTGGTATGCCAGTCGAAGACAGTGCCGCCGCTGTCGAAGACCAACGCAGCAGGTTCATGCTCGTTCGTACTCACGGCATCATGGTGTCACAGTCCGGGCCGTGTGCTCGCCGTGACCCGGCCACCTTGCGCCCCTCGTCCACGCGCCGCAAGCCAACGACTGCAGGAGGGCTGATGACTGGCTTCGGAACAAGGCCACCGCTCGATGTGTTGACCATCGGCCGTTGCGTCATCGACCTGTATCCCGATCGCGATGGCGTCACGCTCGATCGCGTCGAGTCGTTCCATCGCTACCTTGGCGGCAGCCCCACCAACGTGGCCGTCGCCGCGGCCCGCCTCGGGCACCAGGCGGCCGTTATCACGCGCACCGGGAGCGACCCCTTCGCGGACTTCGTGCATCGAGAGCTGCGACGCCTCGGCGTCCATGACGACTATGTAACCGCCGAGGCTGGTGCGAGCACGACACTGGCCTTTTCCGAGCTCTTTCCTCCGGACAGGTTCCCGCTCTACTTCTTCCGAGACCGGGTCTCGCCCGACCTGCTCATCGAACCTGTCGACCTTGACCTGACCGCTATCGCTGACGCGCGCGTGTACTGGGCCACGCTTACGGGGCTGTCCAGCGATCCCAGCCGTAGCGCCCACCACGCCGCCTGGGACGCACGGGGCCGCAAGGACGCCACCGTGCTTGACCTCGACTACCGCCCTGCCTATTGGGACTCGCCAGCCGACGCCAGGACCGAGGGTCGCAGAGCGGCCGAGCGTGCGACCGTAGTCGTCGGCAACCTGCAGGAATGTGAGTTGGTGCTCGGTGAGTCCGACCCCGATCGGGCCGCGGACGCACTGCTGACGCTCGGGGTGGAGCTCGCACTCGTGAAGATGGGGCCGGCTGGCGTCCTGGCCAAGTCGATGTCGGAGCGGCTCCTGGTCTCGGCCTTGCCGATCGACGTAGTGAACGGGCTGGGAGCGGGCGATGGCTTCGGGGGCGCGATCTGCCATGGCCTCCTGCGCGGTTCCGACCTCGAAGGCATGCTGCGTTTCGCGAGCGCGGCGGGAGCCATCGTGGCTTCTCGTCGCGCTTGTTCGACGGCGATGCCGACAGTCGACGAGGTCGCATCCCTGCTCGCGGCGGGTGGGTGAGTTGGTCGAGCGGAACGACTGGCCGGAGGGGGCCAGGCCCCGCCGCACGTCTGGGGCCACGGATCACTGCTGCCAGTCGAACGCAGCCGCCTACGTCGAGTCAGCGGCCTTCACCCTGCTCGGCGCCGACCGTCCCGGGACCATCGTCGCGTTGCACGGTCTCAGCGGTACGCGTCATCAGCCATGCACGTACCTCGACGGGTTCGACGTACCCGAGCTGGGCCTGTTGGCGCCCGATCTGCGAGGTCACGGCGAGACCGACTTCATGGGGCAGGCGGAGGACTTCACGCCGACCCAGCTCGGCGCGGATGTGGACGCGCTCATCCGCCACCTCAGCCTGGAGACCGGCACCGTGGTCGTGCTGGGCATCTCACTGGGAGCGACCGTCGCGCTCGAGCTCCTGCGTCGGGCGACGCTTGACATCGTGGGAGCCGTCTTCATCCGTCCGGCGCATGAGGCTAGTCCGGCTCGGCATCTTTGCGTCAACCGGTCGATCGCGGACCTGCTGAGATCGGACCCTGGAGAGGCGCTCAGCAGGCTCGTCGCCAGCGAGGAGTACTGCCAGGTTGCTGCCATATCCGAGCGCGCCGCCGCCAGCCTTCGCGACAAGGTCACCGCCGACCGTGCCTACGAGCGCGCCCTCAGGCTGGCCGAAGGTGCGAACTGGACCGCGTTCGCTCCAGACGAACTCTTCGCCAAAGCGCCCCCCTCCCTGATCGTGGCTGCCCGCGATGACCCGTTGCACCCCTTACCCGTGGCCACTGAGTGGCAGCGCCGAATCGCCGGTTCGGCACTCGCCGAGCTACCTTCGCGCGACACCGATCCGATCACCTACGCGGCACTTGCCCGCTCGACGGTCCAGGCATTCCTAGGCGGGCTGAGGGCACGAGTGGGAACCTCGCGATGACCCTCTACGTGGGAGTCGATGTCGGTGGCACCAAGTGTGCCGTCACGCTGATCGATGGATCCGGGTCCACGCTGGGACGAACATGGCGCGAACACGATGTAGGCCAGGCGGTCGACCTGATCGACGTGGTCGCCGCCGCCATCATGGAACTGCTCACTGCCCATGAGGTGGCCCTCGACCAGGTGGGAGGACTGGGCATCGCCGTCGCGGGCCTGGTGGGCAAGGACCGGGCGACGCTCGTTCGAGGGCCCACGCTCGCCGCCGTCGACCTCGACCTGGGACCCCGCCTGACCGCCCGGTTGGGACGCCCGGTGATGGTCGCGAATGACGCCAACGCTGCCCTGTTCGGCCACGCTCAGTTGGCGGAGCCGACCGATGAGGCAGCGGTGAGCGCCTGCGCCGGTGACGGCACCGCAGTCTCCTTGCTGCTGTCACTCGGTACCGGCATCGGTGGCGCGATTATGGTGGGCGACACGCTCGTTCTCGGCCAGCATGGCTATGCGGCAGAGCTCGGTCACATCCCGGTGGACTTCAGCGACCGGCGGATCTGCTTGTGTGGGGGCACCGGATGCGTCGAGCAGTTCGCCTCCGGCCGCGGGATCTCGGAGCAGGCGACCCTGGTCCGGCCGCCCGCGGAGTCGCTGGCCCGGCTGAGTGCGCTGGAGGCGACCGAGCCGTACACGGCTCGGCATATCGTCGCCATCGCGGCCGCCGGCGATGCCTGGGCCATCGGCCTGCTCGCCCATGGAGGGAAGATGCTCGGGCGCGCAATCACGACACTGTGTGTCGCGCTCGATCCGACCTCGGTGATCATCGCCGGCAGCTTCGGTTACGCGGCCGGGGAGTGGCTACTGCCCCACGCCGGCGACGAGCTCCGGGCTCGCTGGCCATACGCTCGCGAACGGCCACTGCCGACGTTGGCGAAGGACGAAATCGGGCCTTGGGTGGCTGCCACCGGGGCCGCGCTGCTGGCCAAGGCAGAGCATGACAGCGGAGGCTCACCATGAGTACACGCGACGACCGCATCCGTCTGGGCGTGGTGGGCGCCGGGCGCATCGCCCAGGTCGCACATCTGCCTGCTGCGACCAAGGCGCAGGGCATCGAGCTAGTCGGCATCAGCGATCCGTCCGAAGAGTTGGCCACGATGGTGTCGGCCCGCTACGGCGTCGCTGGCTACACCGACACCGAGGAGCTCCTGTCGCTCGATCTCGACGCCGTCGTCATCGCGGTGCCGGACCGGTTCCATCTACCGCTCGGGCTGCAGGCGTTAGACGCGGGCAAGCACGTGCTCATGGAGAAGCCTCTGGCCGCATCTGCAGTCGAGGCACAGCGACTCGTCGATCGGGCGCGCCACCGCGGGCTTCGTCTGCAGACCGGCTGCATGAAGCGACACGACCCGGGCATGCAGTTCGCCAAGGCCAGCCTCGCTGGTATCGGCCCGGTGCTCAGCTTGCAGTCCTGGTATCGGGTCATGGGTGCCTCGCGAGCGGGTATCCAGCGGACGCATTTTCCGGCCCTCGTGGTGGATGCGGCCGTCCGTCAGGCGGAGGACGAGATCAAATCCCATGCGGAGCACTACCGATTGCTTACCCACGGGGCTCACCTGTTCGATGGGCTGCGGTTCATGGTCGGCGATCTGAGGTGGATCAGCGCGCTGCACGCGAACACCGCCGCCGATCACACGTGGCATGGCAGTGCCAGCCTGGAACAGGGTGGAGGCCTCGCCTCGTTCGAGATCACGGTCGATGTCCATTCCGGTTGGTCCGAAGGCATGGATATCTACGGCGAGCGCGGCTGCATCCGGACGCGCTCGCCCTACGTCTTTTCGCGGGTGGGCAGCCGCGTGGAGGTCTACATCGAAGACGACCGCGTGGCCACCGTGCCTAGCTTTGATGACACGGACCCCTTCAAGCGCCAGCTCGAGTCCTTCGCACGGGCGATCCTAGACGGGCACGAGACCGAACCCATACCGCAGGATGGCGTTGAGGCGCTGCGTCTCCTCGAGGCGGCCGCCGACAGTGCCGCCCAGGATGGGCTTAGGGTCTTTATCGACCCGCCCGCTGGCCTCGCCTGAAGCACTGCCTGACGTGCACACCCGAAACGTTTCGACTATCGTTTCGTCCACGAAGGGCTGCGCACCAGCAGCTATGCCGCGCATGAGCGGCTGGCCGTGGCCCGCGACGTTCAGGGCTCCTGGCCACGTCGGAGGCCTAGCCACCGTGCTTCCGGCCAGCCGGCCGCTCTGGCAGAAGGGGAGATCGTGATGCAGGCGCCGCTAGAGGGCATCAAGGTTCTGGACATCAGCCGTGTGTTGGCCGGACCGTTCTGCTGCATGCTGCTCGGGGACATGGGCGCAGATGTCGTCAAGGTCGAACGAGTGGGGCGCGGAGACGACGTGCGTAGTGTCGGCGACAAGGTCGGCGGCGAGAGCCTCTACTACATGATGATGAACCGGAACAAGCGTGGAGTCACGCTCGACTTCCGCAATCCCAGGGGTATCGAGCTGCTGAAGTCACTGGTGCGCGAAGCTGACGTGCTGGTCGAGAACTTCCGGGCCGGCACCATGGAGAAGATGGGCTGCAGCTACGAAGTCTTGCACAAGATCAACCCGCGGCTGGTGATGGCCAGCATCTCCGGGTTCGGTCAGGATGGGCCATATCGTGACTACGCCTGCTTTGACATGATCGCGCAGGCGATGGGCGGGCTCATGGACCTGACAGGGGAGCCTGGCAGACCGCCGGTGACAACGGGCACGTTCCTCGTGGATTACGCGAGCGGCATCTACGCTGCGTTCGGGATCCTGGGGGCACTGCGCGCCCGCGACACCACGGGCGAGGGTCAGCACGTGGATATAGCCCTGCTGGACACGGCCGTGTCGTTCCTGATCACCGCCATCCCCGAGTACCTGCTGCTGGGTAAGAAGATGACGCGACGAGGGAATCGCGATCGGTACGCGGCCCCGTCGAATCTGTTCGAGGCTCGTGATGGTCGCTTCGTCTTCGTGGCCTCGGCGACGGACTCGCTCTTCCCGCGCTTGCTCGAAGTCATCGGGCGAACGGAGGAATCCTGCAGGACCCACGCTTCGCGACCAACGAGGCTCGCATGCAGAACGTCGAGGCGAGTGAGGCCATCTTGGCCGAGTGGGTCGGCCAGCGCACAGCCGATGAGGTCGTGGCCCTTGTTCGCGGCGCAGGTCTCCCTTGTGCGAAGGTGGCGACTATCGATGAGGTCGTCGAGGACCCCCAGGTCAGACACCGCGACATGCTGGTCGAGATCGAACACCCCACGGTCGGCCAATTCCCCATGCATGGCCTGAATATCCACTACTCACAGTCGCGACAGAGCATCCGTCGTCCGCCACCATTGCTCGGACAGCACAACCAGGAGGTCTATGCCGAATGGCTCGGGCTCGATGCCGACGCTGTCGCAGGACTTGCCGGCGACGGCGTCATCTGAGGATCGGGAAAGAGGCACAACGACCATGAAACGCAAACTCATGAGCATGGCCGAGGCGGCTCGTCTGGTGCCCTCAGGAAGCACTGTCGCGGTCGGTGGCAGCATCATCAGGCGGTCTCCGGTCGGCCTTCGTCCGGGAGTTGATCCGCCAAGGCACATCCGATCTGCGCGTCCTCGCGTACCCCGCCGGATTCACCATGGACATGCTGGCCGGCGCCGGTGCGGTGAGACGAGTGGAAGCGGTCTATGAGGGCTTGTTCCAGTTCGGGATGGCCTACAACTTCCGGCGGGGCGTGGAGCAGGGGACGATCGAGATCCGCGACTTCCCGGAAACGTCGATGATCGCTCGCTTCCGCGCCGCTGCGCCAGGGTATCTCGTTCATGCCCACCGACGTCCTGCTAGGCACCGGCATGGCCGCGCACAATCCCGACCAGATCAGGCAAATCACCTGCCCCTTCACGGGCAGGAGCTATCACGCGGTCGAGGCCGCCGTCGCGGATTTCACCGTCCTGCATGGGTACATCGGCGATGAGTACGGGAACGTGCAATTCCCGGTGCAGCGAGACAGCGATGACATCGACCCCATCATGGCCAAGGCTGCGGAACGCCTCATCGTCACGGTCGAGAAGATCGTGCCACACGAGGAGATCTTGCGACGGCCAAACCTGACGTACATCCCGCATCTCTGGGTGGAGGCGATCGTGGAGGCGCCCTTCGGCGCGCACCCGCTCAGCTGTGACGGTTACTACGACGAGGATGCGGCCCACATGGAGTACTACCAGGCCTGCTCCAGGGAAGACCGAACTTCGATGACTATGCAGCGGACTATATCCATGGTGTCGATGATCACTGGGAGTACCTGCGCAAGCGCCCTGACTCCCCGAGCGCATCTTCGAGCTCTCCGTACGTTAGGAGCGGAACGATGGCCTTCGCGGACGACTACACCCTCAATGAGCTCTGGTGGTCGTGGCATCGCGAGAGTTGCGCGACGGTGATCTCGCCTTCGTGGGCGTCGGGACCGCCGGTCGGGCATTCACGCTGGCGGTGGGCATCCCTATCGCCTCGGCCAGGCTGGCACAGCTGACGCACGCACCCGAACATCACGATCTACTGGGGCAACCTGCTCAGTCCGGACCTGACCCGCATCCCGCCCAAGCTGACGCAGCACCACATCACGACATGGCCCTGACGCGAGCCAGATGGCTCACACTGGCGATAAGTGCGACATGCTCGCCCGTCGCCAGTTCGACGTCTCGTTCGACTCTGCGCCCCAGATCGACCGTTATGGCAACCTGAACATCACCGCCATCGGTGACTACCAGAAGCCTACGTCCGCCTCGTCGGATGCCTGGCGCAGACCGACCACTTCGCTTACGTCAAGCGCCCCCTCGTGATCACGGACCTGCGCGCCCGCACGTTCGTGGAGCGCGTCGACTTCATCACCAGCGTGGGGCACCTCGAGGGCGCCGGTTCCCGCGAACGGCTCGGGCTCGACCCAGGTGGGCCATGGCGTGTCATCACGGACATGGCCGTGTTCGGCTTCAACGCCGAGTCCAAGGAGATGGAGCTCCTTTCGGTCCATCCCGGCGTGACGGTCGGCGCGGTGCTGGGGGCCATGAGCTTCCGTCCGCTGGTTCCCGACGAGGTCCCGGTCACAGAGGCGCCGACGACGGAACAAGTCCGCCTCATCAGGGAGGAGATCGATCCGAACGGAGATCCTGCTGGTCGCCTGAGTCGCGACCGAGCCGCAGCTTTCCGACGGGTCCTGGGCCCCGCGGGTCAATCGCCAGACCGAACGAAGCCGAGATTCTTGTCGACGACCGCCTTGAGTGCCTGGCCGGCGACATAGCGCCCCAGGTTGTCAAGGAACGCGGCCGTCAAGAGTGCAGGCGTCTCCGCAATGGTGCCCGCCGTGTGCGGGGAGACGATGACCGTCGGCAGTGACCAAAGCGGGCTCTGGGGAGCCAGGGGTTCGTCCTCGAAGACGTCGAGCGCTGCCCCCGCCAAGCGCGCCGATGCCACGGCCTCGCTTAGCGCGGCTTCGACCACGATGGGCCCTCGGCCGATGTTGATGACGTGGGCTCGTGGCGGCAAGGCCCCGAGCTCCGGGGCACCGATGAGGCCCTCGGTGTCTGCGGTGAGAGGCGCGGCGATGATGAGCCAATCGGCACTCGGCAGGATGTTCCGCAGCGCGGTGATGGCGAGGATCCGTCCTTCTCCCGGGACGCCCGGTCGCCCCGAGCGAGCGACGAGCGTTACGTCCAGACCGATGGAGCGGAGTAGCCGCCCTATCGCACGGCCCACGGTGCCCGCGCCGACGATGACGGCGTGCGCACCGGCCAACGAGCCGAGCACCCTTGGGTGCCACCGTCGCTCTGCCTGTGCCCGCGTCGTCCCAGGCACATCCTTCACGAGCGCCAGCATCAGCGCTAGCACGTACTCGGACAACGCGCCATCGAAGATGCCCTGGCTGTTGGTGACCGTTACGTCGCTCTCGCGAAGGCCCGGGAATAGTGCCCAGTCGACCCCCACCGCACCGATATGCAGCCACCGCAATCGCCTCGCCATCGACCAATTGGACCGCAGCGCATCGTGAGGTGGCCCGTAGTGGAAGACTACGTCGCAGTCCTCGAGTGCGGAACGCACCGCATCCATATCCGCGGCCATCAGATAGCGTGCGCCGGTGGTCAGCTCCGGGATCCCTGGTGGCGGCCGTCCGGCCTGATGCCCCACGACGAGCACGCGCGGCTTCTCGCGGGTCACCCGAGGAGACCGTCGAGCTGCCCAGGAGACACGTCCCTCGATGCCGCCGCGAGCGCTGTGAACCGTGCCACCCCGATCCCCGGGGATGGTCCCATCACGCAGCGGCGCTTGCTGCGTGCTCCGCGAGGAACGCCGCCACGCGCGGGGCGTCAGCGGCCGCGAGGTCCTGTGCGATGACGGGGACGCGATGGGGGAGGGCAGCGTGAAGTCTCATCACCAGCTCATAGTCCATGCCGCCGGTACCCGGAGCCGCATATCCGGAGGCCGCCACGTCCTTGGCATGCACGCCAGCGACGTGGCCGCCTAGCGCTTCGAAGGCCTCGGTGAGGATCTCCTGTTGCCGCGGAAGGGTGCTCTCGGTCAGGAGATTGGCGGGATCGAGCACGACCGCGAGGTAGCGGGCGTCACCTCCCAGTTCCCGGAACAGTTGCACCGCGGCACTCGCGTCGCAGACGACGTTGCCGCGTTCCGGTTCGATACCGAGTCGTACCCCCGCGTCGATCGCGACCGGGATGAGCGCGTCCAGTGTGCTCCGCAGGTCGTGCCACGCCGCAGATGTCACGTTGTCACGGTGTGCCCGCCAGTTGCTGTCAGGATCGCGGGTACCTGTGCACAAGGTAACGACCTCAGCTTCCATGGCCCCGGCTCCGGCGATGTTCACTCCGCATGCCCTGATCCCGGCCTCCCGCAGGGCCAGATCCGGATGGATCGCGTTGAAGGTGCCCGAGACCGCCCAGACGCGCACGCCGCCGGCCTCGAACGACCGCGAGATCGCCCGGGCCTCGTCGGCGGTCAACGTGGGGTCGAGGGATGGGCGCCCGATCGCGACCAGGTTGAGCTGCGTGGCGGTGAACCCCGCGGCACTGATGCGCGCGGCGACCTCATCTGGTGGCCCCGGGGGAAAAACTCTGGCGAACACGCCGAGCTCGATCATCGTGACACCTGCCTTGGAAGGGCAACACTGGCTGGACGTTCCGCTATCAGTATCGAGATGCCATGGCACCAGTCCCTTCCATGCTAGGCCGTCTCGATCGGCATCGTGCACTTGCCCGGTCGGCGTGTCCGGAGTCGAACAGACGGGGGGCGGACCAAGTCGCTTACCTAAGACGCCTTCCGTGAGCGTGCTAATACACGCCTCCGTGAGTGTGCTTGACGAACGGCCTAACATGAATCGAAACGTTTCGCGAACCGATTTTCCTTCAGAGGACTTGTTCTAGGATGCCTTCCGCTTGGGCGACGCTGTATCTCCGATGGTAAACCTTGCATCTACGGCTGGGATCGAGCGCAGCCGGAGCCTGTTCACGCTGACCGGCGATTGCACGCGAGGATTCTGGGACCGGCCGGTTGCCGCAGGGTCGGTCGTCGTGACGAGGCCGCGGTCGCCCGGCTGTTCGAAGTTGGTGATCTCCTCGGGATACTGCATGAAGTGCATCTTCGCCTTTGACGACAATGGCGATGTCTTCGTCCGCTCCATCCACCCCGGTGTCACCGAAAACGAGCTGCGTGAGAGCACTGGGTGTGCGCTCCCGCCAATGGATATTCCTATGACAGAGGCGCCATCACCGGCAGAGCGCGACATCTTGCGGAGGGTCGTGGACCCAGCCGGTCTGCTGCGCACGACCGGGCTCGTCGCCCCTCCGGCATCGGGTCCGTGACGACGCTCGCCGACGTCGCCCGCCGAGCGGGCGTCTCCGTCTCCACCGCATCCTACGTCGTCTCGGGAGCCCGCCCCGTGGGCCAAGAGACGCGCCAACGCGTGCTCGACGCCATCGCCGAGACAGGCTACACGCCGGACTCCGTCGCTCGATCACTGCGGGGGCGTCGGTCGGAGGCGATCGGGCTCGTCTTGCCTGATATCCGCAACCCGTTCTTCGCCAACGTCATCGACGGCGTAGAGACTGAGGCCAGGGCGCAGAAGCAGACCCTCCTGTTCGTCAACTCGGCCGAGGATCCCGAGCTCGAGGTCGACGCCTTGCGCCAGCTCCGTTCCCGGCGGGTCGATGGACTGATCGTCGGTCTGACGCGCAACATGCCGCAGCAGGCCCTCGATGGCCTCCGCGCGGCCAGGGTGCCGGTGGTCCTCGTCGACCGTGCCGGCCCACCCGAGTTTGACCAGGTGCTGGTGGCCAACGACGTCGCCACCATGGTGCTGGTCGACCACCTGCTCGAGGCCGGGCACCAGCGCATTGCCATGATTGCCGGTGTCCGCGGGATCTCGACTGCCGAGGATCGGATCGCCGGCTTTGTTGGCGCGCTTGAACGTGCCGGCCTGGCTGTCGGCGAGTCGGTCATCATCGACGGCGGGTCCAGGAGGGAATTGGCGCGTGCAGCGGTCACGGACGCCCTGAGCTCAGGGCGGCGGTTCGACGCGCTCGTTGTGGGCAACAACGAGATGACGCTGGGTACGCTCGAGGCGATCTCATTGCTGGGCCTGCGTGTCCCCGACGATATCGCGGTCGTATCGGTCGATGACCTTCCGACCGGGGATCTACTGGCCTCGCCGCTCACGGCAGTCGTGCAGCCGAGCTTCGCCATCGGGCGCGAGGCCATGCGTCTGCTGCTCCGACGGATCCAGTCACCGGAGGCCAGCGCCCAGCACGTCCGCCTCCGGGCGGGATTCGTCCACCGGCGCTCCTGCGGTTGTTCGGCGCGCCTGGCCCACGCACTCGGTCGCGCCGAGGCTGTGGACGCCGACGAGGCGAAGGGCCTCGAATCGACATGAGTCCCACCGGGCCGCGCTGGCCCCGCTATCGCGACCTTCCATCGGCTACCGAGTCGCGACCGGCGAGCTCGTCGTGGGGACTTTTCGGCGAGACCGACCAGGTCGGGACACTCAACTTGATCACTCCCGACGCGGTCCGGCGAGCGGCATCGCTCGTGCGCTGGGGCACCGTCTTTCCTTTGAATTGGCGCGCAGACCTGCCCTCGCCCCCGGTGCTGGGACGCTCGGCTGCGCGCCGCGTGGAAAAGGACCTCGAGCCTGGGACGGATGACTACTACGACAACTACTACCCGCAGGCCTCGAGCCAGTGGGACGCCCTGCGCCATGTCGGCCATCCGACGTACGGCTACTACAACGGTATCGAGCTAGACGACCGCCGGGACCCGGGCGTGGCGCACCTGGGAATCGACCGCTGGGCCACGCGAGGGATCGCCGGCCGTTTCGTGCTGATCGATATCGGGCGCATTCACGAAGGACGTGGCAACCCCATGGCCCAGGACGAGGCGATTGCCGTAACGGTCGATGAGCTAGAGGCATCACTGCGGGTCCACCAGCTAGAGCTCGAGAGCGGTGACATCCTGCTAGTCCGCTTCGGTTGGACCGCCTGGTACGAGCGGCTCCCCCGGGCCCGGCGGGAGCAATTGGCCTCGGCGGAGATGTTCCCGGCTCCCGGGCTCGCCGCAGCGGAGCGGACCGCCGAGTGGCTGTGGGATCACGGGGTCGCGGCCGTGGCAACGGACACGCCGGCGCTGGAGACGATGCCTTTCGACCGAACGTCAACCGACGGATTTCTACACTACCGCCTGGTCACGTTTCTGGGCATGGCCATCGGTGAACTCTTCGACCTGGAGGGATTGGCCGCGGACTGTGATGCCAACCGGGTATACGAAGGGTTGTTCACCTCAGCGCCGATGAACTACCCCGGAGGTTCGGGCTCGCCCGCGAACGCGCTGGCGATCAAGTAGTCGTGGAAGGAGGTTCGGAGGAGGCATGACGGACAACGCTATCGACAATACGGGGCAGTCAGGCGCGGGTGGCCCGCTGGCCGGCCTCAAGGTCCTTGACCTGTCACGGTTCATCTCCGGGCCGTTGTGCGCGTCCCTGCTCGCTGAGATGGGCGCCGATGTCATCAAGGTCGAGCGACCCGGCGGGGAGGGTGCATTCGTGTCGCGGTGCGGGCATGCCTTGATTTTCGGTGCCGTGAAGAACCTGATGCTCGCGGCGCGGGCCTACGGCATCGGCGGGAGCTAACGACACTCTACGCGGCCCACGAGGGGGAAGTGGGCGCGCTGATCGGGTTGCCCGAGAACGCGAAGACGATGGGGTTGATCCCGCTCGGTTATCCCGCGTCGCGCGAGGCATCCAAGTAGGTAGTAAGCCAGGAACGCGTGGGGGCGCCACAAATCGAGGCCGGAACCGCAGGTGGTCAAGCTGACGCCACCCCGCTTGCTCTTCTGACCTTCCTCGGGTGGAACACAGGGGTCAACGTAGGGGTGAAGACCGCTATTTCGGCCGGTAGGTGCCTGGAACCCGGCCTTCTCATGCCTGAAAGTGGAGCCGACACTCGGATTTGAACCGAGGACCTGCTGTTTACGAAACAGCTGCTCTACCACTGAGCTATGTCGGCCTCGCGCGACATTCTAGCGGGGTCCGAGGCGATCCGCGATGACCGCCCCCGGCGACTGGGGCTCGTCTGACCCGGGTGGCCGCCGGCGCTGGCGGGTCAGGAGCCCGTTCGGGATACCACAGGGTCAGGTGCCGGACTGGCGGCGCCCCATCACGAAATCGGCGACGACGACCGCGATGATGGCGCCGATGACCGCGACCACGATGGACGCGAGGTTGAGGATGTCGCCCTCTTCCCGCCCGGTATTGAAGCCGAGCGCACCCACGATGAACCCGCCGACGACCGCGCCCACGATGCCGAGCGCGATGTGGCCGATGACGCCTAGGCCTTCGTCGCCTTTCACGAACAGACCGGCCACGTACCCGGCGATGGCACCAAGGACGAGCCAGGCGATGATGTCGATGATCATGTCCGTTCTCCCTCTGTTGCGGAGGGCAAGATTACTCCTGGCACGGTACGAAGTCTCGTTCATCCTGGGCTCATATGTCGGAACTTGCGATCGTGGAGCTACCGGGCCCGGTCCGGTCAGACCGCTCTGCTCGTCGGCTCGGTGGATGCGCGGTGGGCCTCACCACCGACGCCGACGCCATGGGCCGCCGCGATGGTGGCGACGAGCGCCTGCAGCGACGCTGTGTCTGACCGCGCGGCATCAGCATCGGTCGGCACCGCCGATCCCTCGCGGACCGCCTGGTGGAAGACACGCAGTTCTTCGAGGAACCCGGAGTCGTGACGCCCGCTGCCGTCATGCGTCAGCTCCACTCCATCGGCCGAGCGGACGGCCAACCGGGCCGGCACATTGGGCCCGTACGGCTGTGGCATCTGCAAGTGCACCGCCCCGGCCGTGCCCACGATGGTGACGCTTTCCTCGTACCGTGGGTAGCGGGGCAGCCAAAGCCATTGCAGACGCAGGAGCGCACCTCCCGCCAGCCGGGCGGTGGCAGCGATGGACGGCGGTTCGGCCGTCTCATCGGCGGGTTCGAAGGGCTCGGCTGTGACATGCTGCCAGCTCGTCGGAGGCGGGAAGCCGAGTGCCCGCAGAAGCGCGAGCTCGTGGATGAGAGAGCCGAGCAGGACGCTGCGATAGAGCCGATCGATGCCGGGTGGTACCGCGCCGATGGCCCGCTTCGACTCCTCCATCTCGCGTGCCTCCGCCCGCTGCAGGGTGGCCCCATCGGCGTCGCGCGCGGTGTGGTGGTGGAGCCTCGCGATCTGGCTCTCGTGGGTCGGGTGTCGGACCTCCACGCTGACGAGCACGACATCCCCGATGCCGTCGAGTGCGCGGCGAGCCGCTGGAAGGGAGGGATCGTACGCCTTCATGTAGCCCACCTCGAGCGTTAGCTCTTGGCGGGACGCGAGCTCGCCCAGTCGGGCCGCCTCGGCCTGTGAGATGCACAGTGGCTTTTCGCTGAAGACGTGTTTGCCGGCTCGCAGGGCGGCCTCGGCGAGTGGGCCGTGAGCGCCGGATGTGAGCAGCAGGACGGCCTCGACCTCAGGGTCGTGGATGAGCTCGAGCGCCACGGTCGAACGTCGCGGCGACCCGGCCACCCCCGGGGCTACGGCCTCGAGCACCGTCGCAGACACGTCGCACACGTGCGTCACCGCGAACGATCGGCCCAAGCGGACGAGGTTGGGCAGATGGGCGACCTGGGCGATCAGTCCCAAGCCGATGACGCCGACCTGGACCCGGTCGTGGGCAGACGTGCTGCGGGACGTCGGCCGAGCCGTCATGGGCCATCCGCCAGCCGGATGGTCCTGATCTCCCACGGTCGGATCGGCAGCCGCAAGGTGCCGTCGTCGATGACCAGCGGTCCGCCCGTCGGCGACCCGCGCAGGTCGACCTCGCGGGCTGTGCGGAAGCTGCTCCGTACGATGGCCTCGCGGGCCTCCGGGTGCTGCGCCACGATGCGCACCTCGACCTCGCGGCCGACGCGCCGGAGCGCCGACAGCACGATTCCCGTGCCGACGAGCTCCAGTCCGGTCTGCGATGGCGGCAGCGGCCCCGTCGAGCTTGGCCCCGCGCCCGGCGCGGTGACGAGGCCGAGACGGTAGCGCTCGGCCATTGCCACGATGTCTGCCTCGTGCCAGGCACCAGCGTGGGGCATGATCCCGAGCTCGAAGCGCCAGGCCCGACGGCACTGCCCGTTCGGCACGGCCAGCTGCGGACCGGCGGGATCCTCGCGATAGGCGTTGTCATCGCGGCTGATGAGGCCCGTGGCCCGGAGGACCGTCACGGCCAGCTCTCGTCGCTCCACCAGCTCGTACTCGATAGCGTGCCCGGTGAGCACCGCGACGCCGCCTGCGTCCACGAACGCGCGCGCCGGATAGGTGGCCAGGGGCACCTCCCCATGCCCGGCCTCCGGCGCCCCCGATCGCTCGACGACGGCGAACTGTCCCTCGGCTGCGCTCGAGTCGGTCGTGCGGACCAGCGGCACGTGCAGCCGCAGCCGGTGGTCGCTCGCGCGGTTCTCGAACCCGAGTGCCAGGCGCACGAATGGTTCGCCGGCGCGCAGCTCCACCCGCAACGCGACCGGGACCTCGACCTCCTCGTGGGCACGCGCCTGCCCGTCGGTGTGGTCATCTTCCACTGTCAGCCCGCGCGGCCAGCGGTACACCCGTTGGACCTCGATCACGGCCCGCAGTGGACCTGGTTCCACGATCCGGTGGCGGCTGCGCAGGGGCGTTTCGATGAGCCTGTCGGTAGCTGGCGGCGCGTAGTTGTAGGTGTCGCCCCGGTCGCCACCATCGACGAGGCGGCCGACACCCTCGAGGACCGTGCCGTCGGCCGCCTCGAGACGGAGTGTTCCGTCCGCCATCACCTTCACGGCCAGCCGTCCGTTGCGCATCCCGTCGGCCGAGGCGATCACCGGCTCGGCTGGCACGGGCACCCGTTCGACCGCGTCCAGGCTGGCCTCGACCGCTCGGATCGCTGTCGTGCCGAGTGGTGGGACGGGCACCTCCACGAGCAGCGAGCGGCGGGCCGCGGCCACGACGCGCAGACGCCACGTCTCATCCGGGGCGCCCTCTACCGCCGCGTCGATCTTCCGCTTCATCTCGTCCACGTCCAGCCATTCCGGCTCCGGCTCGCTGTCAACCTCGAGCCGCACCTCGCGCAGGCCGTCGACGACCCCGATGGCAAAGTCGCGCAGGTAGCGCCCGAAGAGCTCGCGTCCGTGGATGCGGCGGTAGATGCGTGGCAGGTCGCGACCAGCCATCTGCTCGACGAACACGTCAGCCGCCGTTCGTCCCACCTCCTGCGTGGGCAGCCGTAGTCCGTCTCCCGTCTCGAAGGCGAGCGCAGCCCATGCAGGTGGGATCGGCGTGGAGACCTCGACGAGCCCGACGCGCGCGGCGGGCGTCGGATTGAGGACCGCGAATGCGTGGCGTGGCAGCCTCTCGGCGACGGCTGCCGCGGCGCGCGCTGTCAGCGCGCGCGCGATCTGTTCCGCTTCTGCGTAGCGCACGATGACCTGGTCGACGACCTCGTCTCGGCTGCAGCCGCAGATGGAGTCGTGGGCGGAGTTCTCGATCAGCCGCCGCCAGGCCAAGCGAAGGTAGGCATCGGGCCATGCGCTCGTATCTCCCCACAGCGTCTGGAACGGTTCGGCATACCGCTCCAGCGCCATCTCTGCTCGGCCACCCGCCTGCTTGAGGTCGATCCTCGCCGAGTTCACGCCCATGAGGACGTTCGCGCGCGCTGATGAGCGCATCTCGCCACTCCATCGGGGCAGTCCATCCTCGGCCCCTGGCACCGTGGCGAGGTACTCGGCCAGCGTCTCGATCCGCACGTCATAGTCGTGCTGGACAGCGTTCAGGGCCTCCACCAGGGCGGGCAGGTCCGGCGGCGGCACCGTGTGGTCAGTACCGAACATCGCGAGCAGTCGATCGTCCCCGCCGAACGGGCGCAGCGCGTCATGGAGCACCCTGAGCTGGTCGGGGGCGCGGTCCGGATGGGCGAAGAGGTGCGCGGCGTTCCCGTACCCCTGCACGAGGTATTCGGCGGTGACCATCGACCCATCGGGTGCGCTCCAGGCGAACCGGTGTCGGTCGATCGCCGAGGGCACGCCGCGCCAGACGAGCGCGCGCTCGATGCCCGCGCGCCGCAGCAGCTGCGGCATCTGGGCCACATGTCCGAACATGTCGGGGAGATAGCCCGCCGCTGTCGCGCCCCCAAGTTCGTGCGCCCGATGCATGCCCCACTCCAGGTTCCTGATGATCGTCTCGCCTGAGCAGAGGAACTCGTCCATGAGGATCTGCCACGGCCCGAGGGCGAGCCTGCCCTCACCCACGAAGCGGCGGATCCGCGCCTCGGCCTGCGGCCGGATCTCGAGGTAGTCATCGATGGTCGCGCACTGCCCGTCGAGGGTGAACCGGAATGTCGGATCCGCCTCGAGCATGTCGAGGACTTGGTCGACCAGTTCCACCAGGCGCATGCGGAAGACCTGGAATGGCTGGTACCACTCGCGGTCCCAATGGGTGTGCGGGAGGAGGTGGACGGTGATGCGCGGGTTCATCGGGCTGTCGTGACTGCGGAGCCGCCGACGGATCCAGACGGCCGTGCCGTCGACCCGCGAGTGATCAGACGCACCGGCAGGCGCTCGGTCCCTGACACGGCCTCGCCGGCGAGCATCCGGTCCAGGATCTCGACCGCCCGGCGACCCATGGCGTACTTGTCCTGCGCGACCGTGGTCAAGGGCGGGACCGTGTACTCGGTGAGCGCGATGTCGTCGAACCCGATGACGCTGGCATCGCCGGGGATGCCGACCCCGGCCTCGGACAGGCCGTGCATGGCCCCGATGGCGGTCATGTCGTTGTGGCAGATGAAGGCGAAGGGAGGCGCCCCGGCGAGGGCCACCGCACGGGCGGCTGCGGTCCCTCCAGAGAGATGTCCGTCACCCTGGACCACGTCCAGCGTCACCCCCTGGCTGGAGCGGGCGGCCTCGCGCGCAGCCTCCAGTCGGACCGGCGTCTCGTCGGCCTCGCGAGGCCCGAGCACGTAGACGAGCCGGCGGTGTCCGAGATCGATCAGGTGCTGGGCGGCCATCCGCCCGCCGGCACGGCTGTCGCTCAGGACAGCGGGGATGCGCGGGTCGGGCGACGAGGCGTTGACGATGACGACGGGCACGGGGAACGACCTCAGCGCATCTGCCTGGCGGTGGCGCAGCCCCCCCGCGGCCACGACCACGGCATCCACACGGCGTTCCTGGAGCAACGCCAGGCTGCGCGCCTCACGATCGGGATCCTCGGCCGCATTGCTGAGGAAGACGCCCAGGCCGAGTCGCTCGGCCGCATCCTCGAAGCCACGTACGACCTCCGGATAGAAGGGGTTGGTGATGTCGGTGACGATGAGCCCCACGGTCCGGGTCCGCTGGAGCCGCAGGGCCCGCGCGATGCTCGAGGGCTGGTAGTCGAGGACCGCGATCGCCTCGAGCACTCGTTCGCGAGTGGCGGGCAGCACGCGGGGCGATCCGGACAGGACGCGGGTCACCGTGCCGCGAGACACAGCGGCCCGTTCAGCGACGTCCCTGATGGTGGGCCTCGTCGGCTTCATGCTGGCGACACCTACGAGCTCAGGGCGAGGCAGAGACCGTCGGCTCCGGTCAGCCACCAGGGTCCCTCTTCGACGGAGAATGACGCGCGCTCGCCAGTGACCCGGCGGCGGCTCCCATCGGGACCGTTGAGCTCAGCGCCGTCGGCCTCGAGGGCGAGCAGTGCTCCGTCATGGCGAACCAGCAGTGGTCCCGTCGGTTCCGCGGAGATGGCGATCCGTCCGGCTGCGAGCGCGCCGAGCACGTCCCCTGCCTCGGCCTCGAGCCAGGTCGTCGGCTGGCCGGGCAGGCCGTCATTCCCCGCCCGATGGAAGTCGCTGCCGCCGATCGCGTGACCAGCACCCCAGCCGGCCCACCAGGCCAGTGGCAACGGGGCCGCGCGGTCCCAGCTGGAGTGCCACACCTCCGCCAGGGGCGGGCGGCGGCTCATCGGTCGGCGCCAACGGCAGTCGCCCCCCAGGGGGTGGTTGATCGAGAGCAGCCCGCCGCCTGCCTCGGCGCTGGCCAGCCACTCATCGCTGGGCGAACGGAAGTCGATCCAGCCCGTATCGCCATAGCAGTTGGCGTGACCTTCGTCGGTCGTGACCTCCTGGCCCGGGACGAGCACGATCCCGAGCCGTGCGCTCGCCTCGGGCAAGGCCGGGTGGTGGCTGGTGGTGTTGTGGTCGGTCACGGCCAGGAAATCGAGCCCGCGCCTGCGGGCCAGGCTGGCGAGCTCGTCGATGGTGAGCGCACCATCGGAATGCACCGTGTGCGCGTGCAGATCGCCGGCCAGCCAATGCCGCCCGCCGGCGGCCGGGATCTCCCGGTGAGGCGGCCGCTCTGGCCGCGGCAGCGCCGGTGCCGGAGGTTCCGGTGCCACCGGACCGACCTCGGCGTCGACGGCATAGTCCAGGCCCTCGGCGGGGATCCGATGGAGGCCGAGCATCACGGACCAGGTACCCGCCGGCAGTTCGCCCGAACGGTACCCGGGCGTGGCTGCACCCCGCGCCAGCGCCACCTGCGAGCGCGCCCCGCCCGACCAGCCCCGAAAGCCCGTGGGGTCGATCAGGCCGAGGTCGATGACACCACGAGCGCGGTCGTAGTCGAGGGCCACGGACACGCCTGCGGCACCCGCCGGCACGTCGAACGGCAGGTAGCGATAGATGGCCTCGCTGCGATCGGCCGGCGTCCAGCGGCCTCGGTGACGCGTGATCATGGCTCCCCGGCAGCGCCGACCAGCTCCCCGTCGGCGCTCCGGTAGAGGAACGCCCGGTCCGGGCTGGCGGCGACGGTGATCGACGCACCGATGGCGGGTTCGTCGCCCTCCGGCACGGTGATCTGGATGCGCATGCCCTCATCATCCTCGACGGAGACCAGCGTGTGGGTGCCGAGCGTCTCGAGGATCTGCACCGTCCCGCCCATGGCTCCCGGCGAGCCCGGAGCGACCACGTTCATGTACTCGGGCCGAGCGCCGAGGACCACCTCATCGCCATCACGCGTGGCTCCCTGGAAAGCGGGCGGCACAGGTACTCGATGACGGCCGATGGCGAGCTCATCACCGGACACCACGCCTGGCAGCAGGTTCATGGGTGTCGATCCGATGAAGCTGGCCACGAACAGGTTGGCCGGCCGCTGGAACAACTCGACCGGTCGGCCCAACTGGCGGATCCGGCCCTGCTCCATCACGGCCATGCGGTCGGCGAGGGCGAGCGCCTCCGCCTGGTCGTGCGTCACATAGACGGTGGTCACGCCGAGCTCGCGCTGGAGCCGCTTGAGGAACGTGCGGGCCTCCAGGCGCAGGCGCGCGTCCAGGTTGGAGAGCGGCTCGTCGAAAAGGAAGACCGAGGGATGGACCGCCATCGCGCGGGCCAGCGCCACGCGCTGCTGCTGGCCTCCGGAAAGCTGAGCCGGCCGGCGGGTCAGCGTCTCCTCGAGCTGGAGCTCTTCCGCGATGCTCGTGGCCGCCCGTTCGCGCTCATCGCGCGAGACCTTCCTGATCTTGAGCGGGTAGGCGATGTTCTCGAGGATGCGCATGTGCGGGTAGAGGGCGTAGTCCTGGAAGACCATGGCCACGTCGCGAGCGCCGGGCGGCAGACGGGTGACGTCCCGGCCGGCGATGGCGATGGTCCCGGACGTCGGCCCCTCGAGCCCCGCGATGGAGCGCAGCAACGTCGTCTTGCCGCAGCCCGATGGCCCCAGCAGGGCGAAGAACTCCCCGTCCTCGATGCGCAGGTCAAGGGAATCGAGGGCGCGGACGTTTCCGCCGAAGACCTTGACCAGCGACCGGATCTCGACCTCACCCATCAGCGTTTGATCCCTCCGTAGAAGCGGAAGCCGTAGCGGCGACTAACGAACAGGTACATGAGCACGACCGGGATCGAGTAGAGCAGCGAGAAGGTCGCCAGCAGGCGCAGGTTCGGCGTCCCCGCCTCGGTGTAGAACGTGTACATCACGACCGAGGCCGGTGACAGCTCCGTGCTGCGCAGGAGGATGAAGGGCATCAGGAAGTTGCCCCACACGTTGACCATGACCCACACGGCGATGACGGCCAGCCCCGGGCGGATCAGGGGCAGGACCGTATCCCGCAGGATCTGGAACGAGCTCGCGCCGAAGACCATGGCCAATTCCTCGTAGCTGCGTGGGGTCGAGTCGGTGAAGTCCTTGAGGATGAAGATGGCGGCCGGCAGCAAGCCACCGGCGAGGACGAGCACGACGCCGAGGTAGGTGTTGATGAGCCCGAGATTGAAGATCAGCACGAACAGCGGGACCATGGCCGCCGAGCCGGTCACGATCGATGAGAAGAGCAGCAGCAGGTAGAGCAGCAGATCCCGCCCCGGCAGGTGCACCCGGCTGAGGGCATATGCCGCGGGTGTCGCCGTGGCCACCACCAGCAGCATCGTGGCTCCCGCGAGGATCAGCGAGTTCCCCAGCGAGCGCAGCGCGTACGGATTCTCGAGCAGCACCGTGGTGAAGTTATCAAGGGTGAAGTCGGGCGCCTTGACGTCGAGCGACGGGACCTTGTCGAACGGCGCCACGATGAGCCACAGCAGGGGCACGAAGAAGTAGGCCGTGACGACCACGATGAAGGCATAGAAGACGATGCGTTTGAGGAAGGCGCCGATGACGTAGCCGCGGTCGTCGTCCTGGGGCAGGTTCATCGGTCGCGCTCCCGGAGCAGGCGCAGATAGAAGAGCGCCACGGTCAGGTTGATGGCCAGCATGATCGTGCTGATCGCTGCGCCGAAGCCGAACTGGAACGTGCCCAGCGCCTCCCGGAAGACGTAGATCGGGAGCAGCTCGGTCTGGTTACGAGGCCCGCCGCCGGTGATGAGGAAGGGCGTGAAGTCGTTGAACGTCCACAGGCTGATCAGCAGGAGGGTGGTGAGGATGTGACCACGGATCGAGGGCAGCACGACATCGCGCAGCTGCTGCCAGGTCGAAGCACCCGCCAGACGTGCCGTCTCCAGGTACGAGGGCGGCAGCGATCCCAGGGCGGCGCCGAAGAGGAGCATCGAGAAGGCGGTGCCGCGCCAGATGTTGAAGACGATGATGGCCAGCAGTGGCTGCCTGATGAGCCACTCGGTGTCGCCCCCGATGACCGCGTTCAGCGTGCCCGAGCGGCCGTCGAGGAGGGCGATCCAAAGGAAGGCCACGACGGAGCTGGGCATGATCCAGGCCACGATGACGAGCAGCTCCACGAGACTTCGCAGCCGGCTGCGCCACCCACGTACCGCCCACGCCAGCAGGAAGCCCAGGACCGCCTGACCAAGGATGGCCGAGCCGAGCACGAACAGCACCGTGACCCAGAGCGCATTGAGGAAGCGCGGGTCGGTGAGGGCCTCGATGTAGTTGTCCAGGCCCACGAACTCCGGCTGCGCGGCCGCGAGCCCGGTCAGCCGGTAGTTGGTGAGCCCGAGATAGATCGTCCACAGCGCCGGGAAGATGAGGAAGACGCCGACCAGGACGAAGGCAGGCGTGACGAACGCCGCCGCCACTCGGGTCCCGAGGGCGGCGGCGGGTCGGCCTTGTCGCGTGGCCGGGACGGACGCCTCGGCCTTAGCTGCCGGACGCGACGTTCTCGGCTCCAACCAGATCCTGCAGGCTGCTTTCGTAGGCCTGGGCCGCATCAGCGACCGAGACGCCAGAGGCGGCGTCCTCGGCTGCCTTCTGGAGCAGCTGCGAGACCTGTGGGTAGACCGCGAGGCCTGGCCTCGTGGCGGTGATGGGGAGGACCTCCTGGGACACGAAGCTCAGGAGTGGGTCGCCGGACAGCGTCTCGTCGTTGACGTCCTGGCGCTGTGTGATGCGGGCCGCGTTCTCCACCTGCTTGAGCACGGCGTCGTGGGAGTTCATGAACTCCATCAACGCCCATGCCTCGGCCGGATGCTGCGTGTTCGGGTTCAGGACCCGACCGCCACCGCCGGACATGCTCACGAAGTCCTGGCCGTTGATGCCCGAGCCCGGCTCCTCAGCCGGGATCTTGGCCCAGCCCACGATCTCGTTCCGGTCCGGGATGGGAGCGGTGCCGGTGTCAGGATTGATGACGCCTCGCCACAGGTAGTCACCCTCCAGCAGCATCCCGATGCGCCCTTCGGCGAAGTCCTGGAACGAGCGATCACGCCCGTCCTGTCGAAGCTGCAGATCGGCGTCACCGAGCTGGTCGTTCTGATAGATGTCGGCGTAGAGCTGGAGCATCGCCTCGAACTCGGGCGTGTCACCCAGCCACTGGCCGGTGTCCTCGTCGTAGATGCGCTTGCCGGTACCGACGAGGAGCGGCAGGACGCCCTGCATCGCGGTCGCCTCGCCCATCGAGACGCCGGCGTTGATCTGGAGCGGGTTGACGTCGGGCAACGCGTCCTTGAGCTGCTGGGCCGCGTCGAGGATGTCCTGCCAGCTGGTCGGCTGCCAGTCGGTCGGGAGACCCGCTTGCTCGAACAGGTCCTTGCGGAAGTAGAGGATGCGCCCGTCGGTGCCGGCCGGCACGCCATAGCGCGCGCCCTCGAAGGACATCAGACCCTGGACGGCTTGGGGGATCTGGTCCCAGCCGTCCCAGCTGTCGACGGCGTCCGTGCCGACGACGTCATCGAGCGGGGTGATGAAGCCGGCCTGGGCGAACTCGCCGACCCAGATGCCGTCGATGTTGATGACGTCGTCGCCGGTCCCGGCACCGAGATCGAGCGCGAGCTGGGCCTTGTAGTCCTCGTCGTCGACGCCGCGGCCCTGGAAGGTCACCGTCACGTCCTTGCCCTGGTCCGCCATCATCTGCTCGAACGTGGGGATGACGTAATCCTCGATCCAGGTCGCCTCGGCGTCGTTCTTGCCGCCGACGATCGCATTCGAGGCGATCGAGAGGGCGACGGGACCGCTGTCACCCGCCGCAGGCGAAGCATCCTGGGCGACGGCGGGAGCGGCGAGTGCCAGTGTCAGGACGCTCGCGCCCAAGAGGGCGCCGCGCCGTGTTCGATCGGCTGACCACATCATGTCAAGTCCTCCTTGTCTCCAGCGACGCCTTCGTCCCCCATCTGTCGTCGGTCGTCGCTTTCACACCAGCCCTGCGGGCCTGGCGACATCTGGCCGTGTGAACGGTCACATGGCAGTGTAGACAGGAACCTCGACGATCTGCAAGAGGGACTCTCTGCGGGCATTCCCACCTCGCCGGCGAACGTGAAGTCCGCCCTCCTGCTTGCCGCGAGGCCGTCAACAAGGCATGCTGCGGCCGTGGATCAGTACCCCATGGAGCTCATCCTCGTTCGGCACCTGGCCAGCCGGCTGGCGGTGCCGGTCTTCATCGTGGATGCCGCCGGCGACCTGGTCTACTTCAACGAGCCAGCGGAACGGGTGCTTGGCCGCCGTTACGACGAGATCCGCATCATGCCTCTCGAGGAGTGGACGACCGCCTTCCTGCCCTCCGCCGACGGGCGACGCCTGGATGCCGCCGAGCTGCCGCTGGTGGCGGCCCTCCGCCAGATGACCCCGGCACACAGCCAGTTCGAGATCGTCAACGCCGCCGGTGCTCGGCGCCGGCTCGAGGTGACCGCCTTCCCGGTCATCGCCCCGTCCGACCACCTCATCGGCGCGGTGGCCATGTTCTGGGAGAGCGACCCCGAGTGAGGATCACCTTCTGGGGCGTGCGTGGATCGCTCGCTACCCCGGGCCGTGAGACCCTCGGCTACGGCGGGGATACCTCCTGTGTCGCCATCGCCGGTCCCGATCCCGAGCATCTCGTGGTGCTGGACGCCGGCACCGGCATCCGGCGCCTGGGGGCCCACATCCCGAGTGAGGTCCGGCACATCGACCTCTTCCTCTCGCACCTGCACCTCGACCACATCCTGGGCCTGGGCTTCTTCGCACCCTTGTTCCGCGACCGCTTCAGCGTGACCGTGTGGGCTCCGTCGTCGGCTACGCCACTGCTCGACCGTCTGGGCCGCTACCTGTCACCGCCGCTCTTCCCGGTCCGCCTGCGGGACCTCTCCTGCGAGTTGCGGCTGCGTGATGCTCCGGAGACGCCGGTCGCCTGCGGCGCGTTCACGGTCACCGCGGCTTCCATCATCCATCCCGACACGGCGGTCGGCTACCGGGTCGAGGCCGAGGGCCGGACGGTGGCCTATCTGCCCGATCACGAACCGGCGCTCTCGCCATCGTTCCCGGAGATGCCCCGCTGGACCAGTGGGGTGGGCATCGCCCACGCTGCGGATCTGCTCATCCACGACGGGCAGTACTCGGAAGACGAGTACAGCACCCACGTGGGCTGGGGTCACTCTTCGGTGACGCACGCCGTCGCCTTCGCCAACCTGGCCGCTACACGCTCGCTGCTGCTCTTCCATCACGACCCATCCCACGACGATGACGATGTCGAGCGACTCGAGCACGAGGCGCAGCGAGCATTCGTGGGCGGGCAGGTCGAAGCCGCCCGCGAGGGTTCGACCGTCACCGTCTAGCGGCGCCGGCCAGCGGCGCCGGCCGACCGCGGTCCCGGCACCGCCGCGGTCCCGGCACCGCCGGGCCCCGGTGGGTCCGACGCGGGACCCACCGGCTAGCATGGACCGGTGACTCGATTGATCGGCGTGGACGTGGGCGGGACGTTCACCGATGTCGTCACCTTCGACGGTACCGCCGTCGAAAGCCGCAAGGTGCCCACCAGCCCGGACCAGGCTGACGGCGTGGCCGAGGCAGTGGCCGGCGACGCCCGCGACACCTTCCTGCACGGCACCACCGCCGCCACCAATGCGCTGCTCGAGGAGCGCGGCGCCCGGGTGGCGCTGGTGGCCGACGCCGGCTTCGAGGACCTCATCGAGATCGCGCGCCAGGATCGTCCCTCGCTCTACGACAGCTTCGCCGATCGGCCCGATCCCCTCGTCGCGCGAGATCTGCGCTTCGGTTGCGACGGCGCGACGGACGCGCTCGCGGACGCGCTCGCGGCAGCCGATCCCGAGATCGTGGCGGTGGCACTGCTTGACGCGTACGCCGATCCCGGGCCGGAGACCGCGCTGGCGGACGTCCTGGCCGAGCGCCTCGACGTTGCCGTGGTCCGTTCATCGGCGGTCTCGCCCGAGTTCCGCGAGTACGAACGCGCGGCCACCACCGTCCTCTCGGCCTATCTCACGCCCTCCGTCGCGGGCTACCTGCGCGCGCTCGATGCCCGCCTGCCCATGGCCCGCCGCCTGGTCATGACCTCCTCCGGCGGCCTGCTCCCGTTCGCCCACGCTCCCCAGACGGCCGGCCGCCTCGTGCTCTCCGGCCCGGCCGCTGGCGTCGTCGCCGCCGCTGCCCTGGGTCGCCACCACGGGTTCGAGACCGTCATCTCCTTCGACATGGGCGGCACCTCCACCGATGTCTGCCGCATCAGCGACGGCACGCCGAGCGTCGCTTCCGGCCATCGGGTCGGGGGCCGCATCAACCGCGTGCCCTCGATCCCGCTGCGCACCATCGGCGCCGGCGGCGGCAGCATCGGCTGGCGAGATCGGGGCGGGGCGCTGCGGGTCGGCCCTCGCTCGGCCGGGGCCACGCCCGGGCCTGCGGCCTATGGCCACGGCGGTGCGGAGCCGACGGTCACCGATGCCAACCTGGTCGCCGGCCACATCCCGGCCGACCTCGCCCTCGGCGGCACGGTCCGCCTCGATCTCGCGGCCGCGCGAGCAGCGCTCGGGCGCCTGGCGCAGGACCTGGGGCTCTCCGTGGAAGCGACGGCCGCGGGCCTGCTGGAGGTGGTCGACAGCCACATGGAGCACGCGCTTCGCTCGGTCTCGGTGGAGGAGGGGAGCGACCCGCGCGCGGCGGCCCTGGTGGCCTTCGGTGGCGCGGGCGGGCTGCATGCGACCCGGCTGGCCCGGCGCCTCGGCATCTCGACGGTGCTGATCCCGCCGCTGGCGGGTGTCTTCTCCGCGCTGGGCCTGCTGCTGGCCGCACCCCGCACCGACGTCGCGCGCACGGTCATGGTGGTGGAGGGTGCCGGCGTGCCCGTCGAGCTGGCGCACGACCTGCTCGCGACCGTCGAGCGCACGTTCCGCGACACGTTCGGGCAGGCGCCGTCAGAGACGATGGCCAGCGCCGACGTCCGCTACGTGGGCCAGTCACACGAGGTGGAGGTCCCGATCGTCTCGGGCTGGGACGAGCTTCGCAGCGCCTTCGAGACCGCGCACGAGAGGTACTTTGGCTTCGCCCGGCCGGACGCTCCGATCGAGCTGGTGAACCTGCGCGCGATGGCCAGCGGGCGCGCGCCCATGGCCTGGGCGGATCTGCCGCGGCTCGGCCGGGACACGGCGCCGCAGGGATCGGACGGCAGCTGGCGGCGGGAGACGCTGCCGGCCGGCTTCTCCCTCGACGGTCCGGCCGTGGTCACGGAGACCAACGCGGTCACCCTGCTCGAACGAGGCCATCGCCTGACCGTGCTCGAGGACGGCACCCTGGAGATCAGCACGTGAGCGGGCCGGTCGATCCCATCACGCTGGAGGTGGCGCGCCATCGGTTCGCGGCCGTCGCGACCGAGATGGGCACGGTCCTGCGGCGCACGTCGCTCTCGCCCAACATCAAGGAGCGCGCCGACTGCTCGGCGGCCGTCTTCACAGCCGAGGGCGAGATGCTCGCGCAGGCCGAGCACATCCCGGTGCATCTCGGGTCCATGCCGGCCTCGGTCGCCGCCTGCCTGGAGCGCTTCGAGCCACGCCCGGGCGTGCAGTACGCGGTCAACGATCCCTTCAGCGGCGGTACGCATCTCAACGACCTGACGCTGGTGGCACCGGTGTTCATGGATGGGCGGCACGTGGCCTGGGTGGCCAACCGGGCCCATCACGCGGACGTCGGCGGGGAGGCACCCGGCTCCATGCCGGCCCATGCCACCAGCGTCGACCAGGAGGGGCATCGCGTACCCCCGACCGTAGCCGTGGAAGAGGGTCACTGGGCCGACACGTTCGTCGGCCCCTTCCTGGCCGCATCGCGCACCCCGTGGGAGCGTCGCGGCGACCTCGATGCCCAGATGGGTGCCAACGCCGTGGCCCTGCGACGACTGCAGGAGCTGGTGCGACGTGAGGGCTTCGACGCCTTCCGCGCGGTTTCGAGCGCGCTCCTCGACTACGGCCAACGGCGGATGGAGGCCGCCATCGCGGACCTGCCCGACGGAGACTTCGCGTTCGAGGACACGATGGAGCTGGGCGAGGACGACGTCGTCATCCGGGCGGTGGTGCGCATCGACGGAGGCTCGCTGACCGCGGACTTCGCCGGCACGGACCCGCAGGTGCCCGCCAACTTCAACGCCGTGGAGGCGGTCACGCGGTCGTGCCTCTACTACGCGGTTCGCGTGGCGACCGACCCCTCCATCCCGGCCAACGGCGGCTGCTACCGCGCGCTCACGCTGCGTGCCCCGGCGGGCTCGATCGTCAACGCCCTGCCCCCCGCGGCCGTGGCCGCGGGCAACGTCGAGACCAGCCAGCGGATCGCGGACGTGCTGCTCGGGGCCCTCGCGCAAGCGGCGCCGGAGCGGGTGCCGGCGGCCTCGCAGGGCACCATGAACAACGTGCTCATCGGCAACGACGAGTTCGCCTACTACGAGACGGTCGCGGGCGGCCAGGGCGCGCGGCCCGGGCGTGACGGCCAGTCCGGCATCCAGACGGGCATGACCAACACCCAGAACACGCCGGTGGAGGCGCTGCACGCGCATTACCCCTTCCGCATCACGGCCTACACCCTGCGCCGCGGCAGCGGTGGCGACGGCCGCTTCCGCGGTGGTGACGGCATCCGGCGGGAGCTGCGCTTCGAGGCTCCGGCCACGCTCTCGTTGATGGGTGAGCGCCGGCGGCACGCGCCGTGGGGCCTGGCCGGCGGCGAGCCCGGCGCCACCGGCGAGGACTGGCTGATCCGCGCCTCGGGTGAATCGGATCCGCTTGCCGGGCAAGGTGACCATCGGGGTCGAGCCGGGTGACCGGCTGGTGGTGCTCACTCCCGGCGGCGGTGGCTGGGGCCCGGCCGGACGAGCTCTCCCTTCGGCTACCAGGCGGAGCGCAGGTCGGTCCGCCGGGTAGCGACCACGTGAGCCACGGGCAGCACCCGCTCCTCGTAGCCATGGCGGTGGCGCGCCCGTCGCACTCCCGACTGCTCGAGGCGAAAGCCGCCAAGGTGTCGTTCCAGCTCCTCGACCGAGACGAGGTACTTCTCCGCTATCCAGCCATCGCGACGCAGGGACGCGTCGAACTCGGTCAGGAGGATGGTTCCACCGGGCGCGACGGCCGCCGCGGCGGTCTCCAGCATGCGGCTGCGGCCCATGCCCCGCGCCGGCAGCGCGTAGGTGCAGAAGACGAGGTCGTAGCGCGAGGTCGGCCGCCAGCTCGCGGTATCGGCGACCGTGAAGACGATGGTGCGGTCGACGCCGCCAGCGAGCGCATGCCCGCGCGCTTCGGCGACGGCACCCGGCGCCACGTCCACGGCGTTGACGATCCACCCGTGTCGGGCCAGCCAGATCGCGTTCTGCCCCTCGCCGCAACCGAGGTCGAGGGCCTTGCCCGGCGGCACGGCCGAGGCGATCTCCACGAGGTTCTGATCGACCGGTGTTCGCGGGCGCTCGAAGACCGACGCCGGCGACCAGGCCGGAGTCGGGGTGAGTTCGGGCGTGGCCCAGTCGGAAGCGTGCGCGGGCACGTGCACATGCTCAGTGGCCATCTGTCGATAGCGACTCCTCACGGCGTGACGCGACGGCACGCACGGCACGCGCCCCGGTCACGTACCGAGCATACGCGACCAGTCCAGCGAGACGGTTGACAGAACGCACCACCAACGCTGTTGCGGACCCACCGGGCGCGATCCTGCACAGGTGACGTTCGGCCCACGCTGCGGCCCCGGCGCGCGGCTATCGTTGGGCCATGGAAGTGCTACGACTGCACGGCGCCAACGACGTCCGTGTCCACCAGGAACCCGAGCCCGTCGCCGGCCCCGGCGAGGAGCTCGTGCGTGTCACCGCCGTCGGTCTGTGCGGCTCGGATCTCCACTGGTACGAGGACGGAGGCATCGGCGATTCGGTCGTCGACGAGCCACTCGTGCTGGGCCATGAGCTCGGGGGCGTCATCGTCTCTGGCCCGCGCGAAGGGGAACGCGTCGTCGTCGAGCCGGCCAACACCTGCGGTGTGTGCGACGCCTGCCGCGTGGGCAACGGCAACCTCTGCCCCAACGTGCGCTTCCTGGGCCACGCGCCCGTCCACGGTGGCCTGCGCGAGTACATGACCTGGCCGCAGCGCCTGCTGCTGCCCGTACCGGACAGCATCGAGGGCGACCACATCGCCTTGCTCGAGCCGCTAGGCATCGCTCTGCACGGCGTCGATCTGGGTCACTTCAAGCCCGGCATGAGCGCCGGTGTCTACGGCGCCGGTCCCATCGGACTCTTCCTCATCCGCGCCCTCAGGGCCATGGGTGCGAATCGCATCGTCGCCACCGACGCCAAGCCCCACCGGGTGAAGGCGGCCCTCGCCTCCGGCGCGGATGAGGCCTGGCTGACCGATGTGGACGGACAGCCCGATGGCATCCGCGATGTGCCCAAGGTGAGCGTCGCGTTCGAGGCTGCTGGCGAGGATGCCGCGCTGGAGACCGCCCTCATCACGGCCGTACCGGGCGGGCGCGTGGTGGTGGTGGGCATCCCCCCGACCAACCGGCACGCATTCTCCGCGGGCGAGGCCCGTCGCAAGGGCCTGACGCTGGCCTGGTCGCGACGCATGAAGTTCAGCCACATGCTGCGAGCGATCGAGATGGCCGATCACGGCACCGTCTCGCTCGACGACATGATCAGCGCGACCTACACCCTCGAGCAGGGCGCCCAGGCCTTCAGCGACCTGGTCGCGCGCAACGGCCTCAAGATCGTGGTCAAGCCGACCCCGTAGGCCCCGGCCGGTCGGCTGACAGCCCCGCGGGTACGAGCAACCGCCTGGCACCACTGGGATGCCAGGCGGCCTCTCCCTGCTCGTCCGGCGATGCCGGAGGTCAGTCTTCGATGGTGGTGTGGACGCCGCGCTGCAGGAGGCCGCCGTCATGCCGCGCGGCGATGTCCACGGTCGGCAGGACGGGCGTCTTCTCGGCGGCACTGGTGCGATCGCGCACCCAGGGCGAGGTGGTCACCTCCGGCGGGCCGCTGAACGGCGCCACCGGCGTGGGGGCGGCTCCCGCCGGCTGGGCCACGAGGGGGGGCACAGGTGTCCGCTCCCGGGCCGGCGCGATGGGCACAGCCACGGGTGGCCGGGTCATCTGGACCGGGACCGGGACACGTGGGCGAGGCGCCACGACCATGCGCGCACAGATGCCGCACATGGGATGCTGGCCGGCGCTGGGCAGCCCTAGTCGGGCGCGGCGCCGGGTACGTGGTCCTGACTGCGGTGGTCGGAAGCCGCAGATGGAGGTCTCGTCGTGGCCTTCCAGGTAGGCGTGCTGGGTGACACCGCGGTGGTAGAGCGGGTCGTCCAGCTCGTCGAATCCGTTGCGCACGACGACGCCCCACACGATCTCATCGGCCGGGAAGGTCTTGCCGTGGTGCGGCCTGGTCGGCGCAGTGTCGTGTCGTGCCTGAGGCCGAGGCTCTGGATCATCGTTTCGGGCGAAGAGGTTGAGTCGCATGCGCGACCTGATAGTAGCGAACATCCCGCGCTTCTTCCGCGGCGCAGGCATGGGCTGGACAGGACGAGCGAACGGCATCGGTGCGGCAGGCTGTCCGTGCCGGACGTTCGTACCGGGGGTGGGAGAGAAGACGACGTTCATAGCCCTACTATCCGGCTACCGATCGCGCCTGGCTACCCCCAACCACCGCACCGCAACGACCCGCAGCGACCGCCTGTAGGCAGCCGGTCACCAGTACCTTCGTCAGCGCGTGCCCGTCGCGAGGCCGCTCTGGGCCATCACGGCCGCGAGGGCCCGGCAGACCGGTTCGAGGTTGGCCTCGGTGAGGCCCGCCACGTTCACCCGACCGGCACCGACCACGTAGAGCGCGAACTCGTCACGCAGCCGCGCGACCCGCTCGGTGCCCAGCGGCAGGAGCGAGAACATGCCGCGCTGGCGCATGAGCGCGGCATGGTCCCCCGCTGCCCCCGCTGCCTCCAGGCCGGCCACGAAGCGGGCCCGGTTGCCGTTGATGCGATCGCGCATGACGCCCACCTCCTCGACCCAGCGGGCTCGCAGCTCGGGGTCCGCCAGCACGGTCGCCACGATCTCTCCGCCGTGTGCCGGCGGGTTGGAGTAGATGGCGCGGATGACGCCCTTCACGTGCGACAGCAGCGAGGCCGTCTCCGCCGCGGTGGTGCCCACGATCGAGAGCGCCCCTACGCGCTCGTCGTACAGCGCGAAGTTCTTGCTGAAGCTGCTCGCGACGAGCATCGTCATCTCGCGCGCGAGCAGCGCCCGCAGGCCCGTGGCGTCCTGCTCCAGCCCGTCGGCGAAGCCCTGGTAGGCGAAGTCGAGCAGGGGCACCGCAGCGGACTCCGCCACGATGTCGGCGATGCGCTCCCACTGCTCGGGCGTGGGGTCGATGCCGGTGGGGTTGTGACAGCAGCCGTGGAGCACGACCACGTCGCCCGCGGGCACCGAGCGCAGCACGCTCAGCATGGTCTCGATGTCCAGCTCGCCGTCCTCGCCCAGGTAGGGGTAGCTGCGCAGCGGCAGCCCGGCCGCGCTGAAGACCTGCGGATGATTGGGCCAGGTCGGCGTCGAGAGCCAGACCGCGGCCTCGGGTTCGATGCCCGCGACCAGGTCCGCCGCCACGCGCAGCGCGCCGGTCCCGCCCGGTGTGTGCACGGTCTCCACGCGTCCGCCGGTGACGGCCGGATGGTCGGTCCCGAAGACGAGGTCGCGCACCCGGCCGTTGTAGGCGGGGTCGCCACCGATGGGCTTGTAGACCTTGGTGGTCTGCCCCGCGAGGATGCGAGCCTCCGCTTCGCGGACGGTGTCGAGCACGGGCGTGGTCCCGGACTCATCGACATAGACACCCGTGGCGAGCGACATCTTGCCGGGTCGGTCGTCTGCGCGGAAGCGCTCCATCAGCCCCAGGATGGCGTCGGGTGCGCGGGGCTCGAGATCAGCGAATGTGGCCATGCCCAGATGGTAGTCCCGTTATCCTCGTAGGCGTGGACCGGAAACGACCGCGGGTCAGCCTCGACGAGCCTCTGCCCTCGTGACCGCGGCCTTCGTCGCATTCCTCGCGTCCATCGGGGCCGGCGGCTTCGGTTCGCTGGTGGGCATCGGCGGTGGGCTCATCATCGTGCCGCTCCTGTCGGTGCTCCTGGGCTATGACGTCAAGGCGGCCATCGCGGCCAGCCTCATCGGGGTCATCGCGACCTCGCTCTCGGCCTCGCCTCGCTACATCAGATCGGGTCTCGCCGACCGGCGCCTGGGGATGCTCCTGCTGGTGGCGGCAGCACTGGGCGGACTGGCCGGCGGCATCACGGCCGATCACCTCGACGGCCGCACCCTGTCGCTGCTGTTCTCGCTGCTGCTCGCCGGCGTGGCGCTGCGCATGCTCTGGCAGATCCGTCACCCGGCGGTGCCGCCGGTCGTCGCCGATGACGATCCCAGCGGCTTCGTCTCGTCCTTCGTCGAGCCGACCACGGGCGAGGAGGTCGTCTACCGCGCCCACCGGGTGCTGCCGGGCACACTCGTCAGCTTCGTGGCCGGCAACGTCAGCGGCCTCCTCGGCGTGGGTGGCGGCGTGATCAACGTGCCCACCCTCAGCGTGCTGATGCACGTGCCCATCCGCGTGGCCACGACCACCTCCACCTACATGCTCGCCGCCACCGCCACAGCCTCCGCGGTGGTCTACCTCGCCTCTGGCCAGCTCGATCCCATGCTGGCCGCGCCGGTCGCCCTCGGCGTCATCGTCGGCGCCCGCCTCGGCGCCCGCCTCTCGATGTCGCTGTCGCAGGAGGTGCTGCGCCTGGCCTTCGTGGGCGTGGCGGCCATCTTCGCCTTCTCGATGTTCATGGAGTTCCTGTCGCTGTGAGCGGCGAGCGCGGACCACTGCGGCTCACGACGCGCCGAAGTGCGCCGCGGCGCTACACCAGCGCTACCCTCACCGGCGGCGCGGCGTTGGCCGGGATCTGCTTCGCGGTGGCCATGGTGGCGGAGCTGCTGGGCGCGGACGTAGGCGAGGGCGCCATGACCGACGTGGTCGCGGTCGTGCGAGGCTTGTTCGCGTTGACGCCGTGGGCCTGGGCCACCGTCGGCGCTTATGCCATCGTGATCACGCCGGTCGCCGGTCTGGTGGTGACGGCAGCCGAATACTGGCGCGTGGACGATCGCCGGACGGTCCTGCTCGCGGTGGCGGTGCTGGCGGTCCTCACCATCAGCGCGGTCGTGGCCATCCTGCGTTAGCGGTAGTGGCGCGCTCGGCCGTGGGGCCGGCGGCTACGGTGCGTGGCGGTCCACGTGGCGGCAGCGCGGCGCGATGGGACAGGTGTCGCAGCGCGGGGCCTGCTTGCTGCACGCCTCCCGGCCATGCGTGATGAGACCGATGTGCAGGCGATAGCACTGCTCCGGCTCCAGCAGCGCCAGGTAGCGATCGTGGGCCTCCACCGCATCGACCTTGGCGGGGATCAGGCCGATGCGCTTGGAGACGCGCTCCACGTGGCGATCGACCGGCATGAGGGGCATGCCGAAGGACATCATCAGCACCACCGAGGCCGTCTTCACGCCGATGCCATCGATGCTGGTCAGCCACGCTCGCGCTGCCAGCGGCTCCATCTGGCCGAGGAACTCGAGCGAATGGTCGCCGCGTTCCTCGCGGATACGGGCGAGCGAGGCCTGGATGCGGGGCGCCTTCTGGTTGGCCAGGCCAGCCGGGCGGATGACGTCGGTCAGCTCCTCCAGCGGCGCGCCCTCGACCAGGTTCCAGTCGGGCGGGGGCAAGGCGGCCCAACCTCTGCCGCCCCAGCCTGGCCGGTACTCCTCCATGGCGAGCGGCTCGTCGGGGCGCCGCTCCAGCAGCTCCGGCCGGGAGGGGTAGGCCAGGCGCAGGGCGTCGAAGGCCTTCTCGGCGTTGATGTCGGCGGAGTTCTGGGTGAGGATCACGAGCACCAGCTCCGACACGGGGTCAAGCACGCGCCTCCAGGTGGGTCGGCCGTACAGTGACTCCACGTTCTCCAGCACGAACTCCACCAGGCCGGGGCGCGAGGCCCTGAGTCGCTTGGCCCAGGGCTTGATGGGGTCGGCCTTGCGTCGCCGCGACCCCTTCCGACGCGTGTTCGAGGTCATGATCAGGCGCGCGAGCGGTCGCTGAGCAGGTCCACCAGGATGGCCGTGCGGGCGGCGGCGCGAGCGATCGGGGCGGTGCCGGCCGCCTTGCACTCGTCGAGGGTCATGGGCCGCTCCACCACCGGCATCGTGACCACGCCCATGCCCAGCATGAACTCGGCGCCCTCGGGTGTGACGCCACCCCCGAAGCAGATCGTGCTGGCACCGGCGGCAGTGGCGCGGGCGGCCACGCCCATGGCGGTCTTGCCATAGCTCGTCTGGCCGTCGACCAGGCCTTCCCCGGTGAGCACCACGTCGGCCCGGGTCACGGATGCGTCGAAGCCGGTCAACTCCATGACCACGTCCACGCCGGCACGGACCCCGAAGGAGGCGAAACGGTCGGCCACCGCGAGCAGCCCGAAGATGGCACCGCCGGCCGCGCCCGCCCCCGGCTCGAAACGCAGCGGTCGCCCGATGGTGCCCTCGACGACGTCGGCGTAGCGGCGCAGGTTGCGGTCGAGTTCGGCCACCTCCTCTGGCGAGGCGCCCTTCTGGGGCCCGAAGATGGCGGCCGCGCCGTGCTCACCGAGGAGCGGGTTGGTGACGTCGGAGGCGACGGTGAGGTGGACCTCGCCCAAGACCTCCGACAGCTCATCCAGGTCCACGCTCGCGAGTCGCCCGAGGCCACCGCCGCCGGCCGGGATGTCGGCGCCCTCCGGGTCGCGGAAGCGCACGCCCAGTGCCTCCAGCAGGCCGGCTCCGCCGTCGGTGGTGGCGCTGCCACCGAAGCCGATGACGATGTCGCGGCAGCCGAGGCCGATGGCCGCGGCCAGGATCTGGCCGGTGCCGAAGGTGCTCGCGGCCATGGCCTGCCGTTCGCCCGGTTCGAGCCGGGAGAGCCCTGAGGCGGCGGCCATCTCCACCACGGCCCGGTCGCCTGCGCGCAGGAAGGACGCGGTGAGCGTGCGCATCAGCGGGTCCTTGGCCGCCACCGTGTGGCGGTCCCAGCCGCCGCTGGCCTCGACCGCGTCGAGCATGCCCTCGCCGCCATCGGCCATGGGCGTGCGCACGACCACGTCGCTGGGTCGCATGGTGGTCCAGCCCTCGGCAAGGGCCTCGGCCACCACCACCGACGAGAAGGTGCCCTTGAAGGAGTCGGGCGCGACCACCACGCGCAGGGGGCCGCTGGAAGGCATGGCGGGTCTCCGGCTATTCGGCGGGGGTCTCGGGCAGCCCGCGTTTTCGACGGTACTCCGGGATGCGGGCCATCGGCGGGCGCTCGAAATCGGCCAGGTCGATGACATCGAGCGACAGCGTGTGGGCCGCCGAGCGGGGCAGCTTCATGGATGTGCCCAGCTCACCGATGCGGGGCGTGGTGCCACGCTCATCGAGCCGCTTCATGACCGCCTGCATGATCACGAAGGCCATCTTGGAGAGGCCCTCGAGGTCCTGGTTGCGGTGATGTCGGATCTCCAGATCGACCTGGCCCAGGCCTTCGATGCCGAGCTTGTCTGCGAGGTCGATGAGGTGCCCGATCTCTACCGCATAGCCGGTGAAGAAGGGCAGCTCCTCGAGGACCTCGCGCCGGCCGGCGTACTCGCCCGAAAGAGGCTGGATGTAGCCCGAGAGCTCAGGGAAGAAGAGGTTGATGAGTGGACGCGCGACCAGCTCGGTGACGCGGCCGCCGCCGCCGGCGGTGAGCATGCCGCCCTGCACGATGGGGCGCTGGTAATAGGCCTTCACGTAGCTCAGGCGCGGCTCCGTCAGGAGCGGCCCGAGGGTGCCGTAGAGGAAGCGCGGGTCCCACTCGCTGACGTCGGTGTCGCACCAGGCCACCAGGTCGCCGCTGGTCTCGTAGAGGCTCTTCCACAGGGCCTCGCCCTTGCCGTCGTGGGCGCCGTACCGGGACAGGACCTCGTGGTGGATGACCACGCGCGCGCCCTCGTCCTCGGCGATCTTGCGCGTCTCGTCCTCGGAGTCGGAATCGATGACCAGCAGCTCGTCGATGAGCGGGACGACCTTCATCAGCTCGCGCCGTGCGCTGCGCACGATGGGGCCGATGGTGGCGGCCTCGTTGAGCGTGGGCAGGATGGCGGAGATGGTCAGCCCACGCTTCTCCTTCAGCTCCACCAGCCGTTTGAGGTCGCTGAACTCGGTGTAGTCGAAGGACGACTCGCCGAACCAGCGATCGACCTTGGCCGGCAGGCTGCGCAACGCTGCCGCGGCCTGCTCGGCGGCCTCCATCGAGTCAGACTGCCGTGCCCGCTCCACGAAGGTCGCGCGCGTGGGCACGTCTCGCGTCTTGACCACGATGACGGTCGGCGCGGCCTCCTGCGCCACGTGCTCCACGAGCTGCCCGAAGAGCGGCGCGCCAGGGCTGTCGATGGCGGTGGCGGTGGCGCCCATGATCACGACCTGGGCGGCCTCGGCTTCGCGCAGGATGGCCTCGGTCACCTCGGTGCCCTCGACCACCTTGGCCCTGGCGGCATCGCCGGTGTGGCGCTCCACGAAGAGGCCCAGGTTGCGCTCGGCGGTGGCCCGGATGTCGGCATCGAGCTCGGGCGAGACCACGTGCAGCACGTCGAGCTGCGCCTCGAAGGCGCTGGCGAGGGCCGTCGCATAGCGCAGCGCCAGCTCGGCGTGCGGGCCGCCGCGGACCGGCGCCACGATGCGCTGCACGTGATGCAGGCCACGCTGCTTGACGACGGCGATATCGCAAGGCCGCTCGCGGATGACCTCGTCGATGGTGGGGCTGAAGACGGGCTGGAAATCGTCCTTCTCGGAGATGCTGCGACGGGCCCGGTCGGGTCCGCCCCAACCGAAGAGGATGAGGTCCGCCTCCTCCTCTGCGGCCAGCTCGACGATGCCCTCATCGGCTCGGCGGCCGATGCGCACGACGGTGCGCAGCTCGACGCCCTCGGGCACGAACTCGAGGACCCGCTGGAGCAGGCGCCGGGCCTGGCGGGCACGCGTCGCGCCCTCGGAGAGCTGGACGCCCTCGGGCACCTCCACGATGGAGAGGGCGGTGATGGAGCCACCCTCCTCGAGCAGGGCCGCCCCGATGCGCACGAGGTCGGTGGCGGTGCGCGGGTTGGCGAGGGGGATGACGATCGAGCGAGGAAGGCGGGTCTCGGTGCTCATGCCTGCTTGGCCTTCCTGCTGCGGGGCTTGGCCCTGGGCCTGGTCTTGCCGGCCGCGGTGCGAGCCTCCAGCCCTTCGCCGCTGCGCCAGCGCTCGACGAAACCGAGCTTGGCCTGTTCGTAGGCCTTTGCCTGGCGCTCGACGAGGCTCTCGGCCTGCTGGGTGGTCATGTCCCGGGCTTCGATGACGAGGCTGGCCACGCGGGCGAAGTAGATGGGCACGAGGGCCGCGATGAGTCGGTCCATGTCCATGGTCGAGCCGCGCGCGGCGAGGGCCAGGTCATAGATGATGCGGGCCCACAGGTCGTCGCTGACGTAGAAGACGACGTCATCGGCCGAGGTCGGCGTATCCGGACGGGTGATCTCGTCGAGGGCCGCCGCGGCCTCGGTGGCCAGGCTGTCGAGCGCGCTCATGCGCTCGGACGGGAAGAGCAGCTCCCAGGCGTCACGGTTGGAGACGCGGCCGCGCGTGAAGGCCGTCAGCAGCCGGACCACGTCCACGTCCAGCGGCGGCGGGTCGGCGTACCGCTCGAAGCCGTAGGTCGGCACAGCGTGGGAGCCGTGTACGGACAGCCAGTGATCGGCGTTGGCCACGGTCTGGCGCAGCATGGTGGCCACCACCTGGCTGAACATCGGCCCCAGGTCGGCACCGGGGTCCTTGGGGTCGTGGATCTTTGCGCCCAGGCGGGTCTGGCTGACCGCGAAGCCACCCGTGATGGCCTTGGTCGTCATCCAGATATCGACGCCGAACTTGCTGATATCGGCGTCCCAGTCATCCTGCTCCAGGTAGTACCTGACGAGATCGCCGCTGACCCCGAAGTCGCCGCCGATGGGCTGCCGGATGCGCAGGCCGTACAGCGCACGGGTGAGCGGGTAGGTGACGGTGTTGGTGATGGTGCCGTCGTACTTGTAGCGCTGATAGAGCGGGGTCACGAAGTCGAAGCCGCCTTTGAGGATGGGCCCGGCCAGCAGCTCGATCCACTCGGGCACGATGGAGCGCAGGTCCGAGTCCACGACCACCAGCGCCTCTACGCCCAGCTGGTCGGCGATCTGGAAGATGGTGCGCAGCGCCGCGCCCTTGCCACCGACGCCGTCCACCTCCGGGTAGGTCAGGCTCATCCGCTGCAGCCGATTCCGCGGCCGCACCAGCAGGATGCGCTCCACGTAGTCGGGCGGCTGCGTCTCGATGACCACGCGACCGGTGCCGTCGGGGGAGCCGGCGTCGGCGTTGACCAGCACCGGCTTGGAATCGGGGAAGTACTGCACCAGACCCGCCTGTGCCGCGCGGGTGACGTGGCCGATGGTGGCGGCGTTCCGAAAGCTGGGGATGCCGACCATGATGTCGGCTGGGCCGAGCCGCTTGACCTCTTCGGCCAACGTCTCTGGGAGCGCTCGATCAGGCATGGCTTGAGCCTAGCCCAACCGCGCGCCGCGCGGGGCTCGGGCGGCCACCTCCGCGACCGCCTCAGCGACGACTGTTGAGCCGCTCCACGACCTGCCACTCGATGGTGTCGTCGTTGGGGTGATAGCGGCTGTTGGCCGCCTTGAGCAGGCCGCCGCGCAGGCCCATCGACTTCCAGGTCGCGATCCAGGGGTCGTGCGGCGGTCGCACGTAGGGCGAGACGCGCAGCAGCGTCCCGGGTGACACGACGCTCTCGAGCAGGCGCTTGCGCTCCAGCAACGGGACGTCGAGCAGGACGACGCCATCGACCCGCAGCAGGTCCACCGCCATGAAGCCGTCCACGGGATCGGCCTCCGCGGCGCGTTGCTCGATGACGCCGCGCGCCCTGACGTCGAAGTCGAGGCTGCTGCGCACGAACATCTCGGTGGGCCGGCTATGGATCTCGGGCACGACCGCGGCTCCGACACCGTCGAGCGCGACCTGGCGGGTGATGACCCCGTCGACGATGGCGTCGAGCGCGAGCACGCCGCCTGCGATCGTCGAGGCCAGCTGGGGCAGTCCCTGCCCCAGCTCAAGGCCGTCCTGCGCGATGAGCTCGACCGTGGCCGGCGGGTCGGCTTCAGGGTCCACCGTCAAATGAGCCAGGACCCGCGTGCCACTCCACAGCGGCTCGACCAGCGGGTCCTTGACCGCGAAGCTGCGGCGCCCCCGGTAGGCGCGCATGGGGGCCCACGCGCGGGGGTCGTCCGGAGTGGGCAACGGCGCGCGGTCGGGCATCTCGGTCAGCCGGTCGTGCGTGGCTGCAGCAGGGCCCAGGCCGAGCCGATCATCTCCTCGAGCGTGCCCCGCTGCGGGCGCCACCCGAGCACCTCCTCGGCCTTGTCGTTGGAAGCGATGAGCGCGGGCGGATCGCCTTCGCGCCGCGGACCATAGGCGTGCGGGATCGGCGCGCCCACCACCCGGGTGGCGGCATCGAGCACCTGCTTGACGGAGAAGCCCGAGCCGGAGCCCAGGTTGCAGATCTGCTGGCCCGGCGGCATGTCCTCGGTCAGGGTCAGGGCCGCGATGTGGGCGTCGGCCAGGTCCAGCACGTGGATGTAGTCGCGGATGGCCGTGCCGTCAGCGGTGGGGTAGTCGTCGCCGAACACGGTGAGCGCCGGTCCGCCCTGGGCTGCACGCAGGATGTTGGGCACGAGGTGGGTCTCGGGATCGTGCCGCTCGCCGTAGTGCTCGCTGGCACCGGCCACGTTGAAGTAGCGCAGTGAGACCGAGCGCAGGCCGTAGGCGCGATACCAGCCCATGGCCGATTCGAAGGCCAGCTTCGATGCACCGTACGGGTTCACCGGCTGGGTCGGGAACGTCTCACGGATGGGCACCCGCTCCGGCTCGCCGTAGACCGCGGCGGTGCAGCTGAAGACGATCCGGTCCACCGCGGCTTCGCGCATGGCGTCGAGCAGGGCCACGCCACCGACCACGTTCTCGGTGAAATAGAGCGCCGGGTCGGACATCGACTGGCCGACGAGCGACCGAGCCGCACAGTGGAGCACGGCCTCGATCCGGTGCTCGCGCAGCGTCCGCACCACGGCCTCCCGGTCACGCACCGAGTGGGTGACCAGGGTCGCACCCGGCGCGACGGCATCCTCGTGTCCGGTCACGAGGGTGTCGAGGACGACGACCTGGTGGCCCGCGAGCACCAGCTGCTCGACGGTGACGGCTCCGATGTAGCCGGCGCCGCCGGTCACGAGGATGCGCATCAGCGGCCCATCAGTCGGTCGAAGAGTGACTTGCGCACTGGCTGCTCCTTGCTGGTGTCGGGTACGGTCACGGACGGACGCATCTCCCGCGGGCCTGGGCTGGCGGCCGCGCCCGGACGGTCCACGTGCTCGCCGCGGCTGGTCAGGATCTCGTCGAGCCGGGCTTCCATGCGCCGGGCCATGTCGTTCTCGGGATCGATCTCCAGGGCCCGCGCGGCCAGGGCGTGGGCCCCCCGGTCGTCGCCGTCCGCGAGCGCACAGCGGGCCAGGCCCACGACCGCGATGGCGTTGCCCGGGTCGACATCGACGACCCGCTGGTAGAGGTCCCGCGCCCGCTCGACCTGGTCCACCTGCAGGTGGCGGTCGGCCTGCAGGATCTGCTCGATCACCAGCCGAGCCTACCCGATGGGCGAGCGACGGGTGCGACCTTGCGCGGGTGCATCGTCGACCATCCGTTCAAGGGCCAGGCTGGCGCGCGTCAGCAGGGTCGGGCGGGAGTTCAGCCCGGGGTCCTCGATGACGTCGGCCATGAGCCGTGCCAGCAAGCGGCCGACGATGGGGCCCTCCGGCACGCCCAGCGTCTGGCGCAGGTCGCGGCCGTCCACGGCCAGGTCGGCCAGCGTCAGGGGCGCCTGCGCGGCCAACTGGCCCGCGACGCGCTCACGCAGCTCGGTCTCGAGCGCGACCGCCGGTCGCCCGGCGTCGCCCGCAGTCCGGGCGCGCGCGGCGCGCAAGTCCAGGAGCTCGCCCAGCAGGTCGGCCGGGACGGGCCCCATGTAGCGGCGCAGGTCGGCATCGGTCCAGCCGGTGGTGTAGGGGACGGTGGCGGCTTCGACCAGGGCGCGCACGTGCTCCGCCTCGCGTCGACCGACGCGCAGCCGTTCCGCCACCTCCAGGGCCGTCGCGGGCGGCAGCTCATACAGGAGACCGGCCAGGGCCAGCGGTTCGCGCCTGGGCTCTGTGCGGGCGAGGGCGTCGAGCACGTCCGTCGTCCGCGCCCGGGTCTCGGGCGGGAGTGCTGCCAGCTCCGGCAGCACGACCGCCAGGAGGCCCGTCTCCGAGAGCAGCTGGAGAGCCCGGGACGGGATCTCCGCAGCGAGCATGCGCCGGATCTCCGTGCCGATCCGTTCCTGCGACACCCACTCCACGTCACCGGCGTGCGTGGTCATGGCAGCCATGGTCATCGGCTCGATGCGGAAGTCGAGACGAGCGGCGATGCGCACCGCTCGCAGCAGGCGCAGGGCGTCCTCGTCGAAGCGCCGGGCCGGATCGCCCACCGCACGCACCAGCCGTGCGCGCAGGTCTCCCTGGCCGTCGGCAGGGTCCACCATGCGCGCAACGGCATCCGGACCTCGCCGGCCCCACGCGATGGCGTTGATGGTGAGGTCGCGCCGGGCGAGGTCCTCGAAGACGTCGCTGCTGAAGGTGACCGCGTCGGGACGACGATGGTCGGCATAGCGATGATCCCGACGAAAGGTCGTGATCTCCGTGCCCTGCGCCAGCACCGTCCCGAAGCGGTTCTCGCAGCTGGAGCCGGGGAAGATCTGCAGGACCCGTTCCGGCCGGGCATCGGTGGCGATGTCCCAGTCGAAGACGGGCAGGCCCAGCAGGGCGTCGCGTACACCGCCACCCACGAGGTAGCCACCATGGCCGGCAGCCCACAGGCGCGCGAGCACTGCCAGCGTGTCCGTGGGCACGGGGAAGGGCGGGGCCTCAGAGGGGGCAGCCTCGGAGGAGGGGGCCGCGTCGTGGTGGTCGTTCACGGCGCGGCCGTCGTCAGCGTCGCAGCACGAGGTAGTCGCGCCAGGCCTCGTTGCGCGGATCGGTCAGGTACGACGAGTACATCTGGTAGATGTCGCACTTGGGCTCGAGCGGCCGGGTCCGCAGCCGCATGCCCGCCTCCTCCGGCAGCCGGCCACCCTTGCGATGGTTGCAGTTGCTGCAGGCGGCCACCAGGTTGTCCCAGCTGTGACTGCCGCCGCGATGGCGAGGCAGGACGTGGTCGATGGTCAGGTTCGTGGAGCGCTGCCCGCAGTACTGGCAGATGTGGCCGTCGCGGGCGAAGACCTCGCGGCGCGACAGGCGCACGCGTGGGCGTGGCCGCTTGATGCGGTACTGGAGCTTGATGACCGATGGCGCCCGCAGCGTCTCCGTCGGTGTGCGCACCTCGGTGTGGTCGTACTCGATGACCTCCGCCTTGGCACCGAAGACCAGCCGGAACGCCCGCCGCAGGTCGCAGACGTTCAGTGGCTCGTAGTCGGCGTTCAGGAGCAGGACCACGCTATCCAACGCTTACCTCTGATCCGGTGGCACGTTTGCCTTCCTCGGCATCGTAACGCACCTCATGCCCGAGCCCTGTGGCGCGATGGCCTCCAGCCAGTACCTCCGGGGCAGGCACACAGGACCAGCGCGCTCGCACCGGACCGTACCCCAGGCACCCCCTCCGACCGCAGCCCGGGACGACCGGGTGATGGTGGCAGGACCGCCGTCATCCCTACCGTTGTGAGCATCGAAAACAGCACCGAGCGCAGCACAGGAACGAACCACAGGAACGGAACGATGAACGCCTATTGCCCAGCATGTGAGACCGAACTCGACCTCGCCACCGGTATCTGCCCGGCCTGTCGCTGGGATCCCGCGGTGGCCCGTACCGTCGCGCGGCCAGCGGCCGAGCCCGAGCCTGAGATGTCCCTCACCGAACGCTATCGCGGCACGACCTATGTGGCCATGCAGGAGGCGGCAGCGGACAGTCACCACCACGTGTCGCGCGGGCGCTCCTTCGTCATCGTGGCACTGGTCGCGGCCGCGGGTCTCTACGGCGCCGCCATGAGCGCCATGGGCGTGCTCTGATCGATCCGCCCCTCGCCGGTCGACGAGACCCCGGCGAGTTCGCCCCACCCGCGGCGCTGGGGGGCACCACCACGGCCGGCAAGGACGCGCCTTCCCGGCCGTTCCCTCTGTGTGGGCAGGACTGGAGGCGCCTGGCGGCCCCGGGATCTGCGCGGCGAAGGCGCCGTAGAACGGTGGCTAGCGGATACCGTTGGCGGAGGTGACGCGGCCGCGTGCGAGGAGGGTCCCGATCCCTTCCGAGCCGAGGGGCTTGGAGTAGAGGTATCCCTGCGCCATGTCGCAGCCGATGACGGCCAGGCGGCGGGCCTGGTCGCGCGTCTCCACGCCCTTGCCCACCGTGGCCAGGCCGCGTGCCCGACAGAGGGCCAGCACGCTCTCCGCGAAGGCCACTTCTTCGTCATCACCCGTGGCCATGGCGGCGAACGAGGGCACGAGCTTGACCGCGGTCAGCGGCATGTCGCGGATGTCATCGAGTGATGATCCCTGCCCGAAGTCCTCCAGGGCCAGGCCCACGCCCAGGTCCGCGAGCGCGGCGATGGGCTCGGGGTGATCGGCGCAGCCGGTCCCCAGCTCGAGGGTCAGCGAGGACGGATCGAGGTCCGAGCGCTGCAGCACCGTCGCGACGTGCGTGAGCAGTGCGTCGTCGGTCAGCTGGCGCGGTGAGATGTTGACGTTGACCCGGAGCGACTGCATACGCGCGAAGCCGAGATGCCAGGTGCGCAGCTGCCGCGTGGCTGCATCGAGCACGCGCTCGCCGATGGGCACGATCAGGCCGGTCTCTTCTGCGAGCGGCAGGTAGTCGGCCGGGGCGATGGTGCCCATCAGTGGGTGACGCCAGCGCAGCAGGGCCTCGACCGCGCCGATGGCACCGGTGTTGAGGTCGATGATGGGCTGGTACTCGAGCCCGAACTCATTGCGCTCGACGGCGCGCGCGAGCTCTGCGGCCAGATCGATCGGGGGGCGTTGCGTGCGCTGGCGTGGCGGCATGTCACTGACGCTAGCAGGTCGCAGGTCCGCTGGCCCTCCTGACGGTGGTGCCCCCTCACAACAGGGACCTCCGTACCATCACCCCTCCCTGCGGCACCGCACCGCTCATGTCCCGACACCGCGTGGCCGGCCCCGGATCGCGCCGCTGGGCCATGGCCTCGAAGGTGCGATAATCAGGGTCAACGGCGTGGTGATCACGTTCCCGAGCGGGTGACGACCCCGTGGCCGGAACCCTGGTCGGCGCCACCCCCATCGCACCATCGAGGCTTTCAGTGAACGTCGAGACGTCCACCTGGGCGACCAAGAAGGGTCTGGCCCAGATGCTCAAGGGCGGCGTCATCATGGACGTCGTCACAGCCGAACAGGCCCGCATCGCCGAAGAGGCCGGCGCGGTCGCGGTCATGGCACTGGAGCGCGTACCGGCAGACATCCGTGCCGCCGGTGGCGTGGCCCGCATGAGCGACCCCTCGCTCATCAGCGCCATCATGGATGCGGTGACGATCCCGGTCATGGCCAAGGCGCGTATCGGGCACTTCGTCGAGGCGCAGGTGCTCGAGGCGCTGGGCGTGGACTACATCGACGAATCAGAGGTGCTCACGCCCGCAGACGAGGAAAACCACATCGACAAGCACCAGTTCAAGGTGCCCTTCGTGTGTGGCGCCCGCGACCTGGGCGAGGCGCTTCGGCGGATCAGCGAAGGCGCGGCCATGATGCGCACCAAGGGCGAGGCCGGCACGGGTGACATCGTCGAAGCCGTTCGGCACATCCGTGCCGTGAACGCTGGCATCAAGCGGCTCGCGGGTATGCGCGAGGACGAGCTCTTCATGGCGGCCAAGGAGCTGGGCGCGCCTTACGACATCGTGCGTGACGTGGCCGCGGCCGGCCGTCTGCCGGTGGTCAACTTCGTGGCCGGCGGCATCGCCACCCCCTCGGATGCGGCCCTGGCCATGCAGCTGGGCGCGGAGGGCGTCTTCGTGGGCAGCGGCATCTTCAAGTCGGAGGATCCGCCCACCACCGCCAACGCCATCGTGCAGGCCACGACCCATTTCGATGACCCCAAGATCATCGCCGAGGTCTCGCGCGGCCTGGGCGCACCGATGCGGGGCCTGAACGCCGCCTCGATGCCGGAGGAGGAACGTCTCGCGGTCCGCGGTTGGTAGTCCCTTCCGCCCGCCACGGGGCCAAGCCATGCCACGGGGCCAAGCCATGAGGATCGGCGTGCTTGCCGTCCAGGGTGCCTTCATCGAGCACCAGTCGCTGCTGCACGGCCTTGGGGCAGAGGCCGTCGCGGTGCGTCTGCCCGAGCACCTCGCGGGTGTGTCCGGGCTGGTCCTGCCGGGCGGCGAGTCGACCACCATGCGCCAGCTCATCGACCGCTGGGGCCTGGGCGATCCCATCCGTGGACTGCTCGCTCGCGGCGTGCCCGTGCTGGGCACCTGCGCCGGCATGATCCTGCTCGCGCGCGAGATCGTCGATGGCGACGAGCCGGTGTTCCCCAGCCTCGACATCGCCGTCAAGCGCAATGCCTTCGGGCGCCAGCTGGACTCGTTCGAGGCCGACCTTGCCGTGCCCGTCCTGGGCGACACGCCGGTCCACGCCATCTTCATCCGGGCGCCGGTCGTCGAGCGCGTGGGCGGCACCGTCGACGTGCTCGGGCGGCTCGAAGACGGTAGCGTCGTGGCCGTGCGACAGCGCAACGTCATCGCCACCGCCTTCCATCCGGAGCTCTCGGGCGAGGTTCGCTTCCATCGCTTGCTGACCACCATGGCCGGAGCCTACGCAGAGCCGGCCGAAGGCAGTGGCAGGCGGCCTCATCCCACACGACGAGGGCTCGAGCGCACAGCATGACCCCGACGCAGCACGACGAGGGGGCGCTGACGCCAGCGACGACTCGCTCGGGCCGCGTTCGCGCTGCCCGTCTGACCGATCTTTCCGCAGTGGGGGAGCTGTCCCGCCTGGCGCACCCCTCCGACGAGCGCGACGGGCGTGACTCGACCGGCGCCAGCGAGGATCTGCGCCGACGCACGCGCTCGTTGGGCCTGCCCGTGACCGCCGGCCACGTCTCGGTGTTCGGCCTCTTCCGCATGCCCCTCGGCGCGTTCCAGCCCAACGACCAGCTCTACGTCTACGACGAGGGCGGCCGGCTCTCCGGGCTGGCCCGGGTCGAACGGGACGCGGCCCGCGACGAGTGGACGATCGTGGAGCTCGACGCCGTCGAGCAGGAGGCCGCGGGCGACATCCGCTTCCGCCTGGTGCAGCACCTGCTGCGTGACGGCTCGCGCCGTGGGGCGCAGCGCTTCCACGTGGCCTGTGCCGACACGCACGGCAACGTGGAGCTCTTCATGCAGGCGGGGTTCGCACGCTACGGGGAGGAGTCGATCCTCTTCCGTCAGCCCCAGCAGCCGCTTCCGCTGCCCGTCGAAGGTGAGGCCGAGCGGCTGGGCGTCAGGCCCGCGGAGCGCCTCGACTCGGTGGAGCTGGCGCGTCTCTACAAGCGTGTGACACCGGCGCCGGTGGCCCGGGTCGAGGGCTATCGGCTGCCCGATTGGGAGAACCTGCGCGGCCGCTCCAGCGTGCCGCGGACGTCGCTGACGCCGCTGCTGCGCTTTGCCGACGTCGAGTCGTGGGTCCAGGTCGCGCCCAGTGGCAAGGGCCTGCTGGCCATGCTGCAGGTGGGCGTGGCCAAGGAGCAGGAGCCCCACTACATCCGCGTGCTGGCCCTGCCGGACCATGACCCCACCGACCTCATCCGCTTCGGCCTGGGCCTCATGGGCAGGCGCAGCGGCTCGGCCGGTCGCGGCTCGGGCCCAGACCATCAGCACGGCGTGATGGCCTGCGTGCGGACCTATGAATCGCCGATCGATCGTCGCTTCGAAGAGCAGGGGATGGAGGTCATCGCCACCGTCTCGCTGCTGGTCAAGGAGGCACTGGTGCGGGTGGCCGAACCCTCGCTCGTGCCCGCAGTCTGATGTCCCAGCCACAGCCGGAGGAAACCATGTCGTCGAGCCTCCACTCCGATCCTGCCGTGCGCACCAAACCGGCCGCCGCTGCGCCCGCCCCGCCGGCCGACCGCTCGGTGCGGCCTGCTCCGGTGCGACCGGTGACCGACGACCTCGACGCGCTCATCGAGGCGCTGCCTCCGGAGATCGGAGAGCGCCTGCGAGCGCTCGACGACCTCGAGTCGGTCATCGAGGTGGTGATGGACCTGGGCCGTCGCCCCGAGGCTCGCTTCGGCGGCGGTGGCGAGGTAACGCTGCTGGATCGCGAGATCCGGGCCGACGATATCCAGTACGTGGTCGATCACGTGGGCTCGTTCGGCGAGGACAACCGCGCCGGCATCGAGCGCACGCTCCATCGCATCAGCGCGATCCGCAACCGCAACGGCAAGATCGTCGGCCTGACCTGCCGCGTAGGCCGGGCTGTCATCGGCACCATCGAGATCATCGACGACCTGGTGGAGTCGGGCCCGTCGATCCTCATCATGGGTCGCCCCGGCATCGGCAAGACGACGATGCTGCGCGAGGCCGCACGCGTCCTCGCCGACGACCTCGACAAGCGTGTCGTCGATCGTCGACACCTCCAACGAGATCGCCGGCGACGGCGACATCCCGCATCCCGGGATCGGCCGGGCCCGGCGCATGCAGGTGCGCACGCCTGACCTGCAGCACGCGGTCATGATCGAGGCCGTCGAGAACCACATGCCCGAGGTCATCGTCATCGACGAGATCGGGACGGAGCTGGAGGCTGCGGCGGCCCGCACCATCGCCGAGCGTGGAGTGCAGCTCATCGGCACCGCCCATGGCAACAACCTCGACAACCTGCTCATGAATCCCACGCTCTCCGACCTCATCGGCGGCATCCAGACGGTCACCCTGGGCGATGACGAGGCCCGCCGCCGGCGCAGCCAGAAGTCGGTCCTCGAGCGCAAGGCACCGCCGACGTTCGACGTCATCGTCGAGATCCAGGACCGCGATCGGGTGGCCGTCCACGCGGATGTGGCCGAGACCGTCGACGCCATGCTGCGCGGCGACGCGCTCGCCCCCGAGATGCGCTGGAAGGATGAAGGCGGCGTCCACCGCTCACAGGCGCGCGCCCGTCCGGGGCCGCGCTCACGGATGCCGGGGGAGCGCTTCGGGGGTGCGCCCGGCGACCCGGTCGATCCGCTGAGTCGGGGCTATCCGCCTGCTCCCGGGCAGGAACCGGTCGGCGGGGGCTACGGACGAGCCGGTGGCAGCTCCCGCGGTCGTCGCGGTCGTCGGGGCATGGAATGGCAGGCGGAGGGAGCCGCGCGCCGCGCCAGCGGCCCCGTGTTCCGGGCCGGCTCGATCGCCGATCGCGGTCCGATGGAGCGTGAATCGGTCGCACCCGAGCCGCGCGCCCGAGACGCTCGTGAGCTGGAACGCCAGGCCGAATGGCGAGCCTCCGCCGATCGAGCCATGACCGAGCTGCTGGCCGACGAGGCCGAGGCAGGCTCAGCGGTAGCCCTGGGCATCGAGGCCGGCGCCGAGGCGGTGGCCGCCGACGCGGGAGCCGATCCCGGATCCGGTGCCAGGGACGAGGAGTCTGTGCTCATCCGCATGGCCGAGCGCCACGAGGCCGGCGTGGCCCTGGAGCCCATGAACGTGCTGGCCTACGGCATCAGCCGCAAGCGCCTGGAGCAGGCGGTCAAGGATCTGCAGCTGCCGGTGGTCGTGGTGCGGGAGCCGGACGAGGCCGACGTGGTCATCACCCTGCGCAGCAGCTACAAGCAGCGGTCGCCGATCATCCGAGAGGCGGAGGCGCGGGGCATCCCCATCTACGTGCTCAAGTCCAACACCATCGTCCAGATGCAGGCCATCCTGACCAGCCTCTATGTGCTCGACACCGATCCCCAGGACGTGGCCATGCGGGAGCTGGAGGAGGCCATCGACCTGGTGCGCGCGGAGTCGCGGCCGGTGGAGCTCTCACCCCAGAACGCGTACCTGCGCAAGCTCCAGCATCGGGCTGCCGAGGCTGCCAACCTGGTCTCGCGCTCGCGTGGTCGCGAGCCCTTCCGCCGGGTGCGGGTCTATCCGGAAAGGGTGCGGAGCTGGAACTGATGGCGTCTGCCCCGGGGACCAGGGGTCTCTTCATCGTGCTCGAGGGGCCCGATGGGGCGGGCAAGTCGCTGCAGGCGAACCACCTTGCCGAGCGCCTGCGTGCCCGCGGCCTGGCGGTGACCCAGTCGCGCGAACCGGGAGGCACCGAGCTCGGCGAACAGGTGCGGCGGCTGGTCAACGATCCGGGTCCCACACCGCGTGGACCCAAGGCTGATGTGCTGCTCTACAGCGCCGCTCGCGCGCAGCACGTGGACGAGGTCATCCGACCGGCGCTGGAGGCGGGCGATGTCGTCGTCTGCGATCGCTACGCCACCTCCACCCTGGCCTACCAGGGGTACGGCAGCGGCATGGATCGCGACCTGCTCGGCCGCATCGGCGAGTGGGTCACCGGCGGCCTGCAGCCCGACCTGGTGGTGTTGCTCGACCTCAGCCCGCAGACCGGTCTCGAGAGGCGAGCTGCCGGGAGTGCCGACGAGCTCACGCGCTGGGAGGACGAAGCGCGTTTCGACCTCGGCTTCCACGAGCGCGTGCGTGCGGGCTACCTGGAGATGGCTGCGGCCGACCCGGAGCGCTGGATCGTGGTCGATGGCTCAGGCGCCGTGGACGAGGTGGCCGAGGCCGTCGACCAGGCGCTGGAACCGCTGGTGGCGCGCTTCGCCCAGGGTCGGGCGAGCGGGCAGGACTAGCCGGCGCAGCCCCGCCGAACGTCGCTCAGGCGGTGGTCTCCTGGACACCGATGACGGTGCCGGGCCCGTGTTCCCTGGCTTTGGCCAGGGCCGCTTCCGCGGCGGCCACCAGCTCCCCGCCGCTCGCGCCGTCCGCCGGATGGTGGACGACCGCGGCGCTGATGCTGATCTCGGCCTCGCCGACCGGCGGCAGCTCGGCCACGGCATCACGCAGGCGCAGGGCCACGATGCCCCCGGCGTCTCCGGGGGCGATGACCACGAACTCGTCCTCGCCGAAGCGGGCCACCGTGTCGAGCAGGCGGACCCGTTCGGCGATGGCGCTGGCCACGTGCCGCAGGACCTCGTCCGCGACCCGTGCGCCCTTCTCCTGTCCGATGGCGCTGAGGCCATCGACATCGACCACGGCCACCGCCAGCGGTGTGCCCTGCCGCGTCGCCCGGGCGATCTCCAGCTCCAGCATGCGCTCGAAGGTGACGCGATTGGCGAGGCCGGTCAGGCGATCGGTATGGGACACGCGCTCACGGTGGTCAGCCTGCTCGAACATGGAGTTGCGCAGGCGGGCCTGGCGGATGGTGACCGCGGCCAGGTCGGCGAAGGCCAGCACCGAGTCGGGTACCTCGTCGAACGGCGGCTGCTTGACCGGCCAGCCCATCGCCAGCAGGCCCTCGATGAAGGCACCGTCCTCGTCCTCCACCACGAGCGGGGCCAGCAGGCACGAGCTTGCGCCCTCGAGGACACCGGCGAGGCTATCTGCCACGCCCGGCATGAGCACCGGCGCGCGGTCACTGACCGCACGCGACGTGTCGCTGTCCGCAGCACTGACCGGCAGGGCGAACTGACCGTCCAGCGAGAGGAGGAGGTCCGCATCGGGGTCGTGGAGCAGGATGACCACGGGGCCGGCGTCGGTGAGGCTGCGCACCTGTTCGGTCAGGGCCGCCAGCTTCTCGTCGAAGGTCCCTCCCCGGGCCACCACGCGGGCGGCATCGAGAAGACTGAAGGGCACGGGTCGCTCGGGCATGTCAGCGATGATAGTCGGTGGGGCAACGATGGCCGCGCTGATGTCGATTACCCGGCCCCGAGAGCGTGGCCCCGGCGCACCGCATTCAGGTCGGCGTGTCGGCCTCCGCCAGCAGGCGCCGGTAGGTCGCCGGGTCGACGTTGCCGCCACTCACGACCATGACCACGTCGGCTGCGTCCGCATCGGCCAGGCTCGCCCCGTGCCGCTGCCAGCCCGCGACCGAGACGGCACCGGACGGTTCGGCCACGATGCGCGCCCGGGTGGCCACGTCCAGCATCGCCCGCTTGATGTCCGCCTCGCTGACGGTGACCACCTCGTCAAGCAGCCGCGAGAGCTGGGCCCAGGGGATGCGGCCGACCGCGCCGGTGCGCACCCCGTCGGCGATGGTGCAATTCGTGCGCTCTGCGCTCCAGCGCACGATCCGCCCACGCGCAAAGGACTCCGCAGCGTCGGCTGCCAGCTCCGGCTCCACGCCGATGACGGTCGCGTCCGGGCGCAGCGACTTGACCGCCACGCACACGCCGGCCGAGAGCCCACCGCCACCGATCGGCACCAACACCGTCAGCGGCTGGTTGGCTCGGCCCAGCTCGGCCAGCTGCTCCACGATCTCCAGGCCGATCGTGCCCTGGCCGGCCACGATGCGCGCGTCGTCATAGGAGGGGATGAGGACGAGGTCCTGCTCGTCGGCCAGCTGGTGGGCCCGGGCCACCCGCTCCTCGTTGTCGGGGCCGACGAATTCGATCTCCGCCCCATCGGCGCGGACGCCGGCCACCTTGATGGCGGGGGCATCGGCCGGCATCACGATGACCGCGCGGATCCCCAGCATGCGCGCCGCCCGGGCCACGCCCTGCGCGTGGTTGCCGCTGGAGTGCGTGACGACGCCTCGCGCCCGCTCACCTGCCGAGAGCGACGCCAGCGCGTTGTAGGCGCCGCGGATCTTGAAGGCTCCGATCGGCTGCAGGTTCTCCGGCTTGAGCCAGGCACGGGGCGCGCCGAGCTGGTCGTCGATCGGCCCGAAGGCCAATAACGGCGTGCGCAGGGCCACGCCGAGGAGACGGTCGGCGGCGGCCTGGACATCGGCCAGGGTGACCTGGTCGGCAGAGGGTTCGGAGGCAGTCACGTCGGTATACTGCCGCCATCCACCAGGAGCATGCAGCGAGCCCGTGCAGGAGGGGTCCATCGATCGTGTCCATGAAGGTCGGTCGCACGCAGGAACCAGCCCAAAGGCCCGCGAAGACATCGCCGCGCCGGCCCTCCAAGGTGGACACGCTCCGGCACGCCTATGGCTTCGACGACGTCTCGCTGGCCCCGGGCACGCGCACCGTGGAGCCCGATGACGTCGATCTCTCGGTCCACTTCGCCGGCCTCAAGCTGAAGATCCCGGTGCTGGCTGCGTCCATGGACGCCGTGGTGGACGTGCGTTCGGCCGGTGTGCTGGCGGCCCTCGGTGGCCTCGCCGTGTTGAACCTGGAGGGTGTGCAGATGCGCTACGAGGACCCGGCTCCGGTCCTGCAGCGGATCGCCACGGCTCCGCCCGAGGAAGCCCAGGCGGTCTTGTCCGCGGCCTACGAGCCGCCGATCATGGAGTCGATCGTGGCCGCCCGCATCGAGCAGCTGCACGCCGCCGGCTCGCCCGCGGTCATCTCCGCCACGCCGGCCGCCGCGCGCCGCTGGGGCCCCTTCTGTGCCGAACACGGCGCCGACGTCTTCCTGGTGCAGTCACAGGTCTCCTCGGCCCAGCACCTGGCCTCGGGCTACGAGCCGCTCGAGCTGGGCCAGTTCACCGACCTCATGGGCATCCCCGTCGCCGCCGGGAACACCACTTCCTACGAGGCCGCCCTGGCCCTCATGGCGCAGGGCATCGCGGCCATCTTCGTGGGTGTCGGGCCTGGCGCTGCCTGCACCACGCGCGAGGTGCTGGGCATCGGCGTGCCCCAGGTGACGGCCATCGCCGACGTGGCCGCGGCACGCGACGAGCACTACGAGCGGACCGGCGAGTACGTGCCCGTCATCGGTGACGGCGGCATGCGCCGTGGTGGCGAGATGGCCAAGGCCATCGCTGCCGGCGCCGATGCGGTCATGATCGGATCGCCCCTGGCCCGCGCCCAGGAGGCGCCCGGCCAGGGCACCAACTGGGGCATGGCCGCGCCCTCGCCCACGCTGCCTCGCGGAACCCGCATCGATGTGGGCACGCTGGGCAGCATGGAGCGGATCCTCTTCGGCCCGGCGCACGTCACCGACGGCAGCGAGAACCTGGTCGGCGCCCTGCGCCAGTCGATGGCTGCGCTGGGCGCACGCGACATCCGTGAGATGCAGGGGGTGGAGATGGTCTACGCCCCGGCCGTGGCGGTCGAAGGCAAGTCCTGGCAACAGCGCCGCTAGGCGCAGCGGCCTATGGCACGGGCCCCTCGTCGGGCGGGACGGGCTGGCGCCGGACCGCACCGGACCACACCAAAGGTCACCCGCATCGGTAGGACCGGCTAGCCATTCCGGTGCAGCCCAGCGCGGCCCACCATGACGTCGTGAGGAGCATCCATCGCAGGGTCGGCAGTCGTGCGCCGCTCATGGGTCTCGTGCTGGTCCTCGTGGGCCTGCTGGCGAACCCCGTGAGCGCGGCGGCCGGTGGCTGGACGGGACTTGGTCGCGTCACCGACCTGCCCACGTCACGCCTCGATTCCATGCATCAGCTGGTGGCGTCCAAGGGCGTCCTGCACCTGCTGCATCCGCGGGTCGGTCCGCGTCTGACCGACGACCGTGTGCTCTACCAACGCTCCACCAGCGATGGACGCAGGTGGTCGGCGCCCAAGGTGCTGTTCAAGGCCAGCAGGGCCCGGCGCACCGTGGTCCCCAACCTCGCGCTCGCGGCGCGCAACGCCATCGTGGCCGTGGCCTTCCGGATCTCCGGCCCCGCGGGACACGCGCTCTTCGTGCGCACGAGCCGCAACGGGGGCCGCTCCTTCGGCCCGCGGGTGCAGGTCTCCTCGACGAAGAAGGCCAGTGGCATCGGCGTGCCCGCCATCACGGTCGGGAAGGATCTGATCGCGGTGGCGTGGACCAACCGGGCCAATGGTCGCGTCAACGTCCGGGTCAGCCGCGACCGGGGCCAGTCCTTCAGCGGCGCCCGGACCCTGGCCCGGACCAGGCATTCGCTCGAATGCGCTTCGCGCCTCACCGACGGGCTGGTCGGGCTCGCCAGCAGCGGGTCGACCGTCCATCTCGCCTGGTCTCACGCTCCCACGCGTCAGTGTGCCGCGTCGGCCATCCGGGTCCGCACCTCCACCGACGCAGGCAGGTCCTGGCGGCCCGTCCGAACGATCACCACGCGGACCTCGTTCGGCTGGCCCGAGCTCGATGCCCGCGGCAAGAACGTGATGGCCGTGGTCCAGGGCACCGCCGGTGAGCTCATCCTCGCGCGCTCCGCCAACAACGGACGCAAGTGGCGCGTGCAGCTGTCCAAGCCGCCCGGCGGTCGCAGCTACAGCGCCGGGGACGTGGTGCTGGGGCCACGGGGGACCGCCTGGATCTCCTATGTCAACGAGCGCATCGAGGACGACCAGCTCGCGAGCACGCGTGTCATCACCCGGCGCAGCAGCAACGGCGGAGCCAGCTTCGGCAAGTCCATACCGGTCACACGCGACCAGCCACTCCTGCGCCAGGCAGCCAACATCGCGCTGCCGGGTCGCCGGCCCGTGCTGGTCGTCCAGGGCGGCGCCCTCGACGGCACTCCGCGCCACATCTACTCCAGCCGCTACCGCTAGGGTCGAGCCATGCGCGCTCGCGACCTGGGCATCACGGTGGGGCTCATGCGCCCCGGCCCCTTGAACGCCATCACCGACGTCGACGGCGTGCGCGTCGGACACACCACGCTCATCGAGGGCGAGCCCGGCCCGGTGGTGCGGGGGCAGGGGCCGGTACGCAGCGGTGTCACAGTGGTCGTGCCGGTGGGCGGCGATCCGTTCGCCGCCGCCGTCTACGCCGGTGCCCATCGCCTCAACGGCAACGGGGAGCTGACCGGTCTGGAGTGGATCCGCGAGGCGGGCCTGCTCGCGGGGCCGATCGGCATCACCAACACCAGCTCGGTGGGCGTCGTGCGTGACGCCATCGTGGCGGCCGCCGTGCGCTCGGCCGCTCACTCCGAGTCGGCCTGGGCATTGCCCGTCGTGGGCGAGACCTGGGACGGCTGGCTCAACGACATCGAGGGCCAGCACGTGCGGGCGGAGCATCTCTTCGCGGCGCTCGACGCAGCGGTCGACGGTCCCGTGGTCGAGGGCAACGTGGGTGGCGGCACGGGCATGATCTGCCACCGCTTCAAAGGCGGTATCGGGACCGCCTCCCGCCGACTCCCGGCCGAGGAAGGCGGGTTCACCGTGGGGGCGCTGGTGCAGGCCAACTACGGTCGACGCGAGCGGCTGATGATCGACGGCGTACCGGTCGGGCGCGAGATCGGCCTGGACGTGGTGGCCTCCGATCGCGACGAGGCAGTGCCAAGGACCGACCCTGAGGCTGGGTCCATCATCGTCATCCTGGCCACGGACGCGCCCTTGTTGCCGCACCAGTGCGAGCGCCTCGCGCAGCGCGCCGGCCTGGGCGTGGCCCGGACGGGTGGTGCCGGCGAGCACTCCTCTGGTGACCTCTTCCTCGCCTTCGCCACCGGCAACGCTGGCCTCGTCGCTGCCGACGAGCCAGACGGCCGGCCCTTCAGCCGCGAGATCCGCGCGCTCGACGACACCTGGATCAGCCCGCTCTTCTGGGGTGCCATCGAATCGACCGAGGAGGCCATCGTCAACGCCCTCGTCGCCGCGGAGACGATGGCCGGGGCGAACGGCCACGTGGCGCAGCGACTGCCGCACGACCTCCTCGTCGACGTCTGGCGTCGCCACCGCGGCTGAGGCTCGACCGACGGATGCCTGCCCGGGGAGCGACGCAGGCGTCCGCGGCGCCACTCGACATCGAAGACCGGGCCCGCCCCGCGGATCCGCCGGCTGCCGGCGGCCCCGGCGCGCTCGGATAGACTCAGCCGAGCGGCGGAGTGGTGGCGAGCAGGTGAGGGCAGTGCATTGACCGAGGCGGATGAGCAGGACGAGACCACGGGCGGTGCAGCGCCCAGGGACACCCACCCTGAGCAGGAATCCCGGCAGGGATCGAAGCAGGAACGCGGCAAGACCGTCCACGGTGAGGAGGCCAACGCGGGCCATCGCGTGCTCACCTCCGACGATGCCGAGGTCGAGGCCTACCTGGAGGTGGCCCTTGACGCACCGCTGCCGGTTCGACTGCCGGAGGATGACCGGCCCACCATCAGCCGCCCGCCGGCACCGCCCGACAGCGTGGTCGTGCTCGACTTCGGCAGCCAGTTCTCGCAGCTCATCGCGCGGCGCGTACGCGAGCTCGACGTCTACGCCGAGCTGCTGCCCTACGACACCACGCTCAAGGAGCTCGAGCGCCGCGAGGTCAAGGGCGTGATCCTCTCCGGCGGGCCGATGTCCGTCTACGACGAGGGCGCGCCTCGCCCCGACCCGGCCATCTGGTCCGGCCGCATCCCCGTGCTGGGCATCTGCTACGGCGCCCAGCTGATGGCGCTGGCGCTGGGCGGCGACGTGTTGCCCTCCGATCGACGCGAGTACGGCCCGGCCAACATCTCCATCACCGCCGAGGACGACCTGCTGCTCCGCGACCTCGGCGGTGAGCAGCCCGTCTGGATGAGCCACGGCGACAGCATCACTCGGCTGCCCGAGGGGTTCCGCAGCACGGCCCAGACAGCCTCCACCCCCTACGCCGGCCTGGCCGACCCGGCGCGTGGACTCTACGGCATCCAGTTCCATCCCGAGGTCGTGCACACGCCCCGCGGCAAGGACGTCCTGGCCAACTTCGTCCACGGCATCGCCGGAGCTGAATCGAACTGGACCAGTGCCAACTTCATCGAGTCCACCGTGGAGCGGATCCGCGAGCGCGTCGATGCCCATGCCCAGGCCACGGGTGAGGAGGGCAAGGTCATCTGTGGTTTGTCGGGCGGCGTCGATTCCTCGGTCGCGGCCGCGCTCGTGCACCAGGCCGTGGGCGATCGGCTGACCTGCATCTATGTCGACCACGGGCTCATGCGCAAGCGCGAATCAGAGCTGCTGCGCGAGACGTTCGAGGCCAACCTGGGCATGGACCTGGTGATGGTCGACGCGCGCGAGCGCTTCCTCGCCCGCCTGGCCGGGGTGGAGGATCCGGAGGAGAAGCGGCGCATCATCGGCGACGAGTTCATCCGCGTCTTCGAGGAGGAAGCGGCCAGGCTCGGGCGCATCGACTTCCTGACCCAGGGCACGCTCTACCCCGATGTCATCGAATCGACCGCGCCGGAGACCAAGGCGGCCCAGAAGATCAAGACGCATCACAACGTGGGTGGACTGCCCTCGGACCTGCGCTTCCAGCTCATCGAGCCGCTGCGATACCTCTTCAAGGACGAGGTGCGCAAGGTCGGCCTGGCTCTCGGTCTGCCCGAGCAGATGGTCATGCGTCAGCCCTTCCCCGGTCCAGGCCTGGCCATCCGCATCATCGGCGAGGTCACGCGGGAACGGCTCGACACCCTGCGCGAGGCCGACTGGATCGTCATCGACGAGATCAAGGCTGCCGGTCTCTATCGCAACGTGTGGCAGTCCTTCGCCATCCTCACCCCGGTGCGCAGCGTGGGCGTCATGGGCGACGGCCGCACCTACGCCAACGTGGTCGCGGTCCGCGCCGTCACCAGCGAGGACGGCATGACGGCCGACTGGGCCAAGCTGCCCTATGACGTGCTCGGCCGCATCTCCGCGCGCATCGTCAACGAGGTCCCGGGCGTCAACCGGGTGGTCTACGACATCAGCAGCAAGCCGCCCGCCACCATCGAGTGGGAATGACCGTGGGCGCGCGCGAGGCCACTCCATCGTGAGCGGGCGCATGGCCTCACCGGGGCCGTCGTTCGCGCGCACGCCGCCGATGCGCCTGCCGGGGAGGGACGGCGCCCTCGGGCCGCGGGTGCGGCTGGGCATGACCAAGCCCACGGTGCTGGTCGACGACTGGTGGGTCTTCACGCTGTGGGCGGAGGATGACGAGGGCGTGGTCGAGTGCCGAGCGGCAGCGCCGACGGCCGGTCCGCCGCCAGGTGCGCCCTTGCAGGTCATGGGTCCGTCCCTGGCCAACGCGCTCATGGGCCTGCTCGACCAGGAAGACGGTCGCCAGTTGATCCGCATGCGCATGGCCGAGGCCGAGGACGAGTCCGATCCCTGGCGCCGGCCACTGATGATCCTGACCGCGGTGCGCTGGGATCCGCTGCGGCGCGCGACCATGCGTGACAACGAGCTGGTGGCGGAGCTGACCCGCGCCTTCCGACGGGCGATCGAGGTGGCGGGAGCGCCGTATCGCGCTGGCTGAGGGGATGGAGCGCGACGGTCGACGTGGCGTGCGAGGGCCTCTCGGTCGGTGCGCTGCTACACTCGGCCCGCCGTGGTCGGCGAGCGCAGCCGGCATCTTCCACCTGAGGTCGAGATCAGCCGTTCATGTTTGACAACCTATTCGGGGACCTAGAAGGCACCATCAACGACATCGTCCAGAGCGATGTCTTCCAGGCCGTCGTCTACGTGATCGTGGCCTACATCGTGCTCATCTGGCTGGCCAGCGCCTACTGGGCCTATCGCGACATGCGGCTGCGAACCGCCAGCGCCATCACACCCTACGTGGCCGCCCTGGCGATCATCCTGTTCACGCCCATCTTCTTCCTCTTCGGGTTGCTGCTCTACCGCATCGTGCGGCCCAAGGAGACCATCGCCGAGGTCAATGAGCGAGCGCTGGCCGAGGAGACGATGCTGGCCGAGGTCGCGACGCACGCGCACTGTGCCAACTGCGAGCGCCCGGTGCACGAGGAATGGATCATCTGCCCCACCTGTCGCAACCGACTGCGCCGCGTGTGCCCCAACTGTGAGCACCTCATCGAGCTGGACTGGACGTTGTGCGCCTGGTGCGGCAAGGACTTCGAACGCGCCGACGCACCCGGCACCACCGCCTACATGCCCACCGCCCGCCCCGCCCCGCTGCCACAGCAGCAGCCGGCGCCGCGTCTGCCGGCCCCACCGCCGCCAGGCCGGGGCGCGCCGCCTCGACCGGCGTCCGCCACCGAGGGCACCCAGGCCTGGCGCGCTCCGGGTAGTGCAGCCCAGGGGTCGGGCGCGCCCCAGCCACCGAGCCAGCCGCAGGGCACTTCCGCCTCGTCGGGTAAGCCGCAGGCCAGCCAGGCGCCGCAGGCCAGCCAGACCGCTTCGCCCGCCCAGGCGCAGGGCACGCCCGGCCCGGCCCCGCGCAGCTCCAACGCCAGCAGCAGCCCGGGTACGCCCAATACCGCCCAGTCGGGGTCCGGCACGCAAGCCCCGACGGGCATCTAGCAGCCCGTCTCCTCCATGACCGGGGGCACGCCCGAGGGGTGGCCGGCTGGCGAGCCGCCAGGGCAGGGCGCGCGGGAGCCGAACGCTCCCGAACCAGGCCCGGTGCCTCCGCCAGAAGGGCCGCCCGGTGGCGGGGTCTTCTCGCTCGAGGGACGCCGGGCGCCGGGTCTCTACCTCATCGCCTGGGTCCTCTCGGTCGGCGGCCTGGCCGTGGCGTTCGTGCTCGGGCCCATGGCCAGCGATCCAGCGGCCGGCACCTGGCTCATCGGGGCCGGTGTCCTCGCGCTCACGGTCGGTCTGGCCGCGGCCGCGGGGTCGCAGGTCCTCGAACGATCGACGCGTCCCCCCGAGCGGTATCGCGGTCCCGCTCCGCTGCTCGTCTTCGCCGCCTACTTCTTCGCTCTCTCCCTCGTCGGCCTGGTCTTGCTCAGCGGGCTCGGCGTCGACGCCGACCAGCCGTTCGCCTTCCTCGGCATCGGGGTCGTGCAGGCGGCCGGCTACGTGCTCGCGGTGTGGCTCTTCGCCATCCGCACCGGAGCCCTCACCTGGCGCCAGATGGGCTGGCCCACGTGGTCGGATCGGGAAGCGGGCGATCTCCTCCGTGCCGTCGGCATGGCCGTGGTGGTGATGCTGCCCGTCGCCTTCGGCCTGGCCCTCGTGGGGGGCATCGTGGCCCAGGCGCTGGGGATCGAAGGCCCGAGCGTGCTGCCCCAGAGCAGCTCTTCGCTCGACGACCTCTGGATCCTCATCGCGGCGGCCCTGGTCATCCCGGTCGGCGAGGAGATCTTCTTCCGCGGCTTCACCCTGACCGCGTGGCTGCGCGACCTGGGGCCCAGGAGCGCGCTCATCCGGGCCTCGCTCTTCTTCGCGCTGGTCCACACCGTCAATATCTCCGGCGTCGACTTCGCCACCGGTCTGGGGCAGGCCTTCCTGCAGCTGATCGTGCTCGTGCCGGTGGCGTTCGTCCTCGGCTGGCTCTTCCTGCGCTACGGCCTCGCAGGCGCCATCGCCGGCCACATCACCTACAACGGCTTCCTGCTGGCGCTGGCGGCGCTGGCCGGCCAGCTGCCCGAACCGGGTTCGATCATCCTGCCCATGCGCTGAGCGCGCTGCGCCGCCCGTCGGCGTTCGGGCGCAGGCTGCCCACATCGCCATATCCGCGGCGCTTGCCCGCGGCTAGCGAAGGCCAAGCCCCGGCCAAGCCCTGGCCAAGTACCGCGGCCTAGGCTGCGCTTCGCCTTCGGGTCCGGCTGGCGGGGGAATTGGCGGGCTCCGTCGTCCGGGCCCGGAGGCGCCACGGACCGGCCGACGGTCTGCTGGCTGATGAGCAGGCCCACGCCGGGGAGGTTGACCATGGACGGCCACGAGCGCCGCTCACCACGACGATCGGTGCGAGAGCTGCCCGCCTCCGAGCGCCCGCGCGAGCGACTCGAGGCCCTGGGGCCTGCGGGCCTCTCAGCGGCGGAGCTCATCGGGTTGCTCTGGGCATCCGGCTCGCGGCAGACCCCCGTGGCGGTCATGGCCGAGGATGCCCTGGTCCGCTGCGATGGTCTCTCCGGGCTGGCGCAAGCCCAGCCACGCGAGCTCGAGCAGGTGCCGGGCGTGGGACCGGTGCGAGCCGCGCAGCTGGCAGCAGCCTTCGAGCTGGGCCGGCGAGCCGCAGTCGACTGGCCGGCCGGCCGCTGGACCGTGCGCGCGCCCCGGGACCTCGCCGCCCGCCTGACCGCCGAGCTCGGTCACCTCCCACGCGAGGAGCTGCGGGCCGTGCTGCTCGATGCCCGGAACGGCGTGCTGGCCATGCCCACGATCTACCGAGGCAACGTGTCCGCTGCGGTCGTGCGCATCGCCGAGCTCTTCCGCGACGCCGTCCGGCTCCACGCGCCGCGACTGATCCTGGTGCACAACCACCCCTCGGGAGACACCACCCCCAGCCCGGACGACCTGCACCTGACGGCGGAGGCGGTGGCAGCGGGGCGTCTGCTCGACATCACCGTGCTCGACCACCTGATCGTGGGTCACGGGTCGTGGGCCAGCCTGCGCGACCGGGGCGTGGCCTTCGAGCGCACCTGACGGGGCCGAACGGACGGGCCGTGGGGGGCCGTCCGGTGAACTTGATCCATGCGAGTGCCGCGTATACTGCGGCACACCGGAGCCGGGAACCGAGGAGGGTCCCGTCCAGGCTGCCGTGGCCCGCTCCGATCGGTACGCTGCCAGCCCCTGCCGTGTGGGGCGTGTCCGTACCAGCCGCACCAGTACGTGGCCTGCGTCGGCCACCTCGATGGAGACCGCCTCACCGCCCATGATCGACGCGTTCTTCGGTGCCTTCTCCCGCGACATCGGCATGGACCTGGGCACGGCCAACACCCTCGTCCACGTCCGCGGCCGCGGCATCGTCATCAGCGAGCCCAGCATCGTGGCGGTGGACACCAAGACGCGCAAGGTGCTCGAGATCGGCGCCGAAGCCAAGCGCATGCTCGGTCGCACCCCCGCCAGCATCAGCATCGTGCGGCCACTGCGTGACGGCGTGGTCAGCGACTTCGACGTGACCGAGCAGATGATCAAGTACTTCGTCCAGCGGGTCCACGATCGCGTGGGCCTGGTCCCGCGTCCGCGCATGCTGTTGGGTATCCCCAGCGGCGTCACCGAGGTCGAGCGGCGGGCGGTCCGCGACGCAGCCCTCAACGCCGGCGCTCGCTGGGCGCGGCTCATCGAGGAGCCCATGGCCGCGGCCATCGGCGCAGGCCTGCCCATCGGCGAGCCCTCCGGCAACCTCATCGTGGACATCGGCGGCGGGACCACGGAGGTGGCCGTCATCTCGCTCGGCGGCATCGTCGTCTCGCGCTCCGTGCGCGTGGGCGGTGACGAGCTCGACGAGGACGTCATCGCCTATGCCCGCCGTGAGTACAACCTGCTGGTGGGCGAACGCACGGCCGAGGACATCAAGATCGCCATCGGCTCGGCCTACCCCGGGCCGCACGACAAGCAGCACGTGAGCATGCGCGGGCGCGACCTGCTGACCGGCCTGCCGCGCTTCGTGGAGATCACCGCCGAGCAGGTGCGCGAGGCCATCGACGCATCGCTGGCGCAGGTCGTCTCCACCATCAAGGACACCATCGAGGAGACGCCGCCCGAGCTGGTCGCCGACATCGTCGACCAGGGCATCGTGCTCGCCGGTGGCGGGGCCCTGCTGCAGGGACTCGACCGGCGCATCGCGGAAGCCACGCAGATGCCGGTGCACATCGCCGAAGACCCGCTGACCTGCGTGGCCCGCGGCACGGGCGTGGTGCTCGAATCGATCGACGAGCCGACCATGGAGCGCGCCCTCGTGGCCGAGACCTACTCGCGGCCGCCGCGCTAGGCACCGATGCTGCGCGACCGGCACGCACGCCGCAACCTTGTCACCTTCATCGTGCTGGTGGCACTCTCGGCTGTGATGTTCGCCCTGGCCGATACCCGGCCGGTGCAGGAGCTGCGCAACGGCGTACGCTTCGCCATGGGTCCGATCCAGGAAGCGCTCGGTGATGGCACGCGCTCCTTGACATCCGTGCTCGATGCCATCAGCGAGGTCGACCAGCTACGGCTGCAGAACGACGAGCTGAGCCTGGAGGTGCAGCGCCTCAACGAGGAGCTGGCAGGCATGGAGGCGCTGCGGGCGGAGGTCGACAACCTGGAGGAACTGCTCGGCACCAGGGACCGGCTCACAGCGGACGATATCGAGACGGTCGCGGCCGGCGTCAGCGCCCGCCAGTTCACGCAGTTCGAACGGGTGATCACGCTCGACCGGGGCGCGGAGGCTGACGTGCGCGTGGGGGCCCCGGTGCTGTCGTCGGGCGGCGCCCTGCTCGGCCGCGTGGTCGACGTCGGCGAGGGCTGGTCGGACGTCATGCTCATCAGCGATTCCAACTTCCTGGTGGCGGGCCTTGACCGGCGGACCAAGGCCACCGGGAACGTCATCGGTCGCCTCTCGGCACCACTGTCCATGACCGAGGTCAAGCGCAGCGACAAGATGTCGGAGAACGACCTCATCGTCACGCTGGGGGCACAGCTGGGCGGAGGCATCCGCTCGGTGTACCCCCCGGGCATCCCCGTCGGTCGGGTGGTGGACATCATCGACGCCGCTGATTCCATCGTGAAGTCGGCCCTGCTGGTGCCCGTCGCCGATCTCGAGCACATCGAGCATGCACTGGTGATGACCAACTTCCGGCCACCCAGGAAGTCCAAGGCGACCGAGGAGGCCGCGGGGTGAGCGGCCCAGCGCGGCGGACGGCATGTCAGCCACCCCCGGGACCTTCTGCGAGGACGATGCCTGACCATCTGCGGGTGGCCCGCTCGCGCGCGCGGGAAGACACTGGACGTCACATGTCCACACCTGCCCACATCGGCCCGCCGGTCCCTTCGGTCCTGGCCAGCCGGACGCGAGACGCGCTCCATCCGTTGATCATCGGTCTCGCGATCATGGCCCTCCTGGTCACGAGCTCCGTGCTGGACAGCGGTGGCGTCGCGCGCGCGGCCGCTGGCCCCAAGCGTGCGGTGGTGGTGGCCGGGCCGGTCCACAGCAAGACCGCCGAGTACCGGGCGTACTGCTCCGCCATCGCCCAGGCCGCGGCCGCGCAGGGCATGGAGGTCGTCAAGGTCTTCCACCCCTGGGCACCGGCCTCCAGGGTCAGGCGCGTGGCACAGGGCGCAGACCTCTTCGTCTACTGCGGCCACGGCAACGGCTGGCCCAGCCCCTACGGCGATTTCCAGGAAACAACGAAGAACGGCCTTGGGCTGGACGTCGAGGCCAAGGCCGAGCGCGACGACAACACCGTCCGCTACGTGGGCGCCGATTGGCTGCGCGTCAACCTGCAGCTGGCACCGAACGCGGTGGTGATCCTGTCCCACCTCTCGTACGCCTCCGGCAACGCCTCGTCAGGCATGGCCATACCCAGTCGCGAGGTAGCCATCGAGCGCGTGGACAACTTCGCCAACGGCTTCCTCTCCATCGGGGCGCGCGTGGTCTGGGCGCTGGGCTGGCAGCCCGGCGCGGACGTGGTCAACGCGCTCTACGGCGAGGACTCGTCGATGGATGCGATCTTCATGACCCGCTACCGCGACGGCGTCAACCCGCGCAACGGTTGGATCGGCACCCGCCCCGGCTACTACGATTCCGAACGGGTCCCCGGCGCGGTCGTGCACATCGACCCGCACGACAGCTACGGCTACCTGCGCGGGCTCACCGGCGACCTCGGGTTCACCACGACCGAGTGGCGGGGCGACCAGGCCGTCGCTGCCGACACCGTGGCCCCGGTGGTGTCCGGCGTGCGGGCCTATCAAGCCAGGGACACCATCTCGAGCTCAAGAGTGCCGGTGTTCACGCCCAACGGCGATGGCCGCTCGGATGTGATCCGCATCGGCTACCGACTCTCCGAGGGCGCGTTCCTCGACGTCAAGGTCAAGCGCAACGGTTCCGCCAAGCGGCGGTGGTCGGCCTGGGCCATGGCCGGCAACGGCAGCCTGGCCTGGAACGGTCGCTTCGATGGCGGTGCCCTCGGGCCCGAGGGCAACTACGCCATCTATCTCACGCCCACGGACCGGGCCGGCAACCAGGGTGCCACGCAGGTGGTCAAGGTCAAGCTGCTCGACTCGCTGGCCGACCCCCGCGTGCGTCCGCAGATCTTCTGGGCGCGTGACGGTGATGCGCGTGCAGCCAGGGTCACCCTCAATGCCCGGCTCACGCGTGAGGCCACCGTGAGCTGGACCATCCGCGACCGCCAGGGCAAGATCGTGCGCCGTGCCGTGGCTGCGGCACCGCGCGTGCCTGGCCCGGTGAAGTTCGTCTGGGACGGCACCGACGACAGCGGCAAGTACGTGCCCGACGACATCTACCGCGCGCGCATCACGGTCAAGCGGCCGGCGGGCTCCTACGCTCACGAGGTCCGATTCCGACAGACGCCGTTCGTGGCCTCGTCCTCGCGCTGGGTCTACCGGCGTGGCGAGACGGCGGTCCTGGACATCACCTCCACCGAGCCGCTGAAGGGCAAGCCGGTGGTGACCGCCAACCAGCCCGGGATCCGCAAGTACACGCTGCCTCGCTGGAAGGTCAAGCGCCTGTCCGCCAAGCGCTTCAAGGTCATCATCGCCACCCGCCGCGGTGGCGCTGCCGGAGGCATGAAGGTGCGGGTCAAGGGTGTCGACGTGGACGGCGGCACGAACGCCAAGGTGTTCACGGTCCGGCTCCGGTGACCCCGTGGCGGCACGCGCCGGGCGGGCCGGCTTCAGCGCTCGATAGACTGGACCCACGATGACGACGGACCCACCCGCCCACGAGCCCTACGCCGGCACGTGGGTCGTGCTGCCTACGTATGACGAGGCCGAGAACCTGCGGCCCATCTCCGGCGCCATCCTGGCCGCCCTGCCCGGGGCCCGCCTGCTGGTGGTGGATGACGACTCACCCGATGGCACCGGTGCCATCGCCGACGAGTTGGCAGCGGCGGACGGCCGGGTATCGGTCCGGCACCGCGCGGGCAAGGAAGGTCTGGGCAAGGCCTACATCGACGGCTTCGCGGTGGCCCTTGACGCCGGCGCGCGCTACCTGGTCCAGATGGACGCCGACTGGTCCCACGCTCCCGACTACCTGCCGTCCCTGATGGCGCCGCTGATGGATGGCGCCGACCTCGTCATCGGCTCCCGCTACACGCGTGGCGGCGGTGTCAAGGACTGGGGCTTCATGCGACGTCTCGTGTCGCGGGGCGGTTCGCTCTTCGCCAGGACCGTGTTGCGGCTCGGGCCCAACGACCTCACCGGTGGCTTCAAGGCCTGGCGTCGCGAGACGCTGGAGGCCCTGGACTGGGACCGCGTCCACTCCGGCGGCTACGTCTTCCAGATCGAGACCACCTACCTGGCCACCCGGGCCGGAGCCCGCGTGCGGGAGGTGCCCATCGTGTTCAAGGATCGTGAGGTCGGGACCAGCAAGATGTCCAAGTCCATCATCGGCGAGGCCCTGGTGGTGGTCCTGCAGCTGCGCTGGGAGGAGCTGCGCGGCCGGGGCCCGACGGCGGTGATCGTGCGGGATGGCGACGGCGCCTGAGCCAAGGCTGCCCATTCGGGCGGTCCGGGGTAGGCTGGGGCCATCGAGTACCTCGTCCAGCCGTGGCACGGGGACGACCCTGGAGACCTCACCGTTGAGCGCTGGCGTGCCCGATCCGGGCCGGTTGAACATCACCATCGTCGCGGCCAACCCCTTCGAGTTCGACTCTCGCTTCCTGCGTTCGGCGACCTCGCTGGCCGACGATGGCCACCACCTGCGCATCCTCGGCTGGTCGGCTCCCGGCCTGCCGTCGGAGGAGGAGTTGGCTCCTGGTGTGGCCCTCACCCGCCTCGACATCGACCGTCGCATCAGCAACGCCCTCAAGCCGCTGCCGGGCCGGGTGCGCCGGCTGCTCTGCCGCCTGGCCCGGCTCGACTACGAGGCCACGGTCCTGCCGCCCGACGCGCCGCGCGGCGTGGACCGCCTGCTGCACCCGCTCCGCCGGACCTTCGAGATGATCGCCAACGCACGTCGCGCCGGTCCCTGGGCTGACGCGGTGGTCGAGGCCGCGCCGGAGACGGACGTGTTCCATGCCCAATCGCTCATCGTGCTGCCGGTCGTACACGAAGCGGCCGCTCGACTGGGCGGCCGCTTCGTGTACGACGTGGCCGACTACCACACCGAGGCGGCCCGACTCGCGCGCATGCCCTGGATCGTGCGAGAGCTGGTCCGGCGGCGGGAGCGCGACTGGGCCCGTGACGGTGCCGCCTTCCTCGCGGTGAGCGACCCGGTCGCCGACCTGGTCGTGCGCCGCTGGGGCGTGCCTCGCCCGACGGTGCTGTGGAATTGCCCTCCCGCGTGGCGTCCCCACGAGCCGGGACCGATCGAGTCGGACAGGATCCGGGCGGCCATCGGCATCGAGCCCGAGCGGCCCGTGGTGCTCTACCAGGGAGGCTTCTCCGTCGATCGCGGAGTGGAGGAGCTGGTGGCCGCAGCCACGCAGCCGCGCCTGATGGAGCTGGGTGCCGCCGTCGTCTTCATGGGCTACGGCCGGCTGGAGACGTACATCGCGGAGGCCGTGGCCGCACACCCGGGTCGGGTCTACCTGCTGCCTGCGGTGCGCCCGGACGACCTCATGCCCTGGACCGCCAGCGCCGACGTCTCCTTCGTGGGCCAGCCGCCCCGCACGCTCAACCAGCGGCTGAACCTGCCCAACAAGCTCTTCGAATCACTCATGGCCGGTGTGCCGGTGGTCGTGAGCGAAGGCAATGAGCAGTGCCGGCTGACGACCGAGGAAGCGGTCGGCCGATGCGTGGACATCGACGACCCCGCGGCCATCGCGGCGGCTTGCGCCGACCTGCTCACCGCTGCGGCGGACGAGCGCCGCGCTCTGCGGGCACACTGCCGCGAGGTGGCTCTCGCACGCTACACCTGGGATCACACCGCGGTGGGCCTGGTGAAGCTGTACCGCAAGCTGGCCGGCGAGCAGCTTTCGCCCAACGCCAGCCCGGTCCGGGATGGCGCCTCGCCACGTGGAGGTGCTGCCGCGTGACCCGCTGGTTCCTGCGCTCGCTCGTGTTGCTGGTGGTGGCCGTATCGTTGCTCGCGACCAGCTTCGGCTCGGCCGCCGGAGCCGAGGGCGACTTCTCGATGGTGCCCCGCTCCAGGATCTCCAAGCCTCCCTTCTCGGGGATCGCCCTGGTGACGGTCGCCAACCGGGTCGTGTGCAGCGGCTTCGTGATCTCTCCACGCAAGGTCGTGACCGCCGGGCACTGCCTCGTTCGCGATGCCGGGGCGGGCGACTACCGGCTGCGCTCGAACCTGCCCTCGCGCGTGCGCGTCTACCGCGCCTACAGCCGGTCCGTGGGCAGCGCCTCCGGACAGGCCTGTGCGGTCGCGCGCGCCTGGGTCCATCCCAAGTTCGTGCGCCGGGGCCAGAAGGACCAGGTCTTCGGCAGCCGTGTCCACGACTACGCGGTCCTGACCACCGAGCGCGGCTGCAGGTTCCCGCGGGAGTCCGTCCTGCGCCTGTGGGGCACCAGGGCCGGCGACGGTCGCCTCCGGGTCGGCCAGCTCGTCCGGCTCGCGGGCTATCCCGCCGACCCGCGCATCGAAGGCATGAACGGGCTGAACATGTGGCGCAGCCAGGGGCGGGTGAGTCCCAGCGGCTCCGATCCGCGCCACCTCATCTTCACCGGTTTCGTCTCCAACGGCATGAGTGGTGGGCCCGTCTGGCGGACGTTCCGGACGAACTCGCCCTGCGGCCGGAAGCATTGCGTGGTGGGCATCGTGACCGAGTGCGCGGTAAACGGGCGGGGCCTGTGCAAGAAGGGCCTCAGCGAGCGCGTGGGCGTGCGCATCACGCGCCAGGTCAAGAAGCTCCTGCGCTCCAGGTAGCCGTGCCCGTCGCACTCAGGCGGTGACCGCCCCATCGCATTCAGGCGCTGACCGTGAGCCGGGCTACATGCGCAGGATCTCCGCGGTGACCTCGTCGGCGATGGCCTCGAAGTCCGGCCGGCCTCGCTCCCGCCGGGTGATCACGATGTCGTCGGCACGCTCCAGCACCTGCATCCTGCCCTCCGCCACGAGTGCGCGGTCGACCGCCCCGAGTGAGCCGGCGAAGGTGGTCCAGGTGGGCACGCCCAGGACGGCCGCCTCGCGGTTCATGGTGCCGCCTGCGCTGACCACCGCGTCGGCTGCCCATACCAGGGAGGGACCGTCGACCGGTCGTTGCGGGATGATCACGCCCTGCACGCCGGCGAAGCCCGCCGCCTGTTCGGGCGTGCGCGGCAGCAGCACCACCTGCGCGTCGGAGGCGAGGAGGCGGGCCAGCACGTCGTCGAAGACCGTGTTCTCGAGGCCGCGGTGGTACAGGCTCATGGTGGCCGGCGGTCGCAGCACCACCAGTGGCCGCTCGCGATCGAGCCCGAGTTCCTCGTAGACGGCATCGTCGGGCTCGAAATCGGCCAGTGCCACCTGCTCCTTGAGCCCGTGGTAGGGCCGGAAGCGGGCTTCCTTGAGGCCGTAGTCGGCGAGGGCGGCGTAGGGGATGACGTCGGGCATCATGACCTTGGAGGCCAGCCGGAAGTTGATGCGGTGCATGCCCGCCGCGCCCTCATAGTCATGGATGACCGTGCTGTGGATGCGCAGGGTCCGGGCCGCGATGGCCAGATCGTTGGAGCCGTGGCTCACCGCCTGCGTGATGCCGCGTCCGCGCCCGAAGCGCACCATGGCGCCCGACCGGCGTACCAACCCCAGCGCCTTGCCTCGGACGGACGCCCCGCCGTGGCGGCCGATGACGGTGTGGGGCATGCCGTAGCGCTCGAGCAGCCCCAGCGTCTGGGCGAAGTCGCGCGCCGTCACCAGCGTCTCCACGCCGGCCTCGTCGAGCCGACGCAGGATGGGCCGAAAGAAGAGCACGTGCGGGGAGTTGGTCAGGTCGATCCAGACCCGGCGGGTCGCCGATGCCACGGCCGGCCTAGAGGACGTCGACGTTGCCCGGGACCGTGCCGGATGTGCCCAGCCCGAGGCGATGACGGACGGCGTTGCGCAGGTCCACCACCAGTGGGGCGTGGGCCACGACCGAGGCCAGGTCCACCGCCTTGTGGTCGGTGGCGATGACGACGCAGTCGGCCGCTTGGAGGACCTCGACCTCGAGGTCCACGGAGTCGAGCCCGGAAGCGGGCAGCGCGGGGACATGCGGGTCGTGATAGGTGACGTCGGCGCCCTCGGCCCGCAGCAGCTCCAGCAGCTTCAGGCTCGGGCTCTCGCGGAGGTCGCCCACGTCGGCCTTGTAGGCCATGCCCAGGAGCAGCACTTTGGCCCCCTGCACGGCCCGTCCCCGTCGGTTGAGGGCGCGCCCGATGCGTGAGACCGCGTAATAGGGCATGTTCACGTTGACCCGTCCGGCCAGCTCCACGAACTCGCTGTCCAGGTCGAAGGCGCGCGCCCGCCAGGCCAGATAGAAGGGGTCGATGGGGATGCAGTGGCCGCCCAGGCCCGGACCCGGCCAGAAGGGCATGTAGCCAAAGGGCTTGGTCGCCGCGGCCTCGATGGCCTCCCAGATGTCCACGCCCATGCGGTCGGACAGGATGGTCAGCTCGTTGACGAGGGCGATGTTCACCGCGCGGAAGGTGTTCTCGATGATCTTGGACATCTCGGCCGACTCGGGCGTCGAGACCGGGTGCACCGTGTCGCAGACGCGCGCGTAGAGCGCTTCCGCACGGGCGGCGCAGGCGGGCGTCAGTCCGCCCACCACCTTGGGCGTCCGGCGGATGCCCCAGAGGGCATTGCCGGGGTCCACGCGCTCCGGGCTGAAGGCCAGGAAGGCATCTTCACCGACCGTCTGTCCGGCCGATTCGAACATGGGCGCCAGCACCTCCCGCGTGGTGCCGGGCCAGGTCGTCGATTCCAGTACCACCAGGGCACCGGGCCGCAGGTTCGCGATGGCCGTCTCGGTCGCGGCCAGGACGTAGGAGAGGTCCGGTTCGCGGTACTCCCCGAGCGGCGTGGGCACGCAGATCAGCTGCGCTTCGCAGTCGCGCAGGCGGCCGGCCTCGGTGGTGGCCTCCAGGGCTCCGCCGTGGACCAGTGGCGCGAGCTGCTCCGAGGGGATGTCCTCGATGTAGGACGCACCCGCGGCGAGCGCCCTCACCCGCTCGTCGGAAACGTCGTAGCCGATGACGCGCAGGCCGGCCTCGGCGAAGGCGACCGCCAGGGGCAGGCCGACGTAGCCGAGGCCGATGATGCCGACGGTGGAGATGGAAGCGCTGGTGTCTGTCACGGCGCTCCCGACTCTAGCATCGGGCGCGCCCACCGCCACGACGCGCCCGCCCGCGCCCCGGCCGTGGGGATGGCATGCTTGCGCGCATGCCCAGTCTCGTCCACATCGTCGGTGCCCGCCCGAACTTCATCAAGGCTGCCCCGGTCATCGCGGCGCTCGACGCGGCCGGGGCCGAGCAGCAGCTGATCCACACCGGCCAGCACTACGACCGGGCCATGTCGGAGGTCTTCTTCGAGGAGCTGGGACTGCCGGCCCCGGACATCAACCTCGGGGTGGGCTCGGGCTCGCACGGCAGCCAGACCGCGGCCCTGTTGGTGGCCCTCGAGCGGACCTTCCTGGACCTGGGACCAGAGCGCGTGGTCGTGTACGGCGACGTCAACTCCACGCTCGCGGCAGCGCTGACCTGCGCCAAGCTGCTCATCCCGGTGGCGCACGTGGAGGCCGGCCTGCGCTCCTTCGACCCGACCATGCCCGAGGAGGTCAACCGGCGCGTCACCGACCTGCTCAGCGATCCCCTCTTCGTGACGGCGCCGGAGGGGGAGCAGAACCTGGCTCGCGAGGGCATCAGCGGCGAGCGCGTGATCTTCGTGGGCAACCCCATGATCGACACGCTGCTGGCCAACCTGGAGCGCTTCGATCCCGAGCCCGTGACGCGGGCCCTGGGGGTGGCCGCGCCGTACGCGGTCGCGACCCTCCATCGCCCAGCCAACGTGGATGCGCCCGCGGCCGCAGCGGCGCTGGTAGCGGCGCTGCGGGCGGCCACGGCGCGGCTGCCGGTGGTGCTGCCGCTCCACCCTCGTGGCCGCGCCCATCTGGAGACCGCCGGTCTGGCCCAGGTGCCCGACCTGCTGGTGGTGGAGCCGCTGGGCTACATCGAGTTCATCTCGCTGGTGCGGGGCGCGGCCGCGGTCATCACCGATTCGGGTGGCATCCAGGAGGAGACGACGGTGCTGGACGTGCCCTGCCTCACCCTGCGCCCCAATACCGAGCGTCCCATCACGCTCACTGCCGGCACCAACCGCCTGGTCACCCCCGATGGCCTCGGTCCGGCGCTCGACGGCGCCCTCGCCGGGGCCCAGAAGCGCATCGGTGGCGGTCCACCCGGCTGGGACGGCCATGCCGGTGAGCGCATCGCCGCAGCTCTCCTCTCCCTGTGAGCGACTCGACGCGCGGCTCCGGACGCCCGATCCGGGCGATCCTGCTGCCCTCCTACCAGTGGAACCCCTACCAGCGACTGCTGGCCGAATCCCTGGCCGGGGCCGGGGTCGAGGCGGCCGCCGTGCACGACTGGTCGAAGCAGGCGCCGCTGCTGGGCACGTGGCTCAGGCAGGGTCGACCGGACGTGGTCCACATCCACTGGATCCACGAGTTCCTCGGTGGCGGCAAGGGCCGGCCATCAGCGCGCAACGTGCGCTGGTTCGAGTGGCAGCTGCGCCTCCTGCGGGCGGGCGGTGCGCGCATCGTCTGGACCGTGCACAACCTCAAGAGCCACGAGTCGCAGGGCACCGACCCCAACGACGCGGCCGCCCACCGGGCCATCATCGAGCGAGCGGACGCGATCATCCTGCACTGCGACCACGCGCGCGATGCCCTGGTCGAGCTGTACCGGCCGAGCGATGCGGCCCGCGCGAGGATGCACGTCCTGTCCCACGGGAGCTACCTGCGGCAGTACGACGTCGACGCTGACCAGGCCGCGGCCCGGCGGGTGCTGGGGCTGCCCGAGGGTGGCACCGTGTTCGCCTTCGTCGGCTCCATCCGCGGGTACAAGAACGTGGGTGAGCTGCTCGATGCCTTCATGAGCGTGCGCGAGCTGCAGCCCGACGATCGCCTGCTCATCAGCGGCAAGCCGCTCCCCAGGAAGCTCGGTCGGCAGCTGGAGAAGCTGGCGGCGGCGGACCGGCGTGTCGTGCTGCAGCTCGACCGCTTGCCGGAGGAGGAGCTCTCGCGCACCTTGCGGGCGGCCGACGCGGTGGTCCTGCCCTTCCGCGACATCCTCACCAGCGGCAGCGCCATCCTGGCCCTCAGCCACGGCCGCCCGGTCATCGCCCCGGCCATGGGCTGCCTGCCCGGGACGCTGCCGGCCGAGGCCACGTTCCTCTATGACCCCGATGCCGAGGGCGCGCTCGCCGGGGCCCTGCGCGCCGCGACCGCGGCAGACCTGCAGGCCATGGGCCGGGAGGCGCGAGCCTACGCCGAGACGATCGACTGGGGGCCCATCGCAGAGGCCACCGCGGCGCTCTACCGCGGCCAGCGGTGATCGACCCGTAGCGCCCGCCCGCCACCCTGCCCCTAGGCCCCGGCCTGCTCCCGCGCGATCGCCCGCAGGCGCTCGTGGACGCGCTCGACCTCGTGGGGCAGGGCGAGCGCATCTGGCACGCTCCCGCCCGCTGTGCGCAGCTCGCCCTCGAAGAAGGTCTCGGCAGCGCCGGGCCGCGGCAGCCGCAGCTCGTGCACGAGTGCGCCGAGGCGTGCGCGGTAGGCATCCGGGGGCAGGTCGAAGTCGATGAGCGGCAGTCGCCGTTCCTCGACCAGGGCCAGCAGGCGCGCGTCGTAGGCCAGCCACAGGTCGAACCACATATCGATGCGCTCGCTGCCGTGGCGCCGCTGGAGGGAACGAGCGACCACTGCGGGGTGGCGGAAGGTTCCCACCAGCTCCAGGTCCGGGATCGCCTCCAGCCAGCCGCCGATGACCAGCAGCGTGCGCGGCTCCTTCCAGCCCCACAGCGGCGACCCGGCGCGGGCGGCGATGAACTCGTCCCGCCGCGCCCGCTGCCGCGGCGTCCAGGTCACCTCCGTCGGCGGCAGGTGCCAGGCGCCGCCGCTGGTGATGAGCACGTCCTCGTGCAGGCTGATGAGCTCGCCCGGCTCGTGGTGGCCCTTGGCGTTGGAGTCCCCGCCCTCGGTGCGAACCTCACCCAGCTCCAACCCGGCCGCGGCCAGGCTGCCGGCGAGGGCGCTGGTGCCGCTGCGATGCATGCCCAGGATCGTGATGACCCGCGGTCGCCTGGCCGCGCCGGCCGCCCCGCTGTCCCGGCCGGCCGCGACCGGCGCCGAGACCTCGTCGGTGCCCCGTCCGAACAGACCGCGGAGACGCGCGCTCACCCCCTGGCTCCCTTGTGCACGGTCCGCGTTCCGCCGCCCCCGACGGCAGACGTCGGGGACTCGCCGGCGGCCCCGGCCGCAGCCGTGCGCAGGGCCAGGTAGACGCGATCGACCTCCACCGGCAGGGGCTCGGGATCGGGCTCGACGTGCCGCAGCGAGGCCTCGAAGAAGGCAGGGTCGCCGGCGGGAGGCTGCAGTCCCAGCTGCGCCATGATCTCGGTCAGGCGCGCCTGGTAGGCGTCGGCCGGGAGGTCGAAGTCGATGATGGCGAACCCGTGCTGCTCGTGGAGCTCGAGCAGACGGCGGCTGTAGGCCAGCCACAGGTCCAGCCACGGCTCGAACGATTCGCTGCCGCTGCGGCGCTGCAGCGAGTGGGCCACCGCCAGCGGGTGGCGGACCGTGGCCACCATCTCGAGGTCGGGGATGGCCTCCAGCCAGCCGTCGATGACGAGCAGCGTGCGTGGGTCCTTGAAGCCCCACAGGGGTCGTTCCACGCGCCGGCGGATGTAGCGGTCGCGGCGAGCCTTGTGCTCGGCGCTCCAGGTCACGCGCGCGGGCGGCTTGTGCCAGGCGCCGCCGTTGGCCTTGAGCACGTCCTCGTGCAGGCGCATCAGGACCTTCGACTCGCGGTTGCCCTTCGGGTTCCACTGCCCCCGCCCGTGGACATCGCCGAGGAAGAGGCCGGCGGCCTCCAGGCTGCCGGCGAGTGAGCTGGTCCCGGCGCGGTGCATGCCGAGGATGGTGATGACCCGCTGGTCCCGGCGGCGTGCCTGGGCGACGCGGACCCGGCGAGGGACGCGCCGAAGCGCGCGCCTGATCCGCGCGGAGAAGGTGGAGGGTCGGGCCGAGATGCTCACGCGGCTTCGCAGCCTAGCAAATCTGCGACGATACGGGCCATGCCGCCCGCAGGCCAGCTGCGCGCCGAGGCCTATCCCGACGCGACGGTCATGCCCTTCACCAGGTTCACGCGCAAGAATGGCCGGCCCGGCCTGCGCATGGGTGTCTTCGACGCTCACGGCCAGGTGGTGCCGGCCAGCCTGCTCACGCGCAGCTTCGGCAAGGTCGGGTTCGCCGCCGAGTTCAGCCCGGCCGTGGCCGACTCCGCCCGGCGTGAGCGACGTGAGGTCGTCTTCGGGGGCCGGCTCTCGCGGCACTTCGGCCACTTCCTGCTCGAGAGCCTGGCCAAGGCCTGGTACGCCCGGCGTCATCCCGATCTGCCTGTGGCCTGGTCCTGGCCGGCGGGCAAGCCCGACCCTGCCTACTCACCGTGGCAGGCCGCGGTGCTGGAGGTCGTGGGTATCACCAACGAGCCGCTCTTCGTGACCGAGCCCACGCGCTTCGACAGGGTGGTCGTGCCCGAGTCGGGCTATCGGATCAAGGACTTCTTCGCGCCCGAGCAGGCGGACTTCCTCGCGGCCTACCCAGCGGCGCAGCGTGACCCGGAGCTGCGCGTGTGGCTCTCACGATCGCGCATCGACCCCGGGATCCTGCACGCGCGCCGGCTGGAGGTCGAGCTGGCGGCGGCCGGCTGGCGCGTCGTCCAGCCCGAGACGCTGCCCGTGCGCGAACAGCTGCGTCTGCTCGCGAGCGCCGGCCGCGTCGCCGGCGACGAGGGCTCCGCCTTCCACCTGCTGGCCCTGCTGGCGGACGTGCACGGCCTGCGCGTGGACATCTTCTGTCGTCACCCCGGGCGCTCGGTCGATGAGCAGAACGCCAACTACCAGACGATCGCCGATGCCCGCTCGCTCGACCAGCACATGCACGTCATGCCCGAGGAGGTCGTCATCCGCTCGCGCTCGACCAAGGTCACCAAGCTGGCCACGACGCTGGCAGGCCATCGAGAGATCCTGGACCTGCCAGCCCCCGAGCTACCGGTGACCGCCACCTCCCACGACCTCCCACCCGACCTCGCGGCGCTCCTTCGTCGGGGTACGTGCCTCGACTTGCGTGGTGGTCCTTTCCCTCGCCTCGACCGCATCCCCGGCGGCCACGTGATCGTGGGCGAGAGGCTCGGCTTCGACGTGCGGGCCATGGGCCCGGACGGACCGGAGGCGTATGAGATGCCGCTGTCCGACTACCTCGAGCACCTCGCCGGTGAGCGCACGTTCGACGCGGTGGTCGTGAGCGGAGTGCCCGCAGCGTCGATCGCGGCCCTCGTCGAGCTGACGCGACCCCACGCACCCGCGGCCACCTGGCTCATCGCCGCCGACCCGTCGGCGCTGCCGCCATCACTGGGCAGCCCTCGACGCATCGATGATGTCTCGGGCACATGGACCCTGATCGACGGGGATACATCAGGCGACCCGCAGCGCAGCGCCGGTCAGCGTTCGGGCTGATCGGGCCCCTCGCTCTGGTCGGGAGCGGTCGTCATGGTCGGCGCGACCTTCGACTCCGCGGCCTTGCCGCGCGGGCGCTTCTCGACCCGGCTGTCCTGGCGCCCGCCGGCCCTGCCTTTCGAGACTTCATGCTGGCGTCGAGCTCGACGCTGGGCGCGCTTCTCTTCGACCCGGCGTTGCTTCTCGGCCTTGACCTCTTCCACCTCGTCCGCCTTCTCCTCGATCAGGTCGTCGAGCGTGCCTTTCTTGCGCGCCTGCTGGATCTCCTCCTGGGCCGCCACGCCGTGCATCATCAGCTGCTTGGCCTTGCGTTTCTGGCGAGCGCGCTTGGCGGCGTCCTGCTCGTGCATGTCGGCGATCTCGTCGGGGTCACCCTCGGCCACGATCTGCCCTCGGTCCATGAGCACCGCGCGGCTGCAGAAGGCCGTGATCCAGCTCATGTCGTGGGTCACCATCACCACGGCCTTGGCCGTTTGCAGCACCTCCGCGATGCGCCGTCGCGACTTCTCCTTGAAGGTGTTGTCGCCGGTCTGGAGGACCTCATCGAGCAGCAGGATGTCCGGGTCCACCGAGGTCGCGATGGCGAACCCGACCCTCGCACGCATGCCCGAGGAGTAGGTCTTCAGCGGGGCGTCGATGAAGGCGCCGATGTTGGCGAAGCGGATGATGCCGGGCGTGATCTCCTGCATGACCTGCGGGTCGATGCCCATGAGCGCTCCCGCCAGGGCGATGTTCTCGCGTCCGGTGAGCTCGTTGTCGAAACCGGCGTTGAGGCTGAGCAGGGTCGAGACGTGGCCGTTGACCTCGACCAGGCCCTCACTCGGCTGGAGGATGCCCGCAAGGGCCAGCAGCATCGTCGACTTGCCCGAGCCATTCGGCCCGATGATGCCGACGGCCTCGCCGCGCCGAACGGTGAAGTCCACGCCGCGGAGCGCCCAGAAGTGGCCGGCGTTGCGCCTCCTCGGGTCAAGGAGGTTGGCGAAGGTCGTGCGCAGCTTGGTCTTCTTGGTGAAATTGAGGTTGTAGCGGATGCCCAGGTTCTCCGCGCGGATGGCGATGTCGCCCAGCGGAGCATCGACCTTGAGGCGGAATTCGGAGGGATCGGGGGCCTCGTTCTCGGCATCCGCGATGGAGGCCAGGGCCCCCTCGTCCATGCGCCGGTCGAGGCGCGAGTCGTTCTTCGGCTCGATGTCCCGGTCTTCCTTGTCGCGCACGCTCCCGGTCATCAGAGCACCTTCGCGAAGGCGGGCTCGAGCCGCTTGAACACGAGCACGCCGACGATGGTGAAGATGACGCCGATGACGAAGATGATGAAGAGCGACTCGAGCTCTGCCGGGCGCGCGTTCTTCCAGATCAGGTCCCCGGCATTGTTGTGGCTGAGGCCGCCGTAGAGGACCTTCCGGTACGACTCCATGAGCACCGAGGTGGGGTTCATGGAGATGATGTTGAACAGCGTGTCAGTCGGGAGGCCGAGGCTCTCCGAGATACCCCCCAGACCGTTCTGCAGCCGCGCGCCGCGTCCGGCCACGTCCATGAACGACCAGAGGATGGGGCTGATCCAGAAGAGCAGGCGCATGAAGTGGCCGATGACGATCCCGATGTCGCGGTAGAAGACGGTGATGGCGCTGAAGACGAAGACCCAGCCGAGCGTGTACACGAACTGCACGAAGGCGATGACCGGGACGAAGACGACGTTGATGGTGACGTGGTCGTTGAAGATCGTCAGCCACAGGAACACCAGCACGCCCATGCCGAAGAGGAAGCTCACGATCTGGCTGATCGAGAGCACCACTGGCAGGATGATCTTGGGGAACAGGATCTGCTTGATCAGCGTCTCCTTGCCCGTGACCGCGTTCGTGGAGGCGCCGACCGTGGCCGTGAACCACTTGAAGGGCACCATCGCGCTGAGCAGGAAGAGCGGGAAGTCGGGCGTCGAGCGCTGGAAGATGACGGTCATCACGAGCACGTAGATCATCATCGTGATGAGCGGGTCGAGGATCCACCAGACGTTGCCCAGCACCGTGTTGACACCGCGCTTCTTGATATCCGCGCGGACCATATAGACGATCAACCGACGGCGTGACCACACGTCGGTTACTGCGTTTCGGATGAGGGCGACCGGGCCTGGCCGGTCGTTGCTGCTGCGGAACGCAGCAGGTGCCTCGTTGACGACTCCCATGGACGGCAGCAAGGGTACCAGTCGGAGCCCAAACACCCACGCCAGCCGTGCCGCCGCCCGCGGAACTCGCTGGCGAACCCGCGATCGCCACATCGAACGTCCACCGGCGCTCGATACAATCGCCCGTGTGACCAGTCCCACATCAGCGCCAGTCTTCGTGGTCGGAGGCCCTCGCTCGGGCACGACCCTGCTGTCGGCCATGCTGGCCGCGCACTCGGCGTTCGACTGCGGCCCAGAGACCCACTGCCTCAGTCGCTGGGCTCGCCTCGGCGCGGCCGAGCGCGAGCGCATCCTGGACCCGGGTGACTGGCCCGAGCGAGCCACCGCCTACGTCTGCAGCCTGGCGCTGGGCAAGCAGCCGATCTACCCCATGTACGGCCTCGAGCGTGACGAGGTGCGGACCTGGCTCGCCACCCGTCCCCCCTCGCTGGCGGCCACGCTCGAGTCGCTCACGGCGCAACGGGCCGCGCGCGCCGGCGCCCCGCGCTGGGTGGAGAAGACGCCGCGCCACCTGGAGGTGCCCGAGCTCATCGTCGCGACCTGGCCAGGTGCCCGCATCGTGCGTATCGTGCGCGACCCGCGTGACGCCGCCGTGTCGCTCACCAAGGTGCCCTTCGGCACGCCCTCGCTGCTCACCAACCTGTCCGTGCTGGCTCGCATGAACGAGGCCGCGGCCGACTTCTACGACGAGTCGCCCCAGGCGCTGACGGTGCGTTACGAGGACCTCGTGGCGGCGCCCCAACGCGAGCTGCGACGCATCTGTGCCTTCGTCGGCGTGGGCTACGAAGCGGGCATGCTGGCCGATCGCAGTGGCGTGACCGGCGTGGCCGCGGCGCACGAGTGGTGGAAGGGCGACGCCACCGGCCCCCTCGATCCATCCCGTTCGGGCCGCTGGGCCGAGGAGATGTCGCCGGCTCGTGGCGCGCTATGCGGCACTGAACCTGGGCCCCATGCTGGAGGCACACGGCTACGGGCAGGCGCAGCGTCCGCGCAGGTCGCTCGCCATCGTGCCTGCCGGCGACGCCCTCAACGCCCGCTATGACGACGTCCTGCTGGCCCTCGCCGAGTCGGGTGTGGCCGTGCGACGACCGATCCCGAGGACCATCGAGGAGCTCCATCTGCAGGAGCCGCTGGTGTTCTTCGGCGTGGTCGGCCAGCTGGACCCCGATCGCGCCCGGCCCGCCCGCCAGCGTGTCCTCGACCTCGTGCGGCTGGGACTGCTGCTGCTGACGCGACGGCTGCAGGGTCGCCCGGTGGTGTGGGTCCGCCGGCTCTCGCTCATCCGCCGACATCCGCGCGACGCGGGCGAGCGTGTCATCGCCCGCCTGCTGCAGGTGCTCGCCCGGCGGGCCGAGGCGGACGACCTGCCAGGCCTCGTGGGTGTGACGCCAGGGTCCCCGACCGCTGATGCCGAGACGATCGAGCCCGGGTCCCCGCACGCCGATGGCTGAGGCGCCGATCTTCGTGGTCGGGATCGCCCGGTCCGGGACGACCCTGCTATCGGCCATGCTCTCGGCCCATCCACGGCTCGACTGCGGACCGGAGTCGCGTTTCTTCGCCCGCTATCGCCACCTCGGCGCACCGCAGCGCGAACGGCTCCTGGACCCCATGGTCTGGCCGCGGCCGGCGGTCGACTTCATGGCCTCGCTGCGCAATCAGGGCCACCCCATCACCGATCTCTTCGGGCTGAGCCTGCCCGAGATCGGGACGTACCTGCTCGGACGGGAGCCGTCGGTCGCGGCCATGCTCGAGTCGCTGACCGTGCTCCACGCCCGGCGGGCTGGAGCCGCGCGCTGGATCGAGAAGACCCCGCGTCACCTGCTCATGGCCGACACGCTGCGCGCCCTCTGGCCGGACGCCGCCATCGTACGCATCGTGCGCGATCCCCGGGACGTGGCCCTGTCCCTGGCGCGCGTGCCTTTCGCCAAGGAGTCGGTGGTGGGCAACCTCGTGCGCATCGACGAGGATGACCGCGCCTCGCGGGAGCGCATCGAGTCGGATCCACGGGCGATGACGCTGCGCTACGAGGACCTGGTGACCGAGCCCGAACGCGAGCTCCGTCGCCTGTGTGCCTTCATCGATGAGGAGTACGACCCGGCCATGCTCGATAGGCGCGCCACCGCCGGCTCGGTCGCGGCCGAGCACGAGTGGTGGAAGGAGTCGGTGGCCGGCCCGCTGAGCACCGCGGGCATCGGCCGTTGGCAGCGCGAGATGTCGGCCGACGCGAGACGGTTCGCAGCCCTGCACCTCGCGGGTCACCTGCGGGCCCACGGCTACGAAGGGGCCGAGGATGCCCGGCGCGAGGTGGCGCTGGTGCCGGTCGGCGCCGCGGTCGGCCCCCACAACGAGGGCCTGCTGCTGGAGCTCGCGCGGCGTCGGATGGTGGTGGCGCGGCCGTCGCCAGCGGGGCTGCGCTCGCTGCGGGCAGCGCAGGCGGAGGACCGGCTCCTCTTCCTGGGCACGCGCGGCCAGCTCGATCCTGCTCGCGGTGCCTCGACCACGCGGCGCGTGCTGATCACTGGCGCGACCCTCGCGGGGCTGCTGCTGCGGCGGCTGCAGGGTCATCCGCTCCCGTGGCTGCGGCGGGTGACCCTGCGACCCAAGCGGGCCGCGGACCCGGCCGAGCGCCTGCTGGCCCTCGGCTTGCGGCTGCTCAGCCGGCAGGTATCGCTGCCCGATGTGCCGGCCCTGCTCGACGACGGCCCCTCCGAGCGCCGCTAGACTCCGGCCATGCGCATCCTCGTCACCGGCGGCGCCGGCTTCATCGGCTCGACCTTCGTCCATCGGCGCCTGGCTGCCAGCGAGGACAGCATCATCGTCGTCGACAAGCTGACCTACGCCGGCAACCCGGCCAACCTCGCCGGCCTCGCGGATGACCCGGCGCTGGCTGGGCGCTATCGCTTCGTGCACGCGGACATCGCCGACGAGGAGCACATGCAGGAGCTGGCCGGCGAGGTCGATGCCATCGTCAACTTCGCGGCCGAATCACACGTCGACCGCTCCATCCTCGAGCCGACCGCCTTCCTCCACACCGGCGTGATGGGCGTCTACTCGCTGCTGGAGGCCGCCCGTACCGAGGCCGCTCGCCGGGACGGCCGCTTCCGCCTGCTGCAGGTGTCCACCGACGAGGTCTACGGCCCCGTGCCGGAGGGCCTGTCCGTGGAGAGCGATCCCATCCGCCCGACCTCGCCCTACAGCGCGGCCAAGGCTGCCGGCGAGCACCTGGTGGCGGCCTACCACGAGACCTATGGCCTTGACACGGTCATCACGCGTGGCGCCAACACCTACGGCCCGGCCCAGTATCCCGAGAAGCTCATACCGCTCTTCGTGACCAATGCGCTCGATGACCAGCCGCTGCCCATGTACGGCGATGGCCTGCAGCGACGCGACTGGCTGTACGTGGCCGACCACGCCGACGGCATCGCGACCGCCCTCGACGCCGGGGCACCCGGCGCTGCCTACAACATCCCCGGCGACGGGGTCGAACGTCCCAACCGGGCCGTGACCGAGGCCATCCTCGAGCAGCTGGGCAAGCCCTGGTCGCTCGTGCGCACCGTGCCCGACCGGCCCGGCCACGACCGACGCTACGCGCTCGACGGCTCGCGCCTGCGGAGCCTCGGCTGGTCGCCGGCGGTGACCTTCGAGGACGGCATCGCGCGCACGGTCGATTGGTACGCCGCCAACCGCTCGTGGTGGGAGCCCATCAAGTCGGGTGACTGGGACGAGTACTACCGCGCGCAATACGCGTGGCGCCTCGAGCGGTCGACCGAGGCCTAGGTCGGTTCGAACCGGCCTGACACGCTAGACTTCGGCGTCGCGGAGCAGTGTCGGGACCACCCCCCAGCGCGCCACTGTCGCCACGCACCCGGGACAGACCACATCGGAGCATCGACCTCGTATGACCTCGCCGAAAGAACCGCCCAAGGCGTCCTTCCGCCAGCGCCTCAGCACCCGGCTCGCCACCGATTCGCGCGGCCGCCACTTCGACGCCGAAGACCGGCACACGCGAAACGTGACGTGGGCGTTCTACGGACTCATCGTGGTCATCGCGGTCATCATCATCGGTGGCGTCGTCTACGGCTTCTGGGAGTCCAACCTCAAGCCGGTGGCCACCGTCGCGGGGACCGACATCGGACGTGGCCAGCTGGACGACCGCACCAAGCTGCTCGAGTTTCGTGCCGACCGCGCCGCCCAGCTGACCCAGGCGGCCCTCGCAGACGGCACCATCGAGGCCGACCTGGCCAACCGTCGCTTCACCATCGCCGATGCCGAGCGGCCGACCAGCGCCAGCGACACGCTCAATGGCACCGCCACCCTGCCCGGCCTGGTCGAGCTGGTCTTCCAGAAGCAGCTGGCCGAGCAGGAAGGCGTGACCCTCACCGACGAGGAGCTGCAGGCAGCGCTGGATGCCGACGGCACGTTCGCCGAGGCCCGCAAGGTGGACGCCATCATCGTCTCCACCGACGAGCTCGACCAGGGCCAGCCCGCCACCGCCGCCAGCCTGGCCGACGCGCGCGAGCGGGCCGCCGCCGCGGTCGAGGCCCTGCGGGCCGGTGGTGACCCCGCCGAGATCGCGGACACCTACGGCCCGGCCCAGAACCAGACCGCCTGGATCACCTATGACGACCTCTCCGACACCGAGTGGGCCGATCGCATCTTCGCCGCGGCCGAGGGCGACGTGACCGAGCCCGTCGAGGACAGCGACGGCTATCAGCTGATCGCGCACGTCACGGGTATCGCCCCGGAGCAGCCCGACCCCGGCTTCACCGAGGCCGTCGACAGCGCGGTGGGCGAGGTTGTCCACCGCCGCAACGTGGAGCTGGAGGCGACCGCCGAGAAGCTCAAGCAGAAGGTCGCCGACGAGGCCGTGGCCGAGACGTACGACCAGGTCCAGCTGGCAGAGATCTTCATCGAGCGCAGCGCCGCCAGCACCGACGACACCGCCGGCGAGGCTCGTGCCAGCCACATCCTCTACGCCCCCGAGACCCCGCTCGATGCCGATGGCAACCCCACCGCCGTGGCCGACCTGCCGGCCGACGACCCGGCCTGGGCTGCAGCCGAGGCCGAGGCCCAGGCCGCGGCCGATGAGCTGCGCGCCATCACCGACGTGGACGAGCGCGTGGCTGCGTTCGCCGAGCGGGCCAGGACGGACAGCGACGGCCCCACCGGGCCCAACGGCGGCGACCTCGGCTGGTTCCCGCGCTCGGCCATGGTCAGCGAGTTCAGCGACGCCATCTGGGACAACACCGATCCGCAGCACGGCGACATCCTCGGACCCGTCAAGACCCAGTTCGGCTGGCACGTCATCCTCTTCGACGCCTTCCGCTCGTCACTCGACGTACGCCTGGCCGAAGTGCAGGCGGCGCTTGCCGCTGACGGTGCCGATTTCGCGGCCGTGGCGCAGGAGTACTCCGATGGGCCGACGGCAGCCGAAGGAGGCGAGCTCGGCTGGCGGGTGGAGGACTTCCTCGATGACGCCACCTTCCTTGCGCTCAGCGATGTCGACGTGGGTGAGACCACCGAGCCGGTCGATGGCGGCGACGGCTATCGCATCTACCTCAAGGAAGCGGAGGAGGCCCGCCCGCTGACCGAGGCCGACGCCGCCACGGTCCGCGCCACCGCGTTCAGCGACTGGTTCGACGAGCTCTACTCGGAGGCCCAGAACGACGGCACCATCACGGTCAGCGATCCGGTCGATGGCTGAGGCAGGGCGCGGCGCCTGCGTCTGGTTCACGGGCCTCTCGGGCTCGGGCAAGTCGACCACCGCGGAGGCCCTGGTGCCGCTGCTGGAAGCCCGTGGCCGCACGGTGACCGTCCTCGACGGTGATGTCGTGCGCACGCACCTGACGGAAGGCCTGGGCTTCAGCCGGGCCGATCGCGACACCAACGTCCGGCGCGTGGGCTACGTGGCCGCTGAGATCGCGCGTCACGGTGGCCTGGTCGTGGCCGCCCTGGTCAGCCCCTACCGCGCCGCGCGGGCAGAGGTGCGCGAGATGGTGGGCGACGACTACATCGAGGTCTTCGTGGACACGCCGCTCGCGGTCGTGGAAGAGCGCGACGTCAAGGGCTGGTACGCCAAGGCTCGGGCCGGCGAGGTCAAGGAGTTCACCGGCGTCTCCGACCCCTACGAGCCACCGACCGATCCCGAGCTGACCTTGCTCACCACGGACACCACGCCCGAGGCCAACGCGCGGCTCGTGCTCGAGTATCTCGAGGCCCGCGGCATCCTGGCGCCGGCCTAGCACCCGTGTCGCTCCCCCTGTCCGACCCGGCGCTGCAGGCGCTGCTCGACCGAGCCGGCCTCTCGGCAGCAGACGGACTGCAGCTGGTGGCGTCGGACCGACTGGCGGCGCGGCCCTTCGACCCGGGCATGGCCCTGGTGGTGCTGCCGCCGACCGGCGAGCCACTCGCGGCGGATGACCCCTACGCCAGCCTGCCCGGCCGGCACGGCCACGGCTCGGACCCGGCCTCGCTGCTCAAGCGCCTGTACCCCGCGGGACACGCGGTGCTGGGGGCCTCCAGCGCGGCTGACACCACCGTCGGTGAGCTCACCACCGAACGGCTGGCGAGCGGTCCGTTCGTGCTGCCGGCCCTGGCGCCGGGCGTCAACGTGACCTCGGCCTTCGGCCTGCCCTGGCTGGCGCACCGCCTGCGCCAGCCCGATGGCTGCCCCTGGGATCGCGAGCAGGACCACCAGACGCTCAAGCCCTTCCTCATCGAGGAGGCCTACGAGGTCTACGACGCGATCGACCTCGGCGCCGGCCCAGACCTCGCCGAGGAGCTCGGCGACCTGCTCCTGCAGGTCGTGCTCCATGCCCAGTACGCGGCCGAGGCGGGGGTCTTCGACCTGAGCGACGTGCAGCGCGCGATCACCGCCAAGATCATCAGCCGCCACCCCCACGTCTTCAGCGACGTGGTCGCGGACACGCCCGACGAGGTCATGCGCAACTGGGAGCAGCTGAAGGCCGCCGAGCGCGCCGCCAACGGCAAGAGGATCCGCGACGCGGAGATGCCCGCAGCGTTCCAGGGCCTCTCGCGGTCGCTGCCCGCGCTGGCCTACGCCGACGAGATGCAGGGGCGGGCGGCGGCGCTGGGCTACGACTGGCCCGACCTGGAGGGCGTCATCGACAAGGTCGCCGAGGAGGCCACCGAGCTGCTGGCAGCGGAGGACGACGAGGAGCGCAGCGAGGAGTACGGTGATCTCCTCTTCGTGCTCGTCAACCTGGGCCGCAAGCTGGGCCTCGACCCGGAGGCCGCGCTGCGCTCAGCCAGTCGCAAGTTCGCCTCCCGCTTCGCCCGGGTCGAGCGGCTGGCCGATGAGCAGGGCGTGGAGCTCAAGGCCCTGGGACTCGACGCCCTTGACGACCTGTGGCAGCTGGCCAAACGAGAAGAGACGATCGAGAAGGAGGGTCTATGAGCATCGGAGGAGGCGCGCGCTTTCGGCTCGATGGGCGGACGCCGGGCCAGATGCGCCCGGTGAACGTGCAGATGGACGTGCAGAAGTGGGCCACGGCATCGCTCATCTGGAAGCAGGGCGACACGCATGTGCTGTGCTCGGCCACGGTCGAGGACAGGGTCCCGCCGTTCCTGCGCGGCAAGGGTCTGGGCTGGGTCACCGCCGAGTACGCCATGCTGCCCACGGCGACCTCGGAGCGCATGCAGCGGGAGTCGGTCAAGGGCCGTCTCGGTGGGCGCACCTATGAGATCCAGCGGCTCATCGGACGTTCCCTGCGCGGCATCGTCGATACCGCGGCCATGGGTGAGAAGACGGTCATGGTCGACTGCGACGTCATCCAGGCCGATGGCGGCACGCGCTGCGCGTCCATCACCGGCGGCTACGTGGCGCTGGTGCTGGCCCTGCGCAAGGCAGGCCTGGAGCGGGCGATCGTGAGCAAGATCGCGGCCATCAGCGTGGGCGTGGTCGAAGACCAGGCGCTGCTCGACCTGGAGTACCGCGAAGACAGCACAGCGGAGGTCGACTTCAACGTCGTGGGCACGGACGCAGGCACCTACGTGGAGGTGCAGGGCACCGCCGAGGGCAAGCCCTTCGACCGGGCCCGCATGGACGAGCTGCTGGGCCTTGCCGATCACGGGCTCAAGCGACTCTTCGAGATCCAGGACGCGGTGCTCGCCGGAGAGGCGGCGAAGGCCAAGGGATGACCCGTCGCCTGCTCGTGGCCTCGCGCTCACCTCACAAGGTGGCCGAGCTGCACGAGCTGCTCGAGCTGGCGCCCGACGTGGTCTTCGTGGGACCCGACGAGGCTGGCGTCGAAGGTGAGCCGGAGGAGGACGCCGAGTCCTTCTCCGGCAACGCGGAGATCAAGGTCCGCTACTACGCCGAGCGATCCGGGTTGCCCACGCTGGCCGACAATTCCGGCCTGGAGGTCGATGCCCTCGACGGCGGTCCGGGTGTGCGGACCAAGCGCTACGCCGGCCCGGAGGCGGATGACGAGGACAACAACGACAAGCTGCTGGCCGCGCTCGAGGGCCTGCCGCCAGCGCAGCGCGGGGCGCGCTACCAGTGCGTGCTGGCTTTCCTCGACCCGTCAGCCGGCGCGGATCCGGTGTTCCGCGCAGGGGCCTTCGAGGGCCGCATCGCCAGCGAGCGCCGGGGCCAGGGCGGCTTTGGCTACGACCCCATCTTCGAGCCTGCCGACGAGCCGCCCGGTGGCCGCACGGTGGGTCAGCTCAGCCCGTCCGAGAAGCACGCGCGGTCCCATCGTGGTGCGGCGGCACGGGCCATGGCAGAGTACCTGCGAGGGGAGGGCTGGTAGATGGCGGACGGACAGCGACCGCTCGTGGTCGTGGCCGGCGAGGCGCTCATCGATCTCATCATCGGCCGGGACGGTTCCGTCGTCCCTGCGCCCGGCGGCGGACAGTACAACGCGGCCCGCGCCATCGCCCGCCTCGGTGGCCGGGTGGAGTTCCTGGGACGGATCGGTGACGACTGGTTCGGTCGCCTGCTGCGCTCCAGGCTGGAGGCCGACGGCGTCGGTACCTCCCTGGCGGTGGACACGTCGGACCCGACCACCCTCGTGCTGGCCGAGATCGACGAGGCGGGCGTAGCTCACTATCACTGGTACATCGAGCAGACGACCGTGCCCGGCCTGGTGGCCGAGGACGCCATGCGCGCGCTGGAGCTGGGCGTCGATGCCTTGCACGTAGGCACGCTCGGCCTGGCCATGGAGCCCATCGCCAATTCGCTCGCGGCCCTCGTGGCGGCGGTGCCCGATTCGACCTTCGTCATGGTCGATCCCAACTGCCGGCCCACGGCCACGCCTGACTTCGAGCGCTACCAGACGCGCATGGAGCGAGTGCTCGCGCGCGCCGACCTGGTCAAGGGCAGCGACGAGGACTTCGAGTACCTCGCGCTCGCGGATTCACCGGAGGCGACGGCGCGCCTGCTGCTGGAGCAGGGCGCCGGGGCGGTGCTGGTGACGCAGGGCGGCGCGGAAGCGCGGGGGTTCTGCGCGGGCGGCGAGGTCTCGGTGCCGGTGCCGCGCGTGCAGGTCTCGGACACCGTCGGGGCCGGCGACACCTTCGGCGGCTCCTTCCTGGCTTACTGGCTGGAGCACGGCTTCGGGCGACAGGAGCTGGGCGACGCGCACCTGCTGGAGGACGGCATCGCCTTCGCGGTGCAGGCGGCGGCCATCAACTGCACCCGTGCCGGCGCTGAGCCGCCCACCCGCGAAGAGATGGGCTTGCGCTGACCCCATCCCCGTCCGGCGGCCGGCAGCGCCGCCCGGCCGCCAAGCCGGGGGCCGTCCGCCCGCCATGCGCCCATATGCGCGAGCGATGCGGCCGTGTCCGCCCGCTCCCTGGGGATCGTGCGCGAGTAACGGGGGCCATCTGCTGGTCATCTGTCCGCATGGTCGCCACCAGGCGGCAGTTCGGCCCCTCCGGAGCACTGGCGGTGGTGTTCCTGCCGCCCGGCCCTCTCGAATGGGTCCCTCGCGTGGGCGCCTCGGGCGGTACTGCGAGCCCTACATCCGTCTAGCGGATCCCCAGCCGGACTTCTGACAAGAAGGTGAGGCACGTGACGAGCAGGTGACGTACGTGACGAGCAGGTCACGGCCCCAGCGGCCGCTCGCGAGGCGTCCGAACCGCCGCCACCGACCTCGTGATCGTCAGGGATCGGCCGCGGCTCCGCCGTCCTCCGCCGGCGGTTCGACGTTCCCTGAGCGCAGAAATGGGGGTTGACATTCTCGGTCCGTCGTGCAGAGTATCGATTTACTGAATCGATTGAGTGCGTTCGGGGCTGCCAAGGAGGGGTGGCGCCGAGACGGTCGCGACGCTGGCGACGGCGGGGCGGCGCTCGATCATCGGGAGGAGAGGACGTTGGCCCAGGACCCCGCGCTCTCGGAGGAGGACGGCCGCACGGCGGCAGCACAGCCGCACGCGCGCAGCCACCGGCGACGCCAGCGGGCACGCATGTCCGATGTGGCCGCCACGGCTGGTGTCTCCACCACGACGGTGTCGCTCGTGCTCAGCGGCAAAGCCGGCAGCTCCATCCCCGATGTCACCAAGGAGCGCGTCCTCGAGGCCAGCCGCGCGCTGGGCTACCGCGCCAATACCATCGCCCGCAACCTGCGCGCCCAGACCAGTGACACCATCGGCTTGATCTCCGATGTCATCGCCTCGACCGCCTTTGCCGGCGACATGATCTATGGCGCCGACCAGGTGGCCGCGGCGGCCGGCAAGACGCTCATGATCGTGAACACCGAGCGCGATCCCGGTGTCGAGGCCCGGGCCATCGAATCGATGGTCGATCGCCAGGTGGACGCCATCGTCTACGCGACCATGTGGCACCAGGTCGTGGAGCCACCCGCGGCCCTCAAGGATGTCAACTTCGTGCTCCTCGATGCGCGTTCCGAGGACCCCGCGGATTCCTGGGTCGTGCCCAACGACGAGCTGGGTGGCTACAGCGCCACCTGCCACCTCATCGAGAATGGACACCGGCGCATCGGCTATGTGCGCGAGTCGAACCCCTATCCCGCGGACGCAGAGCGTTTCGCGGGGTACCTGCGGGCGCTCGATGAGTTCGGCATCGCCTTCGAGGCCGAGCTGGTGGCCGTGGACAAGAACGACCCCTTCGGCGGGACCATCGCGGCCGAGCGCCTGCTCCGCCTCGACCGACCGCCCACGGCCATCCAGTGCTTCACCGACCGCATGGCCATGGGTGCCTACCGGGCCATCCGCCGAGCCGGACTGCAGGTCCCCGACGATATCTCCGTCATCGGATTCGACAACCAGGACCAGATCGCGCCCTGGCTCGATCCACCGCTCACCACCATGAAGCTGCCCCATGAAGCCATGGGCCGCTGGGCGGTCGAGCACCTCATCCGAGTCCTTGGCGGCGAGGCCGAAGGACCACAGCAACGGCGTATGGAGTGCCCGTTGGTGGTCCGTGATTCGGTCGCACCGCCCCGCCCTGAGAGGGGCCAGTCGCTCTCTCCCAGGCGGGGGACGTCGTGATCGCTTGCGCCCCGCGGCGATCACGGAGAACCAGCACGGGGTAAGGAGGAAGCACATGATCCAAGCAAGAGCCAGGCGCCCCGCCCTGACGGTGGTCGCTGCCCTCGTCTCGGCAGCGCTGGTCTTCCCGACCGTCGCTGCCGCCCAGGACGGGGACAAGAAGGTGATCGAGATGTGGACGCACTCAGCCGGCAACCCGGCCGAGCTGGCGGTCTACGACCAGATCATCGCCGACTTCAATGCCTCGCAGGACGAGTACGAGGTCCAGTACACGTCCTTCCCGCAGCTCGACTACAACACCTCGGTCATCAGCGCCTCGCAGGGCGGCCTGCCGTGCCTGCTCGACGTCGACGGACCGAACACCCCGGCCTGGGCCTGGTCCGGGATCCTGCAGCCGCTCGATCTGCCCCAGGAGGTGGTCGACACCATCCTGCCCAGCGCGACCGGCTACTGGAACGACCAGCTCTACTCGATCGGGTACTGGGACGCCGCGGTGGCCAACTATGCCCGCAAGTCGGTGCTCGAGGAGAACGGCATCCGCATCCCCACGCTCGAAGAGCCCTGGACGCTCGATGAGTTCGATGCGGCGCTCGAGACCCTGCAGGCCACCGGTGACTTCGATTACGCCTGGGACATCGGCATGCGAGACCAGGGCGAGTGGTATCCCTATGCCTTCTCACCCTTCCTCCAGTCCTTCGGTGGCGACCTCATCGATCGCAGCACCTATCTGACGGCTGAAGGCGTCCTCAACGGCCCGGAGGCCGTCGCCTTCGGTGAGTGGTTCCAGAGCCTGTTCGAGCGCGGGCTCGTGCCCGGTCCGTCCCAGACGCAGGCCGAGCAGGAAGCCGGCTTCATCGACGGCAACTACGCCATCCAGTGGAACGGGAACTGGCGCGCCGTGCCGACCATCGACGGCATGGAGGCGAACGGTGAGTCGGTCGACGACCTGCTGTTCCTGCCGGCGCCCGACTTCGGCCATGGCCCCAAGATCGGTGCCGGCTCCTGGCAGTGGGGCGTGACGCCCGATTGCCCCTATCCCGAGGGCGCCAATGCGTACCTCGAGTTCTCGCTCCAGCCCCAGTACCTCGCCGAGTTCGCCAACACTACCGGCCTGTTCCCGGCCAGTGCAGCGGCGCTCGACATGACCGAGATGTACCAGGAAGGCGGCCCGCTGGCGGTCTTCTTCGACCTGTCGCAGGCGCAGGCGGTCATCCGTCCGCCCACGCCCGCCTACACCAACATCGCGCTGACCTTCATCAACGCGATGCTGGACATCGCCAATGGTGCCGACGTGCAGACCACCCTCGATGCGGCCGTCGACGAGATCGACGCCGACATCGCGGCTAATGACGGTTACGGCTTCTCCGAGTAGACATCGTGGCGACCGGCGGCCACTCGACGTGGCGGCCGGTCGCTGCTCCCAGGAGCTCGACCCGTGGTGGCCTCGAGGGCTCGACGCCACCGGCGTGAGGAGATCGCCGATGCTCAGGACGACAGGGCCGAGGATGACCCGATGACGGTCGCACCTCGCACCACCAAGGCCAGCGGAAGTGGAAATGACCGCGTGACCTACCGGGGAGAGGGCCGGATGGCCTGGCTGATGGCGGGTCCGGCCATGTTCCTGCTGGCCCTGTTCCTCATCGCCCCGTTCATGCTGGCCTTCGTGCTCTCCTTCACCAACCAGCGGCTGATCTCGCCCAACCCGACCGACTTCGTCGGGCTCGACAACTACCGTCGCGTGCTGACCGTGCAGCTGCTGACGCTGGAGCCGCTCGTGGATGCGGCCGGCGCACCCATCCTCGACGAGAACGGCGACTACACCTACGAACGTGTCCGCAGCTACACGCGGAACAATCCTGACTACCCGCAGTACGAGGGGCTCCAGACGTGGCGCACGCTCGACGTCGGCGACAACAAGCTGGTGATCCTGGCCGGGGACGCCACATTCCTGACGGCACTCATCAACACCATCATCTTCGCGCTCGTCATCGTGCCTATCCAGGCCGGGTTAGCGCTGGGCCTGGCCCTGCTCATCAACCGGCGCATCCGGGGGGTCAACCTCTTCCGCAGCGCCTACTTCATACCGGTCGTCATCTCCATGGTGGTCGTGGCCATCCTGTGGTCCCTGCTCTACGCCAAGGACGGGCTGGTGAACCAGATGCTGAGCACGGCCACGCTCGGCCTCTTCCCCAAGCTGGATTGGCTGGGCAATCCGGCCACGGCCCTGCCGGCCATCATGATCATGTCGGTATGGCAGGGCGTGGGCTTCCAGATGGTCATCTGGCTGGCCGGCCTGCAGACGATCCCGTTCGTGCTCTATGAAGCCGCCCAGCTTGATGGCGCCGGTCGCTGGCATCAGTTCCGCCACGTGACCTGGCCGGGCCTGCGCAACACCGCCATCTTCATCTTCATCGTCATCACCATCCAGGCCTTCGCGCTCTTCACCCAGATCGACGTGATGACACAGGGTGGGCCGCTCGATACGACCCAGACGGTCATCTTCCAGGCCGTCCAGCGCGGCTTCGCGCGCCAGGACATCGCCTATGGCGCGACCATCGCGGTCGTGTTCTTCGTCATGGTGCTGGTCGTCTCGCTGATCCAGCGCTGGCTCACGAGGGAGCGCTGACATGACCGACCAGACGCAGGCCAAGACGACCAAGCCGGTCTTCGAGTCGGAGGCCGAGGGCCCGACCAGGTCGCCCGGGCCCGACTGGAACCTCGTCGGCCGCTATGCCGTGATGATCTTCCTCGGCTTCATCTTCCTCTTCCCGGTCGTCTACATGCTGGTGTCGTCGCTCAAGCCCGATCAGCAGATCGTGTCGGACACGAACTCGTTCCGCGCCTTCCTGCCTGTCGGCGACATCTCACTCGACAACTACGGGGCCATGCTCGATCGTGTCCCGGCCGGCCGGTTCCTGTTCAACTCCATCTTCATCTCAGGGGTGACGGTGGTCTTGGGCCTGCTCATCAACAGCATGGCCGGCTTCGCCATCGCACGCATGCGCTGGCGGGGCCAGGGCCTGGTCCTGACCATCATCATCGCCACGCTCATCGTGCCCTTCGAGACGATCGCCATCCCGCTGCTCTTCATGGTCAGCCGCTTCCCCAACATCGTCTTCGACGGGGCCTTCCCCGGGATCGAGACGGGCTGGCTCAACACGTACCACGTCCAGATCCTGCCCTTTGCCGCGAACGCCTTCTCCATCTTCCTGTTCGTCCAGTTCTTCAAGTCCCTGCCGGTGGAGCTGGACGAAGCCGCTCGCATCGACGGAGCCGGTCACTTCACCATCTATCGGCGGGTCATCATGCCCCTGTCGGGGCCGGTGGTGGCCACCGTGGCCATCCTCACCTTCCTGCCCATCTGGAACTCCTATCTGTGGCCGCTGATGGTGACCCAGACGGAGGACTCGCGGCCGGTCATGGTGGGCGTCTCGTTCTTCTTCCAGATCAACACGGCCTGGGGCGAGATGATGGCCTATCTCTCGATCATCACGATCCCGGTGCTCATCCTGTTCCTGTTGCTGCAGCGAACCTTCGTCGAATCGATCGCTGCGAGCGGCGTGAAGGGCTGAGCGGTGTTGCGACTGGCTGATCGATGGGTCTGGGATTCGTGGCTGGCCGACACCGGCAGCGAGTACCACCTCTTCTACCTGCAGGCGCCCCGGTCGCTGGGTGACCAGCTCGAACGACACTTCAACGCCTCGGTCGGCCACGCCGTCTCGACCGACCTGCGGCAGTGGACCGAGCTGGGCACCGTGCTCGAGGCCGGACCGCCCGGCTCGTGGCAGGGGATGGCGGTGTGGACCGGCTCGGTCATCGAGCACGAGGGCACGTGGTACATGTTCTACACCGGCACCCGGCGGGCGAAACGGGGGGCCGAGCAGCGCGTGGGCCTGGCGACCTCGACCGACCTGGCGACCTGGACCAAGCACGGTGCCGACCCGGTCATCGAGCTCGATGACCGCTGGTACGAACGCGTCGAGTTCGACGCCTGGCGCGACCCGTGGGTCATGCGCGATCCCGATGGTGCCGGCTTCCACGCGCTCATCACGGCGCGTGCCAACCACGGCCCCACTGATGCGCGGGGGGTCATCGGGCACGCCTGGTCGCCCGATCTGCTGGCCTGGGAGGTCCGCCCGCCGCTGAGCGACCCGGGGGAGTTCGGCCATCTCGAGGTGCCGCAGGCGGAGGTGGTCGAGGGCACGGCGGTCCTGCTCTTCTCGGTCGGCCTGGAGCGCTTCAGCCACGCGCGCAGGGCACGCCTGCCCAACGAGGAGGGCGGCACCTATCTGGCGGTCGGCGAGTCCGTGCTGGGTCCCTGGGACATCGCCGGCGCCCGGCGACTCCCGGTGCCGGACCTCTACGCCGCCCGGCTGGTCCGCGACCGGGCCGGTGCCTGGCAGGTCCTGGGCTTCGCGCACGGCGAGGCCGGTGGGGAGTTCGCCGGCGAGATCATCGACCCGGTCCCGCTGCAGGACCTGGGCCTGCTGTAGGTTCCCGCCGATCCCCTGCGCTCCGGCACGCTCGCGGTCGCAGCCGTGCCACACTCGCGGCCATGAGTGATCCGGGGTCTGTGCTCGAGGCGTTCGACGACGTCGTGGTCGTGCCCTACAGCGATCTGCTCGACCGCTGGCGCGAGGGTGAGATCCACCGGGGAGGCCCGCTCTGGCCCGACTGGGAGCGGCAGACGAGCGCACGACACAACCGGGGCGGTCGCCCCATCGACGTGCGTCCGGCCGACCCTTCGGGACCGCTGGCCGTGGCCGGACCGATGGCCTGGGCCGGCGCCCTGGCCGATGCCTTCGGGCACCAGATCGCGGACTTCTCGACGCGGCTGCTGGGGACGCTGCAGGTGCGGCCGGACCTGCCCATCGCCTTCGCCTCCCGGCCCGACCTGGGTTACGACGACCTCGAGCGGGCCCCGGCCTACGCTCGCGCCATCCTCGATTGGCTGGGCGTGCCGGCCCAACGGGTCAGGATCATCTCGGCACCGACCCGCCTGGCCGAGCTGTTCGTGGCGCCCCAGGCCGAGCAGCTGGGCGGGCCTGGCCCAGGGCCGGACTACCTCGACGCGCTCGATCTGCTGGCGGAGCGGCGCCTGGGCCGACGCACCCATGACCCCCGCCTGCTCTACGTCTCGCGCGCGGGCATGGAGGCGCATTTCGCGGGTGAGGCCTATCTGGAGGCGATGCTGCGGACGGTCGGAGCGCGCGTGCTGCGGCCCGAGTCGCTGCCGCTGTCCCAGCAGCTGCGGCACTACCGCGATGCTGAGGCGGTCGTCTTCGCCGAGGGCTCGGCCCTGCACGCGCTGCAGCTGCTGGGGCGGGTGAAGGCTGACGTCAGCGTGCTCGAGCGCCGCACGGGCACCCGCCTGGCTGCGAAGAACCTGGCGCCTCGTGTCAGGGGCCTGCGCTATGAGGCGGTCACCACCGGGCTGCTCCAGGGCCTGCTGCCGACCGGCCGAGCGGCCCTGCCACAGGGCCTGGCGCTGGCCGACCCGGGCGGGCTGCGTGCGGCGTTCGCCGCCCGTGGCCTGCGGCTGGAGCGCTGGGATGATGTGGCCTGGCGGGCGGCCCGCGAAGCCGATGTGCTGCGCTGGGCGGAGGATCAGGCGGCCTCGCCGGCGCGGCTCGCGATCGGCTCGACCGAGCTCATCCTCGAGGGCCTGCGCGACGCCGGCCTGGGGTACCTCCGCGACGCGGTCGCGGCGCGCCTCGAGCCGCTGCGCATCCGGCCCACGCCCGTGGCGCCGGTCCGCGCAGAGGACCAGCCCACGCTGCTGTTCATGCACCTCCCCCGCAGTGGAGGCGGCGCCGTGCGCGCCGCGCTCCGCGACGCGCTGCCGGCCGGCGCGTACGCCGAGGCCTACGCCGGCCAGGTCCCGGCGTTCGCGCCAGGCGGACGTCCGGCTGTGATCGTGGGTGATTTCGCCTACGGCTTTCACGAGCTGGTCCCGGGCCCATCCCGTTACGCGGTCATGCTGCGCCATCCCATCGGCCGCATCCTCTCGCTCTACCGCACGGCCGGTCGGCCCGGTCCATCGCTGGAGGCGTGGGTCTTCGACGATCGCCGGGTCGCGGCCGACAACGCCGCTGTGCGCCTGATCAGCGGCCGCACCGATGTGCCCTTCGGCGCCTGCACCGAAGACATGCTCGAGGCGGCACTGGCCCACATCGAGTCGGACTTCGCAGCGGTGGTCTCGCGCAGCTCGATGTCGCGCAGCGCGGTGGTCCTGGGTCGCGCGCTGGGGCTGACGCTGCCGCCGTTCCCGCTGGTCGGTGTCGGATCCGGCAGGGGAGGACTCGCTGGACCCGCCCAAGCCGGTGCGCAAGCGGCTGCGGCAGCTCAACCACCTCGACCTGGAGCTCTTCCGCCGTTACCGCGACGACTTCTGACCGCCGAGCGCGGGCGGCCCGCTGGTCAGTCCGCGAGGTACTCGGCCAGCGCCTCCTGCCACGGCCGCAGCACGACGCCGGCTGCCGCGGCCTTGCCGGTGTCCAGCACGCCCCACGGGGGTGGATCCGAGCTGCGGGCGTAGTCCGCGAGCGTGATGGGTGCGACCTCACGCCCGGGGCGTCGGATGTCGAGCACCGCGCGGGCCCATTCGTACCTGGAGGCGGAGCCGTCGTTGACCAGGTGGAAGACGCCACCGCCCGTGCGCGCGACGAGCTCGAAGATGGCCGCTGCCAGGTCAGGCGTATAGGTGGGGCAGCCGACCTCGTCGGCGACCACCCGCAACGGCCCATCCACCTTGTCTGCGGCCGCGCTGATCTTGTCGGGGAAGTCGGCGCCGGGCGGCCCGAAGAGCCAGGCCGTGCGCACGATCCAGAGCCCGTCGGTGCCGCCGAAGGCCGAGAGCGCCGCCAGCTCGCCCGCGTGCTTGCTGCGGCCGTATGGGTTGCGTGGAGCCGCCTGGTCCGTCTCCACGTACCCCCGACCATCGCGGCGCTCGCCGTCGAAGACCTCGTTGGTGGAGATGAGCACGAAGCCGGCCCCGATCTCACGGCAGGCAGCCGCGATCGCGCCCACCGCCTCACCGTTCCGGCGGAGCGCCAGGTCGGGCTCCAGCGCAGCCTGGTCGACCGCGGTCATGGCGGCGGTGTGGATGACCAGCCGGGGCTGCTGTGCGTGGACGAGCGCGGCACCGGTGGCGGGATGGTCGAGGTCGAGGTCCGGACGATCCCAGCCCGCGATCGGTCCCGGCGCGGCAGCCGCGAGCGCACGCCCGAGACGGCCCTGGTCGCCGGAGATGAAGACCCCGGGTGCGGTCGGGTCCACGCGCATGCGTGGGTCAGCTCCAGTCCTGGTAGCGGAAGTGCTGCGCCTCCGGGCGCGCCAGCCACTGGGCCAGCGTCTGGGCTAAGCCGTCCCGCGCCGACGTGATGGGGTCCGAGACCGGCCACTCGATGCCGATCGCGGGATCGTTCCAGGCGATGCCGGACTCTGCCGCTCCGTTGTAGTTGCCCGTGACCAGGTACTCGATGTCCACCACGTCCGACAGCGTGGCGAACCCGCGGGCAAAGCAGGCCGGCGCCCACATGGCGATGTGGTTCTCGTCGTCGGCCACCACCGACACGTACCGTCCCAGCGTGGGCGAGCCCGGCCGGATGTCGACCGCGACCAGGAAGGCCGCGCCGCGAGCGACTCGCATGTACTTGCCCATCGGTGGATGCCACTGGAAGTGCAGGCCACGCGTCACGCCCTTCGTGCTGCGGCTGTGGTTCAGCTGCACGAACGAGCTGGGCAGTCCCAGGCCGGCATGCTCGCGCGAAGGCCCCCTGGTGGTAGGCCTCCAGCAGGAACCCGCGCTCATCCTGGAAGGCGCCGTGGTGCACGATCAGCACCTCGGGGATGGCGGTGCGTTCGACGGTCAAGTCCATGGCGACACTGTAACGACCCGGTCACCTCCGATGTGTGACCGGGTCGTCGAGCGGCGGATGGGGCGGTGGCTAGCGGATCTTGCCCTGGAACGTGGCCTGATCCGTGGCAAGCAGCGGTAGGCGTTCATGGCCGAGCCGTTGCGGGGCAGTTCCAGCCGCCAGTCGGGGTGTCGGCCGTGCCGTTGCGCCTAGGGCCGCGTCCAGGTAGAGGATGCCCTTGACCTTCGGGAAGCGTCGATAGGTGTTGAGGTAGCCCTGCTTGAGCCACTTGGCCTTGCTCTTGGCGAGCGGCTTGTGGAAGGAGGCGACCTCCGCGATGATGATCGGCTTCTTGGTGAACTTGGCTGTCTGCTTCACCTTGGACGCGACCTGTGGCGTCATCTGCCGCCAGTTGTGCCTGCGCGCGCCCCAATTCAGCACGGTGAAGCCGACGTAGTCGACGTAGCTTGTTGCCGGGGTACGCGTTCTTGCCGGCGTGTAGTTGCTCCACAGGAACCGCGACCTGCTGCCTGGCGGCGCCGGCTTGATGGAAGAGGTTGAAGACCTACCGCCAAGCCTGCTTGTACTTCCGTACGGTGTTGCCAGCTTAGCCGATGCCCCAGGGGAACCACTTGCCGGTGGCCTCGTGGAAGGGGCGGATGATGATCGGCTTGTTGACCGTGCGCTGCGACACGCTCTCGGCTGCCTTCGCCCACTGCTTGATGTACGCATCGTGCTTGCCGCCTGCAGGAGCGCTCTTGTAGCTGTAGAGCCACGAATTGGGTCGTTGGTCCGGGTCGTTGTACTGCCACCAGATGACCGGCGTGATGTCCGGCGTCCAGCAGCTCTCGACCATCTCCGTGGGGAAGGCGCAGGGCTCCCCGCGCGTCGACAGTTCTTATCGTTGCCCGCGGGCGCCCCAGGTGCTCCACAGCGACCACATGGCGGGCGGACTAGGCCGATAGCGCGCCTTGTAGGCGTTGACCGGCCGCCACTGTTCTGATTGCCGACGGGTTCGAGAGCGCCCAAGGCGATCTTGCTGCGCGCTGCCGTCGGTGCGGTCGTGAGCAGGACGGCCATGGCCACGAGCATGACGATAAGGGTGGACGTACGACGCAAAGCGTGCTCCTTCTGCGGGCGGTGGCCACGGCGCCACGGCTCGGTTGTTCAGTCCTTCAGGCGGTCGATGGCGATGGTATACGACATGATGTCGTACGTCCATGATGCGGACCATACGCCGATGGTCCCCTCGCTGCTGGGGACCGTTGGCAGAACGCTAGCATGGTCCTGGGGAATCGGCCATGGCGGTGGCCGACCGGCCGATCGGCCGATCGCTATCGGTCGCTGCCGATGCTACGCTTCGGTCGAGCGTCGTCAGCAACGGCGGCGAATGGAGGCACTAGACCACTTGATACGGCGACATGGTGGTGTCCTGCGGGTAGCGCTCATGGCGACCGACGGCGCACTCGCCATGATCATGAGCCTCGTCCTCTACCAGGGGTTCGCCCACCCCGGGACGGAGCTGGGGCCGTTCTTCGACGTCTTCTGGCCCCGCGCCCTGGTCTACAGCGCGACCTGGGTCGTGCTCCTGTACGTGAATGGCGCCTACCGGCTGCGGGCTCACTGGACCCTCTCAGGCGAGACGCGATCGGTCGTGCGAGCCACCGTCTGGCTCGCGGTCCTCGGGAACCACCGCTCTCTGGCTGGAGGCAGGCGATCGGGCGGCCTCGGGCTGGGTCCTGGTCCTGTTCCCGTTGCAGGGGCATCCTGGCGGTGCTCTTGCGCTGGATCGTCCGGTCCAGCTTCATGTACCTGCGGCGCCACGGCTACAACGTGCGCAACCTGCTGGTGATGGGCACCGGACACGAGGCCGTCGAGTTCTCCCGCCTGGTCCAGGATCACAGCGTCCTCGGGGTCCAGGTCGTGGGCTACCTGGGCGACGACCGATCGGCCGGGGTGCCGAGCGCCATGTACTGGGGCCCCCTCGAGGAGCTGCCCCGGGTGCTCGCCACCCGGGTCGTGGACGAGGTCGCCATCTGCGTGAGTGAGGACGAGTGGCCGCTCATCGAGCCGTTGGCCCAGCTGGCGCACGAGCAGGGAAAGCTCGTCCGCGTCCCCGTCAACGTGCCCCGGCTCGTCTCGTCCGATCGCACGCTCGAGGAGCTGGACGGGACCGCGGTCATCTCGTACGCCCACGGACCGGACGCATTGCTGGGCCATGCGCTCAAGCGCGCCTTCGACCTGGTCGTCGCCGTGGCCGCCCTGGTCCTGCTGTCGCCCCTTGCTGCTGGTCATCGCCGTCGTCTCGCGACTGACGCAGGGTCCCAGCGTGATCTTCCGCCAGGTCCGGGTCGGGCTCCATGGGCGTCCGTTCACGATCTACAAGTTCCGGACCATGGATCTCGGACGCCGAGGCGCGGTACGTGGAGCTGGCTGCGCTGAGCGACACCCGCGGCGCGGCCTTCAAGCTCGCGCACGATCCCACGGGTCACGCCGGTGGGAAGATGGCTGCGCCGGTATAGTCTCGATGAATTGCCGCAGTTCGTGAACGTGGTGAAGGGCGAGATGAGCATCGTCGGACCCCGGCCCGCACCGCCTCGCGAAGTCGAGGAGTACGACATATGGCACAGACGCCGTCTGTCCATGAAGCCGGGCGTGACCGGCTTATGGCAGATCACATCCAGGCTGGACGAGGACTTCGACCAGCGGGCCGAGCTGGATCTCGACCTACATCGATCGTTGGTCGCTCCGGCTGGATCTCGGATCGTGCTCAGGACCGTTCCGGCGCTCTTGCGCGGCCCGGTCATTGAACCGGCGGACGCCGGCTGCCGGTCGCACTGGTCGTGCTGGCGCTGTTGCTTGCTGTCGGCACTCCCGACGCCGGCGTTTCGGCCGCCATCTCCGGCCCGGTGGTCGACCCAGGCGGCGCCATTATCGATACGCCCAAGCCCAAGCCCACGACCACCCCGAAAGCAACGCCCAGGCCCCACCGAAGCCGACCCCAAGCCGAGGAAGACGCCCAAGCCGACCGGGAAGTCGGCAAAAGTGTGGGTCTGGGCACGGCCCCCGTCTTCAAGGTGGCTCTGGCGCCGACCAGCGATACGCATCGTCGTGGGCGTGCCCGCCGATGCCGCGGCGCCTTTGCTGGCGGCGGTCGACTCGGGTTTCATGGCTGACGCGGGCTTTGCCGAGGTCACCCTGACCGAGGTCGATGACCCCGTCGCGGCGCTCGAGGCGGGCGAGTCTGCAGTTCGCGGTCGTCGATGCGGTCGAGGCAGCCGCGGCGCAGGCCGACGACCCCTCGCTGCAGGCGATGGCCGGCTACCAGAACTACGCCGGCGAGGACGGCGCCTACGGCGGGACCGTCCTGGTCGCCGCGCCGGGCCTCGTGGCGCAGCGAGCCCGCCACCGTCGCGGCGTTCACGAGCGCCTACATCCGCGCGTTGCGGCGGCTGGCCAGGGCCGACTCGCAAGGCGGACCAGCCATCGAACGCGGCCTTCGCGCCCTACGACGGGGGCTTCGGCGCCCGCAAGAGCGAGAGTGGCTGGGGCGAGCTCGACGAGTACCTCGCGGCCGAGGTGGGCGAGACGTTCGACATGCGCGCGTTCGTCTCGGAGGACACGCTCAACCTGGCCCAGCTGGCCCAGCGTCGCAAGCTCAACCCGGTGACCGACCTGCGCGGGCAAGCCCGAGAGCACGCGGATCACGGTCGGCCTGCCCGCGGCGACGCTGGTGGGCAGCCCCATCGAGCAGGCCCAGGCGAAGGGCTACTTCAAGAAGGCCGGTTTCAAGACGGTGAGGTCGAGGACATCGAGGAGCCGCTGCTGGGTGTCCTCCAGGGCGACCTGGACATCGCGGTCCTGGACACCGCTGACGCGCTCGATGGCGCCAGCCAGGGGCTGCCGCTGGTGGCGCGTCGCGGGTCACCGCAACTATGATCCCGACGGCGAATACGGTGGTGATGTCGTGGCCGTCTCGCAGGACTTCCTCGATGACGCAGCGGCGCCACGGTCACCGCCTTCCTGACCGCCTACGTGCGCGCTCTCCAGGACCTGCAGGCGCGAGGACGAGCAGCGCCAGCTTCGCGCCCTTCACGGGCGGCTTCGACGCGTCCGGACCTGACGCCGGCTGGAGCGAGCTGACCGCGTACGCGAGCGAGACGGTCGGCGACGCGCGGACGCGGTCGAGCAGCTCGTGGGGTGGACCCGCTCCCCGTGCCCAGGTCTGGTGGGGCGTTCCGGCTGCGGTCACGCCTTCATCCGGCCGACCGCCGAAGCCAGTGCCAGTCCCGAGCCCAGCACGAGCCCTGCGCCGAGCGAGAGCGGGGTATAGGAGACAACAGATGCGCTTCAGTAACGCCAGCACTCCTCGTTAGCGGCGCTCCTGAGCAGCCTGCTCATCGTCGCCTTCGCCTTCCCCGCCGATCGGCTACGACAAGCAGCCTTTGGCCAAGGTCCTCCTGTCTGGGCCGAGCGTCGTCCGATGCAACCAGAGTGCCACCATCGGGGCCAGGGTCATCGGTCTCAAGAGCGGCAAGCCAGTCGAAGCTTCAGACTGTCAAGTTCCGACTCGTCACACAGCAGTCGGGCCGCGACCGGCTGAACTCAATCGCAAGGTCGCACCAACTCGATCGGAAGCGACCTCGCGTCCAACTGAGCTTCGGACCCGAGGCGGGCCCGCGTAGCGTCCGTGCCACCATCCCCAACTCGACAGCCGACGATCACTGTGCGATGCGCGGGTGGCCTCCCCAAGACCTCCGTCCTACCACCCGACGATTTCGTCGAAAGCCCGCCGGCGATCTTCGTGGACGAGGCGATAGCGCCGCCTCCGCCGGTGGACATGACCATGCCCACGCCTGCTACGGCGGTCCGCCTGCAGCGCATCGGGATCGACGTGCCCCTGGTCGAAGGTGATGGCTACACCGTGCCGGATGCGGCAGTGGCGCACTACCCCGATACCGCCTGGCCTGGAGAGGGCTCCAACACGTACGTCTACGGCCACGCCCGCGAGGGGCAGTTCCTCGACCTGTGGAAGGTGCGGACCGGCGACATCGTGGAGGTCGACATGGCCGACGGCTCGACCGCGGACTATGCGGTGTCCCAGATCCTGCCGCTCGTCGCACTGGGACGCCCTCGAATACCTCGAGCCGACCGACCACGAGATCCTGACCCTGCAGACGTGTCTCGGGTACGAGGAGACCGCACCCCGGTTCGTCGTGATCGCGGAGCGCATCCCGTCCGCGTGAGTCACGCGACCCGCGTGTGACGAGCCCGGACCCGCCTCGCCCGGGCGCATCAACCCCGGCCACTCGTCGTGGCCGGGGCTTGGGTTGCCTGCCGACAGCGCTGGCCGCCGGGCTGGTCGTCCTGTCGTTGGCAGTGCTGGTCGGCCTCGTCGCATGGCGCTATGTGCCTCTGCTCAGCGATGCGGCCTCGGTGCGGGACGGTGCACATCGCATCTCGCAGCAGCTGCGGACCCTGACGCCATCCGATCTGGACCGCGAGACCGTCGACGGCCCTGCAGGCGGACGTCCAGGCGCTCGACGAGCATCTGCGGCCGTTGTCGGCCGCGTTCACCGATCCTCTGGTGCGGGTCGCGAGTCTCGTGCCGGGCGTCGACGCTCCAGGTGCGACGCGGCCGAGGCCGTCCTCGGTGCTGCCGGGGACCTGGTCGAGGCCGCCGGGCTCGGCCTCTCGCTGGCAGACCAGGTCGTCTCCATGCGTGAGGCGAACGACCGGGATCCCGACTACCAGCTGACGGCCGGACTGGTCGGGCTGGTCGCTGACTCGGGCGCTGAGGTCGATCGAATGACGGACCTCATCGGCACGGCCCGCGAGCCGCCTGGACACCATCCCGCCCGACGCTGCCACGCGGATCCTCGAGGCCCGTGACCTGATGGCCGAGCCGCTGGACCAGTATGCGCCGCTGCTCGATGAGTACCGGGAGATGGCCGGGATCCTGCCGGCGATGATGGGCTGGGGTGGCGAGAAGCGCTACCTGGTCCTCGCCCAGAACCCGGCCGAGCTTCGGCCGGCCGGCGGCTACGCCGGCACCGTCGGCCTGATCACCCTGCGGGACGGGGCGGTCGTCGAGCAGCGGTTCCAGGATGTGCATGCACTCTCGACCGGCAGCGAGACCTGCCGTTCGTCGAGCCACCTCCGGAGCTCACGGAGTTGCTGCTGGCGGCAGACCCGGAGACGAATGACCCCCAGTCATGGCGGCTGGCCGATGCGGCCTGGTCCCCCGACTTCCCCACCGGCGCCGCCCAGGCCGCGTCGTTCTACGAGCTGGAGACCGGGGGCACCGAGGTGGATGGGGTCATCGCCATCACCACCTACGCGCTCGACCGGTTGCTGCAAGTCGTGGGATCCGTGGACGTCCCCGACTATTCAGTCACGGTAGAGCCCGGAGATGTCACGTTGACCTTGCTCGGCGCGACCCGGGGAGCGGCCGTCGATCCCAAGAACCGGAAGGACGTGCTCGACGTCCTGGCGAGGACGATGATGGAGCGCCTGCTCGGCCTGCCGCCGGAGCGATGGCCGGACCTGGTCAGTGCGCTCGAGGACATCGGGCGTGAGCGCATGGCGCTGGCCTGGTTCAAGGACTCCGAGGCAGAGAGGTTCGTCGTCGACCGTGGCTGGGGCGGGCCGGTGCGCCAGGATCCCGGAGACTACCTCTACGTCGTCGAATCCAACGTCGCCCCGACCTCCAAGTACAACCTCGTCGTCGACCGATCGGACTCGCTGGTCGTCAAGCTCGCCCAGGACGGCTCGGCCACGAACAGCCTGCGCCTGGACTGGCAGAACCATGCCGGCGACGAGGGCGACCTGTACCAGTCCTTGCGTGATTTCTCGGAGAACCAGGAGGGCTGGTATGGAGCGTATGTGCGGACGCTCGGTGCCGACCGGCAGCGAGCTCATCACCGCTGCGAGGCAAGTCCGTGGTGGATGTGACCGATGCCGAGTACATGGAAGACGAATCGGGACGCCTGAGCTAGGGCAACTACCTCCTCATGGCCCCGGGCGAGTCGACGCTGACGCTACCTGTGGACGGTGCCCGAGGCAGCCGTCGAGACCGACGGACGGCTGGGAGTACCGCCTGGTGATCCAGAAGCAGCCGGGTGCGCGGACCTCGCCGATCAAGGTCCGCATCGAGCTGCCGGCGGGGGCGACCCTGCTGGAGGCGAGCGACGGCCTGCAGGCGAACGGCGAACGCCTGCTGTACGAGGGCGAGCTGGACACCGACCTCGAGCTGCGCGTGCTGTACGAGCTGCCGCCGGCCTGATCGGCGCCTGGGTCAGTCTCCGCCAGCGGCCATGGTCGCCGCTTCCAGCAGCGACTCGATGGTGCCGGCGTCGTGCCACTGGCCGTCGTAGTGTCGCGTGAACAGGCCGCCATGCTCGACGTAGTGGTTGAGCACGTCGGTGATCTCGAACTCGCCACGTCCCGATGGTGTCAGCCGTTCGATGACCTCGAAGGCGTCCGGTCGCAGGAAGTAGACGCCGATGGGGATGGAGTCGCTCTTGGGCTGCGGCGGCTTCTCCTCGAAGCCGACGACCTCGCCGTCCTCGCCGAACTCGGCCACCCCGAAGCGGGTGGGATCGTCCACGCGATAGAGGAGGGTGCCACCACCCCAGGGTCCGGCCTCGAACTCGGCGGCCACATCCGTCAGGTCGTCACCGCGCAGGATGTTGTCGCCGAGGACCACACAGAAGGCCTCGTCGCCCACGAAGTCCCGCACCAGGCCGATGGCATGGGCGATGCCGAGGGAGCCGCGCTGGTAGCGGTAGCTGAGGTCGAGCCCGAACTCCTGGCCATCGGAGAGCAGCTCCACGATGTCGCCGATGCTGCGCCCGCCGAGGATGACCATGACCTGGTCGATGCCCATGCCCGCGAGGGTCTGGAGAGGGAAGTAGATCATGGGCTGGTCGTAGACCGGCAGCAGGTGCTTGTTGGTGACCAGCGTCAGCGGATGCAGGCGCGAGCCTGTTCCGCCGGCCAGGACGACTCCCTTCACGATGCGGACCTCCTTCGCGGCGTGCGTGCCCGCGAACCATAGCAAGTGGGACCGACGCTCGGGTCGCGGTCAGGCTCCCCGGATGGCTCCATACTTGCACCAGCGCACGAAGACCACGGGAGAGGGAGCGGATCAGGCAGCACCCGATGACCACCAGCACGCGGACAGTGTTCGAATCATCCGTCTCCCGGGACCGTCGCGCCAGCGTGACCGCGGTGGTCATCGACTATCGCAACCCTGAGCTCGTGGGTCGCTGCCTGTCGCACCTGCTGCGGGCGGATCCGATGCCCGCAGACGTGGTCGTGGTCGACGTCGACCCCGTGGAGGAAGCCGCCCTGCCGGCGGCTGTCACCGAGGCTGCCGAGACGCCTCGCCTGCGGATCGCCGTCACCTCGGACAACCCCGGATACGCGGCGGCCTGCAACCGCGGTGCGGCCGGTGCCGAGACCGATTGGATCCTGTTCATGAACTCCGACGTGCTCGTCGAGCCCGACACCATCGGGGCGGTCCTCGCCGAGGTGGACCACGACCGCTCGGTGGGCATCGCCACGCCCCGGCTCATGCTGCCCGGTGGCGGCATCGACCACGCTTGCCATCGCGGCATCCCCAGCCCCTTCAATTCGCTGTGGTACAAGACCAGGCTCGACCGGCTCTTCCCGCGATCGCGTCGCTTCGGCCGCTATCGCATGACCTGGCTGGACACCAACGGGGTCCACGACATCGAGTCCTGCACCGGCGCCTTCCTGCTCATCCGACGCGAGGCGCTCGAGGCCGTCGGCGGCTGGGACGAGCGCTACTGGTTCTACGCGGAGGACCTGGACCTGTGCCTGCGTGTGACCCAGGCCGGCTGGCGCGTGCGCTACGTGGGCACGGCCTCGGCGCTCCATCTCAAGAGCAGCTCCAGCCACGTCCGTCGGCGCGAGCGCCGAGCTCGGATCCCGAGCAGCTCGAGACTCGGCGCCGCGTGCGACGCGCCATCGTCGAGTCCCACGAGCGCTTCTACCGCCAGCACCTGGAGGCCACCACGGCTCGCCCGGTGCGCCCGTTGGTGACAGCCATGTTCGCGCTCCAGCGTCGCGCGGCCGCACGGGCACGATGAGCGAGCGACAGACGCCCGCGGTGACGATCTCGCTCGTCACCTGGAACGGCCTGCGCTGGCTGCCGGGCTGCCTCGACTCGGTCGCGGCGCAGACGCTGGCCGACTACGAGCTGCTGATCCTCGACAACGGCTCCACATGACGGCAGCGTCGAGTGGCTGCGGGCACGAGCCGCCGGCGACCCACGCATCGCGCTCGTGGAGTCGGACGTGAACCTGGGTTTCGCTCGCGGCCATAACCGCAACATCGAGCTCGCGCGCGGTGCGAGGCGGTCCTGCTGCTGAACCAGGACGTGGAGCTGGACCCCGGGCTTCCTGGCGGCGACCGCGGGAGCCTTGCTTGCAGCATCCGGACGTCGGGTCGGTGCAGGGGCTCGTGTGGCGCCTCGAAGCCCCCGGCGTCCGCAGCGACGTGGTCGATACCACCGGGCTCGGTGATGCACCGCGACCGCCGCGTCGTGAGTCGGGACCAGCTCAAGCCTGTGCCGGATCCTGGATCCTATCGAGCGGCCCCGGTCTGGGGTGCCGACGGCCCGGCACCCGTCTATCGACTGTCGGCGCTCATGCAGGCGCGCGAGCCGCGGCGCGGCGGCGGCCTGGAGGTCCTCGACGAGGACTTCTTCGCCTACAAGGAGGACGTCGATCTGGCCTGGCGGTTGCAGCGGCTGGGCTGGGGCGCCTGGTTCGAGCCAGCCGCGCGGGCGTGGCATGCACGCGGCGGCGGGGACACCGGCGTCAGCGGTTGGCGCGACGTCGTCGCCGCCAACATGTCCAATCGGCCGTCGGTCAGAGCGCTCTCGTGGCGCAATCAGCGCTTGATGCAGCTGAAGAACGAGGAGCTTGGCGCGCTGTTCCGCGATCTGCCATGGGTGGCCAAGCGAGAGGTGCAGTCGTGGGCCTTCGTGCTCTTTGCCGACCCACGCCGGCTGGGTGTGGTGCCGGCTCTCCTTCGAGCGGTCCCAGCATCCTGGAGGAAGCGTCACCACCTCGCCTCGACGGTCCGCCTCGCGCGCGCGGGCCGGGCCCGGCCCAGGCCGCTGGTCGTGCGAGTCTCTTCGCGGATGCGCGTGTCGGTCGTGGGCAAGGTGATCGTCCACGCACGCCTGCACGGCTGGCGGGCAACCTTGGAGCGTGGCGGGGAGAAGGTGTCCGCGCGACTGGGTGCCGCCTCGCGACGGCATGCGGTCGGGCCGCCGGTCGCGGAGGTTCGCTCCGATCGGGTCCGCATCGAGCTGGACCGACCAAGACTCCAGGCCAAGGAGGGGGCGCCGCGTGCGATCGTGCTGGGCTGGGCCCACGCCGAGAGTGGCGTGACCTCGGTCGAGCTCTATCTCGACGGTGACTTCGTTGGTGAAGCCTTCACCGGTCGGGCCCGGCCGGATGTCGAGGTCGAGCGACAACACTTGACCGTCCAGGGGATCGCCGGATTCGGGGCCATCCTCCCGTTGGCTGATATCGCCGAGGGGGCGCACACGCTCCACGTGGTCGCACGAGATCGAGCAGGGGACGTGCGCGCGCTCGCCCGGCCATTCGAGCGGATCGACCCGGTGGAAGGCTACCAGCGTCTATATCAGAAGGAGCGGGCGGACCTGGCCGTCGATCTGGCCGGTGGTGACGACCGTCAGGGCAGGTCGATCGGATTCCACGTGGTCATCGCCTGTCTCGCCAGCCCTGTTCCCGGATTGCGGGCGACACTCCAGTCGTTGGCCGGGCAGGCTGAGGCGGACTGGACGTGCTCACTCCTGGCTGAGTCCGGTCAGGTCCGTCAGATCGCTGAGGTCGTGGCTGCGGTGTTGGGAGACGTGGCGGACAGAACTGCGGTCACGGACGATCCCGGGGAGCTGTTGCCTTCGCAGGCCGAACCACGTCGCATGATCGCGTTCCTGCTCGCAGGCGAGCAACTCTCGCCCCACGCGCTGCAGGCCTTCGCTGCGGCTTCGGTCGATGACGACATCGGCCTCGTCTATGCCGACCACGACGCGATCGATGCAGAGGGACGTCATGTGAGGCCCTGGTTCGTACCTGCATGGTCGCCTGACCGCTTGCTGTCGCAGGACTACATCCGCGGGGCGTTCGTGGTGCGCGACAGCGACTGGCTGCGCGATCAGCTCCGGCTGCCATTCGACTGGCGGACGACGGCATGGCGCTACCGACTCCTGCTCACCCTCGGCGGGTCGCGGACCCGCGTCGAGCACGTGCCTCACGTACTCTGGTCGGAGCCGCTGAATGACGACACGAGCCGAGAGGTCGCGGAGGAGGCGGCCGTGGCCGCAGAGCTGGAGCGACGAGGTGAGGGCACCGCGACGGTCCGGCGCGAGCGCGGCCTTAGCGCCCCCGTCCGGCGCATCGAGTGGAGCTCTGTCCCGGTCCTCCCTCGGGTGTCGATCATCGTCCCCACGACCGGGCGGATCGATCTCGTCAGGGGCATCCTGGAAACGCTCCGGCATCGCACCGCGTATCCCGACCTGGACCTCGTCTTCATCGACAACGGCCGCGGTGCGCATCCTGAGGGAGTGCGCGCACTCCGCGAGTCCGGAGCAAATGTCGTCGAGCGGCACGAGCCCTTCAATTGGTCGCGTCTGAACAACGTCGGGGCTGCGGCTGCTTCTGGTGACCTGTTGCTGTTCCTCAACGACGACGTCGAGGCCATCGACCCGGGCTGGCTGGACGATCTCGTGAGCCAGGTCCGGCGTCCCGGTGTCGGTGTCGTCGGCTCTCTGCTGCTCTATCCCGATGGCACGATCCAGCATGCCGGCGTGCTGCTGGTCGGGCACGGCGGCGGGGCCGCCCACCTGCTCCAGGGCCTGGACCCGGAGGACGAGCTGTACCTGGACATGCAGCGCGTCCGGCGCGAGGTCTCGGCCGTCACCGGCGCCTGCCTGATGGTGGAACGCTCGACGTTCGACGAGGTCGGCGGTTTTGACGAGGAGCTGGAGGTCAGCGGCAACGACGTCGACTTTTGCCTGCGCGTCACCGCCACCGGTCGTCGCGTGCTCTGGACACCGTATAGCCGTCTGGTCCACCACGAGAGCCGGTCTCGTGGCTCGGTGCCCTACGTGCCCGACCAGACCCGGCTATGGCAGCGCTGGGGACCGACCCTCCGTGCCGGCGATCCCTTCTCCAACCCGAACCTCGACGAGGACCGGGTCGACTGCGACCTTGACTGGAGCCGCCTGGACGGCTACTCGCGCGGCTCGGCCCACGACCTCCTCGAGGTAGTAGTCGGAGGCTCCGCCGGCATCGCCCCGGAAGACCACCGCCCTCGGTCGAGGACCATCGCCTCGTCGCAAACTCCCGCACGATGTCCAGGCCGTGGCCGACGTAGACGACCGTGCGGCCGTCCTTGAGGGCCTCCTTCATGTGGTCGGCGGCCTTGGCCTTGAAGTCGGCATCGCCCACCGCCAGCACCTCGTCGATGAGCATGATCTCGGCCGGCAGGAAGGCGGCGACGCTGTAGGCCAGGCGCGCGTACATGCCGCTGGAGTAGTTCTTGATGGGCTGGTCGAGGTATCGACCGATCTCGGAGAACTCCACGATCTGCTCGAAGCGATCCTGGACCTCGTGCGCGCTCATGCCCAGGATGGCGCCGCTCAGCGCGATATTGTCGCGACCCGTAAGCAAGGGGTGGAAACCGGCGCCGACCTGCAGCAGCGGCGCGACGCGTCCGCGGACGACGGCATGTCCCTCGGTCGGTGCGGTCACCCTGGCGAGCAGCTTGAGCATCGTGGTCTTGCCCGATCCGTTCCGGCCGATGATGCCGAAGATCTCCCCCCGCGGGATGGCCAGGTCGACACCGCGCAGGGCCCACATCATCTCGCTGCCGTTCTCCTCGGCGGCCCGTTCCGCGAGAGCACGCCGGCGACCCGGTCGAGCAGGGCGCCGCTGGACGGCCGGCGCGCCAGGCGGAAGGCCTTGCCCAGGCGGTGCGCCTCGATGGCGAGGGGCGCGCGGCTCGTCATTCGCCCATGAAGTCCGCGAACAGCGGTTCATGACGCCGGAAGTAGAAGTATCCGGCGACGAAGAAGAAGGCGGCCGAGAACGAGCCGGCGATCCACGCCTCTGGCTGGTGGCATGGGTGTCTGGGTGAAGGCCCAGCGGAAAGCCTCGACCACGACCGCGATGGGATTGAGGTAGTAGAACGGCCGGATCTCCTCCGGCAGGCGCGAGCCGGATAGATGATCGGCGACATCCAGAACCAGGCCTGCAGGATCAGCGGCTTGAGGATGTCCATGTCGCGGTACTGCAGCGAAGACGACGAGAACAGGAAGGAGAAGCCGAGCGCTGCCAGAGTACATGATGACCACCGCGACCGGCAGCATCAGCAGGCCCGGTCCCGGGACGCACGCCATAGGCTGTCTGCAGCACCAGCTGGGCCAGCATCATGAAGCCGAGGTCGACGAGGCTGGCGAGGGCGACTGCGGTCGGGAAGTAGATGCGGGGAAGGTAGATCCGCTGGACGAGCGGGCCATTGGCGCCGACGCGCGCTCCGCCCTCGCTTGACGAGCTTGTGGAAGATGCGCCAGGCGATCCAGGCCGGGAACAGCCAGACCGCGAACGGCAGCCCGTCGCGTACGCCCCGGTCGATGACGAAGCCCATGAAGACGCTCACGATGATCACCAGCACGAGCGGCTGCAGCACGACCCAGGCGATGCCGATGGCGGTGTGCTGGTAGCGTGCCTTCAGCAGGCGCTGCGCCAGCACGAACATGATGCGACGCTTCTGCCACAGCTCCGATAGCCCGAGCAGGGGCCACTGGTCGGCGGGGACGATGCGCTGGACGTCCTTCTCCGAGGCTGGCGCCGTCACGAGTCGGTGCCGACGGTGCCGTCCGGGTGTCCGGAGCGGCCAGGATCATCCGCCGTGGCGGATGCCCGCTTGCCGAGCCGTATCCCGCCACTCATCCCGCCGTCGTGCATCGCTGTCTAGGATAGACGCAGGGTTCCCGAGCCGCTTCCTGGTGGCATCCTGAAACGGTGACTGCCTGCGCCCGTCCCTGCTGTGGCCGACCATCGCTCGCTGACCCCGCCGCGTGGCCGACCGACGTCCCATGCTTCGGCGGGACGCGGGACGACGTGCCCGCTCGGGCTGATAGGCTGGGACCCGATCTGATGCCGCGATCCGTTCGACCGCCTCGTAGCCGAAGGTGTGTTTCGGTGGCGCGCGACCCGGTCGAGATCCGAGGGAGGAGCCATTGCCCGTTCGTCCGCTGAGTTGGTGGCTATCAGCTGACACCTGGCGCCGGGCTGCTTCGCGAGGCCGACAAGGGCTTCCCTTGTTGGCCAGAGCGGCCTCGTTGCGGCTCGGCCTTGAGGTCAACTCGCTCTTCGACGATGCGTGGTATCGCGACCGCTATCCCGATGCTCCGCGCGGCAGGAGGCGAGCATATCGCCACTTCAGGCGCCGGCCCTTGAGCGATCCACGCGACCCCAACCGCTACTTCGACATGGCCTGGTTCGTGTCGGCCTACCCGGACATGCGCGCAGGACGCCTCCATCCGCTCGACCATTACTTGTTGATCGGGTGGCGCGAGGGCCGGGATTCGCAAACCGGGCTTCGATGGTCGCGACTATCAGCGGCGCCATCCTGACTGCCTGGCGCTGGACATGAACCCGCTGCTGCATCTGCTGAAGCACCCGCCACGCCCCCTCACTAGCGCGCTCGTGATATCCGATCCCGCATCCGATACCTGACACCTCGGCGCCGATCGAATCGTCCGCCCTCGGGCTGGCTCCCGGAAACGTCCACATCCTCGATGGTGCGGTCGTCGAGGGCTGGCTACATGAGGACGCGGACGCCGTAGAGGTGGAAGTGCTACACGAGGGTGTGGTCATCTGGCACGGGGTACCGCAGCTGAGGGTCAGGTTCCGGGGAGAGAGGCGAAGCCGTGGGTTCCGGGTCGACTTGCCTGTGGCCGCGATCGGTGCCGACCACACGACAGTGGAGGCCCGCGCCGGTGGCGTCCCGCTGGCTGGTAGTCCTGCTCGGGTCGACCTACTCCGTCGTTTCGAAGGCCGGCTGGAGTCGGCCACCCGGATCGACGGGAAGCTGACACTCGAGGGCTGGGCGCATGATCGAGCTCGCCCTCTCGACGCGGTCGCGTTGCAGGTCGAGCATGATGAGCAGGTCCTGGCTGACTTCCGCGCCGATACGTACCGTGAAGATCTGGAGCATTGGGACATCGGTGTCGGGCGCCACGCATTCCGGCAGACCATCCGGCTGGACTCTGACATCGCCGCCGCCAAAGTGCGTATCGCCGGGACGCCAGTCGTGCTCTCGGGCAGCGCAGCGGTCGCAGGACCTGCCCTCAGGGCCGAGACACCGGCGGCTCAAGAGCGGGGCGAGTACAGCGTCGACGGCGCCATCGATGAGGTCTCGGCGAGCGGCATCATCGGTTGGGCGCGGGATCGACGCGCCCCGGGTTGCCCGGTCCTCCTTGACGGCTTCGCCGATGGGGCGCTGCTGGCCAGCATCGAGACCGATGTTCCGCGTCCCGACGTTGCGGCCATCTACGACGGTCGCCGGGATGATCTGCCATACGGCTTCCACTACGCGCCACCACCCAACCTGCCAGCCGCGCGACCGATCGAGATCCGGATCGCGCCGCGATCTGGGCGTGCTTCGTTCGCGCACTTCGTGCATGTCGTTCGGCCGCGTCCGAACGCCGTCGCCCTCGGTCCGGCCCCACTCCTGCAGCCGGCACAGGTGCGCCCGTCCGGTGGACTCGTCGATCAGCCGAAGGTGGCGATGGTGACGCTCAACCGGGATGGTGCCGAGCTCCTGGACCGCCTCTTCACCAGCATCGAGCGACATCGCAGCTATCCCCACATGGAGTACATCGTCGTCGACCATGCCTCACAGGACCAGAGCGTCGCTGTCCTCGAGAAGTGGTCACAGCGCCTGCCGCTGCGCATCATCCGTCGCGAGCGCAACTACTCCTTCGCCGAGTCCTGCAATCTCGCCGCCCGCTCGACCGATGCCGACGTCCTGCTGCTGGCCAACAACGACCTCGAGTTCGGCGAGGATGTCGCGGGCGAGGCGGTGCGGCTCCTCCGGGATGCCTCGATCGGCATCGCCGGCTTCCGATTGGTGGATCCGGCGGCTGCTGCCGACCGGACCCCGGCCATCCAGCACCTCGGCATCTTCTTCGACTCCGACCCACCCCACGCGCTCGGTCCATCCCTTCGAGGCGCGGGCGACGCATGGGCTTGCGAACGTGCGCGAGATGGTCGTCGATGTGCCCGCGGTAACGGCTGCGCTGATGGGCTGCCGCCGCCAAGAGTTCCTCCGGCTCGGTGGGTTCGACGAGGGCTATTTCTACGGCCTCGAGGACGTCGACTTCTGTCTGACGATGGCCAGGCGGCTGGGCAAGCGCGTGGTCTCGTCCAACGGGGTCGGGGCCACACATGCGCGTGGCAGCACGCGCGGCGCACGGGGCCAGCTGATCGAGGACCACCTGGGCCGGAACTCGCGGCTCCTGCATCAGCGGCACGGTGCCTGGCTGCGACGCCAGCAGGCTCGCGATCGCCTGCGCCGCCCTGCCTACTGGACCTCGATGCCCCCATGCATCGCCTTTGCCGTAACCGAGGCCAGCGAGGATGCCAGTGCCGGGGACTATTTCACCGCGCTCGAACTCGGCCGCGCCATCGAGGCGCGGACGCCATGTCAGGTCGTCTTCCTCGACAAGCAGCGCAACTGGTACGACCTCGATGGGGTGGACGCCCTCATCGTCATGCGGGATGACTACGACCTCGGCAGGGCGACCAACCGAAGGCATGGTCTGACGACCGTGGCGTGGGCTCGCAACTGGTTCGATCGCTGGGCCACCCGACCGTGGATCGATGACTACGACCTCGTGTGGGCCTCATCGGAACGCGGGGCCGACCACCTCTCCACGGAGCTGGCGAGGCCGGTCGCGGTGATGCGGCTCGCGACGGATGCGGAACGCTTCCGGCAGGGGGCACGGCAGGAGCAACTCGCCAGCGACTACTGCTTCACAGGCAGCTTCCACGGGGCTCCTCGTGAGATCGTCTACGACCTCCAGCCCGACAGCCTGCCGTTCGATTTCGCCATCTTTGGGCATGGCTGGGATCGGTTTCCCGATCTCGCGCAACACCTGCGCGGTCCGGTCCCGTACTCGCGGATGCCCGACGTCTACGCCAGCACCCGGCTGGTCGTCGACGATGCCAACAGCGCGACCAAGTCCTGGGGTTCCGTGAACAGCCGCGTATTCGATGCCATCGCTGCGGGGGCGCTCGTGGTGACCAACGGCGAGGCAGGCGCCGCCGAGGTCTTCGGTGACCTGCTTCCGACATACGGGAACAAGCAGCAGCTGGAGGCCCAGCTGTGGACATATCTCGGCAACGACATCGCGCGTCGCGAGCGGGTCTCTGCCCTGCGAGCCGTCGTCGAAGCTGAGCACACGTACGATGCGCGCGCGGCGCAGGCGATCCAGGAACTCGAAAGCGATGGAGCGCGCCTGCGGGTCGCCATCAAGATCGGTGCGCCATCGCGGGAGGAACGTGATCGCTGGGGCGACTATCACTTCGCCAGAAGCCTGAGTGCCTCGCTCGGGCAGCTCGGCCATCGCGTGCGTATCGACTGCCTCGACGAGTGGTACAGCGACCTGGCGCACGGGGATGATGTGGTGATCGTGCTGCGCGGTCTGAGCGAGTACAGTCCGCGTCCAGGCCAGATCAACCTGCTGTGGCTCATCAGCCACCCGGATCTGGTGAGCACGGCCGAGATGCTCGCCTATGACCATGTCTTCGTGGCGTCGCAGAGCCATGCGGATCGGCTCGCCGCGGATGCGCGCCTCGTTATCAGTCCCATGCTCCAGTGCACCGACACGCGCGTCTTCCATCTCGACGAGGCCCCCGGTCGGGAGCCCCTTGGTGTCGAGTTCATCGGCACCTCGAGGGGTGTCAGACGCCAGATCGTGGACGACGCCATCGCTGCCGGCCTTGACCTCACGATCTACGGACCAGACTGGAGTGGTACCGTCCCTGATGCCAGGCTGGTGGACACGTATCTGTCGCAGGCCGACGTCGCGAGCCACTATCGTCGTGCCACAGTCATCCTCAATGACCACTGGCCCGACATGCGCGACCAGGGCTTCATCTCCAACCGGCTCTTCGATGCCGCGGCCTGCGGCGCCGTCATCGTGAGCGACCCCGTGGTGGGCCTCGATCGGGTCTTCGGCGACGTCGTCCATACCTACGGCTCCCGCCCGGAGCTCGCAGATGTCGTTGCGCACGCGACCAGGTCAGCCGAGGCCACGCTGGAGGCCCGGCTCGAGCTCGCGCGTCTGATCGGGCGTGAGCACAGCTTCGACGCTCGCGCCGCAGAGCTGTCGGCCATGATCGAGCGGCTGCTTCGCCGGCGGCTCGAGAACCTGGGGCAGCGTGTACCAGGACTCGATGGTGCTGCGGCCGTGAGTGCTCGGATCGGCCGATCGGCAGCCCGTTCGACGGATGACCTCAGGATCGGAGTTCGCGGGCGGCCGTCACCTCGGTCGTAGCGTCTCCCGTACGGCGCGGATGAGCAGGTGGCGACGGGATCCTGTGGGCGCGACGAGTTCACGGACGCGCCGCAGTCGAGGCAGGACGAACCGGATGTATCCGGAACGGGGTCGTTGCGCCGATGCCAGCTCGCGACCTCGTCCCCGTCGGGCGAAATCGCGCTCCCTGCGAGCCTGGTCCCGCTCGGCGCGGTATCGATCGCGCTCGTCACGGATCCGTATGGCGAGCTGGCGAAAGTGGTGGTACTGCTCGTCGAGGCGTTCGACGCTCTCAAGCGCGGGTCGGGGATAGTTGCGGTCAAGCCAGCCAAGGTACGCTCGCTCAGCTTCTCGGGACGACCCGAGCGTGTGTGGCGCCCTGCCGACCGCGGCGATCGATTCCCGATAGATCCGGGCCAGCCGCGGAGCCACGTCCTCGCGATCAAGCGTGGACCTGACGATGTCGGTGCTCGCTCGGGCGAGGCTGGGATCATATCGGTCGATCTGCCCGCCCAGGTATGACCCGTGATGCGACTCGGTGAGGATGGCCTTCCCGAAGTTCGCATCCTGCAGGCGCCCGAACTCCCCCGGCGTCACGAACGGGCCACAGCCCTCGATGTCACACATGATCACCGCCACCCCTGCTGCCATGGCCTCCAGCGCGGACCGGCCACGGGCGAACACCAGGTCGTACCGGGGCAGCACGGCCTCCGGCTTGGCGACAGGATTGCCGCTCGCCCGACCGACGATGTCGACCGTGATCTCGCGCGCTTTGCAGGCGGCCAGGACCCCGTCGACCCAGCCCCCGACCCCGGCCTTGGCGCTATTACTGAACACGAGCGCCTTGCCGGGTGTGGCTGGCAGCGGGCCACGAGGGTCGTAACGTGCTAGATCGACGAAGTTGGGCACGACGTGCACGATGGCCGGCGAGACCCCGGTCTCGCTGATCACACGCTCGCGCGTGGGGTGGCTGACTGCGACATAGTGGCGAATGGCCGGGTGCTTCACGGCTGCCTCTTGCCATGGCAGGAGGCCATGACAAAAACCGACTGCCGGCACGAGCGGGAACGTTGCCAGCGCCGACATCGCTGCCAGGTGATGCTGGGCGTGGATGACGTCTGGGGGCTCGCCGACGTCATCCATGTCGGCTACCACCCGGATACCCTCTGCACGCAGCTCGTCAGCTACCTGCCCAAGTCGCGCCGCATAGACGACCGGCTCATGGCCCTGATCCCTGAGCCAGGCGGCCAGCTCGGCCACGTAGAGCTCGCTGCCGGCGCGGTGCTCAAGGCGCGAGGTCGTGAGCAGGACCCTCATGCTTGCGCGTTCACCAGTCGTGCCTCCTCGTGTCTTCTGACAGCCACACCCACTTCACTCGTCACCCTTGGCCGCCCGCGCTCGCCCCCGGCTGCATCGGGCGGTCCGAACCGCTCTCACCGCCTGGCGCACCGCTCGGCCCACCGCCCGCAGCGGCCGAACGGCCGCGTGACACGCCACGACGTCGACGAGGTCAGAATGGCAAGCTGCTGGTCGAGCTCCCGGATGTGCTGCTCGGATGACGTCAGCCGCCGGTCGCTCATGACCAGCGCTCGTTCCAGCGATCGCACCTGGCCGGCGGCTTCTGCCTGGAGCTCTCGTGCGTTCGCGCGTTCCTCGGCCAGATGACGAGCACCAAGCCCAGCACTCCAGGCGAAGCCGTCGATGACGTCGACGGTGGCTGCGCGGATGCGTTCCCGCCATGCCTTAGGGTCATCCCGCACCTCCGCCCAGATCGAAGCTTGTGGATCCGTGCCGCTGGGGACGGGCCGCCGCAGGCCGTCGGGCCACCAGCCCGATGTGGCCTGATCGAGCCACTCCCCTAGGGGCGCTGGGCCCCACCCTTCGCGTGGCCGCCAACCTGCCCGAAAGTGCAGGCACGTCGGTATGGGAACGTACGCCAGGTTCGCGCCGCCCGATGGGCGCAGCATCCGTCGCCAGAGGTCGAGGTCGCCCGTCATGACCATGTCCTCTGGCCAATACCCGTGGTCCTCAAGGCACTGCCGCCGATAGACGACACAGGAGGCCGGGATGGAGTTTGCGACATCCATGAAATGGTCGAAGGCGTCGGGTCGGCGCAGGTCGACCGCGAAGGGAACGATGATGCCGGTGTCATCGACCCAAAGCGGGCGGCTGTAGGCCCACTCGGCCCCTGGCGACTCGAAGGGCTTGGCCATGGTCTCCAGGTGGTCGTCAAGAAGGAGGTCATCGTGGGCCACGAAGGCCACCAAATCACCGCGTGCCTCCCGCAGGGCGAGGTTCCGGTTGGCGTAGCCAAAGCCGTCACCCTTGGGCAAGTCGAACCATCGGATGCGCGGATCCTCGAACCCCTGGACGACGGCAGCGGTGTCGTCGGTGCATCCGTCCCCGACCACGAGCACTTCGAAGTCCGGCTCGGTCTGGTAGAGCACCGACTCGATGGCATTTCCCACGACGTCCGCGCGGTCATGAGTGGGCAGCAGGACGCTATAGCGCATCACAAGTCTCCGGGCTCACCAGCCTGGCACGTCGCCGAACGAGTAGGGGATCAGTGGGGTATCGATGGGCAGCCGGTACTTGTCGGGGTTGGCATGGTCGTAAAGCTTGGTGGGCATGTTGACGATGATCGCGTCGTCGTTGCCGATGTTGAGCGTGGCATGCCATACATGGACCGGGATGTTGATGATGGAGTGGTCCCGCTCAGACAGCACCAGTTCGCAGATCTGACCGAGCGTCGGCGAGTCTGGCCGTACGTCGTAGGTCACGACCTGCACTTCGCCACGGATGAGGAAGTAGCGATCCTCGTGCCGCGTGTGCAAGGCCCAACCTTTGGCGTGCCCTGGCTTGTCGGTGAAGTAGTAGACGTATGTCAGGGGCTCACCGTGCCAGTCCCAACGGGGGTCGAAGATCTCGGTGAGGGTGCCGCGGTCATCGACGTGGGTCGGAGACCGGCGGATGCGCATGCCGTGCAGGAGACTCGCGACTGGGGTGCCCGCCGGGGTGACCGTCTGCTGGTCGCGCTTGGCTTCCGCCAGCGTTCGCTCCAGGAGGTCCTGCGGCGGGATCGGGTCAGGCATCGTCATTCCTCGTGTCCAGCTAGCGGGCCTCGGTATCGAGCGGTGCCGCGGACCACAGCCCGTTCGCGGTCCGCTGCATCATCAGAGTAGGCTGGCTCCGCGGCCCCGTCCCGTTCTGGTGGCCGTTTCCCTTCGCGTTGCAGGAAAGTCCGCATGACGACCCAGGTCGCCGCGTATCGGTGCCACACGCCTCAGCCGCCGTGACGCTCCAGCCCCCGGAACGCGGGTGTGTCGCGCTCGCCTCGGGTGTAGAGGCGTGGCCCCGGTACCCGATCGTCTGGGCATGGCGAGGATCGTCTCCTTCTGGACAGAAGTTGGTGGCCCCGGTCATCCACCCTTCACGTCGAGGACGATCACGTCATCGTGGCCGAAGCGCTGGACGATCGGATACCGCTGCAGCAGTGTCTCGTACAAGGCGAGCTGGTGGGCATAGGTATCCTGCTCGGCCCTGTAACGTCGGATCCAGCTGCCGCTCAAGAGCACGTAGTCGACATCCTGCGTCTCGATCAAGTCCACTAGATCCTCCGGCGAGCCTTGCTGCCACCCGTCGGCAAGCGACCCGAAGAACCTGGCCGGTCGGCGCTGGTCGCTGAAGTCCTGCCAACGCAGCAGCTGCCCGCTACGCGCGATGAGCAGCTGGAAATCTTCCGCGGAGACCTGAGGCACGTAGGACTCGATCAAGATCCTGGATCCCGCGGGCACGTTCGCCTCGATCCACTCGGCACCTTCGACGCGCGGGTCGTCGTTGGCCGCCCGAGTCCACACCATGGAGGCGGTAGGCAGCGCGACTGGGATCAGCAGAAGTCCCGCTACCAGGATGCGTGCCACGATCGACCACCCGGGTCGAGAGCGTAGTCGCAGGCGGCACTCCAGCCTGTCCAGGAGGAAGACGGCCCCGATCACGGCAAGCGGTACCAGCGGCACTGCCCAGCGGACCCACCACAATGCGAGGTAGGAGATGAACAGGAGGTAGGCGCCGAAGCACAGGCCCACCAGCCAGCCTCGACGCGAGGCCAGCAGCGACAGGACGCCGGCCACGCCCAGCAGCGTTGCGGGTCCTCTGAGCGCTTGCGGAAGAGCGACGGTCAGGTACTTCCACAGGTCGGGCAGGAATCCCTCGCCGGTGTGTGAGAGGTGGGTCGTGCGCGCTTCACGCTCGACATCACCCAACATCGTCTGGAAGTTGACAAGGAGGTACGGCGCAACTAGCAGGACTGCCAGCAGGCTGGCGACGCCCGAACCGACGAGGTACCCGAACGCGGTCGTGGCTGTGACTCGTCGGCGCGCGGCCAGCGCTACGGCAGCCGCGACGATGGGGATGACGGTGACGATCGCAGGGTACTTGCTCGCAGCGGCCAGCCCCAGGAACACGCCGGCCATGACGAACACGAGAAGGTTCGGATGCCGCATCGCGAGTAGCAGCGCGAGCAAAACCAGCATCATGAACGCGCTCTGCAGCATGTCCATCCGCACCAGCCATGAGTAGTCGATCATCAGTGGCGACAGCGCCAGCACCGCAGCCGCCAGTGCTGACCAGAACACGGAGACCCGCAGCTCGCGGGCGAGCGCATATGCGACGACGACGACCGCCGTGCCCGTGAGGGCGGTCCAAGTCCGACCGAGCAGAAGGAAGTGGGAGCCGTCCACCTGATAGGCCGTCAGCAGGTCGGCCATCGAATGGAAGGTGCCGCCGAGGATACCCACCAGGCCATAGGCGGCATACAGGCCCGCCATCCCATCCATGAGCGTGCTCGCCGGTGCGCCGTACCAGCCCGGATCGAGGTTCCCCTCGGTGACCATGCGCAACGCGCCTTGGACGAAGATGGGTTCGTCCGGATCCAGCTGTTGGGGGAGCCCATACGGCACCCCGACCAGTCGCACCGCGAGCGCAAGGAGAAAGATCAGCCAGACCGGCCAGGGAGTCGCTCGTGCCGCCCGCAGCACTCGCCGCAGGGCCGAGCGCGCCTTCGGTGCCGAACGCTGGGCCAAGTTCCGTCCCGTGTGCACGCTGGTGAGCACAAGGCTCCACTGCGAGACGTCGAGGAGCACTCCAAGCGCGATCCACATGTAGGCGAAGCCGACGATACCTTGGGGCGTCCAGACCAAGAGGTACATGATGGCCGTGTAGGGCAGGAAGGCTATGCCCAGGAGCGGCACAAGGAGGCTCCCATCCCAGACCAGCGCCCATCGGTCGGCGACGCCCCAGGCCAGCAAGAGCAGAACTCTCGGCGCGGTCGCAAGCAGCGATCCGATTAGGCAGCCGAACTGCGTCACCAGCTTCTCCCTCCCATCAGCTCGGCAGTAGGCTGTCGCCAAGCATGATGAACCCCCGGCTCGGAGGATAGACGACTGTCTCTGAGGGCCGTGGCACGTGGCGTTCGACCGGTTCGCAGCTTCCGTCCGGCGCTATCATGCCCGGATGCCCGAGCAGGACCGCCCGCAACTCTCCGTCGTGCTGCCCGTCTTCAACGAACAGGAGCGGATCGGGTCGGCGCTGGAGGTGTTGTTCGGCTGGCTCGCCAAGGAAGGGTCCGGAGTGAGTCGGCGAGGTCGTTGGGAGGTGCTAGCGGTCGATGACGGCTCCGACGACTTGACGCTATCGATCCTGCGCGACTGGCAGACGCGCGGCCACCACGTGCCCCTGCGAGTGCTGCCCAGGGAGCACATGGGAAAGGGCGCTGCCGTCACTGCAGGCGTCCTCGCGGCCAAGGGCGAGTCTGTCTTGTTCATGGATGCCGACATGGCTACTCCACCCAGCCAGATCCCGGTTCTGCTCGAGGCACTGCGCGACCATGACGTTGCCCTCGGGAGCCGCATCCAACCCGATGGCGCTGATTACCGCGCGAGCCAACCACTGCATCGGCGCATACCGGGTGAGGCCTACCGACGCCTCGCCGGTCTGCTCGCGACCGGCGACGTCCCGGATACGCAGTGCGGCTTCAAGGGCTTCCGACGTGGCGCGGCCCAGGCCATCTTCCCCCAGTTGCAGATCAGTGGGCTCGCCTTCGATGCAGAGATCATCTATGTGGCGCGGCGCCTTGGATATGAAGTGGCGGTCGTGCCGATCTACTGGCAGAACGCTCGCGGGTCGCGCGTACGGCTGACGGCGGCGGCCGCAGCGTTCATCGACCTGGCCCGCGTTCCCTTCGTGCATCGGCATCTCTACGCAGGTGAGGTCGCTCAGGACCGGAACGACTGAGCTGATCTCCCCGCTCGCGATCGCCCGCGGTCCACATACCTGCCTGTGGTCCGAAACCTCGGCGAGGATCGCGCCAGCTAGTAGTCAACATCCCACCATCGGCCCCGGGAGCGCGTCGGTCACGCTCGAGGGTCCCGCTTGGCTATGCTGGCCCCAACGCGGATCAGCGGCTATGGGGTAGCGACATGGACCTGGGACTCGACGGCAAGCGCGCACTCGTGGGAGGCGGCGGCTCCGGCATCGGTGCCGGCATCGCCGCGGGTGCTGGCTGCGGAAGGCGCGCGGCTGATGCTCGTCGGGCGCACCGCCGAGAACGCTCGACGCCACCGCCGCGCGACATCGGCGCCGATGACGTCGTCGCCGACCTGGCGACGGCCGAGGGCCCGCCGCAGCCGTCGCGGCGGCCGTCGAGCAGCTCGGTGGCCTCGACCTGCTGGTGGTCAACTCCGGCGGGCCGCCGGGCGGGCACGTTCGAGGCCGTCGATGAGGAGGCTTGGACTCGCGCCATCGAGGGGACCCTGCAGTCGGCGTTGCGCCTGGTCCGTGCCGCGCTCCCGCACCTGCGCGAGGGGAGGGACCCGGCCATCCTCATCAACCTGAGCTCGTCGGTGCGCCAGCCGATCCCGGCGCTCATCACCAGCAACGTGCTGCGGCCTGGCCTGGCCGGGCTCATCAAGAGCCTCGCGCTCGGAGATCGCCCCGATCCGGATCAACGGCGTGGCCCCGGGCCGCTTCGCCACCGACCGCGTCCGGCAGCTCGATACGGCGCGTGCGGAGGCCAGCGGCCTGTCCGTGGAAGAGGTCCGGCGCCAGACCGAGGCGGCCATCCCGCTCGGCCGCTACGGCGACACCGCCGAGATCGGCCGAGTGGCGGCCTTCCTGCTGTCGCCCGCCGCCTCCGTACGTCACCGGCGCCATCGTGCCCGTGGACGGCGGCATGGTCAACGCACTGCCCGTAGCCGGCAACGAGGGGGATCCCATGGAAGGCATCTACAACATCGTGCCCACGCCGTTCGACGAGGCGGGCGCGATCGACGAGCCCAGCCTGCGCCGGCTGGTCGACTTCATCATCGACACCGATGTCGACGGGCTGACCATCCTGGGCTTCCTGGGCGAGGCAGCCAAGCTCAGCGAGGCCGAGCGGGCGCAGGTCATCGACGTCACCCTGGAGGTGGCAGATGGGCGGGTGCCGGTCGTGGTCGGGGCCACGGCTCCGGCGCTCGACCCCTGCCTGCGCAATGCGCGGGACGCGGCCGACCGGGGCGCCGCCGGCCTGCTCGTGGCGCCACCACGGACGAACCGGCCCAACGAGGCCTCCGTTCGACAGCACTACGAGGCCCTGGCGGAGGCAGTCGGGCATCCCGATCGTGGTGCAGGACTTCCCCGCCAGCTCGGGCGTGTTCATGACGCCCGCCTTCATCGGCGCCCTGGCCGATGATCTGCCCAGCTGTCGCTATCTCAAGCTGGAGGACGACCCCACGGTCCAGAAGGTCACGGCCATCCTGAACGGCCAACCCGGACGTGGCGGTCTTCGGCGGCCTGGGCGGCAACTTCATGTTCGAGGAGCTGCAGCGTGGCGTCGCGGGCATGATGACCGGGCTTCGGCTTCCCGGAGATCCTCGTCTCGATCTACCGGGACTTCCGGGCCGGCCGCGAGGAGCGGGCGCGCGACGACCTTCTATCGCTACCTGCCGCTCATCCGCTACGAGAACCAGCCGGGGCTGAACCTGCCGCTGCGCAAGCTCATCTACACCATCCGCGGAGCCATGGACCATGCTGAGCCCCGACGTCCCTACCCGGCCCTCGACGACGTGACGCTGCTCGAGCTCGACGCGCTGCTCGCCCACCTGGGCCTGACGACGCCCGGCCCGGTCGTCATCGACTGAGCCGACTTGCGCTCTGGGCTGGCACGGCCGACGGCATCTGCGCTGCGCGCACATCGACCTTCTCGGGCCGGACGCGGCTACGATGGCGCTGCATGCAGCACTCCCCCGATGCCGCGGCGAGCGTTGACGGCGATCTACCGGGTCGGCTTCAAGGTCCGTGGGCTACTTCCCCCGCTGGCACTGCTATGACAGCCTCCGCCGCGACCACGTGCCGCTCTACTCGGAGGATCTCCAGCTGGCTGTGCTGTTCAGCCCCAAGGCTGGCTGCACCTTCGCGGTCAAGTGGTTCTACTTCCAGACCGGCATCCTGGAAGAGGCGCTCGCCTACTCGCAGTGGCCACACGACTACCGCCTGCAGGTCCTCTACGAACAGCCCGGGTACCGAGACAAGGTCACGGCAGTGCCTGCGCTCGGCGCGAGGGCGGTCAAGTTCGTGCGCAACCCGTACGACCGTGCCGTGAGCGGCTATCTCCACTTCGCGCATCTGTCGCAGCGACCCGGTGCGGCTGGGGCACGGCGGTGGTCGACGCCGTCAGTGAACATCTGGGTCGGGCTGTCGACGATGGATCCTCGTTCTCCTTCCGTGAGTGGGTCAGCTACCTCGGCGCGATCGACCTCGACACCGCGAACCCCCACTTCCGTCGCCAGGTCAGTCCCTGCGAGCGGGTCGGTCGACTGCCGCACATGCGCATCGTGAAGATCGAAGATACCAAGGCGCGTGATGCCCGAGCTGGAGGCTGAACTGGGCCTGCCGCCGAGCGACTTCGACGAGCTGCGGCGATCGCCACACCACACCACCCGCTCGGACCAGCCCGGGTTCTTCGGCGACACGCGTTTCAAGGACAACCGCAGGCGAGGCGATCCCCGGCAACTCGGCCTTCTATGACGAGGACCTGATCAGCGAGGTAGGTCGCCTCTACGCGGAGGACATCGAGCGCTACGGCTACTCCGCGCCCACGCCCATTGGGCCGACTGACGCGTCAGTCTGCTCGCGCTCCATCGCTCCTGCTCCAGGTGCTGCCCGGACTTCGAAGACGCTGGGCTCGAATCCCGTCGCGCGGTGATACTCGCGGGTGACGTGGCCGGCGAATGCCTCCACCTCGCCGCTGTGGACGATGGCGACGAGGCAGCCCCCGAAGCCGGCGCCAGCCTGGCGCCGGGCGATGAGACCGGGAGCGCCGTCCATGGCCGCGTGCATGGCCGCCATCGCGGGTGCTCCGATCTCAAACAGCTCGATCGCTCCTTGCCACGAGGCGTCGTAGAGCCGGCCCAGCAGCTCCTCGTCACCCTGGGGCAGGGCCTCGGCCAGGGCCAGCACGCGCGCGTTCTCCTCGATGATGAAGCGGCAGCGGCGCGCCACGACCGGATCCAGCTCGCCTGCGCGCGCCTCGAACAGCTCGAAGCTCACGTCACGCAAGCGCGCCTGCCCGAGCGGGCGACCGAGGAGCTGCGCGGCTCCAGCCTCGCACTGTGCGCGTCGCTCGTCGTACTCCGATCCGGTCAGCTGCCGCGGTGCGCGCGTGTCGCAGATGACGATGGACAACGTGGCCGCGATGCTCACCGCCTCGCTGGTGAGGGCGCGACAGTCGAGCAGCAGCGCATGCCCGGCCGTGCCCAGCACGGAGGTGTACTGGTCGAGGATCCCGCAGGCCACGCCCACGAACTCGTTCTCCACGCGCTGACCCAGGAGGGCCAGCTGCAGTGGCTCCAGCGAGATCCCGCTGACGGCGGCGAAGCCCAGCAAGGCCACCGACTCGATCGCCGCCGACGATGACAAGCCGCTGCCGAAGGGCACGGTGCTGTGGAGCAGGCCGTCGAAGCCGGTGAGCGCGTGCCCCTCACCGGACAGCACGCCGGCAGCGCCCCGCACGTAGTCGGTCCAGGGCACGGACTGGTCGGGCTCGATCTCCCCGAGGTCGAACTCGGCCGTGCCGCCCAGGTTGAGCGAGGCCACCCGCACGCGTCGGTCGGGCCGTGGGCGGAGCACCAGCCAGGTGTCGCGGTCGACGGTCATGGTGGCCACGAAGCCATCGTTGTAGTCGGTGTGGCTGCCCATCAGGTCCACCCTGCCCGGCGCTCGGAACCAGGCCGTCGGCTCGACCCCGTAGAGCTTGCCGAACTCGAGCCGCAGGGCTTCGATGCGGCGGGCCTGCGAGCGTTCGGCTTCGGCCATCACGCGGCCGGCTCGGGCGCTGTCATCGCTCAGCCAGCTCGGCCATCGCCGCCAGCAGGGCATCCACGTTGGCCATGGGCACGTCGGTCATCATGCGATGCGATGGCGCGAGCATCAGCCCGGTCCCGTTCGGCGCCAGGTCGGCCACGCACCGCCGGGTCGCCGCCTGGACCTCTTCGGGCGTGCCCGAGGGCAGCACGGTCTGGGTGGAGACGCCGCCGTAGAAGGCCAGCCGGCCGCCGAACTCGCGTTGCAGCCAGGCGTGGTCGATGACCTCCGGCTGCACCGGATTGAGTGCCGTCAGGCCGATCTCCACGAGGTCGGGCACGATCGGCGCGATGTCGCCGTCCGAGTGCATGAGCACCGGCAGGCCGCGCTCGAGGAACGGCGCGAAGAGGCGGGCCAGGCGCGGCTTGATCAGCGCGCGCCAGGTCGTTGGGCTGAAGAGCGTGCTCACCTGCGCCCCGTAGTCGTCGCCGAAGTAGCCGCCGTCCACCCCCAGCTCGAGGTAGCGCTCGATGACCACGAGCCGGATCTCCACGATGCGGTCGAGGAGCTCTCCGATGTAGCCGGGGTCGAGGGCCAGCTCCAGCAGTACGTTCTCGAAGCCGCGTAACGACCAGGCCCGCTCGAACAGGGCCCAGCCGATGTTGGGCGCCACGAAGGCGCTGTCGCCGACTCGGGCGCGGAGCACCGCGGCGTCGTCGAGCAGGTGCGGGTCGTGCGGATCGGGCCAATCGAAGGCGTCGAGATCGCGGTCCTGGGCGAGCGGTGCGACCCGGATGAAGTAGCCCTCTTCCTGCGTGTCGTGCCCGGCACCCCACCAGTCGAAGCGCGCGCGGCCATCCTCGCTGAGGCGCTCCGGGTAGGTCAGGTCGAGTCGCAGGAGGTGGTTGTCCAGACGCTCCGGCAGCTCGGCCGGATCGACCTCGAAGTGTCGCGCCAGTGCCTGGCCCATGGAGCCGGTGTAGTTGACCTGTGTGGGCAGCCGATCGACCGCCCCATAGGTCAGGGCCCGGCGCACCCGCTCTCGTCGGCTCAACGCCATCGGGCGAGTCTTCCTGCCTGCTGCACGTTGATCCGCATCTCGCGACGAGCCTAGCGAGGGCTGCGGGCGAGTGCTCGGCGCACACGCTGATGGCACTCTCCGGCCCGTCTTGACCGTGGCGCTAGAGTGATGGGACCGGTTCCATGGAACCGGTCCCATGGCCCTGATGAGGTGGAGGATCAGTGGCGAGTCGAACGCTTCGCGATGTGGCCACGTTTGCCGGCGTCAGCAAGGCCACGGCTTCGCGTGTGCTCAACGGCAGCAGCCAGGTCGATCCCGGTCACGCGCGAACGGGTGCTCAGGGCCATCGAGCCGAGCTCCAGTACACGCCCAGCTCAGCCGCGCGTCGGTTGAGCTTCGGACGGACGCTGACCATCAACGTCGTCATCTCCTTCCTGACCCGGCCCCAGGCCTCCGAGCGGCTGCGGGGGGTGGAGGCGTTCCTCAGCGACAGCGAGTTCGATCTCGTCATCCACAACGTCGAGACGGTCGAGAAGCGGGACCACTACCTGCGCGGCCTGGCCTTCGCCCAGCGCAGCGACGGGATGCTCATCATCTCGCTGCCGCCCTGCGAGGCAGACCTGCGCCGGCTCGCCGCGGCCGCCATCCCCGTCGTCGTCATCGACGCCCACGCGCCGGCCGTCGCGGGCTTGCCCCATGTCGTGGGCGATGACCTCGCGGGAGGGGAGGCCGCCACCCGTCACCTGCTCGAGCTGGGCCACCGGCGGATCGCCTACATCGGCGACGAGTTCGACAACCCCTATGGCTTCACCTCCAGCCGCCATCGCTACCTGGGCTACGAGCGAGCCCTGACCGATGCCGGCGTCCCGCTGCAGCCCGCGCTGGTGGCCCTCGGCGCCCACAGCCGCTACGAGGCCCGCGAGCTGGCAGCCCGCATCATCGCCGCCGCCGACCGGCCGACGGCCGTGTTCGCAGCCAGCGACACCCAGGCCCTGGGGGTGGTGAGTGCCGCCCATGAAGCCGGTCTGCGCGTGCCCGAGGACCTCTCGGTCATCGGCTATGACGACATCGAGATCGCCGACTACCTGGGTCTGACCACGGTCCGACAGCGACTCTTCGAATCGGGCAGGATCGGGGCCCAGATGCTGCTCTCGGAGATCCGCTCCCGTTCGGACACGCCACCGGGCGTCGTCCTGGCCCCCGAGCTCGTGGTGCGTGCCACCACGGCACCACCCAAGGAGGTAGCGCCCCTGCACTGACGCGTCGACAGGACCACACAGCAACACCTTGGAGGAGGTAGGAACGATGTTCGAATCAGGAGTTAGTGGCGCGCGCGCGAGGGTCACGGCGCTTGCCCTGACCGCGGCCATGGCCGCGGTCATGCCCGCGGCGGTCGCGGCCCAGGACGAGGCCGCCCCCAGCTGCGGCACCGATCCCGTGGAGCTGCTGGCCTATTTCGAGACCGGCTTCGCCCTGCCCGGCGCCCTGGCCGACGAGTTCACCAAGCAGTATCCCAACGTCACCTGGAATATCCGCGAGGACCAGTTCACGAACCTCATGGAGCAGACACCGCGCCTGCTCGCCGGCGACAATCCGCCCGACCTGGTCAGGCTTCCGACGATGGTCTCGCTGGTCAAGGACGGGCTGTTGTTGAACCTCGACCCCTACGTCACCGCTTTTGGCTGGGACAAGTGGCCACCCGCCGAGCTGGTCCAGAACCGTGTCAACGACCAGGGCCGACGCGGTGATGGCTCGCTCTATGCGGCGGGGCTGAACTACAGCATGACCGGCGTCTTCTACAACAAGACTCTGGCCGAGCAGATCGGCATGACCGAGCCACCCAAGACCCTCGAGGAGTTCGAGGGTTACCTGGCCGCGGCCAAGGACGCCGGATTGCAGCCCATCATGCAGTGGGGCAGCGCCAAGAGCGGCATGGGGCTCGCCTTCCCGCTCCAGAACCTCATGGCCTCGCTCGGACCCACGGGTCCCATCAACGACTGGATCTTCCAGGCCGAAGGCGCGACCATCGACACGCCCACCAACCTGGAGGCCGCCCAGCACCTCGAGCAGTGGATCCAGGCCGGTTACTTCCCGGCTGACGTCAACGCCATCGAGTACACCGACTCGAACGCCAAGTTCGCCGCCGGGGACGCCGTCTTCACCTTCAACGGTGACTGGGAGAACGCGACCTACGATGCCAGCGATCAGGACATCGGGTTCTTCCTGATGCCCCCGGCCACGGAGGGTGGCAAGTACGGGGCGATGTCCGCACCGCTCACCTTCGGGATCGCGGCCAACGCGCCGCACGCGGATTGTGCGGCCTACTTCCTCAACTGGGTTGCCACCGACCCGACGGCACGCCAGATCGACGTGACCGTGGGCGGCTCCAACCCAGGCGGTCCAGCCGACCTGCCAATGCCGGCTGTGGCTGAGGGTTCGGTCACCAACGAGACGCTCGCCGCCGGCGCACAGGTGGCCCAGGACGACGGTGCCATGGACTTCATCGCCAACGCCACCGGGTCCATCTTCGCCCAGGGCTGGACGCCCGAGCTGCAGAAGATGGTCGGTGGCCAGCAGACCGCCGAGGGCCTGCTCCAGGCAGTCCAGGCCGAATACGAACGAGAGCTCGCGCAGTGATCGGCGGTCCCAGCCTCTCGCACTGATGGCGCACGTGTCCGACTCCGGACCGGAGCCAGCAGCCGACGCCGGGACCACCGCAGCCATTCGGGCCCCGCGTTCGCGCAGGGCCCGAATGGCATCTTGGTCCGGCTGGCTCTACGTGGTGCCGGCGCTGATCATGTACGTCGGCTTCGTTCTGGTTCCCCTTGCCATGACCGTGCAGTACTCATTGCTGCGCTGGAACGGCATCGGTCCGTCCACGTTCGTCGGCATCGACAACTACGCAACGGTCCTGACCGACCCCGAGCTGGTCGGGATCACCCTCAACGCCTTCAAGCTCATCATCTTCTTCAGTGTCATCCCGGTGACCCTGGGATTGCTCGTGGCCTCAGTCATCCGTCGCGTCGCCACAGGGTCGCTCGGAGCCATCGCGCGCACCGTGCTCTTCCTGCCGCAGGTCATCCCGCTCGTCGCCGCCGGCATCGTCTGGAGCTGGATGCTCTCGACCACGGGGCTGGTCAACCAGGTCCTTTCGGCCATCGGCCTTGGGGGTATCACCCGGTCGTGGCTGGCTGACTTCGGGCTGGCGTTGCCTGCCGTGGGGGTCATCGGCGCGTGGGTCCTGCTGGGGCTGTGTACCATCCTGCTCCTCACGGGCATGAGCAAGATCGACGTCTCGCTCTACGAGTCGGCGCGTATCGACGGCGCCACCGCTTGGCAGGAGTTCCGCCACATCACGGTGCCTAGCCTGCGCTATGAGATCGGTGTCTGCATCACCGTGACCGTGATCGCGTCACTGGCTGCGTTCGACGCGATCTACATCTCGACCCTCGGTGGCCCGGGCACGACCACGACGGTTCCCAGCCTGGAGATCTACCGCCTCGCGTTCGGGGGTCGCCAGGTCGGGCTGGCGTCCGCGCTCGCAGTGGTCCTGATCGCACTCGTGCTCTTCGCGGTGCTGCCCATCCAGCGACTCACGCGCGAGGAGTCCTGATGATCATCAGCCGGACCGAAGCGTGGAGCGGCAGGCTGCTGCTGGTGGTGCTGATGGTGGTCACCATCGTCCCGTTCATCAGTCTCTTCACGACCGCGCTCCACCCCTCTGGCTCCGTCCCACCCGGTCTATCGTGGCCGGCCGATCCCCAGTGGGGCAACTTCCTCGAGGCCTTCGACCAGGCCCACATGGACGCACTGCTCACCTCGAGCGTGCTCATCGTGCTGGGCGTCGTGCCGGTGTCCGTGGTCATCGCCACCATGGCCGGTTTTGCCATCGGGCACCTCCACATCCGGGGGTCCAGCTTCCTGTTCGTGCTGTTCCTGCTGGGCCTGACGCTGCCCCTGGCGGGCATCATCATCCCGCTCTACTACCTCGCCGACAGCCTCCATATCCTGGATACCAAGCTGGCCATCATCCTGCCGCTCATCGGGCTGTACATGCCCTTCGGCGTCTTCTGGATGCGGGCACACTTCGTGAATATGCCGCATGAGCTTTCGGAGGCCGCGCGCGTGGACGGTGCCACCACTTCCGACCTCTTCTGGAAGATCCACGTGCCCCTGGCCATGCCCGCCATCTCGTCATTGGCCATCCTGCTCTCGGTCTGGACGTGGAACCAGTTCCTCCTGGCGCTGGTGCATGGTGCAGGACCCGCTCGAGCGGACCATGGCCGGCGCCCTCGGTGCCTTCCAGGGTCACTACGCGACCAACATCCCACTCCTCTCTGCAGGATCCCTGTTGATCCTGACGCCCACCCTCATCGTCTTCATCATCTTCCAGCGGCAGTTCGTCTCAGCCCTGCTCCAGGGCTCGCTGAAGGGTTGAGATGAGCGAGACTCGGGCTCTGCGGCAGGGGCCACAGCTGCTGACCTACCCGGATTCCCTGGGCGGCGACCTCGGTGCCATCCGCGCCCTGCTCGATGGCCCGCTCGCGGGCGCGTTCTCAGGCATCCACGTCCTGCCACCGTTCCCCTCATCGGGCGATCGCGGCTTCGCGCCCATCACCTATGACCGCATCGACCCCCGCTTCGGCGACTGGGAGGATATCGCCGGGCTGGCCCGCGATCACGAGGTGCTGCTCGACCTGATGGTCAACCACATCTCGCGGCAGAGCCCGGAGTTCCGCGACTTCGAGCGATATGGACGGGCCGCGCCCTCGGCCGACCTCTTCATCACCCTCGACAAGATCTGGCCGGATGGCTCGCCGCCCGCGGATGACGTGGCCCGGATCTTCCTGCGCAAGCCGCACGACCCCTTCAGCACCATCACGGTGGAGGAGACCGGCAAGCGCGGAGGCGATCTGGACGACGTTCGGCTTCGGCGACCGGGTCGAGCAGATCGACCTCGACCTGCGCAGTCCGGTCACGCGCGAGCTCATCGCGCGCTGGTTCGCGTTCTTCGCTGCGAACGGCGTGCGCATCGTGCGCCTGGACGCGGTGGGCTACGTGGTCAAGGAGCCAGGCACCAGCTGCTTCATGGTCGAGCCCGCCATCTGGGAGGTGCTGGGCTGGCTGCGTGACACGGCCGCGGGGTTCGGGCTGGCCATCCTGCCCGAGGTCCACGACGTCTACGCGACACACGAGCGGCTGGCCGCACACGGCTACTGGACCTACGACTTCGTGCTGCCGGGCCTCGTGCTCCATGCCTTCGAGCAGGGCGATGCGGTGCGGCTGGCAGCACATCTCGAGCGCTCACCGGAGCGGCAGTTCACGACCCTCGACTGTCACGACGGCATCCCCGTGCGTCCCGACCTGGAAGGGATCCTGTCGCTGCCCGAGATGCGGCAGCTGACCGATGCGGTGCTGGCTCGTGGCGGGAACGTCAACCGCATCCTCGGCGGCACGGACGACGGCGTCGACGTGCACCAGCTCAACTGCACCTACTACTCGGCGCTGGGCGAGGACGACGAACGCTACGTCGCCGCACGTGCGATCCAGCTCTTCGCACGGGGGATCCCGCAGATCTACTACGTGGGGCTGCTGGCCGGACCGAACGACCACGCCGCGGTCGCGTCGAGCGGCGAAGGCCGAGCGATCAACCGGCACGACTACACGCTCGCCGAGGTCGAGGCGGCCCTGGCACGGCCGGTGGTACAGCGCCTGCTCGAGCTGGTGCGACTGCGCGGGTCGCACCCGGCCTTCCGTGGTGCGCTCGAGGTGGAGGCACCCGACCCGCGTCACCTGCGCATGACCCGTCGCGCCGGCCCGGACCGGTGCGTGCTGGAGGTGGACCTTGGGTCTGGCGCGTGTGTCGTCACTGCCGATGGGCCGGCCGGGTAGGCTGGGAGCTGTCATCGGTCGAGTCGCGTGCCAGAGGAGGACCAGGATGCCGAACATCGGGCTGGGGATCCAGCTGTGGGCCCAGAACACGGAATGGGCGCCGTACCTTGCGGCGGCGAAGCGCGTAGACGAGCTGGGCTACGACCACCTCTGGACCTGGGACCATCTGCTCGCCGCCGTGGGTGACCCTGATCACGCCGTCTTCGAGGGCTATACCGCGCTGGCGGCGTGGGCCGCGGTCACGGACCGCACGCGACTGGGCCTGCTCGTCGGCGCGAACACCTTCCGTAACCCTGCGGTCGTGGCCAAGATGATCGCCACGATCGACCACATCAGCGGCGGGCGCGCCATCCTCGGGCTCGGCGGTGGCTGGCACGAGCGAGAGCACGCGGCCTACGGCATCGAGTTCGGCCGCGGGTTCGGTGACCGGCTCGACTGGCTGGAGGAGGCACTGCAGATCGTGCGGCCGTTGATGGCCGGCGAGGAGGTCACGCACGACGGTCCTCGCTACCGGGTCGATCATCTGCGCCTGTCCCCACCCCCCGTCCAGTCGCGCGTGCCCATCATGGTCGGCGGCGTGGGCGAGAAGAAGACCCTCCGCAGCGTGGCGCGTCACGCCGACATCTGGAATGCGCAGCTGACCCTTGACCAGGCAGCGCACAAGATGGCGGTCCTGCGCGGCCACTGCGAGGAGGTCGGGCGCGACCCGGCCGAGATCGAGTTCACCTACAACTGCAAGATCGTCATCCGCGACAGCGAGACGGAGGCGCGGGCGGTGCTGGACCACCAGCTGGAGCACAACACCCTCGCGCCTGCCGATGCCGACGAGAGCTTCTGGCCCGGCACCATCGAGACCGTGGCCGAGCGGCTGGCGGCCTTCATCGAGGCCGGCTTCAGCGGCTTCACCATCGAGCAGTTGGCGCCCTTCGACGAGGAGACGCTGGAGCGGCTGATCAAGGAGGTCAAGCCGCTCGTCGAGGGACGCTGAGCGAGCGACGCCAACGGCGGCGCGGAGGTCTGGCCTCCACGCCGCCGGGAGTCTCGACGGGTCCAGGATCCTACGCCGCGGGCAGGTTCCCACTGACGTCGGCGACCCACCACACGTCGTTGATGCCCTGGCCGTTGGTCTGGCCGGCCTCCGTGTCACCCTGCCAGTAGTAGAGCGGGTGGCCGTCATAGGTCGCCTGCATGGTGCCGTCCGCAGCCGGGACCAGGCCGACCACGCCGCTGACGCCGTCGCCCGCCGCCACGGTCTCGCCCGCCGCCACGGTCGCCGGTGGCCAGGCCGTCAGGCAGTCGCCCGCGCAGGCGCTGACGCCGGGGGTGGTGTCAGCCGCGAAGAAGTAGAGCGTGAGCCCATCCTTGCCGGTGAGGAAGGTGCCCAGGTCCGAGGTCGCGGAGCCCAGGGTGAGGGCGGCGGGAGCCGGAGACGCCTCGGGGTCCGCGACCGTCGGCACCGAGCCGTCCTCGAGCGCTACGAACCAGACGTCGTTCACGCCCTGGCCGGTGGTGTCGCCCGGCGCGGTGTCAGCGGCCCAGTGGTAGAGCGGGCGGCCGCGGTAGGTCGCCTGCATCGAGCCGTCGTCACGAGGTGCGGCCGCGAGCGTCCCGGTCACGCCGTCGCCGGCCGCCAGGGACTGGCCCTCGGCCACGAGCAGCGGCGGCCAGGCCTCCAGGCAGCCTCCGCTGCAGGTGCTCTGCCCGGGCACGACGTCGTTGGCGAAGTAGTAGAGCGTCATGCCGCTGGGGCCGACCAGGTAGGTACCCAGGTCGTCGCTGGCCGTGCCCACGGTCACAGGCTCGCTCGCGTCCTGCGCCAGCGCGCCGGCGGGTGCCAGGGTGGCCGCGAGGGCCATGGTGGCGACGAGCGCGGGCAGGGCGAGGCGCCCCACGAGCGACCGGGTCAGGGTGTTGGACTGCATGTTTTCCTCCAAGGTGCTTGATGGTGGGCGCACGCTTCAGAAGCGCGCTACGCCCCGGCAGATCTCGCCGGTGCGGGGGTTGCTGGCTCGGGCGACGATCCGGTCGCGACCGGGGCCGTTGCCCGTGAGCCGGCGGACCGTGAACGACCCGCTCGGGGGCCGCGTCGTGCGCGAGCCACGCCAGAAGACGTGACCGTTCCGCTTGAGCTTGACGAACCACTTCTGGCCGGGGCGGTTCTGATCGACCTCGAATTCGACCTCGATGCGGCCGTTCTCCGGGCTCAGCTTCAGCTTCCAGTCGGAGCGGATCGTGCACGCACCACGACGTACCACGTCGCCGTCCTTGGCGCTGGCGGTCAGAGGAGCCGCGACGAGCGTCGTGGCCACCAGCAGGCCGGTGACCAGGGCCGAGACCCGACGGCCGAGTTTCCTGTCCATGGACCTCTACTCCCTTGGCGATGGTCCTGCCGCCCGGTGCGGTCAGGTGCCGGTCCATGGTCATCCCGCCTCGGAGCGCAGGGAACGGGCCGCGGTCTGGAAACGCCTCAGACCTTGGTCCGATGTGCGGCGCCCGTCCGGGCGCCTACCATGCGCTTGATGTCCACCGGCACCGAGGCCGATCTCGAGCGGTCGGTCGCACCAACCTCGGAACAGGCGCGCAGCCCCCGCCGCCTGCGCTCACCGTTCGCCGCGCTGCGCTCGATGTCGCTGGCGGGCCGTTTCCTGCTGGCCAATCTCGCCATCCTGCTGGTGGCCGGGCTGGTGGTGGGGATCTGGATCGGCAACCAGCTCGAGCGCAGCATCGTGGAACGCACCGCCGCGGTCACCGCCCTGTACGTCGAATCGATCATCGAGCCCAGCGTGGCCTCGATGATCGACGGGGGCACGCTCACCGCCGAGGAGGTGGCCACGCTCGATGCGCACCTGACCTCGAGCGCCATGGTCGATCGCGTGCGCTCGATGCGCATCTGGGCGCCGGGCGGGCGCGTGGTCTACAGCCCGGACGAGGCCCTCATCGGCCAGCAGTTCCCCGTCGACGATCACCTGGCCGAGGCCTGGGCGGGCAAGGTCGTGAGCCATATGGACGACCTCAGCGGCGCCGAGAACGCCTGGGAGCGGGCCCGCTGGGATCGGCTGCTCGAGATGTACCTGCCGGTTCGCGAGCGCGGCACCGACCGGATCATCGCGGTGGCCGAGTTCTACCTGCCCCCGGGAGAGATCGACGAGCAGGTGGCGGCAGCTCGGCTCACCACGTGGGCCCTGGTAACCCTCGCCATCGTGCTCGCCGCGGTCCTGCTCTGGCGGGTCGTGAAACGCGGCAGCGACACCATCCGACGCCAGGAGCTGGCGCTCTCGCAGCAGGTCGACGCGCTCACGGCCCTGCTCGCCCGCAACGCCGAGCTGGACCGACAGGTCCACCAGGCGGCCGAGCGCGGGACCATGCTCAACGAGCGTTCCATGCGCCGCGTGAGCAGCGACCTGCATGACGGCCCCGGCCAGATGCTGTCGCTGGCCATGCTCCGCCTCGACGGCCTGCAGCAGCGAGCCGCAGCCGGCCAGCGGCCGGACGCCGACGAGATCGCAGCGGTGGAGGCGGTGCTGGAGGAGGCCATGAGCGACATGCGCAGTGTGGCCGCCGGCCTGCGCCTGCCGGAGCTGGAGTCGGTGGGCGTGGAGGACGTGGCCGCGCGCGCGGCCGGCGACCACCAGCGTCGGAGCGGGACGCCGGTGGCTCTCACGACCGCCGAACTGCCCTCCCAGGTCCGGCTGCCGGTCAAGATCGCGCTCTTCCGCGCGCTCCAGGAGTCGCTCTCCAATGCCACCCGCCATGGCCACAGCCGACGCGTCGAGGTGGAGGTGCGCGGCCTCCACCGGGACCTGCGCGGAGACGGTCTCTCGCTGGTCGTGCGCGATGACGGCGACGGCTTCGACCCCGCCACACTTGCCCACACCCCCGGCCTGGGCCTGGCCGGGATCCGCGAGCAGGCCGGGGTGCTGGGCGGTTCCTTCGAGCTCAGCTCCGCGCCGGGCCAGGGGACAGAGCTGCGAGTGTGGTGGCCCCTGCGCCCCGGGATCAGCTCCGGTGCCTGATCCGATCCGGGTCGCGGTCGCGGACGATCACCCCATGTTCCGAGCCGGCGTCGTCACCTCGCTGCAGGGTGAGGAGGGCATCGAGATCGTGGGCGAGGCGGCCGACGCCGGTTCGGCGCTCGAGCTCGCACGCCGCGAGCTGCCCGACGTGATGCTGTTGGACATCGCCATGCCTGGCAGTGGCCACGAGGCCGCACGCTGGATCACCGCGGCTTGCCCGGCCACACGGATCGTGATGCTGACGGTGTCGGAGGACGAGGACGACCTGCTCGAAGCGATGAAGGCCGGCGCTTCGGGTTACGTGCTCAAGGGCGCCGGCGCGGGCGAGCTGGGCGCCGTCATCCGCTCGGTCCACGCGGGCGAGGTCTACGTGGCCCCGGCCCTGGCCTGGGGCATGCTGCGCGAGCTGCGCACCCCGCGGACCTCGCCCTATGACGCCTTGACCGATCGCGAGCGCGAGGTCCTCGAGCTCGTGGCCGAGGGCCTCAGCAACGGCGAGGTCGGCGAGCGGCTGGGCCTGGCCGAGAAGACCATCAAGCACTACATGACCAACATCCTGGGCAAGCTGCAGGTGCGCAGTCGCGTGGAGGCGGCGCTGCTCGTCGCGCGCGAGGGCCTGCCCCCGCCCAAGGGCTGAGCGGCCTACCCCGGCGGCGCACCGCTCGCGGGTGCCACCGGGACCGGATCGGCAGAGGCTGCGGATCCCGACACCACGACGCTCGCGGTCATCTCGGGATGGATGGCGCAGAAGTAGTCGTACCTGCCGGGCGCCTCGAAGGTCGTGCTGAACGCGTCCCCCACCGCCAGGACCCCCGAGTTGAACGCCCCATCGCGGGCGGTCACCGTGTGGCCCACGTCATCGTCGTTGTTCCAGGTCACCGCCTCCCCCAGGGAGACCTCCATCGTGGCCGGCTGGAAGGAGAGATCGACGATGGAAACGCCTGTCTCCGCTGCCGGCGTGACCGCTGCCGAGGCCATGGCCGCAGGGTCGACGAGCGGTTCAGGCGAGCCCGGTGGGGCAGACGCCCCCGCCGCTACCGACGGATCCGCTGCCGGCTCCGTCGCCGGTCCAGGCTCATCGGCCACGTTGATCGTGCCGCGCATCTCCGGGTGGATGGCGCAGAAGTAGGGGTAGCTCCCCGCCTGCTCGAATGTCTGGCTGAAGGTAGCGCCGGCCGCCAGGATGCCGCTCTGGAAGGTGCCCTGAGACGAGGTCACGGTGTGGGCCTCCCCGTCGTCGTTGGCCCACTCGATCGTGCCACCCGCGGCGATCGTGAGATCGGCTGGGCGGAATGAGCGGTCGATGATGGAGACGCTGCCGTTATCCGGCGCGGGGGTGTCCGGGTCCACGGGCAGGCCACCGACCACGATCGTTCCGTGATAGTCGGCATCCTCGCGATCGCGATCGTCGTGGTACGGGTAGGAGCCCTCGGCCGAGAAGGTGAAGCTGAAGGACTGGCCAGTATCCAGGTTCCCCGAGTCGAACTCGACCGGTCCCTCTCTCGAGCGGACGCGGTGCCGCTCCGCGTCGCGGTTCGTCCAGGTGACCGTATCGCCGGCCTGGATGACCAGGTGGGAAGGCTCCATCGCGTCTCCGATCACCACCGTCTCGTCCGCGGCGCCAACGGCGGTCGCGCTGAACGCGATCGCGGCCATCGCGATCGCGCCACCGCTGAGGGCGAGGCGATCCGGAGCGCGTGGCGGTCGATGGTCACGAGCATGGCTGCGCATTACACCACATCATCCGGGACGGGCGTCAAGGCGGCCGATCCCGGGCGCTCACCCGTCGCCACGAGTCGATACAAGCGACCCAGGCACTGCCTGGCCGTCCTGCGGAGTACGCTAGGCGCCTGGCCAACAGAGTGTCATCGAGGGCAGGGGGGGAACCATGACGACCAACGAACACTTCACCGCCGAGGAAGCTCGTCGGGTCGGCACCGAGATCGGCATCGATTGGGAATCCAGCCCGTTCGACGTGGACGAGTTCCGCGACGGCATGGACGTCGAGCTGGAGCACGGATCGCACGATGCCGAGACCGACGTCACCGGCAGCGATCCGACCGTCACCGGCAAGATCGCCTGGGCGCACCTGAAGGAGTTCCCCGACTACTACACGCGGCTCAAGAAGATGGAGGCCGAGGCCGAGGCGGACTGGGAGGGAAAGGACTGACCTCGGCGGTCATGACCGCCGAGGCCGACTCGAGGGCAGCGCCGATCGGCGCCTCCGCGGCCCCGGCTGAGCGCCCCTTCGTCGATGGTCCGCCGTTCGTGCTAGCTGCGCAGACCATCCTGGGCCGCGAGAGCGCCCCGATCCTGGGCCGCGACAGCGCCCCGATCCGCGGCTGCCGAGCGCGGCGCTCGCCCATGCTCCTTGGTTTCCTGTTCGCGTCGGGCCCCGACGACGAGCGCGATCCGGTACGTGGTCAGGAACACGACCGTGACCGACAGCATCAGGTAGCCCGCGTACGCCCACTCGGCGCTGGTGTCCGAGCCGGCCATCAGCCCGTGGACGGTGGCCGCCACGAAGGCGGCGAAGGAGAGGTAGTGGATCGTGCGCCACGTCTTTGTGCCGATCCGTTTGCGCACGTAGAAGCTCAGCAGCACGATGAGCGACAGCGCCATTCCGATCTGGCCCAGCCCGACCCACAGCGGTCGATATGGTCCGCTGAAGGGGACGACCAGCTCCGCGGGGGTGTACGGAACGGCGCGATCGATCATCAGCACGGCCGCATGCACCAGCGCCAGGGCCACGCCGATCCCGGCCAGGTCGCCGTGGAGCGTGAACGAGACGGGGCGGTGCGCGACGCGGTCGAGCAGCTTGGTCGAGAGCAGGAGCCCATAGATGGTCGATCCGGCAAGGGCGAGATAGGCCAGCAGGGCGGTGATGCGCGTGGTGTACCAGGGCAGGCGGTCGTACTCCTCGTTGAGCCAACGCGCGGCCTGCTCCCACGCCCGCGGCCCGGTCGCGCCGACGAGCAGGACGATGACGAGAGCGAAGAGGCTCCAGCGCACCCAGCGCAGGTGGGGAAAGCGGCCCTGGCGCATCAGTCCAGCCACCGATCGCTGCCGGGGAGGACCAGCAGGTCGCCGTTCACAAGCAGCAACAGGGCCGCCCACGCGCCGCCGGCCGCGAGCACTTCCGGGCCTGCCTGCGCGCCGCGGATGACGGCCGCCTTGGCCAGCGCCTCGGCCAACCCGGCACGCTCGGCGACCACGGTCGCCTGCACCACGTCGGTCTCCGCCGGCTGCCCCGTCCAGGGGTCGATGAGGTGGTGGGTCACGCCTCGTGTGGTCTGCCAACGATGGACGCTGGTGCCGGAGGTAGCGATCCCGAAGCGGCCGCCCGGCCAGTCTGCCGGGGGGTGGAGCCGGGCGAGCTCCACACCCGGTTCTTGCGGATGCGGCACGCCGATCTGCCAGTCCGTCGGCCCGGCTGTCCGGACCGCGATATCGCCATCAGCATCCACGAGGGCTGCCGGATAGGCATCGAGCAGAAGCAGCGCCCGGTCGGCGATCCAGCCCTTGGCCACACCGTCCAGATCGAAGCGCACTGGGACCTCGCGCGCGAGCCGCCGGTCGCGGCCGTCGCCCGTGAGCGACCAGGACGTCACGCGCTGGAACGAAGGGTGGCCGCCCGTCTCGGCTGCGAGTCGGGCATCGAGCAGGCTGACGTCGACCACGCCTGCCGTCGCGGCAGACATGGCCCGGGCATGCGTCAAGGCAGCGGCCAGGGTGGGTCGGAGCGCCACGTCCAGCCGTCCCGGATCGGCATTGAGCTGGGCCAGGTCGGAGTCGTCGCGAAAGCGCGTCAGGCGCCCAGCCCAGGCATCGATGCGGTCGGCCACCCGCCGCAGATCACGCTCGGCCTCGGCGTCATCACGGAGCCCGGAGGCGACGAGCAGTCGCAGGCCGCCACCCATCGTGCGAGTCGTAAGCTCGGTCTCCAAGCTCGCCTGCTGGGGGATCCCCAGCGGGACTGGCGTCGCGACCGTCATCGGCCCGACTGCCGCGTACGGGCCACGGTCCGAGTCGAGCGGCTGGCCGTCTGGGTCGAGCGGGCCGGGGCCGACACGACCACCCGCCGCACTACCACGCGTGGGGTCGGAGCCGCTTCCCGGATGACCCGCGCGCCCTTGGGCGCCCGCTGTCCGGGCTTCAGGCGCACGTAGGTCACGGGCCGCTGGACCTTGGCGACCTTGGCACCGGCGGGCGCGGGAGCCGGTGCCGACGTCGGTGCCTGGGCCTGGGTCGTGGGGAAGGGGACCAGTCCGGCGCCGATCACGCTCACGGCGGCGAGGGCACCGGCACCCATCATCAAACGGGCCGGCCTGGGGTCAGGCCGTTCCCGGGTGTCCTTCCCGGCCATCAGTCGTCCTCGTACTCGTGCTCGCGCTCATGCTCGCGCTCGTGCTCGTGCTCCCGCTCGTCGTCGCGAACCCGCGTGGCGCTGACTCGGTTGCTCTTGCTGGACGCTGCGCCCGCCCGCGTGCCCGCCGAACTCGCGCCGGCGGTGACGCGCTTCTTGACCACGACCGTCTTGGGCTTGGGTGCGGGCTTGACGTAGACGACCTCGGGCTCGATGGTCTCGACTGGCGTCTCGGCGACCGCCTCGGCGGCCACGACCTGAGCGGCCGGATCGAAGTCCGTTCGGCTCCCGGGTCCGAAGCCGGCGGCGGTCAGTCCGACCGCGAGGACGCCAGCCGCGACCAGGCTGCTGACGGTGATGGCGAGGCGTTGGCTCATGGGTCACTCCTGTTGCACCTGGTTGGATCGACTACCTGAGCGCGAGATGCGCCAGAAGGTTCCACACGTCTCGGATGGAACCTCGGCGGCGACCTGACCCTCAGGTAGTCGTCGAGGGCCGGTATGGCCGGTCCACAGCAAGACGGTGAAGATGACCAACCCGAGCGATGCCAGACCCGGAGCGCGATGCTGACGTCCGCCATCCCGTTCTCGCGTTCTGCCGACGCGGCCTACAGTGACGTCGATGACAGCGATCTGCGATCGATGACCCTCGAGCCGACCGACCGCATGTTGGTCGACGCCGTGATGGCTGGCGATGACGATGCCTTTCGCGTGCTCGTCGACCGCGAGAAGGCCAACGTGATCGGCCTGTGCCTGCGTGTCCTGCGCAACCCGGTGGAGGCGGAAGACGTGGCCCAGGATGCGTTCCTGCAGGCCTATCGAGCGCTGCCGACGTACCGCGCCGACGGGCCCTTCGGCGCCTGGGTCGGACGGATCGCGGCCCGCCTGGCCTACGCCAGGCTCAAGCGTCCGGCCGAGCTCCAGGCCGACCCGACGCGCGAGGAGGGCTGGCTGGTGGACATGGCGCAGAGTGTCGATCCGCAGGTGGAGATGCTGGCCGGTGAGCGCCGGGCAGAGGTGCGCGAGGCGATCTCGGCACTGCCTGAGCACCATCGGCGCGTGGTCGAGATGCGCTTCTATGGCGATATGTCGCTCGATGAGATCTCCACGCAGACGGGTGCGCCGGTGGGCACCGTCAAGTCCCGTCTGCACCGAGCCCTGGCGGCCTTGCGCGAGCGACTGGGATCATGAGCATGCGACACCGACGCGGATACGTTCCCCTGCCGCCTCCGGCCGGTCGGGACGGGAGGCCGCCATCTCCCGCCCGAGGCGGCTCGTTCACCGATCAGGTCATGGCTCGCGTGGCCGAAGAGCCCACGCCGTCGCCGTCGCGCGTCTTCGTCCGCTCGCTCCGCCACCTCGCCTTGCGCGATGCCCTGGCGGCGATGGCGGCCGCCTGGCGGCTGGCCTTCGAGCCCGAGGGCCGCGTCGGGGCATCCACTCGGGCCACGGCTGCGGCGCTCTTCCTGAGCGTGGTCATCCTGTTCGGAGTCGGCGGTGCCGTCGTCCTGCACGGGGCCGTGGCGCTGGTCGGATCGGACGGCTCACCGGCCGAGCCTGTCGCGCCGGGGGCCATGTCATCGCCCTCGCCGCTCCCAGCCGTGGAGCTGGCACCGTCGCCGAGCATCAGCCCCACGCCGACCCCCGTAGCGCCGCCGACACCCAGGCCGCAGGCGACGCCCAGGGCCACCCCCGCCCCCGCCACGTCGTCCGAGGATGGTTCCGGGGAGCGAGTGAAGCGTGAGACGCCTGAGCCACGAGAGACGCCCGAGCCGAAAGACCGCTCGAAGCGGAGCGAGCAGAAGGCCGAGGACAAGGCCGAGAGGGACGACTGAGGCCGGACCTGCCCGGCCCGCGCGAGCCGCTCCGGACGGCTCCAGGAAGGTGCCCTGCAGGCCTACCGGGCAGGCGGGTGCACCAGGCGCTAGATTGCGAGCGGATCCGGTCGATCTCGCCCTGGATCCATACCTGCTATCCCGAGGAGTGACCACGTGAACGACAACGTCCGGATCGGCCTGGCCGAAGCCATCGGCACGGCCATCCTCGTGATCGGCGGGGCCGGCACCGCCATCATCGCCACCGGCGGCTTCGACTCGGGCCTCAGCGTGGGACCCCTCGGGGTCGCGTTCGCGTTCGGTCTCAGCCTGCTCGCGATGGCCTACCTCATCGGCCGGATCTCCGGGTGCCACATCAACCCGGCGGTCACCATCGGCATGATCACCGGCCGCAAGATCGGCCTCGCGCAGTCGGCGCCGTACTTCATCGGCCAGTTCGCAGGCGGCATCATCGGTGCGGGCCTGATCGCGCTCGCGCTCATGGGCACCGGCGACTACTTCGCCCAGGCACAGGCTGCGGGCTTCGCCTCCAATGGCTACGGCGCGCACTCACCCGCGGGCTTCGACCTGCTGTCGGTGGCGGTCATCGAGGTCCTCGTGACCGCGGTGTTCGTGCTCATCGTGCTGGGCACCACTCATCCCGATGGCGTGCCCAAGGGTTTCGGGCCGATCGCTGCCGGTTTCGGGCTGACGCTCGTGCACATGGTCTCCATCCCGGTCTCGAACGCGTCGGTCAACCCTGCGCGTTCGCTCGCGACGGCGGTATTCCAGGGCGACTGGGCCCTTGGCCAGGTGTGGGCCTTCTTCCTGTTCCCCGCCATCGGCGCCGTGATCGCCGGGCTCATCTGGCTCGTCATCGGGCCGCAGCCGGCCGTCCCGCTCCCGGACAAGGTCGCCCAGTCCGACTGACGCCGTGGGCGACTCTCAGCGACCCCGGGTGCGCTGACGAGAGTCGCTCTATGCGGGCTGGGCGCCGAGCTGCCGCACGGCCGCTTCCAGGCCGGCGCGGTCCCTGATCGGGCTCGTCGTCGGGAAGCTGGTGGTCCGGTAGTGCTGCGCGAAGGGAAAGCTGCAGGCCTCGAACGGCTCGCTCGCCAGCAGTTCCTGGCCGAAGGTATTGCGCTCGATCTCGACCGATTCGAGCGGGATGTGCAAGGCCCGTTCCACCTCACCCGGGTCGAAGATCAGGCCGAACGGGACCGAATCGCTGTCCAGCAGCCGTCCGCCGTAGTCGACGGAGAGATTGCCCTCGAGCCAGAGCCGCTGGTCGAGGGGCTGCAGTGACGCGGCCTCGAGGCCGGCCACGCTGGCGATGTGATTGCGACCGTCCTCGCCCTGCACGTCCACGATCAGGTCGCCGGCATAGGAGGTCGTCACCACGCACTGGCTGGTGCTGGAACCGGAGAAGCCCCGGCGCGGATCGAAGCTGATGGTGTTGGACTCGTAGTCGCAGATGACCCACGACAGCATGCCGGTCGCCTCGTGCTCGGCGATGAGGTAGAACTCCACGCGCGTGCCCCAGAACACGGAGGTGTGCACGTTGAACGCGGCGAGGATGCCGGCGTATCGCGGCGTCGTGCCCGCGAACATCGCGGTCGGGATGAGTCGATAGCCCGGCGGAAGCTGCGCCCTGGCTCCGGACGTGTCCTCGATCTCGTAGGCCAGGAAGTAGCCGTAGGGCTCGACGACGAAGCTGATGTCGGACTCCCGGCTCCCTGCCCGATCGACGATCCACTTCTGGACCTTGACGGGGAGCTTGCGCAGCATCTCGGCACGTCCATACAAGCCTCCGATGGCTTTGGGGCTGATGCCCATCTCGGTGTGCTTGATGAAGTGGAGCGCGGTCTGCCGATCCATCGCGGGGGTTCCCTGTGTTCATACGTGTACAGGGTTAGTCTACCCTATGTCAAGGTACTTGGACCCCCTCGTGGCCACACCCTCGTCGTGAGGCGGGCCACCGCCATCACTGCTGGGCCATGATCCGGCGCAGGTTCGACGCGTCATCCTCGATGAGCTCACCGGTCACGTCGAGGACGACCTGGTGGATGTTGCCGGTGAACTCGAACGGCGCCACGTAGACGTCCGGCAGCACCGGCGCGCCCGAGTCGTAGCCACAGGACAGGCCTTCCAGCTCGAACATGGCGGGGGTCGTGTGCGGGACATCGGTGTTGGCCACGAGCTCGCCATCGACGTACAGCTGGAACCGCCCCGGCGCGCCCTTGCCGACCGAGAAGTCGGGCTGGCCGGTCGGCTCGAACTCGAAGCGAAGCTTGTGCCGTCCCGCGGGGACCGGCTCGTCGGTGCTGACGGTGAAGAAGTCGCGCGCGACATAGTTGAGCCCATAGTGGAGCCGGCCGTCCTTGAGGTAGAAGGCGAAGCCGCCCGCTGCCCCACCTTGCGCGAGGAGAATGCCCTCGGCGCCACCCTCGGGGACGGTCACGTCGGCCTCGATGCTGTGGGGTCGGTTGACGATCTTGGGGGTGGCCGGCTGCGGGATGGCCGTGAGGCCCGGGTAGTAGGTGAAGCGGGTGCGGGGACGTGAGGTCATGGGCCGTTCGACCACGAGGCGGCCCTTGACGTCACCGTCGATGGGCAGGACCTTGTACTTGCCGGCCTCTACCCACCACTGTGCGACCAGCTCGCGGAGCTTGGCCGGGTGCTCGGCCGCGACGTTGGTCGATTCGGTGGGGTCGTCGCTGATGCGATAGAGCTCCCAACCCTCCGTCTCGAGCTCATCCAGATCGTCAGGGCCGATGGCTGAGCCGAAATGGCGGCCCTTGGCCGCAGCCGACGTGAAGTCGACACCCGGCCAGGGGCAGACGGCGCGCCAGCCATCGTGGTCGATGGCCCGATGACCGAACATCTCGAAGTACTGGGTGGTGTGCTCTGAAGTTGCGGACGCATCGCCCAGAGCGGGCAGGAAGGAGACGCCCTCGATGGGCGACTGGGCCACGCCACGGATGGCCGTCGGCGCCTCGATGCCGAGCGCGTCGAGCACGGTCGGCACCATGTCGATGGCGTGGGCGTACTGCTCGCGGATCTCGCCCCCCGCCTGCAGGCCCGCCGGCCAGGAGACGATGAACGGGTCGGTCGAGCCGCCGCGGTACGTCTCCCGCTTCCAGCGCCGGAACGGCGTGTCACCGGCCCAGGCCCAGCCCCACGGGTAGTGGTTGTAGGAACGGGTGTCACCCAGGGTATCGATCTTGGCCAGGTTGTCCTCGAGGGACTCGGGCGCGTTGTTGAAGAAGAGCATCTCGTTGGTCGAGCCCTGCGGTCCGCCTTCGGCCGAGGCGCCGTTATCGCTGATGACCATGATCAGCGTGTTCTCGAGCTCCCCGATCCGCTCCAGCGTGTCGAGGACTCGGCCGAAGTGGTGGTCGGTGAAGCTGACGAATCCGGCGTACACCTCCATGAACCGCGCATACAGGCGCTGCTCGTCTGCGGACAGCGAGGACCACTCGGGCACGTCGGGGTCGCGGGATGGCAGCACCGCGTGTGCCGGCAGGATGCCCAGCTCCTGCTGCCGCGCGAAGACCTTCTCGCGATAGGCATCCCAGCCGTCGTCGAATACGCCCTTGTACTTGTCCGCCCACTCCCTGGCCACGTGGTGCGGGGCGTGGCCGCAACCGGTGGCGTAGTACAGGAAGAACGGCTTCTCCGGCGCGTTCACGTGGGCGTCCAGGATCATCCTGATGGCCTGGTCGGCGAGGTCTTCGCTGAGGTGGTAGCCCTCCTCGGGCGTCCCTGGCGGCTCGACCGCGCGGTTGTCCTCGGTGAGGTCCGGATACCACTGGTTGGTCTCGCCGCCGAGGAAGCCGTAGAAGCGCTCGAAGCCGCGTCCGATCGGCCATCGATGGAAGGGTCCTGCCGGCGTGTTGTCCTCGGACGGGCTCAGATGCCACTTGCCCACGCAGAACGTGTTGTAGCCCTCGGCCCGCAGGATCTCGCTGATCATGCCGTTCTCGAAGGGCATGCGAGCGTCGTAGCCGGGGTAACCGGTGGCCGTCTCCATGATCGAGGCCACGCCGTTGGAGTGGTGGTTGCGGCCGGTCAGGATGCAGGATCGGGTGGGCGAGCACAGCGCGGTGGTGTGCATGTTGGAGAAGCGCAGGCCCCGCTTGGCCACGCGCTCGATGTTGGGCGTCTCGACGAGGCCACCAAAGGTCGAGAGCTGGCCGTAACCGACGTCGTCAAGGACGAAGAAGAGCACGTTCGGGGCGCCTTCTCGCGCCCGGATCGGCTCCGGCCAGGCCGGCGAGGAGTCGGCCGTGGTCAGCCCGACGCGCCCGGGGAACCGTTCTCCATGGGGGTACTCGACAACGGGCATCATCCACTCCTCATATCGCGACGGGCGTCGTCCCCAGTATGCTCGGTCCGCGAGCCCGTGGACCGGTCTCGTCGGCGTAGGGGGTCACTACCGCCGAGGGGACGCGCCCCAGGCGCGGCGCTCCAATGGTGGTTCCGCTGTGTACCCTAGTGCCATCCGCCCAGCACGTTCGTGTCGCTCGCTCGTGTGAGCGTCATCTGGGCGTTCGGAGGAACCCGCGACGATGACAAGGTTGTCCTCGGCGTCCACGGCCGCGAAAGCCGATGTCGAGCGCATCGCCCCCGCCGACGGCCTCAGTGCTGCCGAGCGACAACGCGCGCAGCGACTGCTGCTCGTGTTCGCCCGCCTCGGCGCTGCCGTCACCGAGGCCTTGCACGCACGCGTCGACCGTCAGTTCGCCTCCAACGTCGAGGTCCTCGTCCTGACCAGCCTCGACCTCCAGGGGCCACAACGCCCTGGAGACCTGATCGCCTTGACCGGTCTGACCAGCGGCGGCGTCACCAAGGTCATCGACCGGCTGGAGGAGCAGAAGCTGATCGTACGACGCTATGGATCGGTCCAGGGCGACCGGCGTGGGACTCGCCTCGTGCTGACACCGGAAGGTGCGTCCGTGGCCGCGGAGTTGGCCGAGGGCCTCGCGTCCCAGATGGAGGCGGTGCGTGAGGCGATCAAGGATCTGGAGTCTGTAACCCGGAGCTGAGACCGTGTCGTAAGGGGCCCCTCGACGGCGGTCGCTTCCTCAGCGTGATACGTCAGGAGCGCATCGGCCGGGGATCAACGTCGATTACGTGCGCAGCAGACAAGTCGGCCAGAGAGACTTGGCTGCCAGCACGGCGGCTATGTTGGTGATGCTGCGCGACGCAAGGCTGCGCGGTCGAGAGAGCCGATCGCCCGATCATCGCGCCATTCGCGAGCGTGTTCCCGTGGCGTGACGAGAAGGCCGCCCGAAGGCAGCCCTGTCCCGGCAGCTCGCTTCCGCCTGACGTTCCGGTGCTGTGCCACGGTGGGGCAGGTACCCACGACGGAGTTGAAGTCCGCGAACATGCCGTCAGGTTTCGCTTCCCGGATCCAGGCGTGGAGGATGGAGAGCGGGAGCGTGGCGTGCTTGTGGAAGTCCTGGCCGAGCACGGGAGGCAACGACAACACATCGCCGTCGCCATCTTCGACGAATTCCTGTGGGACGACACATGCCACACCATCATCCGCAGGTACGTATAGCATCTGCTGCTACGGCTCAGTGCTAGCATAATGTGATGGCATCGACGAGAAGCACGTTCACCATCGACCGAGAGCTGGCCCAGCGTGCGCGCCGCCTCGGGGTCAATGTCTCCGCGGCTGCTCGTGATGGCGTGGAGGCGGCGGTGCGAACGGCGATGGCGCGAGCAGACCGGGATGCCTACCGCAAACATCCCGAGCGACCGGATCCGTTCTGGTCTGATGTCGAAGCCTGGAGCGAGGAGTGATACGGGGCGAGATCTGGTTCGCGGAGGTCGGACGCAAGCGGCGGCCCGTGCTGGTCTTGACTAGGACGGAGGTCATCGACGTCCGTGCATTGGTGACCGTGGCGGAGGTGACCACGTCTATCCGCGGCATCGCCGCGGAAGTCGAGTTCGACTCCGAGGGGGCCGGCCTCGACCGATCATCGGTCGTCAACTGCGATGGACTGCACACGATCACCAGGACGTCGCTGACGACGTACGTCGGCTCGGTCAGCGAAGCGACGATGGAGCGCGTCTGTTCGGCGATCGGCTACGCCCTGGGTTGTTGACGGTCCAGCGCTGCCGGCGGGGCCAACGACGGTCCGATGCTGACCCCTTGACGACGGAGGATGGCTTCAGCCCAGGTGTGGTCCGGTCAGGCCTTGACGCAGACCGCCGCCCATTCCTCAGCGGAGTGGCGGACGATGGCGATGCGGCCCATCGTCCCGTCGCCAAGTCGGCATACGGCCTGGGTCAGTTCGTGCCCCTCGGCACTACGCGAGAGCGGTAGAGCGATCTGGGGTCGCCGACGTCCAAGCAGGGACGTGATGCGGTCGTTGATCGCGTCTCGGCGTCGTTGTTCCGGCTTCAGCCTCGCACCCTCGCGTAGTGCACGCGCATGCTCATGGCGACGCTTGAGGTCGGAGGCCTCACCTTCGCGAAGTATCTTGTGGTAGTGGAATCCGAAGCCCATGGTGCCCTCCAAGCGGCATGGCCCCCGCCATTCGTCGGGCCGGCCGACGAATCCGCGAGTCTCCCTGTTATCCGCCTTGATCGCTTCCGCTCCACGGACGGACGCAAAGGTGATGAGCCGCCGCCTCTGTGTCAACAACGTAGAGAATTCGTAACGACTGACATCGAACCTGCCCGATCACCGGCGGGGCCGAGCGGCGAAAGGGCGTCGATCATCGTGCGGTTCGCGAGCGTGGTCCGCCCTCCCGCTTCAGCCGCCATCGTGCAGCGCGTGGGGACCGACGCTTCATCGTCAGCCCACAGATACTGTGAGACTGCGTTACTGTGACACGATGAAGAACATCACGGTCTCTGTACCTGACGACGTCTATCGCGCCGCTCGCATCCGAGCCGCGGAGGAGGGCCGATCAGTCAGTGGCATGGTCGCGAGCTACCTGCGCTCGCTTTCCTCCGACGACGCAGAGTTCTCGCGGTTGGAAGCGCAGCAGCGTCGCATCCAAGGTCAGATCACGCGCTTCCGAGCGATGGACCGCCTGACACGCGATGAGGTTCATGAACGTGCGCTTCGTTGACACGAACATCCTCTTGTACGCCATCTCACGCGACCCGGCGGAGGAGGGCAAAGCGATGATCGCGAACAAGATCATCGACGGTGGCGAGATCGGCCTGTCGGTGCAGGTGCTGCAGGAGTTCTACGTCCAGGCGACCCGGGCAACTCGAGAAGACGCCATCACCCACGACGAGGCAGCCGGACTGGTCGAGGCTTGGTGTCGATTCCCGGCGCAGGTCACGAGTCTCGAGGTGATGCGAGCTGCGCTGGCGACTGGGAGCCGCTTCGGCATCTCCTACTGGGACGCGGCAGTCCTCGAGGCCGCTCGTGCCCTTGGGTGTTCAGTGGTGTTGTCCGAAGATCTCGACGATGCCACCGACTACGACGGCATCTGCGTGGAGGACCCCTTCCGACACGCTGCCTGAAGGCCTGGCGAGCTGCTCATCGAGGCTCGTGAGGAACTGCCGCTGGGCGATGAGCTCGTCGAGGCTCGCTCCCCCCAGGTTGCGCTCGATGGCGTTGATGCGCGGATACCACGAGTTGACGCGGCTGTTGTTGAACCATTCCCAGCCGGCCTTGGCCAGGGTGTAGATCGCGTGTGTGAGGCGGTGGAAGAAGGGCCCGTAGTCCAGATGGGCGAACGCGACGGTATCGACGATGCTCCGGCCCTCCAGCGCAAGGGACACGAATGACGAGTCCCCTGAATCGAGCCCACAGCCCCAGGTCCTGGGGAAGCTGACCCCTCGATCGCGACTCACCCGGACCTCGGGATCCGATGCGCTCGTGTAGCCGACCACGACACGGCCACCGTCGGTGGCCAGCACCGGATCACGACCGACCGCGGTCACCCGCAACCTGCCAGGCGATGCGGGCACATGGCCCTGGCTGTCAACGAGCTGGGAACACCTCGACAGAAGCGCGGTGAGCGGACGCTCGAGCCAGTCGTGCGTCGCAGGTGATGAGCGGCACCGCGAGGACCTCCGCGAGCACCACGAACACCGCATCGTAGGCCGTCAGGTTGTGTCGCACTACCCACATCCCGTCGGCGAGCGGGACGTGCGGGTAGCGGGTGACGGCCATATCTGCGAAGTCTGTCCGGGCGTCAGCTGCCCGATCGTCGCTGATCGCCCCCGTCCGGGCCAGCCGCCACAGTGCGTGCTGGAACTCGACGTCCAGCAAGTGCGGGGCGTGCAGGTCACCGTCGCTCCGAATGCGGTCGGCAAGGCCAGGGACCTCGGGCCGGCCCAGCAGGATGCTCAGCACGGCGGACGTGTCGACGACGATCAAGGGCGATCGCGACTCGAGCGAACGGCTTCCACGATGAGTTCGGCCTCAGCCCCGCCCGAGCGTGAAGCAGCCCGCCGAATCACGTCGGCCACGGGCGGACGCTCCGCCAGTCGCGTGATGTCTTCGAGCAGATAGTCGGACAGTGACAATCCTGCTGCCGCCGCGCGCGACCGCAGGGTCCGGTGCACGTCATCAGGCACGTTGCAAATCTGGATGGAGTGGCTCATGCAGAGATGGTACACCCAACCTGGGTGTACTACACGCGAATAGCATGCCCTGCGTATGTTGCGGGCCCACGGCGCCTGCGCGGGCTCGCCCGTGGCAGCTCGCCTGACGAGCGCTTTCGGCCCTCCGCTGTCGCGCGAGACGCACGCTGTGTGGCCCCAGCGGCGAAGGTACCGACTAATGTGCGGTTCGCGGCGTGAGCACTCGAACCGACCGCTGATCGTACCTTCCCTGACGAGGTGAGCGAACCCATGGGTTCTTCTCCATGTTAAGGTGACTACCTAAGTGACCACTTAGGTAGGAGGCACGACATGGCCGAGATCGGTATCAAGGAGTTGAAGGCGACAGCCTCATCGGTCATCGACGAGGTCGAGGGCGGGTCCGCCTACATCGTCACCAAGCGCGGCCGACCCGCCGCGGTCCTGCTGCCCATCGACGAAGCCGAAGATCTCGTATTGGCCAATGCCGATGAGTATGTCCGCCAGCGTCGGCTTGCCCGCGTTGACTACGCCAAGGGGCGCACGGTCAGCCTGGAGGATCTCGACTGAGCGCCTACGAGGTCCGGCTATCCCGTTCTGCCGCGCGACAATTCCGGAAGCTCGATGACGCAGGCCGGGATCGCATCCGGAACGCCCTCGCTCGACTCGCGCACGACGTCGGTCGTCCCGGGCGCGTAGCAGGCAAGTCGGTCAAGACCATCCGCGGGACCGAGGACATATTCCATCGTCTGCGTGTCGGCGACCACCGTGTGATGTATGACATCATCGACGCCGACCGCGTGATCCTGGTGCTCGGAATCGTGGACCGCGCCGATCTGGAGCGTTGGCTCCGTAGCAGATAGCACCGGCAGGGCGCTGCAGCCTGGCAAGTGAGTCGCTCAAGTGACGCTATCGCCCAACGATCCTCGGTGAGTGCTGCAGGCCCCTCGCTACCGCCTCGGGCCCTGCTCTGTACCCTATCCACGCACGAACCTCGTCGGGGTGTAGCGCAGCGGTAGCGCACATGCTTTGGGAGCCTTTCGGGCTCGAGCGGCGAAGGCTCCGGGACCCTGAGCGCGAGAGGCTGAGCGGTGAAGGCCTCGATTATCGTGCGGTTCGGGAGCGTGAACCTCGACGATGACAACGCGCTTGTCTCAGGACCCGGTGACCTGTGTGAGTGCCACGTTCGCGGCCTCTGTGCGGGAGGTGAGGGCGAGCCCGAGCCTGCCCAGGATGTTCGAGACGTGGACGCCGGCCGTGCTTTCGCTGATGAACAGCTCCTCGGCGATCTGGCGGTTCGTCCTCCACGCCGCGACTCGAGCGAGCACCTCCAGCTCGCGTAGGGTCAGGCCGTAGGCGGCAGCGTTCTCGCGGTCGCCACTCGTCGCCTGCTTTGTGAGGCGCACCCGCAGCCTGCGGGCCAGTGCGTCCAAGTGCGCCGTGAGCGGTCCAGCACCCAGCAACGTTCGCGGTCTCGTGCGCCGAGCCAAGCACTGCCCTCCGCGGCGACCAACTGCCCAAGGCGGCCGTCGCGCGCGGCCAGCTCCGAGTGAGCCGCGTCGAAGACCTCGCTGAAATGCTCCTAGCGCAGCGGTAGCGCAGCTTGGGAGCCCACGAGGGGCTTGCGGCGAAGCCTCGACGCTCCAACGCCCGACGGGCTGAGCGGCGAAGACCTCGATAATCGTGTGGTTCGCGAGTCAGCTGCCGTGTATCGTGTCATGCAAGGACCGCGCGGCTTGCGCCACGCGGTCCAGGGTCGCGATGGTGAACCGTCGGGATCAGCCGGGGCAGGCCCCAGTGCTGATGCAGGCGTCGTTGATGGCTGCCTGCGTGGCCGCCACATCTCGATTGCTGACGAAGACGCTGATGGAGTCCGTGATCGGCTGCAGGAAGGCCGGGATCGTGGCCGGTCCGTTGGCCTCGCTCGGCACGAGCTCGTCAGTGGCGAAAGCATCCATGGCTGCGGTGGAGTAGGCGTCGTACTTCGAGCGATCGGCGTCCACGCGAGCCGGGATGGAACCCTTCAGCGGGTTGAAGGCATCCTGGCCCTCGACCGAGGCGAGCGTCTCCAGCCACAGCTTGGCATTGTCCGGGTGCGCCGCATCCTTGGGCAGGGCGAAGGTGTCGGTCACGACCGTGAAGCTGCCGTCCGTGCCCGGCACCGGGGCCCAGCCGAAGTCGACGTCGGGCTCCCAGCCGTTGGCTGTGAAGTAACCCTTGGCCCAGTCGCCCATGACGTTCATGGCGGCGTCGCCGCTCACGAGCATTCCGGCCGCCTGGTCCCAGGTTAGCGTGGCGTGGTCCTCGTTCACGTAGTCCAGCGCCTTCGACATGGTCTCGAGCGCCTGGGTGACCCGCCCGTCGGTCCAGGGGATCTCACCGGCCCAGATGGCGCGATAATCGTCCGGCCCCAGCGCACTGAGCAGGATCTGCTCGAACAGGTTCAGCGCCGGCCAGGCGTTCTTGTCACCCAGGGCGAGTGGGGTGATGCCCGCCGCCTGCAGCTGGTCGGCCGCAGAGAAGAACTCGTCCCACGTGGTCGGGGCGGCGATGCCCTGCTCATCGAGGATCGCCTTGTTGTACCAGAGGACGCCGTTGCGATGCACGTTGACAGGCACCGCGTATGGCTCGCCCTCATAGCTCACGAGATCGACGATGCCGGCGGGGAACTTGTCGTTAAGTCCCTGTGACTCATAGACGTCCGTGATGGGCTCCATGAAGCCCGTCTTGACCCAGTTGTCGATGAGCTCTGCACCGCCGTGGATCTGGAAGGTATCCGGCGGATCGCCACCCTGCATGCGCGTCGCCAGGACCGCATTGGCGTTGACGCCGGCCCCACCCGCGATGACCGCATTCACGATCTCGATGCCGGGGTGCTGTTCCGCGAAGACCTGCTGGAGGGCATTGAGGCCATCGGCCTCGCCTCCCGCGGTCCAGTACGAGAAGATCTCGACTTGGTCGTCCTGTGCGCTGACCGAGGCCGCGCCCAGGGACGAGGTAGCGACGGCCGCGGCCATGAGCATCGTCGTGATCCTGGCGGTCGCCATCAGGTGTCTCATCCGGAGCCCTCCTCATGCTCTCTGGAGGTAACCATCCCCCGTTCAAACGGCCATGCCAGCCGAGCCGGGGTGTACCATCATATGCCTCCGCCGTGACCGAGGGAAGGGCTCCATGGAGAGGTCGCGCAGCCCGATACGCCACCGCAGCGCTCCCCCTCCGGCGAGGGTGCGTGCCGCTCTTGAGAGGTTGTCGGTGAGCCCGTCGCGAGCCGTCTAGCCTCCATGGCGCGTCGTCAGAAGATCTGGGCCGGCATCGTCCTTGTACCGGCCGTGTTGTCCACGGCACTGTTCGTCTACGGGTTCCTGGCCTGGACGGGCTGGACGTCCCTCACCGACTGGAACCAGATGCGCCGCGTGACCGGCTTCCTGCCGCCGGGCTCGTACAGCGGTCTTGACAACTACGAGGCCATCTTCGCCAACCCACGCTTCTGGACCAACGACATCTTCAACAACATCGTCTTCACGGTGGTCTTCGTCGGTGGGTGCGTCCTGCTTGGGCTCCTACTGGCGATCCTCATCGACCAGCACATCCGGGGCGAAGCGGTGTTCCGCTCCATCTTTCTGCTGCCGATGGCGCTGTCCTTCGTGGTCACGGGCACGATCTGGGCCTGGATCCTGAACCCCACCAACGGCATCAACGTGCTCATAGAGGGCACGCCCCTGGAAGACATTCGCCAGGGCCTGCTGGATGTCCCGTTCCTGCAGCCGCTCTGGTCCGTCCTCGACAGCTTGCGCGTCAACATCCTGCGGCCGGGCATGACGGCCGATCCGCGGGCGGTCATCGGCGCGGTGGGCATGGCCGCCATCTGGCAGATGTCCGGCTTCGTGATGGCCCTCTACCTCGCCGGCCTCCGCGGTGTCAGCGACGAGCTGCGTGAGGCGGCCCGGGTCGATGGCGCCTCGGAGCCACGCATCTACCGCCACATCATCATCCCGCTGCTGCGGCCCATCACCATCAGCGCCATCGTCCTGCTGGGCTACATGTCGCTCAAGATGTTCGACCTCGTCTTTGTGCTCACACGCGGAGGCCCCGCGCTGTCGAGCGACCTGCCCTCTATCTTCATGTTCGACACGACCTTCCGTAGCCAGGCCTTCGCCCAGGGCGCCGCTGTGGCCACCATCATGTTCCTGGCCGCGGCCGTGTTCATCGTCCCCTACCTCTACGGGCAGCTGCGCGAGCGGGCCGGATGAGCACGGTTGCACGCGCGAGGCCCAGCAGCCGCGTGAGCTGGCGGAGGATTCGCGCTCTATGCGGCGCTGGTCTTCCTTGCCGCCATCTTCCTGGTGCCGCTCTACGTGGTGGTTGTGGGAAGCCTCAAGTCCTTCGAGGAGGTCAGCACCTCGAGCATCTGGGCCCTGCCAGGCCAGCCGACCGTGGAGGCCTTCGCCGATTCGCTGCAGCCACCGCTGGCCAACTCCGGCGGGATCGCCTCCGGCCTGCGCAACAGTCTGGTCATGACCATCCCGGCGGTGATCCTCTCAGCGGTCTGGGGCTCGATCACCGGCTACGCCCTGAGCCTCTACCGCTTCCCGGGCTCGGAGCTCATCTTCGCGCTCATCCTCTTCGGCCTTTTCATCCCCTACCAGGCCATCCTCATTCCCCTGCTGACCACGCTTCAGCTGATGCACCTGTTCGACTCGCTGGCGGGTCTCGCGCTCACGCACACCGTCTTCGGCCTGCCCATCACCACACTCATCTTCCGCAACTTCTACGCGGCGGTCCCGGGCGAGCTGCTCGATGCCGCCCACGTCGACGGGGCCGGGTTCTGGCAGGTCTACCGGAGCATCATCCTGCCGCTCTCGATTCAGCCTTCGTGGTCGTGGGCATCTGGCAGTTCACCAGCATCTGGAACGAGTTCCTGTTCGCGGTCTCGCTCACCAATTCACCCGACACGCAGCCGGTGACCGTGTCGCTGCAGAACCTCGCCGGCAGCTTCGCAGCGCAGTACAACGTGCAGCTGGCCGGGGCCCTCATCGCCGCCGTCCCGACCCTGCTCGTGTACCTGCTGTTGGGACGCTACTTCGTCCGGGGACTGCTCGCGGGCTCGCTCAAGGGATAGGCCTGACCCAGCTTTGGGACCATCCCGTCGATCGTCTCCAGTCTTCGTCGGAGTACTGACTGCTCGGTTCGAGCGCTGGAGGCCCTCTGCTACCGCCCCGGCCGTCCGCTGTGTACCCTATCCACGCACGAACCTCGTCGGGGTGTAGCGCAGCGGTAGCGCACATGCTTTGGGAGCCTACGAGCGGTTTGCGGCGAAGGCTCCGTGGTTGTGGGCGTCGCGGGCCGAGCGGCGAAGGCCTCGATTATTGTGCGGTTCGCGAGCGTGAAGTCCTGGCTACGCCCAGCGTCAGTCGTTGGGCTCATACAGGCGGGCGGCCACGTCGTCGAGGATCTTGAAGAAGGCCGAACCGACCCGCTGCTTCCTTCAGATGCACTCTATCCCGCCGATGCCGTGGTCGAGGATGATCACCACATCAGCGCCGCCGTCGAGACTCTGACCAAGCAGTACCGCAGACCCGTGAGGCGCTGTCACGCACCGGGCTCCCGCACCTTGCGATAGGTCTCCACCGCCGTCGTGACCACAGCCACGGCCTCGTTCGAGAACCTCGCCGCAGTCTCGGGGTCCCCGGCGGGGTCCATGAACCGCCCGTAGTCGGTCGGGGCATCATTCACCGGCTCCGCGAAGCGCTCGCTCAGGACATCTACCGCGTCTTCGACTATCGGTACTCCCGCGACCGGGCTTGCGGACATGTGCGCCCCGGCGCCTTTCGGGCCATCTGCCTGGTTGCCGAGGACGTACACGAGATCGTAGGCGTCCTTCGGGCTCTGCCGGCTGACGTACGCTCGGGTCTTCAGCACCACGAGCGGGAGGAGACCCGCGACCCTGACATCCACCGTGGTCTGCCCGCCCTCCAGTCGTTCTGCCGTGATCGGCACAACTACGTGGTCGTCTTGCAGAAGCCCTACGCCAGGGACATTGAGTACCTGGAACCCGCTGCCGGCGCCCTGCCGTGGTCTGAACGGTTGACCGGGTTCGACCTCTTCGCTCTCTCCGAGGAACTCAAGCTCGATACGCCGTCCGTCGACCTCGCTGTGCCATCGGAATGATGGATCGCCTTCGCCGCGCGACTGCCTGAACCCGCTCGCGCGCACCGCGCGCATCAGCGTCTCGTAGCCTTCTCGCTGCTCGTGAACAGCGAGCACTACCGCCAGATCCACGTCTCGGGTGCCAGCGTGGGGTCCATGCCAGGCCATCGAGGAATCCGCTGATGTGAGGTACCGCGGCGCCAGCCCGCCCACGAGGAACAAGTGCTCCCCCCAGTAGCCAGCATGTCCGATGACCGTGACCAGGGCGCGCTCGCAAAGCTCGGCGACCGATGCTTCATAGCTCCCGATGTCGCGCGTCACGGCCCGGTCAGGACGTAGGGGCGGAACGCCTCAGCCTGCTCCTGCCCACGTCGCGGATCTCGCGACGCATCCAGATAGATGCGCGTGCGCGCGGCGACCCAGAGCTTCCCACGGCGCTCTCGGAACCTGAGCTCGTCGTCCCCTTCGGCTTGTAGCAGGGCGATGTTCGCGCCCTGATCGGCTCGTCGGCCTCCTAGCACATGCCAAGCGTCATCGACCGACGCTCGGCTCGAAACGCGGACCTCGGTGACGGGAATGGCTGTCAGCGTCGGCTCGAAGAGAGCAGCCGCCGCGACGCCGGTGACCGCATGGTCGATGTCCTCCTTGGCGAGAGCAGACGAGGCCATCTCCGCGAGTGACTTGCCGCGCTCGGGAAGCACGTACCCAGCGTGCCGTCGGAGGCGAGATTCGTGATCCTCCTCTGCCCACAGGTCAAGCAGCCCCTCGGCGTTCCCAAGGCGGCGGACCTTCTTGGGTCCCTTGCCTGACGAGGATACGAGTCCGACTTCTTCGAGCCGTGCGACTACTCGGTGCGCGAGCCCTGCGGAGACGCCTGTATCGCTGGCAAGTTCCGAGATCTGCCAGGGCCGGCCTGGTTGGAGGAGCATCGCTTGAGCTACTAGACCGGCACGCCCTGAGAGTCGGGCGGGCACCTTGGGCTGCGGGGCGATCACTGCATCCGCTGTGAACGAGCCGGTTCGCACCACCAACGCACGGGTACGTATCGATGCATTGCCGAGGCCATCTACGTAGTTGATGCCGTGCCGGTCAAGGACCTCCCTTGCACCCTCGGTCGAACGCTCCGCGACGACGATGACCGGCGGCCCACCGCGGGCGGTGTCATGTCGAGACGCGATAGCGTGGGCAGTGCCGGCATCGACGTACCGCTTGGACTCGAGCAAGATGTCCTCCTTTCCGCCGTCCGCAACAAGGACCGCGTCAGGGCCGGCGGCTGCGTCTAGCTCTGGGGCGCCGCGGATGATTTCGATTGCCCAGGGCTCGAGCGGGCCGCGTATCTTCACCAATGGGTTGTTCTTCACTATGCTAGTGAATATAGCATGTCGAGTGAAGAACGCAAGCGAGACTACGGTGCCCAGCTAGCCCGACACGAGCGATGTCGGGTCGTACTGGTGCAGGCCTGCAACGAGGTCATCGAGCTCAAGGACAGTTGCCCCGTCGTCGAGGACGCGCAGCAAGACCCGTTCCAGACTCCTCCGGAAGTCGTCGTCCTCGAAGACCCATTCAGGCACCGGGTCGTCCGAGTCGTGGTTGAACTGGATGAAGGGCTTGCGAAGAACTGGCTCCAAGGCGGGAGCCGGCCATGCAAGATCGTTCAAGTCGACCCCCTGGATGGGGTGGAAGCCAGCCGTCATGACGGCGTCGTCTGGCTACCCATTCGAGCGGTGTAGGCTAGTCCCTAGTCGTCATGCTCACTGCTTTCGTACGGCTCGTGAGCGTGGAATGGCAACGGGGTGTAGCGCAGCGGTAGCGCACATGCTTTGGGAGCATGAGGTCGCGGGTTCGATCCCCGCCACCCCGACCACGACTCTCTTCTCCCTGCAGCTTGCTGGCTCGGTTGCGCACCAGGCAAGCATTCGACGACATCGCGCGGCCCCCGCGATCGTGTCGTGCGTGGCAAGCACATCAGGGACCAGAACAACGGACGCCCGGGCCCCACGTGACCGCCAGGTGTTCCCCGGGCACATCACGTGCAGGTCCGTCGCGGATCATGTCGATTGCATGCGTGGCAGGCAAGTCGACCGGGGAACGGCGCGGTCGACCTCGAAACCCGCCAAGTCACCCGGGGATTCGCCAAGCCTCCCGGCGACAGGCAAGTCACCCGGGAGATCCGCCAAGTCACGCAAGGAGGACCCGCCAAGTCGCGCCTGTCGGGCCGAGGTGGTTCAGCGGGCCAGCGCCCCCATCATCGGAGACAGCGTCCGCTAGCATCCGTGTGTGGAGCAGCAGGCGAAGGTCCCGATGTCGCGCATGGTCACCGCATCGGTGGATATCGCCGCACCCCAGCGCACCGTCTGGACCGTGCTCGTGGACGTTGCTGGCTGGCCGACCTGGAACCCTGCCATCCGGCACGCCGTCTGCGACACCGAGCTCGAGGTGGAGGTGGGCACCCGGTTCCGCTTCGCGACGGAGATCGGCACGCTCAAGTGCCGGGTCACGGAGATCGACGCACCTCGCGTCTTTGCCTGGCGGGGTCGCGTCCTCGCCGTGGCTGAGCGGCAACGCTGGCGACTGGAGGCCACGGAAAACGGGACCCACGTGACGGTGGACGCGGAGATGGGTGGCCTCAGCGCGATGTTGTTCCGCCGCCGGCTCGACGACCGGCTCCGCAACGTGCTCGACGCCCTGGTCCAACTGCTTCGCCTGGAAGCCGAGGCACGCGCAAGCGAGACCCGTGAGGCAGCGCGCACGGGCGCATCAGGCACGGGGGGCCAGGGCCGTGGATGAGGGTTCGATGCGCAGCCTCAACCTCGTCTTCCGCTTCGTGCTGGAGATGCTGGTCCTGGTCGTGCTGTTCCTGCTCGGCGTCTCGATCTCGGAGAGCCTGCTGTTCCAGGTCGTGCTCGGCCTCGGGCTGCCGGCCATCGTGATCCTGGTGTGGGGGTTGTTCGTGGCGCCCAAGGCCAGCCGGCGCTTGCCCGACCCAGCTCGTTTGGTGCTCGAGGTCGTGGTCTGGTCGCTCGGCGCGCTCGGACTCGTGCTCGTGGCCGGTCTGTTGCCCGCGCTGCTCTTCGGCGCGGCCGTGGCCATCAACCTGGGGCTGATGTTCTACTGGGGGCAGCGCGGCTCCTAGCTCACGCGGCCCCTAGCTCACGCGGCTCCTAGGCTGTCGACTCCTCGTCAGACGTCTGCTCGTCGACCGCCTCGTCGTCCGTCGGTCCGTCATCGGGTGCTGGCTGGTCCGGCTCGCCGCGGTCGAAGGCCGCCTTGTCATGCCAATGGGTCCCACAGTTGAGGCAGACGATGCCGATGGCGCCGTCGTTGGGCAGGTCGCCCATGCCCAGCATGTCGCTGTAGGGCTGGACGCCGAAGACATCGATCTCCGGCGGCTGATCGAGCGCCAGCGTGTGCTGTGAGCAGACAGGACAGGCCAGCTCGGATCGGGCGTCTTCTGACATGGACCCCTCGGTTGCGTCGTTGCCTGTGGTCCACACTAGCAGCCGATCCCAGCCCAGCGTCCCGTGCTCCGGCAGTACCATTCGACCAGCGTCCAGGGAGTACTTGTGGTGACCATGCCTGTCTCACCGCGTTCGGCCCGCATGCGCGGGTGCTTGGGGTAAGGCGTGTCCGCAGAACAGATCATCCCACTCGTCATCGGCCTCATCGTCATCGCCGCTGTGGCGGTGACGGTGGCGTTCGCGACGTCGATGGCGACGAGAGGGGACCTCCCGCGCCTGGGCGGGGAGCGTTCGGCCGGAGACGGGCGCGACGCCGACGGAGCCACTGCCGACGGGGAGCGCGCAGGAGCCCTGGCCCGCGGCAGCACGACCTTCATCTCGCCGGCCAGCACCCGTCAGGTCGCGCGCGTGGTCGCGCTGCTCTTCCTCGCGGCGGTGGCCGTGGTCGTGGCGCTGACGCGAGCGTGGCCAGAGCAGGAGTCCGCCATCTTCACGCTGCTCGCGGGCGGCGTGCTGCTGGTGGTCCTGTTCATGGACATGATCCCGGCGTCCGCCTTCGGTCGCTACCGCCGTCCCCTTGAGGGCATCGGCGCCATCGTCTTCCTGGGCCTGTTGATGGCCTTCAGCGGTGGAGCGGCCAGCCCCTTCCTGGTCGGCTTCTACCTGGTCACAGCCGGCACGGCGCTCTCGGCCGAGGGCCGGGCACCACTGGCGGTGGCCCTCTTCGGCGCGGTCACCATCGCGGTCGTGGGCCTGCTCGACGCGGCTTTCGGTGGTCCCATCGAGCCCGACGCCCTGGCCTGGGTCGGCATCAACGCGGTCGCGCTCATCCTGCTCGCCGACATCGCCACCGCTGCCGCCCGCTCCCAGCGCCACGCTCGTGACGAGGCCGTGCGCGCATCCCGCTTCGACGCCCTCACCGGCCTGTACAACCGCTCCTTCTTCTTCACCACCATGGAGCAGGAGCTGCGCCGATCGGATCGCATGGGTCGCGGCTTCAGCATGCTCATGCTCGATCTCGACGATCTCAAGCCGGTCAACGACACGTACGGCCACCAGTGGGGCGACCGCCTGCTGAAGGCCATCGCCGACACGGTGCGCCACACCATCCGCTTCACTGACGCTGCAGCACGCTACGGCGGGGATGAGTTCGTGGTCCTGCTGCCGGAGACCGACGTGGCCGGCGGCTACGTGGTCGGAGAGAAGCTGCGGCGGGACATCTACGCGCTGACCTTGAATGCGGCTGACCGCAACGTGCGCTCATCGGTCTCGATCGGCCTGGTCGTCTATCCCGACGACGGCTCGACGGTGGAGCAGCTGGTGGCAGCCGCGGACGTGGCCATGTACGAGGCCAAGCGGCGGGGCAAGAATCGCATCGTTGGCTACCAGACGCGCACCGAGCGCGTGGCCACCGACATCGCCGGCGGCCCTGGCGACCTGGTGCAGCTGGCCCCGGCCGAGGACGTGCGCACCGGTGGCGATCCGGCACCCTGGGGAGCAGCAGACCGCCGCGTGCCGGTATTCCGCGAAGGAGGCGAGGCCTACGGTGCGGGAGCCGGGCGTGGGTCCTCCGAGCGTCGATCGATCCCGGTCGAGCCCGAGGAGTCGCCCGGTCCCTGGTCTGCACCGGCCCCGGTGCCGGCCGCCGATCGACGGCGTGCCGGCGAGCTCGCGGAACAGCCCGCCGCCTCCGAGCCGGCAGCTCCCGATCGGACCGGGATCGACACGGCTGCGCAGCCCTGGCTGACCCGCACCGAGCCGAGCCCGGGCAGCCCTTCTGAGCCGCACCGAGCCGAGCCCGAGCCTCCGCCGGCCCCCCGGGGCTCGACCGAGCAGCGCGCCTCGGAGGAAGGGCTGAGCCGGACCGAGGAGATCAGCCGGGGTAACGACCGTCCCTGGATCGCCCTGCCCATCGAGCCCGACGAGCCGCCCGACCGCCGCCGGGGTTGAGGTGACCGGTCGCCGCCGGATCTGACGAGACGGGCCGCCGCCGGACGCGCCCAGCCCGGCCCGGTGGCACCCCGTGTACAGTCAGCCCATGTCCACCGATGCACGGTCACACGGATTCGGCACTCGTGCGATCAAGGCCGCCACGCGCCCGCCGCGCGTCGAGCAGCAGCCGGCCGCGGTGCCCATCTACCAGTCGGCCACGTTCCACGCCGAGGACGTCGAGGACTACGCCCAGCTGATCGGCTTCCAGAAGCCGGGCTACACCTACTCGCGCCTGGAGAACCCGACGGCGGACGCCATGGCCGCGGCCTTCGCCGAGATGCACGGCGCCGAATCCGGCTACGCCTTCGGTTCCGGCATGGCTGCCATCCACGCCACGCTGGTGGCGCTGGTGCAGGCCGGCGACCGCATCGTCAGCACGCAGGCCGTGTACGGGTCTACGCGTTCGCTGATGGAGCGGGTGCTGGCGCCGCTGGGCGTGGAGACCGTGTTCGTCGATCCGACCGACCTCGATGCCGTCGAGGCCGCGCTGGCCGGCGGCCGGACGCGGGTGCTGTACGCGGAGACGATCTCCAATCCGACCATGGTCGTGGCCGACCTCGAGCGCCTCGCGGAGCGTGGTCATGGCCACGGTGCCACGGTCGTGGTCGACAACACCTTCGCCTCGCCCTACATCTGCGCGCCACGCTCGCTGGACGTGGACGTGGTCGTGGAATCGGCGACCAAGTGGCTCGGCGGGCACTCGGACGTCATCGCCGGTGCGGTCGCAGGCGAGCGCGGCTTCATCGAGCGCGTCCGCACGGTCGCCACCGACACCGGCGGCATCGTGGCGCCGTTCAGCGCGTTCCTCGTCCTGCGTGGGATGCAGACGCTGCACGTGCGCATGGACCGCCACTCGGCTTCGGCATTGGCGCTCGCGCGGCAGCTGGAGGCTGCACCCGGCGTGGCGGGCGTCACCTATCCGGGCCTGCCCAGCCATCCCCAGGCAGCCGTCGCCCAGCGGGAGCTGCGACGGGGCGGAGGCATGCTGGCCATCGACCTCGGGAGCCGGGCGGCCGCGGCGGCCTTCATCGATGGCCTGCAGATCCCGCCGGTGACCGCGACCCTCGGCAGCGTCGTGACCTACGCCGTCCACCCGCCGAGCGCGACGCATCGGCAGCTCGACGAGCGGCAGCTGGCCGAGGCCGGCATCGCTCCCGGGCTCGTGCGCATCTCCGTGGGCCTGGAAGACGTGGACGACCTGCTCGCAGACATGGCGGTGGCACTCATCAGCGCCGCGGAGGCCGGCCTCGGCGCCTGAGCCATGGGACTGGCGCGGATGGGGGCGGCCGCCTGGCGTCTGCTGACCGATGTCCGCTTCGCGGTGGTGCTCATCGCGTTGCTGGCGCTGGCCGGGCTCGTGGGCATGCTGGTCCGCCAGTTCCCGGTCACCGCGGCCGACGATCCCGCCCGCTACGCGGCCGAGCTGGCCACGATGCAGGCTGCCTGGGACGGTTTGCCGGCGGGATCGCTCATCGTGGCCACCTTCGACCGGCTGGGCTTCTTCAGCGTCTTCTCGACGCCCTGGTTCCTGCTGCTGATGACGGTCCTGGTGCTGTCGATCATCTGCTGCACGCTCGACCGCACCCCGCGCCTGTGGCGTTCGGTCAGCCACGTGCGGGTGGTGCAGCCGGCGGCCTTCTACGCACCGGCTCGTGCCCAACGCGCCCTCGTGAGCGGGGCAGGGGAGGCTGCCGTCGCAGCGGTCGAGGGCGCCTTTCGACGACGGCACTTCCGGCGCCGCAAGTCGGTCGTGGAGGGAGGCGCCACCTACGTCTACGGCGACCGCAACCAGTACGGCAAGCTGGCCACCCTGCTGACCCACGCAGGCCTGGTGCTGTTCCTGCTGGCCGGGGCCGTGACCGTGGCCGCCGGCTTCGAGACCGTCGTCTTCGTGGGCGAGGGGCAGACCGCCCCAGTCCGTGCCGTGGGCACCCCCGGCAACCTGCTGGTCAAGAACCAGGCCTTCGAGGCCCCGCGGCGGGCGGACGGGTCGTTCGCTGACTACAGCACCGACCTGTCGGTCTACCAGGATGGCGCGGAGGTGGCCCGCAAGACCATCCGCGTCAACGACCCCCTGCTGGCCGGTGGCTTCGTCTTCCACCAGAACACCTTCGGGCCGGCCGCGGAGTTGACCATCCATGATGCTTCCGGGGCGCTCGTGTGGGACGGGCCGCTCCTGCTCGACGACGAGGTGGCGGGAGCGCCGCAGGGGTTCATGACCATCCCTGGCGCCGACGTGGGGCTGGTGGCCGTGCTCACGCCGACCGCTGACGGCACGCCCGCGCTCGTGCTCCAGGGCGTTGGTCCCGCCGACTCCCAGACCGAGCGCAACCCGACCCTCTTCCTGGTGACGATCCCGATGGGCGTCACGACCGACCCGGAGGTCACCGCCGGCCAGTCCATCACCTGGGGTGGCATGGGCAGCTGGACCGGCCTGGTCATCAAGCGCGATCCCGGCCAGCCCATCGTGTGGATCGCCTTCGGGCTGCTCATCGTGGGCCTGGTGCTCACCTTCTACTTCCCCCGCCGGCGGGCCTGGGCCCGCATCGACGGGGACCGGATCGAACTGGCCTTCACGGCCGACCGTTACGTTGACGCCGACCGTGAGTTCGGGGCCCTGACCGAGGCCGTGGCCGCGGGCACGGGCGGGACGATCGAGGGCGCGGGCGGGACGATCGAGGCCACGAGCCGGCGGATCGAAGGCACGAGCACGTCTGGCGGCTGAGCCGAGCACGTCTGGCGGCTGAGCCGAGCAGCTCTGGCCGCTGAGTCGACCGAGTCGGGTGCCAATTCGTCCTTGGACTGGACCTGATGCGTAACCGGCCGGTCACCGACAGCGGGCGCCGCGTGGCCTACCCTCGAGACTGGTCGTGCTGCCTCACCGTGTGCCCGCAGCAGTCGCCGGGTACAGCCCACGGCCCGGAAAAGGAGACGCAGTGGTCATCGAAGTAGCCTCCAACGATCCGCTCGACAAGATCCAGGCCGCCAAGGACCGGGACATCCGATTCGTCGAGCTCCAGTTCACCGACCTGCTCGGCATCGTCAAGGGCATCACCATCCCGCTCTACCGGTTGGAGGAATCGCTCGAGCACGGGACCTGGTTCGACGGTTCGTCGATCGAGGGCTTCACCCGCATCGCCGAGTCCGACCAGTGGCTGGCCCCGGACATGAACACGTTCGCCGAGATCCCCTGGCAGAACGGCGAGTTCTCTGCCGGCCCGCTCGGCAGCCGCGGCACCGCCCGCGTCATCTGCGACGTCATGACCCCCGACGGCCAGCCCTTCGTGGGTGATCCGCGCGGCGTGCTCAAGAAGCAGCTCAAGCGGGCCGAGGAGATGGGCTACATCTGGAACGCGGGTCCGGAGCTCGAGTTCTTCCTCTTCCGCAAGGGCGCGGAGGGGGGCATCGCGCCGCTGCCGCATGACGCCGGCGGCTACTTCGACTTCTCCACCGACCTGGCCCAGTCCGTGCGCCGCGACATGGTCAACGCGCTCGAGATGTTCGGCATCCGCGTCGAGGCCGCGCACCACGAGGTCGCCTACGGCCAGCATGAGATCGACTTCCAATACAGCGATGGCCTGACCACGGCCGACAACGCGGTGACCTTCAAGTTCACGCTCAAGGCCATCGCCCAGCTGCACGGTCTCTACGCGACCTTCATGCCCAAGCCGATCGAGGGCATCAACGGTTCCGGCATGCACACGCACCAGAGCCTCTTCTCGATCGAGGAGCAGAAGAACGCCTTCGCCGAGCCGCGCAGCAAGTACGGCCTGTCCAAGCTGGCCCAGTCGTACATGGCCGGCGTCCTGACGCACGCTCGCGGCATGTCCGCCCTGCTCGCGCCGCTCGTCAACAGCTACAAGCGCCTGGTACCCGGCTACGAGGCTCCGACGTACCTGACCTGGGGTCGCACCAACCGCTCCGCGCTGATCCGCGTGCCCAAGGTCTCCCCCGGCCGCTCGGTCGAGGCCACGCGCGTGGAGGTCCGCTGCCCGGACCCGACGGCCAATACCTACCTGGCCTTCGCAGCCATGCTGGCGGCCGGCTTGGACGGCATCGAGAAGGGCATGAAGCTGGGCGATCCGGTCGAGGAGTCGCTCTTCGAGATGACCGCCGATCGCGTGGCCGAGAAGGGCATCAAGGAGATGCCGGGCTCCCTGGGCGAGGCCGTCGAGGCGCTCAAGCAGGACGAGGTCATCGCCGAAGCCCTGGGCGACCACGTGTATACGCACTACATCGAAGCCAAGCAGGAAGAGTGGGACGAGTACAAGACCACCGTCACCCAGTGGGAGCTGGACCGCTACCTCGAGGCCTACTAGCCGAACACAGGCGCTTCCCCCTGGAAGTCGCACTCCCGGAGCTGTGAGGCGCTCCGGGAGCTAACGAGACGGGCGGTGGATGGTCCACCGCCCGTCGTCGATGCCCTCGCCGCCGAGCCTAGACTGCGGCTGTGACACCGCTTTCCGGATCCGCGAGCCCCGGATCATCGGCGCCGTTCGGGGTCGATTCGATGGTCGCGCCGCTGCGGCGCGTGGCCATGCGCCGGCCCGGTGCCGTCCTCACGGCCGACCCCGGCCGCTGGCACTACGCGAAGGCCATCGCCGCCGGCGCCATGCGGTCCCAGTACACAGCGTTCGTGGACCTGCTCGAGAGTGAGGACGTGGTCATCGAGTGGCTCGACGAGGCCGACGATGAGCTGGCCAATTCGTTCTTCACCTTCGACCCCTCGTTCGTCGTGCCCGCGGGCGCCATCATCCTGCGGCCGGGCAAGTCGCTGCGAGTGGGCGAGGCCGACCTGCATGCCCGGTTCTACGCGGGACGGATGCCGGTCATCGGCGCGATCGAGACGCCAGGAACCGTGGAGGGCGGCGACTGCTGCTGGCTCGACTCGACGACGCTGGCGGTCGGTCGCGGCTTCCGCACCAACCAGGCCGGCATCAAGCAGTTGACCGACCTCCTGGCGCCACAGGGCATCACGGTGGAGGCCTATGACATGCCCTACGGCCAGGGGCCGGAAGCCTGTCTCCACCTGCTCTCGGTGGTCAACCCGCTCGACACGGACCTATCGCTGGTCCACGCTCCACTCGTGCCGGTGGCCCTCTACGAGCGGATGCTGTCGATGGGCTACCAGTTACTGGACGTGCCGGCCGACGAATACGAGGCCAGCGCCGGGCTGAGCGTCAACGTCCTCGCGCTCGCGCCGCGCCGCTGCCTCGCCATCGCTGGTCTTCCCGCTACGGCCGAGCTGATGCGCGCTGCCGGCTGCGAGGTCCTCACCTTCGAGGCCGATGCCCTGTGCCTGCCCTGTGAAGGTGGGCCGACCTGCCTGACCAGGCCGCTCCAGCGAGGCTAGAGACTTCCCACGGCCGGCGACGTCAGATGCCTGCTGGAGCCGCGATCCGAACCCCAGCCCGGCGCTTGTCCCGCCCCGTGCGCCAGTCGACCGCCGAAACGCAGCGCGGCCCGAACTTCGCCGGCAACAGGCGTCGCATGGCGCTCCATCCGAGACGATCGTCGCCAGAGTGGCGGGACCTGGGGGCTCACCGGTCGAATGGCATCCCCCATGGGACAGGCCAGACGTGGCTCAGGCGCCGGCGCTGACGAGCACCTCGGCGCCGACACCCAGATCGCCTGCGGACCGTTGACAACGGCTGAATGGTCGTCCACCCTGAATGACTGTTCAGTCACAGTTGCGCTGAGTGGCCGAGGGCAGGTACCGAGGCCAGATACCAGGGGCAGATGCCAAGGTTGATGCCGAGGCTAGATACCGCCGGCCGGGCGCATCCAGATCGAGGGAGGAGTTGACCATGATGGCTTGGACCCTCGACGACATGCCCGACCAGAGCGGTAAGCTCGCCGTCATCACCGGCGCCAACAGCGGCCTTGGCTTCGAGGCCAGTCGTGAGCTGGCGCGCAAGGGCGCCACGGTCGTCATGGCCGTACGTGACGTGGAGAAGGGCCAGGCCGCGGCCGACCGCATCGCGGCTGAGATCGCGCACGCCGAAGTGGATGTGCGCCCACTCGACCTCGGCTCGCTCGACTCGGTGCGCGACTTCGCCGCCGCGGTTCGCGAGAAGCACGATCACATCGACATCCTGCTCAACAACGCCGGTCTCATGGCCACCCCGGCGTCGGAGACCGCTGACGGCTTCGAGATGCAGGTCGGTACCAACCACCTCGGCCACTTCGTGCTGACGGCAGAGCTGATGCCGCTGCTCGAAGCGGCCCCGGCTGGACGCGTGGTGACCATGACCAGCGTGGCGCGGGCCCAGGGCCGGCCGCTGGACGAGCACAGGACCCGGCTCGACAGCGGTTACAAGCCATGGCAGGCGTACGGCGACTCCAAGCTGGCCAACTATCAGTTCGGCATCGAGCTCGCGCGCCGGTCGGAGGCAGCCGGATCGAGTGTCAGCAGCCTGGTCGCCCACCCGGGTCTGGCGCATACGAATCTGCAGGTGGCTACCGTCGAGAACGCCGGCACCGGGTTTTCCGGTCGCTTCTGGCAGGTAGCCGCCCGCTACTTCGGGATGCCGCCCAAAGACGGCGTCTTGCCCGCGCTCCGTGCCGCTACGGATCCCGACGCGGGCAACGGCGAATTCTACGGGCCGCGCTGGAACATGCGCGGTGCGCCGGTCCGGCTGAGCCCGGACTCGAAGCGCGCTGCCAAGGCTGACACCGAGCGGATGTGGCGCATCAGCGAGGCCGAGACGGGTACGGTGTTCAGCCTTGGCAAGTAGGACGGACGTGGCAACGAGGTCGAAGGCGGTCGATCGTGCCGCCTTGCTGCGCAGGTCGCTGCTCGAGCTCGTGGCCGAGCGCGGTTTTCGGGGCACGAGCATGGCCGCGGTGGCCGAGCGAGCGGGCGTCGCGACCGGCACGGCCTATGTGCACTACGACTCCAAGGACGAGCTTATCGTGGCCGCCTACGTGGAGATCAAGCTGTCGCTGGGTCGGGCCGCGGTCACGGGTCTCCCCCCGGTCGGTTCGACCCACGACCGCTTTATCACCGTCTGGCGCAACGTCTACGGCCACTTGGCGGCGGACCCTGCGCAGGCCCGCTACCTGGCCCAGCTCGAGTCCTCGCCATACCTGTGGCGAGGCCATGAGGCGCTGCTGCAGACCGATGACCCACTCATCGCCGCCTCGAGCGAGCTCATGGAAGAGGCCATCGACCTGCCCATCGCGGTGCTCTGGGACCTCGCGGTGGGGCCAGCCGTCCGACTTGCAGCGGACACCTCGACGACCTTGGAGCCGGACCAGCTCGAGCAGCTCGCGGAAGCCTGCTGGCGAGCGCTGCGCAAGCCTCTGTGAGCCGCGATGAGCCCCCCGGGCGAGTGTCGTGAGGGCAGTCGCTCTCCGGCCGGGCGTCCCGGGTTCCGTGCATCTGCGGGACCTGCCCCGACCGTCGCTCGACTCCATTGCCGACGGCCGCGGCGTGCGCGTCTCGATGATCCGCGCCGGCCTCTGCGGCACCGACGCCGACCTCGTGGCAGGGACGTACGGCGTGGCGCCGCCCGACGAGGACTTCCTCGTGCTCGGCCACGAGTCGCTCGGCCGCGTGGCCGAGCTCGGGTCGGCGGTCTCCGACGTCGCCGTTGGGCAGCTGGTCGTGATCACCATCCGCCGGCCCGGAAGCAGCGCCTACGACCGCATCGGCCGGCCGGACCTCTCGACCGACCCGGTCTTCATCGAGACCGGCATCAGCGAAGCTCACGGCTTCATGCGCGAGGAGCTGGTGGTCGATGCTGCCTTCCTCGTGCCCGTGCCGGAAGCGCTGGAGGACGTGGCCATCCTCACCGAGCCCTTGAGCTGCATCACCAAGTCACTGCGCCAGGCCGACCAGGTCCAGGCGCGACTCGAGCTGTGGGAGCCGCGACGAGCGCTGGTGACCGGCGCGGGCACCATCGGCCTGCTGGCCACGCTCGCGCTGCGCCTGCGCGGTCTCGATGTCACCACCTATGCCCGGCGCCCGGCGCCCTATCGCAACGCCGAGCTCGTCGCTCGCCTCGGTGGGCGCTACGTCAGTGCTGCCGATACGGACCTGCCGGGCCTGGCCCGTCGGGACGGACCCTTCGACATCGTGTTCGAGGGTTCCGGTGCACCCGCGCTCGTGGAGCCGGCCGCTGCTGCCCTGGCCCCGAACGGGGTGCTGGCCCTCTTCAGCGTCACGCCCGGCTCTCGCCCGCTCATCGTGGACATGGCCCGCCTGAACCAGGCGCTGGTGCTCTACAACCGCGTCATCGTCGGCAGCGCCGCAGCCGCGTGGGCCGACTATGCCCAGGCGGTCGAGACCATCGGCCGAGCCCAGGCGGTCGAGACCATCGGCCGAGCCCAGGCCGGCCCGGACACGAGCGGCTGGCTGGCGGAGCTCATCACCGACCGCCTCGACGGCTTCGACGTGTCAGCCATCGCAGGCCGCCTCGCGGGGGACGGGGAGCACATCAAGACGATCGTGGAGATCGCACCCCGGGCGTAGCGCAACGAAGGGCCTTACAGCGGGGCCGAGCTGCCCGGCGGGGCCGAGCTGCCCGGCGGGGCCGACCTGCCCGGCGGGGCCGAGCTGCCCGGCGGGGCCGACCTGCCCGGCGGGGCCGACCTGCCCGGCGGGGCCGCTCCGCCGCTCATGAGGCCCACGCCGGCCTGCCATCTGCTGCCGCGGCCGGTCGGGCGTAGAGTGGGAGGACTCGTGAGGACCCCGCCCGACACCACCGCCGATCCGGCGCAGACGGACGCGATCGGGTCCGGCGGCCAGCCCACGGGCGACCTTTCCGGATCCACGCACGCGTCGCCTGCCAAGCGTGGGCGCCTGTATGGGTTCCGGGCCTTCCGGCACCCGGGCTTCCGCATCTACTTCGTGGGCATGCTCTTCCGTGGGGCCTCGATGTGGATGCCCCTGGTGGCCATCCCCTGGCTGGCGGTCGAGCTCGGCGCCACTCCGGCCGAGGTCGGTCTGGTCACCGGCTTCTTCTACCTGCCGACCCTGTTCGTCGGCCCCATGGGCGGCGTGCTCGCCGACCGGGTCGACCGCCGCAACGTGCTGGTCGTGGCGCAGGTCCTGGCCTCGATCCTCGCGGCCATCGTGTTCCTGCTGGTGGTCACCGGCTCCCAGACGACCCCGATGCTGCTGGCCTTCTCCTTCGGCTTCGGCCTGCTCATCGCCTTCGAGGTGCCGGTCCGCCAGGCCTTCATGGCGGAGATGGTCCCGCGGGCCGACCTCTCCAGCGCAGCGTCGCTCCACGCCACGGCCTGGAACACTACCCGCCTGCTGGGCCCGGTGGTGGCCGGGCTGATGATCGCCGCCTGGGGCTCGTGGTCGCCCTTCCTGTTCACGGCGGTGACCTCGCTGCTGGTCGCGGCCTCGTTCTTCTGGATGGACCGCTACCGCGAGCGTGGCCGCCAGCGAGCGGACCGCTCGCATTCGATCCTCAGCGACCTTCGGGGTGGGCTCTCGTTCGCCCGTAACAGCCCGGTGGTGCGACTCTCGATGGTGAGCATCTGGGCCGCGGCCATGTTCGGCATCGCCACCTTCTCCACGCTCGCACCGATCTACGCCCAGGACGAGCTGGGACTCGGCGCCGATGGCTACGGCGCCTTCCTCGGCGCGTCCGGAGCGGGCGCGCTCACCGCCGCGCTGCTGGTCACGGCCATCGCCCACGGTGACCGTCGGCCCTGGATGATCGCGGGCATGCTGGCCATCGCCGCCATCGTGGCGGGCATCGGTCTGACGACCTCCAGCACCCTGGTCTACGTGCTCGCGTTCATGCTGGGGGCGGCCCAGATCACGCTGGCCCAGAACGCCCTGATCTCGGTCCACTCCGCCACCGCCGATGAGGTCCGCGGGCGGGTCATGGGCCTGTGGGTCATGACCTTCCAGGGCTCGAGTCTGCTCGGGGCCATCCTGGCCGGCATCCTTGCCGACATCTTCGGCGTGCGCGCAGCGATGGTCGCCGCCGGCCTCGGCCTGGCGGTCATCGGGGTGGCGGCATCGGTGGCCATCGGCCGCGCGGACTGGCGCATGCAGCCGGTGCGCTCGACCGCGGACTAGGAGCGGTCCCACAGAGGCGGGTACCGGGGCCCGTCGCCTCCGGACGGTCAGTCCTTGCCGTCGCCCGCGGGCGCTCAGTCCTTCATCCAGGGTCGTTCGTCGGACGGTGGGTCCCAGCTCGGGACCGGCGCCTGCAGGGGATCGTCGATCCAGCAGAACTCGCCGTTGGTCGCGCCACCGGCGTCCGAGGTGAGCCGGAGCACGAGCTCGATCGCCTTCTCCGGCGGATCGCCGCCGGTCTCCTCCACCCACTCGACCCACGAGCGGTAGTTCTCGGCGACCGGCCCGAGCCCCGCCACGCGGTCGCGGATATCTGCCCACATGTCGGTCCTGACGTCGCCGGGGTGGATGACGTTGGCGGTGACGCCCGAGCCCGCGATCTCCGAGGCCAGGTGGCGGGTGAACTGGTTGAGCGCAGCCTTGGCCGTGCCATAGGCGCTGTTGATGGGACCGGGCGGGTGGAGGGACGCGGCCGAGGTCACGTTGACGATCCGGCCCCAGCCGGCATCGAGCATGCCACCGAGGAAGGCGTTGACGGTGAAGAACGAGGCCACCGCGTCGACCATGATCGTGCGCGCCCAGGCGTCGGGGTCGGCGTCCCTGATGAGCGCGACCGGCCCGAACATGCCCGCGGCGTTGACGAGGATGGTGGGATCGCCATACCGAGCTGGCACCGCCTCGGCCATCGTGGCCACGGCGTGGCGATCGGCGACGTCACAGACGAACCCGTGGACGACTCCGCCGGCCTCGCGTGCCAGAGCCTCTGTCTCGTGCAGCTGGTCCTCCCGGCGGGCCACGGCCACGACGGTCGCACCGTGGGCGGCCAGGCCCAGGCTGATAGCGCGGCCAAGCCCCCGACCCCCGCCGGTCACGACGGCGATCCGTTCCTCCTGATCGACCACGCCATGCTCCTCCGCCTGCTGATGTGCCGGCTCCTCCGGCTGCTGTGTGCTGGCCCCATGGTGCCACCAGACATCGCCTGCGACACTATGGGAGCACCACCACCCGCACCGCTCGGAGGACCACCCACATGCCTCTGCCCGAACCCCTGCCCAGCCTGGAGGAGATCTTCGACTCCATCGGTACCGGCGGCCAGCGACTCGCGGCCATCGACGCGACCGAGGGTGGTGCCGGCAATGTCTCGGTCTGCATCGGCTGGCCCATCGAGGTCCGGCGACTGCTGCCCATGTCGGAAGCCATCGAGCTGCCCGTGCCTACGCCGCACCTCGTCGGCCACACGATCGTGGTCACCGGCTCGGGACGCCGTTTGCGTGACCTCGGTCGTTTGCCGGCCGAGTCCATGGGTGCCGTCGTCGTCGGCGATGACGGCACGCACGGCACGCTCTACACCGCCACCAGCCGTCTCTTCACCATCCTGACCTCGGAGTGGAACTCGCACCTCGCGGTACACGAGGACACGGTCGCGCGCACCAGCACCAACTTCCACGCCGTCGTCCACGCGCAGCCGCCACACCTGGTGTATCTCTCGCACCGGCCGGACTACAGCGCTGATGCCGATCGCTTCAGCCGACGACTCCTGCGCTGGCAGCCGGAGACGATCGTGCAGCTGCCCCGCGGCATCGGCATCCTGCCCTTCATGCTGCCCAGCTCCGACGAACTCATGGCCGCGACCGTGGAGAGCCTGCGCCGCCACCGCATCACGGTCTGGTCCAAGCACGGCGTGATGGCGCGCAGCGACATGTCGGTCACACGCGCCGTGGATCGCATCGAGTACGCCGAAGCCGGGGCGCGCTACGAGTACATGGACCTGGTCGCGGGTGGCCAGGGCGAGGGCCTCACGACCGAGGAGAGCACGCGCCTGGTGCAGGCGTTCGGGGTCGAGACCGACCTCTACTAGCTCCGGGCCGCAGCGCCGACCAGCCGGGGCGGCTTGGGGCGCGCCAGGGTGCCCGCCTCGGTGTCCGGCCTGTCCCATGGGCGTCGCCAGTCGACTGGCGGACCAGCCCGAACAGACCGTTCCACCGCCATTCGTCTCGCCCGCGTTGCCAACCGACGCCTGAGTGGCCGTCTGACCCCTGTCCTCGTCGGTGGGCTGGTCGACTGGCGCCCTGGGTGGGACACGCGGGCAAGGGCGCCCTGGGTGAGACACGCGGGCAAGGATGCGCGGGCAGGGATGCGTGGACAGACGCGGCACGGACGCGGACACGCGCGGGCAGGGGTGCGTGGACAGGGACGCGCGGGCAGGGGTGCGTGGACAGGGACGCGCGGGCAGGGGTGCGTGGACAGGGACGCGCGGGCAGGGGTGCGTGGACAGGGACGCGCGGGCAGGGGTGCGTGGGCAGGGACACGCGGGCAGGGACACGTGGACAGGGACAAACGCACACACAGAAAGACGCCGGGGTACCTCGAGGGCCCCCCGGCGTCGCTGTTCTCTGGCACCTGCGGGATCACTCCCCGCGATGGTGACTAGAAGTTGAAGTCGCCGATGTTGTCGGCGGTGAAGATGAACGGCGCGCCCAGCAGCACTTCGCTGCCGTTGACGACCTGCAGCTCACCGAGCTTGCCAGCCATCACGCTGGTGTCGCCAGGAGCGAACTCGCCGTCCACGATGGCGCGGGTAACCATGACCGCCGCATAGCCGAGGTCCACGGGGTTCCACAGCACGACGGACTTGACGCAGCCATCCTCGACGTACGGACGCATCGCGTTCGGGGTCGCGAGACCGATGACCGAGACGGTGCCGCAGAGATCGGCCTGGGTCACGGCGTCGGCAGCAGCCGGGGTCGCGACGGAGGTCATGCCGAAGATGCCGTTGATGTCCCCACCGTACTTGTTGAGGAGGGTCTGGGCCTGGCTGAAGGAGAGCGGGGTGTCCTCCTGCGCCTCGAGTGTCTCGAGCCAGGTCAGGTTCGGGAAGCACTGCGCCGCGTAGGCTTCCATCTCGGCGATCCAACGCGCCTGGTTGGGCGTGGTGAAGGTCGAGGTGACGATGCCGAAGGAGGCATCTTCGCCCTGCTCGGCGACGAGGCTGTCGATCATGGCCTTGGCGATGCCGTTGAACTCAGCCTGGTTGATGAACCACTCGCGAGCCTGGGGCTCGGAGTTGGCGTCGTAGCCCACGACATGGATGCCGTTCTCGAGCGCCTTCTCCAGCACGGGCGCGATGGCCACGGGGTCGTTGGCGGCGAAGAGCACGCCGTCCACGCCCTGGGTGATGTAGTTGTCGATGAAGGTGATCTGCTCGTCGATGTTCGCGGCGGTGGGGCCGTCGTTGATGACGGTCACGTTGCCCAGCTCGGCGGCTGCTTCCTGCATGCCCGTGGCAGTGGCGTCGAAGTAGCCGATGCCGATGAGCTTGGGGATATCGACCAGCGTGATGTCCTGCCCGGCCTTGTCGGGCGGGTTGACGGGCTGTCCACCGTTGTACTCACCGGCAGCAGCAGGCCGGGGGCGCTTCGCCACCGGGGCAGGCCAGCGGGTTGGTCGGCAGCTGGTCGGCGCCGTCCCAGGCAGCCGCTGCGGTGCCTACGGACCCAAGGGACAGGGCCATCGCAGCAACTAGAACGATTGGCTTTCGCATCGTGCGTCATCTCCTCCAGAGTGATCGAACTTGATTGCGGTCAGCGGTCCCGCAGGACCGTCGCGGTACGTGGGTGTCGTCCTCACCTCCTCTCCGTGGGAGAGCATCGTAGCTCTAGCTTCGTGACGGAAGTAATCGTTTGATGCGCTCGGGCGGGTTCGAGATGAAGGTGTTGAGCAGCACCGCGCGGATCAGCACGACGCCCACCACGATGGTGGTCGAATCGCCCTTGGCCCCGGACAGGGCGAGGCCGTTCTTCATGAGCTGGATGAGCAAGAGTCCGAGGACCGTGCCGATGATGGTGCCGCTGCCGCCGAAGATGCTGGTGCCGCCGACGACCACGGCAGTGATGGCGGTCCAGTTCGAAGCCGTTGCCCATGTCAGAGCGGGTCGTGCTCACCCGGGAGACGAAGACCCAGCCCGCCAGCCCGGACATGAAGCCCGAGAGGGTGTAGATGATGAACTTGTTGCGGGCCACGGCCAGGCCGCTGAAGCGGGCGCCCGTCTCGTTGCTGCCGATGGCGTAGAGCGATCGGCCGAAGGGCGTCCAGGCCAGCGCGGCCCCGAACAGGATGATGCCGATGACCACCAGGAACAGCTGGTTGGGGAAGACCGTGGCCTGGCCGAAGAGATCGAAGTCCTTCTGGCCCAGATGTAGAACCACTCGGGGTAACCGCGGACCGAGCGAGCCTGGGCGATGCCCTCGGCCAAGCCGCGGAACAGGGCCAGCGTCGCCAACGTCGTGATCAACGGCGGCAGGCCGACGCGGATGATGAAGAAGGCGTTGAACGCGCCGCAGGCGGTGGCGATGAGCAGGGCGACGCCGATCGCCACCTCGAGGGGCAGGCCCCAGTTCTCCCAGGCCACGCCCAGCATGATGGCGGTCAGGCCAACGATGGAACCGACCGACAGGTCGATCCCGCCGGTGATGATGATCAGCGTCATGGGCAGGGCGATGAGCGCGATCTCGGTCGCCAGCCGGCCCTGGTTGAGCAGGTTCTGCGGCGTGAGGAACACGTCGGACTGGAACGACATGAAGATCATGCCGCCGATGAGGATGAAGAAGAGGATGGTCTCCTGCCGCAGGAGGATGCCCTGCAGGCGGGCCGTGAACTCGGAGCCGTTGCTCGCGGGGTTCGCCGTCGTCATCTCAGCACCTCCTCCCTACATCCGTTCCTGGCGCCGTCGGCGGACCACGTCCGCGAGCACCGTCACGAGGATGAGCACGCCCAGGATCGCCTTCAGCCAGAAGGGCGAGATATTGACGAACACGAGGGCCGCGCCGATGGTGCGGATGAGGATGGCCGCGAGCGTAGAGCCGATGACGGTGCCGATGCCGCCGAGGATGGACACCCCGCCCACGACCGCGGCGGTGATGACCTGCAGCTCGAGGCCGGGTGTCACGACCGTCTGGAGCGTGTTGTACTGGGTGGCGAACATCACGGCCGCGACCCCGTAGAACACGCCCGCGACGAGGAAGGTGACCATCAACTGGCGGCGCGTGTCGATGCCGGAGAGCCGAGCCGCCTCGGCATTGCCGCCGATGGCGTACTGGAAGCGACCCGTGCGGCTCCAACGCATCCAGGCGAAGGCCACGATCGTGAGCAGGCCCATGATCCAGATCGGCACCGGGATGGCGACGATGCTCTGCTGGGCCAGGCTGTAGCCGTCCGGCAGCGCACTGATGGTGCTGCCGCCCGCGACCAGGATGATCCCGCCCTTGAGGATGCTGAACGTACCCAGCGTGACGACGATGGCCGGTATCTTCAGGTAGGCCACGAAGAAGCCGTTGATCCCGCTGATGAGCATGCCGCCGAAGAGGGGCGCGATCCAGGCCGCGGCGAGCACGACCGGGGTCGGCCAGCCGGCGATGTTCAATTGCTCGGCCAGCGTCCCCGACAAGGCCACCAGCACGCCGATGATGGCGCCGACACTGATGTCGATGTTGCCCGTGATGATGATCATGGAGATGCCGATGGCGGCCACGGCGATGTAGGCGTTGGCGTTGAAGACGTCGGTCAGGTTGCGCTCGGTGACGAACCGCGGGTTGTAGATCCCGACCCCGATGACGAGCAGCATCAGCAGCAACAGGAGGATGCCTTCCTGCGTACCGAAGAGCCGCCGGGCATTGGCCAGGAAGCGGTTGCCGGTGGCGCCGGTGGCGGCGGTCATGCCGCATCGCCCGTGGCGACCGGCGCAGACGTGCCGGCGGTGGCCTGCTCGCTCATCATGGCCGCGCCCACGTTCTGCTGCGTCGCCTCGGCCCGGCTGAACTCGGCCACCAGGCGGCTGTTGCGCATGACCAGCACGCGGTCGCTCATGCCCAGCACCTCGGGCAGCTCAGAGCTGATCATGAGGATGCCCAGGCCCTGCTGGGCCAGCTCCGACATGAGCCGGTGGATCTCCGCCTTGGCGCCTACGTCGACGCCCCGAGTGGGCTCGTCGACGATGAGGATGCGCGGCTTGGTGGCCAGCCACTTGCCCACGACGACCTTCTGCTGGTTGCCGCCGGACAGCTTGTTGACCACCTGCTCGCCGCTGGTGGCGATGATGCGGAGCTGCTCGATGAGATCGTCGCCGAGGTGGCGTTCCCGGCCCTTGGCCACGAACCCGAAGCGCGTCAGCGAGTCGAGCACCGCCATGGAGAGGTTCTCGCGGATCTTCATCTCACGCACCAGCCCCTGGCTGCCGCGATCCTCCGGCACGTAGGCGATGCCCAGCTTCATGGCCTTGCCGGGCGAGTCGATGCGCACCGTCTCGCCTTCCACGAGGATCTCGCCCGAGTCGGGCTTGAGGATGCCGAAGACGCACTGGGCGGTCTCGCTGCGCCCGGAGCCCACCAGGCCCGCCATGCCCACGATCTCGCCGCTGCGGACGGTGAAGCTGACATCCTCCGTTTGGGGGTGGCGGTTGAGCCCGCGCACCTCGAGCACCGGCTCGCCGACCTCGCTGGGCAGCTTGGGGAAGAGGTCGGTGATGGTGCGCCCGACCATCATGCGGATGAGGTCGTCCTCGTCGGTCTCGCTGACCGGCTTGGAGTCGACGTACTTGCCATCACGCAGCACGGTCACCTGGTCGGCCAGCTGGAAGACCTCGATGAGCCGATGGCTGATGTAGATGACCGCCACGCCGCGCTCCTTGAGCAGGCGCACGATGTCAAAGAGCTTGTCCACGTCCGACTCGGTCAGCGCGGCCGAAGGCTCGTCCATGATGAGCACCTTGGCGTCGAGCGAGAGGGCCTTGGCGATCTCCACGCGCTGGCGGTTGCCCACGTTGAGCGTGCCCACCTTGCGCTTGACGTCGAGGTCGTGGATCTCGAGCGACTCCAGGATCTCCGCCGAGCGCCGGTTCATCTGGCCCCAGTCGATGACCTCGGCCGGGCCGGCCTTGCGCATGGGTGCGTGGCCCATGAAGATGTTCTCGGCCACCGTCAGCTCGGGGTACAGACTCAGCTCCTGGTACATGGTGGAGATACCGGCGGCCTGCGCCGCGTGCGGGCTGTTGAAGCGCACCACCTGGCCGTTCATGCGGATGCTGCCGCTGTCGGGATGGTGGACGCCGGAGACGACCTTGATGAGGGTCGACTTGCCGGCGCCGTTCTCGCCCACCAACGCATGGACCTGCCCGGCCTCGATCGAGAAGTGGACGTCCTCGAGGGCCTTGACGCCCGGGAACGACTTGCTGATGTCGCTCAGCTCGAGCAGCGCTGTCATGCCGTCATGGTCCTCATCACTGGTCCGCCGGAGTCAAGGGGCAGACCAGCGTGCGCTGCCCGCGATGGAGATCCCAACCCTCCCCGCGCCAAGGGTCACCATGGCGCTGAAATCGATTGCATGGTACCGCACCGTCACTCACTCCGCGCGCGCTTTCGCCAGCTCCTCGCCCATGAACCGACGGGCCTGCACGGCCAGGTCCATGCTGTTCTCCCACATGTTCCGCCAGATGCGGAGGGTGGTCGTGAGGTCCTCGTCGACGACCTTCGAGCTGAACAATTCGAAGGTGATGATGCCGTCGTACTCGGCGTCCACGAGGGCCTTGAAGAGCTGCGGGAAATCGATGTGGCCCTGTCCCAGGTAGCCGCGGTGGTTCTCGCCGATATGGACGTAGCCAAGCAGGTCGCCCGCGTCGAAGACGGGCTCGCGGAAGTCGTTCTCCTCGATGTTCATGTGGTACGAGTCGAGGTGGACCACCAGGTTGTCCGAGCCGGTCTGCTTGATGTACTCGACCGTCTGGGCAGAGGTGTTGAGCAGGTTCGACTCGTAGCGGTTGACGAACTCCAGCCCGACGCGGATACCGGAGGCCTTGGCCTGCTCGGCGATCCGGGTCATGACCGCCTGGCTGTTGGCCCGGCTCCCGGGGGTGGCGGCGTGGGTGTAGGGGCCGAGCGCACTGAAGAGGACGCCGCCGAAGTAGGTGGCCCCGATGTCCCGCGCGAAGTTCAGCCCGTTCATGAGCGTCTGCTCACCCCGGGCCACCGTCTCGGGATCCTCGCTGTTGATGTCGTTGTCGAAGCCGAGCCCAAGGGAGACGGTCGCCTCCATGGCGTTGGCCTCGAGTGCCTTGACGATGGCAGGCACATCCATCTCGTCTGGCCGGAAGCCCGGGAACTCCACCAGGTCGTACCCGGCTTCCTTGCTGCTCTCGACCGTGTAGGCACACTCGCGCGCTCCCCACACACCGGACCACACCATGCCGTGGACGCCGAACTTGTTCATCCTGGGTCTCCTTCTCCGGTGCCCCCAACCGCGGGGCCCTTCCTCCGTTGATGCTCGAGGCCGCTCCCGGCCATGCTCGAGGCCGCTCCCGGCCCTACTCGTCCCGCTTCATCAGCTCGGTGAACCGCTCCTGCGCCTCCCGCCAGAAGTAGCCCTTGGGCTCGTACGTCTTCATGGGGAACGAGCGCGCGATCAGCTCGCGAGCCTGCGTGATGTCACTGAGCTCACCCGAGGCGATGGCCTGGATGGCGATGTTGCCGATGGCAGTGGCCTCCACCGGGCCGGCCACGACCTGGCGCTTGCTGGCGTTGGCCGTGAGCTGGCAGAGCAGCTCGTTCTGGGAACCCCCGCCGACGATGTGGATCTGGTCGATGGTGCGGCCGGTGACCCGGCTCAGCTGATCGACGACCCAGGTGTACTTGAGCGCGAGCGACTCGAAGATGACGCGCCAGAGGGTGGCCGTCTCGAAGGGGATCGGCTGGCCGGTCTCCTCGCAGTAGTCGCGGATACGGGTGGGCATGTCGCCCGGCCACAGGAAGCGCTTGTCATCAGGGTCGATGAAGGCCGTCCACTGCGGCGCGGTCTCCGCGAGCGCGCAGATCTCCTCGTAGGAGGGAGCGCCACTGCCCGGCCACAGGGTCTGCCGGCTCTGCTGGACCAGCCACAGGCCCATCACGTTCTTGAGCAGGGTGATGGTGTCGGCATAGCCACCCTCGTTGGTCAGGTTGGCCTCCAGCGCCGCCTCGGTCACCACGGGCTCGTGCTCTTCAAGGCCGACCAGCGACCAGGTGCCGGACGAGATGAAGGCGGTGGAGTGCCCAGCCAGCGGGGTGCCCGCCACGGCCGAGGGCGTGTCGTGCGACGCACCCGCCACCACGCGTGAGCCGACACAGCCGGTGGCGTCCGCGACCTCGTTGAGCAGCGTGCCCAGCTCGGTCCCGGGCTGCACGATCTCGGGCAGAAAGTGGGTGGGGATGCCCAGCCGCCCGAAGATCGGCCGGGCCCAGTCGCGCGTCCAGGGGTCCACCGTCTGGCCGGTCGTGGCCTCGGTGTACTCGCACACGTCCACGCCGCAGAGGAAGTGGTTGAAGAGGTCCGGCATCATCAACAGCTTGTCCGCCGAATCGAGGATGGGATCGTTGGCGCGAGCCTCGCTGAGCAGCTGGTAGAGCGTGTTGATGGACATGAACTGGATGCCGGTGGCCATGTACAGCTCATCCCGGGGGATGAGTGCGAAGGCCTCGTCGAGCATCAGCTCGTGGCGCGAGTCCCGATAGTGGACGGGATTGCCGATGAGGCGCCCGCGGTCGTCGATGAAGCCGTAGTCCACGCCCCAGGTATCGACCGATACCGAATGCACGGGGCCATCGGCGGCCGCCTTCTGCATGCCCGCGAGGATGTCGCCGAACTGGCGCGCGAAGTCCCAGTAGAGCGTGCCGCCCATGCGCACGGGCACATTGGCGTAGCGATGGACCGGCTCGATCTCCAGTCGCTCGTGGCTGATCCGCCCCACGATCGTGCGTCCGCTCTCCGCTCCGAAGTCCAGCGCCACGTAGCGCCGTGCTCGATCAGCCATGCACCATCACCTCGACCCCCTTGTCTTCGAGCGCTCGCACCATCTCAGGCGGGGCATCCGCGTCGGTGAACACGCCGGTCAGCCCCTCGGCCCGACAGAAGGTAGCGGAGGCCACGCGCCCCCACTTGCTGTTGTCGATGAGCGCATAGACCTCGCGCGCGGCGGCGACCATCACGCGCTTGATCTGGGCCTCCTCCTCGGTCGTCTCGGTGAGCCCTTCCTCGAGGGTGAAGCCAGCCGCGCCCACGAAGGCCTTGTGCACGTTCACGCGCCGCAGGACCGAATCGCCCAGCTGGCCCACCAGCGACAGCGAACGGCCGCGCACCCGGCCGCCCATGAGCAGCACCACCACGTCCGGCCGGGACGCGGTCTCGGTGGCCAGGCGGATGCTGTTGGTCACGATCGTCAGGCTCTGGCCCAGGCCTCGCCGCATCAGCTCCCGCACCAGGTAGAGGCCGGTCGTGCTGGCGTCGATGAGGATCGACTCGCCGTCGGCCACGTGGCTCGCGGCCGCCTCCCCGATGGCTGCCTTCTCGCGCTGCTGCATGCGATCGCGGACGTCGTAGGCGAGGTCCCGGCCCTGGGCCCGCGGTGCGATGGCACCGCCGTGGGTGCGGATGACGCGGCCGCGATCGGCGAGCACGTCGAGGTCCTTGCGGATGGTCACCGAGGAGACCCCGAACTCGTCCGCCAGCTCGCTCACGCGCGCCCGTCCCCGGTCTTCCACCAGGTCTGCGATGGCCGCCTGTCGCTCATCGGCGAAGGCGACCGTGGCGTCGGTGCCGGGGACCGGGCTCATGCCGGAGTGGACCCCCCGGCGGCCTCGATCAGGGCCAGCTCGGCCGCCTTGGTCCAGCGACCATCGTCGAGGGCGGCGGCCACCTCGGGCATCCGCGCGGGCAGCTCGGCGAGGGTGATCAGCCCGAGCTGCGTCAGCTGCGGGTAGATGACGATCTTGCCGCCGGAGGTGCGGGCCTTGACGGCTTCGAGCGCATCGGACACGCCCTGCATGCCGCTGATGGCGTAGACGCTGATGTTGGTATCGAGCGTGCCTGCCTCCAGGCGGCCCAGCACGGCCTTCATGTCGCTGATCATGGAGCCGCTCGTGCCGATGATGTAGACGTGCTTGTGCAGCATCTCGTGGAGGTCGAGGGGCGCGGTGACGCCGACGGCGAAACCGGCGAAGAAGTCGATGATGGCGCCCTCGCCGGCGAGGCCCACGGTATCAGCCGCCAGCGTCGGGATCGGCACCATGCAGGCGACGCGCGTGAACTCGCCCTGCGGCTGCTGCTCGCGGCTGTCGAGCGCCTCGAAGGCCAGGCCATTGGCCGCGGCCAGGGGCGCGGCCACGCTCGCGAGGTGGGCCAGCCGGGCGGCATCGACATCCACGGCCGTGACCGAGACACCGGCGATGCCCGCGGTCAGGGCGCGCACCACGTGCATGAAGCCCATGGGCCCGGCGGCACCGATGATGCAGACGCGCTCGTCCTCGCGCAGCTCGCCGCTGGCGGGGATCCAGTCGTAGCCCTCCGCGGCAGAGGTGCCGGTGGTCCCGACCCAGCGGGTGAGGTCGTAGTGCACGCGACCGACGTCGACCTGCACGGGACGGCCCAGGGTCTCGCCGCCGAGCACGATGTCGAAGACGCCCTTGAGCCCGACCAGGGTCTGCAGCTGCTCGATGCGATCGGGGTCGGCGCCGAAGTAGATGACGTCGTCGAACGAACCGTGCTCGAGCCCGTCGATGCTGTCGGCGTGTTCCACGGCCACGCCCGAGGCGCCCGCCAGCGTCGCCAGCACTACCTGGTCGGCAGGCTCCCCGATGACCGTGACCAGCTTGGCCGGGGCCGCCTCCGAGATGAGCGCGTCGACGCCGTCGATGGTCTGGCCGGGATCGACCACCACCAGCGTCTGCCCGCCCGCCTTGAGCGTCTGGCGTTCGCTGGTGGCATAGGCGCGTTCCACGCAGGCCCACGGCTCGAGCAGCCCGACCGCGGATGCGCTGGGCTCCTCGCTCACGGGGATGAGGAAGCGCTCACCGCTGTCAGGGTCGATGATGACGCGCTCGTCCATGAGCACGTACTGCTGCAGTGCGCCCTCGAAGTTGTAGCCGAAGGAGGCGTTGGAGCCGGCGGTGAGCATGTGCCGGTAGTCGGTCTGGACCAGGGCGCGGTCGCCCACCTTGTGATGCTTGACCGCGGAGCCCACCGCGACCACGCGGGCACAGGCTTCGTGACCGGGCACGGTGGGGGCCTCACCGGGCACGTAGCTGGGGATCTCAGCCAGCTCGTCTGCCGAGAGGAAAGTGAGCACCTTGCCCTTGCGCGGGTGGCTGGCGAAGGCGTGCATCAGCTTGGTGTCGCTGAAGCAGATGCCCGTAGCCTCGATCCGGCACAGCACCTGCGTCGGGCCTGGCTCCGGCACCGGCTTGTCGCTGCTGAGCCGGATGGTGTCCGCGGCCACGAGCTGGGCCGCGTACTCGGTCTTGGGGATCTCGGTCATGACAGCATCACCTGGCCTCCGGTGACCGGCAACGCCTGACCGGTCTCGTACTGCTGGGCGACGAGATAGAGGATGGCCTCGACCACGTCGTCGGGGGTGCAGCCACGGCCCATGGGAACCTTGGCCTCGTAGGCGGCGCGAATCTCCTCGATGGTGGAGGCGCCGGGGATCTTGCCCTCGCGCAGGTACTGCCTGAAGAGCCCGTTCTCGGGGTCGGACCAGAGTGGTCCTTCGTAGAAGTTGCCCGGGCAGACGGCGTTGACCTTGATGCCCTCCTCGACCAGCTCCAGCGCGAAGGACTGGGTCAGGCCGACCCCGCCGAACTTGGAGCCGGCGTAGGCGAAGTTGCGCTTGGAGCCGACCAGCCCGGACTTGGAGTTGATCTCCACGATGTCGCCGAGGTAGTCGGGGCGCGCCGCGTGCTGTGCGGCCATGACCGGGGCCACCGCGCGCACACCCAGGAAGTAGCCGCGGTAGTTGACCGCGGTCACGAAGTCGAAGTCGGCGACCGCCTGCTCGGTCACCCCGCCGGCACGGAGCACGCCGGCATTGCTCACGAAGAGGTCGATGCCGCCGAAGCGTTCGACCGCCGCCGCGACGGCGGCCTTGACCGAGTCCTCGTCGGTCACGTCCACGCCCACGGACCAGGCTCGGCCGGCACCGTGCCGGGCATCGATGGCCGTGGCCTCCTGCGCCGCCAGCTCGGCCTGCATGTCAGCGAGGATGACCGTCCCGCCCTCGCGCGCGAGCCCCTGGGCGATCCCCAGGCCGAAGCCCTGTGCCGCACCGGTGACGAAGGCGACCGAGCCCGCGAAGCGTCCGGGGGCACGATCGAAGGCGGCGGCGTTCTTGCGGTAGGCCTCCACCTCCCAGTGCTCGATGAAGCCGCGCTCCTCGTCGGTCAGGGCGCGCACGCGGCCCAGCGCATCCGCGCCTTCGTACACCCGCAGGCAGTCGAGATAGACGTCGCGGGCGGTGTCGATCTCCTTCCAGGAGCCGCCGGCGGCGAAGATGCCCAGCCCGGGCACGACCGTCACGATCGGGTTGGTCGCCGTGCGCTTCGACGTTGGCGGCGAGGGCCTCGGCCAGCTGGCCGGGCACATCGTCGGGGGTCACGTCTGTGGGCGGGTCATAGAGCAGCGGGAAGCTGCCGGAGTAGACGATCTGGTCGGGCGTCATGGCGCCGCCCAGCACCGCGGCGCGCCCAGCCTCGGACTCGAGGTAGTCGGCGGCCGCCGGAGCCGGGTCGTAGGTCACCAGCTTGAGCGGCTCGCCGGCGTTGGAGAGGAGCCCGCGCAAGGTCGGCGCGATGGTGCTGACGAGAGCCGTGGCACGTGCTGGGTCGGCAGCGATGCGGGCCGCCGCACGGCCACTGCCAGCGCTGACCCCGGCACGCTCCAGGGCGCCCTTGACCGTCTCCATGACGTGCTCGTTGAGCTCGGCGATCTGGGCGATCGTGTCGGCCGAGACGATGATGCCGTGGTCGCCCATGAAGGTGATGCGTGGTGCCGGTCCACCGGTGCGGGCCACATGGGCCTCGCGCAGCTGGTTGATCGTGCGGGCCAGGGGCAGACCGGGATCGGTGTACGGCACCCACAGGGCCTCGTCCCCGAAGAGATCGAGCATGAGCGCCTCGCCCTCCTGGTTGCAGGTGACCGCGTTGGGCACGATCGCATGCGTGTGCAGCACGAACGTCTCCGGCAGCAGCGAGTGGAACATCAGCTCCACCGAGGGGCGGCGGCCCCTGGCCTCTGCCAGGCGCACTTTGGCAGCGGCGCGCATCACCGGGTCCGGCGCGCCCGCGATGCGGGCCTCGTCCGCCTCTGCCCCGCCCTTGAGCAACAGCTCGAGCAGGGGAGCGGTAGCGAGCGGGACCAGGTCCTCGGCCTCGATGGCCGCGAGCGAGACGCCGCTGGGCTTGATGTAGACGATGCCCCCGGCCTTGACCGACGAGTTGCCACCACCACCACGCGTGTACTCGGGGTCGCGGCCGAAGCGATGCGACATCTCGATCGCATCGCGCAGCAAGGGGTCGTCGAGGTCGAGGAGCCGCAGGTCCGCGAGGTCGGTCATCGGGCGCTCCCGGCGGCCTGGGGGGTCGTGCCCGTGGCCTCGTGGATGAGGTGGGCCCCCAGCTCCGCGAAGTAGCGGATGCGCGACTCGGTGTCGGGGAAGCCCGGGTTCAAGGTGCCGGCGCCGTCGACATAGCCCGTCTCGCCGTCGTGCACCCGCTGCTGGTGGGCGGCGACCACGCAGACCCCTTCCCACAGGATGTCGAGGGACGCTTCGGAGATGGGCACACCGCCTCGACACGTCGGTTCGACCGGGATGCGTTCGAGCGTGTTGTGCTCCGTGCCGGCGGTGACGAAGATGCCGGCGTCACGCCAGGCCTTCACGTACTCGTCGACACAGGCGGGCGAGTTACGGACGGTGACCAGCTCGGCCCCGTAGATGTGGTGGTCGCCGAGGCGTGTGATGAGGTCCTCGACGGGGGTCTCGTAGCCACAGACCGGGTCGGCACCGTCGGCGACGGTGGGGTAGACCACGATGGCGCCGAGGCCGCGGATGAAGCCGAGCGCATCCGCGAAGGGCACTGGTGTCTCTTCCACGAAGGCCGGACGGCCGGCTTTCATGAGGCGGGCTCGCAGCTCGCCCTGCACGGCCACCGCGTCGTCCGAGTCAGCCTGGGGGGTGCTCCCGTAGAGCCGACCGAGAAAGGCATCGCGCTCCTCGATCGGCAGCTCCGCGAAAAGTGCCTCCTGGAAGCCGAGGGCGACGTGGCGCTCCTGCAGCACGACCCACTCGGTCGGGACCTGCGCTCGGGCGGCCACGGCCTTGACGATGGAAGCGTAGGTGACGTCGACCCGCAGCCCGGCCGCCGCGAACAGCTCACGCACCTGGTCCACCATGCGGGTCGTGCGCGCCTCGTTGGAGACCTTGGCCGCGTCCATGAAGGCCTTGGATGTGGGGCTCAGCTGCGTCGGCGCGGGGATGCCCTTGCCGCAGATGTAGGCGCGCCCCGGGTTGGCCGGGTCGTTGACCGTGACCCCACGGCGCAGCTCATCCTCCAGCACGGAGATGAACTCCAGGCCGAAGAGGGCCTTCAGGCCGAGCCGCCGGGCTGCGGCGTCGAAGCGGTCGTAGACCCCGAAGTCGTGGAAGTTGGAGGTCCCGATGACCTTCACGCCCTCGCGCGCCGAGGTCTCCACTGCGTCCTCCACGGTGGTGAAGGCCGAGAAGTTCGGCGGGACGTGCAGATGCGTGTTGAAGGCCAGACGCGGGCCAAGTGCCGCCATGTAGGGTGCTCTCCTCCTCCGGACCACGGGCACTCGGTAGGCTTGCTGCGGGCGCGGGCCCCGCCCGCACTCTGCGGGCTTGCGAGTGCTTACGTTTGGTTTCTCTCTACCAGCACTATAGCAACCGCTGCATACGTGTGTGCGGCGGTTCGTGCGGCCGCGGGGCTGTGGGGCTGTGGGCCCCCTGGGGCCGTGGGGCCGTGGGGCCGTGGATGCCCCATGGGGCCGTGGGGCTGTGGGCCCCCTGGGGCCGTGGGGCCGTGGGGCCGTGGGGCCGTGGAGGCCCCCCAGGAGGCCCTGGCCGTTCCGTGCGCCATGGAGGCCCACGTAGGATCCCGATGAGCCCCGCCACGATGGCGGATCGGTTTCGATGTCACACGAGCCGCCCCGTGGCTCAACACGACGTGTCTGTCCCCGTATTTGCAGGTCCGAGCCCTAGGGTGACTCGAGACGGCACGATGAGCCCTGCGGTGGCTCGTAACTGCGCCATCGGCCCCAGGCTCGTCGTGATGAGCCATGGCAAGAGTCGTGATGAGCCATGGCAAGTCTCGCCGCGCGTGCGTGTGGGGGATCGCCGACCGGCCCGCCATGTGAGCCGCCCCGTGGCTCAACACGACGTGTCTGCACGCCTATCCGAAGGTTCGAGCCACGCGGTGGCTCGAGACGGCTCGATGAGCCCTGGTATGGCTCATACCTGCACTGTCGGCCCCAGGCTCGTCGTGATGAGCCATGGCGAGACTCGCCGGCCGGGCCATGGATCGCCGGCCGTGCCACGGATCGCCGGTCGGGCCATGGCGAGACTCGCCGGCCGGGCCACGGATCGCCGGTCGGGCCACGGCTCGCCGGCCGGGCCACGGATCGCCGGCCGTGCCACGGATCGCCGGCCGGGCCATGGATCGCCGGCCGGGCCACGGATCGCCGGCCGGGCCACGGATCGCCGGCCGGGCCACGGATCGCCGGCCGGGCCACGGATCGCCGGCCGTGCCACGCCTCGCCGGCTGTGCCACGGATCTCCGGCCGAGCGTGCGTCCGAGGCCGCCAGCCCCTCGACCGGCCGGCCCCGCCTTGAGCTGCACGCCCCGCTTCAAGGGGGCGCATGGCGCCCGCGGTCTACGATGAGTGTCGGGACTGCACGTGGACAGCTAGCGGAGGAGATAGCAGGATGGCCGTGGGTCCGTCAGTGGTGGCGATCGAGACGCCGGGGTTGGGCAACCACGCGTACCTCGTCGGCGCTGGCGAGTCGGCCGTGGCCATCGACGTGCCCCGCGACGCCTGGCGGGTCCTGACCGTGGCCGAGCGGCATGGCTGGCGCATCAGCCACGCGCTCGAGACGCACGTTCACAACGACTACCTCAGCGGTGCGCTCGAGCTGCGCGCGTCTATCGGCAGCACGATCGTGGCGCCCGGAGACGGCAGCTACGCGTTCGAGCACCAGGCCGCACGCGAGGGTCACGAGGTCGAGGTGGCCGGTGGCGGGCTGGTCGCAATGGCCACGCCCGGCCACACCCCCGAGCACCTCAGCTGGGAGTTGCAGGACGGCGGCGGGCGCCCCCGCGCCCTGTTCAGCGGCGGTTCGTTGCTGGTCGGTGGCGTCGGCCGGACCGACCTCCTTGGCACCGATCGGCTCGAGGAGTCGACCACGGCCCAGTTCCGCACGATGCGGCGCCTCGCCGAGCTGCCCGACGATGTCGTCGTCCATCCGACCCACGGCGCCGGCTCCTTTTGCGTGGCCGGGGACGCCGAGTTCTCCGGCACGCCGACCATCGGTGCCCTCAAGCGCTGGAACCCGGCATTCGGGCTGGGCGATCTCGAGGCGTTCTCCCGTGAGCTCGAAGCCGGCCGCACGCGCTACCCCGGTTACTACGCCCACATGGCACCGCTGAACCGCAAGGGTCCGGATCTGCTGGGCGGCCCCGATGCACCCCGACCGCTCTCGGTCGAGGCCTTCCGCACGGCCCACGCCGCTGGCGTACCCGTCATCGACACGCGTGACCGACGGGCCTTTGCGGCCGGCCACATCCCGGGCTCGCTCAACGTGGAGCTGGGCGACTCGTTCTCCGCCTACGCTGGCTGGCTGCTGCCGTTCGACTCGCCGCTCTGCCTGGTGGTGGATGATCCCGCGGACGCGGTGGACGCCGCCACCGAGCTGCACCGCATCGGCTTCGATCACGTTCATGGGTATCTCGATGGAGGCGTCGAGCGGTGGGCCCGTGGCGGCGGTTCGATCTCCGGCTACGACACGGCCACCTGGCGGGAGCTCCAGGCGGTCGCGGCGCATGAGCCCGGCCGCATCCTCGACGTGCGTCAACCGATCGAGTGGCAGGACGGCGCGATCCCCGGAAGCCGACGGATCTTCCTCGCCGACCTGCCCTCGGCATTGCCCGCCCTGGAGCGCGACCGGACCTGGCTGGTGACCTGCCGCACGGGGCTGCGCGCGACCATCGCGGCCAGCCTCCTCGATGCGGCGGGGATCGCCGTGCGGCCCGTGGTAGACGGTGGCGTGGCCTCGTTCTCCGTGGACCAGCCGGCCGACGAGCCGCCTGACCGAGGCTGAAGGTCGGCCGGGGGCCGCCTGACCGAGGCTGAAGGTCGGCCGGGGGCCGCCTGACCGAGGCTGAAGGTCGGCCGGGGGCCGCCTGACCGAGGCTGACCGTGGGATCGGGCCGCTCGATCCAAGCTGACCGTCGGCCTGGGGCCGTGCCGACGGGACTGCCGCCGCTGGTCGGCGTGGCGCTGCCCGCCGGCCGCCGGCGCGAACCGGTGCGGTGCTAGCCGGTGCGGTGCTACCTGTACCCGGTCACGACGTTGATGCTAGCCGGTGTTCTGCAGTCCGGCGGCCACGCCGCTGACGGTGAGCTGCACGAGGTGCCGCAGCTCCGCGGCGGCCGGGTCGTCCTCGGGCGTCGCGCGCAGGCGTGAGAGCAGCATCACCTGCAGCTCGCTCAAGGAATCGACGTAGGGGTTGCGCAGGGTGATGGACCGCTGCAGGGCGGGCGCCTCGTCAAGCAGCTTCTCGCGCCCGCTGATGCGGAGGACGGCCGCGACCGTCCGCTCGTATTCCGACCGGATCTCGTCCCAGATGCGTTCGCCGTCCGGCTGCGGTGCCAGAGCGGCATAGCGACCCGCCACCGACAGATCCACCTTGGCCAGTGCCATCTCCATGGTGTCCATGACGCCGGCCACGAAGGGTGACTCGCGGTAGAGCGCCCGCAGCGTGCTGGTGGCGTCCTCGCCATGCGCTGACTCGTACGCCTCCACCGCCATGCCGAGTCCGAACCAGGCCGGCAGGAACAGGCGCGACTGGGCCCAGGAGAAGACCCATGGGATCGCCCGCAACTTGCCCAGCGATACACCGCCACCGCCGCGGGCCGCCGGTCGCGAGCCCATGGCCAGGTGCGAGAGCTCGGTGATGGGCGTGGCGGCGATGTAGAAGGCCTCGAAGGCGGGGTCCTCCCAGACCAGCGAGCGGTAGGCACGAGCGGAACGCTCGGCCAGCTCCACGAGCGTGTCGCGACCCCGTTCGTTGGCTTCCCTGGCCTGCTGTTCGTGTCCCGGCGAGGAGGCGATGAGCACGGCGTTGGTGAGCTGCGCGAGGTGGCGCATGGCGATGTCGAAGTTGGAGTAGCGGTCGGCCACGACCTCGCCCTGCTCGGTGATCTTGAGCGTGCCCTCGAGCGAGTGGGGCGCGCTCGCGAGGATGGCCCGGTTCATGGGGCCACCGCCGCGACCGATGGCGCCGCCGCGCCCGTGGAAGAGGGTCAGGCGCACGCCGTGGCGGGCAGCGGCAGCGACCAGCTTGGACTCGGCACCCTGCAGCAGCCAGGCCGCGGCGAAGGCGCCCGACTCCTTGGTCGAGTCGGAGTAGCCGAGCATGACCTCCTGGTGGTCGCCACGGACGCGGACGTGCTCACGGTAGGTAGGGTCGCTAAGCAGATCGTCCAGCAGGCGCTCCGCCTCCTCCAGCGCATCAGCGGTCTCCAGCAGCGGGACGACATCGATGGCAGCGCGTGACAAGCCGGCGTAGTCGGCCAGTTCGAGCACGTTGAAGACGTCCTGCGCGGAACGGGTGAAGCTGATGATGTAGCGCTCGCACGCCGCCGGACCGAACCGCGCCTGGATGTCGGCGATGGCCCGATACGTCTCGAGCACCTCTGCCGCGGTCACGCCGTTGGTCACCTCGTGCTCGCCCAGCATCACGCCGTCGTGGAGCGCGGCCAGTGTGGCTGCGTGCACCTCGCTGTGCTGCCGTACCTCGAGCGAGAAGGCGTGGAAGCCGAACGTCTCTACCTGCCAGCGCAGGGACTGGACCTCCCCGTAGGCCACGCGCGTCATGCCATCCTCGATGAGCGCCGCCTGCAGCTCATCGATCTCCACCAGGAGGTCGGCGGGTGTGGCATAGCCGGCACCGAGGCCGCGCCCGTTCACCAGGCGGTGGCGCGTCTGGCGCAAGCGCTCGGCCATGCAGCCCAGGCGCTGGCGGTACGGCTCGTCGGGATAGTTGCGGATGATCTCGTCGTAGGCGTTGCCCAGCTCGTCGCGATCGAGGTCGAGGCGGGCCAGCAGGTGCGGGGAGACATCGCCCCGGTTGGCCGGGGTGACCGTGTGGATCAGGCGGGTGGTCACGCGTTCCAGGCCGTGCAGCACGTGATCGGCTCCGGTCGCGGCCGCGCGGCGCGTGACCTCGGCGGTGACCCGGGGGTGGCCGTCGCGGTCGGCTCCGACCCATGAGCCCCAGTGCAGGTACGGCTTCACCGCCGGCGGTCTGGTGCCCGTGTGGCCGCTGTCACGCGCCGGCCCGGCTGGGCCCTCCGCGGGTCCGCTGCCGGTCCACGGTGCCAGGTCGAGCACGCGGTCCACGGTGCGATAGAGATAGGGCGTGACCTGGAAGAGCGTCTCGTCGAAGAAGAGCAGGAATGCACGTACCTCATCGAGCACCGTGGGGCGCTGGCTGCGCACATGTTTCGTTCGCCACAGCAACGAGATCTCCTCGCGCAGGCGGCGCCGGACCTCGAAGTCCTCGTTGGGTGTCAGGCGCGGATCATCGAGTCGATCGATCAGCGCGAACGTGCGGCGCAGCGCGACCAGCACCGTTCGCCGGCGGGCCTCGGTCGGATGGGCCGTGAGCACGAGGCCGATGGAGAGCGAGTCGATCAGCTCGCGGATGCGCTCTGGCGGGTCCTCGTCGAGCAGCTTGCGCAACGCCGCTTCGATCGAGCCTTCCTGGCCGCCGGATGTCGTCCGCGCCCGCTCGCGCACGCGCCGTACGCGGTGCTTCTCCTCGGCCAGGTTGGTCAGGTAGAAGTAGAGCAGGAACGACTTGATGACCGGCTCGATCTGCTCCAGGGGCAGCTCTTCGAGGATCGCGCGCAGGCCCAGCTGGCGAGTGGGGCTCGGGTTCTTGCGGATATCGATGGTGAGCTTGCGGATGCGCTCGACCGTATGCAGGATCTCCTCGCCCGCCTGCTCGGCGATGACCTGGCCCAGGAGGGCACCGAGCAGGCGTACCTCTCGCGAGAGCTCGTCGGTCGCATCAGACGATCCGATGCCAGCCGGCTCGGCCTCGACCGCGGGGTTGGAGCGCTCCGTCGCTCGAGCACCCTGCTCCGTCGGTCGGGCACGCTTCTCCGTCGGTCGGCCGCCCTGCTCCACTCGAGCACCCTGGTCCGTCTGTTCCGACATCGACTCCGGCCTCCCGCTAGGGGATGTCGGCCGTCTCCCTCGAGCCCATGACCTCGCCGCCGTCGACGCCGATGGTGTTGCCCGTCATCCACTGGGTCTGGGGCGTGGCCAGGACGGTGAGGGCATCGGCCACGTCATCCGGCCTGGTCATGCGTCCGCTGGGATTGCGCGTGATGGCTGCTTGCACCAGCTGTTGCCAGCCGGGGATGTGGTGCAGGGCCGGCGTGTCGGTCACGCCCGCGCGGATGGCATTGACGGTGATGCCGGCGTGCGCCAGCTCCAGCGCCAGCTGCCGCACGTGCGCCTCCAGGGCCGCCTTGGCCACGCTGACCGCCCCGTACGTCGGGACGGCCAGGATGGCACCTTCGCTGGTCATGGCGAAGACCCGGCTGCCGCGCTGCAGACAGCCCGCGTGGTACAGGTCGCGCGTCCAGTAGAGCAGGGAGTGCGCCATCACGTCGGCGGTCATCTCCAGCTGCTTGCGCGACAGCTCTTTGCGCTCCGGGTCGTCGGTCACGTAGTGGAGGGTGGCGCCGAAGGCGAGCGAGTGGAGCATGGCCCCGATCATGGGCTGCTCACCGGCTGCGCGACGCTCCTCGAAGAGGGCCCCGATGGATTCGATGACCGCCTCGCGCTTGGTGTCGTCGGCGGCGTTGATGTTGTGAAAGACGACCGGCACGCCGATGTCCGCGATCTCATCACGAACAGCTTCCGCCGCCGCGCGCGTGCTGCGCATGTCGAGATGGACGCCGATGATGCCGAAGCCCTGTCGGGCCCAGGCCTTGGCCACAGCGGCGCCGAACCCGCTGCTGGCACCGAGCACCAAGGCCCAGCACTCCCGTCCATCCCAGCGCAGCGTCATGCTTGCCTCCCGCTCGCAGTGTACCGGCGCATCCGAGCCGCCCCGACGGCGTCCTAGTCCTCGAGCTCCCCAGCCATGCCCAGGGCCGTGCCCAGCGCCACCAGGTCCTGTGCCCCGATCCACTGGTTGCCCAGCAGGATGCCGCCGGCATCGACCACCGCGTCGCGCAGGGGCACGGCCCACACGTGCTCGACGATGAGCAGCAGGCCGGCCGCGCCGTCGGGCAGCTCCTCGATGAACTGCTCGCCAACGGCTTCCACGATGCCCAGGCCGCCGTCTTCCACGATCTCCGCCCCGGCCTCTGCGCCGGCCAGCACGCCTTCGAGCCCAGCCATGCCCAGGCCCACGAGCGCGCCGACCTCCATGCCCAGCTCCTCGCGCTGCTCATCGTCCAGATCGGACACGCGCAGGATGTCGACCTCGTCACCATCCGCGATAACGGCCAGGGCGTCGATGATGCGGATGATGCCGGCATCGCTGAGCCTCACCAGCTCCTCTGCGATGCGACCTTCGAAGCCCTCCGTATCGGGGAAGCCGAAGCTGAAGATCTGGATGGGTCCGAATGGCATGAGAGCCTCCTGGGCTGACCGAGCTGTTGCTGTTGGCCGCGCTCGGCGGCGTCGTCACATCGGATCCGATGCGGGACACATGGTAGAGCAGGGCGTGGACGGGGAGCGAAGTCGCCGATCGACGCATCCTGTAGGCTCCTCGACCATGGACCGCGACTTCCCCACCGGATCGATGGAGCTGACACACATCCTGGTCGTGCGCGACCTGCCCACGGCGGTCGCGTTCTACCGCGATGTGCTCGGAGCGGAGCTCGTACGCGAGTACGGCGGCACCTCCGCGGTCTTCTCCTTCTGTGGGGCCTGGCTGTTGCTCGTGACCGGGGGCGGGCCCACCGACGACAAGCCTGACGTGACCTTCGCGCCGCCCGATGATCCACGTCGCGTAAGCCACGCCATGACCATCCGGGTGCCCGACTGCCAGGCCGCCTACGAGGTCCTGCGAGCCCGCGGCGCAGCGTTCCTGACGCCGCCGGTCTCATCGGCCTGGGAGGTCCGTGCCTTCTTTCGCGACCCCGACGGCCACCTGCTCGAGATCAGCGAGGCTCGCTCCGGGGCGTAGGTCACGACGCCGCGCGCCGGCCACCGCCTGCGCAGGTCACCGCCTCGCACGCGCCGGCGCCGCCATGTACGCTCGGGCCATGCCCGAGACGACCCCCGAACCCGTCAAGATCAACGTCACCTGGGATGACCTGGACCAGCTCGTGGCCGAGCTCGCTGAGCGCCTGCTCGCGTCCCCCAAGCCCGACGTGGTGCTGGCCATCTCACGCGGTGGCCTGGTCCCCGCCGGCATGCTCGGCTACCGCCTCGGTTGGCGCGACATGCTCTTGGCGGCGGTCGTGGTCTACGACGATGAATCCGGGTTTCGTGGCGCGGCGGAGTTCCTGCAGTTCCCGGCCGACGATCAGCTCGCGGGCAAGCGTGTGCTCGTCATCGATGAGGTCTGGGACAGCGGCACCACCATCGCGGCCGTGTCCGAGCGTATCCGTGCGGCAGGCGGCGAGCCCATCACGGCGGTGCTCCACTACAAGCCCGGTCGCTCCCGGGTGGACATCGTGCCCGATCACTTCGTGGTCGAGACCAACGAGTGGGTCCTCTACCCCTTCAAGGCCGGTAAGTGACGAACGTTGCGGCACGCGCCGCGACATGCTGATGAACACATGGGGGGCCTGATGTCGCCGCGCTTGGCCACGTTCCTCGTGTTCGTGGTCAACGGTGTGGCTGTGGGTACCTGGATCGCGCTGATCCCCGGCATCAAGGACTCGCTTGGCGCCTCTGCCACCGAGCTGGGCATCGTGTTGCTGGTGATGAACGCCGGCGCTCTGGTGGCCCAGCAGATCACCGGCCAGCTGCTCATGCGGATGCCCAGCGAGCGTCTGCTCGTGCTGTCCTTGTTGGTCTATCCCTGGCTGGTGATCTTGCCGTTGCTGGCTCCGTCGTGGCTGACGCTGGCGGCGGTGATGGCTCTCTTCGGCTTCCTCAACACGACCGTGGACGTGGTCATGAACGCACATGGCGTCGCCCTCGAGGCGCGCGACGGCAGGTCCATCATGTCCGGGCTCCATGCCGGCTGGTCGCTGGGCGGGGTCATCGGCGCGCTCGGTGTGGCCCTGGCCTTGCAGATCGGGCTCGAGCCGCTGGCCGAGGTCGTGCTCGTGGCGGTCCTGCTGTGGCTCCTGGCCATGGGTCGCCAGCCGCTACCTGGGCCACGGCTCCGCCCGGGTGGAAGGCACGAGTCGCTGGCATGCGCCGACCCGAGCCGTGCTGCCGCTGGTCGTCCTCATCGTGTTGCTCGCGTTCGTGGAGGGCGGACTCAACGACTGGGGTGGCGTCTACCTGGCAGAGGGTCTGGGTGCGCCGGACCAGGTCGCAGCGTATGCCTACGCCGCGCTCTCGGCGGGGCTGTTCCTTGGTCGCATCGGCGGCGACCGGGTCAAGGACCGCATCGGGTCGGTGCGGCTCATCCAGCTGGGGATGTTCCTGGCTGCTGCCGCGATCGCGACGTTCCTGCTCATCGGCACCGTGGCCGTCGCTCTCCTCGGCATGGCAGTGGCCGGGCTCGGCATCGCCAACACCGTGCCGCAGGTCTTCGGGGCGGCCGGGCGCATCCCGCCGCACGGGCCGTCGCTGTCGGCGGTGTTCACCTCGTTGACGCTGACCTTCATGATCGCTCCGACGATCATCGGTGTGACCACGGACACGGCCTCCATCAGCGTGGCCCTCGCCCTGCTCGTGCTGGCCTCGCTGGTGGTGGCCCTGATGGTGCCGCGCTTCCCTGCGGCCGAGACCAACCCGCGCTTCCGGCGTGCCGCTATGTCGACGGGAAGCTAGCGGCTCGATCACGGTGTCAGGGTGGATTCGGTGGTGGCCGGGCGGCGTGTCCGGTACGCAAGTAACTGACGGGCATCGGCGGTCCTACGCCAGCGGTGTGCTTCACGGGCACATCCACGACGCCCAGCGGTCTGGGAAACGGCGGTGCCGCCGCTGGTGTGCCCCGGACGCACATCTGCACCCAGGCCCCTGGGGTGGTCACGTCAGTTGCGTGACTGGCAGACAATCGGACCCGGACGCCGCCACGTGCGACTGGACACCGGCGAGCACCGGTCGGCAGGACAGGACTCGGGAAACCTTGGACGAGGTGTCCTATAATCCCGATTCCGCGCGGCTGGAGCGTCGCGTTGGTCCTTCTTGTCGGGGCGTGGCGCAGTTTGGCAGCGCGCAGCGTTCGGGACGCTGAGGTCGGAGGTTCAAATCCTCTCGCCCCGACCAAACCCACCTGTGTGACCACCGGTCTCCGTCTGCGCCGGTAGGGCTGCGCCGAGACCGAGGGTAACGGCATCGGGTGTGAGTTCATATCGCATCTTCGTATAGCCCTCCACTTCGAGCTTGGTGAACAGCGCCGAGGCCAATGCCTGGCGTCCTTCGGGTCCGGCGTCGTTCCAGAGGGTGGGTAGCGAGCGCAGGTAGGCGACGACCTCGTCGGGCGCCATGCGCTGCTGCTGGCGTGGCTGGCGGGCGACCTGCTGCTCGGCATCGAGCCTCGCCATCGTCGCCTGCCAGGCCGCGACATCACGGGTCTTGGCGAGGCGCTGGGAGGCTTCCTCCCGCTCCCGCTCGATGCGCGCCAGCGTGAGCTCGTCGGGCTTCGCCAGACCCTCGCCGTAGAGCCGCACGATCTCGGTCATGGCCTGGTCGTCGAGCTCGCCGACCTTGCCGAGGAGCTCACCCACGGCGTCCTCGTACCACTCCTGCGGGTAGCTGTGGCCCTTGATGCGGGTGTCGATGCCCTCGCGGTTGCGGGCACGCCGACAGCGGACGACCGGCTTCGCCGCCAGGAAGCCCTCGCAGGTCGGCGGCGGATGCCGATAGCGCCCGACGTCGCCGAAGAGGTACTTGCCGCAGCCGGCGCAGCAGAGCCGCAGGGCGTACCGGCCCTTCACGATGCGACCCGGTGTCCGGGTCCGTCGGCGCTCCCGTCGCGTCTGCACGGTCGACCACAGCGAGGGGTCGACGATGGGCGCGATGGCGGCGGGCTCGCCGGTCCGCAGTCGGCCGGCGTAGATGGGGTTGGTGAGGACCTCGCGACACGTGGGTCTTGGCGAGACCGGTCTGTGCCGCCACCTCCCAGTCGGTCGAGCCTGAGGCGGCGAGCTGGTACGCCCGGATGACGACCGCGGCCTGCTCCTCGTCCACCCGCAGGACCGAGGGCTTGCCCTCGCGGATGAGGCCGTAGGGCATCTTGTTGCCGCCGGGGACCCCGAGCCGTCCGGCGCTTCGCGGCATAGCCCTCGCTGACGCGCTTCGACAGCTTCCGGCTGTACGCCTCGGCCTCGTGGGCCTCGCGGATGAACTGGTCCCAGGACGCCGGGGTCCGAGGAGAGCAGCCGCTCATCGGCGAAGAGGACGACGACACCGGCGGTATGGAGATGGTCCTCGACCGCGATGAGCGTCTGCTTGAGGTTGCGCAGGAAGCGGCTGACGTAGCCGACGACGAGGACGTCGAAGGCACCACCCTGGGCCGTGGCAGATCATCGTCTCCCAGGTGGCGGTGCGCCAGGCCGAGGTCCAGCCCGAGGAGGCCACCGACCACTCGAGGCCGGCGTCGACGAGGCCCGTAGCGTTCGATGGCGCGGTCCTGCTGCTCGCGCTGGGCATCGGGACCGAAGTTGTCCCACTGGCCGGCGGTCGACTCGCGGAACCAGCGTGCCGCCCGCATGCCGCCGAGGTCATCGAGCTCGCGGGGCAGCGTTCGCTTCATGCGGCGGTCCTCCGGGTGTCCGAGGGGCAGGGGACTGTACCTCGACCCCGCCGTCGTTCGACGTCCCGGAGCGCGGCCACGAGCGCGAGGACGACGGGGTTCATGGCAGGTGGTGGCGCGGGGTCGCAACGGTCCGGCGGTGCACTCGCGATGAGGCGCAGACGCCGTGGCCGCTTCACGGCCCGTCCTCCCCGTGGAGGTCGCGAAAGTCGCCGAGCTCGATGACGACGAAGGCCCGGCGGCGATGGCCTGGCCCGGGCGCATCGCCCACGATGAGCACCGGGATGCGATCGCCGGTGCGGGGGATGGCCGTGAGCCACCGCCAGTAGCGTTCCGAGAAGCTGCTGCCGACCTTCGCCTGGACGGCGAGGAGTGGCGTCAGCACGTCGGTCGGCTCGCCGTACTGGCCGACGCGGCGGCCGCCGAGCTCGGTGGCGAGGCGCGTTCGAAGTCATTCCCGACGCCGGCGGATTGGCATGCGGCGGCAGCGGCGCCGAGGAAGCGGTCGTGCGGGTCGGTGCGGAGGCAGCGCTTCGTCATGCCGCCTCCCAGCCCGGCTCACAGCCGCTGTCCCTTCCGCGCCGTGTGCCAGCGCGAGAGCGGCAGGCAGGCGCGGAACGCTGCCCGGTCGTCATCGTCGACCTCGACGTCGATGACCCGGACACCGCCGTCGGTGACGTGGAGGACGGCGTAGCGGTCGATGGCCGGCATGGGGTAGGCCACCGGGCTGCCCTGCGGCGCGATGAGGGCGGCCTCGCCGTAGGCCAGCAGCTGGAGCACGCACCTCGGGGTAGATGTTCCTGCCCGATCTTGACATCCGCCAGGACGGTCCGGCCGGTCTCGTCGTAGGCGAGCAGGTCGAGCGTGCCGCCGTAGCCGAGGTCGGCTCGACGACGAAGGCCTCGGCCAGGCGGATGCGCCAGCCCGAGCTCGCCCACCAGGCCGCGTACGCCTCGACCCGTGCGCGGATGGTCGGCGAGACGTCTGGCAACGGCTCGCCCCGGGCGATGCGCTCGGCCATGCCGTGGATGTCCGAGCCCGGCCGCTGCCGCCTCGTCCCGCTTCCAGCCCGATCGCGCCGTGAGCGCCTTGATGACGCCCTCGGGTCCGACGGTGTCGCGGAGACCGGCGAGATGGTCGAGCTGCGCCAGGGCGGCTTCGGCGGTGTTGCGGCTGGCCCAGGCCATGAGCGCGTCGCTCTTGTCGAGGACCCGGAGGACGGACGTGACGCCCGGGTAGGTCTGGCCCTCGTAGGTGTAGCGGTGGTAGCGGTCGCGGGTGATGGCGGGCTTGGCGGTCGTGGTGGCAGCGGCGGGCACAGCGGTGGTCACGGGGTCCTCCTCGGCGGGCATCAGGGATCGCGCCGACGGCGCGACGATCGAGGGGGTGGTCATCGGCGGGCAGGGACTTTCCGCCGTAACCACGCAAACCACGCAGGGGCCCAGGTAGAAACAAGAGAAAGAAGAAGAAGGGTCGCGCGCTAGTGATTCCCTTCTCTCTCCTCCCCCCTGCGTGGTTTGCGTGGAAAGCGTGGTAAGTCGCGGCAGGCACCCTGCGTGCTTTGCGTGGAAAGTCACCGGCCCCCTGCGTGGTTCGCGTGGTAAGTGGCAGGCACCCTGCGCGGTTAGCGTGGTAAGTCATGGCCGCGCCCGGATGACCCGCCGCGGCCGGCCGCCGCCCGAAGGGACCGCCGCGACCTCCGCCAGGCCGGCGTCGACGAGGACCGACACGGCCTCGACCATCTCCGCGGCCGTGCGCAGGCCCAGCGCCCGCTTGCCGTCCTCCCAGCCGACCTCGCCATCGGCGAGCAGCGAGCGCAGGACGTCGGCGTGGCGGTTGCCGGTCGAGTCGCCGAGGGCCCACACGACCGAGCGGCGGGCGTAGTCGGCGAAGGCGATGGCGGCCTCGAGGTGCTGCCTCGCCGATGGCGTCGGCCCCATCGGCGAGGGCGTAGACGAGCGACAGCCTCGCCACGTGGGCCTCGTGCCGTGCCGTCACCGCGCCCGCCAGACCCAGGCGCGTGGTGAGCGCCATCTCGGCGTAGAACCAGTCCCAGCGCTCGGCGGCCGCGGCGGAGAAGCGCATCTCCAGGGGCTGCTGCGCGGTCTCGATGGCGGCATAGAGGCGGGCGATGACGGCCGCGTCGATGACGCTGCCCGGCGAGGTCGGGCGGGGCACGAGCTTGGTGCGTCGCACCGCGATCCAGAGGATGCGGTTGGCGAAGCCGTTGGCGGCATCGGAGCTCGTCGAGCCGGAACCGCAGCTCGTCGGGCGTGACGTGGCCGAGGAGGCCGAGGTGGTGGCGATGGACCTGCGCCTCGTCCTTCGAGCGCGCGTGCCCCAGGGGCACGTCGTCCCAGGCGTTGCGCAGCACCGCCGAGAGCGTCGAGCCGTCGCGCGACATGCTCGCGAGGAGTCTCGCGAACTCGGGCTCGAGCGCCAGGGCGCGCGGCTCCTCGGGGTGGCGCACGAAGTGGCCGGCGATGCCCTCGCCCGAGGCCACGCCCGGGACCAGCAGGTCGCGGATCGGGTAGGCCCGCCCGAAGACGTCGGCAGCGACGCTGTAGGCGGTGCCCTTGCGGCCGCCGAAGGCCGTGGGCCCGACGAGCACGGTGTAGAGCTTGGCCGGCTGCATCGCGCCCTGGTACAGCCAGCGCGTGTCACCGCAGGCGACCCCGAACATCGTCAGCAGCGTGGCCAGGACGCCGATGGGGTCGGCCTCGGTATGGGGCTCGACCGCGTGGGCGATCTCGCCGAGGACGCCGTGGAACGCCGCTGGCGCCGGTGGGGCAGGCCAGCGGGTCGACGGGCGGTGGCGCTGGCTCCGGCGTCCCCGAGACGAGGTGGATGCCGTCCTGCTCGGCCAGGGCTGCCGCGGCCGCCGACCAGTCGCCGCCGTGCTCCAGGATGGCGTAGACGTCGAAGGGGCTGTAGCCGCGGCGTGGCTCGAACTCGGGGACCGAGGAGCTGAAGCAGGTGAAGGCGCCAGACGCGGTGAGGGTCGCGCTCGTGCCCACGTCCTTGCCCGGACGACGAAGGAGATGGGTCCCGTCGGCACGCGTGTGGACGTGCGTCCAGGCGTGCGCCGTGAGCAGGTCCAGCGTCGTCTGGGCGATGTCTCGCGGCGGTTGTAGCGGTCGCCGGGGCGGTCGCCGTCGCCGGTCGTGGTGCGCTCCTCCCGCGGCGCCGCCGGCATCCGGTCGAACGTTCGCGCGAGGTCGAAGAGCGCGTCGCGCTCCGCGTCGCTGATGCTCGCGATGGTCGCGAAGCCGCCGGCCTCGAGCGTCCAGGCGCCGCCGGATGGATGGACCCGCCCGTTCGAGGGCGCGAGGATGGTGTAGCCGCCCTCGCCGCGCGTCTCGATGAGGACCTTCGCCTTCTCGCCGGGCTTCGCGGCCCGCTCGTCGGCGGTCGCCGGCCGGCTCGCCAGCTCGTGTTCGCCAGCGGGGTCGGGCAGCGGTAGAGGAGGTGGATGCCACCCGACGGCTGCGCTCCTGGTAGCCCGCACGGATGCGCTCGAGGACGTCGCCGAGTCCCGCCGCATGGGCCGCCGCGAGGAACTCCCGCGACACGCCCTCGGTCACCGCGCGGCCCTCGAACTCGAGCATCTCCAGACCACCCGAGACGCGCCCGCAGAC